>NZ_AP021903.1:2947500-4147500 GCF_018326005.1 Pseudomonas sp. Seg1
TAGAGAATACCAAGGCGCTTGAGAGAACTCGGGTGAAGGAACTAGGCAAAATGGCACCGTAACTTCGGGAGAAGGTGCGCCGGTGAGGGTGAAGGACTTGCTCCGTAAGCTCATGCCGGTCGAAGATACCAGGCCGCTGCGACTGTTTATTAAAAACACAGCACTCTGCAAACACGAAAGTGGACGTATAGGGTGTGACGCCTGCCCGGTGCCGGAAGGTTAATTGATGGGGTTAGCTAACGCGAAGCTCTTGATCGAAGCCCCGGTAAACGGCGGCCGTAACTATAACGGTCCTAAGGTAGCGAAATTCCTTGTCGGGTAAGTTCCGACCTGCACGAATGGCGTAACGATGGCGGCGCTGTCTCCACCCGAGACTCAGTGAAATTGAAATCGCTGTGAAGATGCAGTGTATCCGCGGCTAGACGGAAAGACCCCGTGAACCTTTACTATAGCTTTGCACTGGACTTTGAATTTGCTTGTGTAGGATAGGTGGGAGGCTTTGAAGCGTGGACGCCAGTTCGCGTGGAGCCATCCTTGAAATACCACCCTGGCAACTTTGAGGTTCTAACTCAGGTCCGTTATCCGGATCGAGGACAGTGTATGGTGGGTAGTTTGACTGGGGCGGTCTCCTCCTAAAGAGTAACGGAGGAGTACGAAGGTGCGCTCAGACCGGTCGGAAATCGGTCGTAGAGTATAAAGGCAAAAGCGCGCTTGACTGCGAGACAGACACGTCGAGCAGGTACGAAAGTAGGTCTTAGTGATCCGGTGGTTCTGTATGGAAGGGCCATCGCTCAACGGATAAAAGGTACTCCGGGGATAACAGGCTGATACCGCCCAAGAGTTCATATCGACGGCGGTGTTTGGCACCTCGATGTCGGCTCATCACATCCTGGGGCTGAAGCCGGTCCCAAGGGTATGGCTGTTCGCCATTTAAAGTGGTACGCGAGCTGGGTTTAGAACGTCGTGAGACAGTTCGGTCCCTATCTGCCGTGGACGTTTGAGATTTGAGAGGGGCTGCTCCTAGTACGAGAGGACCGGAGTGGACGAACCTCTGGTGTTCCGGTTGTCACGCCAGTGGCATTGCCGGGTAGCTATGTTCGGGAAAGATAACCGCTGAAAGCATCTAAGCGGGAAACTTGCCTCAAGATGAGATCTCACTGGAACCTTGAGTTCCCTGAAGGGCCGTCGAAGACTACGACGTTGATAGGTTGGGTGTGTAAGCGCTGTGAGGCGTTGAGCTAACCAATACTAATTGCCCGTGAGTCTTGACCATATAACACCCAAGCAATTTGCTTGCTTCGAGCTGAAAGGCGAAAGAGCACCAGATTGCGGTGTGTGAAGACGAAACGAACCGAAAGTTCGATGTTCACAAACACCGACAGCTGTCACATACCCAATTTGCTGAAGCGAGGCCATCTGGCCACGACTCAGTACCCGAATTTCTTGACGACCATAGAGCGTTGGAACCACCTGATCCCATCCCGAACTCAGCAGTGAAACGATGCATCGCCGATGGTAGTGTGGGGTTTCCCCATGTGAGAGTAGGTCATCGTCAAGATTAAATTCCGAAACCCCAATTGCGAAAGCAGTTGGGGTTTTGTTTTGCCCGCAGGAAAGTTTCTTCAAGCAGATTCAAACAAACGCCTGCCCGGAAAAGCCTCGAGGCAAGCGCTGGAGCCCTGCCATTGCACTCAATCGCTCGATCCATTCATTCCGCCAGTTCGCTGGGCCGTGAGAGGTTTTTGCTTGCCGTGCGATGCGTCGAGCCGCATTGCGTTGATCTTTTCTTGCCTGATTGAAGGCGTCGGTATTACGGCAACTGCGGCATTTCACGCGATTGAGTTCTTTGCTCGACGTGAGTTGTTTGCCTTTATGGCCGCAGGCCAGATGCCCATCGACGCTGAAGTGGGTAACCATGAAATGTCTCCTTCGCGACATGTAAACGTTTGACAGTTCGGTTACAGCACCGTTCTGCGACTGGTCAGGCACACAAAAAAACACCCGCATGCGGGCGGGTTAGAGAGGTAATGCGCAAAGGAGTCATTCCAATGTATGCGCACAGATGTGATGGTTATGTGAAAGGAAATCCGTCATTGCAGCCAGAACAAGAAAATGCCGCACAGGCAACATCGCGGTGACGCTTGTGCCACCGCTCATAACTTCCGAGACCGGCGTTATCTGAATCGAGGCAACGGCCGATCGACAGGTTTAAGCGCCGACAGTGTGTTGCGAATCAGCGGGGCATCCTTCTCGATGTCATTCAGGCGATCACGGATGCGCAGGGCGGTCGGGTGCCCGCCTTGGTGGTCAACCCAGTCGGCGATCTCTTTGCAGGCAGCTGCGAGTCGCGCCTGCCGGGCGTCGAGCAGGGTGAGGAGGGTGGTGATGGACTCTTTTTCGGACATGGAACACCTCCGTTCAATGAAACCGCTGAGCGGCAGCAAAAAGCCCGCGAGTTGCGAGCCTTCTGCCGTTGGGGCGCTGCTCCTTCAGCTGGTTTCAGTATAGACCCGCTTCTGTTTGGCATCAGCCGGAAGACTCGCGGGCCGGTATGGGTGAACTGACTGCGTTGAGCCGATTGCATTCGCATCGCGCATCCTCTTCGGCGTCGTAGCCATCACCGATGAAACCATTTGTGCGTGTATCGCAAATGCGGAACCAGCCAATGGCTTCAGCGGGATCATGCTGGCTGTCACTGGCGCGTCGACCGTGAATGATGATCTTGTTGCAACGCTTCACGACGAAAATGTCTTCCATGGCGTCACCGCAACTGATTCGTGTCACATCAACTATAGAAGCCCTCTGCAATCGTGCAAAAAATAGACAGGTCAACTCGTCGGTTGCAAGTTCCAGCCTCCGGCATGCCAATGCAAATCATGGGTCGGGTTTAACGCGCGTAGAAACGCCTGGTCGTGGGAAACCGCGACAATTGCGCCGGGAAATGTCTGCAAGGCCTGTTCGAAAGCTTCTACCGATGCCAGGTCAAGATGATTGGTCGGCTCATCAAGCAGTAACAATTGCGCCGGCACCTGACGCCACAACGCCAAGGCTAGAGCGGCTTTCAAGCGTTCACCGCCACTGAGCAATGCGCAGGGCAGGGTGACGCGCTGCGCGTTCAGTTGCAGGTGTGCGAGATAACTGCGCAAGGTGCCTTCGTCCAACGGCGTTTGCTGCGCTTGTAGTTGTTCAACGATGGATGTCCGATCATCCAGTAGCGTTAGTTGCTGATCGAGAAAAGCAAACGGCACGTGAGTCATGCACTCACCTGACACCGGCGTCAGCTCACCGGCGAGCATGTTCAGCAGGGTTGATTTGCCGCAACCATTGGGGCCGCTGACGGCAATGCGCATCGGCCCGTGGATGGCGAGGTTCAGCCGGGTCGAGGGTGCGTCGTGCGGTAGCCACGGCAGGCAGGCATCGAGCAGCGTGCAGATTTGCCGGGCACTCGGGACAACGCTGCCCGGCAGGTTGATCAAGACCTCGTTGTCAGGCTCGACGTGTGCGTAGGCGTCACGCACGCGGGCGTCCAGATCGGTTTTGCGTGCCTGATGGCCGAGGCGAACGTGCCCCATGATCTCCCTCGCGGCGGCTTTCATCGCCGCCCGCTCAAAGCCGGCAACATTAGCAGTTTGCGCATTACGTCGGCTGCCGGCGGCATGGCGCTGGATCGTATCGTGCTCGCGCTGCAGCCGTGAACGTTCGCGTTGGCGTTCGGCGCGGGCTTGATCAAGTTGTGCTTGCGCCGCTGCCCGGTGGGTTCGGCGCTGCTGCGTGAATTCTGAATAGCTCCCGGTGAAAACCGTCGCGCCCAAAGGTGTGAGCTCGACGATTCGCTGCATTCGTTCCAGCAACTGCCGATCATGGCTGACGACGATCAGTCCACCGCGCCATGCTGCAAGCGTGCTCATCAGCCATTGGCGACCATCGCTGTCGAGATGATTGGTCGGCTCATCCAGCACCAGTAACTGCGCTTGACTCAACAACGCGCCGATCAGAGCGATCCTGGCCTGCTGGCCGCCGCTGAGCGCCAAGGTCAGATCGGTAGCCGCGATGTGGGGTAGCCCGGCGTCATCCAGTAACTGCCGCAAGCGATCCGGCAAATCCCAGCGCTCACCAATAAGGTCAAAATCATCGGCACTGGCGCAGCCCAGGTTAAGTCGCTCCAACGCCGCGAGTATCGGCGCCGCGCCTATTGCCTCTGCCACCGTTTGCCCGGGTGTGGTCACGAAGGCTTGCGATACGTAACTCACCGAAGCCGAATTCACCACTGTGCCGGCGGTAGGCTGCAACTTTCCGGCTATCAGTCGTGCGAGCACGCTTTTGCCGATGCCGTTGCGACCGACGATGGCGGTTGGCAGATAATCGAAGTTCAGATTCAGTGCATTGAAAATCGTCTGGCCGTTGGCGAATTGAAAACCCGTTTGATTCAGGGAGACGAGTGCAGGCGTACGCGAGACGTGAGTCATCGGCACCTCCGGAAAAATGTCGTGAAAACTGACAAGTGCCATTGAGCGGCTTGTCGCGATTACATTTTCAGAGAGCCGGGTTGTTCACTTCTGCGATCATCCTGAGGAGGGAAAGGTTGCTAGCCTAGAGGACGAAGCGCTGTCGATCAAGTCGCGTCGGTCACTTCACTCATTCGTTCAAGAAACATCGCCAGTGCCACTTCCTCAGCGCGCAGGCCTTTGCGCATGCGGGGGCGTGGTAATTCGGCGAGGGCACCGAGCATGAATTTTTCCACCACGGCCGGGTGGATGTAGCACTTGCGACATACCGCCGGCGTGTTGCCCAGCTGCTTGGCCACGCTTTTGACCATTTCCACGACATGCCGTTTGGCTTCGGTCTCGGACTCATGTTTGAGTTCGCGTAAAACCGCCAATGCCAGGGCACTTCCGGCCCAGGTGCGATAGTCCTTGGCGGTAAAGTCGGCGCCGGTCAGGGTTTGCAGGTACGTGTTGACGTCGGAAGAGCTGACGGTGTGCCGTTCGCCATGTTCATCCAGATACTGAAACAGGTTCTGACCGGGAAGCTCCAGGCAGCGCTTGATGATGCGTGCCAGACGGCGATCCTTCACGGTGATCTGGTGTTCGATGCCACTCTTGCCGCGGAACTGGAACAGAATCGCGCTGCCGTTGACCTCGACATGGCGACTGCGCAGGGTGGTCAGGCCGTAAGAACGGTTGTCCCGCGCATACTGCGTATTGCCGACCCGGATCAGAGTGGCGTCGAGCAGGGTAATCACCGTGGCCATGACTTTGTCGCGACTGAAACCGGGCGCCGCCAGCAGCGCTTCCAATTGCTTGCGCAGCTTCGGTAACGCGAGGCCGAACTCGCGCAGCCGCGAGTATTTATCGGCATCGCGCACTTCACGCCAGCGCGCGTGATAGCGATATTGCTTGCGACCGCGAGCATCGCGCCCGGTGGCTTGCAGATGACCGCGCGGGTCCGGGCAAATCCACACATCGGTATAGGCCGGTGGCACCGCGAGGGCGTTGATGCGTTTGATTTCGTCCGCATCGGTAATGCGCTGACCCGACGGTTCAAAATAGTTGAATTTGCCGCGCAGCTTTTTGCGGGTGATACCGGGCTGCGTGTCATCGACGTAATGCAGATCGGATGGCAGGGCGTCGGTCAGCTCGGTGTCGGGCATGGCAGCTTCCTTGGATGGCGGCAGTCTGTAAAACGATTGACCGCACACCCACGCCGTCGTGCCGAATAATTTAAGCGAGTACCGCCACAGCCTTGATTTGCGCCCAGAGTTGCTGGCCCGGATGCACGCCCAGTTGATCGCGGGAGAACCGCGTGATGCGCGCCAGCAGCGGCGTGCCGCCAGCGTCGAGGCGGATCAGCACATGGGCGGCATTGTCTGCCGCCTGCTCGCTGACCACCGTGACCGGCAGACGATTGAGGATGCTGCTGAACTCGCTGTTTTGCAGGCTCAGGCTGATATCTCGCGCGTGTACCTTGCAACGCAAGGCCTGGCCGACCGACATGGGTTCGTGGGTCACGCGGATGTTCATTTCGGTGGCCGGCAGTTGCAGGCTCAACAACTGGTAATCCGCATCGTAGGCACTGACCTGGCCCTCGATGATCACGCCGGCGTCATCCCCCATCGCCATTGGCAGATCGAGACGGGCGAGGGTTTCGCCGATCGGGCCACTGGCCAAAGCCTTGCCATCGCTCAGTAACACCAGATGATCGGCCAGGCGCGCGACTTCATCCTGCGCATGGCTGACATACAACACCGGAATATCCAGTTCGTCATGCAGACGTTGCAGATACGGCAGGATTTCGTTTTTGCGCTGACTGTCGAGCGCCGCCAGTGGCTCGTCCATCAACAGCAGTTTCGGGCTGGTCAGCAGTGCCCGAGCGATGCCGACGCGCTGACGCTCGCCGCCGGACAGATGTTGCGGATGACGCTCAAGCAAATGGCCGATGCCCAACAGTTCGGTGGCTTGCGCCAGGTCGACCCGCCGCTCGGATCTGGCGATGCGCTTGAGGCCGAACTGCAGATTGGCGAGGACCGACAAATGTGCAAACAAACTGGCTTCTTGAAACACGTAGCCCAGTGCGCGTTTGTGCGGCGGGACAAAAATGCCCTTGTCGCTGTCTTGCCAGACTTCATCGTTGATCCGGATAAAGCCATGTTCGGCACGTTCAAGACCGGCAATGCAGCGCAGGCAAGTGGTTTTGCCGGAGCCAGAGTGGCCGAACAGCGCGGTGACGCCACGCCCCGGCACATGCAGGTCAACATCCAGGCTGAAGCCTGAATAAGCAAGTTGCAGACGTGCATCGATCATCAATCAGCTCCAGCTCGTGCGGGTCTTGCGGCTGGAGTACAGCGCCAGCAACACCAGAAACGAAAACACCAGCATCGCGCCAGCCAGCCAGTGAGCCTGGGCATATTCCATCGCTTCGACGTGGTCGTAGATTTGTACAGAGACGACACGGGTCTTGTCGGGAATATTGCCGCCGATCATCAGCACCACGCCGAACTCACCGACGGTGTGCGCGAAGCCGAGAATGGCCGCGGTGATAAAACCGGGGCGAGCCAGCGGCAGAATCACGCTGAAAAAGGTGTCCCACGGATTGGCGCGTAATGTCGCGGCCACTTCCAGTGGGCGAGTACCGATCGCCGAGAACGCGTTTTGCAACGGTTGCACCACGAACGGCATGGAATAGATCACCGAACCGATCACCAGTCCGGTGAAACTGAACGTCAAGGTGCCAAGGCCCAGCCACTGAGTGAACTGGCCGAGGAAACCGTGCGGCCCCATCATCAGCAATAGATAAAAGCCGATGACGGTTGGTGGCAACACAAGGGGGAGGGCGACGATGGCCCCGATCGGGCCGCGCAACCATGAGCGGGCGCGCGACAGCCACAGGGCAATCGGAGTGCCGACAACCAACAGGATCGCAGTGGTCAGAGACGCCAGTTTCAGGGTCAGCCAGATCGCCGCGAAATCGGCACTCGTCAGCGACATTTAGAGTTGGTAACCGTAAGACTTGATCACCGCAGCGGCTTTCGGGCCTTTGAGGTATTCAACCAGCGCCTTGGCTGCAGCGTTGTCCTTGCCTTTGTTGAGGATGACCGCGTCCTGTTTGATCGGGTCGTGCATGCTGGCTGGCACGATCCACGCCGAACCGCTGGTGACTTTGCCGTCCTTGTAGATCTGCGACAGCGCCACGAAACCCAGCTCGGCGTTGCCGGTGGAGACGAACTGGTAGGCCTGAGTGATGTTCTGGCCTTCAACGATCTTCGCTTTGGTGGCTTCGGTCAGCTTCAGTTTTTCCAGCACTTGCGTGGCGGCCAGGCCATAAGGCGCGGCTTTCGGGTTGGCAATGGACAGGTGCTGGTACTCGTTCTTCTTCAAAACTTCACCTTTGGCATCGACGTAACCGTCCTTGGCCGACCACAGCGCGAGGGTGCCGATGGCGTAAGTGAAGCGCGAGCCCTTGACGGTATCGCCTTCTTTTTCGAGTTTTTCCGGGGTGGTGTCGTCAGCCGAGAGGAACACTTCGAACGGTGCGCCGTTCTTGATCTGGGTGTAGAACTGGCCGGTGGCGCCGAAGGCTGCGACCAGTTTGTGACCGGTGTCTTTCTCGAAGTCGGCGGCAATGGCCTGGATCGGTGCGGTGAAGTTGGCAGCAACAGCCACCTGCACTTCATCGGCCTGGGCAGCGCCGATCGCGAATACGGCGAGCAAAGAGGCCAGGCAGGTAGGGGCAAAACGTGAGGCACGAATGGTCATGTAACGGCTCCGTTGTTGGCAGGTGCAGGCGGCAGTTATTGTTGGAGGTGGGCTGCCTATGCGAGGGGTGAAATCGCTATATAGAGAAATATATAGCGAAATGCCGCCAAACAGGAAGTGCTGGCAAAAAATAGGGTGAGGCATTTTGTCCTCACCCTGTTCGATTTCAACGGCGCGTCAGCTTCGCCAACGCCCCGTCGGCCAACTGCCGAGTCAGTTCGGCGCTGCTCAGATCCCGGCCCAGCGTGAAAGCCTGGCCGGCCCAAAGGTTGGCAAATTGCGCATCATCTTTCGCTCGCAGCGGCATCAGCGCACCACCGGCCAAAGGAAATGCCGGCGCTTTCGGCGACATCGGGCCGAGTTCGCGCATCACGCGGTTGAGAATACCCCGCGCCGGGCGTCCGGTGAAAATATTGGTGACGGCTGTTTCACTGTCCTTGGCCGTGCGCAGCGCCTTGTGATGCGACGCGCTGATTTTCGCTTCCGGGGTGAACAGGTACGCGGTACCGACCTGTACCGCCGAGGCGCCCAGCATGAATGCCGCGGCTACGCCTCGAGCATCGGCAATCGCGCCAGCGGCAATTACCGGTACGTTGACCGCGTCGACGATCTGCGGCACCAGCGCAAACGTGCCGACCTGGCGGCTCAAATCATCACTGAGAAACATTCCTCGATGGCCGCCAGCCTCATAGCCCATGGCGATAATCGCGTCGCAGCCGTTCTGTTCCAGCCAGATAGCCTCATCGACGGTGGTAGCAGATGAAAGGATTTTCGCGCCGGTCGCCTTGACTCGATCAAGCAGGGATTTTTCCGGCAGACCGAAATGGAAGCTCACCACCTCTGGCCGAAACTCTTCCAGTAACTCGCACGCTGCCGCATCAAATGGCGCCCGATTGGACACCGGAGTCGGTGCATCGAAGTCGACGCCCAATTCGCGATAGTACGGCTCGAGCAGGTTCTTCCACTCAATCGCGCGTTGCTCATCGGCGGCGGGTGGCTGATGGCAGAAGAAGTTCACGTTGAAGGGCTTGTCGGTGTGGGCGCGAATCGTCTTCAGCTCTTCACGCAGTTGTTCAATGCTCAGCATCGCCGCCGGCATCGAACCCAGGCCACCGGCGTTGCACACGGCGATTACCATGGAAGAATTCGTGGCACCGGCCATCGGGCCCTGGATGATCGGCAGTTCAATACCGAGCAGATCGAGAATGCGGGTGTCTGGCCATTGGCTCATTGAAGCGGTACTCCGAACGATGAAGCGGGGGCAGGGAGGCAGAGCCGGTTTTTTAACAGTAAAACCGGACTCAGGGCCACTCTGAAATTCAGAACACCGCGCGGTGCTGGCTGTCAGCGCCGATGGAGGCCAACTCCGCCGCCGCCAAAGGAATGGCCGAGACCACGGGAAACACTCGGTGAATTCCGGGATTGGCGGAAAGTCGAGTGTGGCAACGTGTTGCGATGTGATATTTGAATGGCATGCCCCCTGCAATCCATCCACGAGAGCCCATCATGTTCAACGGTATTTTGATCAATAAAGACGACAGCGGTTATCGCGCCACTCTGCAACAGATCAACGAAGAACAGTTGCCCGAAGGCGATGTGACGGTGCGCGTCGCCTACAGCACGCTGAATTTCAAGGATGGGCTGGCGATTACCGGCAGCAGCCCGGTGGTGCGCAAGTTTCCATTGGTGCCGGGGATCGATCTGGCAGGCACTGTCGAGGTCAGTTCGCACCCTGACTATAAGGTCGGCGATCAGGTGCTGCTCAACGGCTGGGGCGTGGGCGAGAGTCATTGGGGCGGTCTGGCGCAAAAAGCCCGGCTCAACGGCGACTGGCTGATTCCGCTGCCCAAGGCATTCTCTCCCGCACAGGCCATGGCTATCGGCACGGCCGGTTACACCGCCATGTTGTGCATTCTGGCGCTGGAACGTAACGGCGTGACGCCGGAGCAGGGCGAGGTGCTGGTGACCGGCGCGAATGGCGGTGTCGGCAGCTTCGCCATCGCCCTGTTGAGCAAGCTCGGCTATCGCGTGGTGGCGTCCACGGGCAGGGTGTCCGAGCACGAATATCTGAAGCAATTGGGCGCCGCTGAAATCATTGATCGCGCAACCCTGTCCGAGCCGGGCAAACCGCTGGCCAAGGAGCGCTGGGCGGCGGTGATCGACTCGGTCGGCAGCCACACGCTGGCCAACGCCTGTGCCAGTACGCGCGCGGAAGGCACGGTGGCTGCGTGCGGCCTGGCTCAGGGCATGGATTTCCCCGCATCGGTTGCACCGTTCATTTTGCGCGGTGTCACCTTGGCCGGCATCAACAGCGTGACCCAGCCCAAGGCGCGCCGCCTGCAAGCATGGGATCGGTTGGCCAGCGATCTGAACTTCGCCTTGTTGCCATTGATCAGCCATGAGATCGCTCTGAGCGATGTCATCGATGCCGCACCGAAATTGCTCGCCGGGCAACTTCGCGGACGGGTTGTGGTTGACGTCAATCGCTGACAAAGTGAGCGCCATTGCGGCTCTGTGCGGCCGCACTTCTATAGAGGGAGTGGCACTTTCAATGGATTTGAAACGGCAACAGATCGAATCGTTCACGGTTTCAGGCGTGCGCGTACGCACGACCAACGCAGCCGAACACACACCCGATACAGCGAAAATCGGCCCGATGTGGGGTGAGTTTTTCAGTAAAGGTCTGGCCGAAGAAATTCCCGGCAAACAAACCGGTTCGCCGGTTTATGGCGTGTACTCGGCTTACGAGTCGGATGCTTCGGGACAATTCGATGTCACGGCCGGCGTCGCGGTCAATAATCCGGCCGAGGGATTTGAGTCGATAGTCATCGAAGACGGCGACTACCTGGTCTTCGAAGCGCAGGGGCCATTGCCTGACGCAGTGATCTCGACGTGGGGCAAAGTCTGGAGCTTCTTCGAATCCAATCCGCAGATCCAGCGCCGATTCGTCACTGACTTCGAGGCCTACACCGGCCCCGAATCAGTGTCGGTCTACATCGGCGTGCACTAAGGCTGCGTCTCGCGCTCAAGCAGTTGCCGTTTACGCTCGACGCCCCAGCGATACCCGGAAAGATTGCCATCGCTGCGAACCACGCGGTGGCAAGGGATCGCCACGGCCAAGCGGTTCGCGCCGCAGGCCTGAGCCACGGCGCGCATCGACGTCGGTGCGCCGATGCGTTGGGCAATCTCGGCATAACTGGCGGTGCTGCCAACCGGGATTTCCCGCAGCGCCTGCCACACCCGTTCTTGGAACGCCGTGCCGCGTACGTCCAGCGGCAGGTCCAGGCCAATGGCCGGGGCCTCGATAAACCCTACGACTTTGGCGATCAACTGCTCAAACCCGGAATCGGCACCAATCAGATTGGCTTTGCGGAATTGGTCCTGCAGGTCGCACACCAGTTGGTGCGGATCGTCACCCAGCAGGATCGCACAAACCCCGCGTTCGCTTCGTGCTACCAGAATGGCCCCGAGCGAGCATTGCCCGACGGCGAAACGAATGTCGTTGTTCTGCCCGGCAGCGCGGTAATCGCCGGGCTTCATGCCCAGCAACTGATCGGCGGCCTCATAGAAGCGGCTGTTGGAATTGAAGCCGGCATCGTACAACGCGTCGGTCACTGAACCGCCGTCCGCCAGACGTTCACGCACTCGGCGTGAGCGATGAGCCGCTGCGTAACCTTTGGGCGTCAGCCCCGTCGCGGCTTTGAACACCCGATGAAAATGAAACGGGCTCAGACCTGCTGTTTCAGCCAACACATTGAGTGCGGGCAACGTTTCGGCAGACTCGATCTGGCGGCAGGCTGTTGCCACCGTGGCGGCGTGCTGCGCCGCGACATCCGTTTGATCCTTGCTGGCCCGTTTGCTCGGGCGATACCCGGCGGCTTCTGCCTCAAGGGCGGTGTCGAAAAACTCCACATTCTGTGGTTTTGGCAAGCGCGCAAGGCTGCTCGGACGGCAGTAGATACCAGTGGTTTTCACCGCGTAGACAAACTGCCCGTCCGCCCGCGGGTCGCGCGCCAACACGGCGGCCCAGCGTGGATCGTCTTCGGTGTTGAGAGTGATCGACAGCGTTTTCATGAGCGTTAATCCGTTGACCTGTTTGAGTCAGGTTAATCCGCGCTGCTGGGCGCAACACTCCGGGCCTTGCGGTCAAACTTTCCAGGTTCATCCAGCGACACGAAACGTCAGATTGATCCGTTGTTCGCCGAGGCGCGGGTGCCGGCCCTGGCGGATCGGCAACACACCATGAAAGCGCAAGCGATCAACGCCGCCCCAGATCACCATATCGCCATGCAACAACGGGATCCGCCGGGTCTTGTCGCTGCGAGCGAAACCGCCGAACAGGAACATGGCCGGCAAGCCCAGCGACAGCGAAACGATCGGCGCTGCGTAGGCATTTTCGTCTTTGTCCTGATGCAATGACATCTTGGCGCCGGGGACATAGCGGTTGATCAGGCAGGAATCAGCCTTGAAACCTGCAAACCCGGCTTCCTGCGCCGCCGAGTGCGCCAAATCGGCAAACACCAGAGGCATCTGCGGCCAGGGCTGTCCGCTGAGCGGATCAACGCGCGAGTAACGATAGCCGCTGCGATCAGTGATCCAGCCCAGTTCCCCGCAACTGCTGGTGCCCACGGACATACTGAATCCGCCCGGTGTGACCATGTGGCGGAGCGGGGCCGCGATGAGAATGCTGTCCAGCGCTGGCAGCAATTGATCGATCAGCGGCAGCGCAAACCCGCGCAGCACCCACGATTGTTCGCCAATTTGCTCGGCGCGGGGCTGCTGTACAGGTTCGTTGCCGGCGAACAGATCGAAAGTGTGCGGGTACATGGCGGTCATTGGGCGTCGTGGAAGATGATGCCTAGGGTATGCCTTTTTCCACTGTGCAGGCGACTGACGCCATGACGCAGCGTCACCCGGTAGTCGCCACGCCCGCCCTGAATCGGGCGCTGATTCACGGCAAAAATCACTGCGTCGCCTTTCCTCAGGTCCAGCACCTGCGGCCGGGATTGCATGCGCGGACGTTGCTCGGTCAGCACGAACTCGCCACCGGTAAAGTCTTCCCCCGGTTCTGACAGAAGAATCGCTACTTGCAGCGGAAACACCAGTTCGCCGTACAGATCCTGATGCAGGCAGTTGTAGTCCTGTGGACCGTATTGCAATAGCAGTGGAGTAGGGCGTACCTGGCCGGCGGCATGACAGCACCGAAGAAATTCGTCATGGCTCGGCGGGAAACGAGTGGCCAGGTGCATCCGTTCATACCAGCGGTTGGCTACTGCCACCAAGCGCGGATACAGCGCGGTACGCAGGCGTTCCACGGCGGTCGGGAGGGGATAGCTAAAATACTTGTACTCGCCGCGACCGAACCCGTGGCGGGCCATGATGACCTGCGATCGAAACGGTTCGGCCTGTGGGTACAGCGCGCTCAGGCGATCACAGCTCTCGGCCAGCAGCAGATTGCGAATGATGGCGCAGCCGTCCTGATCCAGCTGCTGTTCCAGGCTCGCCCAATCGAGCGAATCCAGCCGGGAGGGTGACATCGACATGCTGACTCCGTTGACTCAAGGTCGAGGCAGTCAGTCTATGCGGGCCCTTGCGGCAGAACACTCCGCCGCTTGCGGTCGAACTCGTTTCGGTGCGTTACAGCGCTTTGCTGACGGCGATATCGGTGATCACGTCGTCGCTCTGGCCGTGAATGGCGTCGAGAGCAGCCTTGGCTTCTTCTGCGGTGCCATTTTCCAGTTGCGCGAACTCGAAACGGCGCTCACCGTTGAGTTTGTACTTGATGACGTATTTGGTCGTTTGGGCCACGGTCATGTTCACCTGTGTAAATGGGCGGGGCGGCTCAGCTGAGTTTGGTGCTGGAGCGGCGGATGATCTTGATCGAATGCGTCAGCGTCGGTTTGCGCGTCACGCTGATCGCTCGGCGGTTGACGGTGTCGATGGTGATGTTCCAGAAACCGGTACTCGGCGCAGTGATACGGGCCGGGAACGTGTCGAAAGCGCCGCCGTGGTAGGTGTGACGACCACCATTTTTGAAGCTGCGGAAGTTGGCGTCGTTCATCAGACGGATGTTGCACATTTGCGAGCATTGGATGACGACGATGTCGTCTTCGTTGAGGTGCTCGCGCTGGTGAATGAATTTCATGGGCGCCTCCAGAAGGGCTTTTTCTACAAAATCAAAACGATAGCTTGTAATTGCGCGCAGTTTATCAGCCCGCACGGGTTATTATCTGGCCGTCGGGCGTCGGTTTGACAATTTTGAACAGATATTCGCAATTGGATGCGGGTTAAATGCAGAAGGCCCCGGAGAAAAACGGCATTTGTGCTGTCGGACGGTCTTTAACGGAGGTTTTGTATGAAGTGGGGTGTGGTGTGTCTGCCGTTGGTTTTAGCAGTGGGTGGTTGTGCGAGTGTTTCCGAGATCAATGAAACGCTACCCACCATGAGCGTGATCTCCGGCAAAAAACCCCAAGAGTATGCGCAGTGCCTGACTGAAAAGCTCGCCAACAGCCGCGGCGCGCTGCAAATGCAGCCGCACAAGGACGGCGTTCGCGTGATTGTCCCGGGCAAACTGTCGTCAGGCCCGGCCGCCGTGTTTGATATCGAAGATCGCTCCGGTGGCAGCGCGATCAAGCTGCATGAGCGCATGTCCAATGTGCCAGTGCGCCCGCGTGATGTGCGTAACGCCGCCAACGCCTGCATTTCCGGCTGATAGACTACAGGTCATCAGCATCAGTGCCGTCACAGTCATGCTGCGACGGCATTTTTATTTCTGGAGTCGCGATGAAGCGAGAGCAAGTACGAGAGCGCCATGTAGAGGGCCTGATCTCTGCCACCCATGTCATCCAGAACCCGGCGAATTCGGGGGAGTGGATCGTGTTTTTCAAGAAAAGCGCCGGGCGCAGTTATTTCCTGGTGGACGATAACGACGAAGTCGAGTCATTCAATCGGCTCGACGATCTGATCGAAGTCGTGCGCGGGCTCGGGATCAAGTTCGCTGAAATCCACATGTAGCGTCTATTTGCAGACCACCACCACGCTGCGGTTCTTGTAGTTGCCGACATCGACGCCCAGGGTCTTGTCGCTTTCCTTTGAGGCCGGCGTGCCGTCAGTGCCGACGATGCGATAGCCGGTGCCGGCACATGAGGCATCCGCCTTTTCATAACAGGTGGCCCAGGAATTGGCTTCGCCGGAGCAATCGATGCTCAGGCCCTGTTCGCCGTTGTTCAGGGTGGTCGGCTGGGAGGTGGCACAGCCACTCAGTGCCAGTACCGCAATCAGTGGCAAAAATTTGTTCATGTTCATGGTTTGTCGTCTTCAGCGTGGGGGACTAGACGCTCTGACAGCGCCAGTGTGAAAAGGTTATAGCGATTGGCCACTTGTTTGCACATGAGCACAAAAAAGCCCTGCGCAAGGGCAGGGCTTGAGCATGTGCAGCCGATCAGTCTTGATCTTTGCCACGGCGTTTTGCTGATGCCGGGGTGTCGGTGAACACCGCTGCTACATCAGTCGCCATCTGCTCGCTGTCGAAAGGCCCTGCGATGTGTTCGCCATTGGTAGTGGTCAGCGTCCACTTGCCGTCCTTCTTGTCGATCACATACCCGTTGACGATTTTAACTGCGGCCATCTATTTGTCTCGTTCACTGGTTCAAAGGCGCCATGATACCGGCAAATGCTCGCATTGGGGGGCGATGAGCGTATGGTGAACCGGTCAAGCGGCATCTTTGAGCTACGCTGATTTCGCGGTTCACCTTCGCCGATGGAACTATCGGCGAGAATATTTCTCTATGTTGGCATCGGTTAGCCAGTGCGGGGCATTGTAAGGTGCGCGCCGCCTGATTAGACTGCGCCGAAACTCGTACACACAGCCCTTTCAAGGACTTATATGATCAAGAAATGCTTGTTCCCAGCAGCCGGTTACGGTACTCGCTTCCTGCCAGCGACTAAAGCCATGCCTAAAGAAATGCTGCCGGTGGTAAACAAGCCACTGATCCAGTACGGCGTTGAAGAAGCTCTGGACGCTGGCCTGACTGAAATCTCCATCGTTACCGGTCGTGGCAAGCGTGCCCTGGAAGACCACTTCGACATCAGCTACGAGCTGGAAAACCAGATCAAAGGTACCGACAAAGAGAAATACCTGGTCGGCATCCGCAAGCTGCTGGACGAGTGCTCGTTCTCCTACACCCGTCAGACCGAAATGAAAGGTCTGGGCCACGCGATCCTGACCGGTCGTCCGCTGATCGGTGACGAACCGTTCGCCGTGGTGCTGGCCGACGACTTGTGCGTCAACCTCGAAGGCGACGGCGTGCTGACCCAGATGGTCAAGCTGTACAAGCAGTTCCGCTGCTCGATCATCGCCATCCAGGAAGTCGATCCACAGGAAACCAGCAAGTACGGCGTCATCGCCGGCGAGATGATCCGTGACGACATCTACCGCGTACATAGCATGGTCGAGAAGCCAAAGCCGGAAGACGCGCCGTCGAACCTGGCGATCATCGGTCGTTACATCCTGACCCCGGACATCTTTGACCTGATCGAACAGACCGAGCCAGGCAAGGGTGGCGAAATCCAGATCACCGACGCCCTGATGAAACAAGCCCAGAACGGCTGCGTCATGGCCTACAAGTTCAAAGGCAAGCGTTTCGACTGCGGTGGTGCTGAAGGCTACATCGAAGCGACCAACTTCTGCTTCGAGAACTTCTACAAGACTGGCAAGGCTTACTAAGAGCGCTTGATCCGGTTGTAATGAAAAGCCACCTTCGGGTGGCTTTTTCATTTTCCGCCCCTATATGGATAGCAGTGCTTGCCCAATGGATGACGGCGGGTATGCTGATCGCCTGCCGAGGAGATAGAAATGGCCTACGATTTTGACCTTTATGTGATTGGTGCCGGTTCCGGCGGTGTGCGGGCTGCACGGTTTGCGGCCGGTTTTGGCGCGAAAGTGGCGGTGGCTGAGAGCCGTTATCTGGGTGGTACTTGTGTCAATGTCGGCTGCGTGCCGAAAAAATTGTTGGTCTACGGCGCGCACTTTGCTGAAGATTTTGAGCAGGCATCCGGTTTCGGCTGGAGCCTGGGCGAAGCCAATTTCGATTGGGCGACGCTGATTGCCAACAAGGATCGCGAGATCAATCGCCTCAACGGCATTTACCGCAACCTGTTGGTCAACAGCGGCGTGACCTTGCATGAAGCGCACGCGAAGATCACCGGCCCGCACGAGGTTGAGGTGAATGGCGAGCGCTTCACCGCGAAAAACATTCTGATCGCCACCGGTGGTTGGCCGCAGATTCCGGAAATTCCGGGGCGCGAGCATGCGATCGGTTCGAACGAAGCGTTTTTCCTGAAAGAACTGCCTAAGCGGGTATTGGTCGTGGGTGGTGGTTACATCGCGGTCGAATTTGCCGGGATCTTCCATGGTCTTGGCGCAAACACCACACTGCTGTATCGCGGTGATTTGTTCTTGCGGGGCTTCGATGGTTCGGTACGCAAGCATTTGCAGGAAGAGCTGACCAAGCGCGGCCTGGATCTGCAGTTCAATGCTGACATCGCGCGAATCGACAAGCAGGCCGATGGCAGTCTGAAAGCCACGCTCAAGGATGGTCGCGAGCTGGAAGCGGATTGCATCTTCTACGCCACCGGTCGCCGTCCGATGCTGGACAATCTGGGGTTGGAAAACACCGATGTGCAGCTCACCGACAAGGGCTTCATCAAAGTCGACGAGCAATACCAGACCAGCGAGCCATCGATTCTGGCGCTGGGTGATGTGATCGGTCGCGTGCAATTGACGCCAGTGGCTCTCGCCGAAGGCATGGCGGTGGCACGACGCTTGTTCAAACCGGAGCAATATCGTCCGGTGGATTACAAGATGATCCCGACCGCAGTGTTCAGTCTGCCGAACATCGGCACGGTCGGCTTGACCGAAGAGGAAGCGCGCGAAGCCGGCCACGACGTGGTGATCTTCGAAAGCCGCTTCCGGCCGATGAAGCTGACCCTGACCGAATGTCAGGAAAAAACCCTGATGAAACTGGTAGTCGACGGCAAGACCGATAAAGTCCTCGGTTGCCACATGGTCGGTCCGGATGCCGGCGAAATCGTCCAGGGACTGGCGATTGCGCTGAAGGCTGGCGCGACCAAGCGTGACTTCGACGACACAATCGGGGTGCATCCGACGGCCGCCGAAGAGTTTGTCACCATGCGTACACCGGCCGGCGCTTAAGCGTCTTTCGGTTTGGCCGAGTCTGGCGCTGCCGCGATGGTAGCTGCCAGGCGCTGGCTTTCTTCCAGGCTCGCCTGAGTGTTGCTCAATTCCTTTTTCAGTGACTGATTCAGCAGCGTTTGTTCGTCGACGCTCTGTTTGAGTGTCTGGCTTTCCAGTGTCGCCACGCGCAGCCGTTCCTGGAGGAGGGTGCGTTCGCTATCGACGCGGGCCGCTTGTTCGAGCAGTTGATCCTGACGCTGATTGCTGTGTTTGAGCTGGTCCTGCATCAGGTTCAGTTCGCGCTGGGTGCCACGGTTTTCCGTGAGCAGGCGTTCGTTGTCGCGGTGCAGTTGAGTGATTTCGTCCTGGCGTACCAGTGCACTTTGTTGTGCCTGACGCAGTTCGGCCTGAATCTGCTGCACTTGTGCTTCGTGGCGGCTCTGTTCCTGCTCGCGCTGTTCTTTGGTGGCGTTGCGGTAATGCTCCAGCGCATCGCGGGCATGCAGGTGCTTTTCTTCCAGCGACCGGATCTGCTCGTCCTTGTCCTGCAAGCGCAATTCAAAGTCTGCCAATGCCTGATTCAGACCAGCATTGCGGGTCTGTTCGGTCTGCAGCATCGAACGGGTGTTGCTCAGCGCTTCGGACTCGCGCTCCAGTGCGGCACCTTGAATGTCGTGCTCGTGTTCGAGCTTTTCCAGCGCCTGACGAGTCTGCTTCAGCTCCAACTCCAGAGCCTCGCGCTGCTCCTCAAACTGTTCACGAGCCTGTTCGATGGGTTCTTGTGCCTGCTCTTTCAAGCGCTGAGCGAGGCGAGAGACGAGGGCGGTCAATTCATCATCGATGGGCTCTGCCGAAGCTTCTATGGGCTGAGCGCCGTCATCCAGCTCCTTCAGATAACGATGGATCGTGGTTTTCGAGCCGGTATTGCCCATTTCAATGCGTACTGCATCGATGCTCGGGTGTTCGCCGCGGGCGAGGATCGCGGTGCGCGCGATCTGCACCAGGGCTTTGGTAATGCCGCCACGGGCCATGTGAACTCCTACGTTTACGTACTGTGGTACATGCCACTAAAGTACGCAGTGTACCACGCTGAAAATAAAGTTAAATCTTTGATATCAAAGACGCGGGATATACTGGTATTACCCAGTGTCATGCGGCAAAATGCGCTTCTGCATCCTTGAATCAGTACGCCTGCGAGAAAACTGCCCATGAGCGATCTGGATCGCTATCTGCAAGCCGCCACCCGTGACAACACCCGCCGTAGCTATCGCGCCGCCATCGAGCATTTCGAAGTGAAGTGGGGAGGTTTCCTGCCGGCGACGGCCGATAGCGTCGCGAGGTATCTGGTGGCGCACGCCGGAGAGCTTTCAATCAATACGCTGAAGTTGCGTCTGTCGGCGTTGGCGCAATGGCACAACAGTCAGGGTTTCGCCGATCCGACCAAAGCGCCGGTGGTGCGCAAGGTGTTCAAAGGCATTCGCGCATTGCATCCGGCGCAGGAGAAGCAGGCCGAACCTTTGCAGTTACAGGATCTGCAACGAGTGATTGACTGGCTTGAGCATGAAGCGCAAACCGCCAGAGAGCAGCAGGACCGCCCGTTACTGCTCAAGGCTTACCGTGATCGTGCATTGATTCTTCTGGGATTCTGGCGTGGCTTTCGCAGCGATGAGTTGTGTCGTCTGCAAATCGAACACGTGCAAGCGCACGCCGGCAAAGGCATTACTTTGTATTTGCCACGCAGCAAGGGTGATCGGGAAAACCTCGGGCAGACTTATCAAGCCCCGGCGCTGCTCAAACTCTGCCCGGTGCAGGCCTACATCGACTGGATTACCGAAGCGGCACTGGTGCGCGGCCCGGTTTTTCGCAGCATTGACCGCTGGGGCAATCTAAACGAGGAGGGGTTGCACGCCAACAGCATCATCCCGCTGCTGCGCCAGGCGTTGCAGCGCGCCGGCATTGCCGCCGAAAATTACACCAGCCACTCCTTGCGCCGCGGCTTTGCGACGTGGGCCCATCAAAGCGGCTGGGATCTGAAATCGTTGATGAGTTACGTCGGCTGGAAGGACATGAAGTCAGCCATGCGCTATGTTGAAGCCAGCCCCTTTCAAGGGATGGCTCGGATTACGGATAAACCGGCTTCGCCCTAGATATCGTTTTCTTCTATTAATACAGTCAGCTAATAGCGAAAACAAATCAGCAGCATCAGGTTTGCCAATGAGCCATCCGTCGAGTGAGTGGGTAGGATTCACCCCATCAACTTCACAACCCTGACGGAGAGTCATCAATGCCTATCATCAACAGCCAAGTAAAACCGTTCAAAGCTACCGCATTCAAAAACGGCGACTTCGTTCAAGTCTCGGACGCTGACCTGAAAGGCAAGTGGTCGGTCGTGTTCTTCTACCCAGCCGACTTCACCTTCGTTTGCCCAACCGAACTGGAAGACCTGGCTGACAACTACGCTGCTTTCCAGAAACTCGGCGTAGAGATCTACAGCGTTTCCACCGATACCCACTTTGCCCACGCTGCCTGGCACAACACTTCGCCAGCCATCGGCAAAATCGAATACACCATGATCGGCGACCCGACCCACGTCATCTCCCGCAACTTCGACGTACTGATCGAAGAAGCTGGTCTGGCTGACCGTGGTACTTTCGTGATCAACCCTGAAGGCCAGATCAAAATCGTTGAATTGAACGATGGCGGCGTTGGCCGTGACGCTTCCGAGCTGCTGCGCAAGATCAAGGCCGCTCAGTACGTTGCTGCTCACCCAGGCGAAGTTTGCCCAGCCAAGTGGAAAGAAGGCGAGGCCACTCTGGCTCCTTCGCTGGACCTGGTCGGCAAGATCTAAGTCCGTGACACGCAACTCAGGGCGGGACTCCGCACCTACTTAAGTACGCTGCACCGCCCAATAAAAACGCCCGGGCGAGATTCGCCCGGGCGTTTTTTTTCGCCTCAAATTTATTCAGGAGATCGCCCGTATGTTGGACGCCAATCTTAAAGCCCAGTTGAAATCGTACCTGGAACGGGTCACCCAGCCGATCGAGATCGTTGCCTCCCTCGACGACGGTGCGAAATCCCGTGAAATGCTGGAACTGCTGAAAGACGTTGCCAGTCTTTCGAGCCAAATTACCTTGATCGACAGCGGTGACGATGCCCGCAAACCATCGTTCTCGATCAATCGCCCGGGTGCGGACATCAGCCTGCGTTTCGCCGGCATCCCGATGGGCCACGAATTCACCTCGCTGGTGCTGGCCCTGCTGCAAGTCGGTGGCCACCCATCGAAGGCCAGTGTTGAAGTGATCGAGCAGATCCGCTCGCTCAAAGGCGAGTTCAGCTTCGAGACTTACTTCTCGCTGTCCTGCCAGAACTGCCCGGACGTGGTTCAGGCACTGAACCTGATGGCCGTGCTCAACCCGAACATCCGCCACGTCGCCATCGACGGCGCGCTGTTCCAGGATGAAGTCAACGATCGCAAGATCATGGCCGTGCCGAGTATCTACCTCAACGGTGAAAACTTCGGTCAGGGCCGCATGGGCCTTGAAGAAATCCTCGCCAAACTCGACACCGGCGCCATCGAGCGTCAGGCCGAGAAAATCAGCGCTAAAGAAGCGTTTGATGTGCTGGTGGTCGGCGGTGGCCCGGCCGGTGCGTCGGCAGCCATCTACGCGGCGCGTAAAGGGATTCGCACTGGCGTCGCCGCCGAGCGTTTCGGCGGTCAGGTGCTCGACACCATGGCCATCGAGAACTTCATTTCCGTGCAGGAAACCGAAGGCCCGAAACTGGCCACCGCGCTGGAAGAACACGTCAAACAGTACGACGTCGACATCATGAACCTGCAACGCGCCGATAAGCTGATCCCCGGCAAAAATGGCGAGCTGCACGAAGTCCGTTTCGCCAGTGGCGCGACCCTCAAAGCCAAGAGTGTGATTCTGGCGACCGGTGCGCGCTGGCGTGAAATGAACGTGCCGGGCGAACAGGAATACCGCAACAAAGGTGTGGCGTACTGCCCGCACTGCGACGGCCCTTTGTTCAAAGGCAAGCGTGTGGCGGTGATCGGCGGCGGTAACTCCGGCGTTGAAGCGGCCATCGATCTGGCCGGTATTGTGTCGCACGTGACGCTGCTGGAGTTTGATGTGCAGTTGCGTGCCGACGCCGTGTTGCAGCGCAAGTTGCACAGCCTGCCGAACGTGACCGTGATCACCAGTGCGCAAACCACTGAAGTCACCGGTAACGGTGAGAAGGTCAACGGCCTGCGTTACAAGGATCGCAACACTGACGAACTGCGTACGGTCGAGCTGGAAGGGATCTTTGTGCAGATCGGTCTGCTGCCTAACACTGACTGGCTCAAAGACACCATCGAGCTGTCGCCGCGTGGCGAGATCATTGTCGATAACCGTGGCGAGACGTCGATCCCGGGGATCTTCGCGGCCGGCGATGTGACCACCGTACCGTACAAGCAAATCGTGATCGCAGTGGGCGAGGGCGCCAAGGCTTCGCTGAGTGCTTTCGATCACCTGATCCGCACTTCGGCTCCGGCGTAAGCGTCAGCCGTTGAAATGAAAAACCCGTGAGCGATCACGGGTTTTTTGTGCCTGACACAAATCCAAATGTAGGAGCGAGCCTGCTCGCGAAAGTGGTGTGTCATTCAGCGATCATGTTGGCTGAACGGACGCCTTCGCGAGCAGGCTCGCTCCTACAGTGGGATTGTGCTGTCAGTTACAACGGCGTTGGCTGGATGATTTCGACCCAATAACCATCCGGATCCTTGATAAACGCCAGGCTCTTCATGCGGCCATCGGTCAGGCGCTTCTGGAAGTCGCAGCCCAACTCTTCAAAGCGTGCGCAGGCCGCGACAATATCCGGTACCGAGATGCAGATGTGGCCGAAACCACGCGGATCCGTATTGCCATTGTGATAGGCAAAATCAGCATCGTTTTCGGTGCCGTGGTTATGCGTCAGCTCCAGAATGCCCGGGATCGACTTCATCCACTCGGTGCGGGCAGCGGCATCGGCCGGGATCTGCGCTTTGTCGACCAGGGCGAGGAAGTACAGGCTGAACTCGGCTTCCGGGAAGTCGCGCTTCTCGACCAGCGAGAAGCCCAGTACGCGGGTGTAGAAATCCAGGGACTTGGTGATGTCTTTCACACGCAGCATGGTGTGGTTGAAAACGAAGTTGCGGGTTGCGCTGTCTGGCGTGGCGGTGACGCCGGGGAAAGTGTTCAGTTCGTGCAGGCTCATGGGCCCTCCAATAACTATGGGCGAGTGAATGGGCGCAATGATACGCATGCCTGCCGGCATCGCCAAATGAAAGGGCGGGCTTGCCCTGCGCCCGGGCGGGGGTTCAGACTTTATGACTCAATCCGCGAGTGTGTCCGGCAATGATCCGACTGTGCAAAACCCCGTTAGTTTTCTTTGCTTTGTGGCTTGTCTCGGCTGCGGTGCTGGCCGATGCGCCGGGCATCACTTGGCCCGCTGGCTGGGAGGTCGAGGCGTTGCCCGATACGTCTGCACAAGTTTCCAGGCAACGCGCGGTCAAGAACGATGCCGATGGCAATCAGGTCATGGTGATGGAATTGACCATGACCCGGGTCGAAAGTGATCATCAGGTCAACTTGCAAGGCGTGCTGCTGGAGATGCGTAAGTCAATCCAGAAGGACTTTTTTCAGGGCGGCTATCAAAGTGTCTGCAACAAGGTGCACGCAGCGACGCTTGGTTCTTTGCCCGCGCTGGAAACGACTTGTACGGTGACCGAGAATGGCCGGCACGTGTTATCGCAAACGCTCGTAGCGGCAGTCGAGGCGGATAAGGCTTATGTTCTTTCCTATGCCGGTCAGGCCGAGGTGTATAAGGCAAGCACCGAGGAAATAACGGCGGCTAGAAACAGCTTGAAACTTTAAGCGTCTGTACTCTTCGCGCCCCGGTTAGATACCCGAAGGGATTAAGCACAAAGTTTAAGGTTGGGCTGCAGTCGCAACAGGATGCAGCAAAATGTTTAGGTATCTGGCTCAGAGACGTTACAGAAAAATCGCAACTTGCTCGATGAAATTCATTTCATTTGTTAGATATTGTCAATAAAAAAGCCCTGCATCATGCAGGGCTTCATGTTGGCGAGGGATTAACCGCGCAACCAGGAATCAACGGTAGCGGCACCGTATTGTTCCTTCCAGGCTTTCAGGCCACGGTGGTTGCCGCCCTTGGTCTCGATCAGTTCGCCGGTGTGCGGGTTCTGATAGACCTTGACCACGCGAGCGCGGCGGGTTTTAGGCGCTGCAGACGTCTGCAGAGCGGATTTAGCCGGATTCGGATCGAGAATGGCGATGATATCTTTCAGGCCTTTGCCGTAGTTTTTCATCAGCCCCTGGAGCTTTTCTTCGAATTCGATTTCTTTCTTGAGCCCGGCATCGTTCTTCAGCGATTCCAGCTGCTTGAGCTGTTCCTGGAGGGCCTTTTCAGCTGCACGAAATTCAGCGAGTCTGGACAATATCTTTACTCCAATAGTGTATTTGGCTGATACCAACCGCAAACAAAGCTATAAGCCAAGAGCCTTGTAGCGACTCGGTGATAATTGGCTCACCTGCCAATCTTTGCGCAGGCAAGAAAAATTGTAGTTGTTAATGCGTCTGGAGTAAATCCTGAAGTTGTCTTCATGTAACAACAGTGGTCTTTTGTATCAATTTGGTGCGGCTTGCCAGCCGGTCTGCGCTTAATTCCATTTAGTTAATGGTGACTTAATGCACTAATGAAGTCTGCCGCTGGCATGGGTTTGCCGAAGAGATAGCCCTGCAGAAAGTTGACGTTATGCGCGGTCAGATAATCGGCCTGTGCCTGAGTTTCGACACCTTCGGCAACAATGCCCAGATCAAGCTTGGCCGAGAGTTCGATGATGGTGTCCAGAATATGCCGTGAAAGCGCATCGATGCCGATCATGGCGACGAAACTCTGGTCGATCTTGAGGAAATCCACATTGAATTTGCGCAAGTAACCCAGGCTTGAATGGCCGGTACCGAAGTCGTCGATGGCGATCATCACCCCTAGGGCGTGCAATTGTTCAAACAGTTGCCGCGTCGTGTCGGTCGGCTCGATCAGCTCGCGCTCGGTCAACTCCAGCACGAGATTGATGCTGCCGGGTGCAAAGGCTGCGAGAAACTCACGGCAGTCCTTCACCAGTTCCAGATCCTGGCAATGGTTGGCGGTGATATTGATGCCGATGTGAAAGGGCGTGGTGAAGCTCGATGATTGAGGTCCGAGCAACGCTGCGGTCTGCTGCATCAAGGCGCGGGTCATCGGCACGATCAATCCCGAATGTTCGGCAAACGGAATAAACAGATCCGGGCGCACCAGACCCTCCTTGGGATGATTCCAGCGCATCAAGACCTCGGCGCCCGACCATTGTTTGGTGTCGCCATGAACCACGGGCTGGAAGTATGGAATGAACTCGCCGGCCTCCAGCGCACGGAGCATTTCATGGCTCGGCGAGGTGGAACGCTTTTGCAAGACATGGCCGATCGCGCCCGAAATCACACCAAAAAAGATCAACAAGCTGAACAGCGGCGGGTAGGCGTCGGCCATGTAGCGCCAAGTCTCGCCCTTGGGAAAACCGGCCGATACGCTGAACGCATAGCGCGACGAGTTGAGCATGCTTTGCGCGACTGGCAGGGCGGGCAGGGCACCTTGATGGACTTTGCCATCAGCGGACAGCCAGTTATCGCCCACTTGCAGCAACAGCAGCGTCTGCCGGCCGATCAAGCGCAGCACGTTGCTCAGGTGATAGCCGTCCAGCGTTGTCAGTGCACCGCCGCGACCTTCGCTGAGCCGGTAGACCAGCAGCGCGGTATTTGGGGTTACCGGATTGCCGTTCATCAGCCACAACTTGCCCTGGGTATAGTCGCCCGCGTTAACGGCTTCCTTATAGACGCCGAACAACGAGCTGCAATAGAGATTGTCGTCCCACACCAGATTGGTCGAGCGCACGAAAGGGCGGCGAGTCACTTGCTCGCGCAGCGCCAGTTTGACGTCTTCGCACGTTTGTCCGGCCAGCGGCAACAGCTCCCGGGCGGCTTGCGCGGTGTTATCGAGCATCAACTCGAATTGGCGCAACGCTTCTTCGGCGGTGAGTTGTGAACTCTGCTGGAGCGTGCGTTCGGCCTGCATGTAGAGAATCATGCTGCCCAGTAACACCGGCAGCAGGCCGCTGAGCAGAGTTACGGTAATGCGGGCGCTGTGTTTGCGGCGGGGTCTGATGGTTAACGGCATGGGCGCATCCTGTCGCGAAAAAGTGTGGCTCTCGAATGCAGCCGGGCACCGGCATGCCGCTGAATAGCAGGCGAGCCAGACGAGATGATAGATGGCGCAAGTGGCTTGCGCTGCTGATCGGCTCATTGAAGCTCTGGACATTGTCAGCGATGCGTGATGAACGGTGTGCAACAAACCCCTTGCACCCTCGCCAGAAAAGCGGATTTTATAGAGAGGGCAGACAACCCTATTTACGCTGTGTAGAATCGGGTTACGCATACAATAATAATCGTCTTCTGGCAGCAGAAGCCTCGCCCGCAAGAGCCTTGGGTCGACAATGAAGATATTCGGGTTTCAACTGATCTACGGTGACTTCCTCGCCCGCAGTGTGCGCGGCATCTCCTGTGCGCCACCCTCCGGTCTCAGCATTTACTGACAAATAACCCTGGTTAATTGATAAGAAATGATGAGGCGCCACCATGGCAGATTTATACGAAAACCCAATGGGCCTGATGGGCTTTGAATTCATCGAGCTCGCTTCGCCGGTCCCTGGCACCCTGGAGCCGATCTTCGAGATCATGGGCTTCACCAAAGTCGCGACCCACCGCTCCAAGAACGTGCACCTGTATCGTCAGGGCGCGATCAACCTGATCCTCAACAATGAACCGAACAGCGTCGCTTCGTACTTCGCGGCCGAGCACGGCCCGTCGGTGTGCGGCATGGCGTTCCGGGTCAAGGATTCGCAAAAGGCCTATAACCGCGCACTGGAACTCGGCGCCCAGCCGATTCACATCGAAACCGGTCCAATGGAACTGAATCTGCCGGCGATCAAAGGCATTGGCGGCGCGCCGCTGTACCTGATCGACCGTTTCGGCGAAGGCAGCTCGATCTATGACATCGACTTCGTGTTTATCGAAGGCGTTGACCGCAATCCGGTCGGTGCCGGCCTGAAGATCATCGACCACCTGACACACAACGTGTATCGCGGTCGCATGGCCTACTGGGCGAACTTCTACGAGAAGCTGTTCAACTTCCGCGAGATCCGTTACTTCGACATCAAGGGCGAGTACACCGGCCTGACCTCGAAAGCCATGACCGCACCGGACGGCATGATCCGCATCCCGTTGAACGAAGAGTCGTCCAAAGGCGCGGGCCAGATCGAAGAGTTCCTGATGCAGTTCAACGGTGAGGGCATCCAGCACGTTGCGTTCCTCACTGATGACCTGATCAAGACCTGGGATCAACTGAAGAAAATCGGCATGCGCTTCATGACCGCGCCGCCGGACACCTACTACGAAATGCTCGAAGGCCGCCTGCCAAACCATGGCGAGCCGGTTGATCAACTGCAATCGCGCGGCATCCTGCTCGATGGCGCTTCGGAGCAGGGCGACAAGCGTCTGCTGTTGCAGATCTTCTCGGAAACCCTGATGGGCCCGGTATTCTTCGAATTCATCCAGCGCAAAGGCGACGATGGTTTCGGCGAGGGCAACTTCAAGGCACTGTTCGAGTCGATCGAGCGTGACCAGGTGCGCCGTGGTGTGCTTGCCACCGAGTAATCCGCAACTGAAATGAAAAATCCCGGCCTGCAGTGATGCAGCGCCGGGATTTTTTTAGATCAAAATATCGCAGCCTTAAGGTCTGCGTTGACGCATCAAATGTTTAAACCCTTCAAACACCAACACCACAACCGCCAGCCAGATCGGAATGTAGGTCAGCCATTCTCCGGACTTGATGCTCTCACCGAGCAACAACGCCACACCGAGCAGCAACACCGGCTCAACATAACTCAACAAACCAAACAGACTGAACGGCAGCAAGCGGCTGGCAATGATGTAAACCACCAGCGCCGAGGCACTGATCAGACCGAGCAACGGAATCAGCCACATCAGCCCGGGGTATTGATCGAACACGCCGAAGCCTTGCTCGCCACCGTGCACAAACCAGTAGGCGATCGGCAGCATCAAGGTCATGTCGACCCACAAGCCGCCGAGGTGGTCGGTCTTCAGATAGTTGCGCAGCACGAAATACAGCGGATAGCCGATCACGACCACCAGGGTCGCCCAGGAAAACCCGCCGACCTGATACAACTCGTTCAACACGCCCAGACTTGCGAAGAACACTGCGACCTTTTGCAGGTACGACAGGCTCTCGCCGTAGGCAATGCGCCCGGTCAGCACCATGGCCAGTGGCAACAGGAAGTAGCCCAGTGAAACGTCGAGGCTGTAACCGTTGAGCGGCGCCCACATGAACAGCCACAACTGCACGCCGAGCAAGGCTGCCGAGACGATCAATCCGCCGATCAATTTCGGCTTCGCCACCATCAGGCGCACCAGCTCCAGCACCCGCCGCCATTCACCGGATACCAGCATGAACACGGTCATGCACGGCACGGTCAGCAGCATCCGCCAGCCAAAGATTTCCACGCCGCTCAACGGGGTGAGCAGCGAGGTGTAGTAATACATGACGGCAAACAGCACCGAGGCTGAGACCGATAAAGCGATACCTTTAGACAAACTGTCCTCGCGGGTGGGTGATCAAACGGGGCGCGAAGGATACGTGGTTTTTGTGCTGAATATTGTTCGGATGCTCATTATTTACAACATCACTGAGTGCCTTTCAACGGATTGCCGAAACGCTTGAGGTACATTTCGCCAAGCTTATAAGAGGCATAGTCGGTTACGTGACCAATGTCACGATAGACCGGCAATCCGTCGATGGTTGTTACACAAGTGCCGTCCTCGCATTGCACTCCTTTCGGGTCAATCAGGATCAACGTGGGATATTCAGCCTGCAGATCGCTGAACAACTTCGCCAATACCGGGTCTTCACTGCCCGACCATGTCGACGAGGCGCAAAGACTGCTTTGTTCGTCACTGCCCATCCAGCCCCGCAACTTCACCTGTCTCAACAGGCATTCATTGATACCCGCCGGCATTGGCAGCGTGTTCATCAGGAAGATGGGAGTGGCGCCCGACGCTACGATGATATCCAGGGCATCGCGGATTGCTGCGCCAAGGCGTTGTTGGGATAGTTCCAGGCTGCGCGGATCATCCACTTCAGTGACGATATCCGCGCTGAGATAGGCCTCCCAGAATTGACCAATGATTACATACTGAAAATGGCTCTTCGTGATGAGGTCGTAGTAGCGCTGTGTGGCGTCGTGGCATTTTTGATACAGCCCGTTTTTATATTTTTTCGAGTCGTAGAGATAGACCTTGGGCAACGCCAGACATGCCGGATAACCCTGTGAGAGCACCGAAAGGTTGGCGTCTTTGGCCAGCGTTTCAACAAACCCCCAGTAGTGGTTCGAAAATGAATCGCCCAAAAGAAAGGCTTTTGCGGTTGGCTGCACAGCGCCCATTACACAGCCTGGATCAGCTTCATCACTCACACCCAGGCATTTCTCCCGGTGGGCGGGTACAGAAGCTTTCAAACCACTGAAGACGTAACTCGAATCCTCGCCAAAACGCTCAGGCCACCCATCGTGCTTCTTGGCGTTAGAGTGAAGTAGCGACAGTCCGAGCGCGGGCAGAATCATCAGCAGCACCAGGGTTTTGGTGAAGCCGGTCCTTGCCTTGCGAAATCTGTTTTCGATCAATACGAAGCAACCCCAGGCAGCCACAAAAGTGACAGCGAAGTAGACGACCTTCACCATCGGGGTGAGGGGTATGCCCATGTAACTGATGACGGCGAGGATCGGCCAATGCCACAAATACAAGGAGTAGGAGAGAGTGCCGACAAATACCAACGGTTTCAGCGCCAATAGTCTTGAGGTGATGCTGGCATCGCCTATCCCGCGAAAAAGCAGGGCAGCAGTGGCGATACACACCGCGATGGCGTAGTAGTTCGGAAAACCGGCGAGGATATTTTCGCGAGTGGCGCAGTAGGCAATCGTGGCCAGCGACAACAGGCAAATCAGAGAGGCGCTCAGGCGATCAAGTTTGAACTTGTCCGTACTGAAGATGACGGCGCAGGAGCCGATCATCAATTCGAAAACTCGAGCGGCGAAGAAGTAGTAATTTTTATCGGCAAGCGTTTCCGACAGATATGACGCGAGTGCGATGGCAGCCACGGTCAGGCCGAGGACGCTCGCCTTGAAAGCCTGTTTCGCCACATGGCGATGGAGCAACCATAGACCCAGCGGCAGGACCAGATACCACTGCCATTCGATTGCCAGCGACCAGGTGTGCAGCAGAGGCAAGTTCGCCGCATCGGGCGTGGCGTACCCGGATGTCGCATTGGCAAAGTACTGGTTTGAGAGAAGTAAAGACGTGTACTTGGCACTTTTCAGAAAGTCGACATAGTCATCGGGCAAGTACAGCAACGTTGTGATGATCAGCGTTGCTATCAACAACGCAATTATCGCCGGTTGTAATCGCCAGATACGTCGGGTGTAAAACCCGGTGAAGCTGAACGTGCCGTTATCCAGCGATTTCATGATGATCGAGGTCGTCAGATACCCCGAGATGACAAAGAAAATATCGACGCCAATAAAACCGGAAGGGAATAACGAAAAACCACCGTGAAAAATCAACACCAGCAGAACGGCAATTGCCCGAAGTCCGTCAACATCCGCGCGGTATTCAATGGCAGGTGCGCCATATCCGCGAGCCGGAATCGCAGTGGCTAAAGGGTGTTGGCCCAAGCCCTTTTTATCGCCGAGTATGTTGAACCACATCGCGCGCAAAGGCTTCCACGCGAACTCCAAAGTGCGACTGAGCATTTATCTATCCTTGGCCTTGATCGAGTGTTCAACCGGTGGCTCGCGGCTGATCGCACTCTTGTCCATTCAAGCGGCTGATTACAGGGGCTGAAGCAATATCGCCAGACTTCTTCCATTCGAGGCCCTCTAATCCGCAAGAGGGCTGTGCGCAGGAGGAAACATCAGGCCAGATGGGGTTTGCGACCCGACACAAAATGGCTTACATCGTTGAAGCCTGGCGTCGAGGCATGCCCCGGCGTGACCAGCGAATCAATAAACGCCTCATCCTCCGCCGTGATCTTCACAGCCTGCGCCTTGGTATACGCATCCCACTGCGCCTCGGTGCGCGGCCCGACAATCGCCGAAGTCACGGCGCTGTTGTTCAGCACCCAGGCAATCGCAAACTCGACAATGCCAACGCCTCGTCCCTCGGTGTATTGCTGGATCTGCTGGGCAATGCGCAGCGATTCTACGCGCCATTCGGTTTCCAGAATGCGCTTGTCCTGACGCCCGGCGCGGCTGTTGGCATCCGGTGTCACGTCCGGTGCGTATTTGCCACTCAGCACGCCACGGGCCAGCGGGCTGTAAGGCACGACGCCCAGGCCATAAGTCTGCGCAGCGGTAATCTGCTCGGTTTCGGCCTGACGGTTGACGATGTTGTACAGCGGCTGGCTGATCACCGGGCGATCGACACCCAGTTGGTCGGCAATACGAATCACCTCGGCAATCCGCCAACCGCGGTAGTTCGACAGTCCCCAATAACGAATCTTGCCCTGACGGATCAGGTCACCGATCGCCGACACCGTGACTTCCAGCGGCGTGTTGTGGTCTTCGCGGTGCAGGTAATAGATGTCGAGATAGTCGGTGCCCAAACGGGTCAGACTGGCATCGAGGCCATTGAAGATGTGTTTACGGCTCAAACCGCTGCGGTTCGGCACACCGTCCACCGGGCCGAAACCGACCTTGGTCGCCAGCACCCATTCATGACGATTACCGGCAATCGCTTCGCCGACGATCTCTTCAGAGCGGCCATTGGTGTAGACGTCGGCGGTGTCGATGAAGTTGATGCCTTGATCCCAGGCCTTGTCGATGATGCGCAGCGATTCCTCGGTGCTGGTCTGTTCGCCAAACATCATCGTGCCGAGTGTCAGGGTGGACACCTGCAACCCTGAGTGACCCAGTGTGCGATAGCTCATGCCGAAATCCTTTTGCCTGTGGGAAACCCTGATCAAATACCAGAAGCGTGCGACGTGGCAAAGTGAATTATCGGCTCAACGCCTGGCAGCGCTCCTGCAAAAACGCCTGCAACACCTTGACCCGCTCCGACACTTGCACCCGATGCGGGCAAAACAGGTTGAACGGCGCGTGCTCACCTCGCCAGTCATCAAACAGTGTCACCAGGCGTCCGGCGCGCACGTCTTCGGCAACGTCGAGCCAGGCCTTGTAGGCGATGCCATGGCCGGCCAACGCCCAGCGGCGGGCCACTTCGCCGTCGTCGCTGAGGTAGTCGCCGTGGACTTCGACTTCCAGCACCTCATCCGCACGAATGAACTGCCAGGTGTTGTATGGCCGACCATTGCGCAGATAGAGCAGGGCGCTGTGTTCGCACAATTCGGCGGGGTGTCGGGGGGTGCCATGCCGTGCCAGATAGTCTGCACTGGCGCAGGCCACGCGGCGGTGTTGCGGCAGAATCGGTAATGCCACCAGCGTCGAATCGCTCGGCACTCCGAAGCGCAGTGCCACGTCCACGGTCTCGCGAAACAGATCGGAATGGCGGTCGTTGAGCAGCAATTGCAATTGGATGTTCGGGTGTTCGCGCTTGAACTCGTCCAGCCACGGCAGCAATACATTGCGTCCGAAATCCGACGGTGCCGCCAGTTGTAGCACGCCGCTAAGGCCTTCGGTCTGCTGCTTGAGCGCCTGTTCGCCATCGGCCAGTGTGGCCAGCGCCAAGCGCACGCTTTCCAGATAGCGCCGACCTTCTTCGGTCAACCGCATGCTGCGGGTGGAGCGGGCGAGCAGGCGGATACCGAGTCGGGTTTCCAGACGCTTCAAGGCAATGCTGGCGGCGGCCGGCGTCAGTTCCAGGGCGCGGGCAGCGGCGGAAATGCTCCCGGAGTCGGCCACGCGGACGAAGATCTCCAGATCGAGAATCGAGCTCATTGGTAAAAATCCTTTAAAGATCTTTGCGTTTTAGCGGGATTTTTCCGTGATTGGCAAGGGTAGACACTGCAATCAATGAATTACCACGGGAGACACGCATGACCTGGACATTCGATCATCTGGCGTTCAACACCGCTGACGGCCAGAGTTTGCAGGACAATTTCGCGGCGTTGCTCGGGCTCACACCGGGGCGTCGGCCGCCGTTTCCGTTTCCCGGACGCTGGCTGTATCAGGATGCACACGCGCTGGTGCATGTGATCGAGCAGCCGCTGCCGGAAAACACTGAATTGAGCCACATTGCTTTTCGTACCGATGAGTTGGCCGAAACAGTGTTGCGGCGGGTGCGCGAAAGTGGTTTGCCGTACCAGTTGGCACAGGTGCCGGGTGAGGGGATCGCGCAGATTTTCGTGCAAATGCCGGGTGGTCTGGTGATTGAACTGGATGCCAAAGCACAGCCCTAACCCTAACCCTCTCCCAGAGGGAGAGGGGACTGACCGAGGTGTTTGAGCGAGGTACGCCGACGTGCAATACCGAGTTGAACGCAGGTGCTGAAAAGCCCGCAGATCGGCTCCCTTTCCCCCTCGCCCCCTTGGGGGCGGTCCGACGTTTCGGGAGGGCTGGGGTGAGGGGGAAAAGATCCTCAGAACACCACAAAAAACCAAGCCGAAACCCCAATAAAAAACGGCCCTGAAAAGGGCCGCTCTTCCTTGCATCAACTCAAGCCCGCAATGTCCGCGTCATGCGCAACGCCAGCAAGCTGCCGCCGACAATCACCCCGGCCAGCAGGTACAACGCCGCATCGGTCGAACCGGTGCTGTCCTTGACCCAACCCACCAGGTACGGGCTAAGGAACCCGGCCATCTGCCCCATCGAGTTGATCAGCGCCAGACCACCGGCGGCAGCGCCTGCACTCAACATGGCGGTCGGCACTGGCCAGAACATCGGCAGACCGGTCAGCGCCCCCATGGTTGCAAGGGTCAGACCGAGAATGGCAATCGCCGGATTGGCCGCGAAATTCACCGCGATGATCAGGCCGATCGCGCCCATCAGCATCGGCACCACCAGATGCCAGCGCCGCTCTTTGCGCAGGTCCGCCGAGCGCCCGACCAGCAGCATGAACACCGCTGCCAGCAGATACGGAATGGCGCTCAACCAGCCGATCACCAGGTTGTCGCTGAAGCCGAGGCTCTTGATGATCGACGGCAGCCAGAAATTGATCGCGTACACGCCACTCTGGATGCAGAAATAAATCAGGCCAAACGCCCAGATCGCCGGGTTCTTGAACACAGCAATCAGCGAGTCGGAGGTGGTTTTCGGCTTGTTCGCCAAGTCTTCGGCCTGATCGGCCTCCAGTACCGCGCGCTCATGCGTGGTCAGCCATTTGGCATTGGCGAAGTTGTCGCTGAGCAGGAAATACGCCAGTGCGCCCAAGACAACGGTCGGAATACCTTGCAGCAGAAACATCCATTGCCAGCCGGCGAGGCCGCCCTGGCCCGCAGCGAAGTGATTGAGAATCCACCCGGAAAACGGGCTGCCGAGCAAACCCGAGACCGGGATCGCCGACATGAACAGCGCCATGATCCGGCCACGGCGGAACGTCGGGAACCACTGCGAGAGATAGAGCACGACGCCCGGGAAGAACCCGGCTTCGGCCGCACCGGTGAACAGGCGCAGGGTGTAGAACTCGGTCGGCGTGGTGACGAACAACAGGCAGGTCGACAGCGTGCCCCAAGTGATCATCATTACGGCAATCCAGCGCCGTGGACCGAACTTGGTCAACGCCAGGTTGCTCGGTACGCCGCACAGCACGTAGCCGATGAAGAAAATACCGGCCCCGAGGCCGTAGACGGTTTCGCTGAATTTCAGCGCATCAAGCATCTGCAGTTTGGCGAATCCAACGTTGACCCGGTCGAGGTAGTTGAACAGGTAGCAGATGAAGATGAAGGGGATTAAACGCAGGGTGATGCGTTTATAAACGGCGTTTTTATCGTCTTCGATGGTCTGGGTAGCTGCGGCGCTCAGCGACATAGCGGCTCTCTCTTTATTATGATTTTTTGCGATGCAAAGGGTAACGTTGATCGCCCTGAGAGTCTCGGCCACCTTTGGCCGGATTGTCTTTGTGCCTGAGCACAGGGTTTTGCGCCAAGCCCTGTGCGGGTGAACAACCGTCCGTGCCTGTCTATAAGGATTTTCTCCGTTATGTTCGAACTCGATCACGACCTCGCGCAGGACATCGTCGACCGGGCCATGGCCATTTTGCCGTACAACGTCAACGTCATGGACAGCCAGGGGCTGATCCTCGGCAGCGGCGAACCGGAGCGCATCAACACTCGCCACGAAGGCGCGCAACTGGTGCTGGCCAACGGTCGGGTCGTGGAGATCGACGGGCCGACCGCCCAGCACCTGAAAGGCGTGCAGCCCGGGATCAACCTGCCGCTGCTGCTCGATCAGCGCTTGATCGGCGTACTCGGTATTACCGGCGAGCCGGAACAACTGCGCACTTACGCCGAACTGGTGCGGATGACGGCGGAGATGTTGGTCGGCCAGCGCAATCAGCAAGCCGAACAGCAGTGGCGACGGCAGCGTTGCGATGATTTGCTGGCGTTGCTGTTGAGTGAAGCGGGGGACTCGCCACGTTTGCTCGATGAAGCGCAGCAACTCGGGCTCAAACCGCAAATGACCCGAGTGCTGTATCTGTTCGAATTGGGGCCAGAACACGGGCCAGGGCAAACCGTCGATGCCCTGAGTGCCTGGCTGACGTCGCGCTTCCCGGACAGTTGGTGCGTGACGTCGGCGAAGTCGTCGTTGTTGTGGTGCCGGCCGGCGAGTCTGACCATCGAACATGATCGGTTGCTGGAAAAGCTCGACGCCTTGGGCTGGAACATTCTGCGCATCGCCGTGGGCGGGCAAGCGGATGGGCTGGCCGGGTTGCGTCGGTGTTATAGGCGCGTGGCGGATTTGCTCGCCTATGGCCGCGAAGTGTTGCCGCACTCGCGTTTGCTGATCCTCAATCGATACCGATTGCCCGTAATGTTGTGGCGTCATCGCAACGATGATGCGCTGGACGAATTGCTCAAACCCCTGCGCAAAGTGATCGCCAAGGATGGCAACGGCCAATTGCTGGCGACGCTGCGCAGTTGGTGTGACCACGATGGACAGAGTCAGGCGTGTGCCGATGCGCTGGGGATTCACCGCAACAGCCTGCGTTACCGGATGGAGCGGATTGCCGAGATCAGCGGGGTTGATCCGTTACGGCTGGAGGGGATGTTGGCCCTCTACCTTGGCGTGCAACTGCTACCGCAGACTGACCCGAATTAAGCGGGTGATGTCACTGACGCCATCGCCGGCAAGCCAGCTCCCACAGGGGTTTATGTGTTGCCCTCGATGCTGGGCACGCCTTTGAACCTGTGGGAGCGGATTGCCGAGATCAGCGGGGTTGATCCGTTACGGCTGGAGGGGATGTTGGCCCTTTATCTTGGTGTGCAACTGCTACCGCAGACTGATCCGAATTAAGCGGGTGATGTCACTGACGCCATCGCCGGCAAGCCAGCTCCCACAGGGGTTTATGTGTTGCCCTCGATGCTGGGCACGCCTTTGAACCTGTGGGAGCTGGCTTGCCAGCGATGAGGCCGGGACATTCGCCATCCATTTCAGGTTTTTTGTAGAAATGAACAATAAACCCCCGCGCCATTTGTGCAGCGGACAGGCGTCAATGCGCATGCCGACTGGCAGCATGAGGGCATTCGAACAGGAGAATTCGCATGAAAATCGTCATCGCCCCCGATTCATTCAAGGACAGCCTGAGTGCCCAAGGCGTTGCCGAGGCCATTGCGCTGGGCCTGGCGCAAGTCTGGCCGCACGCCACACTGGTCAAATGCCCAATGGCCGATGGCGGGGAAGGCACCGTCGAATCGATTCTCGCCGCGTGTGAAGGCGAACTGCGCCGCACCCGCGTGCGCGGCCCGTTGGGCGTACCGGTTGACGCCGCATGGGGCTGGTTGCCGCACAACCACACGGCAATCATCGAAATGGCCGAGGCCAGCGGTCTGCAATTGGTGCCGCTGGGTCAGCGCGATGCGTGCATCAGCAGCACCTTCGGCACCGGCGAACTGATTCGTGCGGCGCTGGATGCCGGTGCGCAGCGGGTGATTCTGGCGATTGGCGGCAGCGCAACCAACGATGGCGGCGCCGGGGCGATGCAGGCACTGGGGGTGAAATTGCTCGACGCTCAAGGGCAAGCGCTGGTGCCGGGTGGTTTGGCATTGGCGCAATTGGCGCGACTGGATCTGGGCGAGCTGGACCCACGCCTGGCGCAGGTGCGTTTCGACATCGCCGCCGACGTCAACAATCCGCTGTGCGGACCCCACGGTGCTTCGGCGATTTTCGGCCCGCAGAAAGGGGCGTCGCCCGTGCAGGTCCAACAACTCGATCAGGCCCTCGGCCACTTCGCCGAGCTGTGCGCGCAAGCGTTGGACAAAGACGTGCGCGATGAGCCGGGCAGCGGCGCGGCAGGTGGTTTGGGTTTCGCGGCCAAGGCGTTTCTTGGCGCGCAGTTTCAGGCCGGTGTCGAAGTGGTTGCCGAGCTGGTCGGATTGGCTGAGGCGGTCAACGGCGCAGATCTGGTGATCACGGGCGAAGGGCGCTTCGATGCCCAGACCTTGCGCGGTAAAACCCCGTTCGGCGTCGCGCGGATTGCCAAGCAGGCGCAGGTTCCAGTGATCGTGATCGCCGGGACCCTGGGGGAGGGCTATCAGGAACTCTACGCGCACGGCATCGATGCCGCATTCGCCGTGACCAGCGGTCCGATGACACTGGAAAAGGCTTGCGCCGAAGCGCCACGCTTGCTGCGCGAACGCGCCACCGACATCGCCCGCGTCTGGCAGCTGGCCAGACACCCGTCCTGAACGGCACCGAGAACCTTGTGGCGAGGGGATTTATCCCCGATCGGCTGCGCAGCAGTCGCCAATCCTGTATGCGAAGTGCCTGAAGGATTGTAAGGGGCCGCTTCGCAGCCCAACGGGGATAAATCCCCTCGCCACAGGAGCCGGAGAAGCTTCAAGATGTTTCATTGTCGTAACACCCTGAAAAATATTTGCTCTTGACCCACAATCTTCCTAAAGCCTGGCCGATACAGCTATCAGGCGCGCACAAAACTCCCTAATAACAGTGACGCCGGACCGAAGCCCGCCCCACGGGTCAGTGATCACGGCATGGATGCTCGTAGTTTCTATCTTCCGAGAGTCCAACTATGTCCTTGCGTAACCTCAATATCGCGCCCCGTGCCTTCCTCGGTTTTGCCTTTATTGCCTTGCTGGTGATCGTGCTTGGCGTGTTCGCCGTCAACCGCATGTCGGTCATCCGCCAGGCCTCTGTCGAAATGGACTCGACGCAACTGCCCAGCGTGACGCAGCTCAGCGTGGTGACGGAAAACGTCCTGCGCCTGCGGATTTTGTCGTTCCGCGTGCTGGTCAATCGCGAGGCCGCCGGTTTGCAGGAGGCGCAGACTCGCATCGGCGTATTGGTCGATAAAGTGCGCAGTGCCCAGGCCGCTTACGCCGCGCTACCGGCAGGCCCGGAAGAGCGTGCGCTGTATCAGTCTTTCGCGACGACCCTGGACAACTACCTGCAAGCGCAAAACCAGATGATGGACCTGTCGCGCCAGGACAAGCTCGACGAGATGCGCACCCTGATCAACACGCGGATCAAGGACGGCACCGACCAGATGGGCGAGCAGCTCAACAAGCTGATCGCGATCAACGCCGCTGACGCCAAAACCGCGTCCATGCAGGCGGGCGAGCATTACGACAGCGCCATCACTGGCATCGTCATCGTTGCGGTTGTCGCTGCGCTCGCTACAGTGTTGCTGGCGTTGTTGCTGACGCGCAGCATTGTCACTCCGCTGAACCGTGCCGTTGAGGCGGCGCAAACCATCGCCGGTGGCAACCTGACCAAACTCATCGAAGTCGATGGCAAGGACGAACCGGCGCGCCTGCTCGCCGCCCTCGCCGCGATGCAGACCAACCTGCGCAAAACCATTGAGCAGATCGCTGGTTCCGCCACGCAACTGGGCGCCGCCGCCGAAGAACTCAGCGCCGTGACTGAAGAAGCGTCTCGCGGCCTGCAACAGCAAAACGACGAAATCGAACAAGCCGCCACCGCCGTCAACGAGATGACCGCGGCGGTCGAGGAGGTTGCACGCAACGCCGTGTCGACGTCCGAAGCCTCGAACCAGTCGACCCACGCCGCTCGTGAAGGTCGCGATCAAGTGGTGAAAACCGTCGACGCGATCCAGACCATGACCCACGACGTGCAGAACACCGCGCAAATGATCGAAGGCCTGGCCGCGCAAGGTCGTGATATCGGCAAAGTGCTCGACGTGATTCGCGCCATTGCCGAACAGACCAACCTGCTGGCGCTGAACGCGGCCATCGAAGCGGCACGTGCCGGTGAGGCCGGGCGCGGTTTTGCCGTGGTCGCGGACGAAGTGCGCGCACTGGCCCATCGCACCGCGCAGTCGACTCAGGAAATCGAAAAAATGGTCGCCGGCATCCAGAACGGCACCGGTGAAGCGGTTTCGTCGATGCAGCAAAGCAATCAACGCACCCAGTCCACCCTGGAAATGGCCCGCGCTGCCGGCGTTGCCCTGGAGCAGATCACCCAGTCGATCCACCAGATCAACGAACGCAACCTGGTCATCGCCAGCGCTTCGGAGGAGCAGGCGCAAGTCTCGCGTGAAGTCGACCGCAACCTGGTCAACATCCGCGATCTGGCCACGCAATCGGCCGCCGGCGCCAACCAGACCAGCGCCGCGACTCACGAACTGTCGCGCCTGGCGGTGGATTTGAACGCCATGGTGGCGCGTTTCGTGATTTGAGATACGGTGAAGGCTGGAGACTGCGCAATCAGGAGACGTACATGCGCTATTCAGCCTTGACCCAACGAATCGCCGGGGAGGGAGCAGCGGCCTGGCAGATTCACGACCGAGCGCTGGAGTTGCGCGCCGAGGGTGTCGACATATTGCTGCTGAGCGTGGGCGACCCGGATTTTGATACACCACTGCCGATCGTCCACGGCGCCATCGACAGCCTGCTGGCGGGCGATACGCATTATTCCGAAGTCCGTGGCCGGCTGGCGCTGCGTCAGTTGATTGCCGCACGCCACCGGCAACGCAGTGGTCAGGCAGTCGACGCCGATCATGTGATTGTCATGCCCGGCGCGCAGTGCGCGGTGTATTCGGTGGCGCAATGCTTGCTCGACCCGGGCGACGAGGTGATCGTCGCCGAGCCGATGTACGTCACCTATGAAGGGGTGTTCGGCGCTTGCGGCGCGACCGTTGTGCCGGTGCCGGTGCGTCCGGAAAACGGCTTTCGCGTCGACCCCGCCGATGTCGCCGCGCGGATCACGCCGAAGACCCGCGCCATGCTGCTCAACAGTCCCAACAACCCTTGCGGCGCGAGCCTGCCGCTGCTGATCTGGCAGGAACTGGCGGCGCTGTGCATTCATCATGACCTGTGGCTGATCAGCGATGAGGTCTACAGCGAACTCCTTTACGAAGGCCAACACATCAGCCCGGCGAGCCTGCCGGGGATGGCCGAGCGCACGGCGACGATCAACAGCCTGTCGAAATCCCACGCCATGACCGGGTGGCGTATCGGCTGGACGATCGGCCCGAAATCGTTGGCCGAACATCTGGTCAATCTGTCGTTGAGCATGCTGTTCGGCTTGCCGGACTTTGTCCAGAAAGCCGCGGAAGTCGCGCTGGCTTCAGACCTGCCGGAAGTGTCGCAGATGCGCGAGGAATATCGCCTGCGCCGGGACCTGGTGTGCGAACGCTTGCGCGGGTGCCCGGGATTGCAGCCGATACGACCGGATGGCGGGATGTTCGTCATGGTCGATGTGCGCCAGACCGGATTGGGCGCGCAGGCGTTTGCCGAGCGGTTGCTCGAAGGTTACGGCGTGTCGGTGCTGGCCGGAGAGGCGTTCGGGCCGAGTGCGGCGGGGCATATCCGCCTCGGGCTGGTGCTGGACCGGGTGAAACTGGCGGATGCCTGTGCGCGGATTGCCCTGTGCGCGGCGCAGCTGTTGCAGGCGCGCAGTGCCTGATGGTTTTGCAGCGTGTTCACTGGCCCCATCGCTGGCAAGCCAGCTCCCACAGGGTTTTGATGAACACTGAAGCATCTGTGGGAGCTGGCTTGCCAGCGATGGGGCCAGATCAGGCCATGCAGATCTCAGCCCTGCCAGGCAGGCAGCTCCCACAGGGTTTTGTGTCGTTCACCGATTTGATGAACACTGAAGAATCTTTGGGAGCTGGCTTGCCAGCGATGGGGCCAGATCAGGCAATGCAGATCTCAGCCCTGCCAGGCAGGCAGCTCCCACAGAGTTTTGTGTCGCTCACCGATTTGATGAACACTGAAGCATCTGTGGGAGCTGGCTTGCCAGCGATGGGGCCAGATCAGGCCATGCAGATCTCAGCCCCGCCAGGCCGATGAGTTCACCAGATTCAAAGGCTTCTCCCCAGCCAAAGCCACCAGCAGATTCTCCACCGCACAGCGCGCCATCGCCTCCCGCGTCTCATGGGTCGCCGAGCCCATATGCGGCGTCGCCACCACATTGTCGAACTGCAACAACGGCGAGTCGTGATTCAACGGCTCACGTTCGAACACATCCAGCCCAGCCGCACGAATCCGTTGCTGGCTCAGCGCGTCGATCAGTGCTGCCTCATCCACCACCTTGCCCCGCGAGATGTTGATGAAAATGCTCTCCGGGCGCATCAGCGCAAACTGCTCAGCGCCGATCAAGCCTTCGGTCTGTGCGGTCAGCGGCAAGGTCAGACAGATGAAATCGGCTTGCTGCAACAGCTCCTCAAGGCTGCGGTACTGCGCAGCAAACCGCTCTTCGACCGCCGGTTTGCGCGACTGGCTGTGATATAGCACCGGCATGCCGAAACCGAAATGTCCGCGCTGGGCCAACGCCTCGCCAATCCGGCCCATGCCGATAATCCCCAGTGTCTTGCCATGCACATCGGTGCCGAAATGGGCCGGGCCGATATTGCGCTGCCATTGACCGCTGCGCACCATGTTGGCCAATTCCACCACACGCCGGGCCGTGGCCAGAATCAAGGCGAAACCGGTGTCGGCAGTGGTCTCGGTGAGCACGTCGGGGGTGTTGGTCAGGAGGATCTTGCGCCGGGTCAGATAGTCGATGTCGTAGTTATCGACGCCCACCGAGACGCTGGCAATCGCTTCCAGCTGCGGCGCCAGATCGAGCAACGCGGCGTCGAGTTTCAGGCTGGCACCGAGCAAGCCGTGGGCGCGGGGCAGGGCATCGCGCAGTTGCATCAGGCCTTGAGCGTCGAGGCTGTCGATCAGCGTTACATCAAACTGTGCTTGCAGCCGCGCCATCAGCGCGGGCGAGAGTTTCTTGTACAGCACGACGTGTTTTTTCATGGCAAAAGTCTCTTCAGGAATGCGCCGGCACGGCACGCGTGGCAACGGCTTTGGCCACGACGCGATCACTGGCGCCGGGCTTGAGGAAAATGGTCAGCACCACCGACAGCAGCAGCGCGCCGCTCATCAGCAGGTACGAAGCACCCGGCGATCCGGTGGAGCTGTTCAGGTAGCCGACCAGATACGAGCCGCCGAACGAACCGAGCGCACCCATGCTGTTGATCAGCGCCATCGCGCCACCGGCGACGTTGGACGGGAGGATCTCCGGAACGATGGCGAAGAACGGCCCGTAAGGCGCATACATGCAGGCGCCGGCGATCACCAGCAGCGTGTACGACCACCAGAAATGCTCGGCACCAAGCGCGTAGGAGCCGTAAAAGGCAATCGAGGCAATCAACAGCGGCGGCCAGACAAAGCGTTTGCGCTTTTGCAGTTTGTCCGAGCCCCACGAGACCAGGAGCATGCCGATTACCGCCGCCAGATAGGGCAGCGCCGACAGCCAGCCGGCCTCGATCATGTCCATTTGCGCGCCGGCTTTGAGAATCGACGGCAGCCACAGCACGAAGCCGTAAACGCCGATGCTCCAGCAAAAAAACTGCAACGCCAGAATGATCACCTTCGGCGAACGAAACGCCTCGGCGTAGTTCTTCACCGCTTTGATGCCCACCTGTTCGGCGGCGAGGGCACTTTCCAGATCGTGCTTTTCCTGCTCGCTGAGCCACTTGGCCTGGGCCGGACGATCATCGGCGAGTTTCCACCAGATAAACGCCCAAAGCACCGCCGGCAGACCTTCGATGATGAACATCCAGCGCCAGCTGAAATGCTGCACCAGATAACCCGAAACCACCGACATCCACAGCATGGTCACCGGGTTGCCGAGGATCAGAAAGGTGTTGGCCCGCGAGCGTTCGGCACGGGTGAACCAGTGACACAGGTAGACCAGCATCGCCGGCATCACCGCCGCTTCGACCACGCCGAGCATGAAGCGGATGACGATCAGCCAATAGGCGTTGGAGACCACGCCAGTCAATGTGGCCAGGCCACCCCAGAGGATCAGGCTGACGAAAATCAGCTTCTTCACGCTGTGTTTTTGCGCGTAGATCGCGCCCGGCACCTGGAAGAAAAAGTAGCCGAGGAAGAACAGCGCACCGAGCAATGAGGACAGCCCCGGCGTGATCATCAGGTCGGCGGCCATGCCCGATGCGGCGGCGAAGCCGTAGTTGGCGCGATCGAGATACGCCAGGCTGTAGGTGATGAACACGATCGGCATGATGTACCACCAGCGGCGGGCGGCGAGGGTTGCAGTTGTCATGGTGTTGCTCCTGAGCTTGTTGTTTTTGTCGCAGCAGGTTCAATAAAACGGTGGTCTGTCAGGGCCTCATCGCTGGCAAGCCAGCTCCCACAGGTTTTGTCTGCACCACGGTCAATGTGGGAGCTGGCTTGCCAGCGATGGCGTGTTCAAATTCAGCAACGAGTTCGGATCGGGTCGGCAACCCCTCCATATCCCCGCGACTCTGCACCGCCCGACTGCCAATCCAGTTCGCCCGTTGCACCGCCTCGGCAAAACTCTGCTGTTCCAGCAGGGCACTGATCATCCCCACCGCAAAGCCGTCACCCGCGCCCACCGTATCGACGACATGGGCTACCGGCACGCCGGCGACAAAGCCCTGATCCAGTTGCGTGCGGTAATAGGCGCCCTGCGGCCCAAGCTTGATCGCCACCGCTTCGGCCCCCTGATCGAGATAGAACGCGGCGATGTCCGCCGGGTCTTCGAAACCCGTGAGCAAACGACCTTCACTCAAGCCCGGCAAGACCCAGTGGGCGAGGGCGGCGAGACGGTTGATCTCGCTGATCATTTCGCGCTCGCTGGCCCACAGGCTCGGGCGCAGATTAGGGTCGAACGACACGCTGCGTCCGGCATGGCGCATGCGCGTCATCAGCTCCAGCGACATCTCCCGCGCCGAGGCCGACAGCGCTGGCGGAATCCCGGTGGCGTGCAAATGCCGGGCGCTCAGCAGGCTTTCATTGATCGACTGCGGCGACAGATGACTGGCCGCCGAACCGCGGCGGAAATACTCGACCTGCGGATCGCTGCCATCGTCGGTGCGGGATTTGAACTGGAAACCGGTCGGGTGTTGGTTGTCGACCTCAACGTGCCAGCAATCCAGCCCTTCGCGGGTCAAGGTGTCGACGACAAAACGGCCTAGCGAATCGTTACCCACCCGGCTCAGCCACGCGACATCGAAACCCAGGCGTGAAAGGCCGATCGCCACGTTGCTGTCGGCACCGGCAATGCGCTTGTGGAATTGCTCGACCCGCGCCAGATCGCCGCATTGCTCGGCCACCAGCATCGCCATGGTTTCGCCAAACGACAGAATATCGATCTCAGACATGGGCAGGCTCCAGACGGGATTGGCCGAGACGGGCGAGGGTGGCGACGTGTTCGCGGGTCAACGCGACCAGATCATCACCTTGCAACGGATACTCGGCCGCACGCATAACGCCTTGGGCCATGTGCCGCAGCAGTTGTTCCCACAGATGCAGGTCGCTGACTTCCGGCGGCACCGCCACCAGTTTGCCGTCGGCACGCCGGGCCACAGCCTTGCAGTGCACGTAGCCAACATGGCGACCGAGCAGGCGGGCGGCGTTGGCGGCGGACTGGTCTTGCCACTGCCAGTTGCCGATGTCGAATGTCATCTTGATCGGCAGGCTGTGCTGTTCTACCGCCGTGAAGAAGCGCTGGAACGGTTCGATGCGGCCGCCGTGCAAGGTCTGGTCGTTTTCCACCAGCAGTTGCACCGGGCTGCTGTCGAGAAGTTGTTTCAGAGCTGTCAGATCACAGTTGTCGGTGAAATAGCCGAGCGAGACTTTCAGCCACTTTGAACCGAACACCTCGGCGTGTTGCAGGGCGGTGATCAGTTCGGGATTAGCGCGTGACTGGCCGGCGAGCCACAGTTCGGTCGGCGACGAATAGATGCTTTGCAGGCCCAGCGCGGCGGTGGCTTCGCTCAATTGCGCGGGGTTTTCCCGGGTAAGCAATTCTTCGCGCCATTCAATGCGATCGGCGCCGGCAGCGGCGAGCACATCGATAAAAAAGTCTTGCCCGCGCTGGCGCACAAGCTCGGCGCCGTAGCTGGACAGGCTGATGGAAACGGCAGGTTTATTCATTGTTGTGTACCTCTGAAACCGGTTTCATTTTTGTTCAAATTTTTTTAGATGTTTCTATGGTGTTCTTTTGGGCCTCATCGCTGGCAAGCCAGCTCCCACAGGTTTTGTGTGCGCCACGGACACTGTGGGAGCTGGCTTGCCAGCGATGACGTCAGATCAATCAGCGAAAAATCTCAAGGTCGACCCACGCTCAACCAGCACCGGCGCAAAATCCAGCACCCGCGCCGCCTTATCATCTCCCCGCAGTCGCCTGAGCAAACACTCGAACGCCCGCGCGCCAATCTCTTGCGTCGGCTGGGCCAGCGCCGTAATCCCGCTGCCCACCAACGGATACCAGTCCAGGTCATCCAGGGCAATCAGCCCGACATCCTCAAACAACTGCGAGCCGATCTTGCGCAAGGCATGAGTCGCGGCCAGCGCCGCCACACCGTTGGCGCAAAACAGCGCTTTCGGCCCCGGCCCTGGAGTGTTTAAAAAAGTTTGCAGGTGAATGGCCAGATCGTCGCCCGTTTCCAGCACCGCCCCGGTCAACCCGGAACGCTGCGCAACCTGCGTCTGAAAACTGCTGACCCGCTCGATCCGCGAGCTGGTGCCGTCAAATGGTTCGGTGACCAGCAGCACATCGCGATAGCCACGCTGCTCAAGATGGGCGAGGGCCATTGCCACGGCCTGCGGGTTGTTCAACCCGACCATGTCGCTGTCGAGCCCGTCGACCTTGCGATCCACCAGTACCAGCGGCATTTCGCGGTGCAATTCATGCAATTCGTCACGGTGATGGCCTAGGGTGTTCACGATCAGGCCTTCGATGTTGTACGAGCGCAGGAGGGCCAGATGCTGACGCTCTTGCTCGTCATCGCGGTCGGTGTTGCACACCACCAGGCTGTAGCCGTGCGCACGGCAGGCGGTTTCCACCCCGTGCATCACGGCAATCGAATAAGGGTTACGGATGTCGGCCACCAGCATGCCGATCAAGCGAGTACGCCCGCGTTTGAGGCCGCGGGCCATCTGGTTTGGGCGATAGCCCAGTTCGGCAATCGCCTGCTCGATGCGCAAGGCAATGGCATCGGAGAGCAGGGCGCGGTCATCGCCGATGAAACGCGAGACGCTGGCCTTGGAAACACCGGCGCGTTCGGCGACATCGAGCATGGTCACGCGGCTGCGCTGGGCGGCGGAAAAGTCGTTCACGGTGTGAAACCTTGTTATTGGATTTATAGGGCGTCAGTCGTTACATGTGACTGAAACCGGTTTCAGGAAACACCAGAATCAAATCTTTCGTCAAGTGAATGATCGTTCCGCTCGACCCAAGTGCCGACGGGCGGCAACGGGATCAGGCGCTCGTCAGCCGAACAAGCCGGCCGCGATATTGATTGAAAAACCCAGAATGGCCGTGTTGAACACGAAGCCGATCAACGATTGTGCCAACACGATTTTGCGCATGTCCCGCGTTGCCACGCCGACATCGGCCGTTTGCACCGCAACGCCGATGGTGAACGAGAAATACAGGAAGTCCCAGTAGTTGGGCGTGGTCAGGCCTTCGGAAAAACGCAACGCGGGTTCCTTGCCATCCCATGTGTAATACAGGCGGGCGTAATGCACGCAAAAGATCACCCCGATCAATAACCATGAGCCGATCACGGTCAGTGCGGTGAAACCGTAGTGCAGCAGTTTGCTAGAGGCTTCCAGATCCTTGCTGCCGGCGAGTTCGAAGGTGATGGTGGCGAGACTGGCCAGCGCGGCGATGCACACCACGAACAACACCAGACCGGCGTTTTCATCTTCGACTTCGGCGATGCGTTTGACGTCCGGTGCCTTGGAACGCGCAGTAAGCCAGAGCATCAGGATCAGGTAAGTCCAGACGCCTGCGTTCCAGCCGATGAGGATTTTGCTGACGATGGAGTCGGCGGGGGCCAGAAGACCTGTGGCAAGGCCGAGCAGGGCAGCGGCGGAAAGGCGAGGATGGGTGCGGGCGAGGAAGCGCATGGGGACTCGAGGGGCCAGGATGGTTCAGACACCTTAGCCATGTGGGAGCTGGCTTGCCAGCGATGACGGCGGCACAGTCAACATTGATGTTGGCTGACCCATCGCTATCGCTGGCAAGCCAGCTCCCACAGGGATTAGTGGTGCTTGGTGAAGCGTTTTACGAGTTTCATGACCACGACGAAGAACACCGGCACGAAGATCACCGCCAGCGTCGCGGTGATCATCCCGCCGATAACCCCGGTGCCGATGGCCTGCTGGCTCGCCGAGCTGGCGCCGGTGGCGATGGCCAACGGCACCACACCGAGGATGAACGCCAGCGAAGTCATCACGATCGGCCGCAAACGCAGGCGTGCCGCTTGCAGCGTGGCGTCGATCAGGTCGTGGCCTTCGTCATATAGGCTCTTGGCGAATTCGATGATCAGGATCGCGTTCTTCGCCGACAGACCAATGATGGTAATCAACCCGACCTTGAAGAACACATCGTTGGGCATCCCGCGTAGCGTCACCGCCAGCACCGCACCGAGCACACCCAGCGGCACCACCAGCAACACCGAAGTCGGAATCGACCAGCTCTCGTACAACGCGGCCAGACACAGGAACACGATCAGCAGGGACAGGCCGAGCAGTATCGGCGCCTGGCTGCCGGACAAACGCTCCTGCAACGACAGGCCCGTCCATTCCTGCCCGAGACCTTTCGGGCCCTGCGCGACCAGACGTTCAATCTCGGCCATGGCCTCGCCGGTGCTATGGCCCGGCGTTGGCTCGCCGGAGATCGCAATCGCCGGATAACCGTTGTAACGGGTCAATTGCGCCGGGCCCTGAATCCATTTGGCCTGGACGAATGCCGACAGCGGCACCATTTTTCCGGCGTTGTTGCGCACGTGCATTTTCAGCAAGTCATCGACCTGACTGCGCTGATCGCCTTCAGCCTGCACCACCACACGCTGCATCCGGCCCTGATTGGGGAAGTCGTTGATGTACGCCGAGCCCACAGCGGTGGACAGCACATTGCCAATCTCGGCAAACGACACACCCAAGGCATTGGCCTGTTTGCGGTCCACTTCCAGTTGCACCTGCGGTGCTTCGGCCAGTGCGCTTTCGCGGACATTCATCAGCACCGGGCTTTTCTCGGCGGCCGCGAGCAATTCCGTGCGTGCCTGCATCAACGTCGCGTGACCGAGGCCGCCGCGATCCTGCAAACGGAACTCGAAACCGCTCGACGTGCCGAGGCCGTCCACGGGCGGCGGCAGAACCGAGAACGCCATGGCGTCCTTTATCTCGCTCAGTGCGATATTGGCGCGGTCGGCAATCGAGCTGGCCGAATCATCGCTGCTGCGCTGCGACCAATCCTTCAGCGTCGAAAATGCCAACGCTGCGTTCTGCCCGCTGCCAGAGAAGCTGAAACCGAGAATCACCACACTGTCGCTGATTCCCGGCTCGCTGGCGTTATGCGCCTCAAGCTGTTCAGCCACGGCCACCGTACGGTTCTTGGTCGCGCCCGGCGGCAGCTGAATATCGGTGATGGTGTAACCCTGATCTTCCACCGGCAGGAACGAGGAGGGCAGACGCGCAAAGCACAGGCCCAGGCCGACCAGCAACACGACGTAGATCAGCAGATAGCGCCCGGTACGCTTCAGCGCGTAACCGACCCAGCCCTGATAGCGATTGGTCAGTTGCTCGAAGCGGCGGTTGAACCAGCCGAAGAATCCGGATTTCTCGTGATGCTCACCCTTGCCGATCGGCTTGAGCAGTGTTGCGCACAACGCTGGAGTCAAGGTCAGGGCGAGGAAGGCCGAGAACAGAATCGACGTCGCCATCGACAGCGAGAACTGCTGGTAGATCACCCCGACCGAACCCTGCATGAAGGCCATCGGAATGAACACCGCCACCAGCACCAGCGTAATGCCGATGATCGCACCGGTGATCTGCGTCATCGCCTTGCGCGTGGCTTCCTTGGGCGACAGGCCTTCGGTGGCCATGATCCGCTCGACGTTCTCCACCACGACAATCGCGTCGTCCACCAGAATACCGATGGCCAGCACCATGCCGAACATGGTCAGCACGTTGATCGAGAAACCCAGTGCCAGCATGGTCGCGAACGTGCCCATCAACGCCACGGGCACTGCCAGCGTCGGGATCAGCGTGTAGCGGACGTTTTGCAGGAACAGGAACATCACCGCAAACACCAGCAACATCGCCTCGCCCAAGGTGTAAACCACTTTGGTGATCGAGACCTTCACGAAGGGCGAAGTGTCGTAGGGAATCTTGTACTCCACGCCGGCCGGGAAGTAGCGCGACAGTTCGTCCATCTTCGCCCGCACCAGTGTCGCGGTGCTCAGCGCGTTGGCGCCCGGCGACAACTGCACACCAACAGCGGTGGACGGTTTGCCGTTGAGGCGGGTGCCGAACTGATATTCCTGGCTGCCGATCTCGACCCGCGCCACATCGCTGACGCGCACGGTAGAGCCGTCGGGGTTGGCCTTGAGCACAATGTCGGCGAACTCTTCCGGTGTCGACAACTGGCCTTTGACCAGAATGGTCGCGGTGATTTCCTGGCTGGACGGGTTCGGCAGATCGCCGATGCTGCCGGCCGAAACCTGCGCATTCTGTGCGACGATGGCGGCGTTGACGTCAGCCGGGGTCAGGTTGAAGCCGATGAGTTTCTGCGGGTCGATCCAGATGCGCATGGCCCGCTCGGCACCATATAACTGAGCCTTGCCGACACCGTCGAGACGCTTGATCTCGTTCATCACGTTCCGCGCCAGATAATCACTGAGCGCGACGTCGTCGAGCTTGCCGTCACTGGACGTCAGGCTGATCAGCAAGAGGAAGCCGGAGGAAACCTTTTCTACCTGCAAACCCTGCTGATTCACCGCTTGTGGCAGACGCGACTCGACCACCTTGAGGCGGTTTTGCACATCGACCTGCGCCAGTTCCGGGTTGGTGCCCGGCTGGAACGTGGCCTTGATCGTGGCGCTGCCCAGGCTGCTTTGCGATTCGAAATACAACAGGTGATCGGCGCCGTTGAGTTCTTCCTCGATCAGGCTGACCACGCTTTCATCGACGGTCTGCGCTGAAGCGCCGGGGTACACGGCATAGATTTCGATTTGTGGCGGGGCGACATCGGGGTACTGCGCCACCGGCAATTGCGGGATGGCCAGCGCACCGGCCAAGAGGATGAACAGCGCGACCACCCAGGCAAACACCGGGCGGTCGATAAAGAACTGCGGCATATAAAAGCGTCCTGCTTACTGACCAGAGGTCTGGGCAAGTGGAAGAGGGGTGTCGTCAATCTGGACTTTCTCGCCGGGGCGGGCGTGTTGCAGGCCTTCAATCACAATGCGGTCGCCCGGTTTCAGGCCGCCGGTGACGATCCAGCGATTGTTCTGCACCGCGCCCAGTTGCACCGGCTGCTCGGCAACGCGCATTTGCTCGTCGACAGTCAGCACCTGGGCGACGCCGGCGCTGTCTCGTTGCACGGCGCGTTGCGGCACGGTGATCCCGTGCGCAATCGTGGCCTGTTCCAGACGCACGCGGATGAAGCTGCCGGGCAACAGGTCGAGATCGGGGTTGGGGAATTCGCTGCGCAGAATGATCTGGCCGGTGCCCGGGTCGACGGTGATGTCGCTGAACAACAATTTGCCCGGCAACGGATAGAGGCTGCCGTCATCCTGAATCAGCGTGGCCTTGACCTGATCCTGCCCGACTTCCTGCAACTGCCCGGAACGGAAGGCGCGGCGCAGTTCATTGAGTTCGCGGGTCGATTGGGTGAGGTCAGCATGAATCGGGTTGAGTTGCTGAATCAGCGCCAGCGGCGTGGTTTCGTTCTGCCCGACCAGCGCACCTTCGGTGACCAGCGCGCGACCGATGCGCCCGGAAATCGGCGCAGTGACGGTGGCGTAACCCAGATTCAGCTTCGCCCGCTCCACGGCGGCCTTGTTGGCGGCGACATCGGCCGCCGTTTGCCGGGCATTGGCGCGGGCGTTGTCGTAGTCCTGAGCGCTGATCGCCTTGTCGTCGATCAACTGGGCGTAGCGCTGCTCTTGCAGCTTTGCCTGGAACGCATTGGCTTCGGCCTTGCGCAACGCCGCTTCGGCGCTGTCCAGGTCAGCCTTGAACGGTGCCGGGTCGATGCGAAACAGCACGTCGCCCTTTTTTACGTCGCTGCCTTCGCGATAGGTGCGTTGCAACACCACACCGGCAACCCGAGCGCGCACTTCGGCGATGCGCGGCGCGGCGATGCGGCCGCTGAGTTCACTGCTGATCGACAGGGGGCGGGCTTCGATGGTCTCGGTGCGCACAGTGGCTGGCGGTGCCTGCTCTTCGGCGTTCGAAGAAGAGTCACAGGCGCTCAGCGTCAGCGCCATGGCAATCAGGCCGAGCCCGGCCAGCAGTTTGTTCGACATTTACTACCCCCAATATTGATGCCCGCATCCTACGGGCAGTCGCCGAGAGTAGCGGTGAAGCTTTGTAGGCGCTGTGTGAAATTGTGTAAGGGTTTTACTCAGGGACGGGCGAGGGCGTATATCCTTAAGCCCTTGAAATTTATTGCGACAGATATATCGCTATCGCGGGCAAGCCCGCTCCCACAGTGATTGGTGGTGTTCACATCAAAGTCTCTGTGAGGGCGGGCTTGCCTGCGATGAGGCCCGACCCGTCGCCACAGCACTTTCTGGATCACCCATGCCCAACATCCTCTTGGTCGAAGACGACACCGCCCTCGCCGAACTGATTTCCAGCTACCTGGAGCGCAACGGTTATTCCGTCAGCGTCATCGGCCGTGGCGACCATGTGCGTGAACGGGCGCGGGTCAGTCCACCGGATCTGGTGATCCTCGACTTGATGCTGCCCGGTCTCGACGGACTGCAAGTCTGCCGTCTGCTGCGCGCCGATTCAGCGACGCTGCCGATCCTGATGCTCACCGCCCGTGATGACAGCCACGATCAGGTGCTGGGCCTGGAAATGGGCGCCGATGATTACGTCACCAAACCCTGCGAGCCGCGCGTGCTGCTGGCCCGGGTGCGCACCCTGTTGCGCCGCAGCAGCCTCGGCGAACCGCTGACGGTCAATGACCGTATCGTCATGGGCAATCTGTGTATCGACCTGTCCGAGCGCACGGTGACCTGGCGAGATCAGCCGGTCGAACTGTCCAGCGGTGAGTACAACTTATTGGTGGTGCTGGCACGACACGCCGGCGAAGTGCTCAGCCGCGACCAGATTCTGCAACGCCTGCGCGGCATCGAATTCAACGGCACCGACCGTTCGGTGGACGTGGCGATTTCCAAGCTGCGGCGCAAGTTCGACGACCACGCTGGCGAAGCTCGCAAGATCAAGACGGTGTGGGGCAAGGGCTACCTGTTCAGCCGCTCCGAATGGGAATGCTGAGCTGATGTTTCGCATTCTGTTTCGCCTGTATCTGGTGACGATTGTGTCGTACAGCGCCGCGATCTATCTGGTGCCGGATCTGGTGGTCATGGCGTTCCGCGATCGTTTTGTCACCTACAACCTTGATTATTCCCGTGGCCTGCAATCGCTCATCGCCAAGCAGTTCCGCGCGGTGCCGCACGACCAGTGGCCAGCGCTGGCGGCGTCGATGGACAGGGACTTCCAGCCGCTGCACATCGTCCTTGCGCGTATCGACGATGCTGACTTCAGCGCTATAGAAGGTGAGCGTCTGCGTCGTGGCGAGAACATCGTGCGCATCGGCGACTGGGGCTGGCGCACGCTGGCGGTCACACCGCTGGACGACACCACCGTGGTGCAAATGGTCGTGCCGCCGGACCCGATGGACGTCAATCTGTTGTACTGGAGCATCAACGTATTGATCGGCGCAACGCTGCTCGCCTGCCTGTTGATCTGGTTACGCCCGCACTGGCGTGATCTGGAACGCCTCAAAGGCACTGCCGAGCGCTTCGGTAAAGGCCATTTGAGCGAACGCACGAAAATCGCCCCGAGTTCGAACATTGGCAGTCTGGCCAATGTGTTCGACACCATGGCCGGTGACATCGAGAACCTGCTCAACCAGCAACGCGACCTGCTCAACGCGGTATCCCACGAACTGCGCACGCCCTTGACGCGTCTGGACTTCGGCCTGGCGCTGGCGCTGTCCGACGACTTGCCGGCCGCCAGCCGCGAACGCTTGCAGGGCCTGGTCGCGCATATCCGCGAGCTGGATGAACTGGTGCTGGAGCTGCTCTCGTACAGTCGCTTGCAGAATCCGGCGCAGTTGCCGGAACAGGTTGACGTGTCACTGGATGAGTTCATCGACAGCATTCTGGGCAGTGTCGATGAAGAACTGGAGTCGCCGGACATCGTGATTGACGTGCTGCTGCACGGTCAGCTCGAACGCTTTTCCCTCGACCCGCGTCTGACCGCGCGGGCGATCCAGAACCTGCTGCGCAACGCCATGCGCTATTGCGAAAGGCGTATCCAGATCGGCGTGCAGGTCAATGCGGGCGGTTGTGAAATCTGGGTGGACGACGACGGCATCGGCATTCCCAACGATGAGCGTGAGCGGATTTTCGAGCCGTTCTATCGACTGGACCGCAGCCGTGACCGCGCCACCGGTGGTTTCGGCCTCGGCTTGGCCATAAGCCGCCGGGCCCTGGAAGCGCAGGGCGGGACGTTGACAGTCGAGTCCTCGCCGTTGGGTGGCGCACGGTTCAGATTGTGGTTGCCGACGCCCGTCTGATCGTGGCGAGGGAGCTTGCTCCCGCTCGGCGGCGCAGCCGTCGTAAAACCAGCCCCCGCGATTTGATTGCAAGAACGCAGGGGGCTGCTTCGCAACCCAGCGGGAGCAAGCTCCCTCGCCACAGGGAAAGGGTGGGTGTCAGGAAATTTCGGTGGATTGAATCAAGTGGACTCCTGCGCTCTGCATCCGGTCCATCGCTGCCGCCAATGAACCGTCCATATCAATCGCCCGGCAGGCGTCCAGCACCACAAAGGCATTGAACCCCGCCGCCCGCGCATCCAGCGCCGAGAACATCACGCAAAAATCCAGCGCCAGACCGACCATGTAGACCGTGTCGATTCCGCGCTCTTTCAGATAACCGGACAGCCCTGTGGTGGTGCGCCGATCGGCCTCAAGAAATGCCGAATAACTGTCGATGTCAGGGTTGCAGCCCTTGCGGATGACCAGTTGTGCGTGGGGCAGGTCCAGGCCCGAGTGGAACTCGGCACCGCCGGTTGCTTGCACGCAATGCTCAGGCCAGAGCGTCTGCTCGCCGTATGGCAGTTGAATCACATCGTAGGGTTTGCGGCCGGGGTGGCTGGAGGCGAAAGAAGCGTGCCCCTCCGGATGCCAATCCTGGGCGATGACGACCTGTTTGAACTGGCGCGAGAGCTTGTTGATCAGCGGTACGATCTGATCACCCTCAGGCACCGGCAGTCGGCCGCCGGGGACGAAATCGTTTTGAACGTCGATCACCAATAATGCAGTGCGAGAAGAAACGGACATCGGTGGATCCTCCTTGGAAATCACGTGTTCAGCATAGAAGTGGTTTTCCTATACAGCCAAATGGCTGTTCAGCAAATTCGGGCGGGATGTTTCCGCGCATTCCGACCAGCGGTAGCATTTTGCGCTGAATTATGCGGTTTACCTGTCAGATCTGACAGTAGGCGAACACGGGCAATGCGTGTCTCATGCGCATATCACGACTCCTGTTCCGACATCGCATTGGAGTCCTGTTCCAGAAAGGATAACCGCTATGGACGCCAAGACCCTTGTTAAACCACGTATTCCCGGCATGACTCAGCCGGTCCTCGGGCCTGAGAATGCCGACGCCGGACTGCCGCTGGCACTGACTTATCTTTACCCGCAAGGGGTAAAGGTTTTCATCGAACCAGCGTCCACCGCCCAGGACGGTGACGTCTACGTGGTTCGACTGAACGGTGAGCGGGTGACGTCGGCAATCATCGCCGCCGGCGAGGCGACGCTACGTGTGATCGTGTATGTGGCGCTGGGCAAGTGGAAGACCCCACTGAATGTCCTCGAATACGCGTTGGAGCGAGGGGGACTGGAGGTTGAGGCGTCAGCGCCATTGACCGTTATTTATCACGACAAGCGTCCGGGGAATGTTGATCGGTTTCCTGAGGAGGAGGGCCATTCGGAGCTGATGCTTGAAGTGCCGCCGGATGCACTGGATGAAGGTGTCGATCCCGACCGGGCGCGTGCAGGTGTCAATGTCAGAGTCGCCTACCCGTTGATGAAAGCGTTCGACACCGTTGTGTTGTATTGCAATGGTAAAACCCTGAGCCATGCGGTCAGTGCGGATGAAGCGGATCGACAGCAGCCCATCCAGATGACCATTGATGAGGCGACATTTCGCGCTGGAGGGGACAACCCGCGCTTCGAGTTGCGTTACACGGTGCTCGATCGTGTCGGGAACAGCCCGGATGTCAACAGCCCGAATTCGGCCAGCCAGTACCTGTACGTCAACCTCGATGGCACTTGGTACGACCCGCCGATCATCACTGAAGATCCCAATGATCCTGACGATGACGCCAGCATCATCGAGCTGGAAAAACTGGCCGGCAAACCGGCAACCGCACAAATCTATGTATCGCGGAGCTGGCTCAGAGACGATGAGATCCGCTTGACGGGGCGTTTCTATGGTGAGGACGGAGCGTTGCTGGAGCACCTGACATTTAAGGAACTGGTGAAGAACGCGCCGTTCTCCTACTCGATTCCTTTGCCTTACGCAGCGTTTGCCGGTGCCGCGAAGGGGCACGCAGTGTTCAGCTATCAGCGCGTGAGCCAAGGGAGCGAGCTCGACCGGTCATACGTGCAAAAAGTCGACATTATCGGTGAACCCGCTGCGGACCTTCTGGCGCCTGTGCTTGTGGGCTCCGGTTACGTGATTGATCCTCTGGCTGTGCCTGACGGCGTAACAGCGCGAGTGGAATACCTCGAAGACAAACCCGGGGACAAGGCACGGCTGGTGATCCAGGGTGCCGCCGGGCTGGGTTCGCCGGCATTTGCGGCGAGCGCTTTCAACAAGAATCACCGGGCCAACTTCCTGATTGCGTCTCCGGTGTTCGCGGCCAGTCATGGCAAGACAGTGCAACTTGCGTGGCAGTTGCTCCGTGGCGCGACCACTCAACCCTCCGCGCATCGTGACGTGACAATCAAGCGGATCGAGGATCGGGATCCACGGCTGCCGATACCCACCATTCCTCAAGCCAGGAACGGCGTGCTCGATCTGGGTGATTTCCCCGCCGGTGCGCAAGCGCAATGTGCGGTCTGGCCGTCCATGGCGGTGGGGCAGTTACGCTGGTTTCGCTTGCACGGCACCGATCGCAACGGAAATGATTACCCGATTATCATTGCCCAGGCTGCTCAAGTGACAGAGCCTGAAATAGCCAGCGGGCTGGACAACGCGCTGCCCCGCAGCGAACTCGCGAAGCTTAAACCGGGATCAAGCTTGCGCATGGAGTTGAAAGTAGCCTTTGACGGGCTCAACGACGAATCGGCTGCAGTGGCGTTCGAGTCGCCGGCTTTCACCGTGCTGAATTCGCCTGCGAGGTTACTGGAAGATTTCACCGGTGTACCCGACCAGACGGCAAGACGGGGCGAGATCATGGAAACGCCGACTATGCAGATCACCTTCAAATCCGGTGATGGCGAGTGCGCGATCATGCCTCGCTCCGAGATCGGCCAATCTTTCCCGGGCCAGATCGAGGGGCAGGTTCTGAGCATCGGCCGCGATGCGTTCGGCCAGGCTGCGCAAGTGGTGGAAATCAAATTGAAGAACGCCTGTTCGCGAATCAGTTTCTTCCATCTCAGCGTGAATTATGAGGACAGCACGGTGGCTTACTACGCCAGCAACGGGTCACTGCTGGGCCGTCAGGCGTTAGGCTCGTCGTTTGGAACACCGGTCAATGTTGCTTTTGATGCGCCGGGGATCTCACGACTTGAATTCCATAGCCCAACACCCGACTGGTTCACCCTCGACACCTTTAAAGTGGATGTCTGATCCCCTGAGGCGAGTTCCGTTGGCTGGAACTTGCCTGTCGAGGCACTAGCCGATGGCGCGCGATTTCAACAGCGTTGCCATCTGCACCAGTGCCGCCGACGGGTGATGCCCGATCAGCATCCAGGCATGTTCACGCTCGGTCCAATACACCACGTTCATCTCATGCCGACGCTCGTGCGCCAAGGGCTGACTGCCGCTGTTCGAGCGTGTCACGCATAACGCCAATGGCCCGTGCCTGGCATCCAGATAGACGATCTGCGCGATCGGCACGCCGTCGTACTCGAGCACTTGTGCACGTTTGAATTCGGCGCCTGGCAGTTTCAATCCGTCCGCTGAAAGATTCAGGCCAAGGCGTGCATCGACAGCACGCAACTGCGAACGCAGTGTTGCCTCATCCGTTGGCAGATGGTCGAGGGTCTGCGGCACGTACAACGCCATATAGTCGCCGACCAAACCGCGCCAGTTATGCGCTTGTTGCGCCTGCCAACCCAACACCAAGCGGTCAGCCAGCACACCCGCGGCGACCAATGTTGCCGCCGCCGCACCGATAAACCAGCGCCGGCTCAATCCCGGCGTTTCAGGTGAGGGGATTGCATCGAGCCGAGCTTGCAGGCGATCCAGCGGCGCTTGCTGCGCCAGCTCGTCGTAAGCATTTTTGTACGGCAGGCTGCTGCGGCTCAGCCACTGCACGCGCAAGTTGAGCAGCGGATCCTCGGCGATGGCGGCGTCGAGCCGATGGCGATAGTCCGGGTCGAGTTCGTCATCCAGATACGCCACCAATTGCTCATCCGAAGGTGGGTTCATCAGTGGTCTCCTCCGGTGGTCTTCGGCACCGCTTGCAACGGCGGGTATTCGGCGAGTTTCAGCCGAGCGGTGGCCAGACGACTCATTACCGTGCCGATCGGCACCTGCAGAATCTCCGCGACTTCGCGATACGACAGGCCCTCGACGTAGGCCAGATACACCGTTTCGCGTTGGGTTTCCGGCAATGCATCGACCCGGCGAATCACTTGCGCCGCCATGACGTGGGTCTGCGCCGCGTATTCACCGTCGAACGCCAGTTGCCCGTCGGCATCGACCTGTCCGGCACCTTGGCGCACGCGGCGGGCGCGCACTTCGTTGAGCCAGATCGAATGCAGAATGCTCAGCAGCCAGCGATCCATGCGCGTGCCGGCGACGTATTGCGCCGAACGCTCCAGCGCCCGCACGCATGTCGCCTGCACCAGATCCTCGGCCACATGCCGATTGCGCGACAGCAACAAACCGTAGCGCCACAGTCGCGCCAGGTGCTGTCCGAGTTCTGCTCTGAATGCCTGATCGCTGACGATGATGGCTGTCCTTTATAAATGCTCAGGTTTTCGATGAATCGTTGATGGCTTCCGCCAAATCCTGGTACTCCTCGCAAGATGTGCCGCAAATCGATTTGATCTGTTGCAACTGCTCCTGCGCGAGGTCGACGCGACCCTTGATTACATAAGCCTCGCCCAGGTATTCACGGACTTGCGCGTACTGCGGATCAAGTTTTACCGATTGCAGGTAATAGCCGATGCCTTCGTCGGTGCGCCCCAGTTTGCGCGTGGCGTAGCCGCGATAGTTGAGAGCCTTGGCGGTGTTCGGTTGTTGCAGGGTGTCGAGCAGCGCCAGTGCCTCCTCGTAGCGACCGTCCTTGGCGAGGCGGTAGGCATAATCGGTGCGGTCGGCGTCGGGCAGCAGGCGGCTGGTTTGCAACACGCATTTCTGGGTTTTGCTGTCCCAGACCTGACCTTTGGGGCATTCGGGCTTCTTGACCGGCTCGTCCTCATCGCCATTGGCAAACGCCAAATGGCTGGACAGGGCAGCGACCAGCAGCAACGGGGCGGCGAACATAACGGAACGGATAGTCATGGGCAAGGCTCCACAGAGGGTTATGTCTGACTTTGAACACCACAGGGTGAAATTTTATTCATTGCATTGTCAGTGACTGTTCAGGGCAGGCGTAAATTCAAACGCTATGCTCGTCAGCGTCCGCCGTTGATCCGAAGCTTTGCCGCAAGGGGAATTGCCATGAAAGATCAGCTCCATCACTCCGCCGCCGGCTACAAAACCGCTGCCGACACCTACGTCAAAGGGCGGCCGGATTATCCGCCGCAGGTCAGCGATTGGTTGGCAACCACGCTGAACCTTGATGGACATAAAACAGTGATAGATCTGGGCGCCGGCACCGGCAAGTTCACCGGACGTCTAGCGGCGACCGGGGCGCAAGTGATCGCCGTGGAACCGGTGGCGCAGATGCTGGAAAAACTCTCTGAAGCCTGGCCTCAGGTATTGGCGGTCAGTGGCACGGCGACGGACTTGCCACTGCCGGACGCCTCGGTTGACGCGGTGGTTTGCGCTCAGGCGTTTCACTGGTTTGCCAGTGCCGAGGCGCTGGCGGAAATCGCCCGCGTGCTCAAGCCCGGCGGCAAGTTGGGACTGATCTGGAACTTGCGCGACCCACAAGCCAGTTGGGTGCCGAAACTCGACGCCATCGTCAATGCCCTGGAAGGCGATACGCCGCGCTATTACACCGGTGCCTGGCGTACGGCGTTTCCGCATCCAGCGTTCGGACCACTGCAATTGCAGCAGTTTCACCACGGGCACACCGGCTCGCCGGAAGACGTGATTTTCAATCGTGTGCGCTCTACCAGTTTCATTGCCGCGCTGCCGGAGGCACAGCGGGCGAAGGTCGACGAACAGATTCGCGCCCTGATCACCTCGGAACCGGCACTCCGCGGTAGAGACGTGGTAACGGTCCCGTACGAAACCGCCGCATTTGTTGCGGTGAAACATGGCTGAGGCAAACGGGCCGCGATGGGCACACGGTTGCCTCAATGACGGTGTTACTCAGATTTTGAGGTTGAAGGTGTGGAAGCGGTCTGAGCAGTCAATTTGAACTCGCCACTCGTGACATCGACTTTCTGCCGTCCATCTTCATGAACGCCCTTGAACCAGAAAGTACCCTCTAGCCGATCATCGCCAGCAGTCGGCACAACGCTCAGGATCAGTTCACCTGATACTGCTGGGTACTCGTCAATATCACCCGGGTTGCCGAGGGCATAGCTTGCTCGATAATCCTTGCCATCCTTGGTTATCTCGTGGGTGCCAATCGTGACATCCTCTGGGACGTACACATTCAGGTATGCATTTTGATTATCAATTGGCTGCGAGATGAGCTGTCCGCCGTGGCCGTGCCAATAGGAACCCAGATCTGGTCGCCACTTGAGGGACAGTTCCGTCTTGTCCGCACTGAACAGCGGGCGTCCACCCCCATTCACCTCAGCAGTAAACCTATTGTCAGTTTTTGAGTTTGATCCGGTCATCGTCAACGCTCCTGATGCATGAACAAGCGGGAGTGAACTCCCGGTGAATGTTCAAACTACTGCATCAGGACTGGCGGCATAACTGTCAGAGTTGACAGGTACTCACAGCTTGACAGCTTCATTAACCCAACGACTTACCGGCGCAACTCTATTCCCTGTGGGAGGGGGCTTGCTCCCGAAGACTGATTCAGCTTCAACCCACAATCCGGATCAGCTCAACTGAGGTGTATCAACAACTTTCCTGCGCTCCCGAACCCCACGCACCACCAGATACAACAACGGCCCGATCGACACAAAAACCGCTGTCAGTAACAGATAAGGCACCACCGACCAAACCGACCGGCCAAGCGACCGGGCGTCTTTGACCATCCACACCCCGGCCAGCGTCGCCAGCAGGTACAGATCGATCACCACCTGCGCGGTATCCGGTCGCGACATCAGGCTGATGCCGAAGTCGATCAGCGACTGCTCAGCCTGGAGCATCACCGAAATGGTGTAACCGGTAAAAGCGAGCAGCGCCGTGAGGGGTAGGGCGATCGACATCATGCGTTCATTCCTTGAAGTGATGAGTAGAACCGCCAGCCTACAGTCGCCACGCACAATTGACCATTGACTTGCCGGCTGGGCTCGGGCTAATTTCCAGTCCATGACTTCCACCGTATTGCGCTGCCAGCCAAGCATTATTACCGCCATTCCTCATTTGGCGGGCTAGCTCACGACTGCAGCACCCAACCCGCCCTAGAGGCGGGTTTTTACTTTCTGTCTCCCGGGTTTTAACGAAAAACACCTTCCCCTGTCGGAGTCGCGGCAGTGGAGGTGAGTCAGGAGACGATGATGAACGACCCGCAAACCCTGCTTGAGCACTACGTGAAGAAGATCCTCGCCGCGCCGGTTTACGACATCGCGGTGCGTACGCCGCTGCAGGCTGCGCCAGCCTTGTCCGAAGCATTGGGCAATCGCATCCTGCTCAAACGCGAAGACCTGCAACCGACGTTCTCCTTCAAGATCCGTGGCGCCTACAACAAACTGGTGCAGTTGAGTGTTGAACAGAAAGCACGCGGGGTGATCACCGCATCCGCCGGCAATCATGCTCAAGGTGTGGCGCTGGCGGCACGTGAACTGGGCATCTCGGCAACCATCGTCATGCCCTCGACAACGCCTGAACTCAAAGTCCTCGGTGTGCGCAGTCGCGGCGCCGAAGCGCTGCTGCACGGCGAGAGCTTTCCATTCGCACTCGCCCATGCGCTGCAACTGGCCGAAGAGACCGGCCGCACCTTCGTTTCCCCCTTCGATGACCTTGACGTGATCGCCGGCCAAGGCACCGTCGCGATGGAGATCCTGCGCCAGCATCAAGGCGCGCTGGACGCGATCTTCGTCCCGGTGGGTGGTGGCGGTTTGATCGCCGGGATCGCGGCGTACGTCAAATATCTGCGCCCGGAGGTGCGCATCATCGGCGTCGAATCCGAGCACTCAGCTTGCCTGAAAGCGGCCCTGCAAGCGGGCGAACGGGTGGTGCTGCCCACGGTTGGCACATTCGCTGACGGCGTGGCCGTGGCGCAGATCGGCGAGTACGGATTTGAAGTGTGTCGCTTTTGCGTGGATGAGGTGATCACCGTCAGCAACGACGACCTCTGCGCCGCGATCAAGAACATCTACGACGATACCCGCTCGATCACCGAACCTTCCGGCGCCCTGGCCGTGGCCGGTATCAAGCAATACGTGGCGCGAACCGCTGTGCGCGGTCAGACCTTCGTGGCAATCGACTCCGGTGCCAACATCAACTTCGACAGTTTGCGACACGTTGCCGAGCGCGCCGCTGTGTGCGGCGCCCCCGCGTGATGGCGATCAGGGCAGCATCGGGCGCAGGAAGCTGCGCTCGTAGCTGACGATGAACTTCTTCTCGACCAGTGATTGCACCAGCGCAGTACTTTCCGGATCGGTCAGTGCGATGTGCCGGTAGCTTTCGTAATCCGCCAGCGACGGAAAACTGAACAGGCAATAGGCGATGTTGCTCGCACCCTCGGACGGCAGAAAGTAGCCGTGATGAGTGCCGCCCAAGCGTTCGACAATGCCGAGCCAGGCCTTGGCGTAGGCCTCGAATTCGGCCAGTTGATAAGGGTCGATCACGTATCTGACGTGGCAGGTAATCACCGATGACGCTCCTTGCTCAGATTATTCCTGAATGGCGGTGCCGACTTTGTCCGAGGCGGACCAGATGCGAAAACGCACTTCGACGTCCGACGGGGCATACACCACTACCGGCAACTTGCTGTTGTACCGCAGCATGAAACCGTCGCCGACGACCGGCACGAACGCGCGTTTCTTCTGCGAGCCGGGCGGGCAGGCCATCATTGTGCTCATCGGGCCGATAACCTTTTCCAGTCGGTAGAACGAGTAACCCCAGCCTTCGAGGTTTTTCTCGTCCAGAACCCCGCCCAGACGCTGGCGATTGCAATCCACTTCGAGAGTTTTGCCCGCGAGAATCTCGACCTGGAAGTTCTCTTCCTGATCCTGCTTGGGCAGATGAATGACCTGGCGCGTGAAGCCCGCTTCAGCCTTGGGATACGGCGCGACATCTTCCAGTTTCGCTGCGTGGGCGACAGTGGAAAGGCTGGCGATAATCAGGCCGGTGGTCGCGTAAGCACGGAAAGAACCCATGGAAGCCTCCTTGCGGGTGTAGTGTGATTGACGGGCATTCTTACCGTCACTGGCGGTGAATGCAAACCGACGACGAATTGCAAATTGCAGGGCCCGGACCGGCGTTTCTTGCAATTTGCAACTGGCCCAATACTGGCCAGTTCGCCAAGTGCTTGATTTCACGAGGGCCAAAACGATCCGATGAAAGGCATGGTTTATGCGTCTCTATGGTGCAGCGCACCGGATTCGGGCGCCTACACTCCAATGGGCATTTCGCAGTACAACCGTTTGTTGCACCAGGGAAACAGCGGGGACACACCCGTGCAGGGGCAGCAAAAGCGGTCAACGTGAAAAGTTGATTGGCAGTTTCATCAATAAGGAGAGGTTCATCATGTTTCTGTCTGCCTTGGAACTACGCAATATCATTGAAAGCAGTTTTCTGCCTAAACGTTGCCAATGCACGCTGTCGCCGGACTTGTCGATGACCGTCAAGGTCTTCGGCGATCACCAGACCGATCAAGTTGATCTGCACGTCAGCGGCATCGACGCCAGCCACCTCAATGGCTGTCGCGAAATCAACGAACTGATCGCCGGGCTGCGCTCGGATCTGGCGCAACAAGCTACGCCACACCACTACACTCCGCGCTCCCGAGCCGTTTAACCAACCGCTTCACCCAGTTCGACCGTCACGCGCCGGGCCTGCACAAAACCAAGGCCCAGCGCGAACTCGACCAGCACCGCGAGCAAAATCCCGGGGCCGGCGTGGCCGTTCAGCCATTCCACAAAGCCCAGCACCGCCAATCCAAAACAACCGACGATAAAGCCGTTGCTCAACGCATTGCGCGCGATCGACACCGGCGCTCTGCGCACCAGATAAAACATCACACCCAGCGCCGCAAACAGAACCGCGCTGCGCCGTGCAACAAATCCGGCCCCCTCGGAATATTCGATACTCCAGATCGCCAACAACATGTCCGGCACCAAGCCCCAGACCAGCGCCAGCAGAAAACACAACGAAGAAGTGAAAGTCGACAACGTGCGAAACGACAACTGCATGGCGAATCCTTGCGGCAGTGAGGAGGGGCCCCGAGCATAACTCCGCAAAACCCTTCACGCCTACCGCAAAGCCGCAAATCAGACGTTTCTGTCAGTTCTGGAAGTTGCACGCGTCAGACATTTTCCTGTAGCTGATCTCCTCGGGTTTACCGGTGTTGTCGATGTACTTCATGTCGGCGGTAATGACCTTGCACTGCATCGTGGAAGGCTCGGTCATCGAAACCACCTTCGCCACATGCAGCGGCATGCCGTACTGGTACGGCACGGCATTGGACGTGGTGGACGTGTCGTTGGCCTGGGCCAGCCCGGCGAACGCGGTGCAGGCGAGGGCGGTGGTGAGCAGGAAAGGACGAATGTTCATGAAAGGACTCCCGTGCGACGCAAAGAGAGTTCGGCGCGGATCTGGCCGAACTTGCCGCACTGGGCGTCAGCCAACGGCTGAGGGCGTGCGGTCAGGTAGAGTCTTTGACCGCGGCGTTAAGCGATGGTTAACCCACCTGAACGCCGGCTGTCAGCGGGCAGGGTGATTTCTGCGGGACGGGTGGCGTATTCCTACAAGGGCAGATGCCTTGTCTGCTTTCGGTGGCTGGAGTGTGGCGGTTATGGTTTGGCGTCGCTGCAAAATCAGCGATTCGGGTTTGGTCACCTGAGAAGAGTTCATTGCATATGTGCCATCATTTGCGCCGCGGACATCTATGTCCGTGTAGTGCATTGCTGTGGCGGCTGTGTGCAGGACGCCTTCGGGCGAGCTGAGTTTGAACTGTTCTCGGTTGACCAAGCCTGTACATGGCCGCCTCCCTACTGTTTGGTCACAGTGCTGGCGGTTACCTTCAATACAGTTGAGTAATCATCTATGCCAGTTATTATTCTGTCTCCCAAACGCTACATCCCCCTCAACAGCGGCGTCACCGAAAGCGCGCCCCTGGTCATCGACACCGAAGCCAATCCCAAAGACATCCTCGAAGCCGCCGTCCAGCGCGTCCGCGCCTCGGCCGATCTGCTCGAAACCCTGCATTGCCTCTGCTTCAAACACGCTGACGTGCAAGACATTCCGCACATCACCCACGCGCTGTACCTGCTGACGCAGGATGGCAACGACTTGCTGCAGGTCGCGCAACAGCTGATGTTGAACTGGAAGGCGCCAGCCTGAATTTTTCGCTCAAAAAAGCCTGCCGTCGAAAGAGGGTAGGCTGAGTTATTTGTGAGGCCACTTCAGCGGGGAGTCACTTCAGTCGATTGCAGGTGCCGCGCATATTCGACCAAGTCCTTCGGGTAAGCCCAATGATCGTTCTGGCGATCATCAATCTCATACAGAAAAGCAACGGCGGCGGCCTCGAACGCCCAGTAACCGACGTAATTACCGTCATCGTCTTCAATGTCGAGATGACTGTCATGCCAGTTGGTTTGCTCCTCTTCAAACCCGGCGTACCAACCTTCGCAATATTGCCGAAGCAGCTCACTGGACTCTGAGGCGTCCGATGCGTAAATCGCCCTGATCAGTGGGGTGTACAAATCGTGGTACCACTCATCAAGGTCTGCCCGCCCGGGTAAATCCTTGCGCAACAGATCTTCATACAACGTGTCCTCGCCAGCGTAGCCGGCCCGATCCATCAGGGTGCAGAACCTCGCCAGCAAATCGGTGCGCCGCAGCAGAATGCACAAGCTGATGACCTGAACGCATTCCTCGTATTGATCCGACCAGTCATCAATGGCCAAAGGCGAAACATTGGCACCATCGTCCAGAGCCAGCGCCCGCTGATGGATTTCATAGCAATCCACCAGCTTCTCCAGTCGCGGCAGCAAAGCGGCAATCGGCTCACCTGCGGTATAGCTGATCAGCAAAGCATTAAACGCGGCTTCCTTGAAATAAGCCGTACGCAGCGCCTGTTCCTCCTCGGGGCTGTCAGCCTGCATGGTTTGGCCCATCCAGCGGGACTCGGTTTCGTCATAAAGCCGGATGGATTTTTGATAGTAAGAGTCAGTCAGGAACGCTTGGCGCTTACGCATGCGGGGATCTTCCTTGTCCATGCAAACTACTTCAGATCGATCACTGTGAATTCACCCGGATCGGGCAAGACATCAAACCCTTGCGGCTCATCTGTTTGGCCATTCTTTGCGAAAGAGTCATAGACGATGTACTTCTCGGGCACCTCGTATCCTTCGTTGGGAATGACCAGACGCATCTGTTCAGCGCTCAAGTACAAGAAACGCGGCAAGGCCTTCTCGGCAAAATCAATACGCTCCAGCACGCTGCTTACTGGACTTTTGCGCAAGACGACCCCTTTGGTATAAGGCGATCCGTAGTTCAACGCAAAAATCAAAGTGGCGCCTGTGCACTTTGCCAACATTACGTCACCGACAAAATCCTGGTCGGGCATGTCCGTAAAGGCTGTTTCGATTTTGCCGTCGAATTTCACAAACAGGCGCTGCCCGTCTGCACTGGAGGTAGCGAGCAACGCTATTTTGGTTCCGTCCGAAAGAGGGCAGGCCAACAGCGTTTGCTGCGAGTCTGCCCACGCCGGGCGACACATCAGCGTGATCAGTAAAAGGAAAAACACTTTGTTCATTTGGGGCCGATTTCATAGACGTTATTGCGAGTGGTCGACTTATGGCTTCTTGCGTACTCAACCAGGTCTTTCGGATAGACCATATGGTCCATCTGGCTGTCGTCTATGCCGTACAGGTAAGCAATTGCCCCCGCTTCCAGAGCCCAATAGCCCACATAACTACCTTCTTCACCGTCAAGGTGCGTGTCGTGCCATGGCGCCTGTTCAAAGGTGCAGTACCAGTTGTTGCAGTATTCACTGAGAAAACGCGACGCTTCGCTCTTGTCTTCAGCGTAAATCGCCTGAATAAGCGGCGTGGAGACGTCGTGATACCACTGATCGATATCCACTCGCCCAGGCAGAACTTTGCTCAGCAAATCTTCATACAGCGTGTCTATGCAGGCGTATCCCGCATTGTCGATCAAAGAGACAAAGCGTTTTAACAAGTCAGTGCGGTGCAGCAGGATACACAGGCTGATGACTTGCAGGCATTCCTCGTATTCGTCAGGCCAGTCGTCGATGATGAGCGGTGTGATATTGGGGATTTGCTCGTAAATGGCCAGATATTTTTGCAGTTCTTCGTAACTGGCAATCAGGGTTTCCAAAGGAAGGATCAGGCTTTGTATGTCCTCTCCGGCGGTGTACAGCATCAAAATGTGCTTGAGGTGCAAGCTCTGAAAGTTTCTGGCTCGCAGAGACTTCTCCTGCTCCGGAGAGTCAGCCGTGAACAGCTTGTCTTTCCAGAATTCAAACTCTTCCTCGAAGTAGGATTTGAAACTTTCGTATCGAGCCGTAGTGAAATGTTTTTGTCTGCTTTTCAAGTGTCAAGTCCGTGACGAAAGTGCGTTTGAAGTTTATGCGCTTGGAGCGTGCGATCTAGCGTATTCAACCAGATCCTTCGGGTAAACCATATGGTCTATTTGGTTGTCATCAATGCCATACAAATAGGCTATCGCCCCGGCTTCAATAGCCCAATATCCTACGTAATTTCCATTTTCGCCCTTTAAATGCGAGTCGTGCCAAGGGGCTTGCTGAAATGCGGCGTACCATTGGGCGCAATAGTTTTTTAGATACTCTGATGCTTCCCCTTTACTTTCTGCATAAATAGCCAGAATCAATGGTGAATATGTCTCGTGGAACCATTGATCTACATCGTGTCTATCAGGAAGTAATTTGACGAGCAGATCTTCGTATAACGTATCGTCCCCAGCATAGCCCGCCCTGTCGATTAGTTGTACAAAGCGCTTAAGCAGATCGGTACGATGCAGTAGGATGCAAAAGCCAATGATCTGAACGCACTCTTCGTATTCGTCAAGCCAATCGTTTATTGCAAGTGGAGATATATCAGGTGTTCGCTGGTATTCAGCGAGTTTGGCTTGCCTAAGTTCATGTTTTGCTATCAGATCTTCAAGCAGCGGTATAAGGGAGTAGATTTCTTCCCCCGCAGTATATGCTGCCAAAAGCCTGTCAAATGCTAGTTGCTTGAAGTATGTGGCGCGCAGCGACGCCTCTTCCTCTGCTGAGTCAGACTGAAAAGTGTTTGTTTCAAAAAAAACAATTACCTCGTCATGTTCTCTCTTGAAGTTTTCGTAATGGGTTTTAGTGAAAAGATGTTGGCGTATGTTCACTGCTGAGCTTTCCCAGTTGAGTCAAGGGAAGTACCCATATTTCGCACCATTGAAGTTTGGTCTTCAAATGCGGAAACAGGTACCCGGCTCAAAAACAGTTCCAAACCCTGCTGATACGCGTCCGCGTCCATCACATCGCTGTGTCTGGGGATGTGATAGGCCTTGCCCGTGCTGTCCAGTTTTGCGCACGCAACGGAGTAGAAGTCGAGTGTGACCTTGAGCCGCACAATATGACCCCACGCAAGTCCGCCTTTGGCGCCTTTGCCCTTGGTAAAGAACAAGGTAAAACCATCTTCATCGAATTCCAGGCGATAAGCGCCTTCAGCAGCCTTGAGTCGGGCACGTACCGTTGATTCGATCAGGCGCAGGTTTACCTTATGAAAAGGCTTGCGAGGTTTCGCACGGTTGGCGGCAATCCGCTTGCGCAAGCGACTTAGAAAGCGTTCGGAGAAGAACCGCCAGCACAACACGTATGCCACGGTGAAGAACACCAAGGCGATGAGCTTCTCTGGGCTCAACTCGCGCGCCGGGAAATAGGCGCCCAGCATGCCGCCAACCAGCCCAAGCAAAAACAAGACCGGCGCGAGCAGACGATCCTCAATGCGAGCCAGTTTGCCAAGTAGCCGGGCCCTCAGTTGATCATCCTTGAGTATTTCCTGCTCAACCAGTTTGCCGATTCTGGACTCTGTGTGTTCGGGGGTGATGGTGTATTGCAATTCCATGGTGCTGAATCCGAAATCCGTTTTCTGGGGGAGGGCAGAGTTTACGTGTTTGCCTTGCGTCTGGCGTATTCCACCAGATCTTTTGGATAGACCATATGATCGATCTGGCTGTCGTCTATGCCGTACAGGAAAGCAATTGCTCCTGCTTCGATAGCCCAGTAACCCACATGGCTGCCATCCTCGCCTTGCAAATGCGTGTCGTGCCAAGGGGCTTGAATGAAAGCTTCATACCATTGGTTGCAATACTCTCTCAGTCGCTCTGAGGACTGCTCTTTAGAGTCCACGTAGATGGCTTGTATCAGAGGGGTGTAGACGTCGTGATACCACTGGTCAACATCATGTCTGTTTGGCAGCACTTTTCTTAATAGGTCTTCGTATAGCGTGTCATCTCCGACATACCCCGCCTGATCAATCAAAACTACGAGTCGCTTCAGTAAATCGGTGCGGTCCAGGAGAATACACAAGCCTATGACCTGAACACACTCTTCGTACTGATCCGGCCAGTCATCTATAGCAAGCGGAGATATTTGAGGTTCCTGTTCATAAATAGATAGTGTGTGCTGCCGTATTTCGTATTTTTCTATCAACTCCTCAAGCAACGGAATGAGGATTTCTATTTCCTCTCCCGCCGTATAGCAGGCGAAGATTTTGTCAAGCAGAAGATCTTGAAGATGGCGTGCTCGAAGCGACGCTTCTTGTTCAGGAGAATCTGATTTAAATTTATTGGTTTTGCAAAACTCAATAACTTCGTCGTACTCCTTCAAGAAGATTCTATAGTGACTTTCGCTATAGTATTTTTGCCTTTTATTCACGTTTCTTCCTTGGTTATAAAATTCCAAGCCTGTCTGGAATCTTATGCACTCAGTGAGTAGCTTGATATGTCAGGCAGTCGATTTATTGTTTCGTGCATACTCGACCAAGTCCCTTGGATAAACCATATGGTCGATTTTGCTGTCGTCTATGTCGTACAGGAAAGCAATTGCTCCTGCTTCGATAGCCCAATAGCCCACATAGTTACCTCTCTCACCTTGCAAATGATTGTCATGCCAGGGGGCTTGTATGAAAGCGTCATACCATTGATTACAATACTCCCCAAGCAGTTCTGAGGATTTTTCTTTAGAGTCCACGTAGATAGCTTGTACCAAGGGTGTGTAGACGTCGTGATACCACTGATCAACATCATGTCTATTTGGTAGTGCTTTCTTCAATAAGTCTTCATATAGAGTGTCATCTCCGACATACCCTGCCTGATCTATCAAAACTACAAATCGCTTCAATAAATCGGTTCGATTCAGCAGAATACACAAGCCTATTACCTGAACACATTCTTCGTACTGATCCGGCCAGTCATCTATTGCAAGCGGGGATATCTTCGGTGACTGTTCAAGGATTGATAACTTATATTGCAGTGTCTCGTATTTTTCAATCAATTCCTCAAGCAATGGAATGAGTGTGTCTATTTTCTCGCCCGCAGTGTAGCAGGCGAAGATTTTGTCAAGCAGAAGGCTTTGAAAATGGCTTGCTCGAAGCGACGCCTCTTCTTCAGGAGAGTCCGATTCAAATGTGTTGGTTTTAGAGAATTCAATAGCTTCGTCGCACTCTTTCAAGAACGATCTATAGTGGCTTTCGCTGTAGTATTCTTGCCTTATGTTCATGTTTCTTCCTTGGTCTTAAATTTTGAATATGTTATTTCTTTTCGCGCTCAGTTAACAACCTGAGACTCGTCACTCGCTCGATTGTCTCGTGCGTACTGAACCAAGTCTTTCGGATAAACCATATGATCTATTTTGCTGTCGTCTATGCCGTACAAAAAGGCGATAGCTCCTGCTTCGATAGCCCAATAACCTACATAGTTACCGTCTTCCCCTTGATGATGAGTATCGTGCCAAGGAGCTTGTTTGAAGGCTGGGTACCACTGACTGCAATATTTTTTAAGATGTTGGGTAGCCTCTTTTGCAGTTTCCGAATAAATCGCCTGTACCAGTGGGGAGTAAACGTCGTGATACCACTGGTCGATGTCGTGCCTGCCGGGTAAAACCTTGCAAAGCAAATCCTCATAGAGCGTATCTGTGCCTTTATAGCCCGCGTTGTCTATTAGCACTACAAATCGTTTTAGGAGGTCTGTGCGATGTAATAAAATACAAAACCCTATAACTTGAACGCATTCTTCATATTGGTAGGGGTAGTCGCCAATCGCCAACGGTGATATTTCAGGAATCTGTTCGTTCTTTGCCAGTTTGTCCTGATATATTTCGTATTTTTCGATCACATCCTCGAGCAGTGGAGGTAGTTCGGATATCTCTCTTCCCGCCGTGTACGTCGCTATCAGCTCATTCAAGGCCTGGCGTTGGAAAAACCTGGAACGAAGCATTTCCTCTTCTTCGAACGAGTCTGATTTAAATTTTCTTGTGCGATAAAAATCGTTAGCTTGGTCATGCGCACTTATAAAAATGCAGAAGTGATTTTCACTGTAAAATTTTTGTCTCTGTTTCATGTTATTAGTCAATATCTTATTAAGTTGACTTTGTGTGAGATGGGTAGTTGATGGTTTATTCCTGATCAAAGCGGGCGTACCATCGCTTGGTACTTTCTTCCTCGAAGCAATTTCCATGAGGAGAGTAATGGTGAATTTGATCCGGTTCTGGAATACGCACTGGCTTTAATATTTTGTTTACTGCAATGTAAGCATCGAGCTTATCTCTTCCTTCGGCGCCGAGTTGCGGGTACTCACCTGCTTGAATTATCAGTCCATTGTCATAGCTGACAAAATCAATGTCACTACGGCTACTTAGCTTCTGGCGCAAAACGGGTTCCCCGCCAAGGCTCGCAATAAACGAATTCCCGATTATGGTTTGCCAGTTAACGCCTTTTATATGATCGATAAGCTCGGAGGCCAAACTGTGAGGCATTGAATCAACATCCAGGCCGGTGTATTTTTGTGCAAGTTCATACTCGATAGGCATATAACTATCATAGTCGAACGGAAGTGCCGTGGATAATCCACCGTAACCATGCTCTGCTTCGACTTGGTTGCACAGGTATTTTACCCAGGTCCTGTACGTGGTCAGCCCCTCGTCTGATGCAATGAAGTCCCAGGGGAGAACTAGTTTTATATACGAGCGGTCGCTGTCTTCATGAACTTCGCGAGAGTTAAGCACGGATATCTCATAATCCGCAGCTTCTTTAGTGCTCGATGCACTCGTTAGGTGCAATTCGCACCGTTCATTACCAGATGATGAGCGAATTTTGGTGAATGCTTTTTCTAGTGACTCCGAGGTCAGTTGTTTGTAGCTATCCTGAAGTAAGCCGTTAAGGTGTGCTCGAAATTCGTCATTGAATTTTCCAAAGCAATCAATAATCTTCAGTTTTTTTCCTGCTGTGTAGCCTTCTTTAAAGTATAAAGTGATGATGATACCCAGTTTTGCAACGGGCGTTCCATCGGGAAGTTCGAAGGACAAATCTGCGGCGTGTTGTTCAAGATTTTTCATTATTTAACTCACGATGGTTTTCGATGCTTCATTTCGAGTCGTTATCATCTTGATCAAAGCGAGCATACCAGCGTGCGGTGCTGTCTTCTTCGAAGCAGTTACCGTAAGGCGAGTATGTATGCAATTGATTTGGTGCAGGGATCCGCAGCGGTTTAAAAACGCGATTCACTGCCACATACGCAGCCGGCAATGGTTCATTTATGGGGCCCAAGTCCGGAAACTCACCGGCGCGAACTATCAAACCGTATTGGTATTTCATTACCTCTATATCGCCGCGACCGCTAAACGCATGACTGATTGCATCTACGCCACCCAAATGTTCAGAAAATTGATCGCCTACGACGGTATACCAGTTCACACCTTTAATATGATCGAGGAGTTCTCGTTTGAAATTAGTTACCAAAGAGTCAACTTCAAGACCGGTGAACTGCTGGGCCAATTGGAACTCCATGGGCATGTAGCTATCGAAGTCAAACGGTAGGATGCTGGAAAGTCCGCCATACCCATGCTCAGCCTTAACTTGATCAGCTAAGTAAACAAGCCAGTTGTTATAACGTGCCGCACCATCGGGTTCTTTTAATATACTCCATGGTAGCGTCATTTTTAGAAATGAGCGTCTTTGATCACCATGTACTTCAAAAGAATTCAGTGCGGTTAGACTATACTCGGCGGCTTCGTTGGCGTTAGTGGCACTACTGATGTGCCATTCGTATTGTTCATTTGGGCCCGTGTCGAGAATTTTTGAGGTTTTTGTTATTGAAATTTGTACCATTTAGTCTTTTGTAACGGTTATCGAACTGACCTTTTAAGTGTTGGCCAAACTCTTCCTTGAAACGTGCGAAACACTGCATGACAGCTTCTTTGCTCTGCCGTAAATAGCCTTCTTTAAAGTAAAAAGTCGCAATCAGTCCCAATCTGATAACCGGTGTACTATCCGGTAATTCAAATGTCAGGTCGGATGCACGCTCGGTCAATTTTTCCAGTGAGTTCATAGGATTTCTCTTTTGTCCGCAAGATAATGCCTGTGTGCTTTGCTCAAAGCATGAAAACAGACCTAAGCGAATCGGAGATCCGCTTATTCATCTCCTGACCAATACCAGATAGTGTCTTCCCAAGCTAAGTCTTTATACTTCTGCATGATTTCGCCTTGGTTAAAGTAACGGCGAGAATCTGCCTCAGCCGGAGTAAACCAGAATCCTGCTTTACTGCATGGTTGACCAGCGTCTATGCGAGCAACCTGAAATTTATTGGATACTTGATGATTTCTTGCGTATTCAACCAGTTCTTTCGGATAAACCATGTGGTCTATATCGCGATCATCAATGCCGTAAAGAAACGCTACTGCTCCTGCTTCCAATGCCCAATATCCACAGTAGCTACTTTCATCGCCTTGTTTGTGAGAGTCATGCCAAGGTGCTTGTTTGAACGCTGGATACCATCTTTCGCAGTATTTTTTTAACAGATTTGAGGCTTCGCTTTTATCCTCTTCGTAAATAGCGAGGACTAGAGGTGTATAGACGTCGTGATACCAACGGTCAACATCGTATCGGTCAGGTAATAGTTTGCAAAGTAGGTCTTCATACAGTGTGTCATCACCGCCATAGCCTGCGGGGTCGATTAGCGCAACAAAACGCCTTAGCAAGTCGGTTCGGTGAAGGAGTATGCATAGACTAAAAACCTGGACGCACTCCTCGTATTGGTCTAGCCAATCATCAATTGTCAATGGTGTTATGTTGGGGATCCCTTCATAGATTGCTAATTTCTTCTGTAGTAGTTCGTAGCTGTTTATGAGGCTTTCCATCAGTGGGATGAGATTGTTTATTTCGTCTCCCGCGGTATAGCAAATGAGTATTTCTTTAAATATTAGTTTTTGGAAGTGTCGGGCTCGAAGAGATTTTTCTTGATCTTCCGAGTCTGCTTGAAATGTGTTTTTCTCAAAAAATGCTGTTGTTTTTTCTTTGTTCTTGAAGAAATTTTGATAGCGGTTTTCGCTCAAATACTGTTGTCTTCTATGCATCTTTCAAGCACCAACCCGCGATTTTTTCGTGTTTTGCTGGTTTCGGGCGTATGTGACGAGGTCTTTTGGATAAACCATATGATCGATTTTGCTGTCATCTATGTCATACAAAAAGGCGATCGCTCCAGCCTCGAATGCCCAGTATCCAACGTAGTTTCCTTCTTCACCCTGCAGGTGAGTATCATGCCAAGGTGCTTGTTCAAAGGCCGAATACCATTGATTGCAGTATCTTTGCAGAAAATTTGTAGCCTCTTCTCTTGTTTTTGCATATATGGCTTGTACTAGCGGTGAATAAACATCGTGATACCATTGGTCTACGTCAGTTCTGCAAGGCAGTATTTTGCAGAGTAAATCTTCGTATAGCGTGTCGTCGCCAGCATATCCTGCATTGTCTATCAACTTAACAAAGCGAGTTAGCAGGTCTGTGCGATGCAATAGGATGCAGAGACCTACGATTTGTACGCACTCTTCATATTCGTGTGGCCAGTCGTCTATTGCTAACGGTGAAATTTCTGGGGATTGTTCCGATACCGCTAGTGCCGCCTGCCGGATTTCATATTTTTCAATCAGGTATTCCAATTGTGGAATCAGCGAAGAAATTTCTTCGCCTGCTGTATACATGGCTGTTAGCTTTCGAAGTGCTAAACGTTGAGCGAATCTTGAGCGAAGTGTCGCTTCACCTTCGGGGTTGTCGGACTTGAATTTAGTCGTATTTAAAAGCTCGACAGCATCGGCATGCTCTTTTAAGAAGTTGTTGTAGTGGGCCTCATTAAAGAATTTTTGTCTATTTTTCATTTTTACGATTCAACTTATGCAGATCTAATGTGCCAAGTTTTTTATCAAAACGCCCGAAAGCTCAAATGACAAATTTTCGGCGCGATGTTCAAGGTTTTTCCTACTTTACTCACGATGGTTCTCGACCCTCCGGTGCCTTTCAGCGCTCCCATGAGTTGTATGGCACGCCGAATTTTTCAACATAGGATTTGGATTCCTTGGAGAGAGAGTCATATTCTCCTCCAGACTTACCCTCGTAGGGGCCTCGAGGGTCTATCTCAGCTTTAATCTTTGCCACTTCGACGGAGGTCATGCAGGGGCCTGCGACCCAAACTTTAGCAATTCCTCCGGGAACGAGGTGGACTGTAATTGATTGACGATATCCGGTGAACCATTTTCCGTCCGCCGCACAAAATACCTTTTCACCCTGACGCATGAGTTCCCTGGTCGAGTCAGAGATATCAATTTCCATCTTGTAGGTTTGCGGCTCAACTAGAGACTGCCAACGTACATATATTTTTTTTGGAAGGTCGGCTCCTGTAACGTATTTACCGCCTCCAATGCCAGCTTTTTTAGGCCAGCCTCGTGGATCTCCGGAATTGTTTGGAGGCGTCTGCAATGACGCGACGCCGCTCATCGCGCGCCTGAACACTTCGCCTCGAATATCTATTACATCTGCCGTTTCGATCCAGACTTCCATATAGTCGGGAGCAGAAAATCCAAGATGCCACCTATCGTATGGTAAAGCCCCACTGTAAAATTGAATGCATCCCGCAAGCAGTAATGCAGCAAATATAGGTGTTAAGTATTTACTCATTCGGGGGGTACCATGTGCAGCAGATTATCGATTGGCTTACTGATAAGTTACGTGTTGTACTCAATCAAATAGAGAATGTTATGGTTTGTGCATTAGTTACTAGCTTCTCAAAGAGTAGCGCTTTATTTTTCCGATGCGCTCTCAACTGTTCATCAGTCCAGTTGAGAGCCTCTTCGAATTTATTACCTCATTACCACAATTTTTCTCGATTAACGCCAAGGTTAAAATCGCATCAAGCAGTCCTGAGCTGAACACTGCCCGCTTGAGGAATCATCGCGAGCCTGACTTCAACGTTGTTCTCTTTTTTCGCCAGCCAGCGCTTCAGGTTCTGATCATGCTCGGGGGCCTGAGTAGTAGAACCGTAGATATCCTCAGGCGTGACTTTCTGGTTGCTCAAGGTGCCAAGACGTTGCCAGGATGTATCCAGCCGACCTATTTCTGCTCTGAGCACACTCGCTTGTTGCAAGGCAGTCCGGCGATCGGATTGATAAGGGCTGTTCAACTCCGCCTCTTTGGCCGCCAAACGATCTCGCATGTCTTTTAACTGAATCCGTACCTGCTGGCTTTCGGTCTCTGTCACTACTGTGCCACCAAGGTTCTCGGTTTGCTGCCAGCGGCGCAACGTTGCCCAAGCGTTAGGAATGTAGGAGTCCAACATAAAGTGATGAGGCATCTGGAACAATTGCTGGATGAACATCGCTCGGTCTGGTAGGTCACCGAACTTTTTGATCGCTCGGGTGCATGCGGCTTCTTCGATGGATTCGCAACCCGGGTTCCACAGTACGGAAGATTGTTCTAATCCCTTGAAATGCACTGGCATGAAATGGTGTAGATCACCGTGGTGTTCATACGGTGAACCACCGAATCGGGTCAAACCCAACGCAAAAATCAATGCGCCTGTTGGGCCGCTGATGAAACTGAGGACAGCGCCTGGCATCCAAATGCGTTGTCGAGTGTTCATCCAGGGTGCAGGCACACTTGGAATTGGATCGTTATCATTGACCATGCGATGGTGCGCCAAAGCCGCTGCGCCTTTTACAAAGTCTGCGTCTCCGGCTCTTGGAGACCCGTATGTATAGAGCAGAATGTCGTATCTTTTCTCGTCATTTCTGAGCGCTTCGGCGAGCAAGGTTGCAATGGCGCCTCCAAGACTATGCCCGCAGATAATGATTTTCTGATTAACGTAGAATTTGGTGAGATAGGTTTGAATAAACGTATTAATTGCTTCATAAGCTTTGTAAAAGCCTTGGTGCGCTTTACCTACGCCGACCTTTACAGGGGTCTGCTCCGCATCACCATCTCGCAGAAAGTCAACAAATTCTAATGTTCCACGTATGGAAACAAGGATGATTTCGTCGTGATGGGTGATAAAACCCTGGGTATTGGTCCCATTAGGCGATTTACTGTCGTCAAAAAAATGTAACTTGGCGGGGTGTTCTTGTTTCACGCCTAGCTCTGGTTTGTTTTGATCGTACAACGTTGGATCGAACGGCAGTATTTCAAAACGTTTTGAATAAGCGATGTCTTCGTAAAGCGGATAAAAAGCCGCTGACTGTTTTGCACCTAATTTCCAGCTTTCCTTATAGCAAGCCATGCCTTCACCAAACATGTTCCCCACGCTAGGGTCCAGTGGGAAGTTCACGGTATCGGTTGGCTGCTCCGCGGGAGACTGACCGAAGTCGCAGTAGCTCAAAGTTGCAAATAACGACAATTGATACAGGTTCAATGCACTGAACTTGTTATCTTTCGAAAGCATTGGGCGGAAAGCGCGCAGAGGCCTGACTTCAAGAACGGTGAGCTTGTTCGGAAGCAGTGCAACTCCCCAGAGGTTTGACTGCTCAGGGCCGAAGCCGAGATCGCCCATGACTTTCAAGAGATTCTGGTTGGGAGGATATTTGGATTTCGACTCCCGAGGAAGATGCGAGACCTTTTCAACCAGATGGCGTACTTCTACATGAAAAAACTGGTCTGCCTTTGCTTTTGCAGGGTTGTTTTCAACCCGCATTCCATCGTCGCGGACGAAGCGAGTTTTTTCAGCCCGCACCTGTAGTTCACTGATTTTTACAGGGTAATTTGGCCGTGACATCAACCAGGTATAAGCGTCTTCCGCTCCCGCGTAAGGCTGATCCACAGTAAGTACTACAGGTCCCTCATAATGGTTCAGTACTTCACCAAATCCGGTGGCATCGAGCGTGCCTTCGTAGCGTTGTTCCGCACTGTCGGTCACCACATATTTCAAACCGGCGTATGGATTGCCATCTCCCGTCTCGTCAACCAGGCGAAAACTAACTTTAGTGCCTCTGGCCGGACAAGGAACTTTGTTGTCTTTGCACAATGGTTGCTCTACGTTTTTGACCGTCATTAATGAATGTCCTTATTCGTTACAAGTCGGATAGATATTGCAATCGCGCCCGTCTGGCATTTTGAACGGTTTGAAATCGGTTGTGTTACCGCGACAGAATGCATAGGGATCTTCGAGACTCTTGCCCTTACACCGTTTCCATCCGTTGGGGAATTTGACCCAATTATCTGCTACGGCCGGTTTTTCCTCTTTGGAAAGTGAGAAAGAAACTTTCAATGTCTTTCCCGCGAGCTGCGAGCGTTGCAGAGGCCCCTTTGCTACAGCGTTACTTGCCTGCTCCGGTGTTGCTATCGCGGAGCACTTCAGGATTTTGGCGATAATCCGGTCAGGTCCCATCGTACGAAACGACCATTCGCATTCTCGTTGCAAAGTAGTCGGAGCAGGAAGTTGCGTGTTGTCAGTCAACCCTTCCTGAAACTCAATTCCGGTGTGGTCCCTTCCAACATCATTAAATCCGGATGCATATTTGGCATCTACCTCATAATCGAAGCTGTCCAAGACCAATGGGCAGCCACCTTCAACGCTTGAAAGCGGAATTTCAAAACGCGCTGTTTGTGGTTTCTGGCTGAGGTCTTGCTCAAAAAACTTGAATCCGGGGTGCTCCCTTCCTTTTTTCACTGGAACACTGCACGTTTCTCCAAAGCGAGGAACGTACTGCGCCTCACCTCTTATTTTGAATCCAGGTGGAAGTTCAGTGACCAAAGTAAAACTGTCTTGTTGGGCAACTGAACAGGCCGTCACGCCAATCCCCCCCAAACCGATCACCAAGCTGCGAACAAATCTGTAAAAAACTTTGCGATGAAGCATGTGATCGTCCTTTCTTCGAGAGTCATTGCTCCGAGCGCTTTGCGCTCGAGAAGCTTTGCTCTCAGCTACGTTCTAGGTCGCCCGGTTGTGTCGCAAAAAAACGTTCACACCTGGCGAAGTGTTGATCCGGTGTCTCCCCCGACAAGGGAGCCCAGGCGACGTCTTTCGCGTGTTGGGGATCCAGCCGCAAAGTCAGCATGAACTCGCGTTGCTGCGGCGTATTCCACTGCCAGGCTTCAAGCAGGTCCATTTGCTCTTCGAGCCATTCAAGGATGCTGCGTGTTTCCGAGAGCTGCGCGGCAGCTTCTGCGTGGTGCACAAGCAACCAGCGTTTCAGATTCTCACGCAAAATTTCGCGTGTCCGTTCCGGTGGGGTACGGACTTGCAACCAAGGTGCGGGATTTGGCACTGGATACATTCCCGGTCTGGTGTTGTCCGCGCTTTTCCACTGATCTTCAGCCCAATACAGCACGCTGCTGATCGGGCCGAGCAACAGCGGCCATTCGGCGTCTTTCAGGTTACCGAGGCAGCGGGCAAGAACGCGATTGTCCTGAAAACGGAACAACGAGCGGTCGCCGTCTTCCTCGATAACCATGCGCGCGATCCAGTGTTGGGTCAGGCTGTCCAGATCGGCTTTGTCCATGCTGCCGATCCATCCCCAGTTGCTTTGTGGGTCGTCCAGTAACTTGCGGAAAGCTTCGTCGTTCGGGTTTTGCAACTCGGTCAGCCATGGGCTGATCGCGGCGAATTTGGCGAATTCGGTGCGGCGATAGAGTTGTACGGAGCGCTGCATGACGCCTGCGCTGTACAGTGGCGTCACGGGGTTTGGCTCGGCGAGGCTGTCCAACGCGAGGATCAGTACACGGTTGAGACGGGATTGTTCGTCTAGCCAGTTATTGAGTGCATCACTCATGCGGTGGCTCCCAGATCGCATTTGCCTTCTCGGCAGGCTTCACAGATCGGGCAGCGGATGTCTCCGGATTTGCGAGCAGCTTTGGCCAGGGCCATTTGTATTGCTGCCGGAACGAGCAGGGCGCCTGCCTTGTCTTTCGCGGCCGCCCACGGGATGACCGGTTCGAGGATTCCGATCCCGGTCCCAACCCCAGGCGCGCCCCCGGTATTAGCCTTCACCTCCGCGCCACTAATCGTCACACCACCCGCATCAACCTTCACAAAACTCCCGCCAGCCTTGGCCGTGAGCTCCATCCCCCCTCAACCACAACCTTCTCGCCAGCGTGATAGTGAATCTCCGTCCCGGCCTCGACAAACTGCGCCGTACCCACTTTCACATGCTGGGTCACGCCAACCGTCAGGTGGTCATCCGCGCGCATTTCGCTGACACGGTCGAGATGGGTGATCCGGTGTTCTTCAACCTTGAACTCGCTCAGGGTGTTGGCTTCGACGGTGTCATGCCGTTCGTTGCCGACGCGGACTTTCTGGTCGTGCTCGATGTTTTCGTCCCAGTCGCGCTGGGCGTGGATGTAGATCTGCTCGATGCCTTTTTTGTCTTCGATGCGGAATTCGTTGTAGCCCTTGCCGCCCGGTGAGCTGAGGGTTTTGAAGGTGCTGCGGGTCTTGTTTGCCGGCAGGTCGTAGGGGACGACGTTTTCCTTGTGGTACAGGCAACCGGTGACGAGTGGCTGGTCGGGGTCGCCTTCGAGGAAGGTGACGAGGACTTCCATGCCGATGCGCGGGATGGCGAGGCCGCCGTAGGCGCTGCCGGCCCAGCCGCTGGCGACGCGCATCCAACAGGTGGTTTTGTCGTCGGCCTGGCCGTCGCGGTCCCAGTGGAATTGCACCTTGATGCGGCCGTATTGATCGCAGTGAATTTCTTCGCCGGACGGGCCGGTGACGATGGCGGTCTGGCTGCCGAGGACTTTCGGTTTCGGGTGTTCGAGGGCAGGGCGGTAGTGCGCGTCCCACGGGGTGGCGAGGAAGCTGTTGCGGTAGCCCTGGTGGAAATCGCTTTTGTTGTCGGTGACGTCGCTGGTGACGTTTTCGCCGAGCACTTGCGGTTGTTTGCCTTCGTGGAAGACTTCCAGCAGCAGCCACAGGTCGTTCCACTCGGCGCGCGGATGCTCGGCGAGGGTTAGGAAGTGGCCGCTGGTGAGGGTCGGTTCGTCACCTTTGCCTTCGGCGAGTTTGAAGTCGCTGCGGTGGCGTTCCAGTGCGCGGGTCGAGAGGTGCTTGCCGCGCTCGCGGGTGGTGAAGCGGCCGGGGTAATCGTAGTCTTCGAGGTCCGGGGCGAAGGGGCTGGTCGCCGTGCCTTCGGGCAGGATCTGCGGTTTTTCGAAGTCGTAATCGCGGCGGCTGACGCGGGTGGTGCGGGTTTCCAGGCGCAGGTTGAAGCGCTTGATCACCGGTTTGTCGGCGGCCATGCCGGAGTCTTGCTGGTAGCTCACGGCTTTGAGTTTGCGGAACACGGTCTGGTCGTCGCCGAACACCAGTTTGTGGCCGCTGCTGCTGTGCTGGAAGTGGAAGTGGATGCCTTCCTCTTCGCACAGGCGCTGGATGAAGTGCAGATCTGACTCGTCGTACTGCACGCAGTACTCGCGTTGCGGGTATTCGGCGCTGAGCTGGAAGCTGTAGGCGTCGGCGAGGATGCCGCGATCTTCGAGAACCTGGGCGATGATCTTCGGCACCGTGAGCTGCTGGAAGATCTGCTGGTCGTGGTTGTGGCGCAGGTAGGCGAGTTGCGGCACCAGGCTGATGCTGTAACGGGTCAGGGTCTTGCCGGAATCGCCTTGCTCGATGCGGTACACCAGGCCGTGAATCTTGCCTTCGCCAGTGGCGCCGAAGGTCAGTACGCCGGGCTTGTGCAGCAGCTCTTCGAGTTTCAGGTCGGGGCGGGCGCTGACCAGTTCGAGGTCGAAACGGAACGGTTCGTTGAGGGCTTCGCGACCGGTGAAGCTGAGGACTTGCAGGTCGGCGTTGGCGCCTTCGAGCGTGAGGGTGATGTGGGTAGCGTTGGCGTCCAGCATGCCTTGAATTCCGTCCGTTGAATAAGCAGGGGACGGATGATGGAGGATTAGACCGCCTCGTTCAAGACGCAAATGCCGTACGCACGGCACTGGCGGGGCATAGGGCAAACCCTTAGATAGCGGGTTTTCGCCAATGAAACCGGGCGATTCGCGGGTGGCAGCGCGGGTCGGTTGCCGCTATCAATCCAGCCGGGCGTTGCAGAATAGCCGGTCAGTTTCAGACTAAAGTCGCCTGTGGCACGTTAAAGCCATCTGCCATCATTGCGCTTCACCCCTGCGTGTTCACTTTCTCCCGGCTCAGCCTTGATCCGGGACGGGAGCTATTTTTCTGGCTTATTGCGCCTCGCGCAAACGCTGCATTGTTGGAGTTTTTCATGCGTCCCCCATTTCCCCTCATCACCCCGCGCCAGTCGTTTGGCTTCGGAGCCGTTGTGCTGTGCGCCGGTTTTGCCGCACAGGTTCAGGCCAGCGGATTTCTCGAAGACACCACGGCGAAAATCGAATCGCGCACGGTGTACTTCAATCGCGATTTCCGTGATGGGCACACGTCCAACGATCAAGGCGCATCGAAACGTGAAGAGTCGGCGCAGGGGTTCATTCTCAACCTGCAATCGGGTTACACCGAAGGCACGGTGGGTTTCGGTATCGATGCGCTGGGCATGCTCGGCTTCAAACTCGACTCCAGCGCCGACAGCAGCAATAGCGGTTTGCTGCCGTCGAGCGGGCAGGACCCACGCGGCTCGAAAGATCAGTACTCAAAAATGGGCCTGACCGCAAAAGTGAAGGTCTCGGACACGGTGCTGAAGTACGGCGCGCTGCTGCCGGATCTGCCGTTGCTCAAGTACAACGATGGCCGTCTGCTGCCAACAATGTTCAACGGTGCGATGCTGACTTCAAAAGAAGTGAAGGACCTGACCTTCATGGCGGCGCGTCTGGACAAATACACCGCGCGCGATTCCACCGACTCGCAAGACATCCGCGTGCACTGCAAGAACAAGCGCTACGCGTGCAACACCACCGCCGACCATTTCGACATGTACGGCTTCGACTACAAGATCAACGATCGCCTGACCGCGCAGTATCACTACGCTGAACTTGAAGACATCTATCGCCAGCACTTCGTCGGCCTGTTGGCCAATCAGCCGCTGGGCAACGGTGTGTTGAAAGCGGATTTACGCTTGCTGAAAAGTGCCGACAGCGGTGATGCCAAGGCTGGTTCCATCGATAACCGTGCGTTGAGCGGCATGCTGTCCTACGCCATAAGTGGCCACACCTTCAGTGGCGGCTGGCAGCGCATGAACGGCGACAACTCGATGCCGTATCTCGATGGCAGCAACCCGTATCTGGTCAACTACGTGCAGGTCAACGACTTCGCCGCTGCACAGGAGCGTTCCTGGCAGTTGCGTTATGACTATGACTTCAAGGCAATCGGTATTAACGGCCTGAGTTTCCTGACGCGTTATGTGAACGGTGATCACATCAAGGTGTTGGGCAGCGATCAGGAAGGTAAAGAGTGGGAACGTGACAGCGAGTTGAAGTACGTGATTCAGAGCGGCACGTTCAAGGATGTGAGTCTGCGTTTGCGTAATGCGACTTACCGCACCAACTACGAGAAGTTCGCCCGGGATGTGGATGAGACCCGGTTGATTGTGAGTTACAACTTTTCGGTGTTGTAACCGCCGGGTTTTCGGCGTCTGACCCGCCGTCATCGTGGGCAAGCCCGCTCCCACAGGTTTCTTCGGTGGTCACAAAATCTGTGTTCACCGGAGATCCTTGTGGGAGCGGGCTTGCCCGCGATGGCGTCCTGAAGGTCAACGAAATTGTGCCTGTTACAACCAATGCCAGAACCGGCTCCAGAACCCCCGATTCAAATCCTCTTTGCAGCCGGCATATTGCTGGGCATACATGTCAGAGCGATTCTGCACCTTGCGCGCCGTCGGCATCAGCCACGCCTTGCTCGCGTAAGTCTTGTTGCGATAACCACCCCAGCCTTCGTGGTAGTTGAGGTACTGGCCGTAGGCGTCGTATTTGTACACGCCGTTGATGCTGGTGGTCTTGTCCATGTACCAACCGACAAAGTCGATGGCGTCATCGAAGTCTTCGCGGTCGGCCCAGTTGCGGCCGGTGCTCTTCTGGTAGTCGGACCAGACTTCATCCTTGGCTTGCGCATAGCCCGACGCGGTCGACACGCGGCCCCACGGAATTACCCAGAGCAGGTATTTGCGTGGGGTTTTGGCGTCGTAGCGGTAGCCGGATTCCTGATACATGATCGCGAACGGCACCTGGATCGGCACGCCCCAGCGCTTTTGCGTGACTTGCGCGGCGTCGTACCAATCGCTTTTTTCGCGGAAGATCTCGCAGATGTTTTCCGGCGAACGGGGCGGCGAGGTGCCGCAACCCGTCAACAGTGCCGCGAGTACCAGTAGTCCAACCGTCTGCCCTGAATTCAAAAGCCGTTATCCCGTCATGCGCATAAAAAGGGCGACAGTCTACGCGCTCAGGTCAATTGGTGACGATAGGGCAGATCCGGACCCGTCTTGCTACAGGTCAGCGCCGCCGCTTGCACGGCGAACTTGAGCATGGCGTCGATCTGTTCGCGAGCAAGTTGCTGCACACCTTCGACCGAGTCCAGACCTTGTTCGGTCAGCCAGGTAATCAGCGCGGCCTGGAAGGTGTCGCCGGCGCCGACGGTATCGGCGATCTTCACCGTGCAGGCGGGTGCCGACCATGAACCATGGGCGCGGCTGAACACGCTGGCGCCTTCGCCGCCACGGGTGAGGAAGACGACCTGGCAGCGATGCTCCAGCCAGCCTTCGATGACGTGCTGCGGATCCTGCTCGGGGTAGAGCAGGCTCAAGTCTTCATCGCTGACCTTAATCAGATCCGCCAGTTGCACCAGCGTGGCAATCCGTTCGCGCCACAGTTCGATATTCGGCTCGGGATTAAGGCGTACGTTGGGGTCGAGGGTGATCAGGCGTTTGCCACTTTCACGCTGAACCAGCGCGAGCAGGGTGTCGGCAATCGGCTGCACCACCAGCGAAAACGAGCCAATGTGCAAACCGCGCACCTCAGGACCCAGCGACGGTAAATGGCTCAGCTTCAGTTGCCGATCTGCGCAGCCTTCACCGCGAAAACTGTAGTGCGGCGAGCCGTTGGCACCGACCGCCACCATCGCCAACGTGGTCGGCGCGGCGAAGTCCAGCAGATAGTCCGGCCGTACACCTTCCTCCTGCAAGACCTGCTGCAAGCGCCGGCCGAGGTAGTCGGTGGACAGACCACCGAACAAGGCCGAGTCCACGCCCAAACGACGCAAACCAACCGCGACGTTGAACGGCGAGCCGCCGGCAATCGCCTTGAAATTCACTTTCGAGGCCAGTCCGCTGGCATCGTCTTCGCTGAAGAAATCAAACAGGGCTTCGCCACACACCAAATACATAATTGTTTGCTCTTTATAGGGTTGCGACATGCTGTTGATAGCGTTCATAAGCCTGCTGAAACGCCGCGACATTGGCGGCGATCGGCAGGGTTTCACTGCTCAGGTCGAGTTTCACGCAGCGCTGGCACAAGTCGGCCAACGTGTCTTCGTGGCCGTTCGACCAGGATTTGCACCACGCCGCCTGAATCGCGGCACCGAGGGCCGCAGCTTCACTTTGCTCGGTGCAGATCACCGGGGTGTTCATGATGTCGGCGACGATCTGCCGCCACACCGCGCTGTTCGAACCGCCGCCGATCAGGCAAATGCTGCGGCTTTGTAAACCATTCTGGCGGAGCAAATCCAGTCCATAACGCAAGCCGAACGTCGTGCCTTCGACGGCGGCGCGGCACAGATTGGCCTGGGTCAGATTATCCAGCGTCAAACCGTGCAGGCTACCAGTGGCGTGGGGCAGGGCGGGGACGCGCTCGCCGTTGAAAAACGGCAACAGGCTGACGCCTTCGGCGCCGATGGGCGCTTGAGCGACAAGTTCGTTGAACCGGGGCAGATCGAGGTCAAAAAGTTCGCGAATCGCGCCGGTGGCATTGGTCAGGTTCATGGTGCAGATCAGCGGCAACCAGCCGCCGCTGGATGAACAGAACGTGGCGACGCTGGCATCCGGGCTGACTTTCGGGGTTTCGGCGTAGGCGTACACCGTGCCGGAGGAGCCGAGGCTCATGGTGATTGCGCCGGGCTGAATATTGCCGGTGCCGATCGCGCCCATCATGTTGTCGCCGCCGCCGCTTGAGACCAGCGCGTTGGGGTTGATGCCAAGGTGTTCGGCGATGGCCGGCAGGATTGTGCCGACGGCTTGGTGCGCATCGATCAGCTCAGGCAGCGCCGCTTGCAGACGTCCGCTGGCGTCGATGTCGCGCAGCAGCTGCAAATCCCACTGGCGGGTGCGCACGTTGAAATAGCCGGTGCCGGAGGCGTCGCCGTATTCGCTGCAGGCACGGCCGGTGAGCCAGAAATTGAGGTAGTCGTGGGGCAGCAGAATGCGGGCGATGCGTGCGAACACGAGCGGATGCTGCTCTTTGGTCCACAGCAGTTTCGATACTGTGTAGCCAGGAGCAATGACCACGCCGAGGCGTTCGAGCGAGCCTTTTTCACCGCCCAGATGGCTGAGCAGCCGGTCGTTCTCAGCGCTGGTTTCGGTGTCGCACCAGAGCTTGGCCGGGCGCAGGACTTCGCCTTGATCGTCGAGCAGCACCAGCCCGTGTTGCTGGCCGGAAACGCCGATGCCGAGGATCGCCTGGCCATCGACTTCCGCCGCCAACAACGCACGGCGGGTGGCGAGGGCGAAGGCTTCCAGCCATTGGCGAGTGTCTTGCTCGCGACGGCCGTTGGCGCCACTGATCATGGTGTGAGCGGCAGCGCCGTGGCCGAGGACTTCGCCGCTGGCGGCATCGAGGATGATCGCTTTGCTGCCTTGGGTGCCGCAATCGATGCCGAGGAAGAGTTGTCGGGTTGTCATGTGTGAACCAGTCAGTTGGGCTAAAGATCAAGAGCTACCCCCTCACCACAGCCCTCTCCCCCAAGGGGGCGAGGGGGAAAGGGAGCCGACCTGGGTGCTATTCAAAATCTCAGTTCGACATCGGACTTTCAGGTCGATGTAAGTTGCACCAACCACTCGGTCAGTTCCCTCTCCCTTTGGGAGAGGGCTAGGGTGAGGGGCTTTTTCAGGCCAGCACCCGCTCCAAAGTCCGCGAAACGCCCACCTCACGCAAACTGTCGCAGCACCATTCAAACGCCGCCACAAACGCCGCCGACTGCGGAATCGCCGTGCCAAAAATCTCTTCAATTCCCAGCAATCGCTGGGTCATCAACCCATCATCCGCCACCAACGCCTGACAAAAAGTCGCCCGTGGATCAGGAATCGAATAGGTATCGCCGTTCTCATCCACCCCCTTCAGATACAACGCCCAGGCCGCCACCACCAACGCCGCACGCTTGGTCTCGCGCCCATCGGCAATCAGCCGGTTGATCGTCGGGATGGTGAACTTGGGAAACTTCGACGAACCGTCCGAACACACCCGCTCCAACTGATCGGCAATCGCCTGATTGGAGAACCGCGCCACCAGCGTGTTCTTGTAATCGGTCAGGTCGATACCCGGCACCGGCGCCAGTTGCGGCGTGACATCCAGATCCATGTACGCACGCATGTAGCGCACGAACAGCGGGTCATTCATGGTCTCGTGGACAAAGCGATAGCCCTTCAAAAAGCCCAGATAGGTCAGCGCCAGATGACTGCCGTTGAGCAGTTTGATTTTCATCTCTTCGTAAGGCGAAACATCGTCGGTGAACTGCACGCCGACCTTTTCCCAGGCCGGGCGGCCGTTGACGAATTTGTCTTCCAGTACCCACTGCACAAACGGTTCGCAAACCACCGGCCAGGCGTCGTCCACCGCATGTTTGTCGGCCAGTTGCAGACGATGCGCGGTGCTGGTCATCGGCGTGATGCGGTCGACCATCGCATTAGGGAAACTGACGTTGGCGTCGATCCAGCTGCACAGATTGCTGTTGCGCAGGGTGGCAAACGCCAGCAACGCCTTGCGGGTGACCGCGCCGTTGTGCGGCAGGTTATCGCAGGACATCACGGTGAAGGCGGGAATACCCGCCGCCCGGCGTTTTTCCAGCGCCGCGCACAAGAACCCGAACACGGTTTTCGGCGAATCAGGGTTGTTCAGATCGTGCTGGATCTGCGGTAGGTGCGCCATGAATTCGCCGTTGCTGTCGTCGATGCAGTAGCCGCCCTCGGTGATGGTCAGCGAGACGATGCGGATCTGTGGATGGGCGAGTTTGTCGATCAAGGCCTGGGCGCTGTCTTCGGCCAGCAACATGTCGCGGATCGCGCCGATCACTCGCACTTCAGTGTCATCGCTGTCGCCGAGTTCGAAAAGCGTGAACAGGTAATCCTGCTCCTTGAGATCGTCGCGGGCGCGGCGGTCTTCGGCGCGCAGGCCGACCCCGCAAATCGCCCAGTCGCGTGCTTCGCCGGTGTTCATCAGCGCGTCGGTGTAATACGCCTGATGGGCCCGGTGGAAACCGCCGACGCCAATGTGTGCAATGCCCTGACGGGTATCACTGAGGCTATAGGTCGGCAGTTGCACTTCGGCGGCGAGGCGATTGAGGTTTTGTCTGTTGAGTTTCATTCGGCAAGTCTCGAAAAATCAGGCGGCAGCGCGCAGCGGACGGGTCAGCGCCACGCCTTCTGCATCGAATAAATGGCAATGGGCGGCGTCCAGATAGAGGCTCAGTTGTTCGCCATAACGGCTCGCCAGATCACCACGTACGCGCATGGTCAGCGCTTCCCCGGCGTTGGTCTTGACGTGGCAGAAGGTGTCGCTGCCCAGCCGCTCGCTGACATCGGCGGTGACTTGCAGGGTGCAGTCGCCCGGTTGGGCCAGTTCCAGATGTTCCGGGCGAATACCCAGGGTTACGGCGCTGCCGACGCTCAGGTGGGCGGCGTTGAACGGCAGGGTGATGCGCGTGCCGGCATCCAGTGACACTTCACAGACCTGAGCGTCGATCCGGGCGATCTGGCCTTTGAGGAAGCCCATTTTCGGCGTGCCCAGAAACCCGGCAACGAACAGGTTGGCGGGGTTGTGATAGAGGTCCAGTGGTGAACCGACCTGCTCGATCTTGCCGCCATTGAGCACCACGACTTTGTCGGCCATGGTCATCGCTTCGACCTGGTCGTGGGTCACGTAAATCATCGTCGCTTGCAGGTCCTTGTGCAGGCGCAGCAGTTCCAGACGCATCTGCACGCGCAGTGCGGCGTCGAGGTTGGACAGCGGCTCGTCGAACAGGAAGATCTTCGGGTTGCGCACGATGGCACGGCCGATCGCCACGCGCTGACGCTGGCCACCGGAAAGCTGTTTTGGCTTGCGCTCAAGCATAGGGCCGAGTTCGAGAATCCGCGCCGCTTCGCCGACTTTTTTCTCGACATCAGCCTTGGCCACGCCGGCCAGATCGAGGGCGAAAGACATGTTCTTTTTCACGGTCATGTGCGGGTACAGCGCGTAGGTCTGGAACACCATCGCCAGATCGCGCTTGGCCGGGCTGACTTCGGTGATGTCGCGGCCATCGAGTTCGATGGTGCCGCCGCTGACTTCTTCGAGGCCGGCGATCAGCCGCAGCAAGGTGGATTTGCCGCAGCCGGAGGGGCCGACGAAAACCACGAATTCCTTGTCGTTCACTTCCAGGTCGATGCCCTTGATGATGGAAAAACCTTCGAAGCCTTTTTGCAGATTCTTGATTTTCAGGTTGGCCATGATGATGGGCCTCCGCAATTTATTATTCGTTTGAGCTGAATTGGTTTTTATGTGGGAGCGAGCCTGCCCGCGAAGGGGCCGTGCCAGTCGCCTTCATCGTTGAATGACACTCCGCTTTCGCGAGCAGGCTCGCTCGTACAGGGAATCGCATTAGGTTCGGCATGTTCATTTCACAGCGCCAAACGACAGGCCGCGCACCAGTTGCTTCTGGCTGATCCAGCCGAAGATCAGGATCGGCGCACACGCCAGGGTCGAGACCGCCGACAACTTGGCCCAGAACAATCCTTCGGGACTTGAATACGATGCGATCAGCGCGGTCAGTGGTGCGGCTTTCGATGAGGTCAGGTTCAGCGACCAGAAGGCCTCGTTCCAGCACAGGATCAGCGACAGCAATACCGTCGAGGCGAGGCCGCCCTTGGCGATGGGCAGCAGCACCCGAACCATTTCCTGCCACAACGTGGCGCCGTCGAGGCGAGCGGCTTCGAGGATGTCTTTGGGGATGTCCTTGAAGTAGGTGTAAATCATCCAGACCACGATCGGCAGGTTGATCAGCGTGTAGATCACGATCAGCGCGATGCGCGTGTCGAGCAGGCCGAAACTCTTCGCCAGCAGGTAGATCGGCATCAGCACGCCCACCGGCGGCAGCATCTTGGTGGAGAGCATCCACAGCAGGGTACCTTTGGTGCGCTGGGTTTCGTAGAACGCCATCGAATATGCCGCCGGCACTGCGATCAGCAGGCACAGCGCGGTGGCGCTGAAGGAAATCACCACAGAGTTCCAGGCAAAACTGAAGTAGTCGCTGCGCTCATTGATGTGCAGATAGTTCTCCAGCGTCGGCGTGAAGATGAACTGCGGCGGCGTGGCGAACGCATCGATTTCGGTCTTGAAACTGGTCATCACCATCCAGAAGATCGGGAAGAAAATCACGATCGCGATGGCCCAGGCCAGGGTGCCGAGCAACAGGCTTTGCAGCCGGCGGGATTGTTGAAGAGTCATGGCAGGCCTCAGGCTTTGTCAGTCAGGTTTTTGCCGATCATCCGCACCAGAATGATCGCGGCGATGTTGGCGATGACCACGGCAATCAAGCCGCCCGCCGAGGCCATGCCGACGTCGAACTGCACCAGCGCCTGGTTATAGATCAGGTAGGCGAGGTTGGTCGAGGCGTAGCCGGGGCCGCCATTGGTGGTAGTGAAAATCTCGGCGAACACCGACAGCAGGAAGATCGTCTCAATCATCACCACCACCGCGATTGGCCGGGCCAGATGCGGCAGGGTCAGGTGCCAGAAAATCGCTATCGGGCCGGCGCCGTCGAGGCGGGCGGCTTCCTTTTGTTCCTGGTCGAGGGACTGCATGGCAGTCATCAGGATCAGGATGGCGAAGGGCAGCCATTGCCACGAAACAATGATGATGATCGACAGCAGCGGGTAGTGCGCCAGCCAGTCCACCGGTTGCGCGCCGAACAGCTTCCAGAGGTAGGCGAGAATCCCGGACACCGGGTGGAAGATCAGGTTCTTCCAGATCAGCGCGCCGACCGTGGGCATGATGAAAAACGGCGAGATCAACATGACCCGCACGATGCCGCGACCGAGGAACTCGCTGGCCTCCAGCAACGCACTGATCAGCACACCGAACACCACGCTGATCAGCAACACGCTGCCAACCAGCAGCAGGGTGTTGGTGGCACCGGGCAGGAAGCCCGAGTCGGTCAAAAAGTAAGTAAAGTTCTCCAGCCCGACGAATTCGTTCACGCCCGGGTCGAGCAGGTTGTAACGAATCATCGAGAAGTAAATGGTCATGCCCAGCGGCACGATCATCCACAGCAGCAACAGGGCCACCGAAGGGCTGACCAGAAACCAGCCGGGATTGCGTACGCGGATTTTGCGCGCAGGTTGCGACAGGTCGATGTGGGCTTTGGCAGTTGAAGTATTCATGGTGATCACAACCAGTTGGGTGCAGATACATGCTCAGGAGAGAAACCCTTCCTGACATCGACGCGAACCCTGTGGGAGCTGGCTTGCCAGCGATGGCGATTGAACAGTCGACATCAATTTTGAATGTGCCGGCCTCATCGCTGGCAAGCCAGCTCCCACAGGTTTAGTGGCGTTTACTTGGGATAACCGGCGCGCTTCATCTCGCGTTCAGTGGTTTGCTGGGCTGCTGCCAGGGCCTGGTCCACCGTGGTCTGGCCAATCAGCGCTGCCGAGAACAGCTTGCCGACCTGGGTGCCGACGCCCTGGAACTCAGGAATGGTCACCAGTTGTATGCCGATGTAAGGCACCGGTTTCAACGTCGGTTTGCTCGGGTCCGCCGCTTTCAACGACTCCAGCGTCACCTTGGCAAACGGCGCGGCGCTCATGTAGGCGTCGCTGTAGGTCGAGGCGCGAGTGCCCGGCGGTACGTTGGCGATGCCGTCGGTTTTGGCCACCAGCTCGCCGTATTCCCTGGAGGTGGCCCAGGCGCTGAACGTTTTCGCCGCGTCTTTGGCCTTGGAACTGGTCGGAATCGCCAGCGCCCACGAATACAGCCACGCCGAACCTTTGTCAGTAACCTGATGCGGCGCGAAGGTGAAACCAACGTGATCGGCAACCTTGCTCTGGGTCTTGTCGGTGACGAACGAACCGGCAACGCTGGCGTCGACCCAGATCGCGCACTTGCCGCTGTTGAATAGCGCAAGGTTTTCGTTGAAACCGTTGCTGGACGCACCGGGCGGGCCGGATTTCTTCATGGTGTCGACGTAGAAATTCAGTGCATTTTTCCACTCGGGGCCGCTGAATTCCGGCTGCCATTTTTCATCGAACCAGCGCGCGCCATAGGCATTGGCGACGGTGGTGATCAGCGCCATGTTCTCGCCCCAACCGGCCTTGCCACGCAGGCAGATCCCGTACTGCTCTTTATCCTTGTTGGTGAGTTTTTCGGCGAACCCGGCGATCTCTTCCCAGGTCGGACGTTCCGGCATGGTCAGGCCGGCGTCCTTGAACAGGTCGGTGCGGTAATAAGTGATCGAGCTTTCGGCGTAGAACGGCAGGGCATACAGCGAGCCCTTGACCGAAAGGCCTTCGCGCACCGACGGGAACACGTCATCGAGGGCGTAACTGGCTGGCAGATCCTTCATCGGTTCGAGCCAGCCCTTGGCGCCCCACAGTGCTGCTTCGTACATGCCGATGGTCAACACGTCGAACTGGCCGCCCTGAGTGGCAATATCGGTGGTCAGACGCTGGCGCAGGACGTTTTCTTCCAGTACCACCCAATTGAGCTTGATGTCCGGGTGCTCGGTCTCGAAGGTTTTCGAGAGTTTTTGCATGCGGATCATGTCGCTGTTGTTGACGGTGGCGATGGTCAGGGTCTGGGCGCCAAGGCTGACGCTGCTGAGGGTCATGCAGGTGAGGGCAAGCAGAGCTTTTGCAGTGGGTTGCATCGTGCACTCCTTTTCTGCACCCGGCGGGTGGCAGAAGGACGGTTATTGTTTTTGTGTCTTCCGAATGCAGGAAGAATGTGCACCGATTACAGCCTTCAATTGCCGGGCTGACAAATCATCCGTAGCACTTCGACTGATACTTTTTTGCACTGGTGTTGGTGCGGGCGAACGCAGGGTAGGGGGTTGCAGCGAACGGAGGGTATCGGATACGTACAGGTTTTCGACGCAAAGCAAGGTCAAAACCTGTGGGAGCTGGCTTGCCAGCGATGGCGTTGGATCAGTCGACGCAGAGGTTGGTTGTGCTGGCCTCATCGCTGGCAAGCCAGCTCCCACAGGGGGGCGGGATTTCAGACGTTCTGTTCAGTCAGGCGCTGCACCGCGAGCCGCCGATAGTGCGAAGGCGTCATGCCCTTGAGCTGCTGAAACCGCCGATTGAAGTTGGAAATATTGTTGAAGCCTGACTCAAAGCACACATCGGTCACCGGTTTATCGCCGTCCGCCAGCAACTCGCAGGATTTGCTGATGCGCAAGCGATTGACGAACTCGATGAAATTGCGCCCTGTGGCTTGTTTGAATACACGGCTGAAATAGGTTGGCGTCATGCCCAGGTGCTCGGCAACTTCCTCCAGCGAAATATCCCGGGCGTAGTGGCTGAAGATGTAATCGACGGCGCGGTTGGTGCGATCGATATTGTGCTCATCGGCCAGTTGCGGGGTGGTGGCACCGGACAGCAACTGATAGTCGTCACTGGCCGCAAGCAACTCCATCAGAATGAAAAAGTGTCCGAGCCGGGTGATGCCACGGGTGTCGGCGATTCGCTGCATCAGCGTCATGGCCTCGCGGATTGTCTGTTTGCAGCGGAATTCGATGCCGTACTGCGCCCGTTCCAGCAACGGCGCCAGCGTTTTCAGTTCGGCGAATATCTGGTGACCGCTCTCGAACAGTTCATCGGTGAAATTGACGAGCATGTCGCGTTTTTCCACCACTTCGTCTTCGGCCACCTGACTGATCCAGTTGTGCGGCAGGTTCGGACCGGTCAGAAACAGGGTTTCAGGGTAGAAGTTGCCGATGTAGTCACCGATGAACACTTTGCCGGAACTGGCGACGATCAGGTGCAGCTCGTATTCCTTGTGGAAATGCCAGCGCACCAGCGGGCAGGGGAAACCGTGCTGGCGGTAGATGATGGACAACCCGTTGTGGTCATCCATCAATTCGTAGGAAGGGTCGGTCACGCGTGCGGTTCGAGTCATGGCTGAGCGCTTTTTTGTTATCGCTGGACGATCATGCCTCGTTTGCCATGACTGATGCCAGTTCGCTGTGACAGTCATCTGTGGAGAGCGATCAAACAGTCTGCGCGCGAGCTGTTAACAGCGATTTCTCTTTGGCTTTCTCAACATTGGCGGCATGGCAGAAAAGCACGATCTTCGAGTCTTTAATAAAGTCGAAATTGATGATGTTGCACTTTTTAGCCCAGTTCGTTTTGGCAGGGTCGAACCATACGTCCAGATCTTCGAGAATGCGTTGCGGACCTCCCACGGTAAAACTTGTAGCCGATAGCGACCACAGGCGGTCTCTACTCATAGGTTCGCTCATGACCTGTGTTATGTATTTATGCAGAGCGGTCGTGGAAACCACTTTTTGGTTGATCCACTTGTGACCTATCGATGAATGAAAAAAACGGTTTCCCGAGTTATAAGGCAAGCTTCCTGCTACGAGGATTCTTTGCAGAGGACTTGCTTGCCTGAGTTGCCCAAGTGTCATGTACCGGTTGGCGGTAGGAATCATCCGCTCACCGAGATGTTGCAGCATCAGGTCACTGAACTCGGTGAAGTTAAAATCACCGTCGCCTTTGTCCAGTTTGTGAAAGTCCAGAATGATGAATTCGCCGGGGCGCTCCACAAGAAACGTTTTCAGATCGCGTATGAGGTCTTCAAGGGTTCGCGAGGAGAGATATCCATTGTGTTGAAAGCGAAAGCGATTGAATCCTTGGGCGGAGCCTCGATAACTCAGTCGGACATCCAGAACTCGGGAGCCACGATAGAGTTGTGAGTAGAAGGAAATATCCTGGCAGGCTACCCAGTTTTTAACGGTAGGCGCGTAGGAAGCTTGCCAGTCACAACCCGCATTATGCGTGCCTGGCAAGGTCATTTCGTACAGAGACAAGTTGTCGAATTGCGGTATCGTCATCCATTCGTGCAGAGGGATGTAATCGGGTTTGAAATCGCTCATATAATTAATCCTGCATTAAAGTTGTTGTAAGTGTGCGCGCAGGATGTTTATACAAGCTTGGCGTTGTGTGGCCAATGTTTGTTCTGATGCAAGTTGTGTAGTTATTATTTTGCTGGGTTGAGTTATAAGGTGCGATTTTTTGCCTCAATCCATTGAGACATGTACTGAGTGCTTTTATGCATGTGGTGACGCAGCATGCTGCCAGTAAAGTTATTGTTTCTAAGTACTGTTAAATGCTCTTGGCAATAGCGCAGTTTTTCAATAAGAGCCGGGCCATGGACGATGTGTTGGTAACGTTCCCCGAGCAAATGGTCTCCTGCCTTTTGCGCCGCTTGCCAACGTGCCTTGTCCTTATAAAGCTGAACGGCTTGGTTTGCGAACTCCGTCGCCGTGTGCGTGACAGCTCCGGGCCAGGGCAGATCGCCGTGCATGCCCTCAGCGCCAATCGGTGTCGTGACACTCGGCGTACCGCACAGCATCGCGTCAACCAGCTTGCCTTTGATGCCCGCGCCGAATCGCAACGGTGCCAGGCAAATGCGCGCATCGGACATGACCTGCAACGCATCTTCTGCCCAGTTCATCACATGAAAACCCTGCGCCGCGTTGTGCAGCGCCGTGGCTTTCGGCGGGGTGTAGGCGCCATAAATGTGCAGTTGTGCCTGAGGAAGTTGCTGGCGAATCAACGGCCAGATCGTGGATTTCATCCACAGCACTGCGTCCCAGTTTGGCGCATGGCGGAAGTTACCGATGCTGAGGAAATGCGCCCGCTCCTCGAATGCTTTTGTGGCAGTGGTGGGAGGGGCAATCATCAGCGGGCACCAATGCAGCAACTGGCGCGGCAAGCCGAATTGCTCGACGAGCAGCTCGATTTCCACCTCGGAGATCATCAGATTCAAGTCACAGCGGTACAGCGCGGCGATTTCCCGTTTGGCCAGGTCGGTGTCGGCCATCAGTTCAAACTCTTCGCGCAGTGCCGGGGCGAACAAAGCGCTGAAGTCGTCCTGATCGGGACTGGCTTTCAGGTGATCCTTGAGGCGTTGATGGCGGGCGTGACGCAGGCTTTGCAGATCGGAGGTTTCCAGTACCCGCAAGGCATCGGGGCAGTACTTCTCGACACGCCAGCCGAACTGCTCCTCCATCATGAACTGATCGAACAGCACGATATCCGGGGCCAGTTCGCTGATGAATACGTCGAAACTGCTGTTGTTGAGTTCAATGGGCACTTCGCGAATGCCCAGCGCGCTCAGGTCAGCCTTGTGCTCACCCGGGCCGGCGGGGCTGCTGAAGGTAATGTCCCAACCCTGCTGCAAGAAGGTGTCGAGGATCTGCATGACATGCCCGCTGGCCGCCGAGGATTGGGGCTCGGGCCAAACGTATCCGATGACCAGAACTTTGGTGGTGACTGGCTGAGACATGAACAGAAATCCTTTGCAGCAGGCGAGGGGGAACAAAAAACGGCCGCAATTAAACCACAGCGGCCGTTGAAGGTGGGCGGACTCAGCCTGCAGAAGCATCCATTACACGGAGAGATCGATCTCGAGCTTGGAGATGAAGGCACTCGGGTTATATTCGTCCACTGTTTTTTGTACGAGTGTGATGTTCGATGCAAACTTCGCAGGATCTGTTGTTCTCTGATTCAGCAGCGAAACGGTGACTTCTATGCTGTTGGCGTTGTAGAGGGCGGGATTGTCCTGAATAATTTTCGCCAAACTATGACGGACTGCATCAAAATTATTTAACTGAGCCAGTTCAGTAGCCTCATAGGTCCTGTGAAGGTGGGAGAGGGCTGGATGGACCATGTCCGGCTTTCTCGCGAGATCTACCAGGACGGCTACATCCGTTAGTTTATCCCCTTCTTTTGCGTAGAACAGATCCAGTGTGCCGCTACTGCCGTGGGACATTTCATGAATCAAAACGTCAGCGATTTTCGAGACTGCATATTTTTCTTTTTTATAGTAGGCATCGAGGTGTTTCGGGTAGATTTTTATAAACCTTTTCATGGAATCGCTGACTAGGAGGCCGCTCTTTTTGGCGGCCTTCAATTTTTTGTAGTCATGTGTGGATATCGCTGCCAATGCATTCGGGCCGACGTGCCGGAAAGACATATTGGCAACGGAAATGGCATCCAGTTCGCTACGCATTGTGCGTAGCGATTTTAACAAGTACCTGATGGCATCGTCTGAGCCTTCGCCCAGCATGTATTTGACGACCAGACGCGTGTTGTCGTCTGCGCTTTCCAAGAGTTTGATCGCTGTATCCAGTCTGCTCTTGGCAGGGGCAAGTGCCTTCCCCACATAGTGCCGGGTGTAGGCGGTGGGCTTGAGCTTTCCAAAAAGTCTATGCACCCGGTATGGCAGCAGTTGCACGTTCTTCAGCGCCGGTCCCCAGGCTCCGCCCACGCTCTTGTGGAAGACATGAATCGATTGGTGGCGTTTGATTACTGCGAGGTCTACGACATCCCCGGCATTCTCGGCCGCGCGCCAGCTGCCATGCTGGAGGTCGGAGCGTTGCAGGGCTTTGACCAGATCTCGAGCGTCCGTATGACCGGTAAGTTTTCTGAGCTGTCGAGCGACCGATTCGACCGTGCTTGCACTGTTTTCCCCCAGTAATACCAAGTTGCGATGGGCCAGCCGATAGCCCTTGCGCGCCAGTTTCGGCAGGCCATCAATCGGGTTTATGAAGGCCAACGCAGCACGCACGGTTGCCTTGGCAACGCCCAAAACCCTCAATGTGTTCGAAGCCGTTGCGGCGATGACTTTTGCCGAGGCCACGCTGAGGCCGACTACCAGCCCAAGGACTGACAGACCATCGACAATGCAACCGCCAATACCCTCGCGTACCCGGTGCTCCTCGCCCGATCGAATATCGTTGACACACTTGAAAAACGGCACGGCGACATTGGCGAAATTGATTTGTGTCAGGTCCCGACGGATACGCATGTGTTCCAGATCTGTCTGGGGCTTGAAGGCAGCATAAAGTTCGTCACGAGTTGCCACCGGATGGCTGGACATGATCGACTTGGTGAGCTTTTCCAGCGAAGGGGAGAAAAACAGCGAAACGGGATGCAGGTTCTCGGTGCTCGTGTGGAAATGCCAGAGTTTTTCCACCACAACGCTGGACGACTGGCCACTTCGTGGTTCGCTGCCGTCTCTGTATGCCGCGAAGTCCAGCGGCCAGTCCTGTGCTTCGATTCTGAGCTGAAGGTCATGTTTGGAGCCAACATAGGCTTTAGTGGGAAAACCATTGATGACTTCACTGCTTTGCAGTTTGTTCGCCAGATCCGGACGTTCACGACACAAACCACGCATGGTGAACATTTCATAACAGCGGGTCTCGCCGTTGTATTGGCGACAGAGAAGGAGCCCGTAACGGCCTTTCTCGGCATCACGCTGCAATTGCGACTCTTTCTCCGCTTCCAGATTGAGGAGGTTGCCGGAGATTTTTCGCAGCGTTGATGTGCGAACGGTGTAGAGCGAAATGTATCCATTCATCAGCGCGTCCCGATCGTCTTTCGGCAGGCAGCAGATGGCCATTTTGATCACGGCTGCAAGACCTTCCTGAACACCCGTGTAATACATGTCGAAGGCTTGATCGTACAACGTGTCGGCGTTCTCCAGCTCAGCCAGGCGGGCAAACGCATTGGCTGGAGGTTGGAAGCCACTCTTGAGCTTGAATCTGCTGGTGAGGCGTCCTTCTTCAACCAGGTCGCCGGAAAGGTACAAATCGAGCACAGAGAGACGCAGGCGCAAAAGCTCGGACAACGAATATTCATTGAGATCGGCCGCATTGGCGGCGAGATTGTATAAATCAGCGAGCACACCGGTCGGGGATGAATACCTCAAAGCATCCAGAAAATTGGTTTCCGTGCGCGAGCCGTTGAAGGTGAACTGCAGCGACTTGTGCTCCAGGTAATTGCCCTCTGGCATCACCTTTTTCAGTGACTGGAGTCCGAGTTTGCGTCGGTCAGGCGGCGCGGCCAGCAGGCCTGTTTCAGATTGGCGCAATGCATCCATATAACGGTTGAAATAAGACGACGCCTTGGTCAGCGAAGCGCTGCCATAGTCTCTGCCAACCTGATAGGCAATGACGCCGTTGAGCACAGCCCAGTTGATGACGGGGATGACGCCAGTGATTTCCTGCAATTCATTCTGTTCGTACGTCACCGGCGCCAGGTCGGAGAATGCCTTGATCTGCGCATAATCCATCACGCGCGATGTGCCTGGCGCGACGTGTTCGAGCATCGCTACCGTTTGTGCGATCAGGACCCAACCCGGTTTATCCAGCGTCAAGTCCAGGGGCGCGCCCTGCACCAGCAACTCCGGCGCCACTTTCGCCAGCAACAGATGGGCAGCCAGCGGCGCGACGTTTTCTTCGATCAGTGCGTGGGTAACCAAATGCGCTTCCAGTTCCTCCCGAACCTGCGCCGCGTTCAGCGGCGCATTGGCTGGCCGGTATACGTCATAACCGGCGATCACCGGTTGATCGCTGGCGCCCAGATCGAGCGCCAGCGCGACGGCTGCCATGTGCATGAGCTGCTCGTCGCCCAGCTGTGCATCATCGAGATCGAGATGCCATTCAAGCCGTTCATGAATGGCTCGGCCCAGCGCTTTGGCGGTTTTACTTCTCAGGCAACTTGTTAAAAATTTTTCCGAGTGTTCGCGTTTTTCAGACGCTGGAATCAGATTGAAATTAAGAAAGGCAAGTTTTTGCAGAAGACTGGTTTGACCCTGGGTTATGTCCCGAGTTACATCCTTGATGATCTGTCGCACATTGTCCGACAGATGAAACGGGGAGTCTTCATGGGCGTCCAGCAATTCCTGAAAGTCACCCAGTGCGGGACTTTCCGGAAGCTTGAAGGACAGATAAGCGATCAGATTGTGGATGTCGGCGACGGTGGTCGGAAGTATGAAATCTTCAAAGCGCAACCATTGTTCCACGCTGAAGTGATCGCCCGAATAAATATGGCCACCGGTAATGCCGGCGAACTCGCCCAGCATGGCCAGTTCCTCGGCCAACGTGGGTTCAAACTCTATGAACAACTGAACCTGAGTAGTCGCGACGAGCGCGAACACGCACGCTTTTTCATCGACGCAAATCTGCACGTCGGCGGGAAGGGCCTCTTGTTTGAGGAGCCTGGCGAACGCTGGGCTTGCGACCATTTTTTGCAGGGCAGTGCGTGCAGGATCACACACTTCATCGAAAGCACTGCCTGTCACTCGCGGGATAAACCGGTCTTTCAGTTCTACCAGGGGCGTATCGGATATTCCACTGACAACTACATCGGCAACAGCAACGGTGCTGGTGCGATCTTTAATTAATTTGTTGAGTGACTGAATGACCAGATTTTTTTCGTACTGGTCAGCTATGTCGGTGTTGGAAGCAGTGTCAGTAGCAAAGGTGGGTTTCATTAATTGTGCATCCTGCATTGAGTGGGTGGAATTGCTTACTTCTGGCCGTTAGTACGAGATGCTGATCAGCATTAACGTGTAATAGCGAGCAACCTCAGAGTAGAGAGCGAGTAAGTGCGTTGGAAGTCCGAATTCTTTACGGTTTGTTTGTTGTTGCAGGAGGTGGCTTAGATGTTTGGTGTTATGTGCGCAAGTAGCAGATGCTAACAACTAAGTTATTGCGTTGGTTGCGAGTTTGATAGTTTGCCTCTGGCCTGGAATGCAATCATGCGACTTGCATTTTTACTCATGTGCAGGAGGTTTTAGGAATATCGAATTATCAAAATCCGAATTTCGCCCCGTTTGGTGAACTTGCACAGTTACCCGGACTTAAATGTCGATAATGTTGTTTTTATCGGGCGAAGCAGTTTAGACCGAGACATTCTTTTCTTTCTCAGTGAAAACAGTGCTGAATTTGAGTTTCCCGCCGGTCACGATGCACGCGGCAAGTGTGTTGCAAGCGACGCCGATCTCCCGCCACGAATAGCCACGCAGTACGATTGTCAGGCCCGGAAAAAGGCTTCGTTTATCAGGGATTTGTCTTTCGGCGAGACAGGCGTGATCCGTTGATCATCTTCGAGAAGGGGTTTACCCGCCAGCCACTGGACAGTGGTGAATTATTCTCCAGCCTCGATTTCGGTAACGAATCGGTAAGTGCCCCGGAGCATAGCGCGGCTGCTCAGGATTCTGGCCAAACGCCGGCCCAATCAGAGCCAGCGAAAGGGTCAGTCGATGACATTATCGACTTTAGAGAGCGGCAAAAAGCCAAGCTCGATTGCATGAATGGTAAAGACTTGAGCAACCAGAAGGGGCGTTCATTCTGGTACCTCGGATAAACGCAACAGAGAGGCTTCAAAGGCGTTCAGGAACCAAACCGGCAGCGTCGTTTTTCAGTCCAGAATGCTTTGGACCTTGTCCCTCAATTGGTCAATCGAAAAGGGTTTGCCGATAATGTGCATGCCTTCTGGCACATCAAGACTTTCCGCATAACCGCTGGCAAACAGAATCGGCAGAGCAGGGCGCAGCTTGCGTGCTTCGTTAGCCAGTTCACGGCCATCCATCCCCGGCAAGCCGACATCGGTCATCATCAGATCAATGTGCTTCTCCGGATCTTCGAGAATTTCCAGCGCCTGCTCGCTGCCATCCGCCTCCAGCACTGTAAATTCCAATTCCTCCAGCACATCGACGATCAGCATGCGCACGATGTCATCGTCTTCTACGACAAGGATGGTGGAAGCGGTGGCGGACATAATAAAAGCTCTCAAGGATGGAATTTTGGGGCGCCGGTCGATCAAAAATGCCGGGCTCCTGCATGAGTAAGTGGCGCATAGCCACAAGTTCCCGGCAGGACACAAAAAAGATTAGCTGCAAATGGGCGCGCAAGGATAACTGTTGGCGGGTCCAAGGGCGCAGGCAAATGTAGGAATTTGCGTCCAAAGTTGTGAGAAAAATGGATCCGCGCGGCTGTTTTGGGGCAAACTCTCGGGTTTTCAACAGTTCGACAAGGCTGCCCCATGTCCTCTCCGTCTTCGGTTGATGAGCAACGGTTTCGTAAAATCCTGAGTCGCAACATCAGCCTGCCCCTGGGCGTTGGTGTGCTCAGTGCCGTCTTCTTCGTTTCGCTGATCACTTATCTGCTGTCGGTCATCCAGTGGGTTGAACACACCGACCGGGTGATCAATAACGCCAACGAAGCGGTGAAGCTCACCGTGGACCTGGAAACCGGCATGCGCGGTTTTCTGCTCAGCGGCGACGAGCACTTCCTCGATCCGTACGAAACGGCCAAGCCCCGCATCAATGTGGCGCTCAATACCTTGCTCGAACTGACCGCCGACAACCCGGTGCAGACCGATCGTCTGCGTCGTTTGCAAGCCCTGCAAACCGAATGGGCGAACTATGCGCAGTCGATGATCGATCTGCAGCGTTCCAGTGGCGACTATAAAGCGGCGGTCAAGGCCGGGCGCGGCAAACGCCTGACCGACGAGATTCGCAAACAGTTCGAAGACGTGATCGACATGGAGCAGCAGTTGCGCACCACGCGCAACGAAGAAGTGCGCCGCACCACGATCTGGAGCATCACCCTTTATCTGTTGTTCGTGGCCGGTATCAGTGGGCTGCTGGCGTACATCGGCCGGCGTGATCTGGTCAATCTGTCTGACAGCTACGGCGCCACACTGGCGGCGCAGCAGGCCAGTGCCGAGCGTCTGGAGCGTCAGGCGTGGTTGCGTAATGGTCAGACCGAACTGGCCGAGCAGGTGCTGGGGCAACTCACGCTCAATCTGTTGGGGCGCAACATTCTGCAGTTCTGCGCGCAGTACCTCGGCACGGCCGTGGCGGCGCTGTATGTCCGTGAAGAGCACGGCGGCCTCAAGCGCGTGGCTACATATGGCTTCGCGCGCGAGCAGGAAGAACAGGATCAATTGATTTACAGCGGCGAGGGCATTGTCGGTCAGGTGGCGCAACAGGCGCGGCTGACTCGACTGGATTCGGTGCCAGGCGATTACTTCAAAGTCAGCTCCGGTCTGGGCGAAGGCCTGCCGCGCAGCGTGATGGTGGTGCCGACTACCGATGACGACCGGGTCAACGGCGTGATCGAACTGGGCTTCTTGCGTCCGCTCAACGACCGCGACGTCGAGTTGCTGGAACTGATTGCCAGCAACGTCGGCACGTCTATCGAAGCCGCACGCTACCGTCAGCGTTTGCAGGAAGTGCTCGCTGAAACCCAGCAGCTCAACGAAGAGTTGCAGGTGCAACAGGAAGAACTGAAAACCGCCAACGAAGAGTTGGAAGAGCAGTCGCGGATCCTCAAGGAATCCCAGGCGCATCTGGAAACCCAGCAAGTCGAACTGGAACAGACCAACGAGCAACTCGCCGAACAGGCGCAGACTCTGGCCGAGCAGCGCGATGCAATGGACCAGAAGAACACCGAGCTGAATCAGGCCCAGGTGCAACTTGAAGAACGCGCCGAAGAGCTGCAGCGTTCGAGCAAGTACAAATCCGAATTCCTCGCCAACATGTCCCACGAACTGCGCACGCCGTTGAACAGTTCGTTGATTCTGGCCAAGTTGCTCGCGGAAAACCCGCAAGACAATCTCAGCGCCGAGCAGGTCAAGTTCGCCGAGTCGATCTACTCCGCCGGCAACGATCTGCTGAACCTGATCAATGACATCCTCGACATTTCCAAGGTTGAGGCCGGCAAGCTCGAGGTGATCCCGGAAAACACCAGCGTCGCGCGTCTGGCCGATGGTCTGCGCAGCGTGTTCGAACCGCTGGCGGCCGACAAGCGCCTGACCTTCAGCGTCGATCTGCTCCCGGACGCACCGGTCACCCTGTTTACCGACCGCCAGCGTCTTGAACAGGTGATCAAAAATCTGTTGTCCAACGCCGTGAAGTTTACCGAGCAGGGTACAGTCAGCCTGACCATCAGCGGCCAGCCGAACCAGCGCATTGCCTTTATCGTGCGCGATTCGGGTATTGGCATTGCCGCGGATCAGCAGGAAAGCATTTTCGAAGCCTTCCGTCAGGCCGACGGCACCACCAACCGCAAATACGGCGGCACTGGCCTGGGCCTGTCCATCTCGCGGGATCTGGCGACGTTGCTGGGCGGTTCGATCAGCGTCAGCAGCGCACCGGGGCAGGGCAGTGTGTTCACGCTGGTATTGCCTCAGCAGTACAGTGAAACATCTGAAGTGTCGACGGCACCGCTGACCTTCACCCCGCCGGCGCAGATCGTGACGGCGGCCGCTGCGCCGGCGATTTCGGTTTCACCTCTGGCGCCGGTGCACATCCCGCGCTTTGCCGATGACCGTGACAAGGCGCCGTTTGCCACCCGCTGCATTCTGGTGGTGGAAGACGAGCCGAACTTTGCGCACATCCTCTACGATTTGGCGCATGAACTCGGCTATCAGTGCCTGGTTGCGCACGGTGCGGACGAGGGGTATGACCTGGCGCGCGAGTTCGTGCCGGACGCAATCCTGCTCGACATGCGCCTGCCGGACCACTCCGGCCTGACTGTGCTGCAACGCCTGAAAGAACACGCCGAAACCCGGCACATCCCGGTGCACGTGATTTCGGTCGAGGATCGGGTCGAAGCGGCGATGCACATGGGCGCCATCGGCTATGCGGTCAAACCGACCACCCGCGAAGAGCTCAAGGACGTGTTTGCCCGTCTTGAAGCGAAGCTGACCCAGAAGGTCAAACGCGTGCTGTTGGTGGAAGACGACGATTTGCAGCGCGAAAGCATCGCACGGCTGATCGGCGACGAAGACATCGAAATCACCGCCGTGGGCCTGGCGCAAGACGCGCTGGATCTGCTGCGCACGACGATTTTCGATTGCATGGTCATCGACCTGAAGTTGCCGGACATGCTCGGCAACGAATTGCTCAAGCGCATGTCCACTGAAGACATCTGCTCGTTCCCGCCGGTGATCGTTTACACCGGTCGTAACCTGACCCGCGATGAAGAGGCCGATCTGCGCAAGTATTCGCGCTCGATCATCATCAAGGGTGCGCGCTCGCCGGAACGCCTGCTTGATGAAGTGACACTCTTTTTGCACAAAGTCGAATCGCAGTTGTCCCATGAGCGGCAGAAGATGCTCAAGACCGCGCGCAGTCGCGACAAGGTCTTTGAGGGGCGCAAAGTTCTGCTGGTGGACGACGATGTGCGCAACATCTTCGCCCTGACCAGCGCGCTGGAAACCAAAGGCGCAGTCGTGGTGATCGGTCGTAACGGCCGTGAGGCGATTGATAAATTGAATGAAGTCGAGGACATCGACCTGGTGCTGATGGACGTGATGATGCCGGAAATGGATGGTTTCGAAGCCACCATTGAAATCCGCAAGGATCCGCGCTGGCGCAAACTGCCGATCATTGCGGTTACGGCCAAAGCCATGAAGGACGATCAGGAGCGCTGCCTGCAAGCGGGCGCCAACGATTACCTGGCCAAGCCCATCGATCTGGATCGCCTGTTCTCGCTGATTCGCGTGTGGTTACCGAAGATGGAACGTATTTAGTGGAGTGCAGTGATTCAGTGGAACGGAACAGCGAGATCGAATTGCGGCTGTTGATCGAGGCCATTTACCTCAAGTACAGCTACGACTTCCGCGATTACTCCGGCGCTTCGATCAAGCGTCGAGTACTGCACGCGTTGAACCAGTTCGAGTGCGCGACCATTTCGGCCTTGCAGGAAAAAGTCCTGCATGACCCGACCGCGTTCATGCAGCTGCTGCAATTGCTGACGATCCCGGTCAGTGAGATGTTTCGCGATCCGTCGCACTTTCTTGCCATTCGCAGGGAAGTGGTGCCGCTGCTCAGAACCTATCCGTCGATCAAGATCTGGATCGCCGGGTGCAGCACGGGCGAGGAGGTCTATTCGATGGCGATTCTGCTGCGCGAAGAGGGCCTGCTCGATCGCACGATTATTTACGCCACTGACATCAACCCGCGCTCGCTGGACAAGGCCAAGCAGGGGATTTTCTCGATGGAAAACGTCCGTGCCTACACCGCCAACTACCAGCAGGCCGGTGGTCAGCGTTCATTTGCCGACTACTACACGGCCGCTTATGGTTACGCGATTTTCGACAAGAGCCTGTGCGAGAACGTGACGTTCGCCGATCACAGTCTGGCCACCGACAGTGTGTTCTCTGAAACCCAGTTGATTTCCTGTCGCAACGTGCTGATCTATTTCAACAAGAAACTGCAGGATCGAGCGTTCGGGCTGTTTCACGAGTCGCTGTGTCATCGTGGTTTTCTAGTGCTTGGCAGCAAAGAGACGCTGGATTTTTCCAGTTATGCCAACCAGTTCGAAGCGCTGGTGAAACAGGAACGGATCTACCGCAAATCATGAACGATACAGCGGATCTGCCTCGAATCGAGGCTATTGTGGTCGGTGCTTCCGCCGGTGGCGTCGAGGCATTGATGAACATGCTTGGGTCATTACGACGTGGATTCGTGCTGCCGATCATCATCGTCCTGCACCTGCCGGAAGAGCGCCGCAGTCATCTGGCCGAGGTGTTCTCCCGGCGTCTGCTGCTGCCGGTGGCAGAGGCCACGGACAAGCAGGATATCGAAGCGGGCACGGTGTATTTCGCCACACCCGGTTATCACTTGTCGGTGGAACAGGATCGCAGCCTGTCCTTGAGCCTTGAGGAACGCGTCCATCATTCCCGGCCATCGATTGACTATCTTTTTGAGTCCGCCGCCGACGTCTACGGCCCCGGGTTGGCCGCTGTGTTACTGACCGGCGCCAATCACGATGGCGCGCGCGGGCTGGCCAAGGTCAAACGCCACGGCGGGCTGACCATCGTGCAGGATCCCGACGACGCCCAGGTCGCCACCATGCCTCTGGCTGCGCTGAAAATCCAGCAGCCGGATCATGTCTTACCCATTCACGGCATCGGCCGTCTGCTTGTCGAGCTGGAACGAATCGCATGCTGAGTAATATCCAGGCAAAACTGCTGATCGTCGACGATCTGCCCGAGAACCTGCTGGCGCTCGAAGCGCTGATCAAACGCGAAGACCGCACCGTCTACAAGGCGCTGTCGGCGGACGAAGCACTGTCGCTGCTGCTGCAACACGAATTCGCCATGGCCATTCTTGACGTGCAGATGCCCGGCATGAACGGCTTCGAACTGGCGGAGTTGATGCGCGGTACCGAAAAAACCAAGAACATCCCGATCATTTTTGTCAGCGCTGCCGGCCGTGAACTGAACTACGCGTTCAAGGGCTACGAGAGCGGGGCGGTGGACTTTCTGCACAAACCGCTGGATATCCATGCGGTCAAGAGCAAGGTCAACGTCTTCGTTGATCTGTATCGCCAGAGCAAGGCCATGAAGCAACAGGTCGAAGCGCTGGAGCAGGCGCGCCGCGAGCAGGAAGCGCTGCTGCAGCAGTTGCAGAGGACGCAGTCGGAACTCGAGCAGGCAGTGCGGATGCGCGATGACTTCATGTCAATCGTCGCTCACGAAGTGCGCACGCCGCTCAATGGCCTGATACTCGAAACGCAATTGCGCAAGATGCACCTGGCGCGGGACAACGCCGCTGCGTTTACCCTGGACAAGATGCACGCCATGGTTGATCGCGACGAGCGCCAGATCAAAAGCCTGATCCGCCTGATCGAAGATATGCTCGACGTCTCGCGGATTCGCACCGGCAAGCTGTCGATCCGGCCGAACCGTTTTGATCTGGTGCAGTTGGTCAGTAACCTGCTGCAAAACTTCGCGCAGCAGATCGAAGTGGCGGAAACCACCGTCACGTTCGAAGCCGAGAGTCCGGTGGAGGGTTGCTGGGATGAATTCCGCATCGAACAGGTGATCTCCAACCTGCTGACCAACGCCCTGCGTTACGGCGGCAGAAGCCCGATTCAAGTCCGCGTCTACCGTCAGGGCAATCAGGCGCGGGTCGAGGTTCAGGATCATGGCATCGGCATCAGCGAAGAGAACCAGAAACGCATTTTTCAACAATTCGAACGGGTTTCCGCCAAGACGGTAGTCGCCGGGCTCGGGTTGGGTCTGTTCATTTCCGAGCAGATCGTCGCCGCCCATGGCGGTTCTATCGTCGTCGAGAGTCAAATCAACGAGGGCGCCCTGTTTCGCGTTTGTCTGCCGATCGAGGAAAACGGCAAATCCGACGCAACCTCTGAGTGACCACACGGTCGTATCAGCAGCTATTGACCGAACAAAGGCTTCCCATGAGCGTAGATGCACAAGATGTAGTACTCGTCGTCGAGGACGAACCGGTTATCTTGATGATCCTGACGGACTATCTGTCAGGCCAGGGCTATCGTGTGCTGCAGGCCGAAAACGGCGAGCAGGCATTCGAAATTCTCGCGAGCAAGCCACATCTGGACATGTTGATCACCGACTTCCGTTTGCCCGGCGGCATCTCTGGCGTACAGATCGCCGAACCTGCCGTGAAGCTGCGACCGGATCTCAAGGTGATATTCATCAGCGGTTACCCGCAGGAAATCCGCGAAACCGGCAGCCCGATCACGCGCAAGGCGCCGATTCTGGAAAAGCCGTTCGACCTGGACGTGTTGCAGGAAAAGATTCAAGAACTGTTGGCCTGATTTACAGCGCCTGACCTGAATATCTCCCTGTAGGAGCTGTCGGAGGCTGCGATCTTTTGATCTTAAAAACAAGATCAAAAGATCGCAGCCTCCGACAGCTCCTACAGGTTTTTTGCGGGGTCAGCCGCGGATCATCTCCCGCACCTTGGCGGTGAGTAGATCGAAGGTGAACGGTTTGGTGATCATCTGCATCCCCGAGTCGAGGAAGCCGCCACGCACCGCCGCATGTTCGGCATACCCTGTGATGAACAACACCTTCAAGCCAGGCCGGTATTGCCGACCGATCTCCGCGAGTTGCCGACCGTTCATGCCCGGCAAGCCGACGTCGCTGATCAGCAGATCAATGCGCTGCGCCGAGTTGAGAATCGGCACGGCGCCATCGGCATCTCCGGCCTCGACAAACGCATAACCCAATTCACTCAGCACCGAACTGACCAGCAAGCGCACGGCCGGATCGTCTTCGACGATCAGTACGGTTTCGCCATGGATGGCTTGCGGGGCTTGCTCGCAATTGCTGGTCGGTTGCTCCAGTTCTTCGCCACGGAAACGCGGCAGATAGAGTTTGACCGTCGTGCCTTGATCGATCTCGCTGTCAATCGACACGTGGCCGCGCGACTGTTTACTGAAGCCGTAGATCATCGACAGGCCCAGCCCGGTGCCCTGGCCGATTGGTTTGGTGGTGAAAAACGGATCGAACGCTCGGCTGATCACACTTTGCGGCATGCCGCTGCCGTTGTCGGTGACACTCAACATCACATAATCACCGGGCTCGAGGTTGGGGTAAGCCTCGGTGAAGTCACGGTCTAGCACCTGATTACTGGTCTCCACCACCAAACGGCCGCCCTCGGGCATGGCGTCTCGGGCGTTGATCACCAGGTTGAGCAGGGCACTTTCCAGTTGGTTGGGATCCGCCTCGGCGACCCAGAGTTTTTCGTCCAGACGCATGTCCAGTTGAATGCTTTCGTTGAGGCTGCGCTGCAACAGCTCGCCCATCGACAGCACCAGGGTATTCATCTGCACGGCTTTGGAATCGAGCGACTGCCGCCGGGAAAACGCCAGCAGACGATGAGTCAGGCCGGCGGCGCGGTTAGCCGAGGTCACGCCCAGATCGATCAGGCTGTCGAGGTCTTCAGTGCGTCCTCGGGCCAGACGCCGGCGCAGCAGTTCAAGGCTACCGATGATGCCGGTGAGCATGTTGTTGAAGTCGTGGGCGATGCCGCCGGTGAGCTGGCCGACCGCTTCCATTTTCTGCGACTGACGCAACGCTTCTTCGTTGTGCCGTAACTGTGCGGTGCGCTCTTCGACCTGCTGCTCGAGGGTTTCCAGCGTTGATTGCAGGCGTCGTTCGCTTTCGCTCAGGTCGATCAGGCGATCGCGGGCTTCGTACTGTCGTCGTCGACCGCGCAGGGCAGCGGACACCAGACTGATCAGGGTCGCCGGATGAAACGGGCGCTCAAGAAACGTGACATTGCCCAACAGATCGCTGAGGCGCGAGGACGGCCCTTGTTCCTGTCCGCCATGATGAGTGAGCACAACAATCGGCAGGTCCGACCACGCCGGCTGTTGTTCCAGGTGCAGGAACAACGCCTCCAGCTCCGGGCCGCGCAACGCTTCGGCGGCGATCAGCAACAGCCCGGCGCCGGGCTCCAGCTGCGCACACAGCGTGGCAAGGTCCGGGGTAATCAGGCCGCCGTAACCCGCCTCGTTGAGAATCATCAGCGCAATCTGGCTGTCGCGACCCATCGGCGCCAGAATCAGCGCGCGCTCGGCCAGCGGTACAGAAACGGTCACGAGCTCCCTTCCTGCAACAGCGGTTTGCTCGCGCCGAGATAGGTCGGTACGCCACGAAGCACACCCTGAAAGGCTTCCAGCGGCTCGCCGATGGTCATGCCTTGCTTCGAGATACGGTATTCGCGAATGGTCGATTCGTGGCTGCCGGTGCGTTTCTTGATGATGGAAATGGCGCGGCGGACCTTGCCGATGGCTTCGAAGTAACGCAACAGAATCACCGTGTCAGCCAAGTAAGTGATATCGACCGGCGCTTGCATGTCGCCGACCAGACCGTGCTGGGCCACCGTCATGAAGGTGGCTGCGCCTTTGCGGTTCAGGTACAGCAACAGTTCGTGCATGTGCAGCACGAGGGCGTTTTCTTCCGGCATCGCGGCCTGATAGCCATTGATGCTGTCGATGACCACAGTTTTGATCTCGCCGTCATCGACGCAGCGGCGCACTCGGTGGGAAAACTCGCCCGGTGAAAGCTCGGCGGCGTCCACTTGCTCGATCAGCAGATTGCCGGTGGCGCGCAGGGCCTTGAGGTCGATGCCGATGTTTCTCATCCGTTCGAAGAGCAGTTCCAGTTCTTCGTCGAAGATGAACAGGGCGGCTTTTTCGCCGCGTGCCACTGCGGCGGCGGCGAAGATCATCGAGATCAGCGATTTACCGGTACCGGCAGGGCCGAGAATCAGCGTGCTGGAGCCGGTTTCGATCCCACCGCCCAGCAGCGAGTCCAACTCCTTGATGCCGCTAGTCAATTGCAAACGCGGGTAATCGCCGCGATGTTCCGCGGCCACCAGCCGTGGAAAGACATGGACACCATCGCCCATGATGGTGAAGTCGTGATACCCGCCGCGGTACTTTTGCCCACGGTACTTGACCACCCGCACGCGTCGACGCTCGGCGCCGTAGTTGGGTGTGAGTTCTTCAAGCCGAATCACCCCGTGGGCAACACTGTGCACGGTTTTATCGAGGGATTCGGTGGTCAGGTCATCGAGCAGCAGAACCGTGGCGTTATAGCGCACGAAGTAATGCTTGATGGCGAGGATCTGCCGACGATAACGCAAGGAGCTTTGCGCGAGCAGGCGGATCTCCGACAGGCTGTCGAGCACCACCCGGGTTGGCTTGAAGCGTTCGACCGCTTCGAATATCTGCTTGGTGGCTTCGCCCAGTTCGAGGTCGGAGGAGTACAGCAGGCTCTGCTGATGCTCGGCATTGAGCAGGCTCTCCGGCGGCGTCAGTTCGAAGATCTTGATGTTGTCGTCAAGCTCCCAGCCATGGGACAGCGCGCCTTGGCGCAGTTCACGCTCGGTTTCCGATAGCGTGATGTACAACGAGCGCTCGCCGGCCTTCGCGCCGGCCAGAAGAAAATGCAAAGCGGCCGTGGTTTTGCCGGTTCCGGGTTCGCCCTCCAGCAAGAAAACATGACCGCGAGACAAGCCACCGGCCAGGATGTCATCCAGACCCACAATGCCGGTAGCGGCTTTCGCACTGATCAACTCGTTAGATGTAGACAAAAAATGCCCTCTCATGACTAGGGGAAGCGAGGCCGCCGACTGAATTGGCGGCGACCTGATTTACTTGACCCGTTGCAGTGATGGCAGTTCCACTTTTTCTTGCTGGCGAGGGGATTTATCCTCGCTGGCCTGCGAAGCAGGTCCTTGGCTGAGGAGGGGCCGCTTCGCGCTCCATCGGGGATAAATCACCTCGCCACAGGTCACATCTATCCGATTCAGAGACCCTGCTGCAACGCCGGATCATCCGGATTCAACTGCTCCAGCTGAGCCAGCAGAATCTGCACGTTCTGCAACTGACCGCTTTCTTTCCAATAGTTGATCAGCAACACCCGCGCCTTGCGATCGGCCGGGTGGCGCTGGACGATTTCCTGCAGTTGCTTCTGCGCCGCCTCGAGTTCCTCTGCACTGTGCAGAGTGGTGGCGAGGTCGTAGCGGTAATCCTTGTTGTCAGGCTCCAGTTCGACCGCTTTGGACAAGCCGAGCAGGGCGTACTCACGCTGGCCGTGGTGCAACAGCCACAGGCCGAGGGCATGTTGCAGATACGCCGAGTCAGGTTGGGCTTTAAGCTGTTGGGCGAGCAACTGCCGGGCCGCATCATTCTGGCCCTGGCGGTCGAGCACATCGATCTGCATCACCAGCGCCTGCAAGTTGCCCGGTTCCAGGCGCAGTGTGTTGTCCAGTGCCTGCTGCGCCTGTTTCAACTCGGCGTTGTGGATATAAAGACGCGCCAGTTGGGCGTAAGTCGCGGCGCTTTCCGGTTGGTCCTTAAGTGCTTGCTCCCAGCCATCGATCGCTTGTTGCAGCGGTCCGAAATACAGCCCCAGCTCGTCCGGGCTCAAGCCGAGCAGGGCGTTGATTGCCGCAAAACGAACGGTCTGATCCTCATCTTCGAGCATCGGCCCCAACAGCAGGCTGCGTTGTCCGCCCGGCACCAGCCCCACCACACTTTTGATCGCTGCCAGCCGCACTTCGGGCGCTTCGTTCTGCAGGTCGGCGTCGGCGAGTTTCAACGCCAGCGGACTTGGGTAATTCGGCAGCTCGCCGTGAAGCCAGACGCGGCGCTTGACCGACAGGTCCGGACGCCCCAGCTGTTGATACAACTGCCGCGCGGCACCGGGCTGCCCGGTCCGCGCGGCGCCCAGCGCTTCGCTGTAGCCATGCTTTATCGCGTCGGGAATGACCGGTGTGGTACTGCGCAGAGACAGCCATGCCACGACGACAATAAGCACAAGACCAAGGCTGATAAGCAGATAGCGGCGAGACTGAGGCATGCAGGTTTCCGAAAACAGGTGTACTTGAGCAGAGCGGCAAGCTTCGGTCAGCTCGGACCGTGAGTCAAACCCTGAGCATGCGAATCGCCCTACAAGTCCTGTCGACTGCGTAACCCGTCAGGCTTTCGCAGCAGTGTCTACGCTTGCAGGAGTCGCTTAAACGAGTGTGCCCATGCAAGCCCTGTTGAATTATTTCAAGGTGGTGATCCATCCCGGTCAGGCCGTCCTGCTGTTTGCCCTGCGCACCATCGCGGCCGGGTTGCTGACCCTGTATCTGGCGTTCCTGTTCGATCTCGATCAGCCGAAGTGGTCGATCATGGCCGTGGTCATTGTCAGTCAGCCGCTGGCCGGCATGGCGCTGGCACGCAGTTTTGGCCAGGTGATCGGCACCACGCTCGGTGCAGCGGTAGCGGTCTTGATCATGGCCATCTTTCCGCAGGCGCCGCTGCCGTTCATCACGACGCTGGCCCTGTGGCTGGCGCTCTGTACGGCGGGCGGCACATTGCTGCGCTACACCAGTTCCCAGGCGTTTGTGCTCAGTGGTTACACCGCCGTGGTGGTGGCACTACTGGCCATTCCCGATCAGGACGGCACTTTTCTGCTGGCTGTCACCCGCGTCACCGAAACGTTGCTGGCCGTGGCCTGTGTCTGCGTGGTCAGCCTGCTCACGGCGCGTCCGGAAGCCGTCGCCAAAGGCTATTTCGCCAAGGTCGATCAGGTGATCAAACTGGTCGCCAGCCATTCCGCTGCGGTCATCCGCACACAAGAGAGCGAAGCCGACTTTCAACGTCGGCAAATGCAATTGCTTGGTGAAATCAGTGCCCTCGAAGGGCTGCGCCGTCACCTGTATTTCGATGCGCCACGGTTGCGCAGCGCCAATAACCTGGTGCTGTTACTGGGTAATCAGTTGATGCTTTTGACTTCGCGCCTGACCGCGCTGAGGCATCAACGCGAACTGCTGACCGAGCGCTGGGAGGGCGATTTGCCGCCCGACGTCCAGCGCCTGCGTGCCGATGAGCTGGCGCTTCTCGACCAGTTGGCGGAGCAGGGCCGCTCGCTCCCCGCCGAGAAACGGCATCACTTCATTACGCTGCAACAGCAGTTCGAAGCCTTGGCTTATGAGGCCGAACAGTTGACCGAAGACATGAGCGCCACCCTGCGCTCACTCGCGTGGGCATTGCGCTGGGAGCAGGCGCGTCTGTTACAGCAACTGGAACAGATCCTGGAACTGAGCGATGCCATTCAGGAGGGGCGCGAAGCCAGTTGCCTTTATCGCGGTCAGGCCAGCCCCTTGCATCTGGATTTCACTCTCGCTTCGATGAACGCCATTCGCGCCTTTACCGCGCTGCTGGTTGCCGGGTTGATCTGGATCGAAACCGCCTGGGACGGCGCACGGGGCGGGATGATTCTGGTGGGGATTCTCTGTTCGCTCATGGCGACGTTTCCGCGTCCGTTGATGGCGGCGCAAAGTTATGCCCGAGGGTTGGGATTGGCGCTGATGGTATCGGCGCTTTATCAATTCATGCTGGTGCCGGCGATCAGTGACTTTGAGTGGCTGGCGTTGTTGCTGGCACCGCTGCTTTATGTGATCGCGGTCGGTCTGGCGAGCCCGGCGACGGCGGGAATCGGCATGGGGTTGGGGCTGTCGAGTTTCCTCATGCTGGGCCCGCAGAATGTCGGCACCGGGCAGAACACGGCGATCCAATGGTTCGAATTTGCTGGAGCCTATGTCAGCGCGGCAATGCTCGCCCTGATCGTCTACGCGTGGATTTTTCCGTTCCGCCCGGTCTGGCGCCTTCGTCGCTTGTACAACGAAGCGCGTGAACAGGTGTATGAGCTGACTAAAAAACCAGCCACCGATGAGCAGCAATTCGCCTTCGAAAGCCGCATGGTCGATCGCTTGACCAGCATGCTTGGCTTGCTGCCGGCGGCGAATGACCGCGCCATGCAGCAACTTTACGAAATCAGCCTGGCCAGCGTGGCGCTGGGTGTGGCGATGCATCAGCTCAGGCAGCAGGCGCAGAACAATGCATTGCTCACCGACGTGTTCAGTCAGCGCTTGTCCTCGGCCTTGCGCAAGACCGGGCGCTTTGTCGCCGGGCGACAGGATGCGCAACTGACGCCGTTGCTGTCCACGCTGCATGCACTGGGCGATGAGCTGGATGATCTGCACGTCGCCAGTCATGAACATCTTTGGTCGGTGTTCCGCATGCGCGTGGCGTTGCTGATCGTTGTGTCATTTCTGCAGCGCCACGGCGAGTACCTGCAACGTAATGCCCCGGAAGGAGAACCGGCCCTTGCCCATTGATTTCGAGATTGGCGGCGTTTATCTGCCACCCATTGCTCAGGCCCTGTTGCTGGCCATACCGATATTCATGCTGCTTGACTGGGGCTTGCGCCGCTTGGGCGTATTGCGTCTGGTCTGGCATGAGGCGCTGTTCGAAGGGGCACTGTATGCCTGCGTCTGTGCCACGCTGCTTTTGCTGATGGGAGCCTGATGCCTTGAAAGTGTTACTCGCTCGATCAATGACGTTGGCCGTGGTGGCACTGGCCATCGTGCTCGGCTGGTTTGCCTGGGAGCATTACACCCGTGCGCCATGGACCCGGGATGCCCGGGTGAGGGCGGACGTGGTGACGCTGTCGGCCGACGTTTCCGGACGTATCGTCAGCCTGGCTGTGCAAGACAACCAGCACGTTGACAAGGGGCAACTGCTGATGGAGATCGATCCGGCACGCTACCGGTTGGCGGTAGAACACTCGCGGCGCTCGGTTGAAGTGGCAAAAGCAACTCTGGGGCAGTCGCAAGCGGCCATCGTCGCCAGTGAAGCACTGCTCAAACAGCGTCAAAGCGAAGAGCGCCGGCGCCGTACGCTCAAGCAGGGTTTCGCGATCTCCGGAGAAGAGTGGGAAAAATCCAGTACCGATGTGGCTGTGGCTCAGGCTGATCAGTTGCGTAATCAGGCCAATCTCGGACTGGCGGAGGCGAATGTGCAATTGGCGATTGCGGCACTGACTCAGGCCGAACTGGATTTGCAGCGTACCCGTGTCGAGTCGCCGGTCAGCGGCTATGTCACCAATCTGCTGACCCGCGAGGGCGATTACGCAGTCGCTGGCGGCGCACTGTTGGCATTGGTAGACAGCGACTCGTTCTACGTCAGCGGGTACTTCGAGGAAACCAAATTGCCACGGATCGAGGAGGGCGACCGAGTGCGGATTCAGTTGATGAGCGGGGAAACCTTCGGCGGTCGCGTGCAAAGCATTGCCTTCGCCATTGCGGACAGGGAAAACGCCCCGGGCAGTCGTCTGCTGGCGAATATCAACCCGAGTTACACCTGGGTGAAACTGGCACAACGGGTACCGGTGCGGATCGACATCGATAGCGACTATGCCGGCAAGAACCGCTTGCGCGCCGGCACGACCGCCACCGTCACTATCCTTGAATAAGGCAGCTCCAGGGGTAAGTCACCAGGCACAAAAAAGCCCCGCGACCGAATGATACGCGGGGCAAAAAATTGGTTGGTTGCGGCCAACCAAAGGAGCTCTTTAAAAACTGGAAGTTACTTGCTGGCGACGGTCTCTGGTTGCCAGCCACCGCCAAGGGCCTTGTAGATCGCGACAATGCCGCGATACAGATCGACTTCGGCCTGGGCCTGGCTGTCTTCGGCATTCAGACGCTCACGCTGTGCATCGAGCAGCACGAGGAAGTCAGTGGTGCCTTCGCGATAGCGAATCTCTGCCAGATCGGCAGCCTTGCGGCTCGATTCGCTCTGGCGGATCAGCGAGATCAGCCGTTGCTGACGTTTGCCGTAGTCGCTGAAGGCGTTTTCCGATTCTTCCAGGGCCAGCAGCACTTGTTGCTCATAGGTCGCCAGTGCGCCTTCGGCATCGGCATCGGCGCCGCGTAAACGGGCACGGACGCTGCCAAGGTCGAACGCTGCCCAGGTAATGCTCGGGCCGAGCGCCCATGCGTTGGCCGCCGAGGAACCGATCTGCGAACCGCGTCCGGCCGTCCAGCCGAGGAAACCGCTGAGGCTGACCCGTGGGAACAGATCGGCCTTGGCCACACCGATGCGCGCCGTGGCGGAAGCCAGTTTGCGTTCAGCGCTGAGGATGTCCGGACGACGTTGCAGCAGTTCGCCCGGGTTACCGATTGGCAAGGCCTTGGCGATTGCTGGTAGCTCCTTTGGACTCAGGTCGACGGTCAGTTTGTCCGGACGCTCCCCCAAGAGGGTGGCGATGCGGTTTTTCTGTCGGACCTGTTCCGCCTGCAACTGCGGCACGCTGGCTTCGACTGAGGCCAGACGCGCATCGGCACGTTCGACATCGAGCTGATCGCCAACGCCGGCATCACGCAGGCTGATGGTGATCTTGCGCGACTCCTGCTGGTTGCTCAGGTTGGCCACGGCGATTTTTTCGCGTAGTTGCGCGCCGCGCAGTTGGCCATAAGCGTCGACCAGTTCGGCAATCATGGTGACTTGCAGTTGGTACAGATCGGCTTCGGCCGCTTGCTGGTCGGCGTCGCTGGCTTCCAGATTGCGCTGGATGCGACCGAACAAGTCCAGTTCCCAGGCCATGTCCAGACCGAGGTCATAGCGCTCGCTATTGACCCGTTTGGTGGTCTGGCCAGGGATTTGCCCCTTGGCCAGATCGCTGCTGGCGCGGCTGGTGATGGTCGGCATCGCATCGTTGCTGACGTCGTCGCGGATCGCCCGGGCGGCTTTCCAGCGAGCGAACGCCACGCGCAGTTCACGGTTGCCTTGCAGTGACTGAGTCACCAACTGGTTGAGGGTCGGATCGTCAAACTGCTGCCACCAGATGCCTTCGAATTTCGAACGGTCGAAGTTCTTTTGCCCGGCGGCGCCGTCGGTGGCGGTCGTGATGTTGGCCGCCTCCGTGGCTGGGGTCTTGTAGTCGGGGCCGACGGCGCAGGCGCTGAGGGCCAGCACCAGCAGACTCGGCAGGAAGACTTTCAGACTCATTGGTGCGCCTCCAGTGGCTTTTGAAGAGTGGGCGCCTTGGCCGCTTTACGCTGCTCGCTGCGTTCGACGAAGTTACGGATCAGTACGTAGAACACTGGTGTCAGCAGCAGACCGAAGAAGGTCACGCCGAGCATCCCGGAGAACACCGCCACACCCATGGCGTGACGCATCTCGGCACCCGCACCGCTGGAGAACACCAGTGGCACCACACCCATGATGAATGCAAAGGAAGTCATCAGGATCGGCCGCAGACGCAGACGGCAGGCTTCCAGTACCGCAGCAAGCGGGTCGAGACCTTCTTCCTGTTTGTCCTTGGCAAACTCGACGATCAGAATCGCGTTCTTACAGGCAAGTCCCACCAGTACGATCAAACCGATCTGGGTGAAGATGTTGTTGTCACCGCCCGAGATGATCACGCCGGTGATGGCCGACAGCAGGGTCATCGGTACGATCAGGATCACCGCCAGTGGCAGGCTCCAGCTTTCGTATTGAGCAGCGAGCACCAGGAACGCCAGCAGTACGCAGAGCGGGAACACGAACAGCGCGGTGTTGCCGGACAGAATCTGCTGGTAGGTCAGGTCGGTCCACTCGTAGGTCATGCCGTTCGGCAGTTCATCCTTGAGCAGTTTCTCGATGGCTTTTTCTGCTTGACCCGAGCTGTAGCCGGGGGCTGCGGCGCCGTTGATTTCTGCGGTGATGAAGCCGTTGTAGTGCATCACGCGATCCGGACCCGAGGTGTCGCTGACCTTGATGAAGGTCGCCAACGGGATCATTTCGCCTTTGTTGTTACGCACTTTCAGCTGGCCGATCTGGTCGGATTCGAGGCGGAACTGTTGCTCGGCCTGAACGTTGACCTGATAGGTGCGGCCGAAACGGTTGAAGTCGTTGGCATACAGCGAACCCAGGTAGATCTGCAGGGTGTCGAAGATGTCGCTGACGGCCACGCCGTGGGTTTTGGCTTTTTCCCGGTCGATGGCGGCATCGACCTGCGGCACGTTCACGGTGTAACTGGTGAACAGGCCAGCCAATTCCGGCACGTTGTGGCTCTTGTTGATGATGTTCATGGTTTCTTTGTACAGCTCGTCGTAACCCAGGTTGCCCCGGTCTTCGATTTGCAGGCGGAAACCACCAATGGTGCCCAGACCTTGTACCGGCGGTGGCGGGAAGATCGCCATGTAGGCTTCCTGAATGTTCGCGTACTGGCCGTTCAAGGCACCGGCGATTGCACCGGCCGACATGCTCGGGTCTTTACGTTCGTCGAACGGTTTCAGGGTCACGAACACGATGCCGGCGTTCGGGCTGTTGGTGAAGCCGTTGATCGACAGACCCGGGAACGCTACGGCGCTTTCCACGCCTGGCTGTTTCAAGGCCAGGTCGGACATGCGCTTGATCACGTCTTCGGTGCGATCCAGGCTCGCGGCGTCCGGCAGTTGCGCGAAAGCCACCAAGTATTGCTTGTCCTGGCCGGGTACGAAACCGGTCGGCGTGTTGGAGAAACCGAAGAAGGTCAGCACCATCAGGCCCGCGTAGAGGAACAGAGCGATGCCGCTGCCACGGATAACCCGGCGCACGGTGCCGACGTAGCCATGGCTGGCACGGTCGAAAAAGCGGTTGAACGGACGGAACAACCAGCCACCGAAGATCTTGTCGAGCACCTTGGAGAAACGGTCTTTCGGTGCGTCATGGCTTTTCAGCAATACAGCGGCCAGTGCTGGCGACAAAGTCAGCGAGTTGAACGCCGAGATCACGGTCGAGATCGCAATGGTCAGGGCGAACTGTTTGTAGAACTGTCCGGTAAGGCCGGAGATGAACGCTGCTGGAATAAACACCGCGCACAGCACCAGCGCCGTGGCAATGATCGGGCCCGTCACTTCACCCATGGCTTTTTTGGTCGCATCGAAAGGGTTAAGCCCCAGTTCGATGTTCCGTTCGACGTTCTCCACCACCACGATGGCGTCGTCCACCACAATACCGATGGCCAGTACCAGGCCGAACAGCGACAGGGCGTTGAGCGAGAAACCGAACAAGTGCATCACCGCAAACGTACCGATCAACGATACCGGCACCGCCACCAATGGAATGATCGAGGCGCGCCAGGTTTGCAGGAACAGGATCACCACCAGCACCACGAGGATCAGCGCTTCGAAGAGGGTGTGAACCACCGCTTCGATCGAGCCGCGCACGAAGATCGTCGGGTCATAGACGATGCTGTAGTCCATGCCTTGCGGGAAGCCTTTCTTTAGCTCTTCCATCTTGCCGCGAACTTCGTTCGAGATGTCGATGGCGTTGGAGCCAGGACGCTGGAAGATCGGGATCGCCACCGCCGGCTGATTGTTCAGCAACGAACGCAGGGCGTATTGGCTGGAGCCCAGTTCGACGCGAGCGATGTCTTTCAGGCGAGTGATTTCACCGTTATCGCCTGCGCGAATAATGATGTTTTCAAACTCTTCCTCAGTCACCAGACGGCCCTGAGTGTTGACCGACAGCTGGAAGCTCTGCGCATTCGGGGCAGGGGGCGCGCCCAACTGGCCGGCGGCCACTTGACGGTTCTGTTCACGAATCGCGGTGACCACGTCAGTGGCTGTCAGATTGCGCGAAGCGGTCTTGTTCGGATCGAGCCAGACACGCAACGAGTAGTCGCCCATGCCGAACAGTTGCACATCACCGACACCACCGAGGCGAGCGAGCTCATCCTTGATGTTGAGGATCGCGTAGTTGGACAGGTAGAGCATGTCGTAGCGCTTGTCTGGCGAGGTCAAGTGCACAACCATGGTCAGGTCAGGCGACGCCTTGTCGACGGTGATACCGATACGCGTCACTTCCTCGGGAAGCTTCGGCTCGGTACGAGTCACGCGGTTTTGCACCTGCACCTGCGCGTTGTCCAGGTCAGTGCCCAGAGCGAAGGTGATGGTCAGGGTGATCTTGCCGTCAGCGGTGGATTGCGAGGACATGTACAGCATGTTCTCGACGCCGGTGATGGCCTGCTCCAATGGAGCTGCCACGGTTTCACCGATGACTTTAGGGTTGGCACCCGGGAAGTTGGCACGTACCACCACGGTGGGCGGCACGACTTCCGGGTATTCGCTGATCGGTAGCTGGAACAGCGAGATCGCACCGGCGATCAGGATCAACAGCGACAGCACCGCTGCGAAGATCGGCCGTGAAATGAAGAATTGGGAAAAGTTCATCGGAGTTGTCGTCCCTTAACCGCGTGGGGTCGTAGCAGCCAGCTTCACAACCGCACCGGACGCGCCTTTGGCAGGGGCGACTTTAGGCAGGTTGCTGGCTTCCAGCGCTTGACGTTGTTGAGCGAGTGCCGCAATGGTTTGCTCGCTGGCCATCGGCACCACTTCAGGAGTGACCGGTGAGCCAGGACGTACCCGTTGCAGACCCTTGACGATGATTGTGTCGTCCTTGTTCAGGCCGGTACGGACGATGCGCAGACCTTCGATTTTCGGACCGAGTTCGACGGCGCGGTAAGCGGTTTTGTTGTCCGCGTCCATCACCAGTACGAACTTCTTGCCGAGGTCGGTGCCGACCGCTTCGTCGTTGATCAGCATGGCGTTGTAGGTGCCGCTGCCCACCAGCTTCAGGCGTGCATACAGACCCGGGGTGTAGGTGCCGTCGCTGTTGTCGAACACCGCGCGACCACGGATGGTGCCGGTTTTCGGATTGACCTGATTGTCGACGAAGTTCATCTGGCCCTGGTGCGGGTTACCGTCTTCGTTGGACAGGCCCATGTACACCGGCGTGGTGGCGCCGCGCTGACCCTGACGGGCGAGTTGAGTGTATTTGAGGAACACACGCTCGTCGGCGTCGAAGTAGGCGTAGACCTTGTCGGTGGAAACCACGCTGGTCAGCGGCGTGGTGTCGGCGGTGACCAGGTTGCCGGCGGTGATCTCGGCACGGCTGACACGGCCGCTGATCGGCGCGGTCACGCGGGTGAAGCTCAGGTTCAGTTTGGCCAGGTCCAGTTGCGCTTGCAGGGCACCGACGGCGGCGCGGGCTTCTTGTGCAGCGCTGGTGCGCGAGTCGGCCAATTCGGCGGAGATCGCGTTACTGGCACGCAGACGTTCGCCACGGCCGGCTTCGTTTTCACTGCGGGTGGCGTTGGCGCGGGACTGGGCTACCAGAGCTTCGAGGCGGCGCACCTCAGCCTGGAACGGACGAGGGTCGATCTGGAACAGCAGGTCGCCTTTCTTGACCAGCGCACCTTCAGTGAAGGCGACTTCGTCGATCTGGCCGGAGACCCGTGGACGGATTTCAACGGTTTCCGGTGCTTCGAGGCGCCCGGTGAATTCGTCCCACTCGTTGACCGGTTGTTCCAGCACTTTGGCCACGCTGACTTTGGCAGCGGGCATAGTGGCGGCAGTCTCCGGAGTCTTGCCGCAGGCGCTCATCACCAGTACGGCCAACATGGCCAACGGGAAGCGCAAATGTTTGAGTGACTGTTCCATGGATGCATCCGCCAATGTATTGAAGATGGGCGGATGATGCTCGGCGGGGTGTGATGGCACGAATCGAATGAAGCAAAGGTAACTATCATTCGGAATGATATAAGACCCGAGCGAGCCCTCTAGCATGCACCTTTCGTTAGGGGGCTATCAATCTCTCTGGAGGCAATTCTGTGTTGCCCCGTGTGCAAAAGTCAGGAGCGAGGCTGCGCGGCGGGGATTACGTGACGATTAAAAAACTGGGGCGAGGGAGCTTGCTCCCTCGCCCCAGTGACATCAGAGTTTCGGCAACTGGCCAATGCGGCCAATCATTTCCGTGACGATCTGCAGATCCAGCTGGAATTGCTCCACGGTCTTGAATTCACCGTCGGTGTGCCCGGTGTATTTCACGTCCGGCTTGGCCAAACCGAACTGCACGCCGTTCGGTAATTCATGCACTGAAGTTGCGCCGGCAGAAGTGCCGAACTCGTGTTTCATGCCGAGGTTTTCCGTTGCCACTGCCAGCAGCGCTTTCACCCATTCACCTTCTGGGTTGCGGTACATCGGCTCGGCGATCGAGTAGTCGAAAGCAACGGCAACATGGCTCTTCTTGCTCCACGCCGCGAGTTTTTCAGCGATCTCAGCCTTGAGCTTCTCAGGCGATTTGCCCTTCGGCACGCGCAGGTTGACCGCGAGTTTGAAGGCTTTGTCATCCATGCCGACATAGGTCAGCGACGTGGTCAGTGGCCCCATGAAGGAGTCGGAGAAACCGACGCCGAGTTTGTTGCCCAAATAATCCAGGCCCCAGTTATCAGCGGCGTAACGCGCGGCATCGGTAATGTGGTTGTGCTTGAAGGCGACCTTGCCATCAAGGCTGTTAATAAAGACCAACATTCGCGCGACCGGATTAACCCCTGACTCGGGTTCGGAGGAGTGCGCGGATACGCCCGTCACCGTCAGTTTGACGTCTTTACCGTCAACCTTGGCGCTCACCTGGAAATCGCCGCCACTGCGCTTGGCAAACTCGTCCCCGGCCTTCTGCAGACTGGCAGCCAGCTCCGCAGGTTTGTCGGTAATCAGGGTGGCGACTGAAACCGAAGGAATCTGGTTGGTCGCCAGGCCACCGGTCATCGAGATGATTTCCGCACCTTTGCCTTCACCTTTGCGCTTGGCGAAGTTGGCCATGACCGTGCCGTAACCTTTCTCGGCAATCACCACCGGGTAGCCACCATCCAGTGCCAGGTTGTAGTTGGGCGTCGGATTACGTTCGAAGTAGTAGGGGATCGCATCGCCGGTGGTTTCTTCAGTGGTGTCCACCAACAGTTTGAAATTGCGTGCGAGCGGCAGCTTTTCATCCTTGATGACTTTCATCGCATAGAGCGTTACGACGATGCCGTTCTTGTCATCCTCGGTGCCACGGCCGTACATGCGGTCACCGATCAGAGTGATCTTGAAGGGGTCGAGGCGGGTGCCATCCTTCAATACCCAGTTTTCCGGCGTCACCGGCACCACGTCGGCGTGGGCATGAATACCAACGACTTCATCGCCGCTGCCTTCGAGCGAAATCTCATAAACGCGGTTGTCGATGTTGCGGAAATTCAGGTGGAAGGACTCGGCCAGGCTCTTGATCTTTTCGCCGATCTTGATGAATTCCGGATTGTCGTGCTGGGCTACGCCGTCCTTGCGATAGGTTGGGATCTCGACCAGCTCGCGCAGTGTCTCGGTGGCAGCGGCGCTGTATTTCACCCGGGCATAAATACCGAGCAGACGATAGATCTCGTTCTGCTGCTCAGCGGTCAGGGTCTTGTTGTCAAGGAATGCGCTGATGGTCGGGCCAATGTCGGCAGTTTTCGCCAGATCGCTCTTGGAGAGGCTACCAAGGAATTGACGGAAATCCGTAGTCGACTCGGCCTTGAAGGTTTTAAGGATTTCAGCGCTCTGCTGTGGAGTAATGTTGGCGTGAGCCGGCGCGGTGAAAGCCGACAGTCCAGCCAGCATCAAGGTCGTTGCAGCCAGTTTTTTGAAAGGGAAATTCATTACGAAGGGCATTCCTTTGCAGGGCAGTGAGTAAGGGGTGTCTCAGCGTTGAGACACATGCACTTACAAACTAACACCGTGCCAGAGCATTGCGGGAGGCCTGAAACGGGAACTGTCGCACAGAAATGCAAAAGCGACGCACAATCGAAAGTGATCCTGGCTCAGCCACCGATGTCTTCGCGGGTCGTCGACGAGCATTTCACTTTTTCTTTATAGTGCAGGCCCCAGCGGACCACCTGCCACCTGAGTTTTTCGGCAACGGGTAAGCAAAACCGCGCGCGATCTTCGACTGAGTAATACACCCCTTCAATGAGCGATTCTAGAACTACAACCAACGGCAACTGGTACGCAGTGATTGCCTTGGCACTGGCTGCGTTTGTGTTCAACACCACCGAGTTTGTTCCGGTGGGGCTGTTGAGTTCGATCGGTAGCAGCTTCGATATGTCGACGGCGCAGGTTGGCCTGATGCTGACAATCTATGCGTGGGTGGTGTCGTTGACCTCGCTTCCCATCATGTTGCTGACGCGCAACATCGAGCGGCGCAGGCTATTGATCGTATTGTTTACGATGTTCATCGCAAGTCATGTCCTGTCGAGCCTGGCGAGCAGTTTCGCTGTTCTGATGGTGAGCCGCATCGGCGTGGCGCTGGCGCATGCGCTGTTCTGGTCGATCACGGCTTCTCTGGCAGTGCGGCTCGCGCCACAGGGCAAGCAGGTGCAGGCCTTGGGCCTGTTGGCAACGGGTACCTCCCTGGCGATGGTGCTGGGTATTCCTCTCGGCCGATTGTTGGGCGAGGCCATGGGTTGGCGTACCACGTTCATGGTGATCGGCGGATTGGCGGCTGCGCTGGTAATGTGCCTTGCCAGGGTTCTACCGTTGTTGCCCAGTCAGAACTCTGGCTCCCTGAGAAGCCTGCCGTTGTTGTTCAAACGGCCTGCACTGGTGGCGCTTTATATTCTGACGGCCATGGTGGTGACGGCTCACTTCACGGCTTACAGCTACATCGAACCCTTCGTTGAAGTGGTAGCGGGCATGAGTAGCGATGCGGTGACGCTCATCCTGCTGTTGTTCGGTGGCGCAGGTATTTTCGGATCGCTGCTGTTCAGTTGGCTGCACCGGTATAACCCGCATCGTTTTCTGGTCATCTGTGTGATGCTGCTCGTGGTGTGCCTGGCGTTCCTCTTGCCGTTGAACGGCAAAGTCTCCTATTTGGGGACGCTGAGTGTTTTCTGGGGAATGGCGATCATGGGATTTGGGCTGGCGTTGCAGTCCAGGGTTCTGGTGTTGGCACCGGACGCTACCGATGTGGCGATGGCGCTTTTCTCGGGTATCTACAACATCGGTATTGGTGGTGGGGCACTGTTGGGGAGTTGGGTTGGTGGCCAGATCGGGTTCGCTTACATTGGAATTGCTGGAGGCGTGCTGGCAGGTCTGGCGCTGATGATTTACAGCCTGACGATCTATCGCCTCACCAGCGCCCGAAGCCCGGGCCCGAAGTCGATGACGTGAGATCGCCCGGTGAGCAGAGGGCGCCTGGCGTTGTCAGGCTGCTCAATGCGACGGAAGCTCAAGGCTATCCGGATCCCCGAAGAACATCTGAATCCGCGATCTCAACCAACGCTCACCCGGATCGTTATCCTGCGACCCACGCCAGGCCATGTGCAGTTCAAACGTCCGCGTCGGCAACGGCGGATCTTCCGCCCTCACACCGCCAGCCGCCGTCAGCGCATCCGCCGTGTAATCCGGTACGGTTGCAACAATGTCAGTGCCCGCCAGCAACGTACTCAAACCGTTGAACTGCGGCACAGCCAGCACCACATGGCGTTTGCGCCCGAGTTTCTCCAGTTCCTCATCAATAAAGCCACTGAGGTCGCCCGCAAACGAAACCAGTGCATGCGGTCGCGCGCAGTAATCGTCGAGGCTCAACGGGCCAGGGACCGTGTCGGCGCGCAACAGTTTCGGCTGGCTGCGGCGCAAGACTTTGCGCTTGGCATTGGCCGGCAGGTCGGTGGTGTAGCTGACGCCGATCGAAATCTCACCGGAAGCCAGCAGGCTTGGCATCAGGATGTAATTGACTCGGCGCACCACCAGCACGATCCCAGGCGATTCGGCGCGCAGGCGTTTTAGCAGCATTGGCAGCAGTGCGAATTCGACGTCATCGGACAAACCGATGCGAAACACCGAGGTGCTGGTAGCGGGGTCGAATTCTGCGGCACGGCTGACGGCGGTCGAAATCGAGTCGAGGGCGGGCGAGAGCAGGGCGAATATTTCCACCGCACGGGCGGACGGTTCCATGCTCCGGCCGGTGCGCACGAACAAAGGATCATCGAACAGGCTGCGCAGACGCGAGAGCGCCGCACTGATTGCCGGCTGGCCAAGGAAAAGTTTCTCGGCGGCACGGGTCACGCTGCGTTCGTGCATCAATGTTTCGAATACGATCAACAGGTTCAGGTCGACACGACGCAGGTCATTACGATTCATCTGGAGTCCTGGCAGAGTCATCAAGCTTGACGAGGGCGGCCATATGAGAACAATGGCCGGCATGAATCTTACGGGGAAAGGCTGGTACTCTGCACCGGAAAATTCAGCTTTACTCACACGGGCGCAGCAGTTTTTCATGGATTTTGCCAATGCCGTCCATACTGCGGAATCAATGACAGGCATGTCGACTATTAATAGCCACTGATAGTCTTGGGTCAAAAGCCCAGATAGAGTTCAGGGCATTAGAGGTTACTTTGACGAGGTTTGCGATGTCCCGCACGATCCGTTTTCACAAGTTTGGTCCGGCCGAGGTGCTCAAATGCGAAGAGCATGCGGCCGCTCAGCCAGGTCCTGGCGAAGTGCAGGTGCGTGTCGAGGCAATCGGCATCAGCTGGTACGACACGCTCTGGCGTCAGAATCTGGCCTCGTCCCAGGCACGCCTGCCGTCAGGCCTTGGCCATGAAATGGCCGGTGTGGTCACGGCGGTCGGTGCCGATGTCGAAGATCTGTCCGTGGGTGACAAGGTCGCCAGTTTCCCGGCCGAAAGTCCAAACGACTATCCGGTCTATGGCGAGTCGATTGTACTGCCGCGTACAGCGCTGACCCGTTATCCGGATGTGCTGAGTCCGATCGAAGCCAGCGTGCATTACACACCGCTGTTGATCGCCTATTTCGCTTATGCCGATCTGGCACGGGTAAAACCCGGGCAGTTTGCGCTGGTCACGGATGCCAGTCATTGTGCCGGCCCTTCCTTTGTCCAACTGGGCAAGGCCATGGGGGTGCGGGTGATTGCCGCTACCAAGGACGCGGAGGAGCGCGAATACCTGCTGTCGCTGGGCGCGGAGAAGGTGATTGTCACCGAAGAGGAAGATCTGTTGATGCGAATCAACAAGATCACCGACAACCGGGGCGTCGACGTGGTTTTTGACGGTCTCGGTGGCCCGCAGATGTCGCTGCTTGGCGATGTGCTCGCGCCGCGTGGCAGCCTGGTGTTGTACGGTTTGCAAGGTGGCAACCAGACGCCGTTCCCGGCCTGCGCAGCGTTCCAGAAGAATATCCAGTTCTTCGTGCACTGCATCGGTAACTTCACCGGCAAACCGGAACTGGGCATCACCCAGGATCACGTCGCCCTGCAACGTGCCTTGCGCGACATCAACCAGTTGACCGCTGATCGTGTGTTGGTGCCGCTCAAGACTCGTGTATTCCCGTTCAACGAGTTCGTCGAAGCGCATCGCTACATGGACGAATGCCCATGCCGCGAACGGGTCGCTCTGCAAGTCGAGCCCGCCTGAAAATAGACCTCCATCAGAGTCCGTGGCCCCACGGACTCTTCTGCGTTTTTCCCCCTGCGAAAAGCCGATCTCACTGCCTGCATCCGAATCTGTTCAGCAACTGAACTGGTTTTTGCCTTCGATCTGTATCTTCTAATCGCAATGTAAGCCCTGATAATTGAATGATTACTTTCATCTCAAGGAATGAGTCATGGCTGTGCATTCAATTTGTCCCGCGCAACATCAAGCGGCTGGATCTGCTTGTCGAGAAAACTTCTGTTTAATTGTTGTAGGGCTATTCGCAAACTGCTTCTCTTTTTCTTGTACTCACTTGTCGTGGGACGTTGTGGGAAGTTTCCTAGGAATAATATTTTCTAGAAAAATACCAGCATTTACAGGTGCTTGAGGCTGTCTGTCAGTGACTTCAGGGCTTTTCAAAGCTCAAGTGTTTCAAATAACTACAGATTTGTAAGTGTTAGCATCTGAGCGTCTATTACTTATTGATGAATTGTCGTGCGATCGAGATTTCGGTCTGCGCGTCATGAAACTTTTTATACCGGGTAAATACCGATGAGCACGATCCATGATCAGGCAATGAATTATGTCTACCAACAAGTATTGCAGCGATTGCTGAGTTTCTTCTCCCGCGCGGAACGCACGGCATTGCAGTTATTGATCCAGCGGCTGGCCGTGGCCGCGGGCGGCATGGAGAACATCGGTCATTTCAAGGTGTTGGTGAACCAGACCGGTTCGCGCGACAGCTGTTACACGCTGGCGCTGCTCCGGGCGGCGCAGTTGAGCATCGCCGGACGTGCCCCCGCCACCTTCCAATTGCGGGTGGCCAATTTGCGCTGGAACGGCAACAGCCCAATGGCACTGCAAAACATGCACCGTAGCTACGGCGCACTGTTCCTTTACGACGATCCCCGTGTCGAGCTGGTGATGGTGGATCATCGTCAGGTCCTGCCATTCGACCATCAGGCGCCGGCCTGCGACGAGGGGCGTGAAGCCAACCGGATCAACCTGCTGCTCATTGGTCATCGTCGCAGCTTCAGTGAAGCGCTCGAATTGTGGGATGACGCCTATCTGGCCACCGCAGAGTTCTACGGTCAGGTCGCCCGCTGGAACAACGGCGTCGATGCAATGATCGGCAGTGAAAGTCCGAGCCGCCAGATTCATTTCCTCGAGGGCTTGAGTCGCGCCGTACAGAAAGCGGCTATTGCCGATTCGTTAGTGACTGCCGCAGGCTACGAAGCGCTGTTTCCGTTGCTCGACGGGCTAGGGGGGGATTATTACCGCGAGTTCTATACGGACGAAGAGCGGGTGACGTGGCGCCCCGAAGGTCAATTCGAAGCTTGTCGCCGCACTGGCTTCATCAACATCAACGACATGATTGTCGGCAGGCTCGAAGAACGCTGGCCTTTGCTCAGTGACTTTCTTGGCTTCCAGGCAGATGAGCTGACGCTCTCTCAGGGCGACGACGAATTCGCAGAGCCAATGGTGGCTGCACATTTGCGAGGATTGCAGGCGTGCTTCATCGAGGGGCGAACCTATGAGGCCGGAATCAGCGATTACCTGCAAAGCTGTTTGCTGAAGATGCGCCGCAAGCAGGTGCCTGAAACGGTGTGTGAACAATTGCTCGCCAGTTTCGGCAATCTGCAGGACCCCGATCTCCTCCGCCAGCAAGCGGAAGGCTGCCTGTTGGAAAATTTTGAACTCAACGAGATCCAGTTGGCGTGCCTGATGTTTGCACCGTTTATTGACGCCGGTGCGGGGCTGGAACGGTTTCTGCGCAATTGTCATCCAGGCATGTTGGTGGCCATGCCGGATCTGCATCGGGCGATGCAGGGCCTGCATGCCTCGGATCAGGTATTGAAATGGATGACGGATGTCAGTGGCTTGCCGGTCAAGTTGATTGTGCGTCTTTACGCCATGGGCCCGATCCGCATGCCCGTCCCTGGTGAAATTGCAAGTTCAGGCGAGGCGGGTGCTGGAAAGCACGTCGATCGGTCGGCGGAAGGCTGATCGTGAGCCACTTGCCAGAGCATGAATACTTGCCCACGGGGGCGGGCTTGTGAAAGCGTCACGGGAAAACGACTTCGTATATCAGGCGGTGTATCGCTATCTGACGCTGTTAATCGACGAGGCGGGGGGTGGCCCGGCAGTGCGCTTGCCCTCGTTGCGGCAATTGGCTGATCGACTCAATGTGTCTATATCGACCGTCCAGTACGCCTATTCGTTGCTGGAAAAAGAAGGTCGCGTCTATTCAATCGCCAAGTCCGGTTACTACGCGCAAGCGCAGAACGCTCTGGAGTCGCCCGGTTGCGGCAGTGACTTGCTTGAAACTGTGTATGTCAACGCCAGGCGCCCTGGTATGTGTGTGTTGAGCGCCGACGACCCGGCCTCACTGCAACCGTTGGACAGTCCGCTACTGACACTTGAACGCGAACTGCTGCGCCAATATCCGCGACAGCCGCAGCTACTGGCGCAGCCTTGCGGCGAGCTGGAACTGCGTACGGTGCTTGCCGCGCGCTATACCTCGTCAACGGTGAATTGCTGGCATGCCGATGACGTCTATATCGGTGCAGATCTGCGTGGGGTGCTGGAAATACTGATCTCCGTGCTTGAGCTGCGTGGGGCCACCGTAGTGGTCGAATCTCCATGCGACTGGGTGATCTTGCGCCTGTTGGATGCTGCTGAAGTTCGTGTCATCGAGCTGCCGCTGCTGACGGGAGGAGTGATTGATCCCCAGCGGCTGGAGTCATTGCTCAAGAGTGAGCCGGTGCGCTTGATCCTGTTGTCTTCGGCGTTGAGCATGCCTCAGGGCAGCCCGCTGTCCCGGACCAATCGACAGGCGATCGCGCATCTGCTCGGATGCCATGGTACGTGGGTGCTGGAAAACGACTGTTATAGCGAACTCGATGAAGGCAACGACTCCCAGCGCTTGCGCGACTGGCTGGATCCTGATCGCTTGCTGGTGTTTTCCACGTTCGAGAAGTTCGTCGGTACAGAGGCGCCTTTCGGTTTTGTGCTGTCTCACCATTGGCGGAGTGAGTTGCAACGCCATTTCCTGTTGCGTGCGTTCCGTTTGTCGCCGATCCGCCAGAAGGCGATTGCCAGGTTGCTGGGCGGCGGCAGGCTGGATCAGCACTTGTCCGTGCTGCGCCGAATGCTCAAGGAGCGTCGCACGCAATTAATCGAGTTATTGCGCGAGCGACTGGGTGAAGCGTTGGCGATCGACGAATCGCAGGGTGGGGCGACCATATGGGTGCGCTCGTTGCGACCGGTGAATATGGGCAACGTGTTTCACCGTTTGCTCCAGCAGCAGATCGTCATTGCACCTGGGGAGCTGTTCAGTCTGCAGGGCCTGCATGGGCACCATCTGCGATTGAGTTCGCTGACCCATGGTGAGCACGATCTGGCCGATGTCGTCGGGCTATTGGGTGACGCGTTGCGTCTGGCGCCCGATGATTAACGTTAAAAAACATCGGGAGAGTCTCGGATAGATCCCATCGCGCTGCGGTCAAACTGCCAGTAAACTGCGCTCTATTCCTGAACCACTCTATTTCAGAGGTTTTGCATGACTCTCAGTCCTTTTGCGGGCAAACCGGCACCGGCAGAATTGTTGGTCGATATCCCGCGACTGGTAACGGCTTATTACACCGGCCAGCCCGACGCTTCCATTTCCACGCAGCGCGTGGCGTTCGGCACTTCCGGTCACCGCGGCAGTTCCTTCGACTTGAGTTTCAATGAATGGCACGTTCTGGCCATCAGCCAGGCAATTTGCCTGTACCGTGAAGCCCAGGGAATTACCGGCCCACTGTTCGTCGGCATCGACACCCACGCGCTGTCGACGCCGGCCGGAGCCAGCGCTCTGGAAGTCCTGGCGGCCAACGGCGTGACCGTGATGATCGCTGAAGGTGATGAATACACGCCGACACCTGCTATTTCCCATGCCATTCTCTGCTACAACCGCGGCCGTACCTCGGGCCTGGCCGATGGCATCGTCATCACGCCGTCGCACAACCCGCCGCAAAGTGGCGGCTACAAATACAACCCGACCAATGGCGGCCCCGCCGACACCCACATCACCAAGTGGATCGAAGCCAAGGCCAACGAGCTGCTGGCCAACAAACTGGCGGGTGTTAAACGCATCAGCTACGAGCAAGCGCTCAAGGCCAGCACGACTCATCGCCACGACTACGTGAATTCTTACGTTGCCGATCTGATCAACGTGATCGATTTCGATGCCATTCGTGATGCCAAACTGCATCTGGGCGTTGACCCGTTGGGTGGAGCAGGGGTGCGTTACTGGTCGGCTATCGCTGAGCACTATCGTCTGGACCTGGACGTGGTGAACAAGGAAGTCGATTCGACTTTCCGCTTCATGACCGTTGATTGGGATGGTCAGATTCGCATGGACCCATCGTCCAGCCATGCAATGCAAGGCTTGATCGGCCTGAAAGAGCGTTTCGATGTCGCGTTTGCCTGCGACCCGGATCACGATCGCCATGGCATCGTCACGCCATCCGGTGGCTTGCTCGCGCCGAACAACTATCTGGCGGTGTCCATCGACTACCTGTTCCAGAACCGTCCGCAATGGCGTGCCGATGCGGCCGTGGGTAAAACCGTGGTCAGCAGTGGCTTGATCGATCGCGTTGCCAAGCGTCTGGGGCGTCGCCTGTATGAAGTGCCGGTCGGCTTCAAATGGTTTGCTGACGGTCTGTTCGACGGCTCGTTGGGTTTTGGTGGCGAGGAGAGCGCTGGCGCATCGTTCCTGCGCAAGGATGGCGGCGTATGGAGCACCGACAAGGACGGACTGATCCCGGCATTGCTCGCTGCTGAAATGACCGCGCGCACCGGTCGCGACCCAAGCCAGGCCTATCGCGCCCTGACGGACGAACTGGGCGAGCCGTTCTCGGTGCGTGTTGATGCCAAGGCCAACCCGGAACAGAAAGCGCTGCTGAGCAAGCTGTCGCCGGCGCAGGTCACCTCGACCGAACTGGCAGGCGAGAAGATTCAGACCATTCTCAGCCATGCACCGGGCAATGACCAAGCGATTGGCGGTTTGAAAGTGATGACCGAAAACGGCTGGTTTGCAGCACGTCCTTCGGGCACCGAAGACATTTACAAGATTTACGCCGAAAGCTTCATCAGCGACGACCACCTCAAGCAACTGGTGGCCGAAGCGCAAACCCTGGTGGATGGTGCTATCAGCACTAAATAAGCCGCAACGACATCAGTGTTTGAATAAAAAGGGGCAACCATTACGGTTGCCCCTTTTTATTCAAACACTGATGAAATCAGGCGAGATCCACCAGGACAATCTCACTGTCTTCAAGCGCCGTGACCGTCAATACCTGTTCATGCGCAATCGCCACGCCGTCTCGAGCTTGTGCCTGCAAGCCGTTGACTTCAATGACACCTGTCGCCGGCACCAGATACGCACGACGGCCCGGCTCCAGTTGGTATTCGGCTGTTTCTCCAGCCTTGATGTTCGCCGCGACCAAGCGTGCATCGGCGCGGATCCGCAGGCTTTGATCGTCGCCGTCCTTGCCGCTGGCGAGGGTCACAAAGCCTTCGCGCTGACCTTTCGGAAAGGGTTTCGCACCCCATGACGGCGGGGCGCCGGTTTCGGTCGGTAGAATCCATATCTGGAAAATCCTCGTGTCCTGCGCCTCCAGGTTGTATTCGCTGTGAGCAATGCCGGTGCCGGCGCTCATCACTTGTACGTCGCCCGCTTCGGTACGGCCCTTGTTGCCGAGATTGTCCTGATGGGTAATCGCGCCTTCACGCACATATGTGATGATCTCCATGTCGCGATGCGGGTGCTGCGGGAAACCGGTGCCGGGGGCAATCACATCGTCATTCCAGACCCGCAGGTTGCCCCAGTTCATGCGTTGCGGGTCGTAATACTCGGCGAACGAAAAATGGTGATGGGCATCCAACCAGCCATGATGGGCGCCGCCCAGCGAGCTGAAAGGTCTGAGTTCAAGCATGTTCGTCTCCTCAAAAGGCTCGTCGCGAGGATGCGATGGCCGCATCTGGCGCAAGTCCGGTGGTGTATGGCGTCGATCATCTATCAGGCAAGTATCGATAAAAAGCGTAAAAACTGCGGTATCAGCATCGAATAACTTGATAGAAAGTGGCGTCGAAACACTCTTGTCCCACCTTCAATTCATCGCCTAAACCAATGACCTGTAAGCATTTCGCTAGAACTCGACGGCAAATACAGACACCATAGCCCTCAACAGCCTTACACACTGGAGCCCGTCAGCGTGGCGCAACACACCCCGAACTTCCTCCCGAACTTCGCCCTCTGGCCGAAATGCCATGGTTCAAGCGCCTGGCCGCACGCTTCTTCGGCCACGGTTTGACTCGTTTGCGTGCTCAGCATCGCGCGTCCTGGCTGCATGGTCAGGCTGACGGCTTTCGCAGCGGGCACACGGCAGGTGTCGAGTACGGCTACAAAGAGGGCAAGCTCGAAGGTCTGGAAGAAGGCCGGCAGGTATTGTTGATTCGCGACAGCCGCAGCACCGAGCATCGTCCGCCGAGCATCGATAATCACTTGTTCGATGACTGGCGTCTGCCGCTGACGCCTGAATTGAAGAAACGCATAAAAGCCGATGTCGCCCGTTTACTGCCCGCACAGGCTCAGCCGAGCACCGCGCAGTGGAAGATGATTTTCAGCGAGACACCTTCGACCTCTGTAGTGGCCGGTGCCGGAGCGGGCAAGTCGACCACGCTGGTGTTGCGGATTCTGTTGCTGACCCATTATCTGGGTTTTGAGCTTGATTCGATGACCGTGGTGACATTTACCCGCGAGTCGCGCAAGGATTTCATCAATAAACTGATCGAGCTGTTCGCGCTCTGGGGCCATGCGTTGAGCTTGAAACAGGCGCGCGAGCTGGTGCGGACCTTTCACTCGCGCATCCTGCCGATGGTCCGCAGCCTGCCGGGTTTCGAACGTTTGCAGGCGTTTGAAAACCTCAGCCATCGCGCGCCGGGTGCTGACGAGGAGGTCGATAGCAATCCGTTCGATCTGCGCATCAATGACGCTCAACGCCAACAGCTCAACGCCTGCTATCACCGTTTATTCACTCAGGACGAGCGCTTCCGCCAGTTGATTCAGCCGCTGTCCAAGGCAGCCTTGCAGCTCAAGGAGCTGGAGCGTGATCACCCGGATGTGCAAAAGCGCATGGCAGTCACCGAACTCGCTGCCAAGCGCGACGAAGAACTCTGCGACGTCATCGAAGATCTGTGGTTTCGCGCCGGTGCCTGGCCGATCAAGGGCATTGAGCCGAACCGGCAGACTTTCGAGATCAATGGCGCGAAATTCCACGGTCATGGTTACATTCCCAGCCTCGACGCTTGGGTGGTGCTCGGTTTCGATCCACGAGAAAACCCGCAGCTCAATCGGCCCAATGCCAAGCTTTCCGTACGCGCGGAGTGGGCCGTAAAGCGCACCCTGTTTCAAGCTTTCTGTCGTAAGCCTTTGATATGGCTGGATAGTTACGATTCTTCAAAACGCGTACTGGCCACTCTGGCGGGTGATGCCAGTGCAGGCCCGGGCTTCGATTACAAGGTCAAAGGCGAACTGGCGTCAGCGCCTTTGCTCGACTGTTTTGTTGCCGCCGCTGGCTTCATCGAGAACCTGGGTCTGGATGTACCCGACGCCGTCGGCCGTATGAGCTTCGCCAAGGATGACCCAGACCGGTTTTTCTTCGAGGCCTTAAGTCTGTTCTGGCGCGCACTGGAAGATCATCTGCTCGACCAGAAACCACCGGTAATGACCTATAACCGCATGTTTGCGCTGTTCAGCGAGCATTCACCGGAAAACCTCAAGTTGCTCAGCGATGAGCTGCTGCGACCGATGTCGCACCTGATGATCGATGAATTCCAGGACGTTTCGCCACAGATCGTCTCGTGGATTCGCGCCAGTCTCATCGAAATTCGTAGTCGTGGGCCGGCCATGCATGTCGGCCGGGGTGCGCAGCGTTCGTCGCTGCTGTGCGTGGGCGATGACTGGCAGTCGATTTATGGCTGGCGCGGCAGTTCGCCGAGTTATTTCATGGAGTTCACCAAGGAATTCCCGTCGCCGAGCACTACGCGGGTCATGCTCAGCGACAACTATCGCAGTCATCAACACATTATCGACGCGGCCGAACATATAGTGCGGGCAGCACCGGCGATTCCCGGGAAGAAGGCCAAAGCCAGCGGCGAACCGAAAACGTTACAGCCCGTCAACGTGCTGGAGCGTGACGACCAAGCCTTGGGGCAGCGTCTCGCCGATCACTACCGACGGGGCCACTCAATCTTGATGCTTTATCGAAAAAGCAGCGATAAGTCATTGATTGAAGAGCATATTCAGTCTGTAGTTAATGTTGATTCGAGCTTGCCGTACGAAGCCCGACGCATCAAACAGTTGACCTATCACAGCGCCAAGGGCTTGCAGGCTGACGCGGTGTTTCTCCTCGGTGACTGCCAGCACCTGACCAGTTCGCCGTACAAGAATCAGGTCTATCGCATGGCCGGGTTGGGTAAAAGCGGCGACAGCGAGCCCTACGATAGCGCCCAGAAGGATGAAATTCTGCGCCTGGCCTACGTCGGCATTACCCGCGCAGTCAGTCATTGTTACTGGTACGTCGAGCCGCAGGATGTGCAGGCGGTGAACATGCCTCGGGCGTCCGATCGGGTGCCAAGGGGCAAGCCGTTCTTCGCCGATCACCGACCCGAAAAGAAGATGGCATGAGCCAAAAAAAGCCCGCATATCTGCGGGTTTTTTTGTTGTAAATCAAATGTTTATGCGTAACTTCTAAGAGAGATTGGAGGAATGAATGCTTCCAGCTCATCCTCCACAGCCTCGATAATTCGCTCGACGTCCGCTGCATTCATCACCGTGGCGCACGGGATGCCGGCGATGGCGATCATGGTTTCGCCACTGGCGCGATCAAACAGGCGGGCGATCATGCTGCCCGGTGCGTCCATCGTTGCTTCGAAACCCATGGGATGAAAATGCCAACGCATCAGCTGGCATGCATTGGGGAACGTGACTTTGCTTGACCCTTTGTTCATGTGTTGCCCGCCTTCTTCATCGAGCGCTTCCTTTTGCTCACGTTAGGTGGGAAGAGCCTTCATTGGCTCAACCGGTGACTGCCATTAAAAATAGCATCTGGATGTGAAATTTCTGTGCGATTTTTCAGTTCGTTTTGCGATTGCTTCGCATTTTTTGATGTAAGTCACGGACTACGTAATCGTCGCCAAAAGGCCACTACGGATTAATCATTGCTGCCCGTGGCGAACTTGGGCAAGCTCGATTCTTTTTCGCCGAGCCCTTTATGCACGCCGACGATGACGGCCCAGACCAGACCCAGGCCACGGCTGCCACGGTCATGCGCTATCACTTGAGCTGGAAACACCGCGACCTCGACAGCGTCATGGCGCTGTACCACCCGGATATCCAGTACAACGATTTCTTCCAGAACCGCGTGCTCGGTCTCGACGAGTTGCGCGAGTACGTGCGGGTCAGCATGCCGAGGGAATCCGACGAAGCGCTCGAGCATTGCGACCGGATCCGCGTGGACGGCAACACCGCGTTCATTCAATACGAAGTGACGCTACGCGGTGGTGACGGGCTGGTGTCGTTCCGCTCCAGTGAGGCAATCACCGTCAAGGACGGGCTGATCTGGCGAGTTAACGAATACGCCTCGCTGGTTCGCGCGCAAAGTGGCGACAACGAGAAAGCCAGCCAGCGCCCGGCGGTCAGTCGTCTGGGCCTGTCGCCGCGCCAATTGAGCTTTATGGCCGAGGACTTGCAGCAATATTTCGAACGACAGCAACCGTATCTCGATCCCGAGCTCGACCTGCAACGGGTGGCGAAGGAGTGTGGGTACAGCCGCAATCAGATTTCCTACCTGCTCAATCAGGTGCTGGGGCAGAGCTTCTATCGCTACGTCAATCAGGCGCGCCTGCAGCATTTGCTCAAATCCCTCGACGCGGCGACGCCGCCCGTGCGTATCGATGAGCTGGCCTTCGCGGCCGGGTTCAATTCGCTGTCGGCGTTTTACAGCTGTTTCCGTCAGCACACCGGGCAGTCGCCGAAGGCCTACGTCAAACAAATTTCTTTGCGGACACGCGCGCAAGACATTCCCTGAGCCCGCGCACTAGGATCGACGCCATCGAAGGTTTTCAGTGGCGGAGTCTTGCATGCCAGCATGGCGCACTATCAGTTTATGGATGGACCAACTCGACGAGCCGCTGATCGCGCGGCCCGCGCTTGAGCGGGATCTGGACGTCGATGTGGCGATCATCGGCGCCGGTTACACCGGGCTGTGGACGGCGTACTACCTGAAGAAACATGCCCCAGGCCTGGATATCGCCATCATCGAGGCGCAAACCGCCGGGTTCGGCGCCTCAGGTCGTAACGGCGGTTGGCTGATGGGCAACCTGCTCGGCGAGGATCGTTTGCTTGCCGGGTTGTCTCCGGAACAGCGCCGCGCTTCGTTTGACCTGCTGCACAGCATCCCCGATGAAGTGGAAGTCGTCCTCGAGCGCGAAGGCATTGACTGCGACTACCGCAAGGGCGGCGTCCTGTACTGCGCGGCACGTTACCCGGAGCAAGAAGCCAGCCTGCGTGAATACCTGGCCAAGCTGCATGCCCAAGGCCTGACCGACGACGATTACCGCTGGCTCAGCCCCGAGCAGCTGGCGCAGCAGATCCGCGTCGCCAAACCCTACGGCGGCATCTATGCGCCGCATGTGGCGACCATTCACCCGGCCAAACTGGTACGTGCTCTGGCGCGCACCGTGCAAGGCATGGGCGTGAAAATCTACGAAAACAGCCCGGTCACCCATTGGCAGTCGGGTAGCTTGCGTACGGCCAAGGCCAGTGTGCGCAGTCGCTGGATCGTTCCGGCAGTTGAAGGGTATTCGGTGACATTGCCGCCCTTGGGTCGCTATCAGTTGCCGGTGCAAAGCCTGATCGTCGCCACCGAGCCACTGTCTGCCGCCACTTGGGATGAGATCGGCCTCAATCGCGGCCAGGCCTTCAGTGAATTCAGCCGCCAGGTCACTTACGGCCAGCGCAGCGCCGACAACCGTTTGATCTTCGGCGCACGTGGCGGTTATCAGTTTGCCGGCCAGTTGCGCCACAACTTCGACCTGACCCGTGATGAGGTCGAGCTACGCCGCTATCTGTTCGGCGAACTGTTTCCGCAACTGAAAAATGTGCAGATCACTCACGCCTGGGGCGGCAACCTCGGCATGTCCCGACACTTCAAGCCGCACATGCTCTGCGACCGTGCCAATGGCATCGCGTTGTCCGGCGGTTATGGCGGGGAGGGTGTCGGTGCCAGCAACCTCGGCGGCCGCACCCTGGCGGATCTGATTCTTGAACGCGACAGCGAATTGGTTAACCAGCCCTGGGTGCTGCCCGACGGCGGCATTCACGCTCTGCGCGCCTGGGAGCCGGAGCCGTGTCGCTGGCTCGGTTACAACGCGATCATCAAAAGCTTCGTCCATGAAGACCAGACCCTGGCCAACCCGGCGACCGCGCCATGGCGGCGCAAACTCGCCAGCCAAGTGGCCGGTTTCATGGAAGGTTTCATGCATTGAACGTCGATGCACTCCCAAAAAAGCCATCAACAAAGCCCCAAGACAGGTAACGCCATGAGCATCACCCAGTTCAAAAACACCGCCACGCTCCAGCTCGACGAGTCCAATCCGGTCGCCGTGCCCCTCGGCGAACCTGTCGCCATTGCCTCGACCACCAGCGTCGAGCGCGACGACGGCGTAGAAACCGGCGTCTGGGAATGCACCCCCGGCCGCTGGCGTCGGCAGATTACCGCGCAGGAGTTCTGCCATTTCATCTCCGGACGCTGCACGTTCACCCCCGACGGTGGTGGCGAAACCCTGCACATACAAGGTGGCGACGCACTGATGTTGCCGGCCAACACGCTCGGTATCTGGGATATCCAGGAAACCGTGCGCAAGAGCTACGTGCTGATTTTCTGATTGTTTGATCCTTTGATTGCCTGCCAACAAAAAAGAAAACCCACACAGGAATCGATCCATGATCCGCAAGACCCTCGCTCTGGCACCGCTGATGCTCGCCGTTTCCCTTGCTCAGGCCGCGGAAACGGTCAAGGTTTACAACTGGTCCGACTACATCGCGCCGGACACCACCAAGAACTTCGAGAAAGAAACCGGCGTCGGTGTCACCTATGACGTGTACGACAGCAACGAAACTCTCGACGGCAAGTTGATGACCGGTAAATCCGGTTACGACGTGGTGTTCCCGTCCAACCACTTCATGGCCCGGCAGATTCAGGGCGGGGCGCTGAAAAAGCTCGACAAGAGCCAGTTGCCGAACTGGAAGAACCTCAACCCGGTGCTGCTCAAAGCCTTGCAAACCAACGATCCGGGCAACGAACACGGCTTCCCGTATCTGTGGGGCAGCACCGGCATCGGCTACAACATCGCCAAGGTCAAAGCGGTGCTGGGCGATGACGCGCCGGTCGACTCCTGGGACCTGATCTTCAAACCCGAATACATGGAAAAGCTGCAGAAGTGCGGCGTGGCGATCCTCGACAATGGTCCGGAATTGCTCCCCGCAGCGCTCAATTACCTGGGCCTGCCGCATCACAGCAAGAATCCCGAGGATTATAAAAAGGCTGAAGCACTGCTGATGAAAGTCCGGCCGTACGTCAGCTACTTCCATTCCTCGAAATACACCAGTGACCTGGCCAATGGCGACATCTGCGTGGCGGTCGGCTTCTCCGGCGACATCCTGCAAGCCGAGAACCGCGCCAAGGAAGCAAAAAACGGCGTCGACATCGGCTACGCGATTCCCAGGGAAGGCGCGGCTATCTGGTTCGACATGGTTGCCATGCCCGCTGATGCACCGGACGAAAAGGCCGGCTATGCGTTCATGAACTACCTGCTGCGCCCGGACGTGATGGCGGGCATCAGTAACTACGTGCACTACGCCAACGGCAACGAACAAGCCGACAGCCTGATCGACCCGGCGATCAAGAACGACACCAAGGTGTACCCGAGCCCGGAGATGATGGGCAAGCTGTTCGCGCTGGAAGCGATGCCGCTGAATATCGACCGGATTCGTACGCGGGTATGGAACAAGATTCGCACCGGTAGTTGATAACCGTATCGCTGATAAATCCCTGTGGGAGCGGGCTTGCTCGCGAAAGCGGAGGGTCATTCGACTTCAATGTTGACTGACCTGACGCCTTCGCGAGCAAGCCCGCTCCCACATTGGTTTTCGAGTATTGAAATAGTTGATATCAATGCGCTGGCACGCACTAATAAAGTGCAGCGAAGTGAGACGCGCCTAACAAAAAACAACTTACCCATATTTAATAATTAAATAGAAAATCGTCAGACAATTAGGCAAAAAATCACCGTCTAAAACATTCTTCCCACAGCGCACGCTTTGTTTACGGGAGTTTCCCGGAACAGTTCAATTTGATCTCAAAAAAATCCTTTACGACAGATTTCAAATTGTGTCAGGTTTCTTACGCCTTCATTGGGCGAGTGATAGGACAATCTCGCCAGGGGTTGTCGCTATCGGACAAAAACTGTTCCATTGCTAAACAAGGAAGTGTGTTTATGTCGAAAGTTAAAGCTAACGCTATTGATACTGCCGAACAGGCTCTTCTGCTGTCGGTAGCGCCGCAACCTCTGGCTGCAACCAGCTCTGCCTGGAACCAGATCAATAGCTTCAGCCACCAATACGATCGTGGCGGCAACCTCACGGTCAATGGCAAACCGTCGTTCTCCGTGGATCAGGCTGCGACTCAGTTGCTGCGTGATGGTGCCCACTGGAACGACCTGGATCACAGCGGCAAGATCGAACTGACCTACACCTTTCTGACCGCCAAAACCGCTAACTTCAGCGGCCTCGGGGTCACCGGTTTCAGTCAGTTCAGCGCCCTGCAGAAAGCCCAGGCCGTGCTCGCCATGCAATCCTGGGCCGATGTTGCCAATGTGACGTTCACCGAAGCTGCCCGAGGCGGCGATGGTCACATGACCTTCGGTAACTACAGCGGTGGCCAGGAAGGCGCGGCAGCGTTTGCATTCCTGCCGGGCACCGAGCCAGGTTATGACGGCCAGTCCTGGTACCTGACCGGCAGTGGCTACGACGTCAACAAGACCCCAGGCCTGAGCAACTACGGGCGTCAGACCTTGACCCACGAAATCGGCCACACCCTGGGCCTGTCTCACCCTGGCGACTACAACGCCGGCGAAGGCAATCCGACTTACAAGGATGCTTCCTACGGGCAAGACACCCGCGGTTACAGCCTTATGAGTTACTGGAGCGAGAGCAACACCAATCAGAACTTCAGCAAGGGCGGCGTAGAAGCTTATGCCTCCGGCCCGCTGATGGACGATATCGCTGCCATCCAGAAGCTTTACGGTGCCAACACCACCACCCGTACCGGTGACACTACCTACGGTTTCAACTCCAACACCGGTCGTGATCACCTCAGCGCCTCGTCGTCGGCAGACAAGCTGGTGTTCTCGGTGTGGGATGCGGGCGGCAAGGATACTCTGGACTTCTCGGGCTTCACCCAGAACCAGAAGATCAACCTCAATGACGCCTCGTTCTCCGACGTTGGCGGCCTGGTGGGCAACGTGTCCATCGCTAAGGGCGCCATTATCGAGAACGCCATCGGCGGTTCGGGCAACGATCTGCTGATCGGCAACAGCGTGGCCAACGAACTGAAGGGCGGTGCCGGCAACGACATCCTCTACGGGGCTGGCGGTGCCGACAAGCTGTGGGGCGGCGCGGGTTCGGACACGTTCGTGTTCGCAGCCAGCTCCGACTCCAAGCCGGGTGCGATCGATCAGATCCTCGATTTCGTCAGCGGTCTGGACAAAATCGATCTGACCGGCATCACCAACGGCGCCGGCCTGCACTTTGTCAGCAGCTTCACCGGTGCAGCCGGCGATGCGATTCTGACTTCGTCGGGCGGCAACAGCCTGCTCTCGGTGGACTTCTCCGGGCACGGCGTGGCCGACTTCCAGGTCAGCACCGTTGGCCAGGCAGCGACCAGCGACATCGTGGCTTGATGTGAAACAGGGAAGCGGCGCGTGATGCGCCGCTTTCTTCGCTTGCATCGTTCAGCCCGGTGGGCAAGGCTAAGCGCCGGAGTGAAATTTCCTATGAGTCGAAACGTTTTTACCTACATGACACAGACGTGGCTGATGGCGACGCTGATGATGATTACCGGAGAAGCAAGCATGGCAAGCAGCCTCAGACTCGAAGAACCCTCGGTATTTGCCGGTCAGTGGCAGGCGACGCTGAGCACTCGCGAAGACACCGCTGAAGCGCAAAAGCTGCAAGACAAACCCTCCAATACCTGCGCTGTAGAACTGGCACTGAACCAGACTGTCGGGGAGGGCGCCGAATGCCTCGCGGCCTGGCTGGAAGAAACGCCCATCGGTTGGTTTCCCGACCCGGACGGCATTTCCATCACCGGCAAGGAAGGTTCAAGAATCCAGTTTTTCAGCCGACAACGTGACGGGCATTATCTGGCTACTCTGAAGTCGGGCCTGGTCATTACCCTGGAGCGCAAGACGCCATAGTTGTAATTACCAAGTAGGCGACAGGTTTTTATATAAGGCGCTGCTGTGTGGTTATAAGCAGCTGTCTTCAAAACAACTGCGCCGCATTAAATCGCGGAAGTTGTTATGAAATTGTAAGTACCCACAAAAAAAGCAAATTCCGGGATTGTCCGGATAACTAATTTGAAGTCTCGTCAATGATCGACGGGAGATATCTTTCAGGACGAATCGATGAAGATGGCGAAGGCCCCAGCCACCGCTCCCTTATTCAAGGCATTGGGCGACTATAAAAGCATTCTGATCAGCGTCGGCTGCTTTACTGCACTGATAAACGTGCTGATGCTGGTGCCGTCGATTTATATGCTGCAAGTCTACGACCGGGTACTGTCCTCGCAGAACGAAACCACCCTGGCGATGCTGTCGCTGATGGTCGTCGGTTTCTTTGCCTTCATCGGCCTGCTGGAAGTGGTGCGCAGCTTTATCGTGATCCGTATCGGCAGCCAACTGGAGCGCCGTTTCAACCTGCGGGTCTATCAGGCTGCATTCGAACGCAACCTGTTCAAGGGCGAGGGCAACGCCGGGCAATCGCTGGGCGACTTGACCCACATTCGCCAATTCGTCACCGGGCCTGCGTTGTTCGCCTTTTTCGATGCGCCATGGTTCCCGGTTTATCTGTTCGTGATTTACCTGTTCAACGTCTGGCTTGGCGTCCTCGCCACGGCCGGCGCGGCGTTGTTGATCGCCTTGGCCTGCCTCAACGAATACATGACCAAGCAGCCGCTGGGCGAAGCCGCCGGTTTCTCGCAGAAATCCAGCCAGTTGGCCACCAGCCATCTGCATAACGCCGAAACCATTCAGGCGATGGGCATGCTGGGTTCGTTGCGCAAGCGCTGGTTCCAGGTGCATTCACGCTTTCTGGGTCTGCAGAATCAGGCCAGTGATACGGGGGCGGTGATCAGTTCGCTGAGCAAAACCTTGCGCCTGTGCCTGCAATCACTGGTGCTGGGGCTCGGTGCGTTGCTGGTGATCAAGGGCGACATGACCGCCGGGATGATGATCGCCGGTTCGATTCTGATGGGCCGCGTGTTGAGCCCGATCGATCAGTTGATTGCCGTGTGGAAACAGTGGAGCGGGGCGAAACTCGCTTACCGTCGTCTCGATGCGCTGCTGCAAGCCTTCCCGCCAAGCGATGACGCCATGGCGCTGCCGGCGCCGAAAGGCCAGATCACCTTTGAACAGGTCAGCGCCGGCCCGCCGGGGCAACGCGCGGCGACCTTGCACATGGTCAATTTCAATCTGGGCGCAGGTGAAGTGCTGGGCGTACTCGGTGCTTCCGGTTCGGGTAAATCGACCCTCGCCCGTGTGTTGGTCGGCGTGTGGCCGACCCTCGGTGGCACGGTGCGACTGGACGGTGCAGATATTCACCGCTGGAACCGTGATCAGCTCGGGCCGTACATCGGCTACCTGCCCCAAGACATCGAGCTGTTCAGCGGCAGCATCGCCGAGAACATTGCGCGTTTCAGTGAAGCCGATCCGCAGAAAGTCGTGGCCGCCGCGCAACAGGCCGGCGTCCACGAAATGATCCTGCGCCTGCCGCAAGGTTACGACACGCAATTGGGCGAGGACGGCAGCGGTCTGTCCGGCGGCCAGAAGCAGCGCGTGGCACTGGCGCGGGCCATGTACGGCACGCCAAGCCTGGTGGTGCTGGATGAACCCAACTCCAACCTCGACACCGTCGGCGAAGCGGCACTGGCCAGCGCCATCGCGCAGCTCAAGGCCCAAGGCACCACGGTGGTGTTAGTGACGCACCGCTCTTCGGTGCTGGCCCAGGCCGATAAATTGCTGGTGCTCAACGACGGCCGTTTGCAAGCCTTCGGTGCCAGTCAGGACGTGCTCAAGGCGCTGTCCGGCGCCGCCAACGAGCAACAACGCGAGAAACCTGCGCAAGCACCGGGCGGGCTCAGCATGAGCCGGCAGTACCAGCCCACGACAAGGAATTCGGGTGTATGAGCAGCGCAAGCATGAACACTGAAAACGAAGCGAGCATGGAACACGCCTACGTCGCCGAACGCCCCGAGCGTGATGCGAAATTCTTCGCCCGCATGGGCTGGATTCTGGCGATTGTCGGCGCCGGCAGTTTCTTTACTTGGGCCGCGTTGGCGCCGCTGGATCAGGGTATTCCGGTGCAGGGCACCGTGGTGGTCACGGGCAAACGCAAAGCCGTGCAGTCGATGAGCAGCGGTGTGGTCAGCCGGATTCTGGTGCGCGATGGCGAGATCGTGAAGCAGGGGCAGCCACTGTTCCGGCTCGATCAGACCCAAGTCGCCGCCGATGTGCAATCGCTGCAGGCGCAGTACCGCATGGCGTGGGCGAGCCTGGCGCGCTGGCAGGCCGAGCGCGACAACCTCAAGCAAGTGACCTTTCCCGCCGAGTTGAGCAATGACCCGGACCCGCGTCTGGCGCTGGTCCTGGAAGGTCAACGGCAGTTGTTCAGCAGCCGCCGCGAAGCGTATTACCGCGAGCAGGCCGGATTGCGTGCCAGCATCGAAGGCGCCACCGCGCAACTGGCCGGCATGCGCCGCGCACGCACCGACCTCAATGCCCAGGCAGACTCGCTGCAACAACAGTTGAGCAACCTGCAACCGCTGGCTGACAACGGCTACATCCCGCGCAACCGCTTGATGGAATACCAGCGCCAACTCTCGCAAGTGCAGCAGCAGTTGGCGGAAAACACCGGTGAAAGCGGTCGAGTGGAGCAAGGCATTCTTGAGTCGCGCCTGAAGCTGCAACAGCACGGCGAGGAATATCAGAAGGAAGTGCGCACGCAACTGGCCGACGCGCAGCTGAAGAGCGTCACCCTGTCCGAGCAACTGACCTCCGCCGGTTTCGACCTGCAACACAGTGAGATCGTCGCCACTGCTGACGGTGTCGCGGTCAACCTCGGCGTGCACACCGAAGGCGCCGTGGTGCGTCAGGGCGAAACCTTGTTGGAGATCGTTCCGCAAGGCACCACCCTGGAAGTCGAGGGGCATTTGCCGATCAACCTGATCGACAAGGTCGGTCCGCACTTGCCGGTGGACATCCTGTTTACCGCGTTCAACCAGAGCAAAACCCCGCGTGTACCGGGTGAAGTCAGCCTGATCTCCGCCGACCAGATGGTCGATGAGAAAACCGGCGTGCCGTATTACGTGTTGCGCAGCAGCGTTAGCGATCAGGCTATGGAAAAACTCAACGGTCTGGTGATCAAGCCCGGCATGCCCGCAGAAATGTTCGTGCGCACGGGCGAACGTTCACTCCTCAACTATCTGTTCAAACCGCTGCTCGACCGGGCCGGCTCTGCGCTGACCGAAGAATAAGGATGTTCGGCTGTATGAATAAGCTTTCCATGCTCGGGGCGGCATTGATGCTGCTCGCGAGTCACTCGGTAGTGGCGGCCATGGGGCCGTTCGAGATTTACGAACAGGCGTTGCGCAATGACCCGGTGTTCCTCGGCGCAATCAAGGAACGCGACGCTGGCCTGGAAAACCGTGCCATCGGCCGCGCCGGGCTGTTGCCGCGCATCGGTTACACCTACAACAAGGGCCGCAACACGTCGAAAGCGACTTCCCTTGATGACCGCGCGCGCAATCGCACTGAAGACCGCAATTACAGCAGTTATGGCTCGGCGTTGACCCTGCAACAACCCTTGCTCGATTACGAAGCCTACGCGGCGTATCGCAAGGGTGTGGCGCAGTCGTTGTTCGCCGACGAGAACTTTCGCGGCAAGAGCCAGGAACTGCTGGTGCGGGTGCTGGACAACTACACCAAAGCCTTGTTTGCCCAGGACCAGATCGACATCGCCCAGGCGAAGAAGAAAGCCTACGAGCAGCAGTTCCAGCAGAACGAGCACATGTTCAAGCAGGGCGAGGGCACGCGCACCGATATCCTCGAAGCCGAATCGCGCTATGAGTTGGCGACGGCCGAGGAAATCGAGGCGCGCAATGAACAAGACGCGGCGCTGCGGGAATTGGGCGCGCTGGTGGGTGTGCCAGCGGTGGATATCGCTGATCTGGCGCCGCTGGATCAAAACTTCCAGACCTTCGCGCTGATGCCGGCCAACTACGACACGTGGCACGAAATGGCGATCAGCAATAACCCGAATCTGGCCTCGCAACGTCAGGCCGTGGAAGTGGCGCGTTACGAAGTCGAGCGCAACCGTGCCGGGCATCTACCGAAAATCAACGCCTACGCCTCGATGCGCCAGAACGAATCGGAAAGCGGTAACACCTACAACCAGCGTTACGAAACCAACACCATCGGCCTCGAAGTGAGCGTGCCGTTGTACGCCGGTGGCGGGGTGTCGGCTTCGACGCGGCAAGCCAGCCGCACCATGGAACAGGCGGAGTATGAACTGGACGGCAAGACCCGCGAGACGCTGATTGAACTGCGTCGTCAGTTCAGCGCCTGTTTGTCCGGGGTAAACAAATTGCGCGCTTACCAAAAGGCGCTGACCTCGGCGGAAGCGCTGGTGGTGTCGACCAGGCAAAGCATTCTCGGCGGCGAACGGACTAACCTCGACGCGTTGAACGCCGAGCAACAACTGTTCACCACCCGCCGCGATCTGGCGCAGGCGCGGTACGACTATCTGATGGCGTGGACCAAATTGCATTACTACGCCGGGACCTTGAATGAACAGGATCTGGCGCGGGTGGATGAGGCGTTTGGCGTTGCTCATCGTTGATGGGCAGGCCTTGAGACCGCCCCTCACCCTAACCCTCTCCCGGAGGGAGAGGGGACTGATTGGGGGATGCTTGAGAGATGCACCGACCTGAACGTACGGTGCTGAATCCATAATCGACCGGAATGTTCAGGTCGGCGAAAAACGCATGACAGCGCGGTCGGTGAAGGAATGAATAGGAAGAGTTACACGGTCCTGAACGTGGTGCTGAATCCATAATCGATTCGGTATTTCAGGTCGATGTATAGCTCAAGACAGCGCGGTCGGCTCCCTCTCCCTCTGGGAGAGGGCTGGGGTGAGGGCTTCAGGCAACACCGTAGAAAAACCTGCATAAAACAATAAAAGAGAGTGGTGAACATGGAAGTACGCATCAAGTCGATTTCGGTCGGCACCCTGTTGCTCGCAGTCTCCGTTTCCCAGGCCCAGGCACAGTACCTGGAAGTCGGCAAACCCGGCGATCCCGCCAGTTGGCGCAGCGCCGAGTTCCTGCGTGACTGGGGTCTTGAGCGCATGCAGGCCGACCAGGCCTACGCTGCCGGCATCACCGGCAAAGGCGTGAAAATCGGCGCCCTCGATTCCGGCTTTTACGCAGCCCATCCCGAGTTCGCCACTGACCGCTATCACCCGGTGTTGACCAGCGGAAGTTACGTCGATGGATCACCGTTCAACGTCGACGGCACCCTCAACGCCAACAACGATTCCCACGGCACCCACGTCGTCGGCACCATGGGCGCCTCCCGCGATGGCACGGGCATGCATGGCGTGGCGTACAACGCGCAGATCTACGTCGGCAACACCAATAAGAGCGACAGTTTCCTGTTCGGCCCCAATCCCGACCCGCGCTATTTCAAAGCGGCCTACGACGCACTGGCTGATGCCGGCGTCCGCGCCATCAACAACAGCTGGGGCAGTCAACCGCCGGATGTCAGCTATCGCACACTGGCCGATCTGCACGCCGCTTACGCCCAGCACTGGAACAAAGGCACCTGGCTCGACGCCGCTGCCGACGTGTCGCGACGCGGCGTGATCAACGTGTTCAGCGCCGGCAACAGTGGCTACCCGAATGCCAGCGTGCGCTCGGCACTGCCGTACTTTCAGCCGGATCTTGAAGGTCACTGGCTGGCCGTGTCCGGGCTCGATCAGAGCAATCAACAGAAGTACAACCAGTGCGGCCTCGCCAAATACTGGTGCATCACCACGCCGGGGGCGAAGATCGACAGCACCATCCCCGACGGTGGCTACGCGATCAAGTCCGGCACCTCGATGTCGGCGCCGCACGCCACCGGCGCGCTGGCGCTGGTGATGGAGCGTTACCCGTACATGAACAACCAGCAGGCGCTGGAAACCCTGCTGACCACGGCCACGCAACTCGACGGATCAGTCACTGACGCGCCCACCGAGCGGGTCGGCTGGGGCGTGGCCAACCTGAACCGGGCGATGCGCGGGCCGGGCCAATTGCTCGGCGCGTTTGACGCCAATCTGGCGGCCAGGCAGAGCGATGTCTGGAGCAATGACATCTCCGACAAGGCACTGCTTCAGCGCCAGAGTGAAGACCTCGCCGAACACTCAGCGTGGCAGCAGACCTTGCAAGACAAGGGCTGGCAAAACGGCGTTGCGGCCGGCGCCAGTCAGCAGGATCAGACCGATTACGCCATCGGCACGGCGCGTGATGCGGCAGCGGCGACGCGGGTTTATCAGGGCAGCCTGATCAAATCCGGCGCCGGACGCCTGTACCTCACCGGGGATAACACCTTCCGTGGTCCGACCACGGTCAATGGCGGCTTGCTGAGCGTCAACGGTGCGCTGGCTTCGGCGGTCACTGTCAATGACGGCGGCACGCTGGGTGGTTCCGGGCGGATCGCTGCGCTGACGGCCAACACTGGCGGTCGCGTGGCGCCGGGCAATTCCATCGGCACCTTGAACGTGGCGGGCGACGTTCACTTCGCGCCGGGTTCGACTTACGCCGTTGAGCTGTCGCCTACCAGCAGTGACCGCATCGTTGCCGGCGGCAGCGCCAGCGTCAGCGGCGCCACCGTCAGTCTGTCGCTGGAAAACAGCCCGACCTTGCTCAGCACCGCCGAGACGCAAAGCCTGCTCAGTCGTCAGTACAACATCCTGCAAGCGGCCGGAGGCATTCAGGGCCAGTTCGCTGCCGTGCTGCCGAACTATCTGTTCATCGGCGGCAACCTCGACTACACCGCCAACGGCATCCAACTCGATATCGAACGTAACGCGAGTACGTTTGCCAGCGTCGGCCAGACCCCGAATCAGCGCTCGGTCGCTGCTGCGGTCGAGGGCCTGGGCGCCGGCAACGCAGTCTACGAAAGCGTGCTGCTGTCGGCAGACGCCGCCTCCGCGCAACAAGCGTTCCAGCAACTGAGTGGCGAGATTTACCCGGCCCTGGGTTCGATGCTGATCAACGACAGCCGTCAATTGCGCGATGCCGTGGGCGAACGCCTGCACGATGCCTCGGCAACGCAAAACAACGGCTGGATCAAGGCACTGGGCGCCTGGGGCACGACTGATTCAAGCCACGACACGGCGGGTTACAGCACCTCGCTTGGCGGCTTGCTGGCCGGTGTCGACGGCGCTCTGGACGAGCAGACGCGCATCGGTCTGGTTACCGGTTACAGCGACAGTTCACTGAGCATGGGCTCGGGCACGCACTCGTCGGCCAAGGTCGACAGTTATCACCTCGGCGCTTATGCCGGGCATGAAATCGGTGCCTGGCGCTTGAGCACCGGCGCGGCTTACAGCTGGCACCGCGCCGATGTGAAGCGTGATCTGCAATACGCCAACGTCAGCGCCAAACAGAAAGCCAAGGTCGATGCCGCCACGACCCAAGTGTTCGGCGAAGCGGCCTATCGACTGCACCTGCAACCATTGGTGCTGGAGCCGTTCGCCAATCTCGCTTACGTGCATGTGGACACTGAAGGCTTGACCGAGAAGGGCGACGCGGCGGCGCTGAAAAGCTCCGGCGATCAACGTGACGCGGTGCTGAGCACCCTCGGCGTGCGGGCGATCAAGACGTTCAACCTGGCGAATCAGCAGTCGCTGGATGTCAGCGGCCACCTCGGCTGGCAGCACAGCTTGAGCGACATCGAATCTGAACAGCATCTGCGTTTCGCCAGCGGCGGCGCGCCTTACAGCGTGGAGAGTTCGGCGCTGGTGCGCGATGCCGCGCTGGTCGGCGTGCAGGCCAGCCTGGCCTTGAGCAAAGACGTGCGGGTGAACCTTGATTACAACGGACAACTGGCCAGTCGCGAGAAGAGCCATGGCGTTGGGTTGAGCCTGAACTGGCAGTTCTGAACCACGGATTCACGGCTGCTCACATAGCTGTGGCGAGGGGATTTATCCCCGATGGGGCGCGAAGCGGCCCCCTGCGGTCTCTCAAAATACCGAGTTGATTGATCGTTCCCACGCTCTGCGTGGGAACGCAGCCCGTGACGCTCCGCGTCACTGAACGCAGAGCGTCCCTGGAGGTATTCCCACGCGGAGCGTGGGAACGATCAGGATTTTTCGCAACATAACTAAGGAAGGTCGCTGGATGAATAACAATAAAACCCCCGCGCAAACGGGTGGCCGCTTTGCCCTCAAAACACTGACTTGCGCCGTGTTGTACGCGCTCACCACCTGGGGCACGGCACACGCCGCGCCTTACGTGGAAAACGGTCGTACGGGCGATCCGTCAAGCTGGCGCAGCGCCGAGTTCCAGGCTGACTGGGGCCTGGGCGCCATTGGTGCCGATCACGCTTACGCCGCTGGTTACACCGGCAAAGGCGTGAAGCTGGGGATTTTCGACCAGCCGGTTTACGCCGCACACCCGGAGTTCTCCGGCAGCAACAAGGTCATCACCCTGGTCACCAGCGGGATCCGCGAATACACCGACCCGTACATCCCGGTCAAAGCCGGGGACGCGTTCCGTTATGACGGTTCGCCCTCGGTCGGTTCCGACGGCAAACTCGGCGCCCACGGCACCCACGTCGGCGGTATTGCGGCGGGCAGTCGTGACGGCGGGCCGATGCACGGCGTCGCGTTCGGTGCGCAAATCATCAGCGCCGACAACGGCGACCCGGGCCCGGAGGACGGCATCGTGCGCGGTAACGACGGCGCGGTGTACAAGGCCGGTTGGGATGCACTGATCGCCAGTGGCGCGCGGATCATCAACAACAGCTGGGGTATCGGCATCACCGACCGTTTCGACCTTGGCGGTCGCGACCCGGCGTACCCGCACTTCACCGTCAACGACGCGCAGGTACAGTTCAACGAGATCCGCACGCTGCTGGGCACCAAACCCGGTGGAGCCTATGACGGGGCGATCGCCGCCGCACGCAGCGGTATCGTCACGATCTTTGCCGCCGGCAACGACTACAACCTCAACAACCCGGACGCCATCGCCGGCCTCGGCTATTTCGTTCCGGAAATCGCGCCGAACTGGATCACCGTCGCCGCGTTGCAGAAGAACCCGGATCTGGCCAGTGCCAACCCTTACATCATGAGTACGTTTTCCTCGCGCTGCGGCTACACCGCGAGCTTCTGCGTCTCGGCACCGGGTACGAAAATCTTCAGCTCGATCATCGAAGGCACCAACGCCGACAACCTGACCACCGGCTACAAAAATTACAACGGCACGTCCATGGCCGCGCCGCATGTGGCCGGTTCGATGGCGGTGCTGATGGAGCGCTTCCCGTACATGACTGGCGAGCAGGTCGCCACCGTGTTGCGCACCACCGCGACCGACCTCGGCGCACCGGGCATCGACGCTTTGTACGGCTGGGGCATGATCAATCTGCGCAAGGGCATTGATGGCCCGTCGATGTTCGTCACCGAGCAGGATATTCCCGAGGAATTCCGTGTGCAGGGTGCCTATGGTTCCGGGCAATTTGTCGCCGATCTGCCGGGCATCGGCGCGATCATCGATCAGGGCAAACCGACCGAGCGCGTGTGCACCGACATCACTTGCGGCCTCGACACTTGGCGCAACGACATTTCCGGTCACGGTGGCCTGACCAAACAAGGCATCGGCACCCTGGTGCTGACCGGCAACAACACCTATAGCGGCCCGACCCTGGTCAATCAGGGACGCCTGGCCATCAACGGTTCGCTGGCCTCGGCCGTCACCGTGAATGATGGCGGTATCCTCGGCGGCAACGGCCACATCGGCGCGCTGTCGGTGAGCAAGGGCGGCACCGTGGCCCCGGGCAATTCGATCGGCACGATGAACGTCGCCGGTGACGTGACCTTCGCGCCGGGTTCGACCTACGCGGTGGAGCTGTCGCCGACCAGCAGCGACCAGATCATCGCTACCGGTAAGGCTGTGATTGAAGGCGCGACAGTCACCATGTCGCTGGAAAACAGCCCGACGCTGCTGACCACCAACGAAGTGCAAAGCCTGCTCGGCACCCAGTACAACATTCTGCAAGCGGCGGGCGGTATTGAAGGGCGCTTCGGGCAGGTGTTGCCGGATTACGCGTTCCTCGGCGGTACGCTGGCGTACTCGGCAAACGGCATTCAACTGGCGGTGGGTCGTAACGACGCCTCGTTCGCCAGCGTCGGCCTGACCCCGAACCAGCGTGCCGTCGGTGCCGCTGCCGAGCGTCTCGGCGCCGGCAATGCGCTGTTCGAAACCCTGCTGCTGTCGCCAAACGCGGCGTCGGCGCAACAAGCCTTCCAGCAACTGTCCGGCGAGATTCATCCGGCCATCGGCACAATGCTGATCAACGACAGCCGTTACCTGCGTGAAGCGGTGGGCGAGCGCCTGCGTGAGCGTGATCTGTTCGACGCCGGTGCGCCGACCGATGATCGCAGCAACGCTTGGGTCAAGGTGCTGGGCGCCTGGGGCAAGAGCGATGGCGGGCATGACAATGCCGACTCCAACAGCTCAATCGGTGGCTTGCTGGCCGGTGTCGACGGCTTGATTGCTGAAGATACGCGTCTGGGTTTCGTTACCGGTTATAGCGACAGCTCGTTGAGCATGGGCAGTGGCACGCATTCGTCGGCGTCCGTCGACAGTTACCACTTGGGTGCGTACCTGGGGCATGAAATCGATGCCCTGCGCCTGACTGCCGGTGCCGCGTACAGCTGGCATCGCGTGGATGTGAAACGTGACCTGCAGATTGGGGACATCGGCAGTAAACAAAAGACCAAACACGATGCAGCGACGACCCAAGTGTTCACCGAAGCGGCTTACGATCTGCGCCTGCAACCGATGAATCTGGAACCGTTCGCCAACTTGTCGTACGTGCATTTGAACACCGAAAGCTTCACCGAAAAGGGTGATGCGGCGGCGCTCAAGGGCGGCGAAGACAACCGCGATGTGGTGCTGTCGACCCTTGGCGTACGCGCCAAGCGCACCTTTGCACTGTCGGAAAAACATCAGCTGGAACTGGGCGCAAGCCTGGGCTGGCAGCACAACCTGAGCAGCGTCGATGCTGACAGCCACCTGGCGTTCGCCAATGGCAACAGCGCGTTCACTGTGCAGAGTGTGTCGATGGATCGTGATGCGGCGGTGGTCGGCGTGCGCGCCGGGCTGGCGCTCAATCGCGATGTCCGGGTCAACCTGGATTACAACGGACTGATCGGTAACAACGAGAAGGACCACGGTGTGGGTCTGACCCTCGACTGGCAGTTCTAAAGGAGGGTGCTGGCAGTTCCAGAAGGGACTGCCAGCACTGATTTGAAGGAAGAGAGAGCACAACATGGGACTGTTCGATTACAAAAATGCCGATGGCAAAGCGTTGTACAGCGATGCCATCGCCCTGACGCTGTATGCCTACACGCCGACCGGGCAAGCCTTGCCGGGCACCGCGTGGAAACCGGTCAGTGCGACGGCGCTGGGTTATCAGGGCAAGGTCGGTACGCAGGGCACGTTCTTCGGTGAAAAGGACGGCTTCACCAGCGCCGAGGCCGAAGTGCTCGGCAAGTACGACGCTGCCGGTAAGTTGATCGGTATTGGCGTAGCCTTTCGTGGCACGGGTGGGCTGGGTTACAGCGACACTTTCGGTGACATGAAGAACAATTTGCTGGCGGCCATCGGGCCGTCGGATTACGCGACTCAATACGCGAAAAACGCCTTCGACAATCTGCTCAAGGCAGTCGCGGCGTTTTCCCTCGCGCACGGCATCGCGGCCAAAGACGTGTTGATCAGCGGCCACAGCCTCGGCGGGCTCGGGGTCAACAGCGTGGCCGAGTTGAGCGCGAGCAACTGGGGCGGCTTCTTCAAGGATGCCAACTACGTGTCCTTTGCCTCGCCGACCCAGAGCAGCACCGGCAACAACGTGCTGAACATCGGTTACGAGAACGATCCGGTGTTCCGAGTGCTCGACGGCACCACGTTCAGCACCGCTTCGATGGGCAAGCACGACAAGCCGCACGATTCGAGCACTGACAACATCGTCAATTTCAACGACAACTATGCGTCGACTGCGCAGAACCTCGTGCCGTTCAGCATCGTCAACCCGCTGAACTGGTCGGCGCACAGCTCGCTGGGTTATGCCGACGGTTTGAATCGGGTGATCGATTCGAAGTTCTACGGCCTGACTCACAAGGATTCGACAATCATCGTCTCCAACCTTGAAGAAGCGTCGCGGGGTAAAACCTGGGTCGAGGACCTGGGCCGCAGCGGCGAGCCGCACACCGGCAGCACCTTCATCATCGGCACGCAAAGCAGCGACTGGCTCAAGGGCGGGGCGGGCAACGACTTCCTCGAAGGCCTGGGCGGCGATGACCGTTTCCGCGATGACGGCGGTTACAACATCCTCCTCGGCGGTCAGGGCCACAACACCTTCGAATTGCAGAAACCACTGCAGAACTTCAGCTTCGCCAACGACGGTGACGGCACGCTGTATGTGCGCGACGCCTACGGCGGCATCAGCATGACCCGCGACATCGGCGCGCTGGTGAGCAAGGAGTCGGGTTCGTGGTGGGGCAGCAAGGAAATCACCTGGGGCGTCACGGCCAAGGGTTTGACCAATGGCAGCGAACTGACCCAGTACAACCATTCGCTGAGCGGCGATGGCTACGGCAACGCACTGCACGCCACGGCCGACGGTGACTGGCTGTTCGGTCTGGGTGGCGACGACAAGCTGATCAGTGACAAGAGCCATGTGACCTTTGTCGGTGGCGCCGGCAACGACGTGATGACGGCGGTGGGTGGCAACAACACCTTCCTGTTCAGCGGCGCCTTCGGTTTCGATGCCATCAACGGTTATCAGGGCAGCGACAAACTGGTGTTCATGGGCGTCGAAGGCGCGGGGCAGGGCTACGACTACAAGCAGCACACGTCGCAGGCCGGCAGCGACACCGTGCTGAAGATTGGCGAGTATGCCGTGACGCTGGTCGGGGTTGGCGTGGCTAACCTGTCGGACTCGAGTTTCGTTTTCGCTTAGTCACTCCTTAATGCAAACCCTGTAGGAGTGAGCCTGCTCGCGATAGCGGTGAGTCAGTCTCCATCCATGTTGCCTGACACAACCTCATCGCGAGCAGGCTCACTCCTACAGTTAAAAAGCAAAGCAAGTAGTTTTGAAATGCTCCGGGGCGTCCCCGTGGGGCGCCCTGGCTGTGAGCTATCTCTGACAATTCCAACAAAAGAGAGGCAATGGCAATGGGTGTGTATGACTACAAAAACTTCAGTACAGCCGATTCCAAGGCGCTGTTCAGCGATGCCATGGCGATCACGCTGTATTCCTACCACAACCTCGATAACGGCTTTGCCGCCGGTTATCAGCACAACGGCTTCGGCATTGGTCTGCCCGCTACGCTGGTCACGGCGTTGCTCGGAGGGACTGATTCCCAAGGCGTCATCCCCGGCGTTCCGTGGAACCCCGATTCTGAAAAACTCGCGCTCGAAGCCGTGAAAAAGGCTGGCTGGACGCCGATCACTGCTTCGCAACTGGGTTACGAAGGCAAGACCGACGCCCGGGGAACCTTCTTTGGCGAGAAGGCCGGTTACACCACGGCTCAGGTCGAGATTCTCGGCAAGTACGACGCCCAGGGTCATCTCACGGAAATCGGCGTTGCCTTTCGCGGCACCAGCGGCCCGCGTGAGAACCTGATCCTCGACTCCATCGGCGACGTGATCAACGACTTGCTCGCCGCGTTCGGCCCCAAGGACTACGCCAAGAACTACGTCGGTGAAGCGTTCGGCAATCTGCTCAATGACGTGGTCGCGTTCGCCAAGGCCAACGGCCTCACCGGCAAGGACGTGCTGGTCAGCGGCCACAGCCTCGGCGGGCTGGCGGTCAACAGCATGGCGGATTTGAGCGGCGGTAAGTGGGGCGGCTTCTTCAAAGACTCCAACTACATCGCCTACGCCTCACCGACCCAGAGCAGCACCGACAAGGTGCTCAACGTCGGCTACGAAAACGACCCGGTGTTCCGCGCCCTCGATGGCTCGACTTTCACCGGCGCCTCGATCGGCGTACACGATGCGCCGAAGGAATCGGCCACCGACAACATCGTCAGTTTCAACGACCACTACGCATCAACCGCGTGGAATCTGCTGCCGTACTCGATCCTCAACATTCCGACCTGGATCTCGCATTTACCGACTGCCTATGGTGACGGCATGAACCGGGTGATCGAGTCGAAGTTCTACGACCTGACCAGCAAGGACTCGACGATCATCGTCGCCAACCTGTCGGACCCCGCGCGCGCCAACACCTGGGTGCAGGACCTCAACCGCAACGCCGAAACCCACAAGGGCAGCACCTTCATCATCGGCAGCGACGCCAATGACCTGATTCAGGGCGGCAGCGGCAACGACTACCTGGAAGGCCGCGCCGGCAACGACACGTTCCGTGATGGCGGCGGTTACAACATCATCCTTGGCGGGCAGGGCAGCAATACCCTCGACCTGCAGAAATCGGTGAACACCTTCGACTTCGCCAATGACGGCGCGGGCAACCTGTACATCCGCGATGCCAACGGCGGGATCAGCATCACTCGCGACATCGGCAGCATCGTCACCAAGGAGCCGGGCTTCCTCTGGGGGCTGTTCAAGGACGACGTGACCCACAGCGTCACGGCCAGCGGCTTGAAGGTTGGCAACAATCTCACCGCTTACGAATCCAGCGTCAAAGGCAGCAATGGCGTCGATACGCTGAAGGCGCAGGCCAGTGGTGACTGGTTGTTCGGGCTCGATGGCAATGACCACTTGATAGGTGGCGCGGGCAACGATGTGTTTGTCGGCGGCGCCGGTAATGACCTGATGGAGTCGGGGGGCGGGGCGGATACGTTCCTGTTCAACGGCGCGTTCGGGCAGGATCGGGTGGTGGGGTTCAACTCTAACGACAAACTGGTGTTTCTGGGGGTGCAGGGTGTGTTGCCTGGCGATGACTTCCGCGCCCATGCCACGGCGGTCGGGCAGGATACCGTGCTGAAGTTCGGCGGCGATTCGGTGACGTTGGTTGGTGTGTCGCTGGGGAGTTTGAGTGGCGATGGAATTGTGATCGCCTGATGTTTATGTGGCGCCTGTAAGGGCCTCTTCGGGAGCAAGCCCCCTCCCACATTGGATTTGTGATCGACACCGATCCAATGTGGGAGGGGGCCTGCTCCCGAAGAACGATAACGCGGTATCAAAAGTGACTCAGCAGCCATTCCCTGACTCAAAGCCTGTGCAAACAGGAAATGCGGCCTAAAGCCAGCACGTGCGCGCACGTTCTATAGCTAGCCGCCAATGAGTACAGGAGATTCAAACGTGAAAGGTTTCAAGAGGTTTATCGGGTTTGCAGGGTTGGCGCTGTTATCAGCCAATGCCAGTGCCGATCTGCCTCAAAGCTCGATTCTGAGCCGCTACGGAATCACCCCTGAGCAATTGCCGAGCCCGACCAAAAGCGAAGTGATCGAACCGGTTGAAGAAAAAAGCCGCTTTCAGATCCAGCCCGAACAACCGTTCGTGACGATTCGCCTGGGTGACGGCAAACAACCGCAAACCACCGGCAACTTGAGCATCGACCGCATGGCGCAACAGGACTATGAACGTTGCCAGCGCCTGCAGGGCGAAGTAGCCCGGCGTGGCGGGCAATACCTGAGCTGCGACAACACCATCCCGGGCATGACCCTGGACCAATAACCCACTCCAATCGAGGGTAGGAATTGCTGAAGGCTGTGATCTTTTGATCTGCAACAGCCTTCAGCCCTGTAATATCCGCTCACCCTGACAATGGACTGGCGGTGACCCACTTGAGAAAGACCACTCGACTTGTCGTGCTCTGCTGCACTTTGCTGACAGGCGCGAATGCAGCCGCATTGGCTTGGCTGTACTACGTGGTCACTTACGCCTCAGTGACGCGTGGAATGCCCATGATCAGAACCACGGAGCCGCTGCTGATCGGCGGGCCTGGCGGTGATGAAAACAGCTATGTGCTGCCAATGGGCACCACCCTCTATGAAGATCGAAGCTACCCGGAGGGATTTACCCGTTACCTGGTGTACTTCAATCACAAAGGTCCGATCGATTACCAGACAGTCACGATGGAGCCCAAGTACGGCGGCTCTCTGATTGATCCGCTGTGGCTGGAAAACATCGACGCCGAGACGCTGAAAGAGGTCTTCAAGCGGTTTCCCTTGTCCAGAAGCGATATCGCCGCGGCGATCAAGGCCAACGAAATAACCAAAGACGATCTGACCGAGATCATCCAGTCGATGCCAAAGTAAAAGGCTGACTGCAATCAGAACCCCAGCGGGTACTGAACCACCACGTAGATCCGGTCAATGTCATCCCCCGCCTGAGCGCTATTCGCCCGATGCGAAACGTGCGACAGCTGCACGGACAAATCCTTCGCTGCCCCCGACTGCACGATGTATTTCAAATCGATGTCGCGCTCCCAGTGTTTGCCGCCATCCCCTTGCAGCGGCTGGAATTCGGCGCTGTCGGCAGCGAACGGGTTGTAGGCGCCGCCCTTGGGCGCGTGGGTGCCGTCGATGTGATTGCCGCTGACGTAGCGGGTCATGAAATTGAGACCGGGAATCCCGAACGCACCGAGGTCGAGGTCGTAGCGCGCTTGCCACGAACGTTCACCGGCGCCGTTGAAGTCGGCGTATTTGATCGAGTTGGCGAGGTAGATCGAGTCGCCGCCGACGAAATCGAAGGGCGTGTCGCCGTCGATCCGCTGCCAGCCGAGCATTACCGCGTGTGGGCCAACGGTGTACTTGCCCGACAGGCTGAACGCGGTGTTATCGATCGCACCGGCCAGCGCCCGGCCCGTATCGCGGGTGTGGTAGAGGTTGGCGTCGAGGAATATGCCGGCCTGCTTGAAGTGCAGGTTGCCGTAGTACTGATGCCAAGTGTCCGTCAGCTCGGACGCATACACAGCACCGCCCACAGGACTGTCGCCGAACAGATCGGCACCGAGAAAGCTGATTGAGCCGTGTTCGGTGTTGGCGCCGTAGCCGTAGAAATCGCCTTTGCCGGAAGCGCTGTCCTGATTCTTGAACGCCGTGAAATGCCCGGCCTGCAGATTGATGTTGTCGATCTCCCGGCTGGTGAGCAGAAAACCCGTGGCGTACTCCGGTTGCAGGCGTTTGTCGGCGGTGTCGAATACTGGGGTTTCCACGGTCATTTCGCCAAACGCCAACGTGCTGCGCGAGGCTTTCAACTTCAATGCGCCACCGGCACTGGAATAATCGTTTTCGCTGCGACCGTCGCTTTCTACCGGCAGCAAGCCAGTGCCGGAGTGACCTTTGCCGCCATCCAGTTTCAGGCCGGCAAAGGCGTGAGCGTCGATGCCAAATCCAATCGTGCCGTCTGTGAAACCGGATGAGAAAGTGCCGATAAACCCTTGTGCCCATTCCTGTTTGTAGTTTTTACCGGTGGGAGAGGGTGAGCGGTAGTCGTTGCTTAGAAAGAAGTTGCGGCTGAGCACTTCGGACTTGGCATCGTCGAAAAAGCCGTCGGCGACAGCTGTTTCGGTCAGTCCGCACAGTAGTAATAACAGGGTGATACGCGATGGCGCGGATTCGATCATGGTCGGTGGCCAACAAGAAAAAAGTGGCTCTGATGATCGATTGATTGTGGGCGAGTGGATTGAGCGTATGTGCTCAGTTGGCGGGGCTGGAGTGGTGGGTCAGACATTCAGGATGTGAATGCGCTGACGCCATCGCTGGCAAGCCAGCTCCCACAGGTTTGTGTGTTGCCATCAATCATGGATACACACTGGCAAGCCAGCTCCCACAGGTTTTGTGTGTTGCCATCAACCATGGATACACACTGGCAAGCCAGCTCCCACAGGTTTTGTGTGTTGCCATCAATCATGGATACACACTGGCAAGCCAGCTCCCACAGGTTTTTTGTGTGCTGCCATCAATGGTGGACACACCCTGGATCCCTGTGGGAGCTGGCTTGCCAGCGATTACGGTGGGTCAGGCAACATTTCTGTCGGCTGCCCCTCCAGGTTTGATCGCGTTACGACAGCGGCGGGGTGCGGGGCGGGATCAGGCGTTTGCTGCCTGTCGATTCAAATGCTGCAGCCAGGCGCAGCAAGCTCGAGTCGTCATAGGCACGACCGGCGAAGGTCAGACCGACCGGCATGCCGATGTCGGCCATCACGCCCATCGGCACGGTGACGGTCGGTACGCCGAGGTGACGGATCGCGAGGTTGCCGTTGGCGACCCAGATGCCGTTGCTCCAAGCGATATCGGCTGACACCGGGTTCACGTCCGCGTCCGCTGGGCCGACGTCGGCGACGGTCGGGAACAACACGGCGTCGAGGCCCAGCTTGTCCATCCAGTCTTCAAGATCGATACGCCGCGTCTGTTCGAGGCCGCGCAGGCCATCGGGCACGGTGGAGATTTCATTCCACGGCGTGATGCCGCGCTCGGCCATGCGCACGTATTCATCCATGCCAGCGGCGAGGTCGCCTTCCCGGTTCGGCAGAGTGCCCGGGTCGTGTGGGAAAATCTTCGGCCCATCGACGTCGACCAGACGATTGAGCTTCGGATCGCCGTTGGCTTGCAGGAAGTCGTCGAACGCCCAAGCCGTCAGATCCCACAGTTCATGGTGGAGGAACTCTTTCGACACCAGCCCACGGGTGAACACGGTCGGCGCGCCGGGGCGATCGCCTTCGCAATTGGACACCAGCGGGAAGTCCGTCTCGATCACTTCAGCGCCAGCGGCTTCGAGGGCCTGACGCGCCTGTTTCCACAAATCGATTACCGAAGCGCGGGTGTTGATGCGTTGGCCGGTCGGGCCACCAATACCCGGCGCTTCGCTGGTGCCCGCCTCAGGATCGGCGTTGATAAACATGCGCGGGACGGCAAAACGCTTGCCGGCCAGTGCAGTGCGGTCGGCAGCCAATTCAGCGTAAGCGGCGGGGCGCACGGAGCTGACGCTCGGGATCGGTACCCACGGTTGCAGGCGCCACAGGTCGCCACGGGTATCCGGATCTTCGGCAACAACAATGTCGAGGACTTCGAGCAGGTCGGCCATGGTGCGAGCGTACGGCACGACCACGTCCATGGTCGGCGTCAGCGGCCAGTTGCCGCGCACCGAAATCACCCCACGCGAAGGGGTGTAGGCGCACAAGCCGTTGTTCGACGCCGGGCCGCGACCGCTCGACCAGGTTTCTTCAGCCAGACCGAACGCGGCAAAACTGGCCGCCGTGGCGGTGCCGGCGCCATTCGATGAGCCGGAGGCGAACGGCGCGGTGAGGTAGTCGGCGTTGTACGGGCTTTCAGCGCGGCCATACACCCCGCGCTGCATTCCGCCATTGGCCATCGGCGGCATATTGGTTTTGCCCAGGCAGATTGCCCCGGCGGCGCGCAGGCGCTCAATGGTGAACGCGTCGCGATAGGCAACCAGATCAGCGAAGGCCGGGCTGCCGGACGCTGCGGTCAGGCCCTTGACCAGATAACTGTCCTTGGCGGTGTAGGGGATGCCGTCGAGCGGGCTCAGGGTTTCGCCTTTGGCGCGGCGAGCGTCGGAGGCCCGTGCTTCGTTGAGCGCTTCGGGATTGCGTACGACCACCGCGTTGAGTGCGGTCGGCGTGTCGGCGCCGTCGTAGGCATCGATGCGGGCGAGATAGGCCTGCACCAGCTCAACCGAGGTGGTCTGGCCGGATTCAAGCGCGGCGCGCAGTTGCGCAATGGAAACTTCAGTGACTTCGATCATGCTGTCACCGCCGTTTGCAGTGGGGCGACGTTCTTTTTGGAATGGGTGTTCATAGCGGTTCTCGTGGCACGGCTTTAAGCGACAAGGTTAAGACTGGCGCCTATTTAACACCATGCCGGGCGCCGAGTAATCGGCGGGATTGATACCCCGCCAAATTTTTTGTGGGTGAAATGCAATCCCCTGTGGGAGCTGGCTTGCCAGCGATGGCGGTGGGTCAGTCAACTCAATATCGATTGTGCTGGCCTCTTCGCTGGCAAGCCAGCTCCCACAAGGACGGGGGATGCTCAGTTGATCACAGGACACCAAACTCCCGAGCCGTACGATCCACCGCAATCCGCGTCTTGTCGATCAGCTCATCAAGCTCCGCGCGGCTGGCAATCAGCGCCGGCGCCATGATCATCCGACCCAACGTCGAACGAATGATCAACCCTTCCTCAAACCCGATCGTACGGCAGCGCCAGGCGATGTCGTTCTCGTTGGAAAACCGCTTGCGAGTCGCCTTGTCCTCAGCGAATTGCAACGCCGCCACCAGACCAACACCCTGAATCTCACCGACCAACGGGTGATTGCCAAACACTTCGCGCAGACAGTTTTGCAGGTAAGGCCCGGTATCGGTTTTCACCTGCGTGACCACACCTTCATCACGCAAGGCTTTGAGGTTGGCAATCGCCACGGCAGCCGCGACCGGGTGCCCGGAATAGGTGAGACCGTGAGCAAACACGCCACCCTTTTCCACCAGTGCCTCAGCCATGCGCCGCGACAGGATCAAGCCGCCCATGGGGATGTAACCGGAGGTCAGGCCCTTGGCGATCGACAGCGTGTCGGGCTCGAACCCGAAAGTCTGGTGAGCGAACCACTCGCCGGTACGACCGAACCCACCGATCACTTCGTCAGCACACAGCAGCACGTCGTATTGGCGGCAGATGCGCTGGATTTCCGGCCAGTAAGTGGCGGGCGGAATGATCATCCCGCCAGCACCCTGGAACGGTTCGGCGACGAAGGCTGCCACCTTGTCGGCGCCCAATTCAAGAATCTTGTCTTCCAGTTGCCGCGCCGCACGCAGGCCGAACTCTTCCGGGCTGAGGTTGCCTTCGTGGGCGAACCAGTACGGTTCATCAATGTGCGCCACGTCGGGAATGGTGCCGCCCATTTCGTGCATGAACTTCATGCCGCCCAGCGCCGTCGCTGCGAGGGTCGAGCCGTGGTAACCGTTCCAGCGGCCGATCATGATTTTCTTCTCGGGTTTGCCCATCACTTGCCAGAACTTGCGCACCGTGCGGATCAGCACTTCGTTGGCTTCGGAACCGGAGTTGGTGTAGATCGCGTGGCTGTAGTGCTTGGGCAGCAGGCTGAACAACAGCTCGGACAGTTCGATCACGGCCGGGTGAGTGGTGTGGAAGAACATGTTGTAGTAGGGCAGCTGCTCCAGTTGCGCGGTCGCGGCGGCGGCCAGATCCTTGCGGCCGTAACCAAGGTTGGTGCACCACAGGCCGGACATGCCATCCACATAACGATTGCCGTCGTTGTCCCACAACGCCAGGCGATCGCCGCTGACCATCACCCGTGGGCCTTCCTCGTTGAGCGCCTTCTGATCGACAAACGCGTGAATGTGGTGGGCGGCGTCGGCGGCTTGAAAATCACGGGTGCTGCGAGTCGGATCGAGTTCGGCGGACATGACTGATCTCCAAAAGAATTGGGCAAGTGAGTGCGTTCATTCCAGCGGTGCACAGCTAATATTTGTCACTTAAAAATAATTTTGTAAAGAAAATATTTGTCTGTGGAAAAAGATGTCCGTAGGCTGAGGCGCATTGGCAAGGCACAGCAGGCACGACATGAGCGGACTCAGAGAACGGCAAAAGGAACAGCGCAGGGAAGTCATCGCGCAGGCAGCCCTCGAGCTATTTATCAGCAACGGCTTCGGCGCGACCACGCTGGAGCAAATCGCCAATGCAGCGGCGGTTTCCGCGCCGACAGTGACCAACTACTTCGGCGGCAAACAGGAGATTTTGCTGGCATTGCTCAAGCAACCGGACGAGCAGGCCATGCGCGAGGCCCGAGCCAATCTCGATGACGACAGCGATCCGCTGGAGGCGTTGTGCGAGTTCGAAGGGCTGATGACCGACTACCAACTGCAAGCCATGCCGGCTTCACTATGGCGCGAGTTGGCGCCGTTTCTGCTCACGGGCGAACTGGCTCAGGCGTTGAGCCCGTGGAATGCGGCGGTGATCGAGGAAACCAAGGCGTTGCTGACGCATTTTCAGGCGCTGGGCAAAGTCCGCGAGTCCGTCGATATCGACGTGGCGGCGACGCTGTTCAACCAGTACGCGAACATGGCGTTTATTCGACTGGCGACCGAAGCGGCGCCAGATCGAGAAGCGCATGCGCGGCATATGCGCAGTGTGCTGGGGCTGATCTGTCATGGAATTCTGAGCCTGGGGTGATCAACTGTGGCGAGGGAGCTTGCTCCCGCTGGACTGCGCAGCAGGCCTTCTTTTAAAAACAGGGGCCGCTTCGCGACCCAGCGGGAGCAAGCTCCCTCGCCACAAGGTTTTTCGCCGTCCTGAAGATCAGGCTTTCGGCAACCACGGCTGCATCTGCTCCAGCAAGCCTCGTCCGCCCCGACGCAATCCTGCTGCCAGTCCCAGCCATGAAAGGTCAGTCATGATCACCTCAGAGGCGCGCAGCAAGCGAACTTCGCCAGCCGTGCCACCAGAGGTCCCTCCGTCCGGCATGAACACCGTCAGCCAATCGCCGACACTGTCCACCACCAGACACAAGCGCCAGCCTTGCTCCTCGGCAATCATGCCGACCTTGGTCCCATCGGCGTGCTCCATACCGGCAAACCGCGCCGTGGTGTCCTTGAGCAACTGATAACCCGGCAGATTGCTCAGCACTTTGTCTTCGGTCGCCTCAATCGCCCGGGCCGCCGCCGAGGTCCTGGCCAGAAGGCCGGCAAGAAAACACAGCACGATCAAGCCAACCAACGTGGCCAACGTCACCACGGTCACGCCCGCCACATCATGACCTTCAAACATCGGCAGCAGCTTTTGCATCGGCCCACGCAGCAGATGAATGGCTTTTTCGATCAGGATGAAGATCAGCACCAACGGCAGAATAAACAGCAGTCCGCCGATCACGGTGGTTTTGATGAACTTGAACATGACAGCTCCTTGATGACGATCAGAAATCAAGGCTAGCTGATAAAAATCCCGGGGCAGGCGCGCGATGAAACTCATGGCACCATGGCGGCCGGATGCGCTTAACAAGGAGCAGGGCACATGAACGTATCGGATCAGCAAGCATGGCAAGCGTGGACGCCGGAGGAGTTATCGCAACGTCTGAGACAGGTTTCACGCCCCTGGAGCGTGGTGGGCGGATGGGCGCTGGATCTGTGGCTGGGCAGACAGACCCGCGATCACGGTGATCTGGAGTTCACCGTCCTGCGTGATGATTTCATGCTGTTCAGGCAAGCGCTGGAGCCATTGCAGTTCTACACCGTCAAAGACGGCACGTTTGCGTTTCTTTCGGCAGACCGGGTGCCCGGCGAGGAGATATTTCAGGTTTGGGGTTTTGATGCGGTTGCCAATGTCTGGCGAGTGGATGTGATGCTGGAGTTCGGCACTGCGGACACTTGGGTCTATAAAAGAGACACTTCGCTTGTCTATCCACGCGCCGAAATGGTCGCTCTCAGTGACGCAGGGATTCCGTATTTAAAACCTGCGGCCATTCTGCTGTTCAAGGCCAAACACACCCGGTCCAAGGATCAAAACGACTTCAACCAGTCATTGCCGAATCTATCCTGCGAAGATCGGCATTGGTTGGCTCGACACCTTGCTCTACTGCATCCAGATCATGAGTGGACGTACAGACTAGAAAACGCCGAGTAACTTTGTGGCGAGGGAGCTTGTCGAATCGTCGCACCGTCCCGCTGGGCGCGCAGCGGCCCCAAAAGATTGGGACTGCTGCGCACTCCAGCGGGAGCAAGCTCCCTCGCCACAAGGTGGTGGATTGTTTACTCGTTGATCCGCGGATGTTGCTGCACCAGATTCTTGCGTTTGGCCTCCAGCTCAGCAATTTCAGCGTCGATGTCTTCGATCTTCTGCTCGATGTTGTCGTGATGCTCCTGCAACAACTCCTTGGCCTCTTCAAGATCGGAAGCCGCCGGCGCCGCGCCTCGCAGTGGTTTGTTGGCGGTTTCTTTCATGGTCACGCCGGTGGCCAGGCCGACCACGGCAATCACCATCAGGTAATACGCCGGCATGTACAGGTTGTTGGTGCTTTCCACCAGCCAGGCCACGACAGTCGGGGTCAGACCTGCAATCAGCACAGAAACGTTGAACGCTGCCGCCAATGCGCTGTAGCGAATGTGCGTGGGGAACATCGCGGGCAGGGTCGAAGCCATCACGCCGATGAAGAAGTTCAGCAGCACCGCCAGCATCAGCAGGCCGCCGAAGATCAGGCCGATCTTGCCGCTGTTGATCAGCATGAATGCCGGAATGGCAAGGATGAACAGGCCGATGCTGCCGACGACGATGAAAGGCTTGCGGCCAATCTTGTCGCTGATAAAGCCAATCGCCGGCTGCACGAACAGCATGCCGACCATGATCGCGATGATGATCAGCACGCCACGGTTTTCGCTGTAATGCAGGTTGTGCGACAGGTAACTCGGCATGTACGTGAGCAGCATGTAATAGGTGACGTTGGTCACCGCCACCACGCCGATGCAAGTCATCAGGCTGCGCCAGTGCTTGGTCGCAACTTCCTTGAACGACACTTTCGGCCCGCCGGCCAGGCCTTCGCGGTCGCCTTGTTCCAGCTTCTCGACATGCTGTTGAAAGGCTGGCGTCTCTTCGAGGGCGTGACGCAGATACAGGCCGATCATGCCCAGCGGCAACGCGAGGAAGAACGGCAGACGCCAGCCCCATTCCTCGAATTTGGCTTCGCCCAGCGTCGTGGAAATCAGCACCACCACACCGGCACCCAGCACAAAACCGGCAATCGAGCCAAAGTCCAGCCAACTGCCGAGGAACCCACGCTTGCGATCTGGCGCATATTCGGCAACGAAGATCGAGGCGCCGGTGTACTCACCGCCGACCGAGAAGCCTTGAGCCATTTTCGCCAGCAACAGCAGGATCGGCGCCCAGATGCCGATCGAGGCATAGGACGGAATCAGGCCGATGGCAAACGTGCTGAGCGACATGATCACGATGGTCGCGGCGAGGACTTTCTGTCGCCCGTACTTGTCGCCCAGTGCGCCGAAGAACAGCCCGCCCAACGGCCTAATCAGGAACGGCACGGAGAACGTCGCCAGCGCGGCGATCATTTGCGTGCCCGGATCGGCGCCCGGGAAAAACACCTTGCCGAGCACATAGGCCACAAAGCCATAGACCCCGAAGTCGAACCATTCCATGGCATTGCCGAGCGCGGCGGCCGTAATGGCTTTGCGCATCTTGGCGTCGTCGACGATGGTGATGTCTTTCAGGCCGATCGGTTTGACGCTGTTTTTACGTGATTTCATCCGCGTATTCTCTTTACTGATCCATCTTGCCGCGTAGATGCCATCTTTTTGATGGCGCGTGCTCTTTGGGTCAGATACATGAGGACACGAAATAATTCACCGCTAACCGCTTTTTTTCCCCGTAGGCGCTGCTGAAGACTGCGATCTGATGATCTTGCCTTGCGAAAACGACAAAACCCGCCATCCCGATTGAACGGGAGTGGCGGGTTTTTTCTCCCGAAACAGATGTGTTGCCAGTGAGTCAGCCATCGCGGGCAAGCCCGCTCCCACAGGGATCTGTGTCCACCACAAACCTGCGCCACACCGCCAAACCTGTGGGAGCGGGCTTGCCCGAGAAGACGTCAGTGGTTACGACACATCAATCAAGCCTGGTCAAAGAGGCTGCGACTACGGCAACTCCAGATTATTCAGCACCCGATTCACCGCCAGCTCCCCGAGCATGATCAGTTGCGCAATCCCCTGCAGCGTTCGGCGCTGTGACGCGGGTATGAGGTTGGCGAAATCATTGGTGATGGTTCTTGCCGATGCCAGTGTTTCGCAGGCATCGACCAGCAGCTCTTCGTTTTTGAAGTCGGCGGTGACGGCGTACATTCTGCGGGTCCTACGGGGAGGTGGCGTGGATCCGGGCGGACAGAGGTAGTGATCGAGCGCACGGTCGGCGGCTTCGTTGAGCTTTTTCGACTCGAGGGATTCGTAGGGAGAGGTGGGGTCGGTTTCGGGCGGGTTTGGCGTTGGTTTGATCATAGTGAAGCTCCTAGAGTCATTGGAGCCGCCACATTTCGCTGCGATACGAAAGGGAGGTGGCAGCTATACGCGGGTCGCAGACCGGGACTCTAGAACCGGCAGACCCGAAGGTCTCCCACGTACAGCCGCCATAAAATGAGGACGGATGTTGTGCGTCTAGAAATCAGCGGGCTGCGAGACCCGATCGCTGATTCGTCAGCGACCGCACCACAATAGAACCCGCCCCCTAGGCGCACAAGCCGGCGAATTCTGGCGTAGCTGTAGGCAATTACGCAAGGTCGTGTAGCCGGATTACATGTCTTGGCGTGTCATTTAAACGGGGGGTGTTTAAAGCCAAAGATCGCAGCCTTGCGAAAACGACAAAACCCGCCATCCCGATTGAACGGGAGTGGCGGGTTTTTTCTGCCGAAGAGATGTGTTGCCAGTGAGTCAGCCTTCGCGGGCAAGCCCGCTCCCACAGGGATCTGTGTCGACCACAAAACCTCCGCCACACCGCCAAACCTGTGGGAGCGGGCTTGCCCGCGAAGACGTCAGTGGTTACGACACATCAATCAAGCCTGGTCAAAGAGGCTGCGACTACGGCAACTCCAGATTATTCAGCACCCGATTCACCGCCAGCTCCCCGAGCATGATCAGTTGCGCAATGCCCTGCAGCGTTCGGCGCTGTGACGCGGGTATGAGGTTGGCGAAATCATTGGTGATGGTTCTTGCCGATGCCAGTGTTTCGCAGGCATCGACCAGCAGCTCTTCGTTTTTGAAGTCGGCGGTGACGGCGTACATTCTGCGGGTTCTACGGGGAGGTGGCGTGGACCCGGGTGGACAGAGGTAGTGATCGAGGGTGCGGTCGGCGGCTTCGTTGAGCTTTTTCGACTCGAGGGATTCGTAGGGAGAGGTGGGGTCGGTTTCGGGCGGGTTTGGCGTTGGTTTGATCATGGTGAAACTCCTTGAGAAAAACGGAGCCGTCAACCATCGCTGCTAAACGAAGGGGTGGCGGCTGTACGCGGGTTAGCAGACCAGGCTCAAGGATCCCGGCGCACCGAAGTGCCCCACGCAAAGCCGCCATAACGTAATGGCGGGACTCGCGTGCCTTGAGAATTGCCGAGCTGCTAAACCCGATCACTGAAATTTCAGCGACCGCACCACAATAGAACCCGCCCCCTAGGCGCACAAGCCGGCGGATTCTGGCGTAGCTGTAGGCAATTACGCAAGGTCGTGTAGCCGGATTACATGTCTTGGTGTGTCATTTAAACGGAGGGTGTTTAAAGCCAAAGATCGCAGCCTTGCGAAACGACAAAACCCGCCATCCCGATTGAACGGGAGTGGCGGGTTTTTTCTCCCGAAGAGATGTGTTGCCAGTGAGTCAGTCATCGCGGGCAAGCCCGCTCCCACAGGTTCGGTGGTGTGGCGGAGACTTGTGAACATTCAGGAGCTGCCGAAGGCTGCGATCTTTTGATCTTTTTTCCGACACAACGCCTAATTCGTCAGCGAAACAACGATATCCAGCGCATTGATCGGCAGGTAAATCAGCGTGACAGTCGTGTAAGCCTTGCGTGATTTCGCCGCGAAGGCGCACAGCGGAAGAATGATCATCAACACATCCAGCACACCCCACAGTGCGATCGGCGAGGCTTGAAACAGGAAGACATTGACGATCAGCCCGAGAAGCAGATAAGTCGACAACGACAGCAAGGCGTAGCGGCCGTCCTGTTCGAAATAGACCCGCAAGCCGTTCTGTTCATCTTCGCTTCGACTCGGCAGCAACAACGCCGAAGAGACAAACAGCGACAGCGCCAGCAGCACCAGCAACAAAAACTCCGGGAAGGAAAATGTCGATTTGATCTGCGGCAGCGAGTTGACCGCCCACCAGAAATCCAGTTGCGTGGCGAACAGCGTGACGGCCCAGACCAGCGCCACCCAATCCGGCGCCGCCGCCCGGCGGATGCGGAATACCGTCAACGCGCCGAGCAGCAGCCGAGTGACCGACAGCCCCAGAATCATCGAAAGAACTGTCGCAACGATGGAGAAATTACTCATCAATGGCCGTGTCCCGTGTGCTGCCAATACCTGCGTTTCACGTTAGACGAGAAAACGGCCGTACTACCGACGAATCGCTACATAGGATTGCCCCAGATCACTGGCCCAGCCATCCAGCACCCCTTTGACGTCATCCGCCGTCAGCACTTGTTTGTCGTTTTCCAGCGCCACGCCGGTGCCCTTGCGCACGACCTCGGCAACCACTTCGCCGGTCGAGCCGTCCTCGAACGACACTTCGGTGGCGATTTCACTGTCCTGATCGCGGATGCCGGCAGCGGTGCTGACCCCGGCAGCCACTAAAGTGACCGGCAACCATTCATAAAAGCGCAACCCTTGAGTGCTCGCGGCGACCCGGGTAATGGCCGGCCTGACGATCAGCGTATCCGGGCCGGGCATGGACACCAGTTGCAGGACTTTGCCCAATTCCTGCCGGAGGGCGGCATCGTAATACTCGGTGACGCCGGAAATCGTGCTCAACGGAATACGCCCGGTCGGTTCTACGCCGGGATAAAACTGGCTCGGCGCCAGATAGGCTTTGGTATAGCGGCCCCTGGCCAATGCCGGGCTGACCCAACTCATTACGTCGTGACCCGACGGCGATTTGTGCTCTTTCAGAACGCTGTAATCATGCAGAAATCCCGTCGTTTCGACGCTATTGCTGCTGCAACCGGACAGACTCATTGACGCCGTACAGAGCAGCGTCATCAGGCAATGGCTTCTCATCAACGGGTTCCCTTGTGAGGTTGCGTCGTGATGCTGTCCGCGCACTCGATGTGCAACTGGCCGTGGCGCATGATCCATTCGATGAGGTCGGCGGCGGCGATGCTGTGGACGTACTCGACCCAGTGCGCACTGGTCGGGCTGAATTGCTCGAAGTAACGACGCAGGAAGATCCGGCTCTGATCGCCGGACACGCCCAGGCAGGATTCCTGGAACACAACCGGCGTGTCGGGGCCAAGTGCGGCGGTCCGCTGGCTGAGGATCAAGGGACGATTGCTGTGATGTCCCTCGGTGCAATGGCTGTTGTTCAATACCTTCATCATGCGAACCCCCTGGATTGGAATGGCAACAGAGTGCCCGAGGGGTTTTGCCGGACGATGTCCGGTTGATGTCTGTCATGCAGGAATGTTACTCGATTGAAATAAATGACCCGGGCGGCGAAATGGCTTTAGATAGCCTCTTTTGGTCCATGGATCCTGTAACCGTGAGCAGACTGCTGTTCGTCGACGACGACGTGGAAATCCTCTCCTTGCTGAAAAAGTTCTTCGTCCAGCACGCCTATGACGTCGACGTCGCCGTGGATGGCGAGGCGATGTGGGCGGCGATCGCGCGGCAGCGCCCGGACACGATCATTCTTGACCTGATGATGCCCGGCGAAAGCGGCTTGAGTCTGTGCCAGAAGGTGCGCGCGCAGCTGGGCATTCCGATCATCATGCTCACGGCCATGGCCGAGCTGAGTGACCGGATTGTCGGGCTGGAACTCGGTGCGGATGACTACCTGACCAAGCCGTTCGCCCCACAGGAGTTGCTCGCACGGGTGCGCGCCTTGCAGCGTCGCGCCGGTGAACAACGGAGCCCGGTTGAACCGTCGCGGCCGGTGATCGGCTTCGCCGGTTGGCATCTGGATATCACTTGCCGCGAGTTGCGCTCACCGGACAACGTGATGATTCCGCTGTCCGGAGGCGAGTTCGATTTGCTCGTGGTGTTCCTTGATCACCCGCAACGCATCCTTACCCGTGAACAGTTGATCGACCTGACCCACGGCCAGGGCCACGACGCTTTCGACCGCAGCATCGACGTGCAGGTCAGCCGCCTGCGGCGCAAGATCGAGCCGGACTGCAAACGCCCGGATCTGATCCGCACCGTGCGAAATGGCGGTTATATGTTCACTGCCAAGGTCAATCGCTCGTGATGCGCCGATTGCTGCGTGGCGACACACTGAGCCGGCGCATCGCCCTGACCATCATTGCGGCGATGTTTGCCTCGCTGGCGCTCAATGCACTGTTTTTTCAGGCGGCGGGGATCTGGGCGAGGCCACCGATCGAACGCACCGGCCTGCTGGAGCAGATTGCCGCGACATCGCGCGTGATCGAGGCTGCACCGGCCAACCTGCGCCCGCAACTGGCTGCCGCAGCGAGCAGCGCCATGCTGCAAGTGTCGTGGAAAGCGCAACGCGCTGAATTCGATCTGCCCAATGACGGCCTGCGCATTGAAGCGAGCAGGGTGCCGGTGCTGCAACAGTTGCTGGGTGCTGATCGAAAAATCGAAGCGTTCAACCCCGGCGACTGGCCGAACGACAATCCCCAGGCGCATTACGCTGCACTCGTGCAATTGGTCGATGGCAGCTGGTTGTCATTTATCCCGCCTGAACGCAGCTGGGGTTTGGAGCTGGGCACGCGGATCGCGATCATCATCACGTTGGGGTTGATTGCCACGTTGCTGGTGGCCTGGATCGCCACGCGCCAACTGGCCAATCCCTTGCAGCGTTTTGCCCGCGCAGCGCGGCGTTTCGGCACCGACTTGCGTGCACCGCCGATCAAACTGGAAGGCCCCGACGAGATACGTCAGGTGATTGTGGCTTTCAACACCATGCAGGCACAGATTCAGCATTTCATTGACGAGCGCACGCACATGCTCGCGTCGATTTCCCACGACTTGCGCGCACCGCTGACCCGCATGCGCCTGCGCAGCGAGTTCATCGAGGATCTTGAATACCAAAGCAAACAGATTCGCGATATCGAAGAGATGCAATCGATGATCAACGCCGCATTGGCGTTCTTTCGTGAAGACACTCAGCCCGAACAAACTACGGCGTTCGACCTCTCGGAACTGTTGCATACCATCGTCGATGACTATCGCGATCAGAACATTGCCGTCGACTACAACGGCCCGGCGCATCGGGTGTATGAAGGCCGGCCGCTGGCGCTCAAACGGGTGATCGTCAACCTGCTGGAAAACGCGTCGAAGTATGCGCAGCGCCCGCGTATCGAATTGAGCGGTAATGAGCGCTTGATCCGTATCGACGTCAGCGACGAGGGGCCGGGCATTCCTGAGGAGTCGCTGCAGCGTGTATTCGATCCGTTCTTTCGCCTCGAAGCCTCACGCAACCGCCACACCGGCGGCGTTGGCCTCGGGCTCTCGGCAGCGCGGGCCATCGTGCGCGAGCAGGGCGGCGAACTGACCTTGAGCAATCGCAGCGGCGGCGGGCTGTTGGCGCGGGTCGAGTTGCCGGTCCATTGACCACGTGCTCAAGGCGCGCAAGTCAGCGACACCCGCTCATAGTTGAGGGCCTTGTCGCGCTCAGGCAGTGAATAGCTGGCCTGACATTGCTTGCCCGCCCACTTGATCGTCAGCGTGGCACGCTGTTCCTGAACCAGTGCCAACGCCTTGCCGGAAGGATCGGCGATCGCAATCTGCTTGCCGGCCGCATCTTCGAGCACCGCGCCAAACGGCAAGCGGTTGTGCTGCGAATCAAACAACTCGAACTGCACTCGGCGACCGGTCTGCGACGGGTAGCGCACCAATACGGCGGCACCGCGTCGTGGCACGACTTGCTGGGTGGCGTTTTCAATTTCTACATCGGCACCCAGATCTCGAGTGTCGAGACTGATCCAGTTCACCCGATAGGGCTGGGTGTTGGGAATCACGGCGAAGCCATTGCGACCGGTTTCAGTGCCGCTGAAGCTGCTGATCTTGACCCCGCCCGGTACCCCCGGCACTTCGGCCAAGGCAAAGGTTTCACCCAAGGTTTGCCCCAGATTGATACCGCCCGCGTGCGCTACCACCGAACCGGCAAGGCTCAAGTTCTGCGACGTGTAGCCGCGCCCCTGGCTGTAACCGGCGTTGACGTCGACGAACGAGGTGCGCGAACTGATGCTCGCCGAGCCTGAATTGCCGCCGGTGCTGCTGTTGCCGGCCTGTACCGAATAATAGGTGTCGCTGTTTTCCGACAGATAGCCGTTCACGCCCAACTGCGTGCTGTCGCTGGATTTCTGTCGATTGGTCGAGACAAACGCCCTTGGCGCGCGCGGTTTGGAACCCAGCGGAAATGACAGCGAAAGGTTCATCTGCGTGTCGTTGTTCGCCGGGCCGGCATTGCCCACGTCCTGGGTATGCGTTACGCCAAGGTTGTAAGTGACGTCGCCCCAGTTGTTGCTGTAGCCGGCAGACAGGCTTTGCGAGCCGCCACGTCCCCAGTACCGCTGATCGGTTGCGTTGAGGTACAGGCTGCCGAATTGCTGGTTGCGCCCCAGACTCTGGCTGACGGTCAGGTCGGTGCGGGTCTTGGAGTTGCCACGGCGCTGCTCCCCGGTGCTTTGATCCTCGATGTGATCGGTCAGGGTGCGATAGCCCTCGGTGGAGTAACGATAGGCGGCGAGGGTGAAATTGGTGTCGGTGCCGGTGAAGGTTTTGGCATAGAGCATCCGCAGGCTATTCCCTTCGGTGGTCTGCCCGTGCGCCTGACTGGACGAGTGCGTCAGGTCGAACGACACCGCGCCAAACGCCGTGTTGCGGCCCATGCCCAGAGACATCGCCTTGAAGCTGTCTGTCGCCTGCACACCAAGAATCCCGGTCATGTTGCTGGTCATGCCATAAGCCAGCGTGCCGCTGACAAACTTCGGCTCGGCCAGACCCTCGGTGTTGCTTTTGTATTGCCCCGCCGAGAGGCTGTAGTTGACCTGGCCCTTGCGCACCATGATCGGCAGGCTGGAAAACGCCTGCTGGGTTTCATGCCGCGTGCCGTCGGCCTCGATGACGATCACCCGCAAGTCGCCGTTCGAGCCACTCGGATAAATGTCGCTGATCTCGAACGGGCCGGGTGGCACGTTGGTGCTGTAGAGGACGTAGTCGTTCTGGCGGATTTCCACGGTGGCGTTGCTTTGCGCCACGCCGCGGATGACCGGCGCGTAGCCGCGTTCGCTGTCGGCGCGCATGCCTTCGTCGGAACTCAACTTGAGCCCACGGTAACGCACGCTGTCGAAGAGCTGCGAGTCGGAGAAAATATCGCCGGCGCTGAATTGTCCCTTCAGCGCTGTGACATCGTGCTGCACATAGCTGCGGTTGCTGGTGAACGTGTTGCGCTCGCCGGTACGGCTGCTGAAGTTCGATTCGTTACGCAGCCGCCAGGCGCCGAGGTTGATGCCGTTACGCAAACCGAGGTTGTTGGAGATCGTCGTGGCGGAGTCGGTGCTGTTGCGGTTGCTGCTCAACTGGTAATTAATGAACGCCGCCGGGACGCCGGCATCCCACAGCGCAGGATCGACATAGCCACGCATGCCGCGCTGCATGGCGATTTGCGGCACGCTGATCAACAGTCGCAGGCGGGTAGCGTCGTAGCTGACGGTGGCCTGGTCAATCAGGGTTGGCAAGTCGTAGCACGTGTCGGGCGCCTCAGGCTTGAGCAGGCCTGCCGCTTCCAGCGTACTCATGTTGATGCCCAACTGCTGCAGCATGTCCAGGGTCAGGCACGCCTCGACCTTGCCGGTTTTCTCGGCGCGACGAAAATCGATATCGCGCCGCCCGACCAACACTTCGTTGCTGTAAACGTCGACTCGGTAATTGCCCGGCAAAACGCTGTTGGCCGAGAGCAACAGATTCAAATCCACCGACGACCCGACTCCCTGCAGAAACGAAGTGTTGAACTGGGCGAGTTGCTCTTGCTCCGGTGCAGCGACGGCATCACTGGCATTCGCCAAGTAAGGAAGACTCACTAACATGGCCAGATACAGCGCATTGAATCCCGAGAGTTTCGGGCAGGATTGTTCAGTCGGCGAATTGAAGTTGCTGCGCGGGAGTAAAGACATACCCAGCCCTATATTGCTACAGAGAACGAAGAGTTAATTCATTATTAGAATCAAGAGAGGGGCCGAACTTTCGGTGCAGGTGCTATTGCACTGCTTTTGCATTCACGGCGGCATTACCCGAGAAAGTTGCGCTGTAACGATCCTGTGCGCCGTAATCGTTAATGCTTGAAAAGTTGAGGTTGGAATAAGTCGAGTTGTTTGTTCCTTTTAGTGCGATGGTCTTGCTCTGGCCCGGAGCAATCATCATCGAATCGACTGGTTTTTCCGTTGTGGCACCCGATTGCACGGAGACTTCTGACAACGAAACATGAAAGAGACTTGGATTGGTGATTTTCAATGCGGCATGCCCACCTTGCTGGTCGATCTGCCATAACAGCTGAGTCGGTGCGAGGTAAGCCTGGCTGGCCAGTCCGGCAGGGCGGAAAAACACCTTGATGCGCTGGCGCACGGCCAGTTGCAGGGTGTTTTCCGTTTTGGCGGTCTGGGGGATTTCCTGAACGTTCAGCCAGACCACGGATTCCTTGTCAGACGGCATGCCAGTGCCTTCGTAAATCACCCGCAGCAATTGCTGTTCCTTGCCGAGAATCCTCGCCAGCGGCGGCGTGACGGCGAAAGGCACCGAAGCAATGCCGGGCTCATCGCTGTCGATCCATGACTGGATCAACAGGTCATCGCCATTGTTGCGGACCTTGATGCTGACTTCTTTGTGCTCGCCATCAAACACCAGACGGGTCGCGCTCAGCGAGATACCCGCGTGTGCCTGCGTCGCCAGCAGCGCGCAGTGCAAACCCAAGCACAGGGAAAGAATGTGTCGATTAAACATGGAAAACTGCCTGAAATTGAAAAAAGGCGGGACGATTGCGTCCCGCACAGTGTCAGCCCCGAGTGCGGTTTACTCGTATTGCAGAGTGAACGGCAGAGTCGCGTCACCACGACCGGCGACCGCAGTTTTCGGGTCGGCAGTGGTCACATAGGCGGCGGAGAATTTCAGGGTGGTGCTGCCGTCTTGCAGGGTATTTTGAATTTTGGCGGCGGCAGGCGAACTCAGGTCGATCTGATCGCCATTGGCGTCGAGCAGGGCGATACCGATGTTTTTCGCGGCGCCCACACCGTCGGTCAACTTCAGGACCTTGGTGCCAGTGACGATACCCGAACCAGCGCCTTTGGTCGGTTCGAAGATCATCGAAACTTTGGTACCGGCGTTGCAGTTGATCTTCATGTCGAAGTTCTCGGCACTCAGTTTGCCATTGCCCTTAGGCGCTGCAGCGGTACCCATGTCTTTGATTGACACTTCGCCCATCGGTACGGAAATGGTTTTATTCAGACCTGCATCTTCGATAGAGCAAGCATCGTTGTTGATGATGCCGGTGAAGTTAATGGTGCCGCTGCCCGCTTTAGTGGGTGTTACCGGTTCGTCTGCTGCAAACGATTGGCCCGCCACCGAAAGCATGGAAAGTGTCAGCAGTGTCAGCGAAAGCTTTTTCATGTCGATATCCATTAGATCGTGATTAAGTTGTGTTGGAAAACACGATCCAGAATATAGGTCTGAGTGCAGTGCTCAGACCATCAGACGATTCCTATAAGGTGGGGATGTTATTTGCACTTCGTCTGATAAGTGCATTCATTGAAAGACGTTATTCTCCAGGCAATATGTCAACAGATCCTGATCGCTGGACACTTCAAGTTTGCGCATCGCCGAAATCTTTTGCGTGCTGATGGTTTTCGCACTTCTGGACTGGCTGCGTGCAATCGTGGTGACGCTTTGCCCGGAGACAAACATGCGCAGAATTTCAAATTCCTTGGGCGACAGCCGCGACAGTCTTTCGTCCAGCGCCACGTTAGGCTCCAGGACGCTGACAGGCTCGGGTTTGGCACTTTTGAAGGTGCGGCCTTTGGCGATTGACGAGAGTGCCAGTTGAATATCGTCGTGCAACTGGTTTTTCTGAATCACCCCCACCACCCCCAGTTCATGCAGACGGGTCAGAATCAACGGGCTGGAGATCATGGTCAGCACCAGCACTTTCACCTGGGCAAAATGTCGGCCCAGGTACTCCACCAGTTTCAGGCCGTCACCGTAGGGCGAATCCGCCGGCATGTTGAAGTCGGTGATCACCAGATCAACCGACTGGGTGTGCAGCAACTCGATCAGCTCGTTCGAACAGACCGCTTCGCCCACCACACGAAAGCGCTCATCACGCTCTATCAGCTCACGTACGCCCAATAAAACGATGGGGTGATCATCGGCGATCACGACGTTGAGTATTGCCATGTTCGGCTATCCCTAGTGTGTTGTTGAATTCAATCGGGTTACGCCAGAGCATCGAGCATCGCGGTCAATCGCTCAAGCATAGCGCTGATCTCGCGGACCAGAGCGGGCGTGATGACGCGACCTTGCAGCTGGCTTTCCAGACGCACGCACGCTTCCGCCAGACCAGTGGCCTGCACCGCGCCAAGGGCCCCGGCCATGCTGTGCAGGTGTTGGGCCAGCGCGGGGGCGTCATTGCTCTGGAGCAGGGCGCTGACTTTCTCGATGTCTTGTTGCAGGGTACTGAAAAACAGCACGCGCATTTTCGGTGAAAGCTGTGGCTGATCCAGCGGTGGTGGGGTGTCTTGTGTGACAACCGCGTCATCGGCCAGCGCCGGCTCAACGAGTTGGCAATGCTTGAGCAACTGCGTTCGCAACGTGTGCAGGTTGAGCGGTTTCACCAGCCAGGCATTCATGCCCACCGCGGCGCAGCGCTCACCTTCATCGCGCAGGGCATTGGCCGTCACGCCAATGATCGGCAGATCCGCATCGTTGCTGCGCAACGCCTTGGCCAGTTCATAGCCATTCATGACCGGCATGTTGACGTCGGTCAGCACCAGATCAAACACCCCCGGCAGCCATTGATGCAGCGCCTGTTCACCATCGGCGGCGGCGACCACCGAGCAGCCCAGGGCTTCCAGCTGTTCTTTGATAATCGCTCGATTGATCGGGTTGTCTTCGGCAATCAGGATGTTCAGATCAAGGCGTCGCGCCGGCGCTTTGATCGCCGGGCGAGCTTGCGGGTCGGCGCCTTGTTGCGCGAAGTGGACAGCCCAGGCCACCGCGCGAATATCGTGGGCATCGACCGTCCAGCCTTCGCCCGTGTATTGCGGCGGATTGGCGCCGGCGGCCGTGGCGATGACGCGCAGACCTGGCCAGCCGGATGGCTCGGCGCACGGCAGTACGTCGAGCAACAGTGATGATGAGGCGGCCAGGTGTTTGGTCTCGGGGCCGATGATCTGAGTGTCCAGCCCCAGTCGCTCAAGCCAGCCGCAGAAATGTTGCGCCAACTCCGGCGCGTAAGCCTGAACGAACAAGGTTGGCATATGCGCGGTGAATACCGGGCAGTCATTCAGCGAACCCTCCACACGAGCGAGTTCCAGTTGCAACGAAAAGCTGCTGCCCAGACCGGGCTCGCTGACCACTTTCAGTTGCCCCTCCATCAACTCACACAACCACCAGCAAATCGCCAGCCCCAAACCTGCACCGGCTTCGCTGGACGCATCACGTACCTGATAAAACGGGTCGAACAGCTGAACTTGCTGGGCCTGGGAAATGCCGATCCCCGAGTCGCTGACCTGCCACAGCAGGCTGACATTTTCGGCGGATTCCTGCACAACTCTGGCGCGCAATACCACCCGGCCGTTATCAGTGAACTTGATCGCATTGCTCAGCAGGTTATTGAGGATCTGCCGGATGCGCAGGGGATCGCCGCGCACCCGGTCGGGGATCGCCGGGTCGATGCAGGCGTAAAGCTGCAAACCTTTGGCCTGAGCAAATGCACTGTAGGCCCGCAGCGAATCCTCGGTCAGTTCGAGCGGGCAGAAGTCCTGCGCTTCGATGGTCATTTGCCCGGACTCGATTTTCGACACATCCAGTACGTCGCTGATCAATTGGAACAACGTCGTGGATGAGCGCTGGATCGTCCGCAGATATTCTTGCTGCCGAGGGCCAAGTTCGGTCAGCCCCAGCAACTCCAGAGTGCCGAGAACGCCATACAGTGGTGTGCGGATTTCGTGGCTCATGGTCGCGAGAAAACGGGTTTTCGCTTCATTGGCCGAATCGGCTTCACGCAGGGCATTTTCCAGTGCGGCGGCGTCATCGATGTGCCGGGTCACGTCGTGAAATGCGCAGATCCACACATGTTCTCCGTGGTAGCGCGCAGGCACGAACCCGACGTGATAATGCCGTCCTGCCACTTCCAGATCGGTCTGGCCCGCAGCGTTCAGCGCGTGTTCGCGGATTAGCGCCGCGATCAGTTGATCACTTTGTTGCCATTCCTGAATGCAGCGGTTTTCCAAGAGAATCCGGTGGTCACTGCGGCGTACGACACACAGGCCTGTTGGGGCGGTGTCGATGATCGCGCGGCTGAAGGCTTCGCTTTCAGCGATGCTTTCATGGGCCTGATGTGCAGGAATCACCACGCGGATTTTGTACCAGCGATTGAACGCCCAGCCACCGCCGATACTGGTCAGCATCAACGTCAACAAGCCAAGCAGCGGCCACCAGGCATAGTCGATGAATCGCTTGAAACCGACCACATAGACGGCCGTCCACGGTTGTGGCCCGGCACTGGAAATCTTGAACACCAGACCGTCCAGACGAACATTCAGCCCGTCCTTTAAATCCTGACTGGCATGCTCTGCACCGATCACCAAAGTGCCGTTGGGAGCGGTGAGGTTGAAGCTGTCGTAGATCGACCACTTCATGATTCGTTCGATGTTGTTGATCTGCGCCAGATTCAACAACGACGCCACAACCACCCATGAACTGGCGCCCTCGATATTCAGTTGCGCGGCGGGCATGTTGACATTGACGTAGGCCAGCAGCGCAGGCGGGCCTTTGCTATCCGATCGGGCGTCGTAGCGGACCCAGTGAACTTCACTGTCCAGCGGCTTGGGGTTGGCATCATGCAGCTGTTGCACCACTTGCTTCATGACGTCAACGAAAGATCCGCCCTGAAGCTGCCCGGCAGTGCGCAACTGCCCGGCAGCGGGGACGGCGATGTCGAAATTATCGGGCACGTTGAACAGGAATACCTGCGGTGATTGATAGTGCGAGGCCGACCAGAAAGCACTGTAGTAACTGGCCAGATGGGCACCCAGGGCAAAGACTCGTGCGCGCTCACTGGTTTCAATCGCTGCCGGATTGATTTTCACGCTGTACGGCAGGGAAGAGGAGAGCTCCTGCGCCTTATAGATCCCGACTCCCTCATAGGGCAATGGCGTCTGCTTGAAGATTTGCACGTGTGTATTCAACGGCAGGCCTTTGTCGGCTTGCTGAACAATGGCGCTGAGGAACACTTCCTGTTCGCCGATGTTCTCCATCAGCCGGGCGAAATGAAACCGCACCGTGTCGCGCTGTTCCTCGACCATCCGATAAAGCCCCCAGCCACTGAGGCCCACCAACAGCGAGGCGAGGCCGCAGAGCACCACCAGACCAGTGTTCATTCGCAATGAGCTATTGGTCAGTTTTTCCAGATGGACAGTCGGGTGGGTCATTGCGCAAGCCTGTTGAAAATGCCGGGATAAGCGTAGGTCACCGCTACCTCTGTAGAAAACATCGGGTCAATCCATCAACGCGGGACCGTCCTGCGTCAGCAGTTGCTGAAAATCCTGTGACGACACGGCGTGGGAAATGATGAAACCCTGAACCTGAGTGCAGTTGATTTTACGCAACACCGCCAGTTCTTGCGCCGTCTCGACGCCTTCGGCCACGACCGTCAAACCCAGTTGTCGGCCGAGGGCGACAATACTTGTCAGGGCCTGCGCCAACTCTTCATTGTCATTGCAGCCCTGGACCAGGGCCCGGTCGATTTTCAACTCGGTAAACGGCGTCGAGACCAGGTTCATATAAGAACTGTAACCCTGACCGAAATCATCCTGCGACAGGCCAAAGCCCTTCATGCGCAATCGGCATGCACCGGCGTAGAAGTTACTGATGTCCTCGGGCATCGAGCATTCCATCAATTCGAAACAGATCATCGCTGGAACCCCCTGGCGCTGAAGCACAAAGGCAAGAATCCGGTCAGCCAGATCGGGGCTGTTGAGCAGATGCGTCGGCAGGTTGATCGACACCGGGATCGCGTAACCTTGCACCTGCCATTGTTCCTGCGCCTTGATTGCTTGTCCCAGAATCAGCCACAGCAAACGCTCTTCCAGATTGAAGGCTTTGAAGGCCGGTAGAAATACCCCCGGCAGCAAAAGCCCTTGCTCAGGGTGAAGCCAGCGCACCAGTGCTTCGGCGGCGACGATGCGGCCGTTGGCCAGTGATTTCTTTGGTTGGAACCAGGCCTGCAATTCACCGTTATCCAGCGCATCGAGAATGGCCAGATGATCAATCTGCGGGCCGGGCAGGGGCAGGGTGGCCTGACGCAAGTTGCCCAATTGGTCGGTGAGATTGCGCAGGGCTGCGGTCTTGACCGGTTTGGAAATCAGGCCGATGACTTTCACGCCCAGATTGCGCGCGGCGAGGCTGGCACTGGTCAGCATGCGGCGCGAGGCGGCGCTCATGATCGCCAGCGCGGGGCGCGAACCCGAGGCGGCAAGCCCCTGGATGAACTGCACGCCGTCCATGCCGGGCATCAACAAATCGGTCAACACCAGATCGAAGTCGTGGCGTTTCAGGCAGTCCAGCGCGGCGCTGCCTTCTTCGGCAAATTGCAGATGAAACTGGCCGATCTCGCTGAACAGGTTTTGCAGGTACAGTTGCTGGAACGGATGGTCTTCAACGACCAGGATACTAATCGGTTTCATGGAATGTTCTTTCGTAGGACGCCAACTGGTTATGCAGGGCCTGTAGCGTGAAAGGTTTGATCAGGCAGTCGTTCATCCCGGCCGCCAGACACAGCGCTTCTTCGCCGCGCATGGCATTGGCGGTCGCGCCGATAATCGGTACCGTGCAACCGAGGCGGCGCAGCTCGCGGGCCAGTTCATAGCCGTTCTTCTGCGGCATGTTGACGTCGCTCAGGATCACGTCGAAATGCCCCTTGCGCCACAGCGCCAGGGCTTCCTCACCGTTGCTCGCCAGCTCGGCGGTACAACCCAGCTCCTGCAACTGGTCATGCAGGATCAACTGGTTGATGACGTTGTCTTCGGCGACCAGTACATGCAGATGCAGGGTTTTCAGTTGCCGCTGTGGCGCATCGATTGTGGGTTTTCTCGCCGACAATCCTTGAGCGTGGCTGACCGCTTGATGAATGGCGTGCAGGTGATTGATGTTCACCACCCAGCCGTCGTCGCTCCATTGCGGTTCGTTGTAGCCATCGCCCGTGGCGATCACTCGCGAGCCGGTCCACTCGGCGTCCAGACGCTGTTCGAATGAGCCGGGATGCAGCTCCAGCAGCACATGGTCAGCGTTGCAGGCGCCCCGCGAAGGCCGATCGAGTTGTGGCCGTGCGCCCCAGCGGCGCAACCAGCCATTCATCGCTTCGGCCAGTTCGCGGATGGGCGACACCACGTAGACCGTCGCCGGCAACAGCGGCGTAAAGCTGCTCGGCAACCTCGGCGTTGAGGGCTGCTCGAGCGACAGGGTCAGAGAAAAGCTGCTGCCCAGGCCCGGCTCGCTGACCACGCGAATATGGCCGTTCATCAAGTGGGTCAGGCGTTGACAGATCGGCAACCCCAACCCGGTGCCGGCGATCACGTTGGTGTGGCCCCGGGACTGATAGAACGGTTCGAAAATCCGCGCCTGATCTTCCTGGGTGATGCCTTTGCCCGTGTCCGACACTTGCCAGAACAGGTTCACCCGCTCAGCGTCACGCCCAAGCAGCTTCACCCGCAGCACGATGCGCCCGGTATCGGTGAATTTGACGGCATTGTTCAGCAGGTTGTAGAGGATCTGACGAATTCTCGACACATCGCCAATCACCCGTTCCGGCAGCTTCGGATCAATCACTGCGTACAGATCAAGGCCCTTGCCATGCGCCGCCGCCGCGTAGCCTTGAATCACTTCGTGGATCAGCTCGTGGACGCAGAATTCGCTGAGTTCAAGTGCCAGTTGCCCGGCTTCGATCTTGGACACGTCGAGTACATCGCAGATCAACTGCAGCAGCGTCGCCGACGAGCCTTCGATGGTGTGCAGATAGTCGGTTTGCTGCGCGTCCAGTTCTGTTCGCGCCAACAACTCCAGGGTGCCCAATACGCCATACAACGGCGTGCGGATCTCGTGGCTCATGGTTGCCAGAAACAGGGTTTTCGCTTCATTGGCGGCATCGGCCAATTGCCGCGCCTGTTCCAGCGCCTCTTCAATTTGCGTGCGCGTGCTGATATCGCTGAAGGCACAGAGCAACACGTCCTCGCCCTTGTAGCGAGTCGGTGCGCAGCTGAGATAGAGATGGCGGCCGTCGGCGGTTTCGAAGTAGTCAGTGACTTGCGGGTCCAGCGCATCGAACGCCTGATAGATCCAGCGATGGCTGAGCCTTTCCCTTTCGCCGCTCTGGCCCAGCCATTGTTGTGACAGGGTATTTTCCAGTACCACCTGACCATTGGTGCGGCGCAACACGCACAGGGCCACGGGTGCGGTTTGAATCACGTCACTGCTGAACAGTTCACTCTCCACCAGCGCCTGAATACGGCTGATGGTCGGCGCGATAAAGCGGTATTCGAGGCGGCGGATCAGGATCCACACGAGGCTGATACTGAACAGGCAGAACAGCAGCGCGCCGGCGAGGCGCGGCCACAGGGCGACGACGACATCCCGCAGGTTGATCGAATAAACCAGTTGCCAGTCCGAGGACTTCAGTTGTTTGCGCATCACCAGATGATCCGGCAACCAGCCTTCGCCAACGAAACCGAAGAAGTTCTGCCGCTGGATCTGCAGCAGGTTCTGGCTGAGTTGTGCAGGCTGGCTGTTGCTGAACACCAGCATGCCGTCGGAGTTGAACATCATGAACTGCCCGGCACTTTGATCATCCAGTACATGGGAGACTTCGCGGCCGTCCATTTCCAGGCCGAGCCAACCGGAGTCGACGTCGCGCTCATCCAGGCGAATGAACATATACAGCCGGGAATGACTGGCCGACTGATTGGTCAACCAGAGTTCTTCCAGCGCAGCTGTGTTGTCGCGTTTGAGCGCCTGCAACCGATCAAGCATCGCCGGGGGGAAGTCGGCGACTATCGGCGTCGCCGTGTAAAGCCTTTTGACGCGCACGTCGTTGCCACTGCTGACGTAGAGCAGATTGACCTGTTTGCTCACCAGATACTGCTTGATGCGCTCCGTCAGCCAGATGCTCCACTGTTTGCCTCGCGTGTTGCCCAGCAGCAGGTGAACTTCCTCGGGTGAGACCTGCGGTTTGACCCCTTGAGGCTTGCGGATGGCCGAAAGACTGAGGCTTTCCAGCAAGGCCTCGCGGGTGGTGAAAAAGGTGTGCGCCTCGGCAATGGCGCTGCTCATGTGGCTGCGTCGGCGCGACACTTCGGTATTGAAGGTCAGCAAGAGAAAGCTGTACACGCCGCTGAGGATGCCAATCAGCAAAACCAGGCCAAAAATCCGCAGCAACCGCCGGGCGGCGTTGGGCGTAGAGAGCAGGGGATTGATCTGGTGAAGGTAGTTCTTCAGTTTCATCCGGCCACCCTAGCGGGGCGTCGCCGGAGGCCACATCAGACGATTCCTAAAGTGTGCCGTTCTATAAATACGACATGACGAAATTGATACTGGTGTTGGCGCTGCCGGCGCGAAACTCCGCGCCCGGGATTCGGGTGTATGCCGCAAAGAAATTCGCCTCGGCGGTTTCCGCGCCGCTGGTGAAGCGGCCAAGCTGGTAGGTTTCATCCATCAGGATATTGCCCATCAAGCCGTTGGTGATTCTCAGGCCAATACCTCTGGCGGTGGAGTATTGGTCAAGCTCCACGGTGCCGGTGTCTTTGTCGACGATGGGGGTGGTGGCGTTGAGTCTAATCTGAATTTTATTGATGCTCTTGTCGCAGCCGACGACAGGAATCTTGAAGGCGACCGGTGGTGTGGTATCACCGACGTTTTCCAGTTGGTGCAGTTGGTAGTCATAGCCCATCGCGACGTTCACGTCGTTCACCGTGCAGGACGCGGCGACGACATTGATCGGATTGAGCAAATTGAAGGAGGCGATGACATAGCCACTGCTGGTGACCCAGGTGCCGAGCAAGCCAGCGGGAATGGTGGTGCCCGGTTCGATGGTGCGGTTTTTGATCAGAAACAAGCGGTACGGCCCGTCCTTTATCAGCATGCCGGTCTTTGCGATGAAGCTCGGCTGCGGATCCAGTTTGGAGAAGAACGCGCTAAAGCCTTCTATTCTCAGCCTCAGGTCCAGTCCGGTATTTCTCAAAGTGAATACTGTGCCCGTGGCGGGCTGAGAGCCCAATGCGGGATTCAACTGGAAACCGGAATTTTCCTCAGGGATACACACCGGTCGGATATGCTTGTTCAACCCCGAAGTGGTCACATCAAGGACGGTCAGACTGCTGCTATCGGCGGGAATATTCAGGGTTGATGGCGCACTGAAATTTATGACGCGAGGCTTGCCGTCGCCGGCCTGCCCATTGTCATCGATATAGCAGTTGGCGACCGCCCCGGCAGAGTGGAAGAGCAGTAATGTTGTGATGATTCGGTAGGTTCTGTTCACGGTGAAATCCAGTCTTCGGGTTTTCTGGCAATGAGTAGGGCGTTTTGGCGTCATCGCTCCCTTACTCATAAGTAATCGTCTGATAGTGATAGGCGCGTTATTCAGAGGCCGTCAGAAGATTCCTAGAGTTTCTTGCTGCAGATTCGGCCTGTGAGTGATCTTGTAATACTTTGAAACATTTGTGCGCGGCGGGCGGTCAACAGGTCACATTCCTGATAAGAAGCGTCCATGAAAATCCCACGGCCCTCCGCACGCCTTGAACCGCTGTCGCAACTGCGCAATCTGAAAATGGCCCGCTCGGCGCACGCTTATGTACGTGGCAGCACCGTGCAGTTTTACGAGTGGCTGCACAGCCAGCCGGGGCGCAGCCTGCCAAAAGGTCCGGCGGTGTGGATCTGTGGCGATTGCCATGCCGGCAATCTGGGGCCGACAGGGGATCTGAAGGGGAAAATCGACATTCATATCCGCGACCTCGATCAGACCGTCATCGGCAATCCCGCGCATGATCTGGTGCGTTTGGCCCTGTCGCTCGCCACAGCCGCCCGCGGCTCGGATTTGCCCGGCGTGGCGACCGCACGAATGCTTGAAGAGATGATGCGCGGCTACGAGCAGGCCTTTGAAGGCGATCTGGATGAAGAGCCGCCGCGCCCGACTCAGATCAAGGCCGGGATGCGCAGTGCGGTGCAGCGCACCTGGAAGCATCTGGCTGCGGAACGGATCGAGAACAGCAAACCGACCATCCCGCTGGGCAAGCAATTCTGGACACTGTCCCGGCCTGAGCGTGCGGCGCTGAAGGCGCTGTGTGCCACACCGGAAATCCACACGCTGGTGACTTCACTGAAGGGCCGGTCGAAGGACGACCGGGTAAAAATGCTCGACTCGGCGTATTGGGTCAAAGGTTGCAGCTCGCTGGGATTGCAGCGTTATGCGGTGTTGCTCGGTGTGGGCGAGGGTGACGATCAGGAGTATTGCCTGCTGGATGTCAAAGAGGCCGTCGGTGCCGCCGCTCCACGTGCAGCCCGCGTCACCATGCCCAGGGACAACGGCAAACGCGTGGTCGAAGGTGCGCGTTCGTTATCACCGGGGCTCGGCAATCGGATGCTCGCGACACGCATGCTCGATCACGGATTTTTCGTCCGCGAGTTGCTGCCGCAGGACATGAAGCTTGAACTGGATCAGTTGAGCCAACGCGATGCGATGCTCGCGGCCGGTTATCTGGCGCGGGTCGTGGGGCTGGCCCATGCACGGCAGATGGACTTGGCGACGAGGGCCTCATGGATAGGCGAATTGCAAGCTTGCCGCTCGAAAACCCTGGACGCGCCGTCGTGGCTTTGGACGAGTGTGGTGCAGTTGGTCGGCAATCATGAGCGCGGGTATCTGGAGCATTGTCGCCGGTATGCGTTGGCGCACTGATTACTGGGCCAGTCGCTCTAATGTGATGCCCGGGGCAGGCACCGCAGTGGATTTGACCTGGTTGCGGTAACTCTGCGCACTGATGCCGAAATGCTTTTGAAACGCTCGGCGCATGCGCTCTTCGCGACCAAAGCCCACGGTTTCGGCAATCCTCTTGATCGGTTCATCGGTGGTTTTCAGCAGCCGGCTCGCCGCCTCCATGCGCAAGTTCTCTACCGCTTGAGCAGGCGTTTCCCCGGTGGCGGCGACGTAAGCGCGGGCAAAGTGGCGCGGGCTCATGCCGAACTGCTCGGCGAGCCGATCGACCCGCAGATCACCGTTCAGATTTCCAGCAATCCACCCGTGCAGACGGGCCAGACGCACATCCTGATCGGTGCGCAAGGCCTTCGATTGCGCATTGAGCGAGGCGCTGAGCTGCGGCTGTTCGGCGCTGCGCCAGAGGAACACGGTGAAGTAGCGAGCCAGCGCCAATGCGGCGTGGGCGCCGAGATCCTGTTCGACCAGCCCGAGCGCCAGATCGATACCCGCCGTGGCACCGCCGCACGTCCAGAGATTGCCGTCGTGCAGGTACAGCGCTTCGGTCTGACAGTGCAGCGCCGGGTAGCGCGCCTGTAATTCATCGGCGAATTTCCAGTGCGTCACCACTTTGCGCCCATCGAGCAGGCCCGCAGCGGCGAGGGCAAAAGTGCCGGTGCCAATCGAGCAGAGACGGCGGATTTGCGGGGCGCGGCTGCGTAGCCAGTCGCAGGCATGTTGGTCGGCCTCGAGGGCGGCCATGCCCGGTCCACCGGCGACGATCAGCGTATCGATCACTGGCGCTATCTGATCGACCTGCTCCAGCGAACAGGTGGTGACGGTGATGCCCGAGACCGACATCACCTGACCACCCTGCGGCGAGGCCACCAGCAACCGATACGGCGGATTCGTTGCAAAGTCGCCGGCCAACACGCGCGGTAACGCGGCAAACACCTCAAGCGGCCCGGCCGCATTCAGCAGCAACAGATCGTCGAACGCCAACACTACCACCGTGCGCGCAGGCAACGGCGGCGTGTCAGAGATGGCAGCAAAGGAGGGGTGTTTGGCATGGAGCGGCACGGCGGGCCTCGACATACTGAAATCAATGCATAAATGAGGGCACGACAATGCCGCTAAAACTTCCTGCTGCCAAGCACCCACTGCTGACGCGGTTCAAAGCGTTGCTGTGCTGCGCCGCGTTGGTACTGGCGCATCCGGTGTCGGCTGCCAGCGAACCATTGAAAATGGGCGACCAGAGCGGTCTGATTCAGGCGTTGCTGCATGCGGCGGGTGAGGACAAGGATTTGGCGTATCCGCTGTCGTGGCATCCCTTTCTGGCCGGAACGACGATGCTGGAAGCGCTGAGTGCCGGAGCGATCGACGCCGGTGTGGTCGGCAATGCGCCGCCGGTGTTCGCCCAAGCGGGCGGTTTCGATGTGCGCATCATCGGCGTGGCCAGTGGTGCGCAAAACAACAACGCGCTGCTGGTTCCGCAGGATTCTCAAGTTCATAGCGTGGCCGATCTCAAAGGCCTGCGCATCGCCGTGGCCAAAGGCAGCAGTGGCCATTATTTATTGCTGGCGGCGCTGCATCAGGCAGGCCTGACCCCGCGTGATGTGAACATCGCCTACGTCAGCCCGGTGGATGCGCAAAATGCGTTCGCCAGCGGCAAACTCGACGCTTGGGCGGTGTGGTATCCCTTTGTCGGCCAGGCCACTTCGCGTGGTGCGCGGATTCTGGTCGATGGCAGTGGCTGGCCGGAAACCGGTCTGAATTTCACCGTCGCCAGCAAGCGCGCACTGGCAGATCCTGAACGAGCAGGGCAGGTCGGCGATCTGTTGGCTCGACTGGCCCGCGCCCAAGCCTGGGCCACCGCGCATCCTGAGGCCTGGGCCAAGGTGTTCGCCCAGACCACCCGCCTGCCTGTCGAACTGGTGCAGGAGATGCTCGCGCATCAAGACCTTCGCTACGTGCCGATTCAGCCGACAGTGATCAACTCGCAACAACGACTGGCGGACATGTTTGCTGCCGAGCGCCTGATTCCAAAACCCCTGCAAGTCGAGCAGATCTTCGACGACCGTTTCAACGCCTTGCTGCCAACACCGCAATAACCCCACGACTTCACCTTGCCGCTTGACTGTCGGCCGGGATTCACACGCCTGGAGAAAAACCATGCCCAACCTCGAACGCACCACGCTCAAACGCCAGAAAACCGGTCTGATCGCTGTCGATCATGCCCGCAGCGCTGGTGGCTACACGCTGTTCGCCCCGCAAACGGCGGACGGCAACGTGTTTTTGATCGACCTTGACGGCGAGATCGTCCATCGCTGGAAACTGCCGCAACGCCCCGGCCGCGACGCGGTGATCCTGCGCAACGGCAACCTCGGTTACAACGGCAACCATCCTGATTCACCGGACCTGTTCCCGGGCTGGTCGGTATGGCATGGCGGCGCGTTCAGCGAAGTTACGCCTGAAGGCGAGGTGGTCTGGGAACACACCGATCTGCTCCATCACCACGACGCGCAATGGCTGGACAACGGCAACCTGCTGTACACCACCGCTGAGCCGTTGAGTGCCGAATTGGCCCGTCGTGTAGTCGGCGGCATTCCCGGCAGCGAGGCGCCGGGCGGGGTGATTTATGCCGACGTGGTCAAGGAAGTCGATCGCCAGGGCAACGTGGTCTGGGAATGGCGCAGCTGGGAGCATCTGCGCCCTGAAGACTATCCGCTGCACGAGTGCTTCGAGCGCCACCACTGGCCGATGACCAATGCGGTGACGCCGGGCCGCGACGGCAAGGTGATCCTGAGTCTGCGCAGCGTTTCTTCGGTGATCGCCGTGCAACGTGGCAGCGGTGAAGTGCTGTGGCGTCTGGGCCACGATCTGGTCGCGCAGCAGCATTGCCCGAGTGAGCTGGACAACGGCAACGTGCTGGTTTTCGACAACGGCATCTTTCGCCCGCACATCAGCATGCCGCACTCGCGCATCGTCGAAATCAACCCGACGACGCAACGCATCGAATGGCAGTACGCCGACACGCCGGGTTATGCCTTTTACACCCCGTTCATGGGTGGCGCGCAGCGGTTGCAAAACGGCAACACGCTGATCACTGAAGCCAACTTCGGCCGTTTATTCGAAGTGACACACCAAGGCGAAGTGGTCTGGGAATACGTCAATCCGTTCTTCGCCAGCTACCCCGATGCGCCTTCGCGCAATTACTTGCCGGGCGAAAACAACGCGATCTTCCGCGCGCATCGCTACCAGCGCGAAGACCTGCCATGGCTGCGTGACTGATCACGCGCCGACTTCCACCGCAACGATTCCGCTCACGCAAGCCACGCGCAGCGAAGTATCGACTCCTTTCAAAGAGCGGCGTGAAGCCGCTCCAGGAACCACCGATGACTCTTCTTTATTCGCGCAATTTTTCAGTGGGCGCACTGGGCTTGTGTTCGCTGATGCCCATGTTGCCCGCAGCGGCCAATAATCTGCCGAGCAATTCCGATGTCCTGCAACCGGTGACGGTCGAGGCCCGCCGTCGCAGCGAAGATGCCCAGCAAGTACCCACGGCCATGAGCGTGCTCGGCGCGCAAACCCTTGAAGAACAACGCTTGTATCGCCTGCAGGATTTGCAGCAGGCGATGCCCAGCGTCAACGTCGCATTCATGCATGCACGGCAATCGAGCCTGTCGATTCGCGGTCTGGGCAATAACCCGGCCAGTGACGGACTGGAGGGCAGCGCCGGGATCTATCTGGATAACGTCTACCTCGGTCGCCCCGGCATGGCTGTGTTCGATCTGCTGGATGTCGAGCAGATCGAGTTGCTGCGCGGCCCGCAAGGCACGCTGTTCGGCAAGAACACCACTGCTGGCGTGTTGAACATCACCACTCGGCGACCTTCGTTTACCCCTCAGGGCAGTCTCTCCACTTCGGTGGGTGAGGATGGCTACACGCAAACCCAGGCGAGTTTTTCCGGCCCGCTCAACGACACGCTGGCCGGACGCATTGCCGCCTATCGAACCCGTGAAAATGGCTACGTGGAAAACGACTTCGACGGCCACACGCTGGGTGGTGGCGTGCGGCAGGGCGCACGCGGGCAACTGCTGTTCCAGCCCAACGAGGATTTCAACCTGCGCTGGCTGGCCGACTATCACGAAGAAGACTCGAGCGCCGGCACTCGCTCACTGTTCAGCACCGGGCCGACGATCAATGGCGTCAACCGTTACGAGCAGCGCGCAGCGGCGGTGGGCGCGACGCTGGCGAAGGGGCGCCATGTCAATCTGGACGCCGACCAGAGCGTCAAAGTGTTTCAGGGCGGCACGTCGCTGGAAGCCAATTGGAATTTGCCCGGTGACTACACGCTGACCTCGATCAGCGCCTACCGTTGGTGGGATTTCACCCCGCGTAACGACGATGAGCTGAACGTCGATGTCATGCACAACGTCGGGCAGTCGGCGCGGGACAAGCAGTACTCTCAGGAGATTCGCCTGGCTTCGCCGATCGGTGAGCGTTTCGATTACGTCCTGGGCGGGTATTACTTCCGTCAGGAAATGCGCAATACCGTGTTCACCGACTACGGCCCGTTGGCCGATACCTGGAATGGCACGCCGCAAGGTGCGCTGAACAACGTCACCAGCGTCGGCCACGGTGAAGTCGATACCGACAGTTTCGCCACATTCGCCCAAGGCACCTGGCACCTGACCCCGCGACTGGATTTCAGCCTGGGCCTGCGCGGCACCTATGAACGCAAACTCGCCGAGGTGACGCGCAATGCACCGGTCGGTGGTGCGGCGGGCAGCGGTGCCGCAGCGGCGGCGAGGGCGGGGCGGATCGGTGCTTACGACTCCGGTGATTTGAGCCTGTACAGCTTCAGCCCTTCGGCGCTGGCCAGCCTGGCCTGGCATGTCAACGATCAGGTGCTGGCGTATGCCTCGCTGTCCCACGGCGAAAAGTCCGGCGGGGTTAATCTCAGCGTGGCCAGTGCGCCGGTCGCGGGTGCCGATTCCTTGTTGATTGGCAGCGAACGGGCCAACGACATGGAACTGGGGATCAAGACCACGCTGCTCGACCAGCGCCTGGTGCTCAATGCCAACCTGTTCTGGACCGAAGTACATGGTTACCAGACCAACGCCTACGATGACGTCAACCTTACCAGCTATCTGACCAACGCCGGTTCGGTGCGCAGTCGCGGGCTGGAAGTGGATAGCAGTTGGCGTCCGCTGCGAGGGTTGACTCTGAACCTCAACGGCTCGTGGAACGACGTGCGTTATCTGTCTTACGAGGATGCACCTTGCCCGGCCGAAGTAGCGTTGCGTCCGGGTGCGCCGGCATCTTGCGACCTCAGTGGTCATGCGGTGGTGGGCGCGTCGAAATGGATCTTCAACAGCAGCGCCAGTTACCAGTGGAATCTGGACGATGGCCTGCAACCCTACGTCAACGGCAACTACGCGTGGCGCTCGCACGCGGTCGGCACCGTGGATGATTCCCGTGAGGCGCAGTTACCGGGTTACGGCCTGGTGAACCTTTCCACCGGTGTGCGCGGCGACTGGGGCCGGGGGCAGTGGGACGTGTCGTTGTGGCTGAAAAACGCCTTCGACAAAACCTACTACACCACCCTCTGGAATTCACCGAACGGCGCCTACACCGGCGTACTCGGCACGCCGCGAACGTTGGGCATGACGGCGCGATACGACTTCTGATTGTCGTTCGCCCTGATCGGCGAAAACACCCGAGCACGTCATTCGATGCTGCGCTGTGGCGGGGCATCGAATGACGTGCCCGGGTGGTCTTGCCGGGCAGAAAGTCCGCCAGGGTCGAAGTGCAGGTGCGTAACTTCCGTCAGTAACTAAGCAATAGCCTGTCGGATCTTTCACTTTCCGTAGAACTTAGTCGTGACATATTTTGTTTGCTGTTTCAGAAGCGTCCTACAACTTGCCTAAAAAACGTTGGTGTAGGATGTTCGGCAAATAAAAGGGAGTGGTACGTATGGCTAATCACGGTTATATGAAGATCACAGGCAAGGCTCAAGGATTGATTTCATCGGGTTGTTCAACCCAGGACTCCATTGGCAACAAGTGTCAGACTGCACATAAAGACGAAATCATGGTGCTGTCTTACAGCCACAACATGGCCAATATCGGAAACGCTAACAAGCCGACGCACAATCCCGTCATCATCACAAAAAACGTTGATAAGTCATCGCCTTTACTGGCTCAAGCGCTTTCAAGCAGAGAAGAAATAAACTGCATTATCAACTTCTACCGAATATCGCCGTTTGGCCTGCAGGAAAAGTTTTACACGGTAGAAATCAGGGGCGGCATGGTCACGGACCTGACACTCGATATGCCCCATGTGGTTTTACAGAATGACGTCGAACCGCAAGAGCACGTTGCTATTCGATATCAAGACATCATATGGACTCATCACCTGGCAGGAACCAGTGGTTACAGTTCATGGTGGGAATAACCCATGAGCCCACTGAAGAGTAGCTGCAAGCCAGGGAGTTGCGATTATTGGATGGTCAGTAATGCTGCTGCCAATCTGGCTAATCAAGCTTGTACGTTAAGTGCGCGTCACATTAAGGATGGCACGTTGCGCATCCAGTTCAATCGCGAGGTTTCTTATTACGCCAGAGGCATTGTCAATGACGTTGCGCAGGGAAAAAGAAGTCCTGAGCAGGGCCTCAAAGCCATAAAAGACGAGCAGAACAGCCTGTTAAGCCAGTCGGTGGAGATTGCTAGAAAAGGCGTCGGTGCAATTGCAGGTGCACTTCAATTCGTAGCAGGTGCGGGGATTTGCTACGGCTCGGCCGGTGCATTGTGCCTTTTTGTCGGCGCGCCTTTGATGGCTCACGGGGCCAATAATACTTATGAGAATGGGCGGAACTTGTGGGAGGGGCGGTCGGATATACAGGGGCCCGTTAGAAAAGGTTATCAAGAGACCGCTAAATTGATTGGGGGCGGAGCATTTGAAGGGAATATGGCTTATGGGGCCGTTGACTTGGGGCTTTCGGTATATGGCCTCGACAGGCTGGTATTGAAGCCGGATGCGTGGCGGTTGTTTAGGTATGTGCATTCTGATTATGTTCGCGGTTATGAGAATGTGAGCAAAAAGGTATTGGCGACTGAAGTTATTTCGGACGGCATAACGATAAGATCCGTGCATTTAGATGTCCGGGAGCGCGATGAGTAACGCACTACTTCTAGCGGTGTTGTATTTTCTGGTTTCGCTGATTGTCTTTGTGATTTTTTTTAAAATCTCTAGAAATATTTCGGGAGTAAATTTTAGTGCTGGATGGTTTTGGTTTTTTCTTATATGGGTCATGCTTTGGGGGATGATCCAGTTAGATGTGGCTCGGAATGGTTATATTCTGTTCGTTCCAGCCTCCAAAAATATTATTGAGGATAACTACGTAATTCGATGGGTCGCATTTATAAGCTCTATCCTCCAGGTCTTTTGTCTTCCAAGCAAGGAAAAGCCCGGGGGCGGGCGTCCCCGAAAGTAGATTCACATTTACGGCAATATTGGACACCCTGCATCACAAGGTCAAAAACAATGATAATTGATCGATTAATATTAGTGCTGTATTTACTTGTGTCTATAGCAGGCTTCTGGTGTTTGCGCACTATCTCGATAAGGATTTCAGGGCGCAACCTTACGGTTGGAAGGTTTTGGGTGTTTTTTGCATTGCTCATGCTTTGGGTGATAAACCAAATGAGCGTGGCTCACAATGGTTATTTATTTTTATATAGGCCGTCCAAAGAGATTTTCGAAAATGATTATATAATTCGGTGGGTCGCATTTGTAAGTGCCATTGTTCAAGCCTTTTTTCTTCCAGGTAGAGAAGAGCCAAGGCGCTGGTTCTCACGAAAGTAATCTCACCTCTAATCCGTCCCACGCCACACCGCAACCCAGAAGCACCGACCACTCCTGCATGACGAATGACAATCCCCCATGGGGGTTGCCCGCATGAAATTTGTTCTGTAGATTTTCATGAAATTATAAGAAATAAATTTCATGAGGCCGCGAATGTTTCAGCAATCCCAGCGCCATGTCGACAGCTATTACGCCCACAGTTGCGCCGCCATCCTCCGCGATCGACCTGCATTGAGCGGTGACCACGATACCGACGTGGTGATCATTGGCGCCGGTTTCAGTGGGCTGCACACCGCGCTGCGCCTGGCGTTGGCCGGCAAGCGGGTAACGTTGCTGGAAGCCAGCCGGGTGGCGTGGGCGGCCTCGGGGCGCAATGGCGGGCAGGCGATTCTGGGCTGGTCGTGTGATATGCCGCCGCTGGAAGCCGCGCTTGGTCATGAGCGGGCTAAACGGCTGTGGGACGGCATGCGCTGGGCGGCTCGCGAACTGCGTGAACTGCCGGGGCGGCATGCTTTCGACTGCGACTATCGCCCGGGGCATCTATGGACGTCGGTGATGCCGCGCCGAGTCAGTCTGCTGACCGAATGGCAACACGAAGCGAGCCACAAATGGGGCCACGATGCGTTGCAATTCATCCCGCGCGAAGAACTGCCGCGATGGGTCGCCAGCGAGCGCTATCAGGCAGGGCTTTACGACCCGGAAGGCGCGCACCTCAATCCGTTGAAACTGGCACTGGGTCTGGCGGCTGCCATCGAACGGGCCGGTGGCTGCATCTTTGAGCAAAGCAAAGCACTGAGTTATCAGGAGGAGGGCGCAGGTTTTCGGGTCAACACCGAGCGCGGTTCGATCAAGGCCGATGTATTGGTGCTCGCCTGCAACGCCTATCTCGATGAACTCGATCCGCAACTGTCCAGCTGCATTCTGCCGGTGGGCACCTATCAAGTCGCCACCGCGCCGCTCACCTCAGAGCAAGCCACCGCACTGTTGCCGAGCAATGTCTGCGTGACCGACAACCAGTTCGTCCTCGATTACTTCCGCCGCACGCCGGACAACCGTTTGTTGTTCGGCGGTGGCTGCACTTATCTGGGCGGCATGCCCAAGGACATCGTGGCGGCGACCCGGCCGTTTCTCGAACGGGTGTTCCCGCAGCTCAAAGGCGTCGAGGTGCAGTTTGCGTGGGGCGGGCACATCGACCTGACACTGAACCGCACGCCGGATGTCGGCGGCGCGGGCAACCGTTACTGGCTGCAAGGTTACTCGGGCCACGGTGTGCTGCCGACACTGGCCGCCGCTCGCGCCGTGTCCGATGCGATTCTCGGCAATGCCGATGAGTTGGCGTTGTATCAGGGCCTGAGTAATGGCAGCTTCCCCGGCGGCAAATACCTCGCCGCACCACTCGAAGCCATCGGCAAAGCCTGGTATCGCCTGCGAGACAGCATCTGATGAATTCTTTTCCGGAACCCCGGCCATGAACAAGCAAGAAGAAATCGCTGCGCTGGCGATCCTGATCCACGATCTGCGCAAGCATAAGAAGTGGACCCTCAAGGAGCTAGCCGACAAGATCGGTCGCTCGGTGGGTTTTCTCTCGCAAGTCGAGCGCGGCTTGTCGCGGCCCACCGTGGCCGACCTGACGGCGATCAGCGAAACCTTCGGCGTGCCGACCACCTATTTCTACAGTTTGCCCAAAGCCAAGGAATTGCCGTTTGTCACGCGCCCGGACGAGCGTCGCACGCTGTATTACGCCAACGGCATCACTGACATCCTGGTATCGCCGCAGATGCGCGCCTCGTTTTCCATGCTCGAAAGTCATCTGGAAGCAGGCGCGAGCAGCGGTGACCGGCACATCAGTGACAGCTCGGAGCAGGGCGGTTACGTGCTCGAAGGCGAACTGACCCTGTGGCTGGGCGATGACGAAGAACCGGCGACGCTCAAGGCTGGCGATAGCTTCCAGTTCGACAGCCACACCCGCTGCCGCTACGGCAATCTCACCGACCAGCTCACCCGCGTGCTGTGGGTCTACACCTGATAACAATCAAAGGATGAACACGATGGACGCTGTCTGCGCTGACCTGCTCGCTGAAGTACGGGCGTTTCGCCAACGCTACCCTGAGGTGCGTTATGTCGACCTGATTTGCCTGGACATTCCGGGGCACTTCTACGGCAAGCGCTACCCCGTGGACATGCTCGAAAAAGTCGCCGCCGGCAGCGTGCTCAAACTGCCGCAAAACTGCGTATTGCTCGGTGTGCAGGGCGGTTTGTTCAAGATCGGCGACTACTGCTTCAACGATGGCGATCCGGACGCCGTGCGCCGCCTGGTGCCCGGCACCCTGAAACCGGTGACCTGGGAAGCCCAGCCGCTGGGGCAGATGCTGATCACCTCCGACGGCACCGAAAACCCCATCGAATTCGAACCCCGCGAGGTCCTCTCACAAGTGCTGAGCCGACTGGCGCGCAAAGGCATTCACCCGGTCGTGGCCTTTGAACTGGAGTTCTACCTGTTCGACAAAAAACTGCGCGACGGCCTGCCGCAATTCCCCCGCGACGACCTGACCGACGATGCCGATGATCAGCCCAACCTGCACATCGAACGCCTGTCACGCTTCGCGCCGGTGCTGGATGAAATGGTCGAGGCCAGCCGCGCTCAAGGCATCGACGCCACCGTGATCACCGCAGAGTTGGGCCCCGGCCAATTCGAAATCAATTTCGGCCATCTCGACGACGGTTTGCGCGCAGCCGACTGGGCGGCGCTGTTCTGTCGCAGCACCCGAGGCGTTGCGCTCAAACACGGCTATCGTGCCAGTTTCATGGCCAAGCCGTACTTGCAGCATCCGGGCAGTGGCATGCACGTGCACGTCAGTCTTTACGATGCGCAGGGCAATAACTTACTGGCGGCGAATCAGCAACAGCCGCTGCGCCATGCCATCGCCGGGTGCCTGGAATTGTTGCCGCACAGCATGCCGATCTTCGCCCCGAACCAGAATGCGATGCGGCGTTTGGGCGGCACGGTGAATACGGCGACCAAGGCGAGTTGGGGGTTTGAGGATCGCGATGCGTGTTTGCGCATTCCCGAGTCGGACGAAAAGAACCTGCGCATCGAGTACCGACTGGCCGGGGCGGATGCCAATCCGTATCTGGTGTTGGCGGCGATTCTGGTGGGGTTGGAGCATGGACTTGCTTCAGGCAAGGAGCCGATCGCGCCGCTCAATGACGATCGCAACAGCGGGATTGGATTCCCGACGGAGATGTTCGAAGCGGTGAGGGCGATGCAGCATCAAGCGCAGTTGCGTGAAGGCCTGGGTGCGGAGTTTGTCGACGTGTATTGCGAGAACAAACGCCAGGATCATCTGGCGTTCATGCAGGAGATCAGTGCGCGGGAGTATCGCTGGTATTTGTGATGGGAGCCCCTCAGGGAGCACGGTTTATCACCGCCAATTCCGCAGACGTATAGTGCTTGTCCCAAGGCGCGATTACTCATAAACCCTCGAGTGAGTCGACTTATTAAAGTCAATGACACCGGTCAGTAGCCGGCACAAGGAGGGACTATGAACGCCACTGCGATTCCCGAGGGTTTCACCCCGTTTACCCGCAGCAGCCCGTTGCTGGATTTGCTTGGCCCGATTTACGCGAGGGGCAACGGGCTGCAACTGGAATTGGGATTATTGACCGACTCGCGACTCGCGACTCGCGACTCGCGACATGCCAATGGCCGCGGCACGTTGCATGGCGGTGTATTGGCAACACTGGCCGATGTGGGCATGGGTTACGCCATGGACGGCCTTTCGTGAATGCCTGTTTTCGGCCAGAAGCGGACGTCCATGAACCACCGTTTACAAGCTGACCCGGTCTTTTTTTTGCCTGAGCTTTTGACGAGCTGGATGATGCTGACGCTGGCCGGGTCATTCGGCCTGGTCTTCTTCAAGCCTATTGCGCAGGTGGTTCAGAACCTGATGGGTAGTCTGGATAGCATCGATGTCCAATCCTTCCGCCAGCTCATTAACCCAGGGCATCTGAAGCTTCATCGCCAGATCGAATGCTTCTCTTCCAGCTTCAGTCAGGACAACCAACTGCGCCCTGCGGTGGTGTGGGTTCGGCTGAAACTCCAGCAGTCCATCCTTCACCAGATCGTTGACGATCCGCTGAACGTTTTGCCGATTCGCCCCCATGTCGCGAGCAATCCATGAAACCGGTTGTGCTCGTTCGGCGTACACAATCGTACCCAGTAGTTGCCAGCGGGCGCTTGTCAGACCTAGCTCTGCGACGAGTCGATCGCCTGCAGTAAGCAGACGCGCACTTGCACGAAAGATCTCAAGAACCAGATCGCTCGTGGCACTTCCTGCGGGGGTGTAGTTTATCTTTTTCATGGCGCGAATCCTTCCACGTTGACACCATGATGTCAATCGCAGTAGGTTTGGATCGTGAAACCCAAACTGTCATCATGATTACAAGTTAGAGGTCGCCATGCTTTCTATTCGCCCCCTTGATCCGATCGTCCCCATCACTCAACAGCTGCAGTGCAGCGAAGCTCCAGTGGTATTGATCAACCTTTTCACTGTCGACGCAGACGATGTACCTGATCTCCTTTGCGCATGGGAGCTGGATGCCAACTGGATGAAACAACGTGCCGGCTTCATCTCCACGCAGCTCCATCAGGCCATCGGTGGCAGCAACATGTTCTTGAATTACGCCGTATGGGAATCGGTAGAGCGGTTTCGCGAGGCTTTCAATCATCCAGAGTTCGCCAACGCGTTGGCGCGGTATCCCTCAAGTGCCTTGGCCATGCCACATCTGTTCACCAAAGTAGCTGTGTCGAATATCTGCACGGCCTGAGTATTAACCAACTGTCTGACGGTATTAGATAAATGCTAAGACGATTACATTTGGTCTCCAGCACGCTGGCACTGCTGTGCATCGCCACCTTCTTTCTGTCGACCATTTTTGTCGAGCTCATCGGATCCCGACACTCGATAGCCTCACTCAAGCACCTGATCGTGAGTCCCGGGCTTTGGATATTGGTGCCGGCAATGATTGCGACCGGTGCAAGTGGGGTGTTAATGAGTCGAAAACGACAAGGACGACTGGTCGCTTTGAAGAAGAAACGCATGCCATTCATTGCCGCCAATGGACTGTTGGTTCTGATGCCGTGCGCCATTGTGCTCAACCAATGGGCGTCGGCGGGAAGCTTCGATACGCGTTTTTACTTCGTACAGGTAATCGAACTGATCGCAGGGGCCACCAATCTCGCGTTAATGGGGCTGAATATGCGTGACGGCCTGCGCCTCAGCGGCCGACTGCTGCGGGTTGCACCTCACAGACGGTAAGCTGAATACTGGCTTCTGTCTGTCTTGAAAAGCTGGGCCGAAACCTGCCATTCGTGACTGGCTGCTATCGGCCAGAAGCAGCCTTTCGTGAAAGGCAACGAACGAATAAAACGTAATGCTGGTGAAGTTGGTCGGTAAGGATAGCGAGACGGTCATCAGCGCCCTGATCGAAAACGCCCGCGACTTACCCCAAGAACTCTACAAATCGCTGACGTGGGATCGTGGCAAAGAGATGGCTGACCATAAGCGCTTTACGGTGGCTACCGACATAAAGGTCTACTTCTGCGATCCTCATCGTCCTTGGCAACGGGGATCGAATGAGAACACCAACGGGTTGTTAAGGCAGTACTTCCCGAAAGGGACTGACCTTGCAGATCACTCGCAAGCCACACTCAATGAAGTAGCAAGGCAGCTAAATAAGCGCCCTCGAAAAACACTAAACTACGAAACGCCCGCTGAACGATTTAGCCAATCTGTTGCGTCCACCGGTTGAATCCACAGCCGATAGCAGTCATTTCGCCTTCACATTTTCACGGCCCATAAACCATAAAATGCTTCGCGTGGCCTATCAACATACTGCGCAAGAAGTTGCGCAGTATGTCGTAATATTTCAGGGGTAAATCCTCTGTAGCCCAATCAGTACAAGCTCTCCAGTCAAGTGCGCAAGAAGTTGCGCAGTACTGCGCAACTTCTTGCGCACTTTCTTCTGATTTCAATGCTGAAAATCGCCCCGAATGATCCCCAACTATCGCTCTGCTCCCGCCGGCCGGGCACTTCACAAAACCTGGCACGCTCCTTGATAACAGTCAGGCACCCACCGGGCGATTCCGCCTCCCGGGCACCTTAAATTTATCCGCAAGGAGAGCACCCCATGGCAACACCAGCGTACATGTCGGTTACCGGCGAAAAACAAGGTCTGATCACTGCAGGCGCTTTCACCGCCGACTCCGTTGGCAACACCTACCAGGAAGGCCACGAAGACCAGGTCATGGTTCAGGCTTTCAGCCACGACGTGATCATCCCGCGTGACCCGCAATCCGGTCAGCCAACCGGTCAGCGCGTACACAAGCCAGTGGTGATCACCAAGGTCTACGACAAGGCTTCGCCTCTGCTGCAAGCCGCTCTGACTTCGGGCGAGCGCATGAGCGAAATCGTTATCCAGTGGTTCCGTACTTCGGCTCAAGGTACTCAAGAGCACTACTACACCACCAAACTGGAAGACGCGATCATCGTCGCCATCAACAACAAAATGCACAACTGCCAGGATCCGGGTAACTCGCACTTCACCCACCTGGAAGAAGTGCAGTTCACCTACCGCAAAATCACCTGGACCCACGAAGTATCCGGTACTTCGGGTTCCGATGACTGGCGTGCTCCAGTCGTTTAATTACGGCTGATCGCTTCACACATCGGCCAGCTCTGCTGGTCGATGTTGCTTTGCCCTTCAAGAATATTTGATCTGCTGATGAGGCTCGCGCCGCAGCACTGCACGAGGAACAACGGATGTTCAGTTCAGCCAATCAGACTCACTTCAGCCTGACTATCGAAGGGGTTCAGAGTGATCTCCAGGTGCTCTCCTTTTCCGGCAAGGAGGCTATCAGCGCACCCTATACCTTCGATGTGGAGCTGGTCAGCGAGCGACACGAACTGGACCTTGAAAGCTTGCTCCACAAGCCCGCTTTTCTCGCTTTCAGTGATAGAGGGGACGGAGTTCACGGGATCATCCATCGAGTAGAACAAGGGGCCAGCGGCAAACGTCTGGCCCGCTACAGCCTGACGTTGGTTCCGCAACTTGCTTATTTGAGTCACCGAATCAACCAGCGCATTTTTCAACACCTGCCGGTCAACAAGATCATCTCGCAGGTACTGGAGGAGCACGGCATTCTGAGCAATGCCTACCAGTTCCAATTAAGTACGGTTTACCCCGAACGCGACTACTGCGTGCAGTACGACGAGTCAGACCTGCAGTTTGTCCAGCGCCTGTGCAGTGAGGAAGGAATTCACTATCACCATCAGCACAATCAAACGGGCCACCTGTTGGTGTTTGGTGATGATCAGACTGTGTTTCCCAAGTTAAGTCAGCCAACCGAGTATCAGGCCGGCACCGGTATGGTCGCGGACAAGCCAGTGGTCAAGGGGTTTGATTTGCGGGTGGAGGCTCGTACCAGCCGTACTACGCGGCGTGACTATGACTTTGAAAAACCGAGCATGCTGCTGGAGGCAAAGCACCAGACTGAAGGTCAGGCGCAGCAGCCAGACCTTGAAGACTATGACTACCCAGGTCAATTCATCAGTCGTGAACGTGGCAAGTTACTGAGTCAGCGTGCACTGGAGCGTCATCGCACGGATTACCGTCTGGTGAGAGGTAACAGCGACGAGCCGGCTCTGGTCAGCGGTCACTTCCTGACACTGGCTAACCATCCACGTACCGCGTGGAACGATCTCTGGCTGCTGACCGAGGTCTGCCACGAAGGTCTGCAACCACAAGTGCTCGAGGAGTCGATCACCAGTAATGCGCAGCCTGCGGATGGTTTTGTGCAGGGCTATCGCAACACGTTCTCTGCCACTCCCTGGGACACGTTGTTCCGCCCCTCCATGACGCTCAGAAAACCGGTTCTGGCCAGCCAAACGGCGAGAGTAACGGGGCCTGAGGGGGAGGAAATACATTGCGATCAATACGGTAGGGTCAAGGTGCAGTTTCATTGGGACCGCGAAGGCCGCTTCGACGAAAACAGCAGTTGCTGGGTACGTGTGGCTTCCAGTTGGGCGGGGCCCGGATATGGTCAGGTGGTGATTCCGCGCATCGGCATGGAAGTATTCATCACCTTCGTGGAAGGCGATCCTGACAAGCCGTTAATTACGGGTTGTGTCCCGAACAAAATCACACCTGTGCCATATCCGCTACCGGCAAACAAAACCCGGAGCGTTTTCAAAACCAACAGCAGTCTTGGGGGCGGTGGCTCCAACGAGGTTCGTGTAGAGGACCGCAAGGGACAGGAACAGATCTACATCCATGCCCAGCGCGATCAGGACTGCACCGTCGAAAACAATGAAAGCCATTGGGTCGGAGTCAATCGAGTTCATTCGGTTGGTCAGGACGAAACCATCACCATCGGCCAAAACCGCGTCAGATTCGTCAAGGTCAATGACACGCTACAAGTTGGCGGCGCCAAACAGGACAGCGCCGGCACTCAATACCTGATGGAGGCGGGGATACAACTGCGTCTGGTCTGCGGCCAGAGTGTTTTCGAGATGAATGCCAGTGGAGAGATCAACCTGTATGGCACGAAGTTCAACTTCTCGGTAACGGGCGACGCACAGATCAATACCGGGGGCAATCTCGATATCAACATGCCTGGCGGGGCTGCCGCTACGGACCCTGGTGCTGATGGCGCAAAAGGTACCATCGATGGCAGGGTCGAAAGTGTTTTCTCCAATCCGCCACAACCAGCCTTTTGAACCCGCAACCCAACAAAATAGAGTCGAGTAAATGGATTATTTTATTCAGGAAGGCAAACTCACTTTGCCAACAGGCTTTCAGGACCGCAGCGTCAATATGTTTGTGCCGGGTGTCACCCTGCCGGCGCCATTCAGCCTGACCGTGTCACGTGATAACACACTTCCGAGCGAAGCCTTGCCCGACTACGTCGAACGTCAGGTCAGTCTGATTGCGGCGAAGCTGCGCAAATACCAACGCCAGAGCACCGTCCATGTCGAACTTTCTGCGCAATCGCCGATACCCGGCCTGCAAGTCGATGCGCACTACCAAAGCGATGGTCGCCCGGTTTACCAGCGCCAGGCCGCTTTCTTTGTCGGACCTGACCGGGCGCTGATTTTTACCGCCACCAGTCAGGTGCCATTCGACGATCAGTTGAATCAGCTATGGGTGAACGTTCTGGCAAGCTTTGAGCAGCAATCTCCTGTCACCGCAACACCCTAAGGACTCCCGACATAAAAGGTCGGCAAGACATGGAAGTTTCCGATGTTTGAAGCAGCACGGTTTGATGATGAGGTTGCTCATACCAACGCTCTCTTGGGTTTTTTGGTAGGCGCCGCCTTGGGCTTGGCACTTGTCGCGGTTGCATCGATCTTTGTTGTTGCAACCTGTGGATTCGGTGCCGGGTTATTGGTCGGGATTTTGGCGGGCCTGGGAGGTTCCGGGCTGGTGATGGCGGGTGAAGCCATAGGGCGAATGTGCAAGGCGCCCGCCGGAGGGATCACGAGTGGTTCCAGTAACGTCCGTATCAATGGCCTCAAGGCAGCCTACGTGCAAGGCAGTTTCGGTATCTGCAAAAAACACCCGGCGCCACCGATGGTGGCGGAGGGTTCTGGCAAGGTATTTATCAACGGTCTGCCAGCTGCCCGTAAGGGCGACAAGCTGACCTGTGGCAGTGTGATCGACAGCGGTTCAGAGAACGTCTTCATCGGTGCTGAAAAGGAACAGTACCTACCGATCGACGATGAGGTACCCGAATGGCTGCGCAATACGGTTGATATCCTCATGATCGTAGCCGGCCTTGCCGGCAGCCTTGGGCAGTTAGCGCTCAAAGCTGGCCAGGTGGGTCTTAAAAAAGCGGCCCCCTGCGCACTGCAATTCGCCGCTGGTTTTGTGGCGGGTGAATTGGCTTCTCGGTTTGTCATCGGCCCGGCTATTAGCCGAGTGGCCGGCGGCTTGTTTGGTAACCCGGTGGATGCAATCAGCGGGCGCAAATTGCTCCTGGAAGAGAGCGAAACAGACTTTGCTCTTCCAGGCCTCATGCCTATTGTCTGGTCGCGTTTCTATGCGAGCGACATCAGTCACGAAGGCCTGCTAGGGCGTGGCTGGACCCTGCCGTGGGAGCAAAGCCTGCGCCTGGAAGATGACCAGCTTTACCTGCGCGACAACCAGGGGAGAGATCTGAACCTGCCAGGCCTTGAGCCTGGGGAGCGGTTTTTTCTGGCCAGCGAGCAGATGTTTCTGGTGCGCTCCGAAGGCGGGCACTACCTTATTCAGACGCTCGACAATACCTTCTTCTATTTCGGTGAGTTATCCGAAAGCGGCCAATCCTCGCCGCTGCGCCGCATCGAGAATGCACTGGGTCACTTCCTCACGTTCCACTACGACACACAAGATCGTCTGAGCGATGTCTGTGCTTCCGGCGGCATTCGCCTTCACTTGTGTTACGACCACCATGCACGACGCCTGAGTCGAGTTGAACGGGTGGTGGACAACCGGTCAGTGGAAACCCTGGTTCAATACCACTACGACGCCGCGGGACAACTCCAGAAAGTCATCAATCGCAACGGCGACCGGGTGCGTAATTTCGCCTACGAACACGGGTTAATGGTTGCTCACGAAAATTCGCTGGGACTGGTTTGTAATTACCGTTGGTCAACACGCTTCGACGATCATCAGCCTCGTGTAGTCGAGCAGTGGACCAGCGACGGCGAGCGTTACCATTTCCAGTACGACCTTGCCCAGCGGCAAACTGAAATCCGTGACGTAATCGACCGAGTCGCCCGGATCCACTACAACGAAGGCCGTCGGGTGGTTGCCAGTCGTGATTTCGGTGGCGAGCAATACGGCTTCGAGTTGGACGCCTCGGGCAATATGACTGGCCTGGAGTTGCCCGATGGCAACAAACTGGCATTGGCCTACGACGACTATTCTCGCCTGGTTGAGGAGATCGATCCGCTGGGTCGCAGCACCTGCTACAGCTACCACCTCAACACCAGCCTGATAGCCAGCATCCAGCGCCCTGACGGCAGCAGCCAAAGCTGGGTCTACGACCGCAGCGGTACGTTGCTTGACAGTATTGACCCGTTGGGTCAGATCACCCAGTACTTCAACAACAATGATGGCCTGCCCCACAGCTGTACCGACCCAAAGGGGAATACCACCCGCCTGTGGTGGAACGGGCTAGGCCAAATTGAGCAGTATCAGGATTGTTCTGGTCATCGCAGTCACTATGCCTACGATGAAAGGCTGCATCTGGTCAGCATTACGGATGCCCTGGAACGCACGACTCGATTGACCCGCAAGTCCAGCGGTGAAGTAACTCGTATCGAGCATCCTGATGGTAGCCAAGACAGTTATAGCTACAACGTTCTTGGTCAATTGCTCAGCCACACGGATGCTGATGATCGCACCACCTACGTGACCCGTACCCCCCGTGGCTTGCTCAGCAAACGCCAAGACCCACGCGGTCAGTACGTTCATTATGAATACGATCAATGCCAACGCCTGATCGGTTTGCTCAACGAGAACAAGGTAGCCTATCGCTTCAGCTATGACGCCAGCGATCGTCTGAAAGAAGAAGTCCGAGTCGATGGTCTGCGCCGGCGTTTTAGCTATAACCTCAGCGGTACCCTCACGCAGTTGGAAGAGCTGGCCCGGCAGGGCTTCAGCGAGGTTTCGCGCCAGCAATACTTCGAGCACGACGCCGCAGGGCGCTTGGTCAGTCGCATCACCGACGACGCGCGTCTGGACTACCTGTATGACGATGTCGATCGCCTGATTGCCGTCGACCGTCAGCCCAGTGCAGCAGGCAAGGCTCTGGGAATCAGCAGTGACCATCTGACGTTCAGCTACGACGTCGCCGGCCAACTGCTGAGCGAAGACAGCAGCACCGGCAATCTCGTTTTCAGCTACGACGAACTGGGTAATCTCACCCGTTTGGAATTGCCTGACGGGCGTAAGGTCAATCACCTTTACTACGGCAGCGGCCACCTGCACCAGATCAACCTTGACGGTCAGTTGATCAGCGACTTCGAGCGTGACGCCTTGCACCGCGAGACGCTGCGTACTCAAGGCTTGCTGACCAGTCGCTACGGTTACGACACCAAGGGGCGCAAGTTGTGGCAGGCAGCTATCCATTTGCCTCACGAGCAACTCAGCCAACTTCAGGAAAAAACCGACAACCTGCTCGGCCATCCGCAGCATCCAGCCACAGCCCTGCACCGTCGCTACCACTACAGTCCGGGGGGCGAAGTGCAGCGCGTGACGGACAAACAGCGTGGGGTGACAAACTTCACTTATGACGCCAGCGGCCAACTGCGCAGTCGTCAACCCGATCATCCGCAGTTGCAGACGGAAGACTTCTCCTACGATCCCGCCGGAAACCTCAGTGGCAGCGGTCGCTGGCAATTTGAAAGTCTGCCGGACAATCGCCTCGTGGCCTTCAAGGACTTGCGCTTCAGCTACGACACCTGGGGCAACCTCAGCGAGAAAAGCAGTGCGGCCGGAGGCATGCAACGCTTTCACTACGACAGCGAAAACCGTCTGATCCGCGCGCAAACCTGGCAGGGTACAACCTTGAGCAGCGAGGCTCGTTACCACTACGACGCCCTGGGCCGGCGCATAGGTAAACAGGTCACGCAAGACGGCCAGACTCAAGAAACAAAGTTCCTCTGGCAAGGCTTGCGTCTGCTCCAGGAACAACAGTCGCACTTACATAGCCTGTACCTCTACGAACCGGATAGCTATGCACCGCTGGCCCGTATCGACAGCGACCCCGAACTGCCGGAACAGGAAGCTCGACACTACTACTTCCACACCGACCAGATCGGTACGCCGCAGGAAATGACCAACGCCGAGGGGCACGTGGTGTGGCGCGCCTATTACAAGGCGTGGGGTGGACTGGAGGCGTTGTCACCGAATCTGGTTGATCAAAATTTACGCTTTCAGGGGCAGTACCACGACCGGGAAAGCGGACTGTACTACAACACGTTCAGGTACTACGATCCTGCGGTGGGGAGGTTTACCACTCAGGATCCGATTGGACTGATGGGGGGGATAATCTTTATACATACGCTTCAAATCCAACAAGCTGGGTAGATCCCTTTGGCCTGACGTGTACCAAAATATTTAACAAACGGCACAACATCTCGAAAAAATGGGTAGGAAAACTTTCTGGAAAGAGCCCTGATCAAGTTGAAATTCTACTGAAAAAGAAAGGTTACACCAGAAGCACAACAAACTTAAATACAAACAAAACCCAACACACTCAATTCACCAGAGTAACAAAAAGCGGAAATACTGACGTACTGGACTATCATCCAGGAGGAGGCGTGCACGAATCAAGCTATTGGAAGGTGTATAGAAACAATGAAGTACAAGGACGCATAACCCCTGAGGGTTTTGTAAGATACGAGAAAATAGTAGATAGCCCCGTATTCATTAATGAAATCTTGGCTAACTCGCCAAAATAGAGGGCAACCATGAAAATAAACAACATTATCATCCCCGGAGTATCTATTGGGGGAATATCTATTGGCGAGCAGATAGAGAACATAGCCAGAGCAATATTAAAAAGCGAATACCTTATTGAAAAAACAACGAATGCATTAGTCATAAATAATGGATTAATAACCGCATACCATGACAGCGAAGGTATAATTTCGGCAGTATCATGCAATGAAAAATTCCAAGGAAGGTACATGGATAAATTATGGCCTGGAATTACCGCTTCAGAAGTACTGGCCAATTCAAAAGCACAAATAGCGTGGTCGGGTTTTGTTCAAATAGACCAGCTTCGCGGAATTGGGTTATCTCTTCCCGAAGAGCTTGATGACTTTGAAAGCCTCAGCGATATCCTTGACCCTGATTATGTATTTAATGAACTATGGGTATATACATTTTGACTTCCATTCCAGCTGCCAACCCTCCCAGAGGGTCAAAGTCTACTGAAATAAATCAACATCTAACCTTGGCGTCCTTTGATTGATACATCAATCGCCCCAGTTTAGTAGATGCTATGAGTGACTCCTTTTGGCCGGAAACAGTCGTTCCTGAACGTCCGCATCCGGCTAATAGCAGTCGCTCGCGGGCGGCTGCTTACGACCCAAAACTGGCATCAAGCGATGGATGCTCTTGGCCAAATAGCTTTGATTAAGCAACGAGCGTAATCTTTTGGCCTTCTCGTTCAATTGAGGTAGGCAACACATGTCTGGACGGCTCTGCGTTGTATTCATTCCGGCGCTTTCGGACGCTTTGCAAAGCGCCGAAACGAACAAAGGCTCCCCACTTACAGAGTCCGAAACACTCAAAATCCGTGATAACGCGACGTGTGTTGCAGTTCCATTCGACGTCGCCCTTGATATGGAGAAAGAACGTGGTTTCCGGGATCTGGTAGCTGAGGACTGCTGGAATGAATGGCAGCGACTACGGCTCTCAACGAAGAAATGAGAGGCCGCTCTTGGCCAATCTCTGCCTGTCGTGAGGGCCGTAATCGGCCCAAAACGGAGCCTCCAAGCAAGAATGTTTGCGTCAGCTACGCTATTCCACCAAGCACGATACTGAAAGCGAGGATTGGAATGACAGTTGGCCGCAGAGATGATCTAGCCTACTCCGTCCTGTTAATCACTCCGGTTCTCCTTTCCCCAGCATAGGTGCGAACCCGCTGTATACAGGCAGTGGTTACCTTGTCGCAGTCCCCGCGGCCGTGTTCGTACTGGGCTTGATTTTTCGAACGCCTGCCCTGTTTCTGACTGGTACGACAGCCGCGGCGGTGGCCACACTGTTGATCTACATGAACATCATCACCAGCCTCGACCACCCCGAAGGGTTGTTTGGGCTCGGGCATGTGTTCTCAATGCCCGGCATGTTGGTTGGCGCATCAGCGTCGGCCTGGCTGTTGAGATACTGCGTGAAAGCAAGTTTGCCGTGGATCGTCGCGGGCATTGGCTTTCTGGGAACTGCCCTGGGATTCATGGTCGCCCAGATGGTTGTGTGCAACACCCTGATGTATTGCGGCCCGCTTTCATTTGGGGGTTAACGCAGGAACCGAACGTCCCCTTCTGGCTGAAAGCAGGCGGGTATTACCTTGTTTCAGCTGCGTCAGGAGGCCAGCTCTCATAGAAAGAGCCGCCTACAGGGATCGGGTTGCCATCCATATGGTATGCGGCCCATGCCAGTAGGTGTGCCATGCGTTCGGCAGCAACTGGCGACAGTCCGCAAGATTCTCTGACTTCGTCTAGCCGTACTCGGCAAACATCGAGGTGGCGTCGAACCCCGGAAAATCCGCCAAGATAGAGATAGAACTCGTCGAGAAGGATACCCACACCTGGAACACCATAGGTGCCGGCCACACCTGGTGCCTCCTCATATATGGCCTTCACATCATGGCCTTCCAAGGTCGCGACAGCGGTTAGTACATCGCAAAAAGTATCTTTCATGCTGTTGCTGACCCAGAGGTCATAGCTGCTGCCGATAATGATGGGCGCGCCCATGAGTCTTACTCTGATTTCGATAATGGAATGCTGAAGAAGAGACGGATTCAGCCATGTAGCCAATTTTCAATAGGCCGTCTCCGCTCCGATTATTATCGTTTTGGGCTGGAAAAGGCCATGCGTGGACGGCAGCTCGTGGCCGATAGTGGATATTTTGGCGTTTCAGGTAAATCCGGCAAGGAGAAAGGGCCAATGGACTTCATTATCGATTTGATAGCTCATCGCATCGGCGTGTTTGTGCTGGGTTTGCTGAGTGGCGGCCGTTTCAAGGGTGAGAGTGGTTTTGCCTGGGGCTGGGCAGTTGTCGTCGGTGGACTGATTCTGCTATCTCCGTTTGCAGCAGTCATAGCTGTGCTCGTCTATACCAGTGCCCCGTGATTTCATGTCTGTAATGGGTCAGAAGCTGCATTTCTCGAACGGTAGCTTTTGGCCGGTTGCTGCCGATTGCACCTTTCGCTTCCGACCAATCGCAGACTTTGCACCCAAAGGCGTCGAATTTATCCCCTGAAATAAATCCGGCCTCATTTTTTCCTGGCATCAAACGCATACCAACTGGCGCGCCTTGCCAATGCTCCCCACCACAGTTGGAGATAACCTTCCCTTGGCTTGAATCAATCGGAAGGGGTTTTCATGAGGCAAACAAATCGTGTGGCGCTGGTAACCGGCGCTTCGTCCGGGATGGGCAAGGCTTTCGCGCAGGCTCTGTTGGACGAGGGGATGGTGGTTTATGCGGTTGCCAGACGAGTCGATCAGATGTCTGAGCTACGCCGCCAGGGAGCGATTACCCTGGCAATGGACATCACCGTCGAACAGGATATCCAGCGTGTGGTGGCTCACATCAAAAAGGATCATGGTGGCGTGGACGTGCTTTTGAACAACGCAGGTTTCGGATTGTATGGTGCGATGGAAGACACCGATATTAACGAAGCCCGCTATCAGTTCGAGGTCAATTTATTCGGGCTGGCAAGACTGACGCAGTCACTGCTGCCCGATATGCGCGAACAACGCAAAGGCACAATCATCAATATCTCCTCCATGGGTGGCAAGGTGTACACACCATTAGGCAGTTGGTACCACGCGACCAAGCATGCGCTGGAGGGGTGGTCTGATTGTCTGCGTCTGGAGCTTCACCCATTCGGGATCAACGTGGTCGTGATAGAGCCTGGGGCCATCGAGACTGAATTTGGGGGCGTATTGCTGGAGCCGATGCTCCGGCGTTCGAAAAACGGCGCTTATCAGGATCTGGCAAAGAAAGTAGCCGCCGCCACCGGGCAGTCTTTAAAACCAGGAACGCTTTCCACGCCTCAGGTCATCGTCGATCTTGTGTTGAAAGCTGTGCGTAGCTCTAATCCCAAAACCCGCTATGTGGGGGGCAAGTATGCGCGTGTGCTGATGACTATTCGCAAGTGGCTGGGTGACCGCGTTTACGACAAGATAATAATGTCTACGATGCGGTAATGGAGATAACAGAGTGAGACGGGCCACGCGATTTTCAGTACATCCCGGCTGGGCCTTGCTCATCGATGATCTCGGCGTGAATGTTGCCGACGTTCTGAAGCTTGCCGGCCTGCCGGATGATCTTTTTGCCCGACAGGATGCGAGCCTTGAGCCGGTCGAGTACTGTCGGTTCTGGCTGGCACTGGAGCAACTGACCCAAGGGGAAGAACTGCCCTTGATCATCGGCAGAGCGATTACCGCCGAAGCGTTCGATCCGCCTATTTTTGCAAGCCTGTGCAGTCCGAACCTGGAGGTCGCACTGCGACGCCTTGCGGGCTACAAAGCGCTGATTGGACCTTTGCTGCTGCACATTGACCAGCAGCCTGGCTATCTTGAGGTGCGTGTCGAATTCCCGCTGACTGTACCGTCATGGCCTTCCAGTTGCGCGATGACCGATCTCGTATTTTTTACCCAACTGGCACGTCTGGCAACCCGCAAGCGGATCTGCCCTCTGCGCGTGCAACTACCGAATCCACCCGATAACCTTCATCCATACCTGGAGTTCTTCGGCTGCCCGGTGGTCTCGGGGCAGGAGATCGCCATTCGGTTCAGCGATAGCGATTCGAGGAGGCCATTCCTGACGGCGAACCAGGCCATGTGGGAGTTCTTTCGACCTCTCCTCGACAAGCGCCTGAGCGAACTGGACGTCAATGCGAGCATGCGCAAGCGCGTGCGCGGCCTTTTACTGGAGCTTTTGCCCAGTGGCCAAGTGAGTATCGATGCTGTGGCTGGGCGGTTGGCGATCAGCAGGCGTTCATTGCAACGCCATCTGGAAGTTGAGGGTTGCAGCTATCAGGAGGTGCTTGTGGAGACGCGACGCAGCCTTGCCGAGCACTACCTGAGTCACTCACATATCAGCTTCCCCGAGGTAGGGTATCTACTGGGTTTCAATGACGGAAATACTTTCCACCGCGCCTTCAAATCGTGGGTAGGAATAACACCCGGGGTATACCGCTCTCGCTCACTGGGCTTGACCTTGAGCTAAAACAACATCATCAACGCCGCGCCCAGTGTGCCGCGTACCAGACCACCTCCCGATGCGCCGCTGTAAGCGATGATCGCTGCATAATACCGGTCAGTTGCAGTGCTGAAAAATAGCGGCGAATGTCGTTGATGTTTTATAGCGGACAGCGCAATAGCTCGAATGATCTTTGGAGAGAACCATCAAGACGTTATCGATTGTGCGGCCCAGTGGCGGTCGTATCGCTTCAGGGGAGAAAACCCTCGAAATTCGCCGGTGGCATCCAGACCTGGATCCTTGCGAAGATCTTCTGATTGTTGAAAACGGACGCTTTCTGCACACCGAGGGTGACGAGGATGCCGACGGCATTGCTGTCGCTATCGTGCGGGTGAAGGCTGTTCGCCCGTTTGTCCTCGCGGACATGCAAGCGGCCTGTGCGAATTACTTTGAGGAGGGTTGGCTCGCATGGGAATTGAGTCATGTCAGGCCGATCACGCACCCTGTGAACATCCGGGCGGCGCGGGGTATTTACGAAGTGGACTTCGTGTTTACCGATAACGGTTGATCATCGGGGTGGGGGCGAGTGGTCGAAAACGCTCCTGATCAATACACACTTTTTCACAAAGACCTCCTCGCAACCATTCAATGGCAGAATCCCCTCAACTTGAAAGTTTTGGAGATCACCATGCTTCGTGTGTTTGAACGAAGACTCGACCCTTTTCCTCCTGACGAGGTGCCACCACCACCCAACGGTTTGGCACGTTTTCTCTGGGCCTGTACGCGGGGCGCTCGCGGTTACATTCTGGTGCTGGCGCTGCTGAGTGCCGCTGTGTCGATCTACGAGGCCTGGCTGTTTTCCTTCCTCGGGCAGGTCGTCGATCTACTGTCGACTTGGCAGGCGGGCGGTGAAGCGGCGGCGCAGGAGAGTCGGGTGTTGTGGGGCATGGGCATTGTCATGGTTACCAGTGTCGGGCTGGTGGCTTTGCGTACGATGGTGCAGCACCAGATCTTGGCGATCAACCTGCCGCTGCGGCTGCGCTGGGACTTCCATCGGCTGATGTTGCGGCAAAGCCTTTCGTTTTTTTCCGATGAGTTTTCCGGCCGCGTCACAACCAAGGTGATGCAGACGGCGCTCGCGGTGCGCGACGTGCTCTTCACTCTTATCGAGATCCTCCCCGGGATTGGCGTGTATTTCATCGCGATCATCGCGTTGGCCGGCGGCTTCGCCTTGAAACTGATGTTGCCGTTCATTGGCTGGGCCGTGTTGTTCGCGTTGGCCATGTGGTACTTCGTGCCGCGCCTGGGGAAAGTCGGTCAGGAGCAGGCGAATGCGCGGTCGATGATGACCGGGCGTATCTCCGACGCCTACACCAACATCACCACGGTAAAGCTGTTCTCCCATTCCAACCGTGAAGCGCACTTTGCCCGTGCGGCGATGGAAGATTTCAAACTCACCGGTTTTCGCCAGATGCGTCTGGTCAGTCTGTTCGAAATCGTCAATCAGGCTCTAGTGGTGGGTTTGATCATGTCGGCGGGCGGTTATGCCTTGTGGTTGTGGCATCAGGGCGACGTTGGCGCCGGTGCAGTGGCGGCAATCACCGCCATGGCGTTGCGGATCAATGGCATGTCGAACTGGATCATGTGGCAAATGACTTCGTTGTTCGAAAGCATCGGCACGGTGCAGGACGGCATGGCGACACTGACCCAGGGCGCCAAGGTCCAGGACGCGCCGGATGCCGGCGTGCTGGTGACCTCCGGCGGCGCGGTGACTTTCGACAAGGTGCGTTTCAACTACAACGGCGAGCGTCAGGTGCTCGATGGCCTGAGCCTGAGTATTCGTCCGGGCGAAAAAATCGGTCTGGTCGGTCGCTCTGGCGCCGGTAAATCCACGCTGATCAACTTGCTGTTGCGCTTCTATGACATCGACAGCGGCGAGATTCGAATCGACGGCCAAAACATTGCCCACGTAACGCAAGATAGCTTGCGAAGTGCGATCGGTATGGTCACGCAAGACACTTCGTTGCTGCACCGTTCCATTCGCGACAACATCGCCTACGGCCGTCCCGATGCCACCGACGCGCAAGTGCGCAGCGCCGCGGCCAGCGCGCAGGCCGATGAGTTCATCAGCCAACTCAGCGACCGCCAGGGGCATAGCGGTTACGACACGCTGGTGGGTGAGCGCGGCATCAAGTTGTCGGGCGGTCAGCGTCAACGCGTGGCGATTGCTCGGGTAATGCTCAAGAACGCGCCGATCCTGCTGCTGGACGAAGCCACCAGCGCCCTGGACTCGGAAGTCGAAGTGGCGATTCAGGAAAGCCTCGATGACATGATGCAGGGCAAAACCGTGATCGCCATTGCCCATCGGTTGTCGACGATCGCGGCCATGGACCGACTGATCGTCATGGACGAAGGCCGCATTATTGAACAGGGCACTCACAGCGAATTGCTTGCGAAGAACGGCGTTTATGCGCGGTTGTGGCAGCATCAGAGCGGCGGGTTTCTGGGTGAGGACAAGGGCGTGATGGAGGCTGTGGTTCAAGCCTGAATGAGGAGGGCGCGTAGGGAATTCGAGCATGCGCCCGCTATTCGCCGAAAGTGCTGGCATCTGACTGCCGGTAGACATGTTCAAAGATAAGGAAGGTCTGCATGCCCAAACCAACTTTGCACCTGATGTGCGGCAAGATCGCCTCTGGCAAATCAACACTAGCAAAATCGCTGGCTACTCGGCATAGCGCGATTCTTTTGAGTGAGGATCAGTGGATCTCGCAGCTTTACCCAGGCGAAGTGAAAACGGTGCAGGACTACGTGCGCTGTGCAAAACGCATTCGCCATGTATTGGGGCCTTTGGTTATCGATTTGTCAGGTGCAGGGCTTGATGTGGTTTTGGACTTTCCGGCGAATACTGTGGCGGATCGCGAGTGGCTACGAGGTCTGGCGGACGCTGCTGGATCGCCGCATTGCCTGCATTATCTGGATGTTGATGACGACACTTGCCGAGCCAGATTGCATGCTCGCAATGAGCGGGGAGGGCATGACTTTGCGGCAACTGATGCGGAGTTTGATTTGATCACTGGCTACTTTCAGATTCCGGAAGAGGTGGAGGGATTGGTGATCGTTCGGCATTGTCCGTGAGTGCCTGAGGGGGGACAGGTCAGTGCCGCCCAAGAGTTGAGTGACTGGTATCGGCCAGAAGCGGACGCTCCCGAGTATTGACTTTATCAGCGGAGATTCAGGGCTGGGGTTGAGTTGAGTTGAGTTGAGTTGAGTTGAGGCAAAGCTAATCCCCAAGCTCGAATTGCTGAAACCCTACACGCCTGACGTAAACCCAAAAGTCATGTCTTGGCTCATACTGCTCCATGCATACCCTGTGAACCTGGCGCAGTTCATCTTCGTCGATCAGGATACGATCCCAGTCGAAGTCAGGGTTCGTGGAAATGGCGTAACTAGGGTAAGGTTTGTCGAGATCGAAGTGGATCGAGTAAACGAAAAACGGAGATTCCCCCGGCATGTAGGTTTCGTACAACCGCATCAGTTCGGGCATCTGTGCTTTACAGTGCTGTTCGGCGAACTTCAGTACTTGGGGTAAATCATCCCACGCAGCATTGACCGCGCGTTGCGCGGCGGCGACCCTGGCGCGAGGTGGCTCGTCATCGCGATGTTGGACGTAAATCAATCGGCTGCCGAATTGGTATTCGCATTGCCAGACACCCGATGCAGCACGCCAGTGGCCAAGCATGGATTCGGTCAGTAAGTTGATGCCCATATGGGTGCCACACAGATTAAAAGGTGTTCAGGGTACCCTCTCAAATACCGACCTGGGAAGGCCGTAGGCGTTTGGGCTATTTGCCCGAAACCCATGGGGATCTAACCGGCAGCATTGGGACGAAAGCAGCTTCTTGTAAAGGGCGGCTTTTGGCCGATTGCTGCCGCTCACGAGTGACCGCTTTCGGCCAATAGCAGCCGTGCGACTCGCCTGCTAATTAACCCATAGCGGCCGGTCAGCATTCACGGAAATCGAGAGGCTATTGCCTATCGCTGTTATGCAATCTGCTCGACCGCCGGCAGGCAGGCCCAGGTGCTCACCGGTTCACGTCGCGAGCGCACTGCCAGAAGGCGCCGGCGTTCACAAAGTCGTGAACCCCGTTTCCATTTTAATTTACCATTCGCAGGCGGTCCGTTCCGGCGCCGCTCAGCCCACCCCTGCATTCCGAATTTCAAATGGAAGGATCCCCGCTTCATGTCCACTACTTGGTTCCGCGCACTCGCCTTGCCCAGCCTGTTAGTCCTCGCCAGCTGCACCACTGCAACGACAACCGTATCGACGCCTGTTACCTCCAAGGCCATCGAAGCCTTCGTCGACATCTGTCTGAAGACCGCCCCCTCATTCGCCGGCTCTGCTGAAGCGGCCAAGCGGTTCGGCATCAACGACCTACAGGACATGGGTTTCACGCGCATCGGCTTCACCGCGGACAAAAACCTCTCAGTGCAACTTTCCGAAAAGGAATGCGTCGTTACCACTCCGGAGCAACCCGACGACAGCCTGACCCGCCAACTGCTGAGTGCCGCGCAGGCTTACTCGCAAACGCCGGTAGCAGATCGTGTGCCATCGAAGGTGCGTATCCAGGACAACAACTTTATTCTTCAGCATGACCGAAACGGCGGTGAAGCTTATGTGCTGTTGCGGAACAAGTAATTAGCACTTATACCTCGCGTACAAAAAAGCCCGCAAAGTGGGCTTTTTTTGTGTCGGCAATTTAACGTAAATGCCGTTCTATCTATCTGCCCCTTGAGGCCGCAATCGACCCAAAACTGGCACCAGGCGATGGATGCTCTTGGCAAGTGACATATTCCTCGCAGATCAGCGCCATCGGCAGACAGCGCCCGGTTCGCTATGTGCAGCGAGCAAGGCGTGGGCTCAGCCAACCATCACCTCGTCCAGCGCCTGCTCAAGCGTACTCACCGTGCGCTCGATATTGTGCAGCTTTTCCAGTCCGAACAGACCGATGCGAAAAGTCTGGAAATCGGCCGGTTCGTCGCATTGCAACGGTACTCCGGCGGCGATCTGCAGGCCGTGGCTGGCAAATTTCTTGCCGTTCTTGATGTCGGCGTCATCGGTGTAGCTCACCACCACGCCAGGCGCCTGAAAGCCCGGGGCGGCCACGCTTTTGATGCCTTTGCCGGTCAACATCGCGCGCACCTGATCGCCCAGCGCCTGCTGTTCGTCGCGGACCTTGTCGAAGCCGTAGGCTTGCGTCTCTTTCATCACTTCGTTGAAACGTGCGAGGGAATCGCTGGGCATGGTCGCATGGTAGGCATGTCCGCCCTGTTCGTAGGCCTGCATGATCTGCAGCCACTTTTTCAGGTCGCAGGCGAAGCTGCTGCTTTGCGTTTGCTCGATGCGTTCGAGGGCCAAGGCACTGAACATCACCAAGGCGCAGCAAGGTGAGGCGCTCCAGCCTTTTTGCGGTGCGCTGATCAGCAGGTCGACCGCGCATTTGTGCATATCCACCCACAGCGCGCCTGAGGCGATGCAGTCCAGCACGAACAGACCACCGACCGCATGCACGGCATCGCCGACGGCTCGCATGTAATCGTCGGGCAGGATAATCCCTGAGGAGGTTTCAACGTGGGGAGCGAAGACAATCTGCGGCTTCTGCGCCGCGATGGCTGCCAGCACTTCGTCCAGAGGAGGCGGGGCGTAGGCAGCCTGACGACCTGCTTCAATCGGTCGGGCTTTCAGCACCGTGGTGGCCGCCGGGATCTTGCCCGTTTCAAGGATCTGGCTCCAGCGATAACTGAACCAGCCGTTGCGAATCACCAGGCATTGCTGGTCGGTGGCAAACTGTCGCGCCACCGCTTCCATGCCGAATGTGCCACTGCCCGGAACCACCGCTACAGCCTCGGCGTTATAGACCTGTTTCAGGGTCCTGGAAATGTTCTTCATCACGTCCTGAAACGACTGCGACATGTGGTTGAGCGAGCGGTCGGTGTAGACCACCGAGTACTCGATCAGCCCCTCGGGATCGATACTGGGATAGAGCTTTGACATAGATGACTCCTTTGGCAGAGATTTCAGTGGTATCGACCCTGCCCCAAGCGTTCAAGAGGGGCAGCAACCGACCCAATATAGCTGACCAGCGTTTTTGCGCCCCCGCCGTCAGCCAATGATGAGCGTACCGATGGCAATCACCGCGCAGGCCAGTGTCTTTTGCCCCGACCGAGAATGGAGGGGGAGAATTGGTTTCTCAGCAAAATGTACTCTTCAGTTACTGCATCGATTCAGCACTGCTTGTATCCTTGCTTCCCGAATAGGATGAATGACTGCCGCCATTGCCTTGACCCCATGTTGCTGGAGCGGAAAACCGGACTTTCCAAAAGGTAGTAACGTGAAGCGTGATTCCCACCTGGTTGTGCTTTTGCTGCTGGTCATCGGTTGTTCCCTGGCGTCTTTGACGGTCTGGAAGGTATTGGCCTCTCGAGAGCGAGCACTGGCGGAGGTGGACGTCCATGGTTTGAACCTTACCCAGGCCCTGGCGACTTACTCCGAAGGCATTGTCCGTCAGAGCTCGCTGCTTTTGCTCGGGCTCGTCGAGCGTCTGGAAACTGAAGGCAGCGGTCCTGCACAGATTCAGCGGCTGCGTGCTTTGGTCGACCGCCAGGAGCCGCTGATGCCACAGCTCAGTGGTATCACCATCTACGATAATCAGGGGCGTTGGTTGATGTCCTCCAACCGGCCTATTCCAGCAGGTGCGAACAGCAGTGATCGGGTGTATTTCATTCATCACCGCGACGATCCTTCCCGCGAGACCTTTATCGGTCCGCCCATCCAGAGCCGTTCCAACCAGGAATGGGTGATCACCGTCAGCCGGCGTTTCAATGGTCCTGGCGGCGAGTTCGCCGGCGTGGTGGCGGTTACCCTGGGGATCGAAAACTTCCTGCGATTGTTCGGGAAGATCGACGTGGGGCAGGAGGGGGCTATCGGTCTGTCCTATACCGACGGAACGTTGCTCGTTCGCTATCCATTCCGTGAGCAAGACATGGGGCGCAATTTTTCCAATTCGCCCATCTATGCCAAGTATCTCGTCGATCGATCTGTCGGCACCGCCTCATTTACCTCCAGTCTGGACGGCGTGGAGCGCCTCTATGCCTTCCGCAAAAGTGACCGGCTGCCGCTGATAACGACTGTTGCTCTGGGCAAACGCGAAGCCCTCGCCGCGTGGCGAACGGAGGCATTGCTCTCGGCGGTGGTGGTAACGGGTTTGCTGGGGCTGACAGGGCTCATCGGCTGGTTTCTGATTCTGGATATCCGTCGGCGTACCGAGGCAGAAGATCAGTTGCGCGGGGCTCAGCAGCAGTTGCTTTCATCGAACCGGCAACTTGAGTTGCTGGCAATGAGGGATGCCCTGACCGGTCTGGCCAATCGGCGTTGCTTTGATGAAAGCCTTGCCATTGAGGCGCGGCGAGCACAGCGTAACGGCACGACGCTGGCATTGCTGATGATTGATATCGACTACTTCAAGCGCTTTAACGATTCCCTCGGGCATGTGGCGGGAGACGCGTGTTTGCAGACGGTGGGCAAAATCTTCGAGGGCTGCGTAAGGCGACCGTCGGATCTGGTGGCACGTTATGGCGGAGAGGAGATCGGCATCATCATGCCTGACACCGACGCTGACGGGGCCGCAGTGGTGGCGCAACTCATCCTCGACCGTTTGCAGCAAGAGAACATTGCGCACAACACCAGCCCGCTCGGTCGGCTGAGTGTGAGCATCGGGATTGCTACCGCTAGCGGCACCCGGCTGGACAATTTACAGGGGTTGATCGAAGTGGCAGATCAGGCTCTGTACAACGCCAAGGCATTGGGACGTAATCAGTTTGTGAGGGGAGGGATGTAACAAGGTGCGCTGGCTCACCGGGCTGGCACGCAAGCCCGTCCGTCCAGAACTCGGCACTCCCATGGGTTGATCGCCTCTGAACTTCAAGCACGGACTTCCCGCGCCTTGTTAGGAGAGCCAGCATGGACATTGATGAGAAAGCGCCAGGCAACACGTCTCAGCAGGAAGTGACACGCACCACGGACAATGAAACCGGGCACGACCCACGGCGCGATGAACCTGAGGTGCCGCTGCCAGCGGACGACGAAGCGCCGGTCGAAGAAGACATGAGCGACGTGGAGGCCAATAACTCGGTGTCGAGTGAGCATCCCGAGCCGAGATAGTTGGCAAAAAAACACCCCCAGGTATTCCTGCGGGGTGTTTTTTTTTGCCTTCAATGCCGGCATAACCGCAATGCCCTTGTGGGAGCGGGCTTGCTCGCGAAGGCGGTGTATCAGCTGAAGCAATGTGGACTGAGACGGCCCCTTCGCGAGCAAGCCCGCTCCCACATTGAATTTGTGGCGGTCTTGAGGGCAACTTTTCAGGCTTGGAAGAGCATCCCTTCAGAGGGCTGCTTTCACCTGTAAACCCACCACCAACGCATTGTCGATGTTCTGCCCGGAAAACGCCCCCGGCTCGATGATGTACTGCAGATTCGGGCGCAGGGTCAGCCAGGGCGTTGCCTGATACCCGTAGCCGAGTTCGATCAATTGTTCGGCGCTGTCCAGATTCGGGAACGCCGTGCCGTTGTTCAGCGCGGCATCTTGCTGCACATCACGACTGCGCGGATTGGGCACCGCACGGCCGTAGCCCAGAGCGACGGTGTCACGCGGGCGGCCTTCAAATGGTTTGTACAGAACGACGCCGGTGCCGTACCACTTGCTGAACGGCGAAGCGGCTTCACTGGCCGCCGAGTATTGACCGAAGGCATGCAGACTGCGGCCCTCGGACGTCTCGGAACGCCACACCGCCTGATCGATCAGCAAATAATGACCACCACGACCGGACACTTCCTTATCGCTGCCAATGCGCTTCACATCAGAGCTGTCGTAGTAGTAGCCGACCTTGTATTCACCCGGCAATTGACCCGCGTGCTTGTACACCAGTTCGATCGGCACCACGGTGCCTGTGGTGTGTTTCGGCCCAAGGTGCCAGGCGCGGCTGGAATTGCCGTTGCTATCGGGATCGACATTGAACGCGGCCACACGCAGTTGCCATTCAGGCGACAGATCGTATTTCACCCGCACGCCGAGGCGGGCGTTGGGGTAGTTGGTCCAGCCGCTGCCGCCGGACATGTTCAGCGGATGCCCGCAGAAACCAGCGTTCATGAAGTTGCAGAGGATGCCGCTGTCGAGGCCACCGAGGTCATTGCCCATGGCCATGTAACCCAGCTTCACGTTCAGTGCCGGAGTAAACAGGCTGCGCTCGTAGCTCAGTTCGGTCAGGCGCGTATAGAGCCCACCGTAGTTTTCCTGGATCGGCAGACGGTTGCCGACCAGATCTTCGGAAGCGCTGTTGCCGCGGCGGTCATTGATGCTCAGTTGGACCTTGCCGGCATTGTCGACGCCGTACAGTTTGCTCAGGTCGAATTGCACGCCGAGCTTGATGTTCTGCGAGTAACGGGCCGAACGGTGCAGACCGCCGTCGGCGTTATAGGCCGTCTCGCCACTGTAGTCGCCGGTGAACTTGACGCCGTCCTCGTCCATCTGGTGGCGCAAACCGCCCCAGTCGCCGGTCAGGGTATTGCGGGTCAAAAGGTTCGAATCATCGGAGGCGAAGGCGGGCAGGGCGGCGCTGCAGGTCAGGCCCAACAGCACGCCGTTGAGCCAGCCGGTATGAGTAAAACGAAACATGACAATCTTCCTGCTGAAATCTTTATCGATTGCGCAAAGCAGTGCGGCACCCGCAGGTGCCGCACTGAAAAGAAAGCGCCCGTGGACAACACGGGAGCAGCCGCTTACGGCAAGGCGTAAGCCATCACGTAGTCGCCGCGATCGGTCGACTGACGCGCGCCACCGGCGGTGATGACGATGTATTGTTTGCCGGTTTTCGGCGAAACGTAGGTCATCGGGCCGCCCTGGCTGCCCACTGGCAGGCGGGCTTTCCAGACTTCTTCACCGTTGCCGCTGTTGAAGGCGCGCAGGTAGAAGTCCTGAGTACCGGCGATGAAAATCAAGCCACCTTGGGTCGACAGGGTGCCGCCGAGGGTCGGCAGGCCGATCTTGATTGGCAAGTGCATGCGGATGCCCAGCGGACCGGTGTCTTCGACGGTGCCAACCGGAACCTGCCAGGCGACTTTCTGGGTTTTCATGTCGATGGCGGTCAGAGTGCCGAACGGCGGTGCCTGGCAAGGAATGCCGGCGACCGACAGGAAGCGGTTCTTGTTCACCGCATACGGCGTGCCTTTCAGCGGCACAGCGCCCATGCCGGTGTTCAGCGCTTCGCCACCGGAAGCCGCCTGCGCCTTGTTCTGCGACGGGATCATCTGAATCCACAAGCCCAGACGCATGTCGTTGACGAAGATGAAACCGTGCACCGGGTCAGTGGAGATACTGCCCCAGTTCATGCCGCCCAACGAGCCCGGAAAGCTCAGAGATTTGTCGGTGCCCGGCGCGGTGTACAAGCCGTCGTAGCGCATGCCTTTGAAGTCGATGCGGCAGAGCAATTGATCGTAAGGGGTCGCGCCCCACATGTCCGATTCGGTCAGGTGCTGAGCACCGATCTGCGGCATGCCCACCGATTTTGGCTGGGTTGGCGAGTAAGGCTCGTTCGGAATGTTCGCCGCTTTGACCGGCACTTCTTTGACGTCGGTCAGCGGTTTGCCGGTGGCACGGTCGAGCACGTAGATCTGCCCGGCCTTGGTACCGATCACCAGCGCCGGTACGGATTTACCGTCCTTGGTGAAGTCGATCAGGCTTGGCTGCATCGGCAGGTCAAAGTCCCACAGATCGTTGTGCACGGTCTGGAACACCCACTTTTCTTCGCCGCTATTGGCGTCCAGCGCGAGGATCGAAGCGCCGTAGGTGTGATCGAGTTTGCTGCGCTCGACACCGTAGATGTCGGTGGAGGAACTGCCCATCGGCAGGAACACGGTGTTGGTCGCCGCGTCGTAGGACATCGGCGCCCAGCTGTTTGGCGTGCTGCGCACATAGGTGCTGCCGTCGGCCGGTGCCTTTTTATCCTGCGGATTGCCCGGGTCGAAAGCCCAACGCATGGCGCCGGTCATCACGTCGAAACCACGGATCACGCCGCCCGGCATGTCGGTCTGCACGTTGTCGGCGACGCGACCGCCAACCACCACGGTGGTGCCGGCCATCAGCGGGGCGGAGGACAATTGGTAGTAGCTGTCCGGGACATCACCCAGACCGGCCTTCAGATCGACCTGACCGTTGTTGCCAAAACCCTGGCAGAACTCGCCGGTGTCAGCATCGACCGCGATCAGACGGGCGTCGATGGTGTTGGTCAGCAAGCGGCGCTGGCAGTTGGCAGCGGGGGCGGGTGCCGCCTCGGGAGTGACTGGCGAGCTGCTCGGTTTGGCGACGGCGGCAGTGGCGTCGAAATACGCCATGCCACGGCAACGCTGCCAGACTTTCGACTGGGCGTTGATGGCGTTTTTCCAGAGTTCCTTGCCGGTGTCGGCATCCAGCGCGATCAGGTTGTTATGCGGGGTGCAGATGAACACCTTGTTGCCGACCTGCAGCGGGGTGAGTTGGTCTTCGGCACCGTTGCCATCGCTCAGGGCGACATCACCAGTGTGGTAAGTCCACGCCACTTTCAATTTGTCGACGTTGTTACGGTTGATCTGATCCAGCGCAGCGAAGCGGCTGCCGCCCTCGGTATTACCGTAGTGCGCCCAGTCTTTCTGCGCCTTGTCCGGCTCGACCGGGGTCAGGCCCGGGCCAGTGCCAGTGGCAACGACAGTCGGGTGCGCAACGAACATGTTGCCGGCCGCGACAGCCACACCGATGGCGAGTACAGCGGCCAGCGCATAAGCGCCGCGCCCTGGAACACCGCCGTTGGCACGTTTGAGCAGTGGATACACCAGCGCCACGACCACGCCGATGGCGCTGAACATGAACAGACGCGAGAACACCGGCCAGAACACCAGCCCGGCATCGCTCACCGCCCAGATCGCTGTTCCGACCAGGAACGCCGCAAACAACCACGCGCCGGCCGGTTTGAAGCGGGCGATCAGCAGGCCGGAAACAGCCATCACCAGGCCACCCAACAGGAAGTACCACGAGCCTCCCAGGCTGACCAATTTCACGCCACCAGCAGCGAGTGCCAGACCGAGCAGGGCGATGACCACGCCCAGCCCGACCAGAATGAATTTTGATATGCCCGAGAGGCGTTGACTCTGCTTCACGTTGAATGTCCCGTTGAAATGAGGCGTGCATTATATAGATAGGTAACTACCTAGTTAAATCACTATTTCTGAGGGAAGCGTAGTTCGCTGCTCAAACCCGTGCCAACAGGGGAAGCGGTGCAATGGCTATAGCTCGACGCAATTATCCAAAGGTCGTGGAAAGCGCTGTTTATGTCAGAAGGTCTGGTACTTATGACAGCTCTAAAATTTCTCCAATAATTCGGCGATTAACCGACATACGGCAGGAGTCAGAGCTTTCCCTCCACACAATCAGACATATGCATATGCCCTTTTAGTCTTTGATTCCCGACCGGTTTCCCGCTCAACTGGCGCCTTTTTGATAGGGAGCTATTGATGTCCGAGCGCTGCGAGGTAGTCGTTCTGGGGCTGGGTGCCATGGGCGCCGCGACGGTGTATCAGTTGGCGAAAGCAGGCGTGAATGTTGTCGGCATCGACCGCCATCATCCTCCGCACAACCTTGGATCGAGCCATGGCGATACGCGTATCACTCGATTGTCGGTGGGTGAGGGCGCGCAATATGTGCCGATCGTGCGCAACTCCCATCGCATCTGGCGCGAACTGGAGGCGCTGACGGGCGAGTCGCTGTTCGAACAGTCCGGGCTGTTGGTGCTGACGTCGAGCCCCGAGTTCGATCCCGATGACAAAACCGACTTCACCTTGCGCACCATCGGTCTGGCGCAGACCTATGGCATTGAGCACGAAGTCCTGAGCGCCGCGCAGATTCGCCAGCGTTTTGCGCAATTCGCCAACGTGCACGACACGGCCATCGGCTACTTCGAGCCGGGCGGCGGTTTCGTCCGCCCGGAACGCTGCATCGACGTACAGCTCAGACTCGCCGAGCAGCATGGGGCGATTCTGCACAAAGGTGAAACGGTCACCGATATCAGCTCTGACGAGCAGGGCGTCACCGTCACGACAGACCGTCGCACGCTGTCTGCCAACAAACTGGTGATCAGCGCGGGCAACTGGAGTGGCGAGCTACTCGGCAAACCGTTCGAAAACCTGCTCAGCGTCTACCGGCAGAAATTGTTCTGGTTCGAGCTGGAAGAAAACGCCGAACTGGTCGGCCATTCTCCGACCTTTATCCTCACCCACGGTCGCGGCGACGATAAAGTCAATTACGGCTTTCCCGCGTTGCCCGGCGAAGGCAGTCTGAAAATCGCCACGGCGCAATACCACACCGCGACGTTGCCGCAAGACATCGACCGCACCGTCTCGGCGGCCGAAGAGCAGGCGATGTACGAGCATCAGGTGCGCGGCCGAATCGCTGGCGTGACTTCGACGGTGCTCAAGTCTGCGGTCTGCGCCTACACAGTGACGCCGGACCGCCATTTCATCATCGACGAACATCCGTCCCTGCAGCACACCTTGTTCGTGTCAGCCTGTTCCGGCCACGGTTTCAAGCACTCCGCCGCACTCGGTGAGGCATTTGCGCAGTGGTGCATGCGTGGCTCGACCGACCTGGATCTGTCCTCTTTCTCCCTGAAACGCTTCGAAGGAAAACTATCGTGAAACGCGCCGCTTTTTCCGTTGCACTGCTGCTCGCCGCCATGGGCTCGGCCTCTGCCGAAACCCTGAAAATCGCCGTGGTGCCGGTGCCGCATGCCGAAATTCTCGAGTTCCTCAAACCTGAGCTGGCGAAAGAGGGCGTGACGCTGGACGTCAAAGTGTTCTCTGACTACATCCAGCCGGACCGGCAGACCGACGAAGGTCTGCTCGACGCCAACTACTTCCAGAGCAAGCCTTACTACGACGCTTACAAAAAGGATCGGCCAAGCAGCGATCAGGTGCCGATCGTGGCGGTGCACATCGAACCGTTCGGTGCCTACTCGAAGAAGATCAAATTCATCAGCGAGCTCAAGGATGGTGCGACCATTGCCATCCCCAACGACCCGACCAACTCCGGCCGCGCGCTGCTGCTGATCGCCAGGCAAGGACTGATCACCCTCAAGGATCCGGACAACATCATGGCGACCCGCCTGGACATCGTCAGCAACCCCAAACACCTGAAGTTTCAGGAACTGGAAGCCGCGATGCTGCCGCGAGTGCTGAACCAGGTTGACCTGGCACTGATCAACGCCAATTACGCGCTGGAGGCGAAACTGGAGCCGCACAAGGATGCTCTGTTTATCGAAAGCTCGGAGTCACCGTATGCCAATTACCTCTACGTGCGCCGCGACAAGGCCAACGCCCCGGCGGTGCAAAAGCTCGGTGCCTTGCTCAATTCGCCACAAGTGAAGCAATTTATTCTTGAGCGCTATCACGGCGACGTTGTGCCGGCGTTCTGATTCAGTCGGGAACCGTCGCAGAGGTTGGCGGTTCCCTTGATCGACCCACAATGCCTATCCCGCAGCAAAATAATTTGAACCGCCCCCCAGCGCGCTCACCCTAATGATCAGCTTGTGGTCAATTGCACAGGCGTTGTGCCAATACCGGCATACTCCGAGAGGTGATCAGCGTGGCTAAAGACGAAAAGAAAGGCAAAGGTGAAGCTTCGAAAGCCAGCAAGGATTTGAAGGACAAAAAGTCATCACCTGAAAAGAAATCCGCAGCGGCCTCGGCGCTTTCAAAATCTTCCAACAAGAAAGACAAGAAAAAAGACGCCGAACCGAAGAAGTCTGCAAAGAAAGCTGACAGCAAGCCAGACAAGGCCAAGGACTCGAAAAAGGCTGAAAAGCCTGCGAAAAAGAAAAAGTGATATCCGCTGTCTGCCAGGGCTTTACGCCCTGGCTGACTTGACCGTGTTGCTAGGCAGTCGGGATTGATCGTCCGCTAGTGCACTTTCAAAGCCAACACTTTTGTTCCCGCGCAAGCTCTGACGTAATCTCTTGCGAATCAGGCGCCCACCCGCTCAGGCACGCTTTGGCAGTTTCCAGTTCGGGCGAATGAAATGGCAGGTGTAGCCATTGGGGATGCGCTCCAGATAATCCTGATGCTCTGGTTCCGCTTCCCAGAAAGGTCCCGCCGGTTCGATTTCGGTGACCACCCGACCTGGCCACAATTTTGACGCGTCAACGTCGGCGGCGGTGTCTTCGGCGATGTCGCGTTGCTGTTCGCTCAGGTAGTAGATCGCCGAACGGTAGCTGGGGCCGAGGTCGTTGCCCTGGCGGTTGGGCGTGCTCGGGTCGTGAATCTGGAAGAAGAATTCGAGAATCTGCCGATAGCTGATCACGGCAGGGTCGAACTCGATTTCGATGGCCTCGGCGTGATTGCCATGGTTGCGGTAAGTGGCGTTAGGCACATCGCCGCCGGTGTAACCGACGCGCGTGTGTAGCACGCCGGGGTAGCGCCGCAGCAGATCCTGCATGCCCCAGAAGCAGCCGCCGGCAAGAATGGCAGTTTCGGTTGGTGCGGTCATGGTGTGTCCTTCCTCTCGGGGGGAACATTGGGTATAGCCATGGTTATGAGGGCATGCTGAGCAATTCCAACACCGCACCGCGTAAATAGTCAGCGAGCGTGACGATTGGTCGGTCGCTCGAGTCCCAAATGCTCGCGCAGGGTCGAGCCGCTGTATTCGTGGCGGAACAGTCCGCGCTGTTGCAGCAACGGCACCACACCCTCGACGAAGTCATCCAGCCCCTCAGGCAGGAACGGCGGCATGATGTTGAAACCGTCGGCGGCCTGTTCGACGAACCATTGCTCCAGGGTATCGGCCACGGTTTTCGGCGTACCGATCACGGTGTGGTGTCCGCGTGCCCCGGCGACTTTCAAATACAGCTGACGAATGCTCAGGTTCTCCCGACGGGCCAGATCGATGAACAGGGCCTGACGGCTTTGCATCGAGTTGCTCAGTGGCAGTTCCGGCAAGGGACCGTCGAGATCGTATTCGGAAAGGTCGAAGCCACCGGCCATGCCCGCGAGCATCGCGAGCCCGACCCGGGGTTCGACCAGGTCTTGCAGTTGCTGGTATTTGTCTTCCGCTTCGCTCTGTGTGCGGCCGATCACTGGCGAAATCCCCGGCATGATTTTCAACTGATCGGGCCGGCGCTGATGTCCGGCACGGCGATACGGATTTCCTTGACCGTATCCGCCAGCGTCAGACTGGACACCAGCACTGCGGCCAGGGTCAGCGCAATTTTCGGAAGGGAGATTCTGCTTGGCGAAGTCGTTCGGTTCACACGGATGCTCCTGCAAATTCCAGCGGGGTACTGGATCGAAGGCGCACTTATAACGATGTAGAAATGAGGAAATAAAATACTAAAAAAAAAGCTGTTTATACGTTTGTGGCATATGTGCGGCGGACGAAGGCTGGGCGCGCAATTCTTTTAAGGCATAAAAATTATGTCCCGCTCCGAGGTCGGGTTTGCCGGACATTGAAGTGAATTGCCGGATGGTCCCATCAATATCCTCGTTAATGGATCTTTCCTTGGCACCCGGCCTGTTTAGACTCGCGACATGCTCATTGACCCCCTTGGAATAGACTCCATGTCCGCAAGCGTTTTCGACTGCCAACCCACATTGTGTGGCCCCACGCTGAGGCTTCAACCGTTGGCCGAAAATGACCTTGAAGGCTTGTATCAGGCAGCGAGTGATCCGCTGGTCTGGGCTGGCCATCCCGCCACCGATCGCTATAAGCGTGGGGTATTCGAAAGCTATTTTTCCTCGCTATTGGCGACGAAAACGGCGCTCACCGTAATCGATACAAAATCGGGAAAAATCGTCGGTACGTCGAGCTATTACGCGCCACCCGATCGGCCCGAGGGTATTGCTATCGGATACACCTTTCTGGTGCGGGAAAAATGGGGCGGCACCAGTAATCACGAGCTGAAGCGGCTGATGCTGGAACACGCATTCAAGACGCATGACACCGTGTACCTGCACATCGCGCCCACCAACGTTCGATCACAAAAAGCCACGTTGAAGCTGGGCGCCGTGCACCTGTACGACGCCGAACTGACCATGGGCAATGTGTGCAAACCCTGCAAGTGCTACGGACTGAGCCGCGCGCAATGGGCCGAGGCGCAGCGTACCGGTTAAGCGTTCTCTACTTGCCTGCGCACATCACCCAAAGAATCACGCTGCATCGATTGCAGGTTTTTCTCGATGGTTTCGCACAGGGCTTCCATCTGGATCTGGTGTTCGCTGTGGCGAAACGGGCTTTGCAGATCGGTGCCGATGCGTTCGATGGCCAGCAGCATGAAACCCACCACGGTCGAGGCCAGCGGGGTGAACCAGCCCAGTGATTCCACCAACCCCACGGGCACGATCAGGCAAAACAGCGAGATAAACAGACGCGGAAAATACACGTAAGGGTAGGGCAGTGGAGTGTTGGCGATCCGCTCCATGCCGCCCTGACTGTTGGACAAATCCACCAGCGTCGACTCCAGCCGCGCCAGGCGAATGCTGTCCAGGCGCCCGGCCTTGTATTCCCGGGCGAGCAGGGTCGCGGAACCGGTGAGTATGTCGTTGGCAAAGTTGTTGGTGGTGCCACTGCGGGCGAATTCATCGGCGGGAATAAACGCCCGCACTTCCTCCGGACAAGGCTGGCCCCGCAGATGTGCCGCAAGGCAATTGACATACGCCACGTGGCGGCGCAGCAATGTCGACTTGACCGGATTCACCTCGCTGCCGGGGTCATCCAGCAGCGTCAGGACCTGACGGGCGAAGCTGCGAGAACTGTTGATCATCATGCCCCACAGCGTCCGCGCCTCCCACCAACGGTTGTAGGCGCTGCTGTTGCGAAAACTGATCAGCACCACCAGCGCCGAACCGAGCAAGGTCAGCGGCATCAGCGGCAGGTTGATCTTGGCGTTGAGAAACAGCATGAAGTCCACGGTGACGGCAATGTCCCAGAGCAACAGCCAGAACAGCGACCAGCCCACGTAGCCCATGGTCTTGATGATCAGACGGTATTTTTTGACGATGGCAGCTTTCAAACGGAAACCTCGTGGCGAGCGGTAAGCATTGATGCCTTAGCTCGGACGGTGGTTTCTGGGTAAAGGTTCGGTGGCTGATGTCGGCCCGCTTGGGAAACAACTGGCTGAAGGCCCCCAGCTCACGTTCTGCTCCTCTGTATCCCGCGCGACGCGCATGCATGCGGCTTTTGCCAGATAAGTGAAACAACTTGTTGCCTGTTTCGCCTGGATTTGAAGAAGCTGTTGGGAGATTGACACGGTCAATCTGCGTAGCCAGCGGCATAAGCGGGATCCAGGCCACGCGCTGAGAGGCTTCGTTGGAAAACGTGTCTGATCATGATGAAACTGGGAAGGAAGTGTTGGCGATGGCAGGGGTGAGCTCATTGAATGGCAGAAATGAGGTTAGAGTGTTCATCAATGTCTCAATCGTTGCGTGAACAATGAATCCTCCGCTGTTTGTTTCTCTGGATGGGCCCAAGGGCACCGGCAAAACCACGCTGTTGGAGGCCGTTACGGCAGGACTGCGGGCTGACAACCACAAAGTCATCCGACTTTGCGAGAGGAAAAGCGATCCTTACCGGGGCGAAACCATGGCTCTGGTTAACGAACTCGCCAGAAATCCTTCGCGGGATCTGGAGTGGGCGGTGTGTCAGCGTTTCGCTGATAGCCGTCGCTGGATCTCCCGGCATGTGATGCCTGAACAGCCGTTGGGCAGCATTATCCTGATTGATCGCTGGTATCCGTCGGACGCCGCGTTCCGCCATACCGTGCCGTTTGCCGAGATTCTCAAGTTGAACATTGAGCGGGAGGTGCGTGTGCCGGATCTGCATGTCGGGGTTGTCACCGCACCGGATATTTCATGGGCAAGAGCAACGACACGCTCGCGGGGACTGGGCGGCACTGTGATCCGCAAGCACGCGGAGCATGTAGCGTGTACCGAGATGTTCGAGCAAGCGGTTGCCGATCACGGCTGGGTTTTATGCCGTAACGAAGGGACAGTCGAAGCGGCATCGATGCAGGTGATGAACGAGATTTATAAAGTGCTTAGGTGACTTCCAGGCGCATTCAGCGCTTGCCGCTCTTCGGTCGGCTCATCAAGGGGCGCCATGCTCATTTGATCCTGATAACGACCTTGCCTTTGGCGCGTCCCTGCTCGACGTACTTCAGTGCCTCTGCCGTTGATGCAAAGCTGAAGGCGCGGTCAATCACCGGTTTGATGATGCCGGCCTCAACCAGCGCGGTGATTTGTTGCAGTTGGATGCCATTGGCCCGCATGAATACGAACGCGTAGCTGACGTCCTGCTTGCGTGCCTTGCGCCGAATGCCAAGGCTCAGCAGGCGCATGACTTGCTGCAAAGGCCAGGACAGCCCTTGCTCCTGCGCGAACGCTGCCGTGGGCGGCCCTGAGATGGAAATGAGCTGGCCACCGGGCTTGAGCACCTTGAGTGACGTCTCCAGGACATCGGCACCGAGGCTGTTTAACACCACGTCGTAGCCGTGCAAGACGCTGGCGAAGTCTTGCTTGGTGTAGTCGATGACCAGATCGGCACCCAGTGCCGTCACCCATTCGACATTTGCGGTGCTGGTGGTGGCGGCGACATAGGCACCGAGGTGTTTGGCGAGCTGGATGGCGATGCTGCCGACACCGCCGGAGCCCGCATGGATCAGCACTTTCTGGTCTTTCTTCAGGCGAGCGGTCTCGACAAGCACTTGCCAGGCGGTCAGTGCGACCAAGGGCAGGGACGCGGCTTGTGCCATGTTGACGTTGCCGGGTTTCAGGGCGATGGCGTTTTCATGCACCGCGATCAATTCGGCAAACGTGCCGATCCGCGCTTCTGGCGGGCGTGCGTACACCTCGTCTCCCGGTTTGAAGCGTTTCACCTGCGAACCGACCTCCACCACGACGCCCGCGAGGTCATTGCCCAGTACCAATGGAAACGAATAGGGCAGGATCAGTTTGAATTCGCCTTTTCTGATCTTGGAGTCCAGCACATTGACGCTGCTGGCCTGTACCTCGATCAGCACGTCGTGGGCCCCCACTGCGGGGGCAGGAACCTCGCCGATGCGCCCGGTGTGCTTGCCATAGCGATCGATCAAAAATGCTTTCATCGTGACGCAGCTCTTGTCAGTTGTAAGGAGGGGCACCGTTGCCTGACGGCGCTGAATAGCAGGACGGATTCGATGCACGGCCTTGCGCCTGCATCGAATCCGGTGCCGATACTTGCCAGCAAAAAATCACTGTGGCGTCTGGTAGCGCTCGGCAACCGCAGACTGGCGGATCTGCCCGATCAGCCCCTGACGTGCGCCCTGCAGGACATCCCAGCGCTCCGCTTCGTGCAGCGGCGGGATGGTTACCGGTTCGCGGCGATCGAAACCGACCAGCGCGGCATCGACCAGATCGTCGACTTCCATGATTTCGCTCAACGTGTTGATGTCGATGCCGGAGCGATCCCAGATCTCGGTGCGGGTGGCGGCGGGCAGCACGGCCTGTACGTAGACGCCCCGAGGCGAGAGTTCCAGGCTCAGTCCTTGGGACAGGAACAGCACGAATGCCTTGGTCGCGCCGTAGACCGTCATGCCTAACTCTGGCGCCAGGCCGACCACCGAACCGATGTTGATGATCGCGCCGTCACCGGCCTTGGCCAGACGTGGAGCGATGGCGCTGGCCAGACGCACCAGCGCCGTGGTGTTGAGGGCGACCAGTTGCGCAATGCTGTCGGTGCTTTGCTCGACAAAATTGCCGGACAATCCCGCGCCGGCATTATTGACGAGGATGCCAATGCGCTCGTCGTCGCGCAGGCGGCTCTCCACGGTGCGTAGATCGCCAAGTTGGGTCAAGTCCGCCGGGATGACATCGACGGCGACGTCGTATCCGCTACGCAAGCGCGCCGCCAGTGCGTCCAGGCGCGCCTGATCACGGGCGACCAGCACCAGATCGTGGCCGCGTTGCGCGAAGCGCTCGGCGTAGATGGCGCCAATGCCGGTGGAGGCACCAGTGATCAAAACAGTAGGGCGAGTTGTCATGGGTATCTCTCTCAGATGAAGCACGGTGTGTGTGCAATTAGGATGATGATCGAAATCTAAACTGTCAACGGTTTTGATTATGGTCGGCATCTATGTATGATTGGACGCAGGATTTCCCGGTAAACACGAGGTATTGCACGTGAGAGTGACCAAGGCCCAGGCGCAGGCCAACCGAGAACACATCGTTGAAACGGCTTCAACGCTGTTCCGAGAGCGCGGCTTTGATGGCGTCGGTGTGGCGGATCTCATGGCGGCCGCCGGTTTCACCCATGGCGGTTTCTATAAACACTTCGGGTCGAAGGCCGACCTTATGGCCGAAGCCTCGGCGTGCAGTCTGGGCAAATCGCTGACAGGCGCACAGGCGCTGGATGTTCCCGGCTTCATCAACGTCTACGTGAACAGAGAACATCGCGACGGACGTAGCGAGGGTTGCACCATGGCCGCGCTGGGCGGCGACGCCGCGCGTCAGTCGGACGATGTGAAAGCGACGTTTGCCGAGGGTATTGAACACATCGTGCAAACTTTGGGAGAGAGATACCCGACTGGGCCGGACGCGGATGCGGGGGCGGGGCGCAAGAAGATGATCGACCTGCTGTCGCGTGCCGTCGGCGCGATTATCCTGTCGCGTGCCTGCCCGGATGACTCTGCACTGGCGGACGAAATCCTTGAGGTGTGCCGCGCTGAGATGTTGGCGTCGTTGCCGACCGATAACGTCGATGTGCAATAGAAGCGCGGCTCACTCCGCCAGCGCTTTGGCCCTGGCAATTGAAAACGCTTGCGGCAGGCGGGCGCCATTCTTCGCTGCAAGAATCTCGGCCATCACGCTGACGGCGATTTCCGCAGGCGTCTTGCTGCCAATGTAGAGGCCGATTGGCCCGTGCAGGCGCTCAAGCGAGGCCTCGGTCTCGCCAAAATGCTCGATCAGGCGTTCGCGGCGCAGTTGGCTGTTGCGCCGTGAGCCGATGGCACCGATGTAGAACGCCGGGCTGTGCAGCGCTTCAAGCAAGGCCAGATCATCGAGTTTGGGGTCATGACTCAAGGCGACGATGCAGGTGCGCAGATCCACCGCGAAGTCGCGCACCACATCATCCGGCATGCCGACGATGCACTCCACACCGTCTACCGCCCAGGTCTCGATGTATTCGGGACGCGGGTCGCACACCGCCACCTTGAACCCGTTGAATAACGCCATGGTCGCCAGATACTCGGCCAGCGCGCCGCCACCGATCATCAGCATCCGATAGCCCGGCCCCAAGGTATTGAGCATTTGCGCGCCATCGAAGCTGAACTGTTCTGGCGTCGCAGTCGGTTCGAGCATGACCTGACCGGACTCCAGCGTCAGGCAACGACGAACCAGTTGCCCGGCGTCCAGTTGCGTCAGCAACTCATCAAGAGACTGCCACGCCGGGTTGAACTCAAGGATCAGTTCAAGCGTGCCGCCACAGGGCAAACCGAAGCGATGCGCCTCATCGGCGCTGACGCCATAGCGCACCATTTCTGGCGCGCTGTCACTAAAAGCGCTGCCGCCATGAGCCGTGGTGTAGCGATGGATCAGATCGTCCTCAATGCAGCCGCCGGACACGCTGCCCACCACGCGACCGTCGTCACGCAAGGCCATCATCGAACCTGTCGGCCGTGGTGATGAACCCCAAGTGCGCGCCACGGTGGCTAGCAGTACACGCTCGCCGGCAGCGAGCCAGTCCCGCGCCGTGCGCAGGACCAGCAAGTCGATGCTTTCCATCAGAAACTCCTCTTAGCGCATCTGCAGAATGATCGGGCTACTGCTGGCCGGATCGGTGCGTTCACGTAACTCTCCAACCGTCTGCGTATCGACAGCACTGCCCTGATTGCCCCAGGTGCTGCGCATGAAGGTCAGTACTTCGGCGATCTGCTGATCCGACAACTGTTCACGGAAGGCTGGCATGCGATAGGCGTCGGGCACGCCGGCCGCGACCACTCGTTGAGAGCCATTCAGGGTGATGTTGATCGCCGAGGCACTTTCCTTGGCCAGCGCCGAGGTGGCGCCCGCCAGCGGCGGCATCCATTCGGACTGGCCCTTGCCGTCCAGACCATGGCACGAAGCGCAGCGCGTTACGTAGGTATGAGCACCGGGCGAGTCCAGTCGTTCCGCTGCCGAAACCGCTTGATACTGCCAAGGCGCGCCATCTCGTTCGCGATCGCCGGGAAGCGACTTCAGGTAGTGGGCAATCGCGGCCAAGTCATCATCGCTCATGAACTGCGTGGAGTTGTTGAACGCTTCGGTCATCGAGCCGTAGACCACTGCATGTTTATTGCGACCGGTCTTGAGGAACTGCACGACCTCCGGCTCGCTCCAGCGGCCCAGCCCGGTGTTGTGATCGTCACGCAAGCTCGGCGCATACCAGCCATCGAGCAAGGCCCCGGCGAGGTACGGTTTACCGGATTCATCCAGTGCCTTCTCGTTGAACGCCAGACCACGCGGCGTATGGCAACTGCCACAGTGTCCGGCGCCCTGAACGAGGTAAGCGCCACGGTTCCATCGTTCATCCTGCGACGGTTTGGCCACGTAAGACTCGGCGTCGACAAACACGCCGTTCCACAGTGCAATCGGCCAGCGCAGGTTCAGCGGAAACGGAATCGAACTCGGGACATTCGCCTGTTTGACCGGCGCCACGCCCTTCATGAAGAACGCATACAGCGCACGCACGTCATCGTCACTGAGCTTGGCGTAGGACGGGTAGGGCATCGCCGGGTATAACCGGCGACCGTCGGGTGCCACGCCGTGGCGCACCGCTCGGTCGAAGTCCGCGAGGCTGTAGTGGCCAATCCCGGTTTCCGTGTCCGGGGTGATATTGGTCGCATGGATCGCGCCCAGCGGCGTGGCCATTTCCAGTCCTCCGGCGAACGGCGCACCGCCCGGCACGCTGTGACAGGCCACGCAATCGCTGAGCCGGGCGACGTATTCGCCACGCGCTACCAGCGCCGGGTCGATGTCGGCCACGGCGATCTGATGGTTTTCCAGGCGCGAGACAGGCTCGCGGGTGACATACCAGGCCAGCAGGCCTGCCGCGACCAGGCACGGCACTGCCAGCCAGCTTACGGTTCTTGCGAATCGGCTGTTATTCATGGACGCTCCGGCGCTGATCAACTGAAGGTGTGTCGGCTCATGGGCAGGCTGCGCACCCGCTGACCGGTTAGCGTCGCCACCGCGTTGGCGACGGCGGGGGCGACCGCTGGCAACGGCGGTTCACCGATGCCACCCATTTTTTCCCCGCTCTCGACCACACGCACGTGTACCCGTGCCATCCGCGCAGGCGGCAGGATCGGATACAAGTCGTAGTTGCGCGCCCGCGGTTTGCCATCCACCCACACGGCTTCTTCCACCAGGGTTTGCGACAGTCCCAGCGCCACGGCGCCATTGACCTGAGCCTCGACAATCGCCGGGTTGACGATGCTGCCCGGGTCAATCGCTTGCCAGATGTCATGCACCTTGACCTGGCCGTTTTCGATGGACACCTCGGCGATTACCGCAGTCTCTGTACCGAACGGCGAAGCCATGGCCACGCCGCGCGCACGTCGGCTGCCATCCTCGGCGGTAAACGGACCGCGTTTCCAGCCGCCCGACAGTTCACCCACTGCTTGCAGCAAGGTGGTCAGCCGTTTGTTGTCACGCAGCAAATGCAGGCGCAGGTCGAACGGGTCTTTGCCGCCCTTGTCGGCCAGTTCATCAAGAAACGATTCATAGAAGAAGTCGTTAAGGGAATTGCCCACCGAACGCCAGTAGCCGAGCATGGCCGGGCCTTTGACGTAGATCTGCGCGATGCGCTTGTTGGGGATCGCATAAGACTTGCCCGACAAGCCTTCAAGCGCCGTCGGGTCGAGCTTTTCACCTTGCTTGCCGGCGAGGGCCTCGGTCGGACCTTCGGTGGCACTGATCGCTTCGATTGCCAGCGGCCAGCCGTCGTTGTCCAGCGCGGCACGGAAATTCACCGCTGCAACCGGGCGGAGCACATCACGCAGGAACTCTTCCTCGCGACTCCAGATGAGTTTGACCGGGCGGCCAACCGCTTTCGCCAGCGCGATCGCCTGAGGGTAGGGACTGGCCGAATCGTAGAGGAAATGCCGACCGAAGAATCCACCCAGCAGCGGTGAATGCAAGATGATGCGCGACGGATCGAGGCCCGTGCGTTTGGCGACGTCGGCGCGGAACATGTCCGGCGCCTGATTCGGCAGCCAGACTTCCAGCGAACCGTCCGGATTGAATCGGGCAAGGGCTGAAGGCGGCTCCAGTTGGCCGTGGTTCAGGTATTGGTTGTGGTAAGTGGCGTCGATCCGGGTCTTGGTCTCTTTGAGAATCGCAGCCACATCACCTTCATGTTCATCATCCTTGGCAGGGCCCTTATCTTCAGCGAGGCGCTTGAACCAAGCATCGCTGGAAAAGTCGGCGGGCATCGGCCGCACTTTGCTCTCGGCCGTTGGTTCTTGCCAGTCGACCTGAATCGCCTCGACCGCACGTTTGGCGTGCCACCAGCGCTCGGCGACAACCGCCACGGCGCCCGGCAGACGATGCACGGAATGCACGCCTTTCATTGCCTTGACCTGGTCTTCGTTGCGCAGGTTGCCGACAGTCATGCCCAGGCGCGGGGCATGTTGCACGGCGGCATGGAGCATGTCGTCGACTTTCAGATCGATGCTGTACAGCGCTTTGCCGGTGGACTTGTCGTAAGCATCGAGACGCTTCACCGGTTTGCCGATCCAGCGGAACTGACTCGGATCACGCAGTTGCACGGAGGCCGGATCGGGAACCGGCAGATCCATCGCGCGCTCGGCCAATTCACCGTAGGCCAGCGAGCGACCGGACTTGGTATGCACGACTTTGCCAGGCTCGGTGCTCAACTCGCTCACAGGCACCCCGAGTTGCTGCGCGCCCGCCTGCAGCAGCATGGCGCGGGCGAGGGCGCCGAGGCGGCGCATGACCGGGTAACTCAGGCGCACCGACATGCTGCCGCCGGTGATGCGCATGCCGTTTTCCAACACCACATAGGCTTCGCCGGGCGGGGCGGCCTCGACCAGAAAGGTCGACGGATCAGCATCTAGCTCTTCGCCGACAATCTGCGCCATCGCCGTAAACGTACCTTGTCCGCCCTCCATGAACGGGCAGAGCAGACGCACGCGGTTGTCCGGACGGATTTCGAGAAACGCCGGGACCTGCGTGCCGCGCTCGGCCGTCGTAGTTGCCGCAGCCGCTTGCACGCGTGTTGTACCGAGCGGCAGGCCGAAACCGAGGACCAGCGCGCCGACGGCAGTCCCGGTCAGAAAACGCCTGCGGGATACATTGATCGGTTCGTGCAGATCCAGTACCGAGGCTTGCATTGAAGGGTCGATGCGAACGGTCATCAGGCGTCTCCTTTGCCGGCAAGCTCATGCACGGCGGCATGAATGGCGTTGTAAGTCCCGCAGCGGCACAGATTGACCATCGCCGCGTCGATCTGCGCATCACTCGGCGTGGGGTTCTGCTTGAGCAACGCGGTGGCGGCCATCACCTGCCCGGACTGGCAGTAACCGCACTGTGCGACCTGCAGATCGACCCAGGTCGAGACCACCCGTTTGCCCACTTCATCGCTTTCGATGGCCTCAATCGTCGTGACCTCGCGACCTACCACACCGGCCACCGGCGTAACGCACGAGCGCACCACATTGCCGTCCACCAGCACCGAGCAGGCGCCGCATTGCGCCAGTCCGCAGCCGTACTTGGTTCCGGTCATGCCCAGATCATCGCGGATCACCCACAGCAAGGGTGTATCGGCGTCGGCATCGACCTGATAGGTCTTCTGGTTGATTCGTAGTTCCATGGTTCACCCGCTTGATCATCGGTTGACGTGCATTGTTATTGGCGGCGACACGCGGCGAGGCGCATCACCGGTTTTCGTTCATTTCGCTACTGTGCCGAGCGCTTCTGCCTCAAATGGCTGCCCGCGCAGGAGAGCGATGTCACGACTCGGCGCGGTGCCGAACAGCCGGGCATATTCGCGGCTGAACTGCGAAGGACTTTCATAGCCGACCGCAAACGCCGCCCGTGAAACGTCGAGGCGCTCGACCAGCATCAGACGGCGGGCCTCATTCAGTCGCAGCCATTTCTGGTACTGCAGCGGGCTCATGCCGGTGAGCTGGCGGAAATGATGGTGAAAGGTCGGCGCGCTCATCTGCACCCGCGCGGCCAGATCGTCGATGCGCAGGGCATCGGTGTAATTGACCTTGAGCCAGTCAATCGCCTTGGCGATGCGGTAACCCTGACCATCGACGGCAGTGATCTGCCGCAGCCGCGCACCTTGGTCGGTGTGCAGCAACCGATAGTGGATTTCGCGCAGAATCAGCGGCGCCAGCACCGGGATCGCTTCGGGTTCATCGAGCAATGCCAGCAGGCGATCGAGCGCGCCCTCCAGCGCAGAGGACAGGCTGCCAATCGCGGCGCCCGTGCCCGTTGCTGGCTGCCGCTTGGCCGGCAAGCCACTCTTGGTGATGACTTCGGCGAGCATGCCGACATCCAGTTTCAGCACCAGGCCGACACAGGGCTGCTCGGGACTGGCAAGCATCACTTCGGAGTTGGCGGGCAGGTCCAGCGACGTCACCAGAAACCGCGAAGGGTCATAGCTGTAACCCTCACCACCGACCCACAAACGCTTTTCGCCGCGACCGACGAGAATCAGGCTCGGTTCGATCATGCACACCACGGGCGGCGCCGGTTGGTCGCGACGAAACAGCGATAACCCGGGTATGGCCGTGGCGAAGTCACCCGGTACGCTCACGCGCGGATCGATGTGCAACGCCAGAGGCGATTCCTGGGGCAGAGGGGTAGGGATCATGTCGGGTCACTCCTGTTGACCGAACTCTAATCCGCGCGCGAGACGTTTCCTATCCATCACCCTGCATCGCCAGAGGATCAGGCAAGCATTCAAGAGGAATGCACTAGGGAAGGGCCGGATTGACCGGGAGAATGTGTCTATCTGTTACAGGGACAGTGCCCGCCAGGGCGATTGACTGCTTGCCCCTGCGCATCACATCCACAGGTTTTTCGCACCACAGGTAGTTCTCATGACGTTTCCTTCTACAGATCCTTCTAAAAGAACAGGCGGCTGGAGCGCCGTGCTGGCCATGTCGCTGGCCGCATTCGCCCTGGTCGCTTCAGAGTTCATGCCCGTCAGCTTGCTGACCCCCATCGCCGCAGACCTGCACATCACCGAAGGCCAGGCAGGCCAGGGGATTTCCGTGTCCGGTGCCTTTGCCTTGATCACCAGCCTGCTGATTGCGTCGGTCGCTGCTCGCGTCGAACGCAAAAAATTGCTGCTGGGCCTGACCTTGCTGATGATCGTCTCCGGTACGGTTGTCGCGGTCGCGCCGGGTTATCCGTCGTTCATGTTTGGACGCGCGTTGATCGGAATAGCGATTGGTGGTTTCTGGTCGCTGTCGGCGGCGACCGCTATGCGCCTGGTGAAGCCTGAACAGGTTTCCCGAGCGCTGGCCATCGTCAATGGCGGTAACGCGCTGGCCACGGTCATCGCCGCTCCGGCGGGCAGCTTTCTCGGCTCGCTGATCGGCTGGCGCGGGGCATTCTTCTGCGTCGTTCCGGTCGCCGTGCTGGCCGCCGTCTGGCTGCTGATCAGTCTTCCGTCGTTCAAGGTCGAGCGCCAGGCCGGTAGCGGCAATGTCCTGCGGCTGATGAAGCAATTGCCAGTCGCCTTGGGCATGGTCGCCGTCAGCGTGTTTTTCATGGGCCAGTTCATGCTGTTCACCTACCTGCGGCCCTTTCTTGAAGGCGTGACGGGCGTCAGTGTTTCAACGTTGTCCTTGATGCTGCTGGGGTTGGGACTGGCCGGTTTTATCGGCACCTTTCTGATCGAACGGTTTATGGGGCGCGGCCTCTACCGCACGTTGACCGTCATCCCGCTGATCATGGCGGCCATCGCGCTAGCGTTGGTCAGCTTCGGCCATTCACCGGTGCTGACTGCCGTGTTGCTCGGGCTCTGGGGACTGGTTGCTACCGCCGCGCCGGTCGGCTGGTGGACATGGCTGGCGCAAACGCTGCCGGATGATGCCGAAGCCGGAGGCGGCTTGCTCGTGGCCATTGTTCAACTGGCGATCGCGGGAGGGGCAATCATTGGCGGTCTGGCTTTTGATCTGAGTGGTTACAAAGCCACATTCGAGCTCAGTGCTGCGGTGTTGGTCGCCGCGTCTGTGCTGGCCTGGCTGGCGGGTCGCAATGCCACTGAAGTTCATCTTGTTGAGTCGGCAGCTCATTCGAGCGCTGTGTCCGGCGAAGCTGGTTCCCGATTTGTCTGATCAAGCAGGAAGCTGCTCAATGCGCCAATGACGGCTGGGTAGCGACCGAGACAGTGAAGATCACAACAAACAGCACGACGACTGCCCAGAACATCACCATGATTGTCCGCATGACGACCTTAAGGCCTTGATAAAGCCTGCGCAGCCAATGGCCTTCAGGTTTTGCTTCTGCGCGGGTTCTGAGTACGCCTTTCAAATAAAAGCCGAGCAGCGCAAGCAGTGCGCCATCTATCGCCAGCGCAGGCAGGCCGGCTATGGGGAAAATGCTTTCCCACCGATAGAAAGAAGACCGGCTCAGAAAGACCACATAACAAGTCAGACTGCCGTAGGGCAGTGCTCTCCACCATTTGCCGGCCAGCGCGCCGACCATCAGGCACATGATCACCATGAACGGGCTGAGGAGAATATGGAGCATCCACTCCAGTACGTTGGGCAAGTAGTCCGGGGAATGGATTTTGCGCCAGAGGTGTTCCAACATTGTTTGGGTTCCTGCCTTCTAGGGAGTCAGTGCTGCTGCGGTGCTTCCGTGCTGCTGGACGGTATCGGCGTGTTTTCGGGTTACATGAGGGCTGCGCAAGCGATCCACCCATGTGGAGCAGGTCGCGCGTCCCCCAGAAACGACAAAGCCCTGAATAGTCAGGGCTTTGTTGTATCCAGTGGAAGAACGGTTGCATGGGCTGATAGAGAACACCTGCTTTACGCCTCCACTCTCAGCAAAGGGCCGCCCCCTGATGAACTCATTCACTGAGCATGTCGCCAGTTTGACGTCTTTTCCTTACACAATTGATCGTCAAAAGCACGCCGGCTGCAATGCCTTGTGTTCCGCACATAAGCCAGATTAGGCCTATGTGAAAAAGGACCCAGGCACTCAAACCTAGAATCAGTGTTAACAAAACCCCAAGTAAAAGTAGTGGCAGGTGTTGCACAGAGGGGCTGTCCTCCAGCGAGTCGGAAAAAATGCTCCAGCATGCCCATTGCGAGAACAGCGACAGCAGAAGCCACAACATGATCACCCCCCAACCTGAAAAGGATTGTGAGGTGAACAGGTTAATCGTCGAGGTGATGGTGAACCAAAGAGTGAAGACGAATGTAGTGCTTGAAGGTACGGTATAGGCTGGAAGGGCAATGGCTATCTGAATCAACTTGAGTGTTTGCAATCGAGTCATTCATACGCTCCCTGCAAGTTGAATTTCACCGCTTCCTGTGGATTCTTCAGTGACTATAGATCAGGAGTCCTTCGAGGGGAGCATGCTGACGGTCAGCTTCTGGCCGAAAGCGGACGTTCCTTAGCGGCCACTGTCTGCTGACATTAGGCGAATGGGCCCGTGGCGGTGGCTGCCAGAGAGCGGAAGAAGCTAGCGGCAGATTTGCGACAGGGTGTCGACTCGATTTCCGGGTTATCGATATCTTTCTCGGCATACACCAGCGTGGCATCGCCATTTAAGCTTGCTGAAACGTTTCATCACGTTTATAAAAAGCGCACAACTCCAAGAAAGGCTGCTGCCATGACCCCGCTCAAACTCGTTGTTGCCCTCAGCGCACTGTCCGCTGCCTCCCACGCCATGGCCTGGGATTACGTTCTACTCGACACCGACAAAGCCGCCCAGAACTGGCAGATCACCAGCCAGCAACTCGGCATAAAAACCGATAAACCCTTCAGCGTTAGCCTGCGCACCTTGCATGGCGGTCGGCAGGAAGGCGTCAGCATTGTCGACATCGATAACGGTACGATGAAACTCTCGGTAGTGCCGACACGGGGAATGAATGTCTTGCAGGCCTCGGTCGGCAATGTGCGCATGGGCTGGGATTCGCCGGTCAGGGAAGTGGTCAATCCGTCCTTCATCGAACTCAATGGCCGCGGTGGTTTGGGCTGGTTGGAAGGTTTCAATGAGCTGGTCACCCGCTGCGGATACGAATGGGTCGGCCACCCCGGCGTCGACAACGGCGAACTGCTGACCCTGCACGGTCGAGCCGCCAACATTCCCGCAAACAAAGTCACCCTGCACATCGATGAAATACCACCGTACGCCATCACCCTGCGCGGCGAACTGAAAGAGCAGGCGTTCAAGAAGGTCGACTTCTCCGTCGCGACGGAACTGGTCACCGAACCCGGCAGCGTAGTGTTCGCCCTCAACGACACCCTGACCAACAACGGCGACTATCCGAAGGAATACCAGGCGCTGTATCACAGTAACTTCAGCACCCCGTTCCTGGAGCAGGGCGCTCGTTTCGCCGCGCCGGTGAAGCAAGTGTCGCCGTTCAACGACAAGGCCAAGGGCGATCTGCCCGAATGGCAAACCTACCGCGCGCCGACCAAGGACTACGACGAAACGGTTTACAACGTGGTGCCGTATGCCGATGCGAAGGGCGATACGTTGACCGTGTTGCATAACAAGGCCGGCAGCCTGGGCGTTTCGGTCGGTTTCAATACGCAGACACTGCCGGTGTTTTCCCTGTGGAAAAACACCGATACCCAAGGCCAGGGCTATGTTACGGGGCTGGAGCCGGGGACAAGTTTTTCCTACAACCGCCGTTATCAGCGGCCACTGAACCTAGTGCCGACAATTGGGCCGAAGGAACACAAGCAGTTCCGCATCAGCTACAGCTTGTTGGCGGATAAGGCGGCAGTGGATAAGGCCTTGAAGCAGGTGAGCGAGATTCAGGGTGGGCGCGAGACGGAGGTGCGGGAGACGCCGTTGGTTGATCTGACCAAGGGGTGACTTCGACCTGGGCATTGTCGACCGATGAGCTGCTCGCAACGACAGAGACTGTCGGCTCTTGGCCGACTGCTGCCTTTGGCGAAGGTCAGGCTTGAGTGGATTTCTAATCCTCACGAGAGGCACTAACCGGCCACCTTTGCCAAAGAGCATTGCCAAACGACCACTTTCACCATAAGCCGGCCAGAACAACCTGTAGGCTTACAGGTGTGAACTTTTTAAAGTGCCATATCTTTTTTTGAACGCATGGACTATCGACACAGATAGCAGTGAGACCTCCAGTGAGGAAACCGTAATCACAATACCCGCCGACAAAGGCCCAGCAACCCGGCCAACAGTAACAACGATGCGTCGGACGCGAAATGCAGCCTCCGCACGATGTTTATCAACGGTTTCCGCAGGATAGATGCCCAAAAGAGGCTGGATCATTCCAAATGCTGATTCAGCGATCACATCGATCAGTATCAGCGCATCAAGCGAATACCAGTTTGCGGCAAAAAAGTATCGCAATACGCTGGCCATCAAGATCGCAAAACAGCCCACCTTGAGCGCCGTACTGCGGCGCATCGACTCAACACGCGGCGCCAGACACAACATCGAAATGATCGCCGCGAGTGCGAGCGCTGTTTCGTAGGCGGCCAACTCCAGCAGGCTTCCTCGCTGCACGATGATCAGCGGTAGCGTGATATTCCAGCAACCGAGGTAGATCCAAAGTAACAAGTCCAGGCAAAGATACTTTCGAAATGTACGAAAGGGGTGACTTCCTTGCCCCGCACCTTGTTGTTTGGGATGTCATTCGCACGCGCCGAATTATCCGCAATGCGGCTGCGCAAATATCAGCTTATACCTGCGCTGACATCCGGTGATGCTCCAGCAAGAAGTCCACGAACAACCGCACCCGCGCCGGCATCGCCGCGCCACCGACGAACACCGCATGAATCGGTTCCTGATCCCCCGGGTTCCACGCTTCCAACAGCGCAATCAGGTCGCCGCGCTGCAGATCCTCACTCACGCTGAACTCTCCGATACGGGCAATGCCAGCGCCCACTCGCGCGAGTTGTGCCAGCGCTTCACCGCTACTGCATTCGATGTTGCCGCTGACCTTCAGGGAAAACTCTTTGCCATCGCGGATGAACGGCCAGTTGGGTTCGGCACGCTTGAAATTGAAGCGCAGGCAGTTGTGCTGGAGCAGGTCTTCCGGTTCCTGCGGGATGCCGTGGCGCTGCAGATACTCCGGCGATGCCACCACAACCTGGCCGGTGGTGCCGATCCTGCGTGCGCTCAGCGGGCTGTCGGGCAGGTGGCCGAAGCGCACTGCGACGTCGGCTTGTCCGGCGAGAATATCGACCACTTCGTCGCCGAGGGTGAGGTCGACAACGATGTTCGGGTAACGCGCGCTGAAGGCTGCGACCAAGGGAACTATGGCCAGGCGTCCATGGACAAGGGCGGCACTGACCCGCAATCGCCCCTTGGGCACACCTTGGTCGGCAATGGCTTCTTCGACCTCATCCATGTCGGCGAGGATCCGCCGGGCGCCGCGCAGGAACGCTTCGCCCTCGGCGGTGAAGGTGATCGCTCGAGTGGTGCGCAACAGCAGGCGGGTGCCAAGCCGTTGCTCGGTGCGCGCGATGATCCGACTGACAGCCGAGGGTGTCAGGCCCAGTGCACGCGCGGCGGCCGACAGGCTGCCTTCCTGCGCCACGGTGGTGAACACGCTCATTTCACCTGACCTGCCGTTGAAATCCACTTGTGCCTCCTACGCAAAGGTGATTGCCAAAAATGCTATCTACCGCCTGAAAAGACGGGATCGTAGCATTGGCGGCATAGATAAGGAGTTTTCCATGCGTATCAATCCACCACTTGTTGCACTCGCCATCGGTGCCTTCGGCATCGGTGTCACAGAATTCGCCCCCATGGGCATGTTGCCGGGTATGGCCGCGGATCTGGGCGTTTCCATTCCCGCTGCCGGTTTGCTCGTCAGCGCTTATGCGCTGGGCGTATTGCTCGGCGCACCGCTGATGACCCTGACCACCGGCAAGATTCCCCGGCGCTCTCTGCTGATCGGGCTCATGGCGATTTTCACCCTCGGTAATCTGATGTCAGCGTTGGCCACCGATTACTACAGCCTCATGATCGCCAGGGTCGTAACCTCACTGAACCACGGAGCCTTCTTTGGCGTTGGCTCCGTCGTCGCCGCCACCCTGGTCGCTCCGGAGAAACGTGCCGGGGCGGTCGCGGCGATGTTCATGGGCCTGACGCTGGCGACCATCGGCGGTGTGCCGCTGGCCGCCTGGTTTGGCGAAATGTTTGGTTGGCGCACCGCTTTCTGGGGCATTACCGGCCTGGGCGTGGTGACGATGGCCTCGTTGTGGTTCGCCTTGCCCAACGTGCGGGCGCCGCAAAGTGTCGGTGTCATGGCAGAAATTCGAGTGCTGGGGCGCGGCCCGGTGCTGGCCGCGTTGGCCCTGACCGTGGTCGGCTCGAGCGCCATGTTCACAGTCTTCACCTACATCGCACCAATCCTCAGCAGCGAGCCCCATGCGTCCACCGCTTACATCACTGCCATGCTGATGCTTTACGGTGTCGGGTTGACGCTGGGCAACATGTGGGGCGGCAAGGCTGCTGACCGCTCGATCGATCGCACCCTGATCGTCTCGCTGAGCGTACTGATTCTGGTCTTGCTGGCGTTCACCGTACTGATGCGCTGGCCGCTGCCGGCCGCCGTGGCCATCCTGATCTGGGGTATCGCCAGCTTTGCTTTGGTGCCGCCGCTACAGATGCGCGTCATGGAAGCGGCCAAGGACGCGCCCAATCTGGCCTCGGCGGTGAACATCGGCGCCTTCAATTTCGGCAACGCGATTGGCGCAGCGCTGGGCGGTGCGGTGATCAGCAGCGGGCTGGGTTATCCGGCGATCTCCCTGGCCGGCGCGGCAATGGCGGGCCTGGGGCTGCTGATGGTCTTGGCGTTTGCGTGGCGCTCCAGAACGGTTGAAGCAGCAGTGGTGTGACAAGCTCCGGTCAGCCTGAAACAGCCGAGCTGGCGTAGTGACAAAAGCCCTTGATCGAGGCCCGCTTTGGCGGGCCTCTTTTTCGCCGCCGTGAACAGCCTAATCAAAGCGTCGTGATCTGCCCATTGCGATCCAGTTCATACACCTTGTTGCCCTGCAATTTCTCCTTCAACCAACGTTCGGCTTTACCCAGCGGCCGCTGCCGCGCCCACAGCAAATCGACACCAATCTGCCAGTCAGTATGCGGATACGCCGAGAGCTGCAGTTCCACCAGCTCACCCTTGGCCAGTTCGCGCTGAATGAGCTGGCGGGGCAGGGTGGCCCAGCCGAGTCCGGCACGGACCATTTCCAGTAACGCCAGATAGCTTTCCGCTTGCCACAACTGGGTCGAGCGCAGGTATTCGCTGCTCGGCAGTTTGCTCGCGTGGGCGCTGAAGGCCAGGCGACGATGGACGTGCAGGTCGTCGAACGTGACGTTGTCGAGTTGCGCCAATGGGTGATCGGGATGGCAGACGTGCAGCATGATCAGTTTGCCCAGCTGCTGGAACGCCAGCTCCTTGGGGTAGCCGGGCTGTGAGAACGCCACGCCGAGTACCGCTTCGCCGCTGCTGACCAGTTCGCTGACGTCGCCGTAGACCGGGTGGCGGATGATCAGGTCGACAAAGGGGAACGCGGCTTCGAAGGCTTTGAGCACCGGCATGATCGGGCCGTAAGGCGTTTCAATCGCCAATGTCAGGCTGGGTTCGACGTTGTCCGAAAGGCAGTCGGCGTGGGCTTCGAAGGCCATGCAGCGTTCGAGCACGGCTTCGGCCTGCACCAGCAATTTGTGGCCGCTGACGGTCAGGGCGGGGCTGCGGTTGGTGCGGTCGAACAGGTCGACGCCAAGGTCGGTTTCGAGGTTGGCAATCGCCGCGCTGATGGTCGATTGGGTCTTGCCCAGTTTGCGCCCGGCGGCGGAAAACGATCCGCTTTTGACCACCTGGACGAACATCAACAGTTGATCGAGTGAGAAGCGCAAGCGGAGGACTCCCGGGTCGAAGGCAATGTTTTTTTGGCAGCGAGCGAATGGTTGATTGTGCCGTGTGTGCGCCATCGAAAGAAGCGATGGTTGCTAATTTGTTTCATCGTAATAAACGTTCAACTATGGCCCCGCGTCAAACGATCTCCGGGGCGGATCTGACTTTCAAACGCCCCTGAGCATGCCCGCGATCTCAACAGATGCCGCACCTTCAGGAGCGTGTGAAATGACCACACAACGCATTCATCCGGTGGACGAGGTTTTGCCACTGCGACAGTTGTTCACGTTTGGCTTGCAGCATGTGCTGGTGATGTACGCGGGAGCGCTGGCGGTGCCGCTGATTCTTGGCAGTGCGATGGGGCTGACTTCGGCGCAGGTGGTGTTACTGATCAACGCCAACCTGTTGACCTCTGGTGTGGCGACATTGATTCAAACCCTCGGTTTCTGGAAGTTCGGCGCGCGTCTGCCGTTGATTCAAGGCTGCTCGTTCATTGCCTTGGCGCCGATGATCATGATCGGCAAGGAGTTCGGCCTCAGTCAGATTTTCGGCGCGGTGATCGCCGCGGGCTTTATCACCATCGCGCTGGCACCGGTGTTCAGCCGCTTGCTGCGGTTTTTCCCGCCGGTGGTGATTGGCAGTCTGATCACCATTATCGGCATCTCGCTGATGCCGGCGGCGGCGATCTGGCTGGGCGGTGGCAATCCCGATGCGGCGGATTTCGGTAATCCCGCCAACCTGTTGCTGGGCTTGGCCACGGTCAGCGTGACGTTGGTGATTTACGCCAAATTCAAGGGCTTCATCGGCAACCTCAGCGTGCTGATTGGCCTGTTCGTCGGCAGTCTGATCGCAGCGGCTTGCGGCATGACTCACTTCAACCGGGTCAGCGAAGCGGCGTGGTTTGAACTGAGTGCGCCGATGGCATTTGGCGCACCGGAGTTCGCGCCTGTGCCGATTCTGATCATGACTTTGGCGATGCTGGTGATCATGGCCGAGACAACCGGCAACTGTCTGGCGATTGGCAAATTGACCGGCAAACCGACCACGCAACAGACCCTTGGCAACGCGTTTCGCGCCGACGGCTTGTCGACCATGCTTGGCGGCCTGTTCAACAGTTTTCCCTACAACGCCTTCACCCAGAACACCGGTTTGATCGCGCTTTCCAACGTTAAAAGCCGTTTCGTCGTGGCCGCTGCCGGGGCAATCATGGTGCTGATGGGCCTGTTCCCGAAACTCGGCGCGTTGATCGCCGCAGTGCCGACGCCGGTGCTCGGTGGCTGCGCGATCGTGATGTTCGGCATGACCACGGTGGCGGGGATTCAGGAACTGTCGCGGGTGCAATTCGAGGGGACGCGCAACGGCATTATCGTCGCCGTGTCGGTGAGTGTCGGGGTGCTACCGATGTCCTGTCCGGCGCTGTTCGAACACGTCGGCCCGACCCTGAAACTGGTGCTCGACAGCGGGATTTTCCTCGGTGCGATCACCGCCATCGTCCTCAACATCCTGCTCAACAACGAAAAAAAATCGACCGAAACCATCGGCGCTGAACTGGCCGAATGATTGTTTGTTTTCCACTGCCCAGGAGTTACCCATGAATCAATTCACTCAACTCATCCCGGCCGGCGTCAGCGAGCTTGATCTGACGTTACTGCGCCAAACCATCGCCTTGTCCGAGGCATCGAAACAGCGCGGTCGTCATCCGTTCGCGGCATTGGTGGCCGACCGCGACGGCAAGGTGATTGTCGAGGCGGAGAATAACTCGATGCCGCCGCAAGGCGATCCCACTCAGCATGCGGAGTTGGTGGCAGCGGCGGCAGCGGCAAAACTGCTGTCGCCGCAGGAGCTGGAACTGTGCACGCTGTACACCAGCGCCGAACCTTGCTGCATGTGCGCCGGCGCCGTGTATTGGACGGGGATCGGGCGGGTGGTGTATGCCTTGTCGGAACATGCCTTGCTGGGGTTGACGGGGGATCATCCGGAGAATCCGACGTTCTCCTTACCTTGCCGCGAGGTGTTCGCCAAGGGGCAACGCAAGGTCAGTGTATTGGGGCCGATGCTGGAGGGGGAGGCGGCTGAACCGCACAAAGGGTTCTGGTCATGATGCGCAACGTGCAGGAAGTCGTTATCCCCGCGCCGCGTTCTTGCTCCTGGTGATTCGCAGGTCGATCCATGGGATGGCCCTTCAATCAAATGAATGAAGGGCCGACGCTGATGATCGCCAACCGCAGGGGAAAAACGTAATTATCCTGATCCGAGAAATTGATTGCCTGGTGCCACACGTTAATGACCGGACACGCCTGGCACATCCATATTGATCTTGCGCCAGAACGCTTCAGAAAAACTGTAGACCGAGAAGGCAATCAGCCCCAGCGCCATCACCATCAAAATCAGCCAACCTGCGGGTAGATTCTGCAGCGCATCAAGTGCTTCCTTCATCCCCGGTGGATCCATGGCCTGATAAGCGGAACCACTGATTGCCAGCAGCACGGCAATCTCGATGAACACCACTCCGCGAGCTATCAGACCGAACCGGGATAACGGACGGACATAGCGCATGACATCTTCGTCGGCCTCGAAATATTGTTCGAACGACGCTTTCCAGCCCTTGATGATGTGAGCAATGCCCACCCCAAGCGGAATGAGAGCGATCAGGTACACCAACAAGTTCGAGTGTTTCCACGACAAGAGATGCGCCAGCCAGTCTTTGGTTTGCCCCCCGCCATCGCCCGAGCTCTGGATGCCGCTGACGAGCAGGCCCAACGCAAAAAACGCCAGCGCCCCGTTGACCAGACCTCCCGCCAACAGACCCGCGCGAATCACCAGACCTTTGAGTTGTTTGCCGTGATGATCAACATCGCGCGTGGCTTGCAGGACACGCCAGGCCGCAAATGCGAGCAGACCCGCCACCACAAGTCCGACTAAAAAATAGCCGAATGGCTGGCCGAGCAAAGCTTCAAGGCTCTTGTGGCTGTCTTTGGCTCTGGTCGAGTCCTGGGCTGCCAGCAATGCGAAGATACCGATGATCAAATACAACACTCCCCGAGCGGCATATCCTCCCCGGGCGAGTATGACAAGGCTGTGTTGCGCGGACATGGGTGTATTCCTGAAAGGGCATAGAGAGCAGACCCTTCTTGCCAGGAGGGGTTCTATTCGCCTTCCTGACGCTCAAACCCAGGTTACGTGCTGCGAGCCGATGAGGCGCTTATTCAAGGTCGCCTGGCAGTGAATGGCGACTTCCGTCGAGCGGCGGGCATCGCCTATGGACGGTAACTGCCGTGACGCTTATCGCGCATCACACTGCGGCGCAGGCTCGCCGCTCAACGCATCCACCATCGGCGGATGCTCTTGCACGGCCTGACGCAGATCTTCGGTCACACGCAGTTCCGCCCCTGTCGGCGAAAAAGTCGCTGCCGCCGCAAAAGGTGCGGGATTGGCCGGAACCGGGCGTTTGCCGCGTCGCCACAAGAAGAAGGTGACCATGCACAGATTGACCAGCGCAAATACCCAGAACAGGCCATTGGCGCCGAACGAGTTCATCACCGGCGAAATCATCATCGGACTGATCGCCGACCCCAGTGAGTTAATCAGCAGCAAACCCTGAATCATCGGCACCAACGCTTCGGCAGGGGCGCGGTCGGCGGCGTGGCTGACGGCAACCGGATAAAGCGCGAATACACCGCCGCCGAGCAGAAACAACATCGCGGCGAGCAGGGTTGGGGACAAAGGAAGCAGGACGATCACCAGCGATAACACCGAGCACGCCCCCGTCAGCAGGGTCAGCACCTGCAAACGATCCTTGCGGTCGGACCAGCGTCCGACCGGGTATTGCAGAAGCATGGCGCCGAGGATTGTCCAGGCCATCATGCTGCCGACCTCACCGACATTCAGGCCGCTGCGCTGCAGATACAACGGCAGCAAGGTGTAAATCGCCGCGATGCTGACACCCGAGCCGAAACAGCCGACCAGCCCGGTCGGTGTCACGCCCAGCAGTTGCCGTGGTTTGAGCGGTTCCACCTGATCGAGCAGGGGCGACACGCGCGGCAGGATCACGATCGGCAACACCGACAGTGAGGCGAGCATGCCGGCGACCATGAACGGTGCGCTGTCGCTCAATCCAGTAATTTTGCCCAACGTTGCCTGCCCAAGCACACCGGCGCCATACAAGACGATCATGTACAGCGCGAGCAAGCGGCCGCGGATCTTCGCGTCGCCCGCCAGCAGCAGCCAGCTTTCGATCACCAGAAATACGCCGACCGTGGCCCAGCCGTTGATCAGGCGCAGGGCGAACCAGCCCCAAGTGTCATAGAACAATCCCTGCAGCAGGATGGTCACGGCGATCAGCGAAGCAAAGCTGCCGTAGGCGCGGATATGGCCGATGCGCAGAATCAAGCGGTCATTGAACACGGCGCCTAGCGTGAGACCGATAAAGTAGGCCGATGAAACCACACCGATCATCGTCGCCGAGGCACCGGCGGCGTCCAGTCGAAGGGTGGTCAGCGAAGACAGAAAACCGTTACCCAGGGCAACAATGAACAGCCCGAGCAGGGGCGCCAGCGCCATGGCCAGCAAACGCGGAGACATAAAAACCTCTGGAGATCGAACAGCACAACGTGCGCCTCTGCGCAGGTGATTGCCAAGCCGAAAAAATGTGTGGGGCGAGTGCCTGCCGAACGGGCAGGGCTGTAGGGCCGGACACCCATCAGCGAGGTGTGCCCAGGCATTCAGGTGGACGTCAGTCACCGGTTTCGGTGACTGCAAGAACGCGCGGGATTCTAAGGCTTGTACGGAATTTGCCAATGGCTGTTGGCTGCGGCGGTTGGACGCAGGTGAAAAGCCTTGAGGCCCCCACTGCAGTTGATCAATGACACTGCAAAGTTCTAACGTCGGTTGATGTCGCTCACGGCAGCGAGCCCGAAGCCTTCAAGGCTCTTGCCCAATTTGGCAAAAAAAAAGGCAGAGCGCTTCGCAGCGTCTGCCGTCCATTCGCAATGCTGTAGTTCAAACCGCAATTTATTCTCTGGGTCGCTCAATCCGGACAGGCTCTCCTGCCTCAAGCATGAAATGGATAATCAATGTACCCACGCTGATCCCCGCCAAAAAAGCTACTCGGGTCCGGCGCGTTGAGTGGCAGGCCATCGTGAAGCCGACGCGGCAGGTCCGGGTTGGCCAGGAACGGGCGGCCGAATGCAATGATGTCGGCACGATCGGCGATCAGCGCCTGTTCGGCAGATTGCGCATCGTAGCCGCCCGCCAGGATCAGCACGCCGTTCCAGGTCTTGCGCAATTGGGCAATGATCGCGTCCCAGCGCGGGTCGAAATTTTCATCCTTGACTGTGCCGACCATCGCCGGCTCGACCAAGTGCAGATACGCCAGATTCCATTGATTGAGCGCTTCGACGAGGTGGCCGAAGGTTGCCTCCGGAGTGTCATCGCCCATGCCCATGAAGCGGCCCATCGGCGTCAGGCGTACGCCGACTCGCTCGGCGCCGACTTCTTCAGCCACGGCCGCGACCACTTCCAACAGAAACCGCGCGCGGTTTTCCACACTGCCGCCATAGGCATCGTCACGCTGGTTGCTGTTGCTGTTAAGAAACTGATCGAGCAGGTAACCGTTGCCGGCATGAATCTCTACACCGTCCATGCCCGCTTTCAGCGCGTTGCGCGCGGCCACGCGGTAGTCCTCGACGATGCCGGCGATTTCCGCCGTTTCCAACGCGCGCGGCACCGGCACATCTCCCCAGACACCGTTACCGTTTTCGTCGACGATAAACGTCTTGCCAGGCACCGGCAGCGCGCTAGGCGCAACCGGCAGGCCGGCGTCGGGTTGAAAGCTGGGGTGGGACACCCGGCCGACGTGCCACAGTTGCATGAAGATCAGACCGCCGGCCTCGTGCACCGCCGCGCTGACGTCACGCCACGCCTGGACCTGCTCAGGGCTGTAGATGCCCGGCGTCCAGGCGTAACCCTGAGCCTGCCGGGAGATTTGCGTGGCCTCGGTGATGATCAGTGCGGCGCTGGCCCGTTGGCGGTAATACTCGGCGTTCATGGACGTTGGCACATCCCCCGGTTGGCCGGCGCGTGAGCGCGTCAACGGCGCCATCGCCACGCGATGGGCGAGGGTGTAAGGACCGAGTGCGAGGGGTTGGAACAGGCGACGGGTCATGGGTAGCTCCAGATATCAATAAAGGGAATTCAAGCGCGGCAGCGGTGCCGCGAACCAGTGGAGCTAACTTAACCGGGTGTAGCGGGGCTGATAATCGGTGGCCGGCGCTACGCTGTTTTGCGCAGGGCGCAACGGCACCCGTGCTCATCGGCGATGAACACGGGCGTGGCTCAGGCGGGTGGGTTGGAGCGGGTCAGCGGCAGATTCAGCCAGCGCCGGCCGGTGGCGTTGGCGACAGCGTTGCCAAGGGCGGCAGCCATCGGCCCCTGGACGATTTCAGCGGCACCGAGGAAGGGTTCTCCCGGCTGGTCGAGCAAATGTACATCGACTTTTTTCGGCAGTTGCGTGAAACGCAGAATCGGATAACCGCTCCAGTCGTAGCTGCGAATGCCGCCCGCTTCGTAGGCGACTTTTTCATACAGGGTCCAGCTCGCGGACTGGACGATGCCGCCCTCGACCTGATTGCGCAGGCCATCGGGGCTGACGATCTGGCCGACGTCCACCGCCGTCACCACGTGATCGACGCGGATCTCGCCGGTCTGCGGATGCACCCGCAGCTTCACCGCGATGGCGCAGTAACCCATGATGTTTTTGTAGCGGGCAAAAGCGAAACCGATACCGGCGCCGGGCTCGCCGCTTTTCTGCGGCCAACCGATCTCATCACGCACACGTTCTACGACCGCGCGAGCACGCGGGTCGCTGAGATGGGCCAGACGCAACGCGACCGCGTCGATCCCGGCCCGGATCGCCAGTTCGTCGATACTCGCCTCGATGGCGAAGATGTTGATGTGCGCACCCAGCGAACGCATGGCCGAGGTGCGAAAGGGCATCTGGGTGACGAAGGTCATGTTGATGCGCGTCGAGTTGAGGTCGTACAGCGGCACCGCGTTGCGATCACCATCGCCTTCGGGCTGGGCGATCGGCACGGAGGGCGCCGAAGCGAAGGGCCGCGCGAGCAAGCGTGCCGGCAACAGACGCCCGGCGTTGACGATGCGTTCGTTGTGCGGCGTGGTCCACAGTTCGTAGGCCCAGTCCTGCAGGCGGCCCTGAGCGAGGCCGGCGTCGACTTCGGTGACCATCGCCGAGCTATACGGCTCCCATAGATTTTCCTGCTCGCGCATCCATTGCACGCGCACCGGCGTACCGGGCATGCGCATGGCGATCAATGCTGCATCGGCGGCGGCATCATCGGCGCCGTTGTGCCCGTAACACCCTGAGCCTTCGGCATGAATACAGCGCACCCGCTCAAGTGGCAGACCGAGCATTTCGGCAATGCCGGCGCGCAGCGGGTAAACGCCCTGGGTGTGGGTCCAGACGGTGAGAGCGCCGTCCTTGAACCAGGCCACTGCGCAAGACGGGCCGATCGAGCCGTGCATCAGATACTGCTTGGTGACCCGCGCCTGAAAACGTGTGTCGGCCGCGCCGCTCGGCGTGCCGTTGTTGCTGATCGGATAGCGTCGTGAGGGCAGGCGTTTGAGCAGACCATGAATCTCGGCCGCCTCGGGAATCGCCTCGCCCTCGTTCCATTGCGTCACCTCGTTGGCACGGCGCATGGCTTTGATCGCTTGCCACTCATCACGGGCGACCACCGCCAGATAGTTGCCGTCGCGGATCACCTTGGCCACGCCAGACAGCGTTTCGATGGACGCCGCATCGAACGCTTGCAGCGCGCAGCCCGGACGGGGCGGGCGGATCACCCGCGCATGCAGCATGCCCGGCAGGCGCATGTCCTGGACGAATGCTGCGCCACCGCTGACCTTTGCCGGGATGTCGAGGCGCGGCAACGAATGGCCGATGAGTTTGAAGTCAGCGGCGGCCATCGCCGGTGACTGAGCCTTGGCATATTGATGCACATTGACATGTCTGACCGCGTCGGCGTAACTCATCCGCTGAGCGGCCGGGCCTTCGATCACCCCGTCGCGGGTGCTCAGCAGCGCTGCATCGACCTGCCAACTGCGCGCGGCGGCATCGACGAGCAGTTCGCGGACCTGCGCGGCGGCGTTATACAACGCGGTACCGCTGTCGAAAATGCTGTGGCTGCCGGCGGTGTAGCCTTCGTTGGGCGTCAGCGCGGTGTCGGCGGTGAGCAGGTTGATGGAGGTTGCCGGTACCTGCAAACGCTCGGCGGCGATTTGCAGCAGCGCGGTTTTCACGCCGGTGCCCAATTCGACCTTGCCGGTGTAGACGGTAATGCCGTCGGCGCCGATGCGGATCCAGGCGTCGAGCCACGGGTTGGTGCGCAGGCTTCCGGGAAGGTCGGGGGCGAGGACCACGGTGCCGAGCGTATCGACTTCCGTATCGGCCAACACACGTCGCGCCACCGGCATCAGGGTGAACGCCATCAGCAGAGCACCGCCACGCAGGAAGGCGCGCCGACTTGGGTTCAATTCATTCGACTCACTCATGTCAGGCTCCCGTTGTGCCCTGCCACCTGTTTGATCGCCTCGATAATCCGCAAGTGCGTTCCGCAGCGGCACAGGTTACCGGCCATGTGCTCACGAATGGTGGCCTCATCAGGGTGTCGATTACGCTCAAGCAACGCCTGCGCGCGCATCAGCATGCCGGCAATGCAGTAGCCGCATTGCGCGGCCTGTTTCTCGATGAATGCGGCTTGCAGGGGGCCGGGTTGTTCCGCGCTGCCGAGGCTTTCCACGGTGCGGATTTTTTTGCCTTCGAGGCCGGCGCAGGGCGTCAGGCAGGCGAACACCGGTTGATCATCGACGATCACCGTGCAGGCGCCGCATTGGCCGAGACCGCATCCGTATTTGGCGCCGTTGAGGTTCAAGTGATTGCGCAGCGCATACAGCAGCGGCATGTCTGGCTCCAGCTCAAGCGGTTGCGCGGCTCCGTTGACGTTGAGGGTGATCTGGCTCATTTCGTCTCCTGACGTAACGCTTCAATAGTGGAAGAGAGGTCGGCCCACGGCTGATCGGGGCTGGCTTGCTGACGCAGATACGCGGCCAGTGCGGCGAGTTGTGCGTTGTCCAGGCTGGCGGCGAATGCAGGCATGATCGGGCCGGGCGATCCGGGTGTGGCGGGCAGACCTTCAAGCACGGTTTTGAGGAAGTTGCGCGAACTGGCCGCTTGCAGCGCCGAGGTGTTTTGCAGGCCCGGGCGACCATCGATGGTGCGCATCGGCGCCACCGGGCCATGGCAACCGGCGCAGGCGCTGCTGAAGAGCAGGGCGCCGTTCGAAGGGGTTGCCGGTTCACTGGCAGGCGTCTTCGGTGTCGTCTCTGTCACCGAACGCGGGTTTTCCAGGCTGAGCAGATACTCGGCAATCGCCTCGGCCTCACTAGCGGGCAAGCGGGCCAGACTCAAGCTGACCGGACGCATCGGGCCGGCGGGTGTGCCGTGGCCATCGACGATCTCGGCGCGCAGATAGCCCACCAGTTGCTCGCGACTCCACGGGTTGCTGCGTTGGCCCATACCGACCAGCGCGGGCGCCTGCCAGCCATCGACGCTGCCGCCCTGCAGATATTCCGCGGATTTTTCCGCGCCGATCAGGTTCAGCGGCGAATGGCAGCCGGCGCAATGGCCCGGACCGTCAACCAGATAATGCCCGCGATTCCACGCCTCGCTGCGCTGCGCCAGCGGCGTCAGTGGCTCACCGTGCAGAAACAGCAGGTTCCAGAACGCCACCAATGGCCGAATGTTCATCGGAAAATTCATCCGGTTCTGCTCAGCCGGCGCGTGCACGGCGGGGCCGCTCATCAAGTAGGCATAGGCGTCGGCGATGTCTGCTGGGCTCATGCGCCGGTAGTGCACGTAGGGGAACGCCGGATAGAGGAAGTGACCATCGCGAGCAATGCCCTGACGCATCGCCCGCTCAAAGGCTGGCAGTGACCATTGGCCGATACCGGTCTCGGCGTCCGGGGTGATGTTGGTGCTGTACAGCGTGCCGAAGGGCGTTACCAACGGCAGCCCGCCGGCCAGATATTCACCACCGGGGCGGGTATGGCAGACCGCACAATCGCCGGCCTCGACCACCCGCGCCCCGCGTTGCAACTGCGCAGTATCGAACATCGTCGGGCGCTCGATCGGCGCAATTGCCGGGCGCCACATCAGCCAAACGGCACCGATCAGGCCGAGCACGGCGACCACTGCCACGCTGATCCAAAGCGTTCTGGACTTCAGGAAGTGGCGGTTCATGGGACAGAGAAAAACGCGGTGGGCAATGGCAGAACGGATGGGATACGGGTCATGACAACGCTCCTTGTGACCGCCGGGGAAGGGCGCCGCTGAGGGCGGCGGCGCCATGGGTCAAAGCGTAGAGATACCGCCGGCGCGGGAGAATCATCGGCGCACGCAACAGCGCGTTGCGCGAGAAGCAACGCCTGCGCCGTTGCGCCGGACGCATCACTGCGTTGCCCGCCGCGTGGATTCTGCGCATCGCCACAGGGCCGTAGCCTTGGCCGCACTTTCCTGAACTCAATGAGGTGTCATCATGCTCACGGGCAACCCGGTCGTTGCGACCAACGCCGAACAGCCGGCAGGGCTTTCCGGCCTGATGGTCGCGTTCCTGGCATTCTGCTGCGGAGCGGTTGTGGCCAATCTTTATTACGCACAGCCGATCGTCGAACTGATTGCACCGCAGATCGGTCTGTCCAGCGCCAATGCCAGCCTGATCGTTTCGCTGACGCAGTTTGGTTACGCGCTGGGCCTGTTGCTGCTGGTGCCGCTGGCCGACCTGATGGAGAACCGTCGGCTGGTGGTCGGCTTCACCCTCGCGGCGAGTGTCACGCTGTTGTGCGCCGGGCTGACCCATTCACCGTCGATGTTCCTGGTGTTGTCTTTGCTGATCGGCCTGACCTCGGTGGCCGTGCAGATTCTAGTGCCGCTGGCGGCGCACCTGGCGCCGGAGGCCAGCCGTGGCCGCGTCGTCGGCAATATCATGAGCGGTCTGCTGCTGGGGATTCTGTTGTCGCGGCCACTGTCGAGCCTGTTGGTCGACGTGTTCGGCTGGCGTGGGGTGTTTTACAGCGCAGCGGGTCTGATGGCCGTCATCGCTCTGATTACCGCCGTGGCACTGCCGCGTCGGCTGCCGACGCATAAGGCCACGTATGCTGCGCTGATCGGTTCGGTGTTTGCCTTGGCTCGGCGTTATCCGGTGTTGCGTCAGCGTTCGCTGTATCAAGGGCTGCTGTTTGCCAGCTTCAGCCTGTTCTGGACCCTCGCACCGATTGAATTGATACGTCATCACGGCTTCACCCAGGCACACGTGGCGATCTTCGCGCTGGTCGGTGCGGTGGGTGCCATTGCAGCGCCGATTGCCGGGCGTCTGGCCGATGCCGGGCATGGTCGTCGCGGCACACTGGTCGCGTTGTTGCTGGCGCCGGTGGCGCTGTTGATCGCTGCGCTCCCGGGCAGCGGCTATGTCTGGCTGGTGGTGTGCGCGGTGCTGCTGGATTTCGCCGTGCAATTGAACATGGTGCTCGGCCAGCGTGAGGTGTACGCCCTCGATCCCCACAGCCGTGCGCGCCTGAACGCCGTGTACATGACCAGCATTTTCGTCGGCGGTGCGGTGGGGTCTCTGGTGGCGAGCCCGCTGTACGAGCATTTTGGCTGGAACCTGTCCGCCGTCGCGGTGGCGCTGCTGCCAGCGCTGGCGCTCGGATTATTCCTGAGCCGCAAGGCCGATGTCTGAACAGCCGGCGAGTGCGGGCAAGCACGGCGGTACAAGACGACGGGGGCACAGTGATGCACAATCATCCGCGTTCCCTATCGACCGGACCCCGCTTATGGACAAGTTGCTGGCACTGAAGATGTTTGTGGAAACCGTGCGCTGCGGGGGCTATTCCTCGGCAGCGCGCAAACTCGGGATATCAACGTCGTCAGTGACACGGCAAGTGGCAGGGCTGGAACACGAGCTGGGCGCGAGCCTGCTCAATCGCACCACGCGCAACACCAGCGTGACTGTTGCCGGCCAGACCTATTTCGAAAAAGCCGTGGCGATTCTCGACGCGATCGACGAAGCCGATGCCGTGGTTGCGGATCGTGGCAGCGAAGCGCAGGGCCGTCTGCGCATCAGCGTGCCGGTGGAGTTTGGGCGACGCCTGATCGCGCCGCACCTGAGCCGCTTGCTCGAGCGGCATCCGGGTCTGGAGATCAGTCTGTCGCTGAGCGATCAGGTCAGTGACCTGCTCAGCGAGCAGATTGATGTTTCGGTGCGCCTGGGGTCGTCCGTGGTCAGTGATGACATCGTCAGCAAACGCGTGGGGCATTTCGAACGCTGGGTGGTGGCCAGTCCGGAGTATCTGGCGCGTAGCGCAGCGCTTTGTCACCCACGGGATTTGCTGGAGCATCAATGCCTGCGTTTCGATTACGGCGCCACACACCAGCACTGGACCTTTCAGAATGAAGATGCGCCCATTCAGCTCAACGTCCACGGGCGCCTGCAAAGCAATAACGCCGACATCCTGCGCGAAGCAGCCATCGGCGGTGGCGGGGTGACGCTGCTGGCTGACTGGCTGGTACGCGACGACGTCGCAGCCGGCCGGCTGACCCGGTTGCTTGAGCATTACGAGGTCAATCCCGGCAGCGCCAGCACCTGCATCAACGCGTTGTATTTACCCAATCACCGAGGGTCCAGCAGGATCAATGTGTTTATCGATTTCCTGATGGAAATTCTCAGCCCGACGGCCGTGACCACCCCCGCAGCGTAATTCCTGTGGCTCAACGGCGCCCTGTTCGTGTACTCACATCCACCTACCTCTGGTGAGCGATTGACGGCGTCTGGAAGGGAACTGAGTAGTTCAAGAAGTGCGGGTGATCAAAGGACCTATTGGGTCCATTATGCTTAGAAGCTGTTATTCAGAAGCCGTTGTTACCTGGTCACTTATAAGCTGAGCCAAAATTCGCACGGGCTCCGTAAAACTCCGCCGAGACCGATGTATCAGTCCGATATCACGGTGAAAGGTATGCTGTCCCAGATCGAGCGCTCGTACACCCGCGGGCCATTCCTGATGGGCTTCCGTCTGTGGCACCAGGGCTATGCCTACACCATTTCCCACCAGCTTGATGATGGCCTCCAGTTCATCCAGTTCGCAAACTTCCTGCAAGGTGAAATGCATTTGCCGCAGGAAACGATCGACCTGCCTGCCGCCGAAGGATGATCGGTCATAGCGAATGAATGGCTGGCTGGACAGCAGTTCCGACCAGTCTTCGCCCTCTAGGTCACGTGGCACGATCAGTCGGTAGGGCTCTCGCGCCAACGTCGTCCAGCGCAGGTCACTTTGAAGGGAGAAGGGCGGGCGAATGATGACGGCCATGTCGATCTCGCCGGCGTCGACAAGGTTCACCATCTCCAGGTTGGACGAGTCACGCTGCACGGTGGTGAAGAAGATTCGAATGCCACCTAATAAGAAGGGGGAGGCCTACAAGTTTGTGAGGGAGGCCGTTCAGGCCTATCCAGAGGTCTATTTTTCCCGCCTGGTCATCTTGGGGGAGGGCGACAGTGAGGAGATAGTCCTGCCCCGGCTGCTCGCAGCGAAGAATCTGCAAGTCGACGAAGCAGCCATTACCATCGCGCCGCTGGGTGGTCGCCATATCAATCACTTCTGGAGGCTGCTCAGTGGCCTCAAGATCCCTTACGTCACATTGTTAGATCTGGATGTGGCGCGCTTCGGCGGGGGATGGGGCCGTATCAAATACGTCGCGACGGAGCTGAATAAGCATCGCCCAAGTGATCTGTACTTGTCAGATGATGAAGTCAAAGGCCTGCCAAATTGGAACGATCCCGATATCAAGATTCTGGAAATCGAAAAGAAACACGGATACGTATCCTACATCGCCGAGCTAGAGCCTCTAGGGGTGTTTTTCTCAGCGCCGATGGATCTGGATTTTTCGATGCTAAAGGCTTATCCGCACGCCTATGGTTTGCCCCCTGAAGCCCTAGTTGTCCCGAAACTGCCTCAGGTCAAATCAGTGCTCGGAGATAGCCACCATGATCGCCTTCAATACTCCCTCAAGGAGCGTAAGCACTTCATCGCTTACCACAAGCTTTTCAAGCTCGACAGCAAGCCCAAATCGCATATTGAAGCGCTTTCAAGACTGACAGATGACCAACTGCGCGCGGCTATGCCAGCTTCCTTAGATCGACTAGCAGACTTTGTCATCGCCAAGATCGAAGGGCTATCGGAATGATTTCGCCGGAGGATTGGAAGCCCTCCGAAGGCATTGTTTTAGAGCCAAATGCGGAGGCAGCCGTAAGGGAGGTCAGACGGTGCGTGGCGCTGACTGCTGGCCCGGGCGCCGGTAAGTCTGAACTGCTTGCCCAGCGCGCTGACTTCCTGCTGACCACGGGGGCATGCCGTTATCCGAGGAGGATATTGGCCATTGCCTTCAAGGTGGATGCGAGCAATAACCTCAAAGAGCGGGTGTGGCGGCGATGTGGGCCCGACTACGCCAGCCGGTTCGACAGCTACACGTTCCATGGCTTCGCGAAGCGAATTATCGAGCGATTTCGGCCTGTTCTCACCGGCGACGATGCGTTGGATGCCGGCTTTCGAGTGGTACCCAGGGGGAAGGCCCACCCTGACCAGACTGAATTCGGTCTGCTGATTCTGTTGGCTCTGAAGATCCTCGACGTCTATCCCATGGCAGTGAATGCCATCAGGCAAACCTACAGTGATGTGTTTCTCGATGAGTTTCAGGACAGCACGGAGGAGCAGTACGCGCTGGTCAACAAGATTTTTGGTGGTTCGGCGCGCCGTATCACTGCGGTAGGGGATGTGAAACAGAAAATCATGGGCTGGGCCGGCGCGCTCGACGGCGTATTCGGAAAGTTTGAAGCGGATTTTGCAGCCAATCATCTCAACATCTACCGCAATTTTCGCTCGCAACCTCAGCTTCTCAGGCTGCAGAATGACCTCATCAAAGTGCTCGATCCTGGTTCTGAAATGCCCGCAGGGCTCTTGGGCGGTGAGGGCGGCGAGATCCTGCTTCATTCTTTCAAAGACTGCACCGATGAGGCCTTCAGTCTTGCCGATCAGATCAACACTTGGATCAACGTCGAGGGTGTGGCGCCCTCCGAAATTGCGGTCTTGGTCAGGAGTTATCCTGAGGCCTACACCGTCCGGTTGACCTCTGCGCTTGAAGTGCTTGGTATCACCTATCGCAACGAAAATCAGATGCAGGATATCACCACCGAGCCCATTGCCTTGGTCGTCGTGGACTTCCTGCTGTGCCTTTATGGTTCGCGGGAGCCGAAAGCCTGGACGCGGTTGTTGAGGCGGATCATTCCAGCCGATGACGACGACCATGGGGGCTCAGTGCGAAACGATTGGCACAGGTTTATTAAGGAAGCACGCAAGACTGCTGCCGAAGATCTCGCCGCAAAAAACTATGCCCAGAGGTGGACGCTACTAAAAGAGTTTCTGTCCATGGTGGGTGTGAGCCTGCTGACGGGCCTTTCCCATGATTACGAGTCGCGTGATCGTTTGAAGGAGGTCATCCGTGATCTCAAGAAACATATTGATGCTGCACTAGACCAGGAGCCTGACCTGCTCAAGGCCCTTGCCCAGCTGTCTGATGACCAGTCAATCCGCATCTTGACCGTTCACAAGAGCAAGGGCCTTGAGTTTGATTCGGTCATATTGCTAGGTCTGGAGAAAGAGGCCTATTGGGGCAATGACACCCATGAAGTTCGATGCACTTTCTTCGTGGGTATTTCCCGCGCCAAGAGGCGTCTTGTGGTCACAACGGCTAAGACAAGAGACAAGCTTGCCGACATAAGCAGTTGGAAAACCGTGCGTAGGCCACATGAAGAGTTTCTTGGCTACGTTGAGAAATGGCAAGCACCTGCGTGGTGACTGCGAAGTACACACGAGAGATGGAGCCCCCAGTTCCAACGTCTTCAAGTGAAAAATATGACCCGTTGCGAGAGCCCACTCTGGATCAGATACTCATCTCCTACAAGTTGCGGATGATAGCTCGGGTGCCCCGGAAAGTCGGCAGGGTGTCCTGCGACCGCTCGACCTTTGAGATCAGGCATGTCTAGCAAGGTGCCAAGCGTTGTTAGCAGTGTGAAATCCAATACTTCATAAGTGGGCAGCGTAAGCCAGGCATGTAGATTAATATGTGCGAGTGGCTGCTTGTTCCTAGCCAACCGTTTTAGTTCCGCCACCTCCGTGTGAAAGATAGGCCCTTTTCCGTCTTCTTGCACATATCCCAGTGTGTAGAACAAAGGAACACCAAGCAGTTCTTGGAGAGGCTCCTGCAGGCTACTTGTGACCTGGAAGCACTTCTGGGAGAAGTCCTCATAGCCACAGCCGTCTAGCTCAGAAATCCAACACTCTTGAATCAGGGGCATCACATCTTCGGTCAGGAGCCGCCCCGGCAGAGCTGTAAAGACTGGTGGGTTTAGCTTCCATTTCTTTGTGCGAAGTAGGCTGGCATTAAATTCCTGCTCGTAGCCAGTTGCTTGGGTGGTTTTTTGCCAAAATAATCTGGAGAGAAATGTCACGTGTAATCCTTTGCGGGTGTATGCAATAGCCGATAGTCATATACTCTGTAACCGATCGGCGTTCTAGTGCTTTATGTGGTACGTACTGCGTTTCCTACTTCCGTGAGTGGCACGGTCTTAGAGCTTCAAGCTGTGAAACACACGCTCCATCGGCGCATTGTTCCAACAGTTGCCACGACGGCTCATGCTTTGGCGTATACGGTAACGCCAGAGACGTTGGCAAAACTGATGGCTGTCATATTGCGACCCTTGATCCGAGTGGAACAGCAGCCCTTTAGCCTGCCACGCTATTCGTAAGCCATGCCCAATGCCTTGATAACCAGATCCCCACTCGACTTTTTCGACAGCGCCAAGCCTTCCACTCGGCGCGCCACGATACTGCGGCTATGGACTCTGTCTTTGTCGGTGTCAGCTGCACGGATCGAGCTTCGGCTCTAGATAGATCTACTGGTGCAGACCGTACCAATTCAACCACGGACAAGCCCCAGCTCAGGCCGAGGAAAAATTTAGAGTCGTGTCCGATCCGAGAATAGTTGACCACTACAATGAGAAGCAGGTCTCTGAAGATAGACTGAAACGTCACGCGGGTTGGCTCATCGATACGTTTTCATGGATTCCAGAAGACAAGAATTCTGTGACCTTTGTTGAGAACTTCGCGCTAACCGAATGCCTGTTCGAGGCAGCGTTGGAAAGCCTAAGGCGTGGCGATGATGACCTCCATACCAAGTCCAGCAGACTCTTGTTAGGGTGGGGGAAAAAGGTGGTAGGCACGAAACCGGGTGGGAGATTCTGGAGTCTGTTGTGAAAGGGCTGACAGCTTTGGCACTCGTCGATGAAGCCGAGGGCAGTTTGATCAAACTAAAGGTCGAGTTCTGCGCGATGCTCGCCAGCGAGGGAGCTCCTTCTCAAGAAATACTTCAACGAGTGGCTGGTCGCTTAACCGAACGCGCTCATAGTCTCCGAGGCGATTACGGATTTCGTTCCATCGATCGTGTTCTGGGTCAGAAAGCGCCGAATCGCGTGCGTGAGTTGCTGCTTGAGGTAGCGCAAGTTTTAGCCGGTGAGCCGCTGCCGACGGGGCCATAAAAGGTAGCATCCTGCGTAGTTGCTAGTGCTGCCCAGATGATCACGCGTACCTACTCCAAGCGTGTGGACGCTTAATGGTCTTCTTTCCACAATCTGCTAACCCTCGACTTGTCGAGCCCCAACAGTTCCGCCGTCTCTTTCTGACTTTTTCCTTCAGCCTTGTACTTAAGCACTGCCTGTCGATTGGCCTCCCCAGATCGGATACGGGGATGCACGGAGTGAAGCTTGCCGTCCTCGAACTCATGATGGAGCTTATCGAGCACGCCCAGCTTTTCGAGCTTCGCGATCTCGACTGCCACTCCTTTCAGGAATTCCTTGGGTGTTTGGTGACGCGTATAGGACGAAGCAACCGCCAGTAGAGCGACAAGATCAATGTCGAGTACTGAGGAAAATTCTTCCATCGTTGACAGGGTGGGATTGCTCTTGGCGTGCTCAATGTTACTCATTTGCCGAGCCTCGACTCGACCATGGAAATCTTCTTGGGACAGGTTCCGAGCTGCGCGTGACAGCCTCAAGACTGCGGCTAACGGTTCTCTCAGCGACATTTGGAGCACCCAAAGCCGAGGATAAAGCCATATTGCGCAGTTGTTCTCCATGCAATATAGTGCGTACAAAGCAACTGGAGTCGCCTAACCATTCATGCTGGGCAAGATGGGGCGCCCTCGCTCATTACGTTGGAGTGCGCTAGTGCTTGCCGCGCTTATAGATCCGGCCTCAGTCAATTTACCGCTAAATCCTCAAGGCCAGCGTTTGCGAATCAGAATTTATTCAGACCTCCACGCCGAGTTCCACCGTTTCGCCCCCCCATCCCTCGATGCGGGGGTTGACCTGGTGATCCTCGCCGGCGACATCAACAAGAAGGCCAGGGGCGTCCAGTGGGCCAACGATACCTTCGCCTGCCACGTCGCGTATATCGCAGGGAACCATGAGTACTACGACGGTCACATCGATCGCACCCTGCAAAAAATGAAGGGCGCTGCGGCCGGCCATGTCCACGTGCTAGAGAATGAAGCACTCATACTGGGTGACGTCAGGATCTTGGGTACTACTGCGTGGACTGACTACAGCGTCACAGGGGATTTGTTAGCGGCCAGCAACGCTGCCAGGCAAGGCATGAACGACTTCAAGTACATCAGGGCAGACTCGAACTACAGGCGATTGAGACTGGACGACTTGGTTACCCGGAATCACATCGCCCGGGACTGGCTCACCCAAGAGCTTGCTCGACCGTTTGACGGCAAAACGGTAGTAGTGACCCATCACTCACCATCCCCTGTGGTGATTGGTGAGCAGCATGACGGGCATCTTACTGCAGCATACACCAACGACTGGCCGCGTTTGATCGAGAAGGCCCATGTGTGGGTGTTCGGTCACACGCATGAGGCTACAGACGTTGAGCTAGCCGGCTGCAGGGTGGTCTCGAACCCAGGTGGCTACCCTGGAGAGAGCACTGGTTTTGACCCTTATTTCGAGATCCAAATCTAATGGCCACTTCGGCGATGAAGCACTTTTTTGACCACGCCGTCGAGCCGATAGAGCTCGATCGGGATCTTCCCTCGGAGGTCATTCAGGCGCGGGGCATTTCCTGGGGTATGGTGGTCGACGCTTACCTTGTCAACGCAGCAAGGGTAGGGCAGAGCTATGCGGCGCTCGTTTACAACGATCAGTCAAACGTGAGCTCGAATGGAATGACGGTTGCTACCCCTCCACTTCAGCTGGTTGAGACAAGGGCGGGGTTCAAGCTAATGCGCAGCCTAAGTGGCAAAGACTACTACGTTATCGCTAGCGAGCTCAGCGAGCCGCGGTGAGCATCCAATTGGGTTGACTCACTCAGCCTAAAGGCCGCTTTCAAGCTGCAGTACTTGGCAAGGCGCGGCGAGCACCTTGGATTTAGAGCTTTATATATCCCGCTGACCAATCCGCTGGACGACTTCGTGTGCGCTCATATTCACGTAGCACTTCAAAGTGCACTAAGGAAAATGCATGTCTGATCTGAAAAAAATTGAGCTCACTGTCAAGAACTACAATATTAAAAACTCTGCTGACATTGATACGCTCTATAGCCAAGTTCGGTGCGAAGACAGTGAAGGAAAAACTTTCTATTTCAAAGAGGTTTGCATGTTGGACTACTTGAAAAGGCACGGGGCGATTGTTACTGACAAGCCTCGTACGTGGTACTACAAGCATTTGAACAAGAAAACCATCGTTCTAGTGGCGCTCCAAAAGGCAGATGGAAAGGTTGAGTATGACCTTGGTCACCTGAGACAGGTTGCTAAATCCAGCATTCTTAAAGGGATTGTTTTCGCGGTAGCGGCAATTCCTGCGGGTTTGATCATCGCAACAGCGACTTTGGTATCGGGCTGCTGTTTACGCCTGTGTGCCTCTTCTATGCATACAGAAGTCTCTTTAAAATCCCCCGGATGCTGCGCCGGGATACGCTGGTAAACGAGCTCGCCGCGCATGGAGTGATTGTACAGTAGCTGTCAAGCTGGACTGCTGCGATGCAGAGCCAAGGCCGCGTGTCGATGAGGAGCAATAAATGACAGCAGTAATTTTTGATCTCTTCGGTACGCTTTTGGAGATTCGAAACCGGCAGAACCCCTTTCGACGGCTCCTCCGCCTAGGCTCACAGCAGGGACGCGCCGCTTCCCCTGGAGATCTGCGCTGGATTATGACCAACGCCTGTGGGTTGCAGGAGGCTGCTGATTTTTTTGGAATCAAACTTTCCTCCACTCAACTCACTGAGCTCCAGAGCTGCCTAGAGCTCGAACTTGAATCGATCACACTCTTTGAGGATGCGCTGCCGGCGCTCGCTCTGCTGCGACACCACCAAATAAAAATTGGCGTTTGCTCGAATTTGGGTGGCCCGTATTGCCCGGTAGCCCGGAATTTGCTGCCGGGGCTCGATGGCTATGCGCTCAGTGCCGAGGTTGGGCTGATGAAGCCTGATGTGGCCATGTACCAACACATCTGCACCCAGCTCAATGTTGCACCCAGCCAACTACCAGGATCGCCTCACGTCTTGATGATCGGAGACTCCCGGCGATGTGATGCTGATGGCCCCCGAGTAGCCAGCATCGAAGATTACCATCTGGATCGTAGTGGGGCGGGTCGCTTTTGTGACCTGCTTGAGTTTGTTACAGGTATCAACACCAGCAGAGGTTGATGCCCACAGCCAGCGGTTCTGCACCTAGCCCTTCTGATAGGTCTCCGCATCCCAAAAATGGCCATTTTGGTCTCGTGCCTGGCTCATCTTGATACCCATAGATGTACGTCCTGGTAACGCCTCACTTTGTTCAAGGCCGGCCACGCGAGTTGGTTGAGTGGTCGCAAGCCAATACGTCATCGGGTGGTGTATTCCACCAATCAGTTCGGCGTTTCGTCCCTCGGGCGGCTTCGCTGCTTTGACCTCCAAAGGGTTCGAAGGCTGAAGTGGCGCGTGGCTTGTTCCTGTGTGCTCAGCCAGTGACTGCGCGCCCAAGCTCGTAGAGTTATTCTTCAACCTTGTGCTCAGGCCGTTCGAGAGGGTGCTATGCGTAAAGGTGAGATACCGACCGAGCTCTCATTGCTCGCGTTTGACTTCTTCTACTGGTTTTCACGATTTGAGTTCTGTCTCAAAGAAAACGGTTACCTAAAATCCGAAATCCCTGGGCAGAAAGCTGAACCAGGTTGGGACAAATTTGTAGAGCAGCATGCCGAAACCTACGTGCTGACCGCTGAAGCGGCAGAGCTGCTTGCCGCTCCACCTGATCGGCAAGTGGTTGGGGCCGGGTTGGTTTTGGAGTGGGCACCAGTTGGATTTCAAGACTGTAGATCTGACCTAGCAAAGGTTGTCCGAACGGTGAAAACAGTTCGCAACAATCTATTCCATGGTGGCAAGCATGGCGCCGCTGGCTGGGATAGCCCTCAGCGTACGCAGTCTCTCCTCACATCGAGTGCAGCTGTGCTGGAGGGTTTGGTGGAGCTCGGTGATTTCCGAGGTGACTACGAAAGGTTTTATTGACCTGTGATCATCAGCAGTGCGAGTGAGCCAGCTCCGCCCTTAGCGCACTAGGCAAAATGTGGTTAAGCTCGAGCATGATGGATCAACCCTCGCGTGAATGGAGTCGCCATGCCCTCAACCGTTTTTTCCGCATCCCGCCGGATGGAATTGGACGTTCAGCAGCTATTAACACAGCTAGGGGCTGAGACTGGTTATGTCATGCCGTCGAAGAGTACGCCCATTCCGGAAAGCTGGAAGGTGCATTGTTCGACGGATCTCGAGTGCCCCTCGTGCTTCTGCACAGGTGCGGAGGTTGTAAGGGCGAGCAAGTCCAAGGTCGATGGTCACGATGTGCGGCAGGCCTACTTCCGGTTCCCTCAAAGCGATAGTTCAGCAGGACACCATCCATTCTGTGACTTTTCGGGCAATGTCTCAGCTGCGTTCATCCCGGAAAACCTTGTCCAGTTTTCTTCTGCGAAGGATGGCGTCTCCAGGGTTGTGCGGGAGCTCGTATGCAAAGGCATTCAGCTAGAGATATTCACGCAGTGGGATATTCGGCGGATGCGCGAGTGGTTCTTCCAGACCAAGCTACAGTCGCAGTTCACCATTACCCTGGATCCCAAAGTGCCTGGATGGGTGGACGGACTGCATCGTCATGCCTCATGGTCACAAGATTTGGATGCTGTGCCTATTGAGCTGACGACAGAGGTGCTGGGCATTCCCGGTTTTAATTTCGAGGCAGCAGCAACGCGAGAGGTTTCTCAGCGCCATCGCGCTACGCTAGGCATCATCCGGGAGAAACGCCTGTACCCAGGTGCAATGGTTGAGCGCCTCGAAAAGCTGGCCACTGACTACCATGGAAAATCGGTCTATGACCCCACCGTTCTGCAAAACCACTTCCAGCTTACTAACCGGCTTGCAGCGTTCATGTGCTCAAACCATAGCCCGTTGAGACGATTGTCGAAAGCTCACTACCCCTTAAATGGGCTGAAAAATGTCAAACCGCTGTTGGCGTTTTCGGCGCTGCTATTGTTCGTTTCCGACTGGCACCTGGACGCTGCGGTCAGCGGCTTTGCGCAAATTGCCTCCAGTAAGCTGCAGGCGGATGAAACGTTAGGCAATGTGATGGGGCTTAACCCTTTCCATGACTTCGCGGCATGGGCCATGCTCAAAAGCTTCCAAGAGCTGCCTGCAATACAGATCCCTTTAATGGGCGTCAAAGAGGAAATCGCGTTTGAGGTCGCCGAAATGAAGAGGTGTGCAGGGTTGCCCAGCTGAACCTCGGCTGGCCGTCCAAACGTGGGGCTGTATTCTAACGAATTGGTGGCACGGCTTCTGTCTCGGAGTACTCCGAGGTGGCGCCATGATATCATCAATATTCATTACATCACCATGTACAGACGACTGGAGACGGCCCAATGTGGTTCCACGGAATCAAGGATATTCCACGTTACGAACTTCACAGATTGAAACAAGTTCGAAAGAAAGCCTCATGGGATAAACCAGTTGTTCCACCTGGGCCACCACTAGTGGTTGATCCACTGCGTTTTATTTATGCGTCCACCCGCTCTTCAATACTCGGGCAAAAAATTGGGCTAAGAGGGCAGTTAGCAGGGCAAGGGTTGGGCGCCGCTGCTCTATGCTACCTTACACCGAATTTTCACAGCGCGAGTGTGAAGCCCATTAATAATATTTTCCTTCATCATAACTTTTATCATGCGAAAGACTTCATTGGTTCAAGCATCAAAGGAACAATCGGTGCATCTTTAGCTTACTTGGAAATGCAAGATCTTGGCTATGCGTGGTGCGGTCATTGGGAAGACTGCACGTCTCCCGGAGTTTCGACCACAAGCACCTCAGCGTCGGCGCCTAAAGCTTCTGGTTCAGCCCCAGCTAAAGCCCCTGCGCCTGACTTTGTGTTTGCTTCCTCGAGCAACATATGTTTAGTCGATGCTAAGGGGTCTGCTCGAACGATGAAGGAAGTCCGACTCATCGCCAAAAATGAGTGGAAGCGTCAAATCTACTCAAACAGACTGGTCAAGCTAGCTGGCGGGGGCATGGCTACCGAGGGGCGTATTATCGCGGCCTCGCTGGCAAATCCGAATGGTGTCGGCCTAGTAACCGCCCACGGACGATTTCCAGGCTCCACTCTTCCGCCGGGTACTGGGGGTTCGACCCGAGTGAGCACCACCAGCAAAGCGATAAAAGCTGTTCAGAAAATCAATTTCACCAATGCTTTCTACCTCTTAGGGTTGAACTCAATGGCAAGCCACTTCATTGGCGGGCCTCTGGGGTTGGCGAGAGCTGAGATGGATGATGCTCGTCTAAGTGCAGTAGACATCGATGATTTTGGCGCCGTGTACGCAGGCGGACGCCGAATTGTAGATTTGGGCGGTCAAGGTGCGTGGACAATGCAGCCGTTCTGTAGGCTCGACGTACTGGAGGAGGCCTTTGAAAACCTCCTCACAGATAATGCCCCGGCAGTTGCTGAGACCCCGCCGATACTGAACCAATCGCCTGACAATGCGACGAGCTCCGGAGACGGAAAAATGACATCCAGTGACCAGGTGATACTCCAAAGCCGTGATGGGGTTGGAGCGATATTCAAGCGAGTGGCGTATACGTGACCCGGGACAGAGACGCTCGTCACCTCAGTCATGCAGTGAGGAGAAACAGAAAGTGGCTACCGTCACCGATATCATGCCGAAAACGCCGATTGGCGAGTAGGCCATCACGATGGACGTCACTCTGAACATGGCATCGCTCATGCCACGGAATACAGCAAGGACTGGATCCTTGCGCTCCTTGGGAAGTCCAGATAGACCCATTCAGGGCGGGCTAGGCATCGCTGTCATTCCTAATCGTGCTGTCTGCGAGTCGCCAGAAGGGCCAGCCCTCGTCAGAATCCCTTTGAAGGATGCGTGGGCAAGCCGGCAGTTTCACGTAGTAGCCCACCCACGGGAAATGCGCAGCGCTACCACCCAAAGCTTCCTGGACTTTTTGCAGGCATTGGTGTGATGACAGCTCAGTAGCGCTGCCCCAAGGCTAGAGCTCGTTCGCCGAAGTCAGAAACTGCTGGAATGCTGACGCGACGGCGCTCCTGTTCCGTTGCTGGACGACAAGTACACCCTGGATACCGGCAAAGTGCTGATGTCCGGAACTCAGGCGTTGCTTCGATTACCCATGATGCAGCGTCAGAAAGACCTGGCTGCCGGGCTCAACACTGCCGGCTTTGTCACTGGATATCGTGGTTCACCTCTCGGTGGTTTCGACCAAGCGCGATCGCTGTTGAATCGGAGCTGTCATGCCTTTCGGGCCAGGCGGTTTTTAGTAAGACAAGCTGGTTGACCTGGCGCTTGAAGTGGCGTCCAGGCTGCCCTACCAAGAGCTCCCCAGCCTAGCATCCCTCGTACTGCATTTGCCCCTAATCTATTCTGATTCTTGAAAGCTTGCTGTGGCTGTATTCCCAGGGAACATAGATGAACCCGCCAGCTTCGTTGCTGCGGTTGCCTTTTTTCTTGTTGCAAGGCTCACAGAGGTACTGGAGGTTGGTCGGGTCAGTGGTACCACCATTGCTGATGGGCACAATGTGGTCAACCTGTGGCTTCAGGGTTGGGTCAAACACCCCTGTCAGACTCGATGAGCACTTCGCGCAGCGACCATTTTCTCTGTAGAAAAGCGCCTCTCTTAGCCAGGTTGGCCAGAAGCTAGAGCGCTTCATTATGCCAATGTCCTCCAGGTAATCTGGGTATTCTGATGGGCAGGCATTAGCGATAGCCTCAGACACCTTGATCGAAAAAGTTCGCATCAACTCTTTGTCGCTGAAGAGGATGCAGAAGACCTCGTGAGCAATCTGCTTCAAGGGCTGCAGGAGCTGCTCGAAGAGGTAATCCTTGTGAGCTGAGAGGTCGGGATAACCCCGAATGCTGAATGAAGTCTTGTGGTGAAATAACAGCCGGTGGGCGTCCTTTATAAATTCCTCGCCCGACTTCTTCCGATGGTAGTTCCACTGATCCCACAGATGGCTCAGGGTGAACCGATGAAGCAGTGTCCACTTACCTGGCTTGTAAGCAATTTCAAAGAGGTCTCTGTCTACGCCTAGCAGGTCTTCAAAATAATAGCCATCGGGGCCGTATTTCTCGTCGTAGGCTCCAGTTATGCGGCATCGTATCGCGTCAGCGGTGCTTAGCGCTTCGTTGGAGTGGGGGCGGGTGAATGCCAATTTCAGAACCTCTTGCAGATCGTTAATGCGCTGGCCCTCGGCGGGGCATGCGAGCTACGACTGCAATTATAGGCTTGAGGAATGGCATGGCGAAGCGCGCTATGCAATCACTGAGTTTGTTTTGGAAAGCCCGCGATTATCTCAAATCCTGGCACATCAAATTTCATCCTACTCTGCAGCAGAGGGCTCCATACGTAGCGAGCGTCGCTGTGGTTTTCGCTCAAACGGGCTGCGCCAAGATGATTTCGATCCAGTTGCGTCGAGAGCACAAGCCGTTCTAGGACGCACATCAGGTCGTCCGAGAGCAGGACAAGGACGAGCGTCTGCAGCTCAGCACTCTGGATTACCTCAGAATCCAGAGTGAGCTCGTGACCAAGGATTACATCCCGTTTGTCGACATCTTTGCGCATTTGGGCGAGAGGTGCTTGGGCGATCTCTCTAAGCAGCGAGTGATGTCGAGTGGCGTTGCATAGCGAAGAGACGCTGATGCCATCATCACGAGCACGTCCAAGGGATACAAAATTCTCCAAACGAGAGCTGACATCATTGACTCCCTAGAGATGGCATCCGGGCTCGCCGAGTACCACGACGCCCCGGCAGTTAGCTAAAGCCACTCTCGGGGGCTTTCTCTATAGTGCAGTCACCTGTTTCCAGGTAGGTAGCTGATCTGAGGTGCTCGAGGAGAGTTGCCATCACTCAGTTGTGCGGCCGCGTTCAGGAGAAAAGCTCTGCTCAACCTGAGCGATCACATCAGGCGGATAGTCCTGTGAATTTGACTCACGCAGGGCGGCTATAACTACGCGGCTCCTAGATACCGCTAGCGTTGATGTTCAGTGAATTCGGTCAATTGCACACCCAGGTCGGCCATCGAAGCCACTATTTGAGCGACCTCAGAATTGGCAGTGGGATCGCTGCACTGAACCTCCAGCAATTTTATCTTCACCCGATCATGCTCCTTGTTGAGCGGTACGCAAATGTACCGATCTTGGCCACTGATGTTTACTTCTGTGGTGTCCTCATCGCCAAATTTCTTGACCAATAACCGTACTTCAGCTTCTTCATCCAAGTAAAAAGGTAAGGCGAACGCTCCGATGCGCGATACCCCCTTCGGTGTGAAAAAGCGATCAAATCGATCGGACGCAATCTTTTTGAACACCCGAAATGGATGACTCAATTCGATCTCGCTGTACCTGATTTGTCGAATTTCCGCTCGCTGCAGGACGGGCTCGATCAACAGTCGCAGTCGCACCTCTCCAAACGACCAGAGCGGGCCCGGCTCGTCCCCTGAGGCCAGCGACAGGTAAAACAGATCCCGCGCAAGGTTATCAATCACGCGTCTACCGTCAGATTTAGGGGTGAGGTAGCCGAGGAGTCCGAACTGGCCTGCGAATGAGGTGAGTTCACCTTCACCCATGCGCTTCTCTACGGCATGCAATCGAATTGATCTGGTTTGGGCAATGCTTCTCAGTGTTGAGAGTTTTGTGTAATGCCACCGGGAGGTCGAGGCTATGGGTGGAAAACAATAGTTCCAAAGCGTTGTTGAAAAGCTGTCGTCCCCATCCGGCCTTTCGGTGATGACGGCATCGGTAGCCGTAAGCCTTGAGAAGTCGAACAGAGATGACCATTCATACTGTTCCGTTTCTTCTTTGAAGATCTTTTGGAGGCTGTAGGAATCTGCGGAGGGCTTAGTATTCAATTCGAGGTCACTTTTACTGAATGGGGGCGGGGCGGGACGTTTTCTCAAGCAGCAAGGGACTCAGTCTATTCCGCCTCGCCGCACTGCGTTCTTGCCCAGTGCCGCCAAGTCGAGATTGGCGTCGCCGTGATCAATCCTAACAGATGCTCAGGCATCGCTCGATCGGTCAGGCGCCCGTGATTTGCGCGGGGAAAATTCGGTTGGGTAGCCCGGCTTTAGTATTCTCGAGCCATGCCAGCAAGCGCACGTAGCTGGGCGCCGATCACCTCAATGGTCGCGAGGTCAGTGATGGTATTGGACTCCACATCCACCTTGCTAGCGAGCTGACTGATCATCACCTCTGGTTTGTTCAGCACCTTGGCGTTGAAGAAAACGAGGATCTGAATCTCATCAAGAATGCCCTATCAGCTTTGAGCTCAAACGGATGGGCGATCTTTCAATTGCCGGATGATGGCGCTGCCGTAATCCAGCAAGCTGCGCTCGATATTGCCTGTCTCCTCGGGCAGCCCAAGGCAACGCGACGCCGGGGACCTTTGGTCGATGTGCTGATTCCTACTGATAGGCAATCTGCGAACCGGCGCTCTCTCAGCGTCCGCTATGGGTTGAGCCCATTCCCATGGCATACCGACGGGGCCCACTGGAGTACGCCGCCACGGTACATCGTTATGGGTTGCTTGGAGACCGCCCCTTGCACTGCTCAAACGCTCTTCTGCGAGGGGAGCACATTCGATCCATTGAATGTAGATGGCGCTCGGTCATCGGTTTTCAGGATTACCAATGGCGGCAACAGCTTTTACGCTGCGGCTCGAGGAAGTTCTGACCGTTACTACAGGTTCGACCCTGGCTGCATGACGCCCGTGGATGCCGGCGCTCAGGAAATCGTGCGCGCGATCGATCTCTTTGAGCCCTCAGACGAACAGGCAATCACTTGGCAGGCCGGGAAATTCTTGCTGCTTGATAACTGGCGTTTTCTACATCGCCGCGGATCCGCACAGGGAAGCACTGAGCGGAAACTCCTTAGGGTCACCGTAATGGAGAAAGGCAACCATGGCTAACACAGGAAGTGACGTAAAAAAGCTGCGCAAGGAAGTGCCATCAGCAATCTCGGCGGAGGCCCTGCTAGGGAAGTCTCGGCTTTACGCATTGCGAGCGTTGCAGGTACCCACGCGTCTCGATCAAGAAAGACAAAAACCGGTCGGCAAAGGTGTGGCGGAAGTCATGCGCGGAAAGTGTAGGCAACAATCCCGGACGAGCCAGTTCAATGGTCAGAAACAGCCGATCAAGAACGTTAGACAACGCGCGGATGGACAGCGGACGGCCTCGATCCGAGATGAACAAATAGCGGTACATCAATTTCATCGGCTTGCCGTGACGCAGAGGGCGCCGTTCGCTCTGGATATATCGCTCGTAGACCTCATACAACTGAGTGGAGATGCCTACGGTCCGCCCATGTGTTTTCAGTGCAGGCTCTTCAGCGCGTGGGTCGCCTGGATCATGTTCGCGGTCATTGATGCTGACATAGGCATGCTGAGAACCCTGGTTAATATCCGTGGTGTAGAGCTTCAGAAGCTCTCCGCGACGGATACCAGTCTCCAGTAGCAATTCAATCATTAGCCAATTGCGCAACTGCAATCGTTCCGGGAACGGATTCTCCGCGGCACCCGGGCGAATCAGTGTACGAACGATCTGAAGTTGCATATCTGTCAGGCTGCGGTAACGAGTGCGGTCGGGACGAAGATTGATGATATGGCTCTCAAAGCGCCGTTCAATGACGTCGGCGACATCGGCAAATACAACTTCGATGTTAGCCAGGGTGGTTGAGTTCTGACGGGCGCGCGGAATGTAACGAGTCACGCACCAGGACAGGTACTGCTTCAGCAACCGCAGGTACTGGTCACGGGTACGCGGATCGATCTGCGGAAAAGGTGCCGTTGCAGCTTTGCCGATTCGGGCGACCAGGTTGTCGGCTTGACGGCCGCTTTGGAGCCAGATGGCGTAACCATCCAGTAAAGCCAGAATCGACTCGAAGTGGCAGGCCAAGATGGCGTCATCAATATTGAGGTCACGGCTTTTGGCATAGATGTAGAAAGCTTGGATCGCGCGCAGATGTGCCGCAGTAGTGTTGTAAGCGCGGTACCTTAGCTTGAGTTGAACGTAGATGAACGGGACAAGTATGGGCAAAGGCTCCGCATCTCCAGTCTGCACGAGCAGCGGTACACGCTGACCTGAAGAGAAACGGCATTGAATCAGCTTCATCGGCAGCCACCTCATTCAATGACTCGCCATGAACACGAAGGACATGGCCCGTTGTGAGGCAGTCGCAAAATCATGAGACATTGCCAAAGCCATGATTTCCGGGGGCGCAGCCCCCCAGTGCGCTAATGTTGAGACTTTTTCTGGTTTTATCTCACGAAGAGAGCCAATTCTTCGGAGAATTATCGCTATTATTTCTTCGCACTACAAAAAAATCTCACGATTGTTGTACATGATTTCAATGGTCTCGCTGTCAATATATAACAATTGAACTCTGTCATTTAGTGCCAAATGTGCGCGTCACTTCCGCCGCCTGCATTAAAAAATTGTCAATATATATGCAATTGTTCCTGGCGCGCTTGAAAAAAATCGCGAAAGGAAACTTACATAGAAATTTTCGATTGGTTTGCCATATTAGGATGTCTAATTGCGCAGATTTTCAAAATGGAAGTCATAATCGGATCTCGCGAAAGATGAGATTTATTCGAGCCAAATATTAATCAGCCAGCTCTAGAGGCCCCGTATTACGGGGCTTTCGGTCAAAAAAACAAATATCATAAATTGCCAATCAGTCAATATATGGCATATATAAAATAATGGTGGCGGTCAGATTTTGTCGAGCGCGTCAAAGTTGACAAGTTCAACCATTGAAAGTTTTACTAGATTGGTTTTCACCACATGAGAATAGATCGATGCACAAAACCAAAAACATCAGAGCTGCTCTGAAAAATGTATTTCCTTAAGTATGCAACACCCGCTCTTTAAAAACTAAGCACAAACTCAGTGTGCGCTCGCTTGCGGCTCTTCGGATCTAATGGCGTGGCACATCGAGCAGATAGTGAACGGAAGGTTCAATGGAAGAAATATCCCAAAGCGTAATGCTGCATGAAAAAACTGTTCTGGACTCACAAAGCCTAGACTCAGAGATAACACGACATGAGCTGGCGAACAAGCGTTACACGGTCATTCAAGATTTCAATTCGGGCGCATTAGAATTCCAGCAGGCTCTAGAAATCCTATCGATCAGCCGGTCACAATTCTACAAGTTGCTCAAACGGTCGAGAGGGTCTCTGAGCTACCGCGCCATCGTAGGCGATCGTAGCGGAAGAAAGTTCGGCGCAAATGCGATTCAGAATGACGTGGAGCGGCTCATCGAGGACATGTTCCTTAAGCACTACCCTCAGGCGAGAACCTATGGGGCGGTCTGGAGAGCTTGTCAGACCGAGGGTGACAGCCGTCAAATTCTGAGACCGAGCTATCACACGGTCAAACGATGGATTAAAAAGCAACCGTCAGAACTTCTCTACAAGATGAAACACGGGAAGGAAGCAGCGGTTCAGCGTTTTGAACTTCGTCCAGGCTACAAAGTAACGAACCGCCCTTTGGAGTGGGTGCAGATTGACCACACGGTTGTGGATATGCTGTTAGTCGATGAGGACGATAGGACAAAAATTATCGGTCGTCCCTACATCAGTTTGGCAATCTGTATTCATACTAGAGTAATTCTCGGGTTCTACCTGTCCTTCCTCCCTCCCAGCGCAGTGACAGTCGCTATGTTATTGGAGAACTGCGCCCTGCCGAAGGACGAGATGCTGGAAAGGTGGGGATTACCGACGTATTTGTGGCCTATGCACGGTTTGCCGGAGACGATCCATACCGACAACGCGAAGGAATTCACGTCGGACGTTTTCGTTCTTAATGCAAAAGGCTTCGGTATCACGGTTGAGCATCGGATGATTGGAAAGAAGCATCAGGGTGGGCACATTGAAAGCCTGATTGGCAAACAGATGATCCATTTGATCCACCAACTACCTGGTAGTACTGGTTCGAACACAGTTCAACGCAAGTCACTTCGCAGTGAGAAGACCGCCAGCATTACCCTAACAAGGCTGCGTCAGATGATGGTATATGCCATACATGCTTATCATGAGACGAAGCACTCAGCGTTAGGTAAAAGTCCTAGCCAAGCTTGGAACAAGCATTATGAAAAGCATCCAGCTTATCGGCTCCTGCCAGTGGTTCAGCATGAGCACTTCAAGTACACCTTTTATCCTGAAGTCTCAGGTAAGGAAATCACCCCTGACGGGATAGGTATGTTTCGTAGGCAATACTTCTCATCAGCCTTGAAGAGTAAGGTTCGACAGAAGGTTCTAGTAAAATATGACCCTTATGATATGAGCTATGTAATGGTTAAGTTTGACGGTAAATGGGAAAAGATTCCGTGTGTAAGGAACAAATTTAACAGAAGCAGCGACCTAGAGATTTATCGTTGGCAGCGTCAACAAAAAGGAGACCGGGACGGAACCATGAGCACTTCAGGGGCGCAGTCGGCTGGGAAATTTCACCAAGCTGCTGAAGAGGAATCAAAGCTTACGCGCCAGGAGAAACAGAGGAAGAAACGCGAGAAAGGTATGGAGGACTACAGAACACAGAACGCTAAATCTGGCTCTGTTGCAGCCAATTCAGACAACGCAACTGAATCGAAAAAACTCCATACGTCCATTAATCCCAAGACGAAGCCTAAGCTGGGCAAGGTCGCTAGGGAAGTTACATCGAATGTTTTTGATGTCATTGCATTCTTGCAGCGTAAGGAGCAGGTTGCTCGCGACGACGAGTTTCCGGTTATCTACGACAGCGCCCCTATTCGATGGTGAAGCAACAGCCCAGTTTGAGTAGCCCGAGTTGGACAGCAGGCTAAAATCTTAGCAAAAGCTAATGCATAAAGACGCCGTTAATGGATCAAATAAAACGTAATCCACTTGCGTGATTCAGTAGCGCGAGTACGGATTTTATTGTCTGAAAATTGGAATAAGGCGTATCGCAATATTATAAATTCTCAGAAGTAAAATTTTGCGCACGCCTTGTTCGTTGCCTGAAAAAACTTAATCAACGGGAAAGGTGTCAATAGGTTTGATGCCACTTCCGCAGGCTCTGTCATAGTGAATGATATGCAAGTTGAGTCCTTGGCCTTGAATAAGTTATATGTAAATATTTAAATTGGAAATTTACTGTGAGCGAAAATCTTTATCCGCATGTGCATCAGGCTGCTCAGCACCATTTTGAGCTTTCCGATGAAAATAGAATGATCTCGTGCTCTGACGATTTCTGGGTGCCGCATCCTGCAGCAGAACGAGTTATCAGTCAGATTCATTTCTCTATGAAAATGAAAAACAGGATTGTAGCGCCTTGCATGATCGTTGCAGCAGCAGGCGGCGCGGGCAAGTCTGCAATGGTGAACCAACTCAAGGAGCGTAATCTGTACGCTGATGACAAGTTGATATTTGTGACCATGCATCAGAATCCAAATAACTATAGTTTGCGCGACCTGATTCTTGTTGCGATGGGCCTTGGAGTCGGTAAGCTTGCGCGTCAAGGCGGAAATCTTACCCCACAACTTCAAAGTAGAATCAAATCGCAGAATATCAGAGGCATTGTCATCGATGAGGTGCACGACGCATTGACGTTGACGGCTGCACAGCAAAGCGTGAATTTGTCACTTTTGAAGAATCTTTCTAGTGATATTTATGGGCTTTCGGTCTTCGCATTTGGTGTAGAAGATGCTGCAGATGTTCTTCGCCGAGATCAGCAATTGGAGCGTCGCTACGCGGTAAAACATTTGGCCAGTTGGGAGAACGGCGCTGAGTTTAGAAGTTTTGTCGCAAGCTACATCCATCGGTTGCCTTTGAAGAAAGCGACCAATTTGAAAGACCAGATCCTGTATTTGAAGATTTTGGACAAAAGCTTGGGTTTAACTGACAACATTGTGAAAATCCTGCAGAGTGCCGCGATGGCAGCAGTCATTGACGGCAGCGAGCACATTACGCATTCCCATATCGATAACATCGAATCAATCATGGAAGACTTCAGCTTCGCCCTGCGAGCCGAAGATGCCGATGCTACAGCATAATAGGAACATGTCTTGAATCAAGAGCACTCCCTGCAAGTTGCTCGCACTGTACTGGAAGGCCGTCACGGCTTCCAGTATGTTAGCGAGTCTTGGCGTAACGCTTTTTCCCAAATGCTAAAGTATATTCAGAACGAAGAGGGCGGCCAAGTGATTCTGGTTGACGGCCCTGCGGGAAGCGGTATTACGACTTTTTTTAGAGCTATTGTGGCTGACCCTGTCTTCTCTGGGATTACCGTGATGAATAATTTATATGATTACGACATCACTTTTATAGATAGAGTTTGTGCTGCATTTTCACTTCTAGAACCTTCCGTTTCCCTGCAAGACGTGCCCGCTTACTTAGCGGAGTTTTCATTTCTCACTGCCCAGACGATGATCGCGGTCGACGATTTGGATGTGATTGTGCGAAATAAGGTGGAATCCCTACATGTCGCGGAACAGATAAGAAAAATGACGGAGAGTCGTGCGCGATTCTGCTTTATTATTTCAACACGCTCGACATCGTTGCAGCAGCATATAGAAACTAGTAGCTCAAATTTTTTTCGGATAGGGCTTAAGCGGCAGCTTAATATTTCTAGTTGCACTGAGATTATCGAGTCTTTTTGGCGTTGGAATAATAGTGCCTTTCGATTAGACATCCCTATGAGTAAATGTATTTTTAGCCTCTGTAAAGAGGCTGACTTTGAGATCGATCGAGTAATCGATATCCTTCAAGATATTTATGTGCTTAGGGTTTTGTTTGGGAAGGGGGCGCAAAAAATAACGGATAGATGCATGTCGAGGGAGGAAATCAAATTTGAGGTGCAATCAAATGTTTATTCCTGAGATTTCGGAGGGAGAAAGCCTTTCGTCCTGGATGTACAGGATTGCTTTGCAGGGAATGTGTAATAGATATTTTGACGCGAGTCACATTGGGGAGTTTGAGGCTGGCGAGATGTGGGCTCATGCAACGCATTCATCGGTAAGTGATCCTGATTTTATGGAAACTAACGTGAAGCTGCCATCTTTCATCAAGCAGCATGGTGTTGCGAGAGAGCGTTTTGCCGAGAAGTTCGGCCCGTGTAAGCAGCCGTTAGTTCCGATTAAATATCGGCGCTCTTATTGCTATGCATGTTTGGAAGAAGGTCTCAAGACCACCCGCTCATTTGTATGCAAATTGGAGTGGCGATATCTTCTTCAACCCTTTTGCGCTGCGCACCAGGTTCTTTTGCGAGACGCACCCGTAAAATACAGTACCAACGAAGATTATGGGTTCCGGCTTTTCATGTGGCACCACAATAGAGACAGGGTTTTCGACCGATATGATCTTGCATGTGAAGCTGATTCAGAGTTGCTGAGGCTGTCTTTGGATGTGCAGCAGCGGTACATGGATCTCCGGCTAAGGGCGCCCCATAGCGATGTGGCTCAGCAGATGGACAATTTTATGCTTACTCTAATGAGAACGATGCTTCTACCTTGCCTCAGCGCTTCATACCGCAATGTGGATATGTCGGGATGCGGAGGCCCCGATTGTTTTCCAAAGCATGGCCTAAGCTTCTATGTGACATTCTTTTTCGAGGTTTACAGAGTGTCGTGCAGTGCGAGAGCGAGGGCGCTTTATTTGAGTGGGCTATTGCTCGGCTGGATCGAACCCAGCGATGCTCAAGCAGCTAGGGGTAGGGACTACTATAGGGCCACTGATCGCGCGCAAATATGGCGGACTATTGATATAAATTCGCAGTTAGGTAGATGGGTGCATAATCAGTTGGAGTTGTACGAGAGCAGTCTCCTTTCACTATCGAACATAGGCGTTTAAGCGCTATGTGTAAGGAAATGATGCTGACTTATCTGTTTCCTGTTTATCTGACGACATCCATTCGTGTCAGCTTACCGAGGAGCTTCGAATCACGCCAAGTGACCTTGTGCTTTGTAGGAAGCGCGCGAACCGGGCAGATCCTCACTTACTCGTCCTCATTCGGCTATCCGGGCGTGGATCTCTACCAACGAGCATTGCTCGCCCTTAGAGCGCAGGAGTCAGGGAAGTGTTCATGGCCTTCAACTATAAACCCGATGGTCAGCCAGTTCTCCGGCGTAATGCCGGTAGAACCAGACTTCTCGACTCGGTATCCAGATCCAGATCGGCTATGTGCCTCCCTAAACTGGAGGTACAAACGAAAGTTGAATTTGATCGACGAACAGGTGTTTAAAAACCGCCTGCTACGTTGCCTTTTTGATTGGGGATGCGATGAGCTAGCTTTGATCAACGACCCCTATAGGATCAGTTTGGAAGCACTCTTCAGGATCCTTTCGGCAACGGTGACGCGAATGAACCATACACGATAGACGTTCATAGATTACGCAAAGGTCGACAGGAATCCTGTCACTAGATCTCTGGACAGCAGCCGGCTATAGAGCCTGGATTGCTTACCCTTTCACAGGCTAATGGGCACAGTATAGGTTGTGGCTGTCCAGTATCGTTGGCCTTGCATTAAGCAAGAACGCCATTTTCTTCCCAATGCAACGCCAGACGTCCGAAGTGATCCACGCGTTAGCATGAGCGCAGCATTAGGTTTTCCTCATACACTCAGTCTTGCCTTAGATAACCGGCTGGGCGAGTGTAGTGGATAAATAGTGTGGTGATGAGGCGCGTCGTGGTGGAGGTTCTGCCTTAAAAGGCTTACTCCTTTTGCCAGTACCGTTGAACAGTCGATGTGGGCAAACCTAGTGCGCGCGCAGCTTCGGCTTGTGTCAAACCCTGCTTTTTCAGTTCAACAACGGCACTAACCCTCTGAGCATCCGCTCGAGTTCCTCGAGATCGTTTTTTCAATGCGCCGTCTTGAATCTGATCCTCCATGATTTTAAGGCCACCAGATTCGATGAAGCCTTGAAGCTCTTTCTGCGCATTTTTTATCAAATGTTCAGGAGCCTCTTTGTCACGGATCGCCAAGCACAACGCCAACAGAGTCAGAAGGTTGATATCGAGCGTTTCGGCGATCTTGACGAGGGTCGGTAGCGTCGCCTGGATTTTCCCTTGTTCGAGCAAGCTAAGGTTGCTCTGGCTGATGGTTCCCGCCAGGGCCTCATAACCCAATCCTTTCATTTGCCGGATGGCGCGCAGCGTGACGGCTAGCTCTTCCTTCACGTTCAATTTCTCAAAATAAAGGATAGAGCCATACTCGCGTTGACCCACCAAATATCTCTAATTGTTAATGGTGGGATATTTGCTTATGATGGCCATTCAACAGGATGCATAGCGCCAAGGAATCGCGTGCCTTTCGGCAGCATCCCTAACCGGTTGCCAGAAGCATGAGCAGGGTCAATCGAAGGCTGCCTACGCTGAGCTTCTTCAGAGCTTGGCAGGATTTGAAATAGGGTTTATCCGCAGTGTTTGTAACCAATAGCAGCAATTTGCAGAGGCAATTTAGAAGTCCGGACAGCACTCGAATGTTCTGGAAGTCGGTCGATATCAGTCGGTGCCAGTACTCGTTTCTGATTGAGGGAATGGGATTAGAGGATGGTGGCTTTAGTCCGGTTGCTCACCTAGTTACGGATGTGGAAACCGTTCAGATGATGCGTGCAGCGGAGCAGGGCGAATTCCTGATCGTGACGAACATCCATCTCATACTTCCACCCACTAAGCGTGAGCAGGGGTCATACGCAATGGAGCTTCTTTCTGAAATTCGCATCCAGCCTGGCACCGAGGAAAACCCTGTCTACGAGTTCATCACCGGAACGGGCCATATCTACACCAGTGCACGCACATGATGGTTCAAACACTGGAGGCGCCATGTCAGTAACACTTGATGAGATTGGTCAGTTTTTTTACGGAAGTGGGGAAGTCGTTCATGGGTGGCATGGCGCGCAAGAAGAAATAATAGGGCTCGCCGAAAAGACTTTTCCGGGGAAACCTTTCTGCCTAGTGAAGCAATGGATCATCGCTGATCTCCAGCTCACTCAGGCGGAGCAGGATCGACTCGCATCAATGGGGCTGCTACCAAATGCTGTCTACTCCCATGAGGTCGTCCTGGACAGCCGCCGACGTTTTTCTCCCGGCCACTGGGTGCGCACCAATTTCGGAATTTCGCATGATCACCCGTGCTTGTTTGAAACCAAAAGCACGGTCTACCTGTTGCTTGGTGATGGGTTAAGGAAGCCAGCAGGACTTAGTACCGTTTTTTCGTTTCGAGCGTAACCGACTCAACACTTTCACCCACGCTGGCATTCAGGCAGTGCGATTGGCTACGCCTTTTAAAAATTGCAGGAGCACATTTTGATTCGATTTGATTGCCGGCAGGTCACTGGAGTGATCGAGAAGCCAAGAGTGATTGCTACTGAGCAGGGGACTGTGACCGCGCGCATCGTTATCGATGGGCAGGTATTGCCAAATGTTTTGCTGCCAGGAAAGATTTTTGAAGAGATTGAGGCGGGGGAGCGAGTGACCCTGTACGGCATCTTCACGAAGAAAAAGGACAAGACTGAAAACAAAGCCATCATCTACGCAGTAAAGGGTTCGAGCGGCAAGCTTGTCGCGGCGAAGCAGTACCAGATCAAAGTACCGGTTCTGATGCTAGTTGCAGCGGTACCCTTGATGATTGCGGTGGCCGTTGCTGGTTGCTTCATTTCGCCTTATCCGATCCACCTCATAACGGGTAGCGTCAACCCGAGTTATCTCGTTCCGGCGACGTTTAAGGCTGCGGCTTGGGAAGGAGTCGCTGCTGGCGTGTTCATGGTTGGATGTGCGATCAACTTTATTCGAAAAAGTAGCCAACCGGAAAGCTGGGCAGTAATCGATCCTGTGCCACTTTCACAGCGCTTCAGCAAGGCGTTCAAATAAGTGCTTCATACCAGGCTTCCCCTTTGATGGAGGCTTTCTGAGCGAAGGAGAGGTTGCACGTGCAGACCGATGATCTCGAGCGCGAACGACGTCGCAAAGCAGTGGCGGAGGTTCTTGCTTGTCAGCTGCTCGATGGTGTGAGGCCTTCCTCTACGCACCTTGCTGAGCTGCAGCGATATGCGGATGGCCTGGTCAGTCTTGACGAGCTACTGAAGGAGTTGATTGAGTGCATACGGCAGTGCTCCCCCAGGGTAAGCAGCTAACTGCCAGGAAGGCCGGCTTTGAGAGATCTTTACCATGCTTGATTCGAACTGCCCGACAAGCAGCCGGCTGAAGCCGAATGATCGAGTGCTATTTCTCGATTTTGACGGGGTGCTGCACCCGGACGACGTATACCGTACCCGGCGTGGTTTGGAATTGCGTGCGCCCGGGCAACTCATGATGCATGCCGGAATCCTGATAGCGATACTGAGAGAATTTCCTCACGTCAAAATCAGCTTATCGACAAGTTGGGTGCGCATCCTCGGTTATCGCCGTGCACGCGCTGCCTTACCGCCAGAGTTGCAGGATCTCACCGTGAGCAGTACATGGCATTCAAGGATGCCCAAGGCACCTCTTGAAGGCTATGACATGTACAGTCGCTATCAGCAGATCCGTGCTGCAGTAACTAGGGCAGGCCTGACGAATTGGATCGCCCTGGATGATGATCCTTTTGAAAGTTGGCCAGATCACGATCGACGGTTGATACGCACTGATTCTGATCTGGGCCTTAGCTCCGTGCATACCCAGGAGGAGCTACGATTCAAGCTGAGAGCCTTGGTGGAGACATAAAAACATCCCACCGAAACGCTTTGAAATTGCTGCTAAGGCACGAGTTTGCTGCCTCAGTAACCGCATTCGTTCAGCAATTTGCGCAGGAATTCACGCCGCCTTTGAGCGATACACAGAATTAGGTAATCACGCTCGTAGTCCTTGGTCGAGAGGTGTCCGGCATCTACAAGGCCATGGATGTAGCCTTCAGCTTTGCCTCTTGCTTCCAGCAGTGCCTCGATTGTGGTGCTTTGGTAAATGTCTTCAGCCAGCAGTCTCCAACGTCTCTTTTGGTGCTGCCCAACTGGGTCGTCCGAAAATTTTGGTGCGTTGACCAGGGTGTTGTAATCGGCATGTGCGTGGGGTGTGTTCAAAGCGGACTCTCAGAGCAGTGATGTCTGTGCGGAGGCTATCATGCGCATATTTAATGGCTTGCTGTTGGCTGGCTTCAGTAGGCGCTGGCGCGAAGGAACGATTTCAATGATGGCGCAGGCTTTCGATGGAGCCTTTGAAACCTGGAGTTCGATATGGGGCACCTCAGCCTAGAGGACATCTACCCCGATGACGTAGAAAAGTACGGCCATATGCGGGTGGGTATGACTGATCTCTATGTGAAAGACAATCACGCTATTTATGGCGTGGTTACGTTTGGCGAATACCTCGAGCTGACCAGCAGGTTACTCCGTGACGAGAAGGTGCAAATGATCATCAGCGCTGAGCTCGCCGCGTTGCCCGAGGACTACGATCCTTGGATCAGTAGGATCGAACGCAATCGCGCCTTACACCTCAGATATGGGGACAAATTCGATCCCAGGGGAGACGGCTGACAATTGCACCTCATCCTACCCCCCCCCCACCGACGCGGTGCTAACGCGTCTCAACGTACCATCGATTCTGTTGAACAATTTCGTCCGAGTGAAGTTAGCTTCAACGAATTCGTAACTGCACGGCGCTAAACAAGTACATACCAGTCAACACCGAAGCCCGCCCTAGCGATTTTCTGCACGCATGGCAAGAATTGCCCTCACCTCCGAGGATTTGGCATTGCCAGCGAGCCCAGGGTAGATCCTTGAATGACTGAGGCCCATAGCATCAAGATCAGCCATTGCAGAGCCAGTTTCATCAACTGGAACAAGGTATTTTTTTAGGGCACACTCATTTCCCTCACGCTGCGCGACGTAGTCTTCGATTGAACGAGCGTGGTTCTGCAGGTATGTAAACTTCCCATGCTGGTTTCGGATGCGTTCGTTACCGAAACTTGGGACATTAACAATCGAGCAACCTGAATCGTCATTCCAGATATAGTGGGTTGAGTCCAGCACCCAAATAGCCACATTGGACTCTGTTCGATTACCGTGTCGGATGTGCCCGCTAAACGCAAAAAACGCAGCTACGTAGGGGCTTTCGCTCCAGTCCAGTAATCGAGTGGGCAACCCGTTATGCTGCCCTAGGCTCAGCATCATCATCGGGTCGTCCCGGACGTTAGGAGGCAGGTCTTCCTGTTCACACTCACGTATGAAACCTTTCAGGAGACTGTTAGCTACCGCAATCTTATTAGCGGGCGTGCCTTCGTAGTCCGCATACCAGCGGTCAAATGTTGATGCCAGCTTCCAGGACTCACCGCCTTGACCTCGAAAGAGAAATCGGCCTTTTTGAAAGCTGCCAGTCGGAAAAAGGTCACTGATAATCCGGCTTTTGAAATCAGCCCAGCTTTCGCATTCCACGGTTGTGACGTTCATTTCGATCCTTGAAGAGTGGCTATCGGAGAGCTGAAGGTAGCGAAGTGACATCTCTCTGTCCATCCTGAGTGAAAGTGCGAGGCTTACCCAGGATTTCAGCTTTTGGCTGATTCATCGGCTAACAGTTGCGGAATGCGGCAAGCGTAGACCAGACCAGGCATTGAAAGTGCCTCTCGATCTCCAGAACAACTGTGCGGTGGCCACCAGCATTCACTATTGCCTATCCACCTCGGTTGTCGTCACACGCGACTCCGTCTGGCCGAGCGTATCAACTGAGGCCTGCTGTCGAATCGCTTCCTCGGGCTCGTTACCTACCTCTACATCGTCCTGTCCAGAAGATGCGGGCTGGGCGCTGTCGAGCAAACCGGACGCGGATTGGTGATCAAGGCGTTGGACATGGCTTATGAAAAGCGAGGTAGACCTCAAGGACTGCTGTTCCACTCGGATCAGGGGTCGCAATATGGCAGCCGTCAGTTTCGCCAATGTCTCTGGCGTTACCGCATGCGCCAGAGCATGAGTCGTCGTGGAAACTGTTGGGACAACGCGCCGTGGAGCGCGTGTTCCGGAGCTTGAAAACTGAGTGGATACCGACCGTGGGCTACATGACGGCTCAAGAAGCGCACCGATACATCAGCCATTATTTGATGCATCGGTACAACTGGATTCGACCACATCAGTTCAACGGTGGGCTGGCCCCAGCTCAGGCCGAGAAAAAACTTAACGTCGTGTCCGGGATTAGTTGACCACTACATAGCTAGCTCTGCTATCGCGAGATGAGATGCATTCGGCTGCGCTTGGAGCACTTTCAGCCTACGAGAGTGGCAAGGACATCCGCTGGCCGAGCTTGATTCACCGCTTCGAAACCCGCATCTTCGCGATGAGCAAAGTCCTTACAGCCTGTGTTAATCGTCGTGGCCTCGTTGATCTTGGGTGCCACCAACGCAACTGATCGTTGGCCAACCTACATCGCGATCTGAGCGGCAGTTTTGGTGTTGATCATCGTGGGCTCCGCCGCGCTTTTGAAATCGCTCAAAGCTCGTCGTAAGTCTCAGGCTGAGGTCTGATTGTTGCCAACGTTTTAGAAAATCGAGGGAGTGGTATGACTGGGGAGAACAGGTCGACAGTGGTGAAGAACAAGCCGAAGGTTGTGAATGGATGGTCTTACAACACCAGCAAAAAACTCGGCGATGGTGGCAACGGTGACGTCTTTCTCGCAAAGAAGGAAGGGCGGGACGGAGCCCTCAAAGAACTCAGAATTGACATCAGAAAACGTGACAAGGCGCATGTCAAAAAGCAGATAGCCCGTTTTCGCGATGAAGTGGTCGCACTTAAACAATGTGCGGATATCCCAGGTGTCATCCCTGTGCTTGACGTTGACATAGGCACAGATCCGAACCAACGACCTTGGTTTGTAATGGGGCTCGCTAAGCCTTTATCAAAACAGCTTGGGAAGTTGCCCTTCCTTCCTGACGTCGTCCAGGCGATCCACGACATCGCACAGGTGCTTGAAACGATGCATGGGCGTGGGTTTTCCCACCGTGACATCAAGCCTGACAACCTCTTTTTCTACGAAGAACGTTGGACAGTGGGTGATTTTGGCTTGGTGAGCTTTGAGGGTAAGCAAGGGAAAACGCAACCAAACGAACGCATTGGCCCTATCTACTACAACGCCCCGGAAATGCTCAATGATGCGATAGAAGCAGACGGTAGGCCGGCTGACGTGTTTTCCCTCGCAAAAACCTTATGGGTACTTGCGACCGGTCAGCGCTTTGCTTTACCTGGAGCATACGATTTGAACCATGAAGCATTCCGAATCGGAACGTACCTCCCTGCCGCAGAGCGAACGGCTCAGTTGGACAATCTGATAGCAAGCGCGACGGCGTTTGCCCCTGAACGCCGCCCGACTATGGCTCAAGTGCGAACCGATTTGCAGGCATGGCTGCTGCCCCACGAGGAATCTAACTTGGCAATTAAGTTTGACATCAGCAAGTTCGGTGCGCAGATCGACCAGCACCAACGTGCTATGGACATGGAGGCGGCCAGAGAGGCGGCCAGGCAATCACAGCTTGCTGAAGCCGCGGAGAGGGTCTGGCAGGCGCACACTTCTTTTGCAGACGAGGTTGTTGCAGGACTTAAAGACGCGAGGCTCAATGACGTCGGTCACCGGTGGGCCAAGGCGGATCGGACTCTGACGATACGAGGCCGCATTCCCGGTGTGTCACCGTGTGCATTGGTGCTCCAGATCGTTGTGGACGACCTTCAATCCCCTAACCTCAAGGTGACAGGACGTATTTTGCTGGAGTGGGCTGACAAGCCTGAGGCCCAACTGCTCGTGTGGAAAGAGAGTCTGCAATTTTTGTCCGCTGGCAGTGAGGAACGGCACGCGCTTCAACGGCTCCAGAGTCAAGCTATTGAGCAGCTTCAGAAGGCAGTCGAGCAGGCTTTCATCATGACGCTGGCATCGGGCTCAGCCTCATCGCTGGATAGCTATGCTGTCAATGTCATCGACTCTGATGGCGTTGCCGTTGTTGGAGCTCATGTCTGTCTCGTCAACGGAAATGCAGCGACCTTTAGTGGTCGCACAGACAGCCAGGGCAATGTGGTATTTGGCCCTCATCCCTTCGACACTCCCATCGCATTTGTAGCCCATCCCGATTATCTAGGCGCGATGAGGTGGGAGCTTACGTCCCACACCCAGATCCAGTTATCTGGCTCAAAGGGAGAAGGGTCATTCATCGCTATCGACGCCGCAAACCACTGGCCCGACCTGGCGTCGAGGCTCAATCTCATTCACCATAACCTGAACCGCTCGTACATGTACGCCAAGCCTGGCGTGATTGATCACGGAGTTAGCCAGCCGGGAGCGATTGCCCTTGGCCAAGACACACATGTTGATGATGAGAAAGGGCACCCGATATTGATCTGTCCTCAAGCTGTTCGTGGAGAGGTGTTTTTAGTCAACGTAAAAAGGCTATATGGCTAGGATCTGTACGAAAAGAGATGGCAGTCGTTGTCTGTCCATCTCATCAGGAAACCATTCGGCGATCTCGACGTTACAGTGGCTGGACTCACTCAAGGCCCATCTGACGATCATGTCCGCAGCGGCCCTGTAGTGATCAGCCATGAAGATGTGCTTACCACTTAATGTCCAGCCGCGCTTAGCGATTCGCTCGGTAACGTCCAAGACTCCTGCATCGCTAAAAAAGGCAGTGGTATCCGGATAATGGATACCTGCAAGAGATACCTTCGTCACACCCGACTCTCTGTCGAAGTAGGACAGAAAATGCCATCCACCAGTTGTGCTACCCGGATGGGGAAAGTTGATCGCTGCTTTCCCGGTGATGTAGTGCTCGCGCGATACGCATTTCAGATCCAGATCAAATAGTAATTGAGTCATGGCTATTTTCTAAGGCGAGATAGGCCTCGTTTGATGTGGCCAGCGTTGTCACCGATGGTATAAAACGCGCCACGAATGTTATTTCTCCCTTCTGACAATCCTTGAGCCTCTACCTAGAGGGTAAGCTCCATGAGCGCTGCTTCGAGGGCGAGTTGGTTTTGGTACATCCTTTCCAGCACATCTGATAACGAATATTCACCGTGCATTTTTCAACTCCATGTTGGGAAACGACAGAGTAGTAATGGGCTAGATTGCGGGTAATAGCTAGTAGGGAACACCTTCGACCACGCCCGAGCGAGCAGCAGGTCTCGATAATGTCTACAGCCTTGATGGAGCACGAGAGCTGCAGCCTCGCGTTTGAATTCAACGGAACGGGAGTGACGTTGCTTGGTCACCAGGCACCTTTTTGCTGACGAGCACTCATCGCCTAAGTGGTGTCGGTTTCATAACCACCATAGTTGGTGAAGCGCGGTCGCATAGACAGGCGTGTGGAACTACGCTCTGGGTCATATTGATGAGCATATGAGGAGAGGGGAATGTCAGATGAGCTTGGCTCAGAACTAGCGGGACGAGTGAGATCCCGGCCTTTAAGAATAGCCTTTCTCGTCGAGTCAACAGAGCACGCAGGCTTAGTGCTCGATGGAATATTTGCTGACTGCTATTCGCGGTGGGGTGGGCGATTCAGTCTCATCGTACCTTGTGCGGACGGTCAAATTGTCGCTGAGTACTGGCAATGGTTGGAGGCTTTTGATCCCGACATTGTTTACGCGTACGTCAATTTAGCCGCAGAACGAGTTCTTGAAATTCATGAGCGCCTAGTCCCAGGCGACTACATCCTTCACCTCTTGGACGATGAACCGAGGCTAGATCTGAATGGATTTCGGCCACAGTATCCCGCAGCTCTTTCCTCCCTTTCCACAGTCTTTCGTCTTGCTCGGCATAGTCCAATGGTAGCTATGCCAAAAATCAAGATCATCGACAATTGGCATACGGAAAAGCCGAGTCGATTTTTGACAGACAACTTTGGTACCTACCACACGAGCGCGGCTACGGGCGTATATCCAAACGACGCTAGGTCAACAGCTGGACTGCTAACAATCGTCTCGGATGATCATTATGAAAAGCATGGATACGGAGTACCACGTGACCTTGACCGCGTTGCATCCGAAGAAATGGCCTTTCTTGAGTTTGTAGCTAGGCGTGTCACGAGCCTGAGTATGTTGTCGTCGTTGTACGCTACACGCCTTGAAATACGTGACTATCGATGGAGTGATGCATTCAACTTGGTGATCGGTGACTCATTCGAGGACAGGCTGATGTTCTGGAATGCGAGGCTGCTAATCCCCACATGGCTCGACAGCGACTTATGTTGTTTCCGGATAACGCTCGATCAGCTGAAAGATGAGGATATGCTCAACCAGCTCGTTCAATTGCTTAACACGCGCAATCACGTAAACGGCGGGGGAGGTGGACAGTCGCAGCTTCGAATACGCTCGGCGTCCCATACTATCGATGAGCTTAACGAAGTACTTGAACGGCTCCAAGCAGCAAAAGCATGGAGTGCTCATGGGCCAGCTGCTGTCATTGTCGGTGGGCATGTCATTCCGAGCGAAGATTCGCTCAAACAAGCTCGTGAGGTGGCTGAGTTCTCAGACGGATTTAGATCTGGAGAGCGGCATGCATTTCGCTGGAACCCACCGGTTGCTTACCCACCGGCAAAGGAACCGGAGCATCTTAGGGATGCGCCATCGGGCCAAGTGTTCACGCTAGGCCTCTGGGCGCTCGATTTAAGTTTTGAGTATGAGCGGGATAAGCCGAGGCTCGCCCAAGACAACGTGTGGATGCTGCCGAAGAGGTGGCGCATGGCGGGTGCCTTTGTCACGAAATTCATAACCAAAGGCTTCGCACAGAACAATCCTTCACCTAGGTGTCGTACGAGCAGAAACGGTAACCTGACCCTATTTGCTGGCTTCAACCGAGAGCTTGAGTCAGTAACCGTTCCTAATATTGATCAGGCTTTCAGGAGCGCGATGTGCCTCGAATCTGCGTCGAGGCATGTCGGCCCTGGCGATCCACCTTGGCCGCAAAAGAAAGCGACATGGATGAAAGCCTCAAACGAAAGCCCCCATCTAACAGGCATTCTTGGAATGGCAGGAGGTCTTGCCAGCTCTAAAAGCTTGCTTTTGCATCCGTTCCTGCAAGATCTTTTTGCTAGCTTAGGCGGCGCACCCAATCTTGCGGATGTAGACGTCAAATCCACTGTAAACGCACTCGCTAAGCGTGCCAAAGGACGACCGGTGTTCGATCTTCAGCTGGACGGTGAGCTTGAAGCTCTCGCCGCGTTGATCGTGAAAGCCGCGCAGTCAATCAAAACCCCTCGAATGCACGTCTCACTCGACAATTTACGAGACCGCTGGAAGGCACACAGAGCGAAGTATTGGGCTCAGCACCCATTGCCTAAATTAGACAGTGAACAAGACGATATAGATTGGGAAGGTATGGAACAGCAGGCGATCGATGATCGACTTGCTGAAATGAGGACGCGTCGAATGCTCTTTCAAGGATACCCTTGGATCTGCGACACCTGTCAACATCGCAATTGGACTGATTATCAGGCGTTATCGCCTGCCCTTGTGTGCGACGTTTGTCGAACTGAAAAAGAGCTGCCCGTCGGTATACCTTGGTATTTTCGACCGAACGAATTTCTCATTGAAAGCCTTCGCTCTCGTAGTGTTTTGTCACTCGTTTGGCTCCTGTCAGCTCTTTGTGATCGAGCGAATTCGTCGTTCATGTATCTTGGGCCGACTTGTTTTGGCTATTCGCCCGATTCCAGAAATCCCGATGTGGAAGCGGATCTGCTTGCTGTCGTTGATGGCGAATCCATTCTCTGCGAGGTGAAGTCGGCGTGGCGCAGTCTGCGGGCCGCTCACATCGAGGACTTCGTTCACCTTGCGAAGCGACTTAGGCCGGATCGGGCTATTTTGGCGGTCATGGAAAAAGGAGGTCGGTTCGAAGAGGAGATGCAGTCGGCTGAGACCGCCCTGAAGGCGGATGGCATTCAATTCGAATTGCTAACACTCGAAAATTACAGCGTTGAAGACGACCCATACCTTCTTGGCCGTTAACGAGTAATGGCTGCATCCTACGCCGGGGAGGCTCCGAGTGATTACTTCTGACTCGTGGCTGGATATGCAAACGCGTTTTTCCGAGTGCGAGATGGTTCGTGATCAGCTAGGAGCTCTACAGAGGTTTCTATAATCTTTGAATTACAAAGATATTGGAGGCAGCAAGGATGGGGATTTTCGACTGGTTGTTCAAAAAGAGAAATGCAGGCAAGCCAGAGATGGGGCTCGTCAAAGCCAGATCTCAGATGGTAGAGCTAGAGAAGCCTTTTCTGCATGTCAGCACCATGGATTACGGCGGCCTCTACAGTCTTTCCAAATCAAAAAAATGGGCCATTTCATGGCGGGACTCAGGCCCCAGTGCTGGTAGGGGAGGTCATCGTGAAAGCGGGCTTGGCGAATTTGTCCTGGCTGACTTGGCGAGTGATGTCGTATCTACGCACGGAAAGATGCAAAGACCTAACAATGGCTCTGTTGCAGACAACGGCTCCTTCAGTCTTGAAGACTGGCATTTTGGAAATACTCTGTCTGGAACCTTCAGCGTCTTCGACAGCAAAGGCACGCCCATCATAAGCAAAGAGTTAACGGCGAACATCCTCGAAAGCGGCATTTCCAGGAATGGCAGGCTTGCCTATTGTGCGACAGCCAATAGCAAGACAGAACACGGCTACAAGATCTTCCTATTTGACCTAGAAACCGGTGAGGAACTGTTTTGCGTTACCCCTCAAACCGGAGGGATGGAAAGTTACGCATTCGACGAGGATAAGAAGCTACTGATTGCGGACGTGAAGGGGGTTGGTAAATTCAGGTATGACAGGGACGGTAACTTTGTCGATGCCGGCAACCTGAACAAGGCCAATCTTGGGTCATCAGATTACAGTCGGGTTATTCGTGCAGCTGAAGAAGTACTGGACGAGCCAGGACTTTCCGCAGCGCGTGCTCGAGAAGCTCTTGATGCAGTGATTCGAGCTCGCTCACTTGGAGCTGATGCCAATCCTGCTTGGAGGCCAAACGCTTTGAAAGTGCAAGGTCTCGCGCACGAGGCGTTGGACGAACCGTATGAGGCGATCAAGGCTTATGAGGATGCAATCATTTTGAACCCAAAAATAGGGGTAAAGCGAAGACTGGATGCGTTGAAGAAAAGGGTCGCAAGACGGCTGTGAATTCGCGAAAAGGACTTCCGCAGGTGGCCGGGAGTCCCAGACTATTTCCGAATCAGCGTTTGCTTAAGTTTTTCAAATAGCGGCCAAGGTCTTGGAAATCCGACGCGTGTAAAATTTTGGCGACGTTGGCTGACCTTTTCTCAGATTTTGGCAGGAAAACCGCACATTGATCAGCATATGGACGTGGCAGATCTTTCCAGTAGTAGGTTGCCTTAAAGCTCTGCATCGCTCTGTGAAAGCCCATTTGATGCCTGTGATGAGACGACATCACGAAGATATCGAAGTCTTGCGTGAGGCTCTCCAAAGCAAGCTGATTGATACTGTTAACTCTATATCTACCGCTCAACGGCACCTTGATGTCGAGGCGTTTTGCGATGTACTTGGATGCCGCAAAATGATGGGAGCCACCGCTGTTCATCAGGAAAACTCGTCCATCCCAAGACCACGTCTGAAAAAAATCATGATCCACACGGCTGATGATTCGGATCTCATCCCAAGCCAAGTTCTCAGCTAGCTTCTCTGGAGTGATCTCATTAATCATCTCTTTCGAATTTCTCTCCACCATTGCATCCATGCTTTTGAACAAGTGGAGCTCTGACTTGGACGCCGAAAAGCCATCAACGTCCTGAATGTCGCATTGCCATCCGTCCACCTCTCGCGTCGTGCCGAGATTGAGTAAGTCATCACGACGTACTGACACGCCTCCATAATTACGACGAGCGCCAGGACAATAGCCAAATCCGTTGAGGCTGCCCTTACATGGCCGGCTCCGTTCATAAGAAAGGTTGCCGAACTCATGCCATTTCACGACTTCTTCGCTGGAAATACCTTTTTCGTATTCGACCAATGGCTTGTTGAGGCCCGGTTCATTGGCGATCAGTTTTATTAAGGAGGAGGGGTGTCCAAATTCTTCTTTGATCGCTCCTAAAACGAATTGCGCTACCGCTTTGAGCATATGGTTTTTCCTTTGTGATAGGGCTCCTTTACTAGAATGCATTTACTCGCGGAGCAATGCGACTCAACTCGGTGCGGGAAACGATCGAATTGTTGGAATGTTTCATGTTGCCTCGTCGCGTTGCGTATGAGCGGCCAGTGAAAACTCAGAGGGTCATAGCTCGATGGTAAGATTGAATCGCCTGTGGTGGGAGCACCTTGCTCCCAAGTCGATGCATCGTCGATTAAGAGAAGTGGAGCAGCAGTTGTCGCGCTGGTGCTTGACCGATTATGGGCAGCACTGGTTGAGCGTCGCCCGAAAGCCTGGGCAAGCAATAAGGCTTCTTCCCGGCCAAATTATTCCGGTTGTGCACCTCGTTGCTCTTGGTAATCAGCCGATTTTTATTGTCCCCCAGAGTCCGGTAAGGGTTGGACATAGATTCGTAGGTACAAGGGAGTTTGCGTCGGGGCGTCCACTCGCTGAGACCGAAGTTGCAATAGGGCCATTGATCCGGCTGGATGTAGTGACCGATGAGGCGCTCATCAATGCTGCCAGGAGATTGCAGTTCGGGGGACATATCCTCGGGGTCAAGACTCCAAGCATCGTGTTTACCATCCCCGCACATTACCTACTGTCGCCGGAGCGATGGCCTGATAAGGCGTATGCGCTTTATCAGCATATCTTCGGAATGGGTAACTCTTATCCCGATGATGGTTTCTTCTACGTTGGGATCACAAAGCGGCGATGGCAGACTAGGTGGGCTGAACATCTTCGAGCAGTGGAGAAGGGCAGTAATTTGCATTTTCATCGCAAATTCAGAGAAGAGAGGGAGGCGGGCAGAATTACCTACATCCATCACAAGGTGATGGCGATCACTGACGACCTCGATAAACTCTACAACACCGAAAAATTTTTGATTGATGGCCATTGGGACGATGAGCGACGCCTCAACATGATCCCTGGCGGTAGGGCGGGCCTTCGATACCTCAGGGAACACTCGATACTTAGTAAGGGAGTGGTCGCTGCGCCGGATGAAAGAGACGGTTTCCTAGATGCGTGGTTGAGTGATCATCAAGGAGAAAGCCTTCCTCCAGTCACTCTCTCCGAGAGGTGGCAAGATGAGGCGTGGGCTGCGGCCCAAATATGTAGCCGCTCAGACCGCCTCTCGGTATCTCAGATTACGGCTATACGTGATTTAGCCACCGGTCATGCTTTGGATGAAATTGCAGAGAGAACTGGGGCGAAAGTCGACCAGATCCGGAGCATTATTAGTGGGAAGACCTACACGAGGGTGAAGGATCTCCCCTAATTTAGGTTTCCTGTTGGTGACGGGGAAGCTGGAGCGCATGCGTTTCAACTACTAATTCAGACATCTCTTTAAACAAAACGCAGGCCGAAGCTATTGATGCCTATGACGCATCTTTTCAGGTCGTTCCTTCGGGGCCACGAGCCCCGGCTTACCTAATCAGACGAGCATCTCCTTAATGATGGACGCGATATTCCTGGCATCGTCTATCCCCCGGTGATAGGTACCCTGCCAAACCAGGGCCAACGACTCTACTGTTTGCTTAAGACTTTTCGGCTGATCGTCGTATAGGCCTTTATGCCACTTTCTGACGTTGAAGTGCTGCAGGCCGGCGAGCAGGGAAGGGCACGCAGCGAATCCGGCGTCACGCTCAAGCTGCCTCGCATCGTAGTCACCCCAAGACGCCCAGGCCGCGTCTGGATAACGCTCTATGAAAGCTCCTAGCTCCAGACCTACCTCCACATAGGTTCCCGCGCTGTCCACGTCCGCTTGCTGAATGGATGTGAGCTGCTTGCAGAAATCAGTAAGTCTAGGGTTGATCTGGGGGCGTACGAAACGCTGGAACTCATCGACGGTTTCAAGCGTTTCAAGGTCGATCACCACCAGGCCAATCTCAATCGTTTTCATCTGACCAGGAGCGACCTTGGAGATTCGTGTACTCCAACCTCATCACAGGTTGCCTCAATGTCTACGCAATTACAGATAGCGGTATGGTGCGAGCAAGTTTTGGATGGATTGAAGGTGAAGGAGTTTTGCTTCGATGCTCATCACGTGAGTGTCCTAACTTTAATCTGTTCAAGATAAATCGGCTCGTGCATGCACCTACTTTGTGAAGCCGATCCTACCGGTAGATTCTCAGCAGCACATTTTACAGACCCGGATAATCATCAAGCCTAAGCTCAGGGCAGCCTCTTCCTCCGGCTCACGCTTAGGAGTATGTATCACTCCAGCTTCAGCTTCAGCATCCGCACGCATTTGCTCGAGCTCTTTGTGAAAAGCCTTGTCCTGAACCGTGGGTTTGCTGGTGTACGGTTTGCGCTCTGGTTCAGGCTTGGCTGCATAAGTCGTTAACGCGTCTGGGTCGTGCTGCAGCTTTTCTTGAACTTGCGACTCCAGCATCGCACGGAGGGCGTTTTTGTCGGGACGGGTAGCCACCCAATGGCGATCGAGATCTAGGCAGGTGCCAAGAGGAAGGTGAAGCGGAGTCAAGCCAAGGAGCAAAGGTCGGCCAGGTAGGGACTTCACCGCAACGCGCTTTCCGCGAAGGCGTTTGTTGGGGTATTTCTCATCCCCGTCTGGGGCCTCCGGTTCTGACTCTGACAGCAAGCGGAGCGCGCAGGCCGAGAGGGCGAGGCGCGAGGGTGGAAACCCAACGGGGAGACGCCGCCTTGCGTGCGACTCGGTTTAAGACAGCCGTCCCGTAGGGCGCGCACAGCGTCAGGTGGTCACCCTCGCTCGTCATAGATAGGATGATACGGTCATCCTGGAAACGGCACTTGCGATAAAACCGTATTATCTATAGATTCACCTAGGATTCTTCATGGTTAATAAAAATGGCTAACGCTTGCCCTTCAGCGGCAGAAATTGCAGCAAAAATTAGGTATCTCCACGAGGCTACTTTCGCTGGCAAAACACGTGGACGCTTCAAGCTCGACGACGAGCTAATGAGGGCTATTTCAGGCCGTTCAAGGCTTCTGGACAACACATTTGAGGACATTAAGGCAGCTTGTGCCGAGGATGGGCTGATGATCACCAGACTCAAATACCATGGGATCTATACGGTGATGGAGACCAAAAAAATGGTCGCCTGGAGAAATGTTCCAGCCCGGCTCCTGACCAAGCTCGAAAATGAGTGGAAGTGGGAAGAGTAAGAAAGAAACGTAAGCCCCTTAGGTCAATCTGAAAAACAACCGTGGAGCCACTCCGATGATAAAGCACCGTTTTAGCGTCACTGTAGATCTCAGGAGCACCAAGATTTGGAGTAAGGAGTTTAAGTCACTGACTTGCCTAATCCGCACGGGGGTAATAAACGAGCATGGGTTCGCTGCTACTAAAGGGTTAACGGATGCCCGTTTTAGAAATTGGTCGATTGCAATCAGATTCAAAACGGCTGAAAACCGGGAAGAGTTCTACCGTGTAATAGAGCTTCTGTTGCATCCTGAAATCTTCAAGAAAATTGGTTTGAAATATACCAAACCCATCAAGTCACGCTTTGAGTCAGTAAAGTACCTACGAGCCTCATAAGCGGTAGTGTCCGGTTTATGCTTCGCTCAGAGTCATGGGATCAGGCCAATGTAATCGACATTTTTTAGGGCCTCATGATCCTTTCGCACCGTGAGGCGAAGGGATCGCCACTCCCAAGCGATAGGCCAAGCCATGCTTACCCTGAACTCCCATCAGGGGATTGCCGCCTCTCTGTCTAAGGCTGTCGACTGGCAGTACGAACGAGAGTGGCGTTTAGTGTTTCCAGACGACGATAGAGAGGTCGAGGCTTCAGTGTCGCTGCGCCCCTGAAGGCTGTCCATCTTGGGGCTAGGATCTCGGATCCTGATGCACTCACGATTTTGAAGATCTGCAGTGAAATCGACATCCCGGTCTACAAGGTCATGCTTGCGCCTAACGAGTATCGGATGATCTCCGAGCTTACCAACCTGAATGCTTGGTGTTCCTTTCGTAAGGTCAGCGTATTTTCTTAAGCAGTAACTCACGAAAAATCAGGAGATTTGCATGGGCGTGAAGTGGGAGCCATTGGTGGTACATAACACCGGACTAGGCATTCTTCGGGGATGCCTGACAGAAGAAGGGAAGCTGCTTGTGGAGAACACGCCGGAGGCTAACCTCGTAGGCTTTATGCCGGGCGGAATGCGTCCGGTGGGCGAAGCTGTGAAAAATCCTGAGAATGCCCTTATCGTCGCGGGCCCACAGCCGTTTGTGGGGTAATGGCTGTGTGAAGGTCGGGACAATGAGCACGCAGACGCATACACCTATCCGTCATTCATTTTCTTCCGAAAATGATGATGACGGACTAAGGCCTAGCCTCCGATTTTTTGTCTGGGGAAGCCAAGTCCCGGACTCGGTAAAGTATAAAGAACATAATTCTAATAAGAGCATCGGATGGTACTATGCAGGAGTGATGGAAACTTGCAAGCGGACTGCAGTGAAAGTTAGGTGCTGCTCCTCTTTTCCTGATGACTGGCACTCAGTTATTCTTGGTCGACAGGATTAATATGATTTCTGATCACGTGCTGGTATTGTGCGGAAATTTGCGAGCTGTTTGTATTTATTGAATTAAGGGCTGACCATGACGATAGTCGCTTTCCATTACACCAATGACAGCTTCTTTGCGATCTCAGATGGGTTGATCAGTAGAGGCCCCGCGCGTGTTACGGAAGACACTAAGAAAATCCTTCCATTTAAAGCTTGCTACAAAATTCCCAAGGTCGCGCTAGGCAGGCTCAACGGGTTTTCTGAGTACCTTGGCGGGGATTTTTATTTAGCTTATGCAGGAAACTACACTTTAATATCAAATATCTTCAATGAGTTCACCTCGATAGTCTCACGAAAACTGGTACTCGGTCGTGACAAATCCAGTGGAAAGCCGACGGTGTACCAACGAAGCGACGAAGGCGATGGGCTTCGTGGCGGTTCTTACTGGGATGACTACAATTTTTCTGACGGCGAGCTCGTTCCTGTCACAATTAATTTTCTAGCGAACATTTTGGAGCGTGTTGTTAAGTCCTGCGCTCAGGATTTTTGCCGGAATGCAATGCAAAACCCAGACGTAGAGCTGATCTTGTTTGGCGAACAGTTAGTTGGGTATCGAAGAAGTAAAGGTGCGCAAGTAATCAAATGCAAGGAAATTGTCGAGGAACTGCCTGCAATACAGCGTTTTTCCGCTATCCCTTGGAGCCTTGTCTGCATTGGAGATGCCAGTGTAATTCCTAAAACCGTGACTGCCATCGAAGAGGATTCTGAGTTTGTTATTCCAGTTTCCGTAAGGAAGAAAACAGGCATGCTGTTCGGTGAAGAACGGAAAGAAAACCCCCAAGACTTCTTGACAAAACGTATACACGTTATCAAGAAGAATGTGATGCCTCTTATCTTAAATAATATCGGATCTATCGGTGGCAGCTGTACAATTGCCCAGTCCGGATGGGCGTCGAGGCTTGAGATGACAACCATTCCAAATGCAAGCCTAGAGTTTGAGATATCGAAACTCTAGAGCGCACCCCACGCGAGATACGTGCGTCCAGTTTGGATTTCTTAAGCGCTGAATCATATGGTCTTTTTTGCATGGTTACAGACGGGCAGTGGTGATATCCGAGAAGGGAGTAGCCACTGCTCATCTTAGCCTGCGTCAACGATAAGAGAAGACTCGATAGGGGGACACTCCAGCTAGTCCGTTCGGTGAAAGTTTTCTGATAAGCTCAAAGGATCGATCGTACCCCAGCCCGTCACTCCGGAACGGGTAAAAATTAAACGAAGTTGTCATATTCAAGCGCGTACTTGTCGCGGTTATGTCAGAAATCGTTGAGGCAGAGATAAGCACCCCGTCAAGGCAGCTTTTCGTCCTGAGCTTGTCGAAAGCGTTGTGGTTTTTCTCGAAGAAACGCTTGGTTGCTGTCGACAGGATATCAAGAGCAACCTTTGGGCTTTGGGAGGTCAGTATGTGGTCACCAGGCAGCAGGTCGTCGATATTCAATGCAATGATTCCAGGGCTGCCCGATTTGCTGATCTGCTTAGCGCCATCCCGCAGTCTAGAAGACAGGCTTTTGAGCTCATAGATTTTCTTGCAGGCAATTGAGTAAGAGCCTGTGCGGAGCTCCACAACAATATCTGGTGGATCCACGAGCTCTGCCTTTATCTGCTTTCGCAGAAGAGTCGTCAGCAAGCTGAGTTCCCAGAGGGCATCCTTGCCCTGGGATTTGAAGCGGTTGGATAGGTTTATGTCGCTGCCTGCGATTCGCTGCATGGCCTCCTCGACTCCAGGAGCATCGATCAGATCAATGACAACCCTGGCAATTTTCTCTGCGTAAACCGCATTTATGCCAGTAACTAGGCCTGGTGATTTGCTTGAGTCACTCCACTCCCTTTCTAGCTTCCGAGCATCGGCAAACAGCTTGTGCAGTACGCTTTGGGAGGTGAATCTAATACCCCTCTCGCGGATAACGCGTTCAGCCACATCCACCAACTGAGCGACCTCTGAGTAGGTCGAGCTTTTGAAATCGAAATTGCCAGCGACCACATCCATTAATCCAGTCCTAATTTCCTTGCCGATGGCCACGAGTATCTAGACTTCGGTGGCCATGATCAATTTTCTCACCTCGGGAAGGCTAAGTCGGCTCTTTGCTATGTGGGCCAGCCAAACCGCGTGCCGCACAAGCGTTGCAGCAGAAGTCACCAAAAAGACTGGCAACTCCATTCGCGTATCGATAAAGCCCATGGCGTACCAACCCCATTTCGAGAAGCTCCGGATGAAAATTGAGCCTGATAGGCGTACCCGGGTAGGGCGCGAGTGGCAGGTACTAGGCGAAACTTTTTTCCAAAGCTTTAGCGCGGCGGAAATACCGCCAGCATCTCCTTGGGAGCACACTTATGAAGTGCTAAATGATCCCGCGAAGAGCCCAAAAATCCTGTGGCAATTCGGGAAGGAAATACAGGATTACGTCGCATCTCAGACAGACGCTTGGCGCAATTTTCGTGTGACACGCATCCCAGATGTTGTGGACATCGAACTCTATCGCAACGACCGGTCATTGGTGAGCAATCTGGAAGGCGGCCAGCTATCCGAAGGGCAGCGTAATGCGGCGATACTCCACATGCTGCTGGTGAAAGGCGACGGCCCAATTATCATCGATCAGCCAGAGGACGAAGTAGATGCAAGCTTCATCTACAAAGACTTGGTGCCGTTGCTTCGGCAGGCAAAATCCTGTCGCCAAATCATCTTGGCCACGCACAACGCCAACCTACCTGTGAATGCTGACGCCGAATTCGTTTTTGCACTTGAATCTGTCAACGGAAGAGGAGGGGTATTGGCACAAGAGGGTCTGGACAGGCGAGAGACCGCCTTAGCTGTGCTGGACATCATGGAGGGGTCAGAGGAGGCGTTCAGGCGTCGTTTTGACAAGTACCACTTCTAATCAAACCGTCTCGCCGATCCATGTTTTGCGGTGCTGTGCACTCGTGATTTTTGGCCGCGCGTGTAGACGCGGCACTGAGGTTCTCCCAGGCCTAGAGAGTGGCAATTGCAACCTTAAGAGGCTAACCCTCAAGGAATGCAATCACCTCATCAAGTGAGCATGCCCAGCGCAGCGTACCCACGGAAATTGAGAGTGACTGCTCATCGCTCGTATAGACCGCGAAGGGGGTGCAAACAACACCGACGATTCTCTCGTATTTGGTGAAATCGAAGTTGTCACCCACTGGGTTTTCTGAAAGTCGATTCACGATATTTACCCAGGTGTTCACACCGTTGTTTACGGTCGACGCAGCGTTACGGATAACAGAATGGACTCCTTGATCGTACTCCCGAGTGTACGGGATGCTTTTGCAGGACACGAGGAGGAGGGTGCCTTCAAACGAGCCAATTGCATCTATATCGGTCACGGCTTGGCCAGCGACTTTGAGCGTCCGTTGCCTAAGCTCGCGAATGTTGTCGTCGGCCCAGCGGGTTCGATCAATCCTTTGTTGAACGACATCTTCGAATTTTGTTGCCCGCTCGTTGGCGACTTTGCCTTGTGTCTTCGGGATGTTGAACCACGCCAAAAAACCCATAGAGGCCGCCCACATGTCGACACACATGTAGTCATTCGTTTTTCTGGCAGGAGCGCCATGAGCGGCAGGCCAAACTTCTCCCAAAAAGCTCAAGCAGCTAGAGCTGAATGCTTCGAAGCTTTCCGGCGCCTGGAACTGAGGTAGGTGCTGACGTACGTCATCGCAGACGGCGTCATACACTTTCTCCCCGAGCATGTTCCACTCGTTGAACGGCATGATGAAATAGCCGAGCTCCATAGTCCGCAGGATCGAGTAGCGGCTTCGCTGTAAGTAGCGTCCAGCGATCAAAAGTACCAAGAGGCAAAGCGAGGCGTTGGGCTCAATGGCTTGTTTTTCCAGTGCTGGCGCTCGATGCAGTTCAAAGATTCTCGCGAGATCAAGAGTGCTTGGGCGGAACCGAATCAAAACCTTTCCTGCGCTTCCGTAAGCAGCGGCTCGTGGGTGTCCTTTCAGGAACTCTTGGGGCGCAACCGCGATCTCGTCGCTTAATAGGCCCCAATACGCTTGTGCAAAATTCACCTCTGTATTGATGATCTTGTCAGCGGACTCATCATGGGCCAAGCCTGCCTGGTTCAAGGCGGCACCATGAAATGTACGACTATGGGAATCATGGCGCTGGTCATATATCCGAACCGCATTCTCCAATACCGGATCTGAAACGCGACTCGGGAGTCTCGTTGGTGCTGGGCTCGCCATCGGTCTGAAGGCGAGCGCTCCTTTTGTAAGCCTTCCGGGGGCGCGGTTACCTTCAGTTGGGAAGGTAAAGCGGTATTCCTTACTCGCTAACTTGAACCCAACCTGCAAGTCGTAAATGATGTTGATGAAGGCTATGAAGCGAGCAATATGCCTCAGTGTGCTTTCGTTGACAGGAAAGACAAAACCTTTGCTGCCGTACCCAGCTGACTCCAGCTTGACACTACGGTTTGCGTAGACCTCAGCTAATGCACGTGCATTAGGGCAGGTTGAAATCAAGTTTCCGGCGAAAACAGTGTTGGGTGTGCGTCGAAAGTAGTACATCCAGCGCATTGCTGAATAGGCGTTCAGATCGCGTGAATATGCCTCTTCCATGGCCTGGATCGCTTGAGTGAAGAACTCACCGCTCTCACGGGCGGTCAGCGTGCCCGCAGCTTTTGCAGATTGAAAGAATGGGAATTGCTTAATCCTGTCTTCAAGCTCAATTATAGAGCGAGTAATATCAGCCAAGAATTTTGGGTTGGTTGGGGCATGTTGAAGCAGGGTGCTCATAAAAACTCTGTCCTTAGAAAACCTTTAAGCCGTTGAAGTGTTGAAGCTGATGTGCCTTGCACTTGGCTGTTCTGAATCACATGCTTTTTTTCAGCGTTTCATACTCTTCGCTCGACATGTAGTCGTGTTCAATCATGTGATCTAGCATTGCGCGAACATAGCCGTCAAGCTCTCTAAAAAGATTCTCCCGTTCACTTCTGCTTTTGATCAGTTGCTCGAGCCGTGCCCCTATGTGAACAATATTGGTTCTGAGCCCAACCTCTTGCTTCGTCGTCTCGTCTTTCTTTCCAGTGAGCTCTCGAAATCTGTCCATTAATCGTTCGTGCTCCTTGGGACAGTTGGTCACATATTTTGAGACCACCTTTTTTATATCCTGAAATTTCATAAAATCATCTGGACATGCTAGGAACTCAATCAAGCTTAACGCTTGTACGAATTTTGACGTGGCTGATTGGGTCTGAAGCATTTGAGAATAGAGCGAAAGCCCATGAGCAGCGATCTTGCCGACCTCTCCGTACTGTGGGAACCGATCCCACTCCGGTTGACGTAAGTCGAGGCCAAGACCTTTCGTAGTTACATGTGTGAAGGCTGCGCCGGCCAGCAAAACGGAGTTCATCGCATCCGATTTCACCAAAAGCGCTGCCGACATCATTGAATTGGACATTAATTGTCCAGCATTTGCTGGCTTGGTTTCGCATGCAAGGTGTTCCAGCTTGCAGTTTTGGTAGTTGATTACGTCAAAACACAGACTGTCAGTTATTTCGGATATTCTGGCTATCATTTCCAGATGAGCGCTGTGACTGCCACGCTTAAGTTCCTCCCAAGAAAACTTTAGAGGTATCACAAGCAAAGGATGTTTATCCAGCTGTCCTAAACGCACATTGGATGCGCTTATCTGAGAATATGCAACCTTCGTTAACTGCTTGTTGTCAACGTGTATGCTCGCTAGATTTAATCTTCCTTGTGGATAGATCATAACTCCATATGGGAGAAATACTGAGCGATCAGTAACTAATCGAGAGAGTGGGAGTATTGCTAGATGGCAGTCTTCTTGGAAATATTTTTTGTATGCTTTACAAAGATCACCTTGGTCAATGCTTCTATAGTTTTTTTCGTCATACCAGTGTTGATGAATTTCAGGGCAAGGGGTTTCCACCCCTATAGACTCGTTCGTTTCGGGAGGCGTATCTAGAGGCTCAGAAACACCAAGCCAGCATTCTAAGCAGTGCCGCTCGCAACCATTTTTGTAGTTGGTGGGTCTATAGAAGTAATGATCACGCCCCCCCCCCGCATAATCTAATATGCTGTAGGCTCTGCTGCAGTCAGAGCAGATTCTAACAAGTTTCGTCTCGTAGGTGCTTAGTGTTAAGCCATCAATGCTAAGTTTCAAGTTGTTCTTCTCGATTAATTCACAGTGAGGTCACTGTTTCCTTCAGGGGACTGGTCTGCCGCGATTTTCTTCTGACTCTTGCGGGAAAGCATGCCGGATTCGGTGCGCGATCTCGAGACTAATGTTGCCACTAAGAATTTGAGTCGGAAAATTAATTGATTGCCCCCCGTTACAGATGATGGTGCTAGAGATAGCGTCTCGCCTCAGTCTGTGGCATATAGCCAGTAACATTGCGCTCGGCCAGGAAGCCAAGAGGCCAACAGACGCCAAGCTTAGGGAGAAGTGGATGTACCTTTCAGCGCTCTCGATCCGGAATTTCCGCCAGTTTGGCGATCTGACTCCAGGCTTTTTCATTCACTTCAATGAGGGCGTCACTGCGCTTGTAGGGGAGAATGATGCCGGCAAGACAGCGGTAATCGACGCCATCCGGCATGTCCTGCAGACCCGTGACTGCGACTTTCTGCGATTGGAGCTCGAAGACTTCCACGTCACGAGCAACGGCGAGCCTGCGACCGACATCACCTTGATTTGCACACTGTCGGGGCTATCCTCGTTAGAGCTCGGTGCCTTTGCTGAGTACGTAACATTCTCTCGCGGGGAAGGGGTGCTCCATGTGCACTGGTCAGCACGTCGACTCGCAATTCCGACAGCATCTCGTCGCTGGGTAGACATCCAAGTTCGTTGTGGCGAGCGCGGAGAAGGGCCCTTACTGGACGTCGGTGTGCGCCAGTTGCTGGCGACCGCTTACTTGAAGCCTTTGCGTGATGCTGAGCGGGAGATGTCACCGGGCCGTAACTCTCGATTGTCTCAAGTTCTGTCCAGCTTTCCGGGGATTGAAACCGGTGAGTCCTATGTCGATACCGCACCGCCGGCGTCAACAGCTGAGGCCTCTGATCTGAGTATTGCCGGCATGGGCGATTACATGCGTGAACTCGTTAGAGGACATGAAGCCATCAAGGTCGCCCAGGCGACGATCAATGACCGATACCTGGAGCCTCTCTCACTGGCTGGGCACCCGCTTCATAGCCATCTTGGCTTCGGCAATTCCGAAAGTGAGACCGCAAAGCTCAAGCTAATCCTTGAGCGGCTCGAATTGGGGCTGCTGGACAAGAGTTCAGGTCTTGCGAAGGGCAGTTATGGCCTGGGTTCAAACAATCTGCTGTTCATGGCCTGCGAGCTCCTCCTGCTTGGGAAGGAGCCGGACGGGCTGCCGCTACTGTTGATCGAAGAGCCTGAAGCGCATCTTCACCCGCAGCGCCAGCTCAGACTGATGGAGTTTCTGGTGAGCGCATCCCAGCCTGTAGCCCAGGCGCAGAGGCAACAGCAAGAGCCAGCGCAGACACGCCCCGTGCAGGTGATTCTTACCACGCACAGCCCCAACCTGAGCTCTAAGATTGCTCTGGAAAACCTGGTACTCATTCAAGGCCAGCGCGCGTTCTCCATGGCGCAGGAGCGCACCAAGCTCTCCGCTGATGACTATCGCTTCCTAAGCCGTTTTCTGGATGCCACAAAAGCCAGTCTGTTCTTTGCGAAGGGGCTGCTCATCGTAGAAGGGGATGCCGAGGCGATACTTATGCCGGCGTTGGCTCGGCTGCTAGAACGCGACCTGACAAAGCACGGCGTGTCGATCGTCAACGTGGGTGGAGTTGGCTTGCGTCGCTATGCGCACATCATGCAGCGCGCTGATATCTCCGAAGGCGAAATCCAGATCCCAACCGCCTGCATCACCGATATGGATGTAATGCCTGATTGCGCGCCGGCAATCATGGGACTGAACCCGAACAAGCTCACGGCTAGCGGCAAACGGGCCCCTCGTCGATGGCGGATGTTGAGCGACTTTGGTGCTACAGATGCGGAACGAGCGCGGAGGCTAGCGGCTCATAGAGAAAAACGTTCACGTGGTGATGGTCAGAATGTAAAAACCTTCGTGGCCACTCATTGGACGCTCGAATACGATCTGGCTGTCGAGGGACTCATGGAATGGGTGCATCGCGCTGCCACGTTGGCCGTACATGACGTGAAGCTGAATGAGCGCAAACTGACACGCGAGAAAGTCCTTGAGAAGGCGAGCAAGGCGCTGACGGTACTCAAGGATCGCTATCCCACCGATCAAGAGCGAGCCACTGAGATTTACCGTCTTGTGGATTCCGGCTCCAAGTCGATCACTGCTCAACACTTGGTCGACCTGCTGCAAATGGCATTTGATGAGGGTGAACTCGACCAGGCGAGCTTGCGTGCAGCGCTACCGATATACCTGGTTGAAGCGATAGAGTTTGCAACTGGAAGTCCAATTCTTTCTCAGACACCAGAACCACCTGCCGAGCCCGCCACTACGGCCCCTCCCCAGACAACTGAAGCGGGGGAATTTGTGTAATGCGGCTCCAAGATCTTGTTCCGCCAGTCACGGATGCAGACATCGAATGGGTGAGCGCCCTTATGTCGCTGCGCGACCTGGATGAGCGACGGAGGGAGTTTCTCAAGCGCCTCGATACGCTCGATGTGGCGGCATGCCCGGGTAGCGGCAAGACCACCTTGATAGTTGCCAAGCTCGCCATACTTGGGCGCCACTGGCGTAGTCGAACGCAGGGGATCTGCGTGCTGTCGCACACCAATGCGGCACGTGAGGAAATCGAGAGCCGGCTGGGCGCCACAGAGGTTGGCCAGAGACTACTGCGATACCCGCACTTCATCGACACCATCCATGGTTTTGTCATGCGGTTTCTCGCGTCGCCTTGGCTGCGCTCGAATGGCCACCCGTTGGTTATGATTGATGACGAGGCGACTGGACGTGCCAGGGGAAGGGCGTTGGGTGGTGAGCGAAGAAATATGGAGATCTTCCTTGGCAACAAGGACAAAACGCTTGCTGATCTTCGTCTTCAAACCGCTGACTTTTCTGATCCGCTTGGGGGCGCGCACTACATTTGTTCACCTAAAGCTCCGTCACACGGAAAGCTAGGCAGAGCCATGGGCGCTGCTGCGTCGGAAGGCTACTTTTGCTACGACGAGGTATTCACGCTCGGCCAGGCCATGATCGAGCAAGAACCGAATATTGCTCAGTCGCTGCAAGCTCGGTTCCCCTGCGTGCTCGTCGACGAGATGCAAGACACCGATGTGAAGCAGAGTCGCCTCTTGAACCACGTCTTTCCGCGCGATACTGCAAATACAGTCGTGGTGAGGGTGGGGGATCCCAATCAGCAGATCTTTGAGGGCGACGGCGAGTCCGATGGGGCCTTCCCTCATGGAGAGACGATTGATATCTCCACGAGCTTCCGATTCAACCAGGCCATTGCCTCTCAGGCGAACAGCTTTGCGGTAGCTCCAATTACCGGGGGGTTGATAGGTCGGGGCAGAACGGGAGTTGGCTGTCCAAACACAATATTTGTCTTCCCTGACGACAATGCAAGGGGTGTCCTCGGCGCATTTGCGAATTTGGTGTCCCGGTGTCTACCCGTTGCGGAGCGCAAGGATGGGGTGCATGCAATCGGCGCAGTGCATCGGCTGAAGGACTACAAGATCGAGCAATATCCAAAGGCCCTGGAGCATTATTGGAGCGCCTACCGCTCTGATGCTAGTACCTCTAGATACGCTCCTAAGACGTTCGTTGAAGGTGTTCGTAGGGCAAGGGCACACCTAGCCAATACCGGTCATGCTCACGAAAGCGTCGAGATGATTGCCAAGTGTCTGCTTCATCTCGCCGAACGTAGTGGGTTAAGAAAACCTGTCCAGATCAGGACGAGGCTTCACCGCTATATAGAGCGAAGCTTGGCGTCTAACACGAACCTTCTGAAAGCCTACCAACGATGTATCTACCTCTATTTGTTCTACTCGCATCCGCTAAGAGAGGAGCGGTGGGTTCATACGCATGTCGTGCTGCTTCGACGCCTGATCGCAGAACTGCATCCTGGGGAGGCCATATCAAACAGCTCCGAGGTAGAAGCCTACTTGGCGTGGACAGAACCAGGGGAAACGGTCGATGTCGAGTCCGAGGTACCACATAAAGCCATCAACACCTACCGATCCGAGGAGGGCGGAGACGACCCCGTCGACGTTCAGCTGGCGTCCATGCACTCTGTAAAGGGCAAGACTCATACGGCGACCCTGATTGTGGAAACATTCAGTGGACAGCGCTTCCTGGAAATGATGCTGCCCTGGCTGGAGGGTAAGCCTCTGGTGAAGAAAGAGCACAAAGTGACTTACCGGAAGAACAGGATGCTCATGTACGTAGGTATGACTAGGCCAACGCATCTGCTGTGCCTGGCTATTCGAAGCAGCGCGCTGGGCGAGAGGGAGGCGAGAGCTGTGCGAAAGGCAGCGCTGGAGGCGCAGGGGTGGGTGATCAATGAGCTCGATATGTAAGCGTAAGCTATCGGCAGATAGCCGAAGCGGTTTCCAAAGACCTGGGTGGAGCATCTTTCTCCAAGACTGAAGACATTTCTGCACTTGAAGAGCGAGTGATTGGACTGGCTCTAAAAAATTTTCAGCTCTCATCCCAACGGAAAATTGTTCTGCCCCTCACTCGTACGATCTTACTGAGGCTGCGCTCAACCTCGGTCACGTAAGCCCAAGCGCTTGACCGAGTGCGCACGCTCTTGATCATGTGAGTGGTAGTACGTGTTCTGAGTAGTACTGAGATTGCTATGACGCAGATCGACCTGCAGGTCTTTGGCATTCCGCAAGGGCGCGTCGAAGGTCGCAGAGGTATGGCGTAGCCAGTGCAGAGAAGCGACCTTTAAGCTTTCCATCTCGTGCACCGCACGACCCTCGATACGCATACTTTCAAGAGCCTTGTCGAAGACTACCTGGAGGAGGGCGCGTACCTGTCGATCCGACAGACCAGAACGTCCTCTGAGGGTCTTGATCAAAGGAGTGGTCTCGCCGATCTCAGGAAGTTCGGGCAGACCCAAGAACCGACAATAGCGCTTTAAATAGAGATTGATATATTCATCCCTGACGGCAATCTTTCCGATCTTGTTGCCTTTGCCTACGGCGTGATACCACCAGTTGCCCTCAGGGTCTTGGCGGAAGTCCCCCATAGAGGGCTTCCAGTTTTGTCGCCCGACAACATCAGACACGCGTAGATACATGGAAAACAATGTTGAAAGTATAAACAGTGTACGCTCATGCCGAGCAGGTTCGGACTCCGCCAGCTTTTCAGCCGTTTCAAGCACGTAGTTCCATTGCAGCGGCGTCAATGCACGCGTAACACCCTCGTCTTGAACATCATCGGTATAGCGACCTGACTTCTTGATCATTCGGAAGGGGTTTGCCGCCGCATAACCATCTTCAACCATAAATTCGAAAAAGCGACTGCAAATCGAGAAAACTTGATTTATGGTGCTGTTGGTTGCGCTGTATTTATTCTCGGTTATTCCTTGTTCTTGATCCTCGGAACCAATCAGCGGCTTCGACGATTTAATATTGAAAGGACGCCAGTTAGGATTAGGAATAACAGGGTCTACAAGCGCACTCTGCGCATCATTATTATTCAAAAAACGGCTACGAGTCACAGGCCCGATCCAGTCTCGAGGTGGATTACGGCAAAAAATCAAATAATCCTGGGCGTCCTGACGCTTAAGTTGATTCAGCGGCTTCTGGCTAATCATCAATGACCACAGCAGCAGCCGCTCAATATGAATGCGATACGAGCTGAAGGTCTGAGCATTATCGGAAAAAGCCCGCAGGAACGAGCGCACGGCCAGGTAGCCGCGCGGAGCCTCTAGCGCATGGGAAAATGAGGCAAGGTAAGCTTTGACGCATGGTGTAGTAGGCCCACTGCAACTGAAATCCTGATCAAGGAACGACTCGTATGTATTGAATAAGGGCTTCGGCGAGCGGGACATTCATGACCACCAGATACGTTAGTTAGTGCCATTAAGAGACTTCCAGTTATGACAGTAATCGGAAGTTGGAGACCTATTATCCATAATCAGTCTTCCTCTCATACAACTTTGGCTTAAGAAAGCCCGATGGTATCTCGCGCGCATCTATCGTGCAACTATGACTCATTACCTCCCAAACCTTCTGGGCTTATCTCAAGATTTCGTTAAATGGACAGTACTTGTCTCCCAATTATTCTTCAGGTATCGAGCCGGAGGCACTGATGTACGTATGAGCCCGCCATGCTGTCTCGTCATTACTGCGCGCACCTCCTGGTTATTCCTCGTAATTGCGTTAAAAAATTCGTTTTAGTCTCATAATTCCGTTCCCCGTCGTTGGCACGGGTAAATATCGTGGAAACTTCACACTCACGCCGATACCCGGAATTTCTGGGTGGCGGGTAGCCAGGGGTGTAAGTCCACTGGTGATATCTCACGATTTCGTGCTGGGAAGCCAAAACCATAGCTCTAGGATGAGTCTAGTGCAGAGCAGTTCTCAGCCCAGCTTTTCCAAAAAATATTTTAGGAAAACTCGCGTCAGGCTTGATCTTCAACAATCCGAGCGGTGGATTGGCGCGGAATTCTGCCTATGCCGCCAGAGCGTTCGGGCCCAGAAGTGTCTCGTCAAATCTTCACCAAAAGCGCTGCGGGTTATGTCTCGCGATTTCTTCGAAATATAGCTAACTGATTGTTTTTATTGGAATTCATCTTAATTGCGCAAACGTGGATACGCGACGTTGTCTCACGATTGATTGATAGACTCTGAGCTAGTAACAAAATGATGGAATAGGCTGAAACCCTCGAAAATAAAGGCTTACAGGCCAACTGCCGGCTACACGGTAGTCTCATAATTACGTTGCTACAGTTGGTGAGGCCTGCACTACATTTTTCGTAATGCCCAGTAAAATCAATCTGTTAAGCGCTTTTCGAAGCAACGTCTCTTTATTTCGCGATTGCCTCACGTTGAGAGATTGGACGTCAGAAACGGATTTGTCGAATCAGTGGCTTAGGCAGCTCATGAACATCTATGACATGACCTGTCGTTTAACATAATATACATTACACGTAACAAGATGTTTCAGGTTCACGCGGACTGCCTACGAGATTTCAGTCTCCAGCACAGCTTCAAAAGCCCTGTCCTTTGGTGCTTCAAATTCAGCGTGGTCAATCATCATCCCGCGTCAGCTTTTCTATCAGCATTCGATGTTGAGGAAATTGTGCTGTGAGTTTTTGGCGATTCCCCATTTTCATGTCGGCGAAATCAAAACCCGGTGAAACCGCTTCACTGATCAAACCGAAACCGTTTGAGCCATGCAAAAGCCTCGAAGCTTTCCACAGGCCACCCGGTACATGTAATTGCAGATGTTGTCCTGACAAAATATCGCTGCCCATGACTAGGGTCTGCAATGAGCCGTCAGCCAGGATCAGGCTGTACTCGATGGCGTCGCCTAAGTGGAAAAAATGCAGGATGTCGGACTGGTTGAAATGGAACTGGCCGACCGGTGATTGCTCGGTCAGCAGATAGTAGATCGACGTCATCAGGTAACGTGGACCGCCGGCGGTTGTAAGCATGTCGCGGTGATCGGATTGATAGGTTCGGCGAAAGTAGCCGCCTTCAACGTGAGGTTCCAGGCCCAGCGTATCAATAACATCTGTTGCAGTTGTTTTGCGCTCGACCATGGCCTGCTCCATTGGTTTGACTCTGGTTTTTCGTTAGCTCTATTAAACGAGCATTTAGTGTAGTTAAATATTTGCCTCCTGCAGTTATAACTTGAACTTGAGAACAAAGTGCCCGCAAAAGTGCATTGTAAAGACATAAAACTTGCACTTTTGCAGGAGCGCTTACACTAATAAAACTTAACAGTTATGAGGTCTCAAATTGATCTTGCTTAACTTCTACAACACCCTCCTCCAGCCATTTCTCAAACTTGAACAGGGCGACCCCTTGCTCCATTGGCGCGTAGTACACAAGGCGCAGATGCCGTTCGACATCGATTGTCAGCGTGGTGTGTTCCAGAGTGACGTCGCCAAATGAATCGATCGTCAGGTGCCGAATACCCTGACAGGGACCATGAATATCCTGCCGAGACCACCAGCCTTTGAATTCCGCACTGACACTCTCAAGTTCACGCACCAGTGAAGCAACATCACTTTCATTTGAGGCGTGAACATAATCCCGGCGGAAACTGGAGAGCATCTGGATTGCCTGGTCGTCCCAAGGCTGGAAAAGAGATTTCGTGCGCTCGTCGGTAAACAACATCGATAAAAAGTTGCGTTGCTCAGGTGTTTTCTCGGAGAACTTGAAAATCTTGTCAGCTGCGGGGTTCCAGGCCAGGACATCCCAGCGAAGGTTCAGCACATAAGCGGGTCGCAACGGCAGATCCGCCATCAGGCGATGAACGATCTGGGGAACGACGCACCAGGTTTTGCCCTCCTCGGCCGGCGGTCGCTGGTGTGAAAGCAGATAGAGATGGCGACGCTCGACCGCATCGAGCTTGAGGACCCGGCACAGATTGTCCAGGAAGGCAGGTGACACACCAATATCGCGTCCCTGTTCGAGCCATGTGTACCAAGACAATCCGACACCCGCCAGTGCCGCTACTTCTTCTCGACGCAGCCCGGGTGTACGGCGTCTGCCAGTCGGGGGTAACCCTGCTTCTGCAAGAGATATGCGCTCTCGGCGGCTGCGTAAAAACTCAGCCAGGTCCTGTCGAGTGCGCTCAAGATTCCTTTCCATTATCCAGTTACTCCTAGTAACACTATAAACAGTAGCCATTGTACTAACTATTAGGTTGCTAAAGAATCCGCTCGGCCCGGAAACAAGCGGCCAATTGCATCCGCGAAGGATTATCGCGGGATTTGATGCCAAGGAGTAGAAAGAATGTATCAAGCACTGCTGCAGGATAAGCTCGAGGCCTTGCATACCTCTGGCCAATACCGGCAATTTACAACGCTTAACAGGATTTGCGGCCGTTATCCTCTGGCTCATCTCACTGACAATAATGACAGCGAAGTTGTAGTTTGGTGCAGCAACGATTATCTCGGCATGTCCCAGCATCAGGATGTCAGAGCGGCGATGCATCATGCCGTTGACAGCTACGGTGCCGGTGCCGGTGGATCGCGAAATATCGGTGGTACGCATAATCTTTTCAGCCGTCTTGAAGCGAGCATTGCCGACTGGCATGGCAAAGAGGCTGCGCTGGTTTTCCCGACCGGTTTTGGCTCAAACGATGCCACGCTTCAATGTCTGCTCCGGCAACTCCCTGACTGCGTGGTGTTCAGTGATGAACTGAATCACGCGTCCATCGTCAATGGAATTCGCGCAGTCACCGCAGAACGTCAGGTGTTTCGTCACAACGACGTCGCTCATCTGGAAGAGCTGCTTTCGCGGTATCCGCTCGATCGTCCGAAAATCGTCGTGTTCGAATCGATCTACTCAATGGACGGCGACCGCGCGCCCATTGCCGAAATCGCAGCCGTTGCGAAAAAGCACAATGCACTGACCTACCTGGATGAAGTGCATGCGGTCGGCATGTATGGCCCTCGAGGCGCAGGATTGGCGGCTGAACTGGGTGTCGAAGACCAGTTGGACATCATTCAGGGCACCATGGCCAAAGCCATCGGCATCATCGGTGGCTACGTAGCGTCAAGCCGGACGATGATCGATGCCATTCGCTCGCTCTGTACCGGTTTCATATTCACCACGGCCCTGCCACCCGCCGTGGTCGCGGGTTGCATTGCGAGCGTCGAACACCTCAAGGCCAGCAACACCGAGCGAGAGGCACTGCACGCCAAAACCCGCTACCTGCGCGATCAATTGCAGATGCGCGGTATCCCGGTCATGCCCTGCTCGACCACGCACGTACTGCCAGTGCTGATCGGTCAAGGCGCGTTGTGCAAGGCGGCTGCCGAACGTCTGCTGTATTCGCACTCCGTGTATTTGCAGCCGATCAATTCGCCTTCCGTACCGATTGGTACAGAGCGCTTTCGAGTGAACGTGACGCCGAATCACTCTGAGGCGCAGATCGAACATTTGGCTGCCGCGCTGCAAGAGACATTCCTGCATTTCAATATTCCGCTGGCGCCCGGCTTCGAACTCAGAGGTGTCGCGTGAGCCGTAGCGAGCCAATTGTCGTTCGCCAAGCAACGAGCGAACATTTCGACGCGGTCATTGAGCTCAGAGCGCTGTTGCTTGAAGGCTCGGAGGCCAGCTATGCCTGCACCTCCGTCGAAGAAAAGAAACTCTGGCGAGCGACCTATAAAGCCTGGCTGCACGACGTGCTCGGCAGTTCGCCGTCAACCCGTCTGCTGGTCGCGCTCAACGGTGACCAGGTGGTCGGCTGCGTCACCGGTTTTGTTGATCGTCGAGCGCCCGGGCCTGACTGCATCAATGGTTTGTGCGGCTGGGTGCAATCGATGGTCGTGCTGCCGGCGTTCCGTTCTCAGGGACTTTCGCGGATGTTGATGGCGTCACTCATGAACTGGTTCGACTCGATGCAAGTCGGCAAGGTCGTGCTGCAGGCGACCCCGGCAGCGGAACCCCTTTACCAGCGAATGGGTTATCGCCGCAGCTCGGAATACGTCTGGGCCTGGCAGGCACGGGAGCAATGCGCATGAACATCCTGATTATCGGATTGGGCTATGCGGGCAAACGCTTTCAGCGGGCATTTGAGCGATTGAGCCAAGACTACGAAGTCAAGCTCTCCTATTGCTCGCGGCGAGAAAAGAACAGCCGTCTGCCCTACTACGCCAATCTTCAAGATGCACTGCGTGAACTGCAGCCGGAGATCGTCGTGGTCAGTGCCAACGACATCAACCATGCCGAAGTCTTGACCGATCTGGCCGGCTACACCGGTTTCATCATCTGTGAAAAGCCGATGCTGACCTCCCGGGACGACCTCTTGACCATCAGCAAAGGCCTGCGTCACGTCAGTGGTTTTGCGCTGGACCTGGTTGAGCGCTATTCAGAAGCGACTGCGCGCCTCAAGCAACTGGCTGAAAGTAATGACTGGCAGTTGTTGCGCTCAAGTTTTCATTGGGGCAAAGACCGCATCAACGACTACCGCCCGACCTGCGGTGTGGTCAGTGAGGTCATCCATGCGCTGGATCTCGTCAGCTGGATCTGCCCTTCGCCCTCCCCGCTCAAACTGCAACATGCCATAGGTGTCAGGTCGGACTTCTCGATTTCCGGCAACGATGTACTCGACACGGTGATGTTCACCGCCGACCTCGGCGGTGCAGCAGTGGCAGGCTACGCGAGCTTTGTGAACATTCACCGGCAACGCACGGTGGATTTCACATTCGCCGATCCAGCCGGGCAGATCATCCACTCAAGGCTTGAGTTCGACGAACCGGATTGGGACAGCGACCACCTGCGCATCTGGACGCGAGATGAGCGCGGGGCAATTGTCGAGATCGAGCAACGCAGCTATCAGAGCGCATCCGACCCATCGACCGCGACGATCCTCAAACTCAGCCGTCTGTGCCGGGATGTCTTGCGTTTTGTCGCCGACAGCGAGCAGCCCCTGCAACCCTTCGCGGGCCTGGGGACGACGATAGAACTGCAAACGCTGCTCAATGAAATCGACACCCAGTCATTGACCGCCAGCGCGGTCCAGTATGTCCAGTCGGGCATGCGCACCCTCATACCAGAAGACGCTGACCTAGAAAGTCTCGGCTAAAGAATTGAACAAGGAGTTTTAATATGTGTGGTATTGCCGGATGGCTTTCTTTTGGCCAGGACCTGATTCACCAACAACCGACGCTCGAACGCATGACTATGACCATGGCCAACCGTGGGCCGGACGCGGGTGGCATCTGGATCGATGGCCCTGTGGGCCTGGGCCATCGTCGCCTGTCTATCATCGACCTGGAAGGCGGTCGCCAACCGATGCTTGCGCGTAACGCCGGCACAGTTGCAGCGGCCATCACTTACAGCGGTGAGGTGTACAACTTCCGCGAATTGCGTAACGAACTGCTCAGCCGTGGGCATCAGTTCGAAACCCAGAGCGACACCGAAGTCGTGTTGCGAGCGTACGTTGAATGGGGCGTGGCGTTTACCGAACACCTTAACGGCATGTATGCCTTTGCAATCTGGGATATGCACACGCAAACCCTGCATCTGATCCGTGACCGGATGGGTGTCAAACCGCTGTATTACTTCGAGACCGCAGACGGGGTGATTTTCGGCTCCGAGCCCAAGGCGCTGCTCGCCAATCCGCTGGTGCCGCGCAATGTCGGTGCAGACGGCCTGCGCGAAATTTTCGAAATGGTCAAAACCCCCGGCCAGGCGATCTTTGAAGGCATGCGCGAAGTGCTGCCCGGTGAGTTTGTTTCCATCAATCGCAATGGCCTTAAACGTCATTGCTACTGGAAACTGGAGGCGAAAGAACACACCGACAGCCTCCAACAAACCATCAAGCACACCCGCGATTTGCTCGAAGACATCGTCGACCGCCAGATCGTCGCGGACGTGCCTTTGTGCAGCCTGCTGTCGGGTGGCCTCGACTCCTCCATCATCACCGCACTGGCCTCGAAAAAGCTGCTGGCGGCCGGCAAGGAAAACATTCGCTCGTTCTCGCTTGATTTCATCGATCACGGCGGCGGTTTCACCAGTGATGCGGTGCGCGGTACACCGGATGCGCCTTTCGTCAAAGACCTGGTCCAGAAGATCCGTTCCACTCACGGTGAGATCCTCCTCGACAGCCGCGACATGGCCGACCCGGAGCTTCGTACCAAGATCATTCAGGCACTCGACTTGCCGCCGGCGTTCTGGGGCGACATGTGGCCTTCGCTCTATCGCCTCTTCGAAGAAGTCCGTCGGCACTCGACCGTTGCGCTGTCCGGCGAGTCCGCCGACGAAGTCTTCGGTGGCTATCGCTGGTTCCATGATCCGGATGCGATCCAGGCAGACACCTTCCCTTGGCTGACGTCGGTAACCGGCAAGTATTTCGACGGCAAACCGCTGTTCGCCAAAGGGCTGATGGAAAAACTGTCGATGAACGAGTTCGTCGCCGACTCCTATCAGCAAGCGCTGCGTGACGTACCGGTGCTGCCGGGTGAAAGCGCGACGGATCGGCGGATGCGCGAGATGACGTACGTGAACCTGACACGTTTCGTGCAAACCCTGCTGGACCGCAAGGATCGCATGAGCATGGCCGTCGGCCTCGAAGTCCGCGTGCCGTTCTGTGATCACCGCCTGGTCGAGTACGCCTTCAACATTCCTTGGGAAATCAAGGCGTTCGACGGCCGCGAGAAAAGCATTTTGCGCGCAGCGACCCGCGACCTGCTCCCGGCCTCGATTTCTGATCGGGTGAAAAGTCCGTACCCGTCGACCCAGGATCCAGCCTATGAAGCCGTGTTGCGCGCAGACCTCGCCGCCATCATGGCTGATCCGAATGCGCCGGTTCGAGCCCTGCTCGACAACCAGCAAGTCGGCGCCACCCTTGCCCGTCATCTGGGCGACAACTCGCCTATGTACGATCGCATGGGCATGGAGTTGGCGGTTGGACTCAACGCGTGGCTCACCGAGTACGACGTCAACCTGGTGATCTGATCACACCCGGGGCTGCGGAGTCAGCCCCCTGCCTTGCACAAGGAGTAACTTATGTCCAAAACAATACCGGCCCCCGTTTACCTCATCGCGATCGGCGCTTTTGCGCTGGGGATGGCGTCTTACGTCACCGCTGGCCTGATCCCGATGATCGAACAGGCCTTTGATGTACAGGTCGCCGTCGCAGCACAACTGGTCACGGCGTTCACCCTTGCTTACGGCATTGGTTCGCCAGTCTTCGTGGCGATGTTGCCTGCACAGCGCCAGCGATTTGGTTTGTTGGTCGCATTGGCGTTGTTCGTTGCGGCCAACGTCGCCAGTGCCCTGGTCGACGATTTTGTCGCCCTGTTGGTGTGTCGAGCCGTTGCAGGCATCGGCGCCGGCGTCTATCTGGCCACCGGCATCGCCGCATCGGCGGCGGTTTCAGCTCCGGAACTGAGAGGCAAGGCGATTGCCGTGATCATGGGCGGTATGGCCAGCGGCACGGTACTTGGGGTGCCTGTCAGTCTGCTGCTCGCCGAGCAGTTCGGTTGGCAGATGGCCCTGTGGCTGGTGGCTTTCCTCGGCCTGATTTCATGGCTGGGCCTGCTGATCAAACTGCCGGCGATCTCTGCCGGACCGGCGATGCCGATCAGCCGCAAACTGGCCCTGCTGGGCGACCGTAACGTGATGACCATTCTCCTGGTTTCGCTGCTGGCGGCGGTCGCGAGTCTCGGCATGTACACCTTCATGGTGCCGTTGATGGCGGACCCGGCCTATGGCGGTGTCAACAACATCACGCCGTATCTGTGGGTCTGGGGGCTGGGTGGTGTGGCGGGCAGTTTCCTCGTCGGGCCGCTGGTGGATCGCATCAAGGGACCGATGCTCACGTTCCTGATTCTGGTCATCCTCAGCGTCTCGTTGCTTGCGCTGCCGGCTGCTGCTGCCGTGACACCGTGGCTGGCGATGATTCCGATCGCCGTCTGGGGCGCCGTCGGCTGGGCGCTGCAAGTGCCGCAAAACAACGAGTTGATCGCCGCGCGTGATCACAAGGGCGACGGCAATCTGGCCGTGGCGCTCAACGAGTCGGCACTGTATCTGGGCAGCGCCATGGGCGCCGCCGCCGGTGGCTTCATATTGCTGTTGCAGATGCCGGGCTGGACTTTGGCAATCAGTGCAGGTGCGGTATCCGTTGTCGCCGCGCTTTTGCAACTGGTGCATCTGCGCAACAGAAGAACCCACGCGGTCAACGGTGCGCCAAGGGTTTCTGCGCAATAACCCTTTTGCATGACTTGTGTGCGAAGTCAGGTGCCGAGCCCTCGGCACCTGATGCCGTGGTCGCGAAGAATAATTTCAACACGCCGCCACTGTCGTCTCTATCTGCCTAACTAAAACACAACAACTAACACAACACTCAATCGCGGTGGTGAATTCATGGAAGCGTCATGTAGGGATGCCCACGTCTTTCGGCTGACGTCTGCCGAACACGAGGCAATACGTAATGCATTCGTCGATATATGTTATGAGCCTACGGGTGGACGCAATTACATACAGACGATCCGCACAACAGCGTATCGAGTGTTCTCCGAGCGTTTACTGGAAAAACTCGAGTCATTGAAAAGCGATGACGCCTCTTTTTGTGTATTTGAAAACTTGCCGGTCGATGAAACATTCGGCAGTCCGCAACATGATGCGGACTGCCTGGGGTTCAAAAACGGTTATGTGTCGGAAAACGTTCTGGTGGCGTTCGGCAGTTTGATTGCGGAGCCTTATTCCATTGGTCACGAAGGGCCAAAACTGGTCAACGACCTGGTGCCCCACCCTGAAGCGGCCACGGAATACACCGGTAACGGCTCGGAAGTCGAGTTGGACTTGCACACCGAAAACGCCTTTCAGACCTATGATTCGCGGGGTGACACCTCGCCCTTGGCGCTGTTGCTGCTGGGCGTGCGGTCCGATCCGCACACGGAAGGTCCGAAAACCTGGGTCGCTGATGCCCGCGAAGCACTGAAGGCGCTGACTGACAGTGAAATAAAGCTGCTATATGGCAAGCACTTCATCATTCGCCAGCCTTACCGCTGGAGAAATACCGACGAACAATCCAGTGAAACCCGGCTGTTCCCCATACTGTCCGGGCCGATAACGCTTCCTCGTGTCACCGCAGCGTTTTATCCGGACATGGTTATTCCTGTGGATGACGCAGCGAAAAAAGCCTATGCGAAGTTTTATGACGCTCTTAAACAAGTTGCCCACGGCACAGACATACAGCCGGGCCGTCTCGTTTACGTCAACAATCGTTTCACACTTCATTCCCGCGACAAGTTCACTCCCGGTTTCGATGCCAATGGACATGCCTGGCGCTGGGTTCAACGGCTGTTTCTGACCAATAACCTGTGGAACTTCCGTTCATTCAAAAAAGACGGCGCACGCATCTTTTCGCCCGTTGCCTGATGACTTCAAAAGGTAAATCAAATGTTGGCCGCAAACAGTTACACCTCGATTATCCATAACATTGGCACTTTCCTGACCGGCGACCTCGAACGCCCTCTTATAGATGCCGACACCCTTGTCAGCGTTGACGGCGTCATCACTTTCATCGGTCGCGCCGCAGACGTCGATTTCTCGGAAGCAGACCTGCTGATCGACGCGAAGCGGACCACGGTCATGCCGGGGCTGATCGACAACCACACGCACCCGACGCTCGGTGAATACAGCCCGCGCTCCGGCAACCACAACTGGATCTGGCATTCGTTGCAGGGCGGCGTCACGACGATGATTTCCGCCGGCGAGGTGCATGTTCCGGGCTTGCCGACGGACAGAGTCGGCATGATGGCAATGGCGATTGCCGCACAACGTTCGTTCTCCAGCGCGCGTCCTTCCGGAATAAAAATGGAGGCCGGCGCGCCCCTGCTCAATGATGAGTTTTCCGATCAGGACTTCGCTGAAATGGCCGCCCAAGGCATCAACCAACTGGGTGAAGTCGGCATTGGCCCGGTCAAATCCGTCAGTCGCGCCGCCGAGTTGGTGAAGATGGCGCGCAAACACGGCATGACCTCGATTACCCATACCGGCGGCCCGTCGATTTCCGCCTCGCAGAGCATGGGCGCCGAGGAGATCCTTGAAATTGCCCCCGACATCATTGGCCACATCAACGGCGGTTACACCGCACTCGCTCCCCGGCAGATCCGGTGCCTGTGTGAGGGCTGTCTCGGCGCTTTGGAAATCGTCCACAACGGCAATGAATTCGCTGCGGTGACCACCCTCAACTATGCGCGTGAACTGAACCAGCTCGATCGCATCGTGATCGGCACCGATTCGCCCGCCGGCTGCGGTGTCCCTGCGCTTGGCATGCTCCGCGCCATTGCCCTGCTCAGCAGTTTTGGCGACGTGCCGCCGGAAAAGGCTGTGTGCTTTGCCACCGGTAATACCGCCAAGGTCAGGAAGCTCAACCGCGGCGTTCTCAGCGTCGGCAGAGAGGCCGACATTCTGGTTGCCTGCGGCCCCCTCGGCGGCGCCGAACCCAGCGTACTGGGCAGTTTCAGCAGCGGCGACCTGCCGAGCATCACCGCGATTCTGATTGATGGGCGCCTGGTCGTGCAGCAGTCGAAAAACTCGCCACCACCGTCCGTGTCACCGGTCATTACCCATAACGCCTAAAGAGAAGCGTCCCCTCACGGGACGCATTCTTGAGACCCCCTGCATGCATCGAATCCTCGCCGAAATTACCCGCAGAGGCCCCACGGTCCTTGCTTCCGGGTGCGCAATCGGATTGGCAATCCCTTATCTGGCAGATCTGGCGAGACCGCTACTGCCGGTCATGGTGTTTATCTTTGTGTTGGGTACGCTGCTGCGCATCAACAACGCTGAAGTGATCAAAGCAGCAAAAAACCTGAAGATATCGCTGATATTTCCAGCGCTGATGGTAGTAGCGTGTCCGTACGTGTTCGGCATGGCGGCGCTGTATCTCAGTGGCAATCAGGAACTGTCGCTGGCCATTGCCATTGCCGTTGCCGCACCGCCGGCCAGTGGCAATGCCGCCGTCGCCAGAATGCTCGGGCTGGATCCGTCGATGTCGCTGGTCACTGCGCTGTGCTCGATGGCCATTATTCCGATCACCGCCCCGCTCATCCTCCACCTGTTCGCAGACGGCCTGTCCCTGTCCATCGATCCTGCTGATCTGGCGATCAGGCTGGCCATATTGATCGGCGGGGCCGAGGGCGTGGCGATCCTGATACGACGGTTTTCCCACGGTTTCGTCGCTCACCATGGCCTGGCGATCGACGGCGTCGTGGTGATGGCGCTGTTTCTGTTTGCGATCGGAACAATGGCCGGCATGCAGCAGATCATCTTGAATGAACCGTCACTGGCCCTTTCGATGATCGCGCTGGCCTACGGCGTGAATTTCGCCATGCAACTGCTCCTGGGCAGCTTGTACCCCGGAACGCTGATCGCGAAATTCACCATGGGATTGAACGGTGGCAACAGAAATGTCGGGCTCTTGTGGTCGGCGCTTGGCGTCAGCCTGTCCCCGACCATGGCGTTGTATTTCGCCTGCTGCCAATTGCCTATTCACACCATGCCGAAAATACTGCAATTTGCATTGCCAAGAATCGCAAGCTTTTTGAAAAAGCCCGCTGTCACCCCAAGCTGAACCCGAGCGCTAACCGTCTGGAACCTGATGACAATGACACTCACACCGGAAAACCTTCAGCAGCTCGCCGTGCACTCATCCACGGAAACCAAAACCTGTTCGTGTATCCGGGGGCTGTCGCGGGGCTGGGAGAGTTTGCCCGCCGCACTGGCGTCGGGCACGTTATTGCGGCTCATTGGCCATGTGACGGACGATCAGGAAGACGAGCAGACGCTCGATGAATACCACCCGCACGGAACGCACTTCTGGTCGGAAGACGCGCCCATCTGCTTCAAATTTTTCCCCTACAACATTGCCAGCGTCTGGGGCTGCACCCAGTGCTCGCGCGCATTTCTGCGGTTCAACGACGCGGGCGCGTATCACTCGGAACCGCGCATCCGCTTGCTTGACACGGCGCTGATCAAACCTGACCCGCGCCGTGACGCGGGCGTTATCGATGGGTATAGCTGATCGCGTTCGCTATTGCGCCGACACGGCTTTGAGGCCCGCGAGCGCGTAAGTCATCATGTGCTCGATCAGCACGGCGGGTTCCATTTTCAGACCCGGCAGCACGTTCTCGCTCAACGCTTCGTGGGCCAATAGCAGGAAAAGACAAGGCGCAAATACGCCCAGCGCACAGTGCAGCGTGGTCGGGTGATCGTCCGGCATGCCCAGGATTTGCCCCAGAATGCCGCGAAAGACCTTCGCTTTCGGATAGGCCTGCTGCTCCAGCACCGAGGGCAGCAGACTCGAAGGCGACAGCAATTCCCGGCTCAACACCTTGAGCGCCCAGGCATCTCGATGATTGCGCACACGCTCGATCAGGACGGTGATGATCAAACGCAATTTGTCCTCAGGAGAGGCAGGGCTCTGGCTCAAGCTGAACAATATATCGATGCTGAGCAGGCGTTCATGGGCTTCGAGCAGCACGGCACGGTACAGGCCCTCCTTGTTCTCGAAGTGATAATTGACCGACGCCACGTTCGAGTTGGAGTTCTCGCAGACCTGTTTGCTGGTGGTGTTGGCATACCCCAGATCGGCAAACAACTGCCCTGCTGTCTCCAGAATATGCTGGCGGGTCACCCGGCCATCTTGTCGCTGAGCACGTAGAGAGGCTGCCTGATTCGGACCGTACACGAGCATGAACTCCTATTAACTCAAATTCAAATTTGACTTTTATTTTTATGAAGCTTAGCTTCAAATCACCTACATACCTCGATAGGCATGGATATTGGCGACGAATGTTGTCAGGTCCAAGGCCATTTAGCCAAAGGAAAACATCGCAATGGATGCGCGCGTAATGACCCCGTTCACCTACTTCTCTCTGCCGATGCAGAAGCAATTCCTGCGCAATCGCGAGGCGATCAAGGACAAACCCTACGCCAAGTATTTCTCTGCGCAGATGAATGTCCCCCTGTCCGCCGTGTGCAAGATCCAGCAAGGACCACTGCCGCTGGAACAGACCCTGACGCCGAGCATCGAGGACATCAATCGGTTGCTGGAGGCAGACTTCGTCAGCGAGGAATCGGGATACGCCCTGCTGCCCGGGCCAATGGCGTATGTCCAGAGCCGCAAGTTTTTCCCGCGCTCGACCGCAGCGATGCTGAAATGGTGGTTCATGTGGCACCCGCTGGAAGCCGAACGCTATACCCTGTGGTTTCCTTATGCCCATGTCAGCAATCCCTGCGTCAATCACGAACGCCTCAAGCAGACGTCCCTGAGTTTCGAACAGCGCTTGTACGGCAACACCTTCTGCGCCTCGGAATATGTCGGTGATCGCCTGATGCACCTGCATATCCACTTCCAGGACCCGGAAAAACTGGGCTTGCGTGCCGATCTGTACCGCGAAGCGAAAATCGACGGAAGCGTCAGCGCGTTGATGAGCCTGGCGGAACAACCCGAGGTGCCGGTGTCGCTGATGGTGCACCTATTCAAAGAAACTCCGGAAGGCCTCTATCTCACCAGCCGCTACTGGGTCGGCAGTCATCCGTCGATGTCGCGTTTTCCTGGTGCCGAAAAGGCTGCCGCACTGATGGAGGCTAACGGTTTCGGCGAAGCGGAACTGGAAACCCTCGCCTATGAATTCGCCGTTCATGACCTGTGCGAATTCAACCATCTGGCCAGTTTCCTGCCAGAACTGTATCGAGAGTTCGGCGCTGCCTGACCCCGCAAAAAAAATGTTCCCCCAGCGACAAGGCTAAGGGGAACATCTCGAAAACCAGAATTATCCCTTCGAACTGATACCGTTCAGTAAAAGAGTCGTAAATTCCTCGATATCTTTCTCCATCTCCAACTGCTCGGTCAGCAACCGGTACCAGCAAAATCCAAAGATCATATCCAGCAAAAGTTCTCGATTGGTGTCCTTCGGTAACTCACCACGGCTGATGGCATTTTCCACCAATTTTTTCGGCATTTCCCTTCTGCGCTCCATGAATTGGTTCTTCAACTGAACCAGTGTCACAGGGTCCAACTGAGCCTCGGCGATGACGCAGCGAAATGCTTCTCCGCAAATCGTTTCACGCCAGACTTTCCAGAGATTGTGCAGCAAAAAGTCGAGATCCGCTTTTAATGAGCCGAGATCAGGATGCTTTCTGACCTGCTCACTTTCGTTCTCGTAGACTTCTGCGATCAATGCGGCCTTGTTGCTCCACCAACGGTAAATCGTCGGTTTACTCGCTCCCGCCCGTCGGGCAACCGACTCAATACTGAGTCCCGAATAACCGCATTCCTTGAGGATCTCAATCGTCGAACTGATGATCGCCTTGTGCGTGTGGGGATTCCGTAGGGATCCGATGGAGCTGCGAGAGGGTGTACGAGCCACAGTAAATTCTCCAGGCAGGGTGCTTGACAAATACAATGCAAGGTATAGGATTTCCGAAAATCGCAACGAAACGGTCCGTTTCGTTTCGAGTTGAGTAAACGCACTGAACATTGACTCCAATCAGTTCGCTTCGGGTTTTTCTGGTTACTTTAGGGGTTTCCGACTCCTCGAGCATGGTGTGTGAGCAAGTAAGCGTCCTCTTGCACTATCGAGTCTGCAGATTTAATTCTGAAACGATACGTACCGTATCATAGCAGTGAGAGAGGCAAAGTGGCAGTATCAGCGCCCTTTTTTGAGTAACCGTCCGGAAACTCCAAGCGGCTGATTTTGCTGGCTAAACGACAAAACTCCGATATCGGGGGCTTTAAAGATAGTTTTCCGTATGTTTCACGATATACGGCGACGCGACACCCTTGTTTTCTGACAGCGAATGGAATCAAAAGGAAAATGAACGTGAAAAAAGCAGGAATAGTGAGCTATGGCACTGGCGTTCCCGTTTGTCGCTTGAAAGTCGAAGAAGTGATTAACGTCTGGAAGAACACCGATCTGCATCTCGTGCAAAACCAGTTGGGGGTGGTCGAAAGAGCCGTTCTTCAACCTGATGAAGATGTGATCACTCTCGGTGTATTGGCCGCCCAGCGTGCACTGGATATGGCCCCCGGCAGTAGCGTCGAGGCTTTGTATCTGGGCACTTGCACCAACCCCTATGACTCCCGCGCCTCGGCCTCTGTCATCCTCGAAATGCTCGGTTCCGGCTATGACGCCTATTGCGCCGACGTCCAGTTCGCGGGCAAATCCGGCACTTCTGCGCTGCAGATTTGCCAGGCACTGGTCGCTTCCGGCATGACCGGCAGCGCCCTTGCAATCGGCGCCGACACTATCAATCGCAACACCGCCCCAGGTGATCTGACCGAATCCTATGCGGGTGCCGGTGCGGCAGCATTATTGGTGGGCACGGAGAATGTCATCGCAGAATTCGATGGCAATTTCTCTTGTGCAGCCGATGTCGCCGACAACATTCGCCCGCAAGGCGATCGTTATATTCGCTCCGGGATGGGGCTTGGCTCGGACAAAAACAGCATCGGTCTGGAAGACCAGACTCGCCGGGCGGCGGAAGGCTTAATGGCCAAATTGCGCACCTGCCCGCAGGACTACGATTACGTCGTGTTCCAGCAGAATCTGGTGTCCACGCCCTACTCCCTCGCCAAGCATCTGGGATTCAATCCGAAACAGGTTGAGCCCGGCATCTACGCGAGCAGCGTTGGTGACACCGGTGCTGCCAGCCCGCTCCTCGGTTTGATTAACGTGCTCGACCAGGCGCGTCCCGGTCAAAAAATCCTGCTGGTGTCTTACGGTTTCGGTGCCGGCAGCGACGCAATTGCCTTGACGGTCACCCCGGCCATTGAGGCCTACCAAAAGCGCAACAGTCCACTGCGCGAATCGCTCGAAAACAAGCTGTACGTAGATTACGGCACGTCCATCAAATACGAGTTCAAGTATTTGCGAGCTGACTACGCCCTCACCGCCTACCTCTGATTTCGCCTGTCTACGCAAGGAGCATGTACATGTGCGCACGTCGTGTTGCAATCGTTTCGGCCGCCTATACGCCGAAACCGGGAAGTTCCAGGGTCCGGCAGACGTTCAAGGAAATGATCGTCGAGTCGGCTTATAAAGCTATCAAAGACGCCAGGATGCATCCTCGGGAAATCCAGGGTGTGGCCTACGGTTATCACGGCGAGGGCATTTCGGAATATGGCGGTCTCGGCCCGACCATCTCCGACACTTTGGGCATAAGCCCGGCGCCGACGTTCATGAGCACCGCCAACTGCACCAGCAGTTCCGTGTCGTTCCAGATGGGCCATCAAATGATTGCCTCCGGGGAATACGATATTGTTCTGGTCGGCGGCTTCGAGAAGATGACCGACCACTTCAACTATGCCGAATACATCGGTTCCAGTACCGAATGTGAGTACGACTACTTCCTGGGTATTTCCCACACCGATGCTTTTGCCCTGGCGACGGCGGAATACTTTGAAAAGTTCGGTTATGCCGGGCGTGAAGCTGATGTGTTGGCGACCTTTGGCCGGCAGATGCGTATTTATGCGCACAACACCCCGAATGCCACGCGCTTCGGCCATCCGATTCCATCTATCGATACCCTGAAAAACAGCGAAGCCTTTGGCTCGATGCTGGCTTGGGGTGAAGCAAGCGGTTGCGCGATTCTGGTCGCCGAACATCTGGCTCACAAATACACGGACAAACCAGTATTCGTTCGCGGATGTGCCTATACAGGCGTTTCCCATTACTTCGGCACGCGTTTTCACAACCCGACCCTGCATCACCCGGGCCTGCCAAAAAATGTCGGCATGGCGGTGTCGGCCAACTCCATCGCTTGCGCTGAAATCGCCTATAAAAAGGCCGGAATCACCGCGAAGGATATCGATGTCGCGCAGGTCTACGACTTGCTCGGCGCGGGTCTGATCCAGATGGAATCCATGGGGGTCTGCAAGCAGGGTCAGGCCGGTGATTTTGTTCTGGAAGGCGGCATCGGCATTGACGGTCCGCTGCCATTGAACACCGACGGCGGCAACATTGGGCGCGGTCACGCGTCCGGTTGTGACGGCATTCTGCACATCACCGAACTGTTCCGTCAGTTGCGCGGTGAATCCGACAACCAGGTCAAGGGAGCGCGCATCGGCGTGTCGCAAAACCTGGGAGGTTATGCCGCCCACAACTCAGTGATCGTTCTTTCCAACGACTAAGGAGCCGGACCATGTCTATGTACCCCGAACAGATTCATCGGATGACCACTGCCAGCATGCTTCGCGAATGGCGAGAACACGGCGGCAAATATCGTCTGGAAGGCAGTCAATGCGAAGACTGCAAGGAAATCTTTTTCCCACGTCGTACAGTTTGTGGCGCCTGCAATTCGCTCAACGTAAAACCGTACCGCTGCGCACGCAGCGGCAAGATCGAAGTCATGGCTCACGCCGAGAATCCGATCCTTGCCGCCATGGGCTACGGCGAAACAGTGCCTCGCTGCATGGCGATGGTTCGTCTGGACGATGGCTTGGTGATCGCGTCGGAAATCGTTGACGTCACTCACCCGGAACAACTGAAAACCGGCGCGCCGGTACGCATGGTCGTACGCAAACATGTGCGCGAAAGCAATCTGGCCTGGCAATACGCCTACAAGTTTGTATTGGACGTATAAATAAAACCGTCGAGCGTTAGTTTCTGACGCTCGACCGTTTGAATATCAAAACAAGAATTGCGCTACTTATAAAAAAAACTTACTCGCCAAAAGCTTTTAATCCTTGTTCCTCCGGGGATAGCAAACTGCCGTTATTTTAAATCGGGAATTATCCCAAAAACCATTTATTGGCTTTATATGGCCGAGGACTCATCATGTCGACTCTTTGTCTCCCGCACGTAATGTTCCCGAAAAACAAGATCACTCAACAACAGATGATTGAACATCTGGAGAGCCTGCACGCCGACCATCCGCGCATGGCCCTGGCCAAGCGTATGATCCAGAATACCGAAGTCAACGAGCGGCATTTGATCCTGCCGATCGACGAGCTGGCGGTGCACACCGGCTTCACTCACCGCAGCATCGTCTATGAGCGTGAAGCCCGCCAGATGTCTTCCGCCGCTGCCCGTCAAGCCATTGAAAACGCTGGCTTAACGACCAATGACATCCGTATGGTGGTGGTCACCTCGTGCACCGGCTTCATGATGCCATCGCTCACCGCACACCTGATCAACGATCTGGACCTGCCGACTTCTACCGTGCAGTTGCCGATCGCTCAGCTCGGTTGCGTCGCCGGCGCTGCAGCAATAAACCGGGCCAATGACTTCGCCAAACTGGATTCGCGTAATCACGTGTTGATTGTCTCGCTGGAGTTCTCGTCGCTGTGTTATCAGCCTGACGATACCAAGTTGCATGCGTTCATTTCCGCTGCACTTTTTGGCGATGCTGTTTCTGCCTGCGTATTGCGCGCTGATGATCAGGCGTCAGGGTTCAAAATCCGTTCCACCAACTCTTTCTTCCTGCCGAAGAGCGAGCACTACATCAAATACGATGTAAAGGACACCGGCTTCCACTTTACCCTGGACAAAGCCGTCATGAACTCTATTAAAGATGTCGCGCCGATTATGGAGAAACTCAACTACGACACTCTTGAACAGAACTGTGCGCAGAACGACTTCTTCATCTTCCACACTGGCGGCCGCAAGATTCTTGACGAATTGGTCCTGCAACTGGACCTTGCCTCGAACCGGGTTTCGCAGTCGCGCAACAGCCTCGCCGAAGCCGGCAACATTGCCAGCGTTGTGGTTTTCGACGTGCTCAAGCGACAGTTTGAGTCGGGTCTTAACTCCGGCGATGTCGGCATGCTGGCAGCTTTCGGCCCAGGCTTCACCGCCGAAATGGCCGTGGGTGAATGGGTAGCCTGATTCCCACGTTTTGCCGGGGCTACGTTTGAGTCTGCAAGAAATCTTGGCGGTCTGTAGGACGCCAAGGTTTCTCGGCCTCTTTCGCAAACCCTTCATTGCACCTGATTAATGGTTTCACATGGAGGATGAACGATGATCAGAGACAATCTCGCTGCGCCGCCCAAGCGGCAATATGAACAACGGATGGTTTTGCTGCTGTCCCTGAGTTTCGGCCTCGTCGGGCTTGATCGCTTTATCATTCTGCCGCTGTTTCCCGTGATCATGCGTGACTTGCAGCTGGATTATCAGGACCTCGGCATGCTGTCGGCAGCACTGGCCTTCGCCTGGGGCTTTTCAGCCCTGGGCGCGGGCTACGTGATCGATCGATTGGGTCGCAAGAACGCGCTGGTCCTGTCAATTGCAGTGCTGTCGCTGCTCTCGGGGATGTCGGCTCTGGCCGGGGGACTTTTCGGGCTGGTCGTTATCCGCGGGCTGATGGGGCTCTGCGAAGGCGCGTTCACACCGACCAGTATCATCGTCACCGATGAGGTTTCGCATCCGCAGCGCCGCGGACAGAATCTGGGTTTCCAACAGGCATTATTCCCGATTCTCGGACTGTGCCTGGGGCCATTGCTGGCTGCCAGTCTGTTGGAGCTATTCGACTCGTGGCGTATAGTTTTCGCGATTATCTCGTTGCCCGGTCTCCTGCTGGCCGGCTATTTGTGGAAAATCTATAGACCCGCGCCCTTGCCGGCACATCAGCAACCCGCATCAGGCAGGGGTTGGGCGAACTGGTTGAGTGCCTTCAAAAGCGGCAATGTCAGCCTGAACATCCTGATCATGTTTTGCATTCTTACTTGCCAGTTCGTCCTGTGTGCCATGTTGCCCAGCTACCTCACGGACTACATGCACCTTGAAACGCTGTCGATGGCCGTCGTGATATCCGCCCTTGGTGTTGGTGGTTTTATCGGTCAGTTGATCATTCCGGCAATGTCGGACCGACTGGGACGCAAACCGGTGGTCATTGTTTCCTTCATGACCAGCGCAACGTTGGTGGGGCTGTTAATCATCAGCCCGGCCATTACCGGGTTGTTATTTCTCCTGCTGTTCCTTTTGTCTTTCTTCAACTTCAGCCTGATCTGCATGACTGTCGGGCCGTTGACCAGCGAGTCGGTGCCACCTGCACTGCTTCCCACTGCCACCGGCATTGTCGTCGGGTTCGGCGAGATCCTTGGCGGTGGCGTGTCACCCGCCGTCGCCGGTTACGCCGCGATGCATTTCGGCCTGCCATCGATTTTGTATGTCGCACTGGCCGGGAGCATCGGCGGCCTGCTGTTGTCGCTGGGTCTGCGCGACAATCTGCAACCCCTCCCTGCCCTGTCAGCCGCGAACGCGTTGCCGATCAGCCTACCCCTCAAGGATTAGAGATCATGGGATATTATTTGATGCTGCTCGACCTTTGCCAGCATGAACACCGAGGCATCGGTGTGTTCGACTTCCAGACAGGCCAGAGCCTGCGCATGTTTCCCGAACAGGGCGGGCTGTATGAAACATTGCAGTATTGCAGTCGCTGGCATCGCGGCTGGGCCGAGCATCTCAAGCATCTGCCCGCCAGTGACAGCACCCAGGACATCGACCTGCAGCCACCACTCAAACCCGGCAATAATTTGCTCGCCCAGGTCAGTACGGTCAACCTGACGCTGTCGAAAAAGCAGGCGTGGAGTTACAAAGGCAACGGCAGTCTGCTCAAGACGCAAGGCGAGGCGCTCAACATCCCTTATCAGGCGCTGAGCATTGCCAGTGAACCGGGAATCGTCTGCATTTATATGGTCGACTCCTTCGGCAAACTGCACTTTGTCGGATTCACCATCGGTAATGAAGTGCACGATCCACTGCTCGGCAACCTCGACTCGCCGGACGCCAACCAGGCGTGTCTTCGCGAATGCGCACTGGCTCCGGCAATGATTCTTGGAGAGTTGCAGTGTCGATTGTCGATCAACGCTCGTATCGAGCGTCAGGACAGGCAAATCTCCTATCGCGAGTACGATATCGATCTGAAGGAATGGCACTCACTGCGCAAATACACCCAGGCATTCCTCGAACAGCACGAACAGTTCGTGCAGCCAGGCATGGTCCACTACGTGTTTCATGGCCTGGGCCACCCTGACAGCGAACCCCCACTGCAACACGGTGACTGGCTCGATCTCGATTGCCCGGAACTGGAGTTGGGCCTGAGCAATCGCATCGTCGAAGAAGAGTTGTTGCATCTGTGCCCGCTTGATAAACGCACGCTTGGAGCGGGTCTGCCCCCGCGGGCGACGCGACTGCAGCAGCGCTGCAACGACCCGAATGTGCTCAAGCGCAAATAACGCTGACAGCGTTATTTGCGCACCAGCCCCGTCAGTTCTTTTCGGGATTTCCCTGCACGCGCGCGAAGCGAGAGGCTGTGCAGCCGCGATGACACAAGCACAGCCAACGCTGACAGATCCCTATCGGGCGCCAGTTCACCGGCCTCGATCGCGGTTTGCAGGCGCGCCTCCAAGTTGAATCCAGAGCCTAAGCACTTAGCTGCTTGATCCAGTCAAGACTCGCAACAGTAGATCCAGAAGGACGGTACTCACACCCGATCCATCCCGCGTAGCCGCGTTGCTCCAGCGCCGCGAACAACGCAGCAAATTCGATATTCCCCGTTCCCGGCTCGTGACGCCCCGGGCAATCGGCAATCTGCACATGGACGGTTCTGTCATAAAACCGCGCCAGCAAAGCGGCTGCGTCTCCAGTCAAAAGCTGGGCATGGTAAAGATCAAGAATCAGCCCAACACTCGGGAAGGTTTCCAGAATCTGTTGCGCCTTGCTGAAGTCAGACATGTAGTAGCCCGGCATCGCCTCCGCGCTGATCACTTCGATAAGCGGCCGCAGCCCCTGGTCTTCGAAGTACTTGACCGCATATTCCAGGTTGCCCGCGTAGATACGCTCAGCGTCATTCTGCGTTGTAACGCCCGACATGATGTGGACATCCGAACACGCCAACGTCTTTGCGTAGCGGGCGGCCTGGCGCAACCCATCGCGAAACTCCACTTCCATGCCCGGTAACGCGGCGATGCCTTTGGTCACGCCAGCCGGGGCGGCGAACTGAATCAACGGCAAACTGTATTGGGCTAGATGGTCGGCAAGCAGACTTGCGTCGAATTCATACGGCGACGGAAACTCCACCGCCCGGAAACCGGCGGCTGCGGCGGCTTCGATGCGCTGCAGAAAAGGCAATTCATTGAATTGGAAACCGAGATGAGCATTGAACTTGAGCATTGGGTAATCATCCATCCTGGGAAGAAACGACATCATTAGCCTGGAGCATCCTTCGCCGCTCCAGCACTGCACTATCGCAATTGCGTTCAACCATTAAAACCAGGTTTCCATCTGTATACCGTATTGCCATACCCCTCCCGCCTGGAAGTCGGACATGCCAAAGGAGTCCGCAGTACTGAATTTGTCCAGATCCGAAGACCAGTTCATGTAGCTTGCGAACACTCGCAACTCCGGCCGCGTGAGAAGATCGCCAACGTCAAGTTTGAACGTCGGGGCGACAGTGAATTTCCAGAAGTTACCATCGACCGCATTACGTTGTAGATAGCCTTTAGGGTCGAGGTTCATGGTTTGCCAGCTCATTTCGTAGGCCATTTCGAAGTTGCTGTTGATTGTGTTGGCCAATCGCACGTTCAGGGTCAGCCAGCGGTAGTCGTCACCTTTGACGTACCTATCCTTGCTCTGTTCGGCCAGCAGGCTGGGGCCGATGCGCCAGTCAGAGCTCAGAGGGGTTTCACCGTAAAGTGCCAGACGCAGCGCGCGGGCCTCGTCGATCAGTTCACCATCCGAGCCAACGTTCTTGACCTCTGCCCCCAGGCCTTGCCCATAGAGCAGCGCCGTTTTGAAGAACCCTTCCCTGCCGAAAAAGGTTTTCTGGTGATTGGCCAGCATGCTGTGCAAACCGCTATCCGCAGGCGTCAAACCGGCTTTATTGGTGCGGGTGCCGAAATCGTTTTTCTTTGCGCCGATGGCGTTGTACATCCACTGCCACTGGCCATCCTCGAAGAACTGGTTCGAGGTCAGAATGTAACTTTCCACATCGGCATCAATACCGCCCTGACTGAAATCCCCGTAGCTACGCCCAATCAAGGAGTAATTCGAACGCCAGTGCTTGTTCATCTGCACATCGTAAATTCCGCCGCCGGTGCCGGCCAGGTAAACGACGTCGGAGTCCAGCCAGTGGATATCGAAGTTATCTCTATCGAACCGCTTGCCTGCCCACAGCGTCGCGTTCTCGAACACTGAATTGCCTTTGAACGCAGCGACATGGTCGAGCGTGGCGAATACCTGGCGTACGTTGAGTTTGCTTTCGTCCGCCGTCCAGTCATTGGAGCTTTCCACACCGTCGGCGATGGAAACCGTGAATTTGGAACGGGTGCCGTTTTGCGCATGGACCTCTTTCGACAGGTCGATGCGCATGTAGGTGTCGTCTTCGTTACCGAGTCGCCCGACTGCACCGCCCACCGAGCCGGCCGGCGTTGTGTAAGGGCCGCCACGGCCGCCACCCAGCCCCTCGTCGACCAACAATCCGGAGCGCGCATAGCCGTTGAAGCTGAACCCATCGGAGAGGTGTCCGGTAGTGCTGTCTTTATCCAGACTTTGCTGACGGGCTTCGAGTTTTGCCAGTCGGGTATCCAGTGCAGGCGCGGAAATGGCTGTTGCGTTAGACGCGACGGGCTGCAAGGGCGGCGCCGCGAGTTTGATTTGCTGCAATTCCCGGGCAAGTACTTGGGTCTGCTGTTCGGCCGTGGCTGCGCGCTTTTCCGCTGCGCTGGCGCGAGCTTCAAGTGCGGCCATGCGCTCTTCCAGTGTTGCGGCCTGTGCGGTTGCCGCGGATGTGCCGAGCACACCTGCCAATAGCCAGCCTGATGCTTTGTGCATATGAAATCCCTGTTTTGTTTTTATTGTTGGTTGACGCAAACGGCCGTTTTTTTCTTGCGCTGCGAGTTGTCGCAATCAACGAAAAAAAGGGTGCCTCATCGCAAATACGCTGCTACATTTGGCGATGTTAACGTTAACTTTTCTAAAAACAAAAATAAAGGACGCTCGATGAAACACCTGAAATCGCTCCTGCCCGTTGCATTGATCACCCTGTCTGCCGCACTTCCATCCGTCTCGAGCGCAACCGATCTGACGATCTCGTGCGGTGCGGTGGGGGCGGAATTGCAACTGTGCAAAGAGGCCGTCGAGACATGGTCGAAACAGACTGGCAACAACGTCGAGGTGGTCTCCACGCCTAACTCGGCGACCGAGAGGTTGTCGTTCTACCAGCAGATCCTCAGTGCGCAGTCCACCGACATCGACATCATTCAAATCGACATGGTGTGGCCGGGGATGCTGGCCAAACACCTGATGGATCTGCGTGAGGTACTTCCCGCCAACGCGACCCAAGGCTACTTCCAGGCACAAGTCGATAACGCCACGGTCAACGGACGGCTGGTGACGATGCCGTGGTTCACCGACTCGGGGCTGCTGTATTACCGCAAAGACTTGCTCGATAAATACGCAAAGCAGGTTCCTCAGACGTGGGAGGAAATGACCGCTACCGCCAGGGATGTGCAACAGGCGGAGCGCAACGCCGGGAACGCCAATCTCTGGGGTTACATCTTTCAGGGACGTGCCTACGAGGGCCTGACGTGTAATGCGCTGGAGTGGATCAGCAGCCAACCACAAGGCGGACTGATCAATCAACGCGGAGACATCGTGGTTAACAGTCCGGCCTCAAGAGCCGCGTTGACGCTGGCGAAAAGCTGGGTAGGAGACATCTCTCCGCGCGGCGTGCTCAATTACACCGAGGAAGAAGGACGCGGCGTATTCCAGTCGGGTAATGCGCTGTTCATGCGTAACTGGCCTTATGTCTGGGGCCTGGTGCAAAGCCAGGACAGTGCCGTAAAAGACAAGGTCGGCGTCGCTCCCCTGCCCCGCGGCGGCGAGAACGGCGAGCATGCTTCCACCCTCGGTGGCTGGGGCCTGGCGGTATCGCGCTACAGCGCTCATCCCAAACTTGCCGCCGAGCTGGTGAGCTACCTGACCAGTGCCCAAGAGCAAAAACATCGTGCCCTGACAGGCGCCTATAACCCGGTGATCGAGTCGCTGTATCAAGATCCCGAGTTGCTCGCGGCCATGCCTTATTACGCTCAGCTACACAGCATTCTCAACGACGGGGTCATGCGCCCCGCCGCAATCACCGCCGACCGTTATCCACGGGTCTCCAATGCGTTCTTCGATCGGGTGCATGGCGTGCTGGCGGGCGAGTTGCCCGTCGATCAGGCACTGGCCGAACTGGAAAGCGAACTCACGCGTATCAAACGCCAGAACTGGTAAGCCACAAGGAAGGAAATCACCATGTCTGTCTCTACTGCCCATGCCCCCTTCGACGAGCTCCTGCCCACGAGGGAAACACCCGTACAACGTCGCCGGGTGTGCGCTGCCTGGCTGTTTCTGACGCCAATGCTGGTCTGTCTGGCCCTTGTGGCCGCCTGGCCGTTGCTGCGCACGTTCTGGTTCAGCCTGACCGACGCCAGCCTGGCGGACACCGGTGGCGCAACCTTCATCGGCTTGAGCAACTATCTCTTGTTCAGCGGTTCCGGCTGGTCAGGCATCCTCGTCGACCCGCAATGGTGGAACGCGGTGCGCAACACGTTGTATTTCACGGTGCTGTCGGTGGGACTGGAAGTCATTCTGGGGCTGTTGGTGGCGTTGCTGCTGAACATCAAGTTCACCGGCCGTTCTCTGGTGCGTGCGTTGATTCTGATTCCGTGGGCGATTCCGACGATTGTCTCGGCGAAGATCTGGTCATGGATGCTCAACGACCAGTTCGGCATCATCAATCACCTGATGCTCAGCCTCGGCCTGATTGACACCCCCCTGGCCTGGACGGCAGATGCAGACCTGTCGATGTGGGCGGTGATCATCGTTGACGTCTGGAAGACCGTCCCCTTCGTCACGCTGCTGATGCTGGCGGCCCTGCAGATGTTGCCGAGCGATTGCTACGAAGCGGCCAGGGTCGATGGCATTCATCCGCTGAAGGTGTTCTGGCGCGTCACGCTGCCACTGTTGATGCCTGCACTGCTGGTGGCGGCGATCTTCCGTATCCTCGATTCCCTGCGGGTATTCGACGTGATCTACGTGCTGACCTCGAACTCGTCGAGCACCATGAGCATGTCGGTGTATGCCCGCCAGCACCTGGTGGAGTTCCAGGACGTCGGGTACGGCAGCGCGGCGTCGACGCTGTTGTTTCTGCTGGTCGCGGTGATCGCCATGCTTTATCTCTACCTCGGACGCCGTCAACTGGAGGTCCGCGCATGAGCCCGCGCCTGCTGAAAAAAGCACTGTTGCGCCTCGGGTTCTGGTGCCTGATCGGGGTTTTGCTGCTGTATGCGGTTTTCCCGTTCTACTACGCCATCGTGACCTCACTGAAGCCCTCCAGCGCCCTGTTCGAGGTGAGCTACTGGATCGAAAATCCAGACTTCTCCAATTACTCGGCGGTACTCCACCAGGCCTCATTCCTGCGGGCGATTGGCAATTCGCTGGTGGTTGCGCTGTGCGTGGTGACGCTGGCGCTGTTCCTCAGCCTGACCGCCGCCTACGCCCTGGGCCGGGTGAAATTCCGTGGACGTGGCACGGTATTGATGATGGTCCTTGGCGTGTCGATGTTTCCCCAGGTTGCGGTGCTGTCAGGGCTGTTCGAAGTGATCCGTGCCTTGGGTCTGTACAACACGTCCTGGGCGTTGATCCTCAGCTACACGATTTTCACCCTGCCCTTCACCGTCTGGGTGCTGACCACGTTCATGGGGCAACTGCCCCACGAACTGGAGGAAGCGGCAATCATGGATGGTGCGTCACCCTGGGTGACGCTCACCCGCGTGCTGTTGCCGCTGCTCTGGCCTGCACTGGTCACCACCGGTTTGTTGGCCTTCATCGCGGCGTGGAACGAGTTCCTGTTTGCCCTGACTTTCACCCTCACCGACAGCCAACGCACGGTGCCGGTTGCCATCGCCTTGATTTCCGGCGGCAGCCCCCATGAGTTGCCTTGGGGCTTGTTGATGGCTGCCTCGGTGCTGGTCACCGTCCCACTGGTGATTCTGGTGCTGATCTTCCAGCGCCGAATCGTTTCCGGTCTCACTGCCGGCGCGTTAAAGGGTTGATGCCCAATAAAGACAAGGAACAGCATCGTGATCAAATTGAAACTGGACAATGTGAACAAACAATTGGGCGGCGCGCGGATTCTTCGCGACATCAACCTGGAGATCGCGGCGGGTGAATTCGTCGTGTTCGTGGGGCCTTCGGGCTGCGGAAAGTCGACCCTGCTGCGACTGATCGCCGGACTGGATTCGATCTGTGCTGGCGATCTGCTAATCGACGGGCAGCGGGTCAACGACCTGGAACCGCGCGAGCGCGGCGTCGGCATGGTGTTTCAGTCATATGCGCTGTACCCGCACATGAGCGTCTACGACAACATCAGTTTTGGTCTCAAACTGGCCAGGACTGAAAAGAGCAGCCTGCGCGAGCGAGTGCTGAAAACTGCGCAAATCCTGCAATTGGACAAACTGCTGCAACGCAAGCCAAAGGAACTGTCTGGGGGGCAACGTCAGCGCGTGGCCATGGGCAGAGCCATGGCGCGGGAACCGGACATTCTGTTGTTCGATGAGCCGCTCTCCAATCTGGATGCCTCCTTGCGGGTACAGATGCGCAACGAAATCGCCCGGCTGCATGCCCGGCTGCGCTCAACCATGATCTACGTCACCCACGATCAGGTGGAAGCGATGACCCTGGCCGACAAAATTGTTGTGCTCAACGGCGGCTGTGTAGAGCAAGTCGGCTCACCGCGCGAACTCTATGAGCGCCCGGCCAGCCGTTTTGTCGCCGGTTTTCTCGGTTCGCCGAGAATGAATTTCCTCCCGGCCCGCCTGCATGCGCCGGGCGAAACCAGCCTGGTTGATGCTCCCGTTTTGCGGATGACCACCCTGCCCTTCGACAGCTCGAACCTGGCGGCGGACGCTCTGCTGAGTCTCGGCGTTCGCCCGGAACACCTGTCGCTCAAAGCGGCGCAGGGAACGGCTGGCGTCGTCGTGACCGGGGTCGAATACCTGGGCAGTGAAACCTATGTGCACCTGGATAGCGGGCAGGACGAGCCACTGATCTGTCGCTGTGAAGTCAACGCCGGATGGCAGACAGGCGATCGGGTCGAACTGCAACTGGACATCGACAAGATCCACCTGTTCGACAGCGACGGCACGGCATTGCAGCGCCACCCGCAAGCCATTGAATCCGTGCCCGATGACCTTTCTCTACGCTCAATCCGAGCAAACGCCCTATGACCTTGTCTTTGAATACCCCGAGCGATCCCATGTCTTCGACCCTTGACCTTGCGCAGCGCGCACTGGCTGCCAGCCAAGCTCGCGTCATCGAGGACTATCGACCCGGTTATCATATTTCTCCGCCGGCAGGCTGGATGAACGACCCGAACGGGGTCGTGTACTTTCGTGGCGAGTACCACGTGTTCTATCAGCATCACCCCTTCGACGCGAAATGGGGGCCGATGTATTGGGGCCACGCCAAGAGTGCCGACCTGGTTCATTGGCAGCACCTGCCCATTGCGCTGGCACCCGGCGATGACTGCGACCGTGACGGCTGTTTTTCCGGTAGCGCGGTGGTGTGTGGCGATACCCTGGCCCTGATCTACACCGGGCACACTTGGCTGGGGGAAGTGGGTGACGAGCGTTTCATCCGTCAAGTGCAGTGCCTGGCGACCAGTACCGATGGCATCCGCTTCGTCAAACACGGCGCGGTGATCGACAGCGCGCCGCAAGACACCATCATGCACTTCCGTGACCCAAAGGTCTGGCAGGCGGATGACTATTGGTACCTGATTGCCGGCGCACGTCTGGGCGATCTGCCGCTGCTCCCGCTGTACCGTTCCACGGATCTGCACGCCTGGGAGTTCCTGAACTATGTGTCTGGCGGCAGGGAGGGCGATGGCTATATGTGGGAGTGCCCGGATCTGTTCCGACTGAACGGACGCGATGTGCTGCTGTACTCTCCTCAAGGCATGCCATCCCAAGGTTACGAACGGCTCAACAAGTACCAGACGGGTTACCGTGTGGGTCGACTGGACAACCAATGGAATTTCACTGGCGGGCCTTTTATCGAGCTGGATAACGGCCATGATTTCTATGCCGCGCAGACGCTGTTGGCCGCCGATGGTCGGCGCCTCGTATGGGCATGGCTGGACATGTGGGAAAGCCTGATGCCGAGCCAGGCCCATCACTGGTGCGGCATGCTCGGATTGCCACGCGAACTTGAACTGTGCGCCGATCGCCTTTGCGTGTATCCGGCACGGGAGCTCAGCGCACTGCGAATGACGCTATTGCCGGGTACGCCGTGGTGGGGAGAGTCGGGAGCCCGCTGGGTACCGGAAGTGAATGGCGATATGCTCGAAATCCATGTGCATCTGGATCTGCTCGGCTGCACTGACGGCCACTTGGGAGTCGCCTTGCGGTGCAGCGATGATGGCCGTGAAGAAACCCTGCTCTACTATGATGCGTCACTGCAGCGCCTGGTGCTTGACCGCAACCGCTCGGGTACGCAAGTCACAGGCCAGCGCAGCGTCTCGATAGACCCGACACAAGAGCGACTGGAACTGCGCGTGTTTCTCGACCGGTCATCCATCGAAGTGTTCGATGAAAACGGTCGCTTCAGTCTCAGCAGTCGCCTCTATCCGCGCTCCGACAGTCTCGGCGTGAAACTTGTGGCAAGCGGAAGTGGCGGGCGTGTTTCGATCCCCAGGGCATGGCCGCTCGGTTCAGGATGGTCATGAGGGTCGTCATTCGGGTCGCGAGAAGCCCGGGCCCTGTGTCATGATCCTGCGTCAACCTGACCGGCCGCACTTCGCATGACTTCAGTGAAAGACGTTGCACAGCTGGCCGGCGTGTCCCTGATGACGGTTTCTCGAGCGCTCAATACTCCGGAAAAGCTGAGCCCCGAAACCCTCCTACGGGTGCGTCGCGCCATTGATGAACTGCAATTCGTACCCAGCCTGTCAGCGCGCAAGATGCGCGGTGACAACCTCCAGTCGCGAACCATCGGTGTGTTCGCGCTGGACACCGCGACCACACCCTTCGCGGTCGAGTTGCTGCTGTCCATTGAGCAGACCGCGCAGCAAGCCGGCTGGAATGTCTTTATCCTCAACCTGCTGAGCAATCCGCCCACCGACCAGAACATCGACCTGATGCTGTCGCACCGTCCGGACGGCTTGATCTTCAGCGCCATGGGGTTTCGCCAGGTATGTATTCCCGAGCGATTGAAGAGCAAGCCTCTGGTGCTCGCCAATTGTCTGGCAGATGACAGCCGCCTCGTCAGCTATGTGCCGGACGACGAAATGGGCCAGTACCGCGCCGTACACCACGCGTTGAGCCTCGGCTATAAGCGTCCTCTGTGTATCAATCTGCCGAAACAGAGTCTGGCATGGGGGCTGCGACAAAAAGGTCTGCAGCGTGCCTGTCAGGCATTCGGCCTGGCGCCTGAAACGCTCCTGCAGTACGACCTTTCCGATCATGATGCCTACAGTGAAACAGCCGCTATCCTCGACCGGCATGTCATCGATGGTCGTCCCCAATTCGATATTTTGATCTGTGGCAACGACCGCATTGCCTTTTGTGCCTATCAGTTGCTGTTGGGGCGTGGCCTGAAAATTCCCGACGATGTCGCCGTCCTCGGCTATGACAACATGATCGGCATTGCCGAGTTGTTCATCCCGCCGCTGACCACCGTGCAACTGCCGTACTACGAGATTGGTCGCAACGCTGCACGACATCTGATCGAGACCCTTGAGCTGTCGGGAACTCAGCGAGTTGACTGTCCACTGGTGGTCAGGACATCACTATGAGAGTGAGTCAGTTCGCTGATAGCGCTCCCGATGGCTTTCGATTTGGCGAGTGGAATCAGAAATCAACCGTCGCTGAAAGCAGATAGGTTCTCGGTGTCGACAACGTCAGCCCCGGCTCACTGTCGTCCGAAGCGCCGGCAGAACTCCAATAGCGCTTGTCCAGCACGTTCTCGACATTGGCGCGCAGGGTGATGGTTTTCTCATCGACCTTGAAGGCGTATCGCGTACCCACGTCAAAGCGCTCCCAGGAATCGATTTCCTTGTCGTTCGACTGATCCAGATATTGCGAGCTGGAATAGAGGCCGCGTCCGGTCAACGTCAGGCCCTGTACGTTCGGCACATCCCATTCCGCCCCCAGATTGACGTTGTACTTCGGCGTCGCCGGCGCGCGGTTGCCATCGAATGTGCCGTTGGTGGTCCGGGTCAACTCACTGTCGATGTACATCACGCCGCCGAGCAAGCGAAAGCCTTTCAGCGGCTCACCGAACACGCTCAACTCAACCCCGTCGTTCTGCCGTTTGCCGTTCGGGCCGAACACCCGCGTCGTGGCGTTGGTTTCGTACGCCGGCTGTTTGATGCGGAACACCGCGGCAGTGAGGGCATATGAACCGGCATCGTACTTGGCGCCGACTTCGACCTGGCGGCTGATGAACGGCGGGAAGATCTCGTCCTCGTTTATCGACGTCGAAGGCGCGATCTTGCCCTGGCTCAAGCCTTCCATGTAGTTGGCGTACAGCGACAACTTGTCCGTTGCCTTGAACAGAATGCCACCCGAGGGCGAAACCTTTTCCTCGTCGTAGGCGGTATCGCCTTTTACATCATCGCTCCAGTCGTCGACCTTGACCCGTTGCCAACGGGCGCCAAGGGTCAGCAACAGGCGATCATCAAAGAAGCCGAGAGTGTCGGACAACGCTACGCCACTGAAGCGGTTCTCGGTGTAGACCTTGGCGTCATAGCGCGTTGGCCGAGCGGGTTTTGCGGTTTCCACCGGGTCATACAGGTTGCTGCGGCCCGCCGCATAACGGGCGCCGCCGTTTTCAAAGTCCATATAAAAATAGCTGGCAGCCAGGTTGACCTCATGACTGACTGGACCTGTGTGGAACCAGTTGCGCACGCCCGCCGTGGCAGTGCGAACATTCTCGTCACGGGTGAAATCCCGTGGCTGTACGCTGAAGTCGCCGGCATCGTTGGTCACGGAAACCGCATGTCGAAGGAAGTCGTGATTGCTTTTGCGAGCACCAACACCGCCGTAGACCATCACCGAATCACCGACATCAAACTCAGCGTTGAGCGTGCCGAAGGTGTCCTTGGTCCGCGCCTGGCTCCACGGTTGCGCGTAGTTATCACGCACATCGTTGGCGTTGGGCACCTTGGCATTGGCGGCGACTTGCACGCGTTCTTGCGGTGCGTCGGTATCGCGCTCGGTGTGACCCACATCGGTGGAAATCCGCAGCCGCTCACCGCGAAAATCCAGGCCCAACACGGCCATGTCGCGGTCGACACTCTGGTGATCCCACTCCGTGTCGCCGGACTGTTTTACGCCGTTGAAACGCAGGCCGAACTGGTTGTCCTCACCAAAACGCCGGCCGACATCCACCGCGCCGCCGATTTGATTGTTGGAAGCGTAATTGGCGGTCAGCGAGGTGATGGGTTTGTCCGTCGCACGTTTCGGCACGACGTTGATCCCGCCGCCGACGCTGCCTCGCGGCGAAATACCGTTGATGAGCTGGCTCGGGCCTTTGAGGATGTCGACGCGATCGGCCATTTCCATGTCGATCGTGTACGTCGGCAATACGCCGTAGAGGCCGTTGTACGCCACATCACTGTTGAACAGGCTGAAGCCTCGGATGGTGAATTGTTCATAGCGCCCGCCCGCCGGGTTGGTCGCGCGCACGGACGGGTCATTGGCGATCAGGTCGCCCAGGGTTCGGGCCTGCTGGTTCTTGACCGTCTCGCTGGTGTAGGTGGTCATGCTGAACGGGGTTTCCATGAAGTCTTTCGACCCCAGCAACCCTTGCGAGCCTCGGCGTGCGACCTGGCCGCCCGCAAACACGTCCGCGTCCGACGAGTCGGTGGCGCCGAGGATCGAGGTCGGCGCCAACTGCAGGCTACTGCCCTGCGCCGCCGGAATCAGCGTGTAAGCCTGCTCGCCCACCGGTTGCAGTTGCAGGCCGGAGCCCAGCAACAACCGGGTGAAGCCCTCCTCCACACCGAATTCACCAGACAAACCATTGCTGTTGCGCCCGCTGACCAGTGCCGGGTCCACCGACAGATTGACACCGGCCAGACCGGCAAATCGGGTTAGCGTGGAACTCAGGCTGCCGGCCGGCACCTGATAACTGCGCCGGGCCGATTCGTCGGCCCAACTGGACTGGATCAGCAGCGGACTGGCACTCAGGCTCAACAGCAAACTCAACTGCAACAACGGACGCAAACGACTGGGGAATACGGCGGGCATTGGAAGAAGCTCTCGATTTTGTTCACTTGCCTGGAATGACCAGCGAGACGAAAAAAAGGGACAGGCTTCAGCCAGTTTTTTCTGTGGGGGGAATGTTTCGAGGAACGAGCGACACCCAGAAGCGGGTGCGCGTATGAATCTCGATGGGCAGACTGGCGGCCAGCAAAGACAACACTTGATCGGTGTTGTCGAGACGGAAACTGCCGGTGATGCGCAGGTTTTCCAGCGCCGGATCCCAGCGCAACAACCCGGAACGGTAGCGACTCAACTCGCGCAGGAAGTCCCCCAGCGGCTGGTTCTGCGCCATCAACACGCCTTCGCGCCAGCCCGGCATCAACGCGTCGAATGGCGTAACAGGCCCGGCCCCGGAGGCTTGCAGAGTGACTTGCTGTCCTTGCTGCAAGGTCAGCGCCGGCCCGTGCAGCGGCTGCAGTTGCACCACGCCGCGAACCACCGAGACGTTGCAGTCGCGCTCATTGAGACGCACGCAGACTTCACTGCGACTGACGCTGATCCGGCCGTAAGGCGCATTGATCATCAGTGGTGAGCTGCCGGAAACGTTGAGCGCCATTTCGCCGCGTACCAGCGTCAACTGACGCGCAGCAAGATCCACATTCACCGCACTCGCGGTGTTGAGCTGCAACGAACTGCCATCGGCCAACGCCAGCCGTTTATGTTCGCCGGTGCTGGTGTGCAAATCGGCGCGCCAGACGTCCAGCGGCAACTGCCGACTGATCAGCCACGCTGTGGGCACCAGCGCCGCCAGGCCGAGCGCGCGTTTCAGCGCCGCCCGACGTGCCGGATCCGGACGGTCCAGCGTCGCCATGGCCAGTGCCGAGGGCAAATCGGAAAAGCGTTGGCGCAACAGTTGAATCTTCTGCCAGGCGTGTTCATGCCGGCCATCGCTGCTGCGCCAGTGTTGCAGGCGCGCCTGATCGTCCTCCGTGGCCTCGCCGGATTCCAGCAACGCCAACCATTGCGCGGCGGCACGGGCGACTTCCCGCGCGTCGGCGCTGGGTGCGACACGCATCAGAAATCCACCAGCAAGCAATGCTCATAGGCTTGCGCCATATAGCGTTTGACCGTGCGTTCCGAGACCTGCAAACGCTCGGCGATCTCGCGATACCCGAGGCCTTCGAGCTGACTCCACAAAAACGCCCGACGCACCGGCCGTGGCAAACCATCGAGCAATTCATCCAGCGCCTGCAAGGTTTCCAGCAGCAACCAGCGGTGCTCCGGCGAAGGCACGCTCTCCTCCGGCAACTGCGCGAGGGCTTCGAGGTAGGCTTTTTCCAGGCTGCGGCGGGTGTAGAAATTGCTCAGCAGACGCTTGCCCACGGTCAGCAAATACGCCCGGGGTTCGCGCATATCGGCAATCGGCTGAGCGCTGCACAGCACGCGCAAGAAGGTGTCCTGACTCAGATCCGCCGCATCCCAGGCGTTGCCCATGCGACGACGCAACCAGGTTTCCAGCCAGCCTCGATGGTCGCGATACAGTTGCTGCAGGCTCTGCTCCGAGGGTGCGGCGGCTTCAATCATGTCAAGAGACCCTGCGCGAAGAAGAATTCAAATGAGACTGATTCTAATTAAGTTCATTCGCGATACAAAGGTCTTTCTCACGCGCAGACGAGACTGGCGCGCCCAATCCAATTGACCGCGCCCTCCCCTTGATGCTCGGAGCGGATTATTTGTGCAGGCGTTTAAGCGTCTCGCTGGGCAACTCGTTGAACAGCGCCCGATAACTGCTGGAAAACCGCCCCAGGTGCCAGAACGACCAATTCATTGCCACTTCGGCCACCGTGGTTTCCGTTGGCCGGCGGCTGAGCAGTTCGCGATGGGCACTGTTCAACCGGCGCAAGCGCAACCAGTGGCTTGGCGTCATCCCGGTGTAATCCTTGAAGGCTTGCTGCAGTTGACGCAACGAAACGCCCGCCACGTTTGAAAGCTCAAGCAGATTGAGGGTTTCTTCGGGCGAGTCGGCGGCCCACTCGCCGACGCGCTTCATGATCGTTCGCTCTTCGGTGCGGCGCTGCAAGCCGCTACGGTCAAGGTTGACCCTGGCGTTATCGAGGATGAACAGACAGTCCTCCAGCAGCTGTTTCGTCAATGCATCTTTGCTAGGCATATCAACAGCTTGCGACAACTTCGTGAGAGTCGAGCTTAACCAGCGACTAAACAAGGCGTTCTGCCCGCCATTGAGTGGCGCCATGAACAAGCCTTCGAGTTTCGCCACATCCAGACCGTGCTGACGGACGAATTCGGGGCCGAATACCACGGCGATTTCCTGATAGTTCTCCGGGGTGATCCAGATGTTGCGGCTGTCTTCATTGAGCAGATACAGCGCGTTGTCGCTGCGATCGAAACAGAACGCGAGGGCACCCGACGGCGCGCTGAAATTCTGCTCGACCCGGGTGTTCATCTGCTCTTCATAAACCTCGACACCTTGCAGGTCCAGATACCTGATTTGCCCGGCGAAATGCCCCGGCGACATCTGCTGGTAATGCTGGACCCAACCCGGTGTGGCGCGGATTTGCTCGGAGACATCAGCGGTGTTGAACGCTTGAACCTGTAACGGATTGCACGTTGTCATGGGGTGACCTTGCGCACTCTTTTGGTGCGCTTTGGTGCTGCTTAAAGTGGATAGATGGAACTGCAAGGCGCGCCCAAGATAGTCGTCAACGCGCCACAGGGGAAGGGGCGGAAGATGAAACCCGCCCTCCCCGGCGTCTATAAAACCAATAACGAGGTCTTTATGAATGCCCCTTTCGATCAGCTGCTCACTTGGCTGAAAGATCACAAGATTACCGAAGTCGAATGTGTGGTCAGCGACCTGACCGGCATTGCCCGCGGCAAGATCGCACCGACCAACAAGTTCCTGCATGAGCGAGGCATGCGCCTGCCGGAAAGTGTGCTGCTGCAAACGGTAACCGGGGATTTTGTCGACGACGACATCTACTACGACCTGCTCGATCCTGCCGACATCGACATGGTCTGCAAGCCAGTGGCCGACGCCGTGTACGTGATTCCATGGGCGATCGAGCCAACCGCCATCGTCATCCACGACACCCTCGACAAGTTCGGCAACCCGATCGAACTGTCGCCGCGCAACGTGCTGAAGAAAGTCTTGCAGCTGTATACCGACAAGGGCTGGAAGCCGATTGTCGCGCCGGAAATGGAGTTCTACCTGACCCAACGCTGCGAAGACCCTGACTTGCCGCTCAAGGCTCCGCTGGGCCGTTCGGGCCGTGCCGAAAGTGGTCGGCAGTCGTTCTCCATCGACGCCGCCAACGAATTTGATCCGCTGTTCGAAGACGTCTATGACTGGTGCGAGCTGCAAGGCCTGGACCTCGACACGCTGATCCACGAAGACGGCCCGGCGCAGATGGAAATCAACTTCCGTCACGGCGACGCGCTGGATCTGGCCGACCAGATCACCGTGTTCAAACGGACCATGCGCGAGGCTGCGCTCAAGCACAACGTCGCGGCGACGTTCATGGCCAAGCCGATTGGCGACGAGCCGGGCAGCGCCATGCACATCCACCAGAGCGTGGTGGACATCGCCACGGGCAAGCCGATCTTCGCCAACGCCGACGGGCAAATGAGCGAGTTGTTCCTGCACTACATCGGCGGCTTGCAGAAGTACATCCCGAAAGTGCTGCCGATGTTCGCGCCGAACGTCAACTCGTTCCGCCGCTTCCTGCCGGACACTTCGGCGCCGGTCAACGTCGAATGGGGCGAAGAAAACCGCACCGTCGGTTTGCGTGTGCCGACCTCAAGCCCCGAAGCCATGCGCGTGGAAAACCGTTTGCCGGGCGCCGATGCCAACCCGTACCTGGCGATTGCCGCGAGTCTGCTCTGCGGTTACATCGGCATGGTCGAAGGCATCGAACCGAGCGCTGCGGTACAAGGCCGCGCTTACGAGCGCCGCAACCTGCGCCTGCCGATCACCATTGAAGAAGCGCTGACGCAGATGGAAGAGTGCGAGACCGTCGCGCAGTACCTCGGCGACAAGTTTGTTCGCGGCTACGTCGCGGTGAAGCGCGCCGAGCACGAAAACTTCAAACGCGTGATCAGCTCGTGGGAGCGCGAGTTCCTGATGCTGAGCGTCTGATCAAAGCCAAAAGATCCCCTGTGTCGATCGTTCCCACGCTCTGCGTGGGAATGCAGCCCGGGACGCTCTGCGTCCCATCCAAAGCCGAACGCGGAGCGTCCGTTGAGGCATTCCCACGCAGAGCGTGGGAACGATCATTCGAAAAAGAGGTGTCGAAATGCGTCTGTTGAAATCCGTACTTCCGGTCGCGCTAAGTGTTCTGTTCAGCGCCGTAGCCCACGCCCAGCCCCAGGTCAGCGTCTACAACTGGACCGATTACATCGGCGAAACCACCCTCGCCGACTTCCAGAGCAAAACCGGGATCAAGGTGATCTACGACGTTTTCGACTCCAACGAAACCCTCGAAGGCAAGCTGCTCGCCGGGCGTACCGGTTATGACGTGGTCGTGCCGTCCAACCACTTCCTCGCCCGTCAGGTCAAGGCCGGCGCGTTCCTCAAACTGGATCGTGCGCAGCTGCCGAACTGGAAAAACCTCGACCCGAAACTGCTTGAGCTGCTGGAGAAAAACGATCCGGGCAACCAGCATTCGGTGCCGTACCTGTGGGGCACCAACGGCATCGGCTATAACGTCGACAAGGTCAAGCAAGTGCTGGGCATCGATCACATCGATTCCTGGGCCGTGCTGTTCGAGCCGGAAAACATCAAGAAACTGTCGCAGTGCGGCGTGTCGATGATGGACTCGGCGGACGAAGTGTTCCCGGCCATCCTCAACTACATGGGCATGGACCCGCGCAGTGAGAACCCGGAAGACTTTAAAAAGGCCGAAGCCAAACTGCTGAGCATTCGTCCGTACATCACCTATTTCCACTCCTCGAAATACGTGTCGGACCTGGCCAACGGCGATATTTGCGTGGCCTTCGGCTATTCCGGTGACGTGTTCCAGGCCGCCAACCGCGCCAAGGAAGCCAAGAACGGCGTGAACATCGCTTACGCCATTCCCAAAGAAGGCGCCAACCTGTGGTTCGACCTGCTGGCCATTCCCGCCGACGCCAGCAACGAAAAAGAAGCGCACACCTTCATCAATTATCTGCTCGATCCACAAGTGATCGCCAAGGTCAGCGCATCGGTCGGTTACGCCAACCCGAACCCGGCCGCGAAACAGTACATGGATCAGGACCTGGTCAATAACCCAGAGGTTTATCCCTCCCAGGCCGTGCTCGACAAACTCTACATCTCCTCTACCCCGCCCCAGGCGATCATGCGTCTGATGACCCGGTCCTGGAGCAAAGTGAAGTCCAACAAATGAATCAGTACACAACAGAACACGCCCGCTCCTACTACGCAGCCTCGGCTCGGGCGTCCACACCTTACCCGGTCATCGACGGTGATCTGAACGCCGATGTGTGTGTGATCGGCGGCGGGTTCACCGGGGTCAACACGGCCATCGATCTGGCGCAGCGCGGGTTGTCAGTGATTTTGATCGAGGCGCGCCGGATAGGCTGGGGCGCCAGCGGTCGCAATGGCGGTCAGTTGATTCGCGGCATCGGCCATGAAGTCGAAGGCTTCGCCAAGTATGTCGGGCAAGAAGGCGTGCGCTATTTGCAGCGCGCCGGGATCGACTCGGTAGAACTGGTGCGCCAGCGCATCGAGGCCAACGCCATCGAGTGCGACCTGCGCTGGGGCTTCTGTGACCTGGCCAACACCACTGCGCAGTTCGACGCTTTCAAGGATGAACTGGTCGATCTCGCCGAACTCGGTTATGCCCACGAAACCCGCATGATCGGCCCCGAGCAAGTCCGCCAGCAGGTGGTGGACTCCGGGATTTATGCCGGCGGCCTGCTGGACATGGGCTCGGGGCATCTGCACCCGCTGGATCTGGTGCAAGGCGAAGCACGGCTGGCGGCCTCACTGGGCGTGCGCATCTTCGAGCAGAGTCCGGTGCTGGAAATCATTCACGGCGCGACCGTACAGGTGCGCTGCGCCACCGGCACCGTACGTGCCGGCAGCCTGGTCCTCGGTTGCAACGCGCATCTGGACGAACTCGAACAACAACTCAGTGGCAAGGTGCTGCCGGCCGGCAGTTACATCATCGCCACCGAGCCGTTGTCCGAAGAACGCGCCGCGCAGCTGATTCCGCAGAATCTCGCGGTTTGCGATCAGAAAGTCGGCCTCGATTATTACCGGCTCTCGGCCGACCGGCGCTTGCTGTTCGGCGGTGCCTGCCATTATTCCGGGCGTGATCCGGCGGATATCGCTGCCTACATGCGGCCGAAGATGCTCAAGGTCTTCCCGCAACTGGCAGACGTGCGCATCGATTACCAGTGGGGCGGCAAGATCGGCATTACCGCCAACCGTTTCCCGCAAGTCGGGCGTCTCAAGCAGCACCCGAACGTGTTCTACGCCCAAGGCTATTCCGGCCATGGCCTGAACGTCACCCACTGGTGCGCGAAGTTACTCGGCGAGGCGATCCATGCCGGCCACAGTCAGGGCATGGACGTGTTCAGCGGCGTGCCGCACATGACCTTCCCCGGCGGCCCGGCGCTGCGTTCGCCCCTGCTGGCACTGGGCATGTTCTGGTATCGCCTGCGCGAAATGCTCGGCTAGCAGAACAAACAGCGCTGTCGCGATCTGATCGTTCCCCCGCTCTGCGTGGCAACGATCAATTCTGTTTTCTTACCTGGCGAGCTATACACATTTGCTCTATCGCCAAGCACTTCTATATTGATGAAGTGCTTTTGCGTTCCTGACGCTCAGTGCCCAATCATTGAAGGAGGACACGGATGAAGTCGTCAGCCACCGACGAGCCGCGAGCACCAGGCCAGGCCCCCATCAAGACCCGTCGCTTCGGCATATCGCTGGTATGGATCGTGCCGATCGTGGCGGTGCTGGTGGGCATTTCGCTGGTGGTGCACAACCTGATGCAGGAAGGGCCGACCATCATCGTCAACTTCAAGACCGGCAGCGGTCTGGTGGCCAACAAGACCGAAGTCAAATACCGCAACGTGGTGGTCGGGCACGTCACCGATGTCGAATTGAGCGATGACCAGAAGAGCGTCAACGCCACCATCAAACTGGCCAAACAGGCCGAAAGCTTCACCCGCGAAGACTCCCAGTACTGGGTCGTGCGCCCACGCATTGGCGCCGGTGGCGTATCGGGCATCGATACCCTGCTCTCCGGCGACTATATCGGCGCCGACATTGGCCAGGCCAACAACCGCGCCAAACAATTCAAGGGCCTGGAGAATCCGCCGCCGATCACCTACGGCGAACCGGGCAAGCGTTTCATGCTGCATACCCAGGACCTCGGCTCGCTGGACATCGGTTCGCCGGTTTACTACCGCAAGATTCCGGTCGGTCAAGTCGTCACCTATGCCCTCGATGAAGGCGGCAAAGGCGTGAACATCGAAGTGTTCATTCATTCGCCCAACGACGCCTTTGTCACCGAAAACACCCGTTTCTGGAACGCCAGCGGTATTGACGTCAGCGTCGGCGCCAACGGCTTCCAGGTCAAAACCGAATCGTTGTCGTCCATGCTGGTCGGCGGCATCGCTTTCCGCGCCCCGGACTACAGCCCCAACGACGTGGTGGCGGCCGATGACAAAGACTTCGAACTGTTCGCCGATCAGCAAACCGCCCTCGCCCCGCCCAACGGCAAGGCGCAATACCTGAGCCTGCGTTTCGACCAGTCCCTGCGCGGACTCAAGGTCGATGCACCGGTGGAATTCCTCGGCATGGAGATCGGCCGGGTGGTGGCGATCAACCTGGATTTCGACGCGAAAAAACGCAGCTTCCCGCTGAATGTCGGCATCGTTATCTACCCGCAACGCCTCGGTATGGCCTACGGCAAAATGCTCACGGCGTTCAAGCACGACCCCAATGACGAAGCCGCCGGCATTCGCCTGATCGGCACCTTTATCGACAACGGCCTGCGCGCCCAGGCCCGCAGCGGTAATTTGCTGACCGGCCAGTTGTACATAGCGCTGGATTTCTTCCCGAAAGCCGAAAAAGTCGCCTTCGATCCAACCTTGCGCCCGGTGGTCATTCCGACTGTGCCGGGCAGCCTCGAACAGTTGCAGGAAAAACTCGAAGCCGTGGTCGACAAGCTCAACAAAGTGCCGGTCGATCGCATCGCCAACAACCTCGACAGCAATCTGGTCGAACTGCGCAAAGGCCTGACCCAGTTCAACGCCAAGACCTTGCCGGGGGTGCAGAGCACGCTCGCCGATGTCAGCAAGACCCTGCAGTCCGCCAGCTCGACCCTGGCCGAAGATTCGCCGCAACGCGAAAAACTCACCGAGACCCTCGACGAACTCGGGCGCATGTCGCGCTCGTTGCGTGAGTTGTCGGATTACCTCGGTCGTCATCCGGAATCGCTGATTCGCGGGCGCCCGGACAACGCGGCGCCACTGGATCTGAAAGGACCGCCACGCAATTGAGCACAGGAGTCAAACCGATGGCTGTACCGCTGAAGATCACCCTGCTCGCTGCGTTCCTGCTACTGGGCGCCTGCCGCAGCGACCCGATCAGCTTTCATACGCTGACGCCGGTGCAAATGAGCAATAAGGGCAGCGGCACACAGATCCCGATCGAAAGCCTCAGTGTGCCGCCGCAGGTCGACCGTGCACAAATCGTCATCCGTCAAGGCAACAGCGGCCTGGCGATTCTGGAAACTGATTGGTGGGGCGCAACACTTGCCGATGAGTTGCGCGGTGCGTTGAGCGATCAACTGAGCAACAGCAGCGGGCGCCGCAACGTCTCGGTGCGTATCGAGGTGCAGCGTTTCGACTCGATTCCCGGCCAGTATGGTTTGATCGATGCAAAATGGCGCCTGCGTCCACTCGGTGAGACTGACAGCAGTCTGGTGACATGCCGCTCGACGTTACAGACCCCGTCCGGACCGAGCATCGATGACTTGGTGACGGCTCAGCAGAACAACGTCAAACGTCTCGCTGCGTTGATCAGTCAGGCGGCTGGCAACGCGCGAGGATGTCCGCCAGGTCCTTGATCAGTCACGCCGCTTTACCTCGATACTCGATGTTGGTTAAACCCGGGCGCAAACAAAACTGCATTTGAGTTTATTTATCAAATGTCTGCTTTAGTTGTGCCCGGTAACTTCCGGCAATTTTTTCACATGTTCTTCACTGCCCCGCCACGCCCTCGAACGTAGTGTTCAGCCTGCATTCAACTCAGTCGTCGTAAAGTCGCTCGCAGCCTGAGCCTTACGTTGCGCTGAATGAAATACCGAACATTCAAAGGGGCAGGATTGTGGCGCCGTTATTTCAACTGAAAACGTTATTCAGGTCGCCGCAAACCCTGCGTTTGCGCCTGTTGCTGGCACTGGTTTGCGTAGTGTTCGTGGCCATTCTGGTCAGCGGTTTCGTGTTCTGGCCACGCTCACCGAACGATCTGGATCATGCAAGCCGCCGCGTCACTGCCGAATGGATGCAGGCCTGGCAAGCCGGCGAAGTGGTCGCACTGGTGCGCCATACCGAACGTTGTGATCGCTCCGGCAACACTTGCCTGGGGCCGGCCGACGGGATCACTCAGGTCGGTAGCGTGGCGGCGACCGCCGTTGGTCAGGGCTTTCAGCAATTGGGCATGCAGCAGGCTCAAGTGCTGAGCAGTCCGTTGACCCGAACCGCACAAACCGCGCAGTACATGTTCGGTCAGGACGCCAGCACGCAAGACTGGCTGGCCACCTGCGGCCCTGTGCTGCGCGATGAAGTGATCGCCCACAAAACAGCCGGGCAGAATCTGGTGCTGGTGACCCACAGCGGTTGCATCAGCGACTTTGAAAAGCAAACCGGCTTCCCCCACGCGATTGCCGCTGAATACGGCAGTGTATTGCTGGTTCGCATTGACAGTCATAAACAACTAAACGTACTGGGCATTATTAATGTGCCGTTCTGGAAAACCCTGAACATTGCTGATGCACAGAACTAACGCCCATTCAATTCAACGTTTCGCACCCGATACTTATATCCGCGCCAAGGTCCAGTGATGACGTCTGATAACAAACCGTTGCGCCACGCCGTCCGGCATTTACCGCAGACGCCAACAGCACGAACATTTGAGCGCTGGGCGATTCCCGGTCTGATCCTCGCTTTTGTGTTGTTTTACCTGTTGCCGCTGATGACCCACGGCTTATGGATCCCCGACGAAACCCGTTACGGCCAGATCAGCCAGGAAATGCTCCTGAGCGGTAACTGGGTCGCGCCGCATTTCATGGGCATTCGCTACTTCGAAAAACCCATCGCCGGTTACTGGATGATTGCCATCGGTCAGGCGATTTTTGGTGACAATCTGTTCGGTGTGCGCATCGCCTCGGCGTTGAGCACCGGCGCCAGTGTCTGGCTCACCTACCTGCTGGCCCGGCGACTCTGGGACAATCCGCGTATCAGTGCGGCGTGCGCGTTGCTGTTCATGAGTTTTGGTTTGATTGCCGGTCAGGCCGGTTATGCCAACCTCGATCCGCAGTTCACCTTGTGGGTCAACCTGAGTCTGGTGGCGGTCTGGTTTGCCATCGACAGTCGCACCACGACGGCGCGGATCAGCAGTTGGGCACTGTTGGGCGCAGCGTGTGGCATGGGCCTGATGACCAAGGGTTTTCTAGCGTTGCTGCTGCCGGTGTTGATCGCCCTGCCCTACATGATCTGGCAACGCCGTTTTGGCGAATTGCTGCGCTTCGGCCCGGTGGCGGTGCTGGTGGCCGTCGTTGTCAGCGTGCCGTGGGCGTTGGCTGTGCATTACCGGGAACCGGACTTCTGGCGATTCTTCTTCTGGCATGAACACATCCGCCGTTTCGCTGCGGGCGATGACGCCCAGCACGCGCGGCCATGGTGGTTCTACCTGCCGCTGCTGTTTGCTGCCACGTTGCCATGGGCGCTGTTGTTACCATCGACGCTGATCCGCACCTGGCGCGAAAAGTCCCAGCCGAAAATCGCCTTCCTCGCCCTATGGTTCTTGCTGCCGCTCGCGTTCTTCAGTCTGAGCAGCGGCAAGTTGCCGACTTACATCATGCCGTGCCTGATGCCGCTGGCCTTGTTGATGGGCCACACCGTGGTGAACTGGCTGGACCACGGCAACGCGCGAGTGCTGCGTCTGAACGGCGTGGTCAACACCGTGCTGGCCAGTGTCGCGCTGATTGCCCTGATCTACTTGCAGGCCACCAGAGAGATTTATGAAAACACCGAGATGTTCAGCCTGTCGCTGGTGTTTATCGTGCTTATCGGCTGGATCATCGCCAACGCCCTGCAAATCATGCGGCCGCTTACGCTGTGGGCGATGCCGGCGCTGGGCATCGGTCTGCTGATTGCGCTGTTACCAGCGGCAATGCCTGCACAGATCGTCGATAGCAAGATGCCCGATCAGTTTATTGCCGAGCATCAACAGGCATTGAGCGAAACAACTTCACTGCTGAGCAACGACCTCGGCGCCGCATCAGCCTTGTCGTGGCGCCTGAGACGCCCGCAGGTTGACCTCTTCAACACCGTCGGCGAGTTGAAATACGGTCTCGACGATCCGGCCATGGCTTCGCGCAAGGTCGGTCTGGATGATGTCGGCCAATGGATGATCGAGGCGCGTAAAAAAGGCACGGTAGGCGTGGTGATGCGCGTCAACAGTGTTCAGGAAGTTCAGGAAATCGAGCGGTTGCCAATCGATGGCCAGCACTTCCAGCGCGGCAATCTGCATATCTACCTCTTCAGCAAAACCCGGCCATAACCTCAAAGACCAGGCGCCCGGCGCCTGGCAGCCTCTATTTCCTCCTGCCTTGAATGACGCTGAATGACGCACGGCAATCGTGCGTCTGCCAGTCGCTGCTAATCTGAATGGCAATGACATGTATTAACGGTTTCTTTGACGTTTTTTTCTCATTTGCTTCTCTACATTGCCGGCGGCCCAATATCTGCAAATCATTCGCATTGAAACCTGCCCGCGAATGCCTGCCCATAACGTCTAAAAAATCAGGAGCGTTCTCGTCATGAATCCACAGTTTCCTGCCTTTCTGAAACGCGCTTTGCTGGCCACCGCCCTGCTCGGCGCAGGTCAGGCGTTTGCTGCCGACAGCATTGGCCTGGTGGTCTACAACGCACAGCACGAAAGCCTGACCAAGGCCTGGGTGGCCGGGTTTACCGAAGAAACCGGGATTCCGGTGACGATTCGCAATGGCGATGACACCGAGATGGGCAATCAGTTGGTGCAGGAAGGTTCGGCTTCTCCGGCGGATGTGTTTTTGACCGAGAACTCCCCGGCGATGGTGCTGGTGGACCACGCCAAACTGTTTGCCCCGGTAGCGCCGGCGACGCTGGAACAAGTGGATTCGGCCTATCGCCCAGCCCACGGTCAGTGGATCGGCATCGCCGCGCGCTCCACCGTATTTGTCTACAACCCGAGCAAACTGGCGGAAAAAGACCTGCCAAAATCCCTGCTCGATCTGGCCAAACCTGACTGGAAGGGTCGCTGGGCTGCATCCCCGGCCGGCGCGGACTTCCAGGCGATCGTCGCCGCCGTGCTGGAACAGAAAGGTGAAGCGGCCACACTCGACTGGCTCAAAGGCATGAAAACCAACGCCACTGTCTACCGTGGTAACAGCGCTGTGCTCAAAGCGGTGAATGCCGGGCAGATCGACAGCGGCGTGATCTACCACTATTACAGTTTTGTCGATCAGTCCAAGACCGGCGAAAACAGCAAGAACACCCAACTCCACTACTTCAAACATCAGGACCCGGGTGCTTTCGTGAGCATCTCCGGCGCTGGTGTGCTGGCCTCCAGCAAACACCAGGATGAAGCTCAGCAGTTCCTCAAGTACATCACTGGCAAACAGGGCCAGGAGATTCTTCACAGCGGTAATTCCTTTGAATACGCGGTCGGCAAAGACGCGCCGTCCAACCCGAAACTGACGCCGCTGAAGGATCTCGATGCGCCAAAAGTCGATGCGTCGAAACTCGACAGCCAGAAAGCCGTCGAGCTGATGACCCAGGCCGGACTGCTGTAAGTGATGCCCGAAACCTTACCGGCAGAGGTGGCGGCAGCCTCCTCCGCCCATCGTCCACTGAAAGCCCGCGCCCTTTCCGGTCGCGGGGGATCGTGGGTGGTGGCGTTGGCGATCGGCGTGTCGTTGTTGTCGCTGCTGCCAATCGCTTTTGTGATCGGCGTGTCGTGGACCACCGGTTGGGCGACCATTCAAGCCTTGGTGTTCCGCCCCCGTGTGGGTGAGCTGCTGGTCAACACCGTGCTGCTGGTGTTGATCACCCTGCCGCTGTGCATCGTGCTGGGTACCACGCTGGCCTGGCTGACCGAACGCACCAACCTGCCGGGTCGGCGTCTGTGGTCGCTGCTCGCGGTGGCACCGCTGGCGGTGCCGGCGTTCGTGCACAGCTACGCGTGGGTCAGCCTGATTCCATCGATTCATGGCTTGCCCGCCGGCGTACTGGTGTCGGTGGTCGCTTATTTCCCGTTTCTGTATTTGCCGATTGCAGCGACCTTGCGCCGCCTCGATCCGGCCATTGAGGACGTTGCCGAATCCCTCGGCCTCAAGCCCTGGGCGGTGTTTTTCCGGGTGGTATTGCCTCAGTTGCGGCTGGCGATCTGTGGCGGTGCGCTGCTGGTCGGCCTGCATCTGCTGGCCGAATACGGTCTCTACGCGATGATCCGTTTCGATACCTTCACCACGGCGATTTTCGATCAGTTCAAATCGACCTTTAACGGCCCGGCGGCGAACATGCTCGCCGGGGTGCTGGCCCTGTGTTGTCTGGCGATGCTCACCGTCGAATCCGCCGCCCGTGGCCAGGCGCGCTATGCGCGAGTCGGCGCTGGTAGTGCCCGCGAGCAGCGCACCATTCGTTTGAAACGCAGCGCAGTGGTCGCAGGACTTGCCCTGCAAAGCCTGACCTGCCTGCTCGCGCTCGGCGTGCCGTTGCTGACATTGGGTCGCTGGTTGATCGCTGGCGGTGCCGAGGTCTGGGAAAGTGGCGAGCTGCTGCCCGCCCTCCTGCAAACCCTGTCGTTCGGTGTGGCCGGGGCCTTGCTGACCAGTCTGGCGGCGATTCCGATTGCCTGGCTGTCGATTCGCGCGCCGGGCAAATTGCAGCGCTTGCTCGAAGGCTGCAACTACATCACCAGTGCGTTGCCGGGGATCGTCGTGGCGCTGGCCTTGGTCACCGTGACCATCCATTTCGCCCGGCCGATCTACCAGACCACCATTACCGTGCTGCTCGCTTACCTGCTGATGTTTTTGCCGCGTGCGCTGGTCAGCCTGCGCGCCGGTTTCGCTCAGGCACCGGTTGAGCTGGAAAACATCGCGCAAAGCCTCGGCCGCTCGCCACTGCGCGCCTTGTGGCTGATCACCCTGCGCCTCGCCGCGCCCGGTGCAGCCGCTGGTGCGGCGCTGGTTTTTCTGGCGATCACCAACGAGCTGACCGCCACGCTACTGCTCGCACCTAACGGCACACGGACCCTGGCCACCGGTTTCTGGGCCATGACCAGTGAAATCGACTACGCCGCCGCTGCGCCTTACGCGCTGCTGATGGTCCTGCTTTCACTGCCGCTGACAGCCATTCTCTATCACCAATCCAGGCGCACCGCTGGCCGATGAACGCACTCGAACTGATCTCCCTGAGCAAAGCCTTTAGCGCACAGAAAGCGCTGGATGACATCTGTCTGTCCGTCGCGACCGGCAGCCGCACGGTCATCGTCGGCCCTTCCGGTTCCGGCAAAACCACGCTGTTGCGGATGATCGCCGGATTCGAATTTCCCGATGCCGGCAGCCTCACCCTCAACGGCCAGACGCTGGTCGACAGCAGCCACGCCGTGCCGGCCTACCAACGCCAGATCGGCTACGTGCCGCAGGATGGTGCGCTGTTTCCGCACATGACCGTGGCCGCCAACATCGGCTTCGGCGTGGCCCTGACCGGTGCGGCCAGAACCGAGCGCATCGCGCAATTGATGGACAGCGTGGCGCTTGACGCCCACATGGCCAGCCGCTGGCCACACGAATTATCCGGCGGCCAGCAGCAACGAGTGTCCCTCGCCCGGGCGTTGGCCCAGCAACCGCGTTTGATGCTGCTCGATGAGCCGTTTTCCGCCCTCGATACTGGACTGCGCAGCGCCATGCGCAAAATGGTCGCGCGCCTGCTTGAAGAGACCGGCGTCACCACCATTCTGGTGACTCACGATCAGGGTGAGGCGCTGTCATTCGCCGATCAGTTGGCGGTCATGCGTGGCGGGCGGCTGGTGCAATCGGGGCACCCGATGGACCTCTACCGCTACCCGAACGATGAGCAGACCGCGCATTTTCTCGGCGAAGCGGTGGTGATGCCGGCGCGGATCGAATCCGGTTGGGCGCACTGCGATCTCGGCCCGGTGCCGGTCAACAGCAACGGCATCATCGGCACCGCACAGATCATGTTGCGCCCGGAGCAGTTGCAGGTGGCCGACGGGGTAAACGACGCGCTGGCCTGCAATGCCGTGGTCACCGAGCGCGATTTCGCCGGCAACACCTGCACGCTTACCGTCGAACTGCGTTCGCAAACCACTCAGGACCCGGGCCGTTCGCTGTTGGTGCGCAGCTCCGGCATGCACGCGCCACCGGCCGGCAGCGCGGTGCAGTTGTCGATACTCGGCGCCGCCCATGTGTTCGCCGCGTCCTGATCAGAGGTCGAAGCGATCCACCGCACGGCGCCGCTCGTTGTCGTCGCGCACGTCGTAGTTGGCCGTGGTCTGGATGTTGCTGTGGTGCGCGAGCTTCTGCGCAATCGACAGATCGTGCTCTTCAATCACCCGGGTGATGAACGAGCGGCGGAAATCGTGGGGCATGATTTTCACGCCGACCTGGGTGCCGCGCTGGCGGGCGATGTAGTAGATCGCGTGTTTGGTGATGCGCTCGCGGGTGATGTGGCTGCCGCGACGGATGCGGTTGAACAGAAAGGCATCGTCGCTTTCGCCCTCCTTGAGTTGCGAGCGGCGAAATTCCAGCCAGGCATTGAGCTTGGCAAACGCCCAGGCCGGTGCGTACTTGATCAGTTGTTTGTTGCCCTTGCCGGTGACGGTCAGGCTGCGTTCGCTGAAGTCGACCTGATTCAGGTCCAGATCCACCGATTCCGACTTGCGCATGCCGGTGCCGTACAGCAAGGCAATCACGGCGGCGTCGCGCAGGCCTTGCGGGCGTGGATCGGCGGCGCACACCTCCATCAATTCGTGAATCAGCGTGCGCTTCAAGTTGCGCCCCTGCGACAAACGCGTGCCGGCAATGCCTTTGACCGAACGCATCTTCAATAAATGATCCTGCGTGATCAGGCTCATCCGCCACGCTTCATTCATCACGCCGCGCACGGCATTTACATAGAGCGAAGAAGTGTTCGGCGCATAGTTGTCTTCGCGCAACGCGGCGACTAAGGCGACAACATCTTCAGGCTGCAAGGCGTGCCAGGGAATGTCCTCGACATTCATGTCTTCAAAACCGAGGCGGTCAGCAGCGTCCTGCAAAACATAACGCATGGTCAGTTGGCTGGAGGGCGCCAGACGCGCCAGATACACGGTCATCGGATTGGTTTGGCGGGTTTCCAACGGGACAGCGGACAAGTCAGTCAAACGTAAAGGCCTTGAGTAAAAACAATTCAACACACCAACTAACAACTGCAACATTCCCAGTATAAGGGGAACACTTCTGTAGGACTTTTCTACTAAAAATGACGATAAACGGTAGAAGTCTGAACAGTGGCTGTATGAGTTTCATATAAACGATTCGCCAACCGCTTTTTCATGTTCCTTTCACAAAAACGGGCATAACCTTAATTCCAATAGAACCCGCGGCGGCGGTGCCCAAACTGCCGCGCAACGCCCGAAAAGTCAACCTGACCCCGACGGTAAGTCATTTCAGCAACTTATTGATGCGAAGGTATTTTTTGCGTCTACGCTGAAGTTGGATCCGATTTTTCGAGTTGGTTTTCTTCTGATTGTTTGTGATGAGGTGTTCATGAGTCAGGCGTTTCTCCCCTTCTCTCGCCCCAGTATCGGTGATGAAGAAATTGCAGCCGTAGAGCAAGTATTGCGTTCCGGCTGGATTACCACCGGACCGAAAAACCAGGCCCTCGAAGAACAATTTGCGCAGTACGTTGGCTGCCGGCATGCGGTGGCCTTGTCTTCGGCCACCGGCGGCATGCACATCACCCTGCTGGCGTTGGGTATTGGTCCGGGCGACGAGGTGATCACGCCATCGCAGACCTGGGTCTCGACCGCCAACATGATCTCGCTGATCGGCGCCACGCCGGTGTTCGTCGACGTCGACCGCGACACGCTGATGACCGACGCTGCCCGCATCGAAGCCGCCATCACCCTGCGTACCAAAGCGATTATTCCGGTGCATTACGCCGGCGCGGCATTCGATCTCGATCCGCTGTACGCCCTGGCCGACAAACACGGCATCGCGGTGATCGAAGACGCTGCCCACGCCGCCGGTACTCGCTACAAAGGCCGCCACGTCGGCGCCCAAGGCACGGCGATCTTTTCTTTTCACGCGATCAAGAACATGACCTGTGCCGAAGGCGCGATGTTCGTCACCGACGACGAAGCGCTGGCCCGTCGCGTGCGCATGCTCAAATTCCATGGCCTGGGCGTTGATGCCTACGACCGCCTCACCGGCGGCCGCAAGCCGCAGGCGCAGGTCATGGAGCCGGGTTTCAAATACAACCTGGCCGACATCAACGCGGCGATTGCGCTGGTGCAACTGGAGCGTCTGGACGCGATCAACGCCCGCCGCACCGAGTTGGCCGCTGCTTACCGGCAAAAGCTCGAAGGCTTGCCGGTGCAACCGCTGGCCCTGCCCGACTACGCGCAAACCCACGCCTGGCATCTGTTCATCCTGCGCATCGACAGCGAGCGCTGCGGCATGGACCGCGAAGCCTTCATGAAGGGTTTGCAGGATCAGGGCATCGGCACCGGCATCCATTTCATCGCCACCCACCTGCACACCTGGTACCGCCAGCGTGACCCCGATCTGTATCTGCCCAACACCGAATGGAACTCGGCGCGGCTGTGCTCGATTCCGTTGTTCCCCGACATGACCGATCAGGACCTTGATCGCGTGGTCGGCGCCATCGCCACTCTTATGGACAAACGCCCGTGAAACCTTACCCAATCCGTTGTGTGTCGATCGTCATCCCGGTCTACAACGAACAGGACAGCCTGCCGGAACTGTTGCGCCGCACTGAAGCGGCGTGCCGGATGCTGCGTCACGACTACGAAATCGTCCTCGTCGACGACGGCAGCCGTGACGAGTCCGCCAATTTGCTTGAGGAAGCCGCGAGCCGCGAAGACAGCCCGTTTGTGGCGGTGATCCTCAACCGCAACTACGGCCAGCACGCGGCGATCATGGCCGGATTCGAGCAATGCAAGGGCGACGTGGTGATCACCCTCGACGCTGACTTGCAGAACCCGCCGGAAGAAATTCCGCGCCTGGTTGCCGAAGCCGAAAAAGGCTACGACGTGGTCGGCACCGTACGCGGCAATCGCCAGGATTCGGCGCTGCGCCGCTACCCGTCGAAACTGATCAACCTCGCCGTGCAACGCTCAACCGGCGTTGCGATGAGCGACTACGGCTGCATGCTCCGCGCTTACCGCCGCACGATCATCGACGCGATGCTCGCCTGCCGTGAGCGCAGCACTTTCATTCCGATTCTGGCCAACAGCTTCGCCCGCCACACCACCGAAATCGTCGTCGCCCACGCCGAGCGTGAGCATGGCGATTCGAAGTACAGCCCGATGCGTCTGATCAACCTGATGTTCGACCTGATCACCTGCATGACCACCACGCCGTTGCGTTTGCTGAGCATTGTTGGCTTCGCCATGGCCGGGCTCGGCGTGCTGTTTGCGGTGGCGTTGATCGTCATGCGTCTGGCCTTCGGTTCCGGCTGGGCCGGTGACGGCATGTTCGTGCTGTTCGCGGTGCTGTTCGTGTTTACCGGTGGCCAGTTCATCGGCATGGGCCTGCTCGGCGAATACCTGGGACGCATGTACAGCGACGTGCGCGCCCGCCCGCGTTTCTTCATTGAAAAGGTGCTGCGCAGCCACCCCGCTACGCCGGCGCCGGCCGTCACCGTTGATGGTCTTTCTTCTACTCCTTCTACAACTTCTACTACCGGTCAGGTTCTCTCATGAGTGCAAAAACTGTTGTCTTCGCTTACCACGATATTGGCTGCGCCGGCATTCAAGCTCTGCTCGACAGCGGCTTCGATATCGCCGCGGTGTTCACTCACGCCGATGATCCGAAAGAGAACGCTTTCTACGCCTCGGTCGCGCAACTGTGCGCCAACAAAGGCATCCCGGTGCACGCGCCGGAGGACGCCAATCACCCACTGTGGATCGAGCGCATCGCCAAGCTCGACCCGGATTACATTTTCTCCTTCTACTACCGCAACCTGCTGAGCGAGCCGCTGCTGGCCACCGCAAAAAAAGGCGCGTTCAACCTGCACGGCTCGTTGCTGCCACGCTACCGTGGCCGCGCGCCGGCCAACTGGGTGCTGGTCAACGGTGAAACCGAAACCGGCGTGACCCTGCACCGCATGGTCAAACGTGCCGATGCCGGCGCTATCGTCGCTCAGCAGCGCGTGGCCATCGAGCGCAGCGACACGGCGTTGAGCCTGCACGGCAAACTGCGTGTCGCCGCCAGCGATCTGCTGCGCGACACGCTGCCGGCGATGCTGCAAGGCAAGATCAGCGAAACCGTGCAGGACGAAAGCCAAGCCACGGTGTTTGGTCGCCGTACCGCAGCGGACGGCAAACTGGTCTGGGCGCAACCCGCCGAGCAGCTGTTCAACCTGGTCCGAGCCGTGACTCAACCGTACCCGGGCGCCTTTTGCGCCGTGGGCGAGCACAAACTGATTGTCTGGAGCGCCGAAGTTGCCAAAGGCAACGAAGGCCAGGCGCCGGGCCGGGTGATCAGCGTCGATCCGCTGCGCATTGCTTGTGGCGAAGATTCGTTGGTGATTCTCTCGGGGCAGCGCAACGACAACGGTCTGTACCTGAGCGGCCCGCAACTGGCCAACGAACTCGGTCTGGTCGACGGCTCGCTGCTGCGCGGCGCCGAGTCCGGCCGTGGCCCGCGTCGCACTCGCGTGCTGATCCTCGGCGTCAACGGCTTCATTGGCAATCACTTGTCCGAGCGTCTGCTGCGTGATGATCGCTATGAAGTCTACGGTCTGGATATCGGCTCCGACGCCATCGAGCGTCTGCGCAGCCATCCGCGTTTCCACTTCGTCGAAGGCGACATCAGCATTCACTCCGAGTGGATCGAGTACCACATCAAGAAATGCGACGTGGTCCTGCCGCTGGTGGCCATCGCCACGCCGATCGAATACACGCGCAATCCGCTGCGGGTGTTCGAACTCGACTTCGAAGAAAACCTCAAGCTGGTGCGCTACTGCGTCAAGTACAACAAGCGCGTGATCTTCCCGTCGACCTCGGAAGTCTATGGCATGTGCCAGGACAAGAACTTCGACGAAGACACCTCCAACCTGATCGTCGGGCCGATCAACAAGCAGCGCTGGATCTACTCGGTGTCCAAGCAACTGCTCGACCGGGTGATCTGGGCCTATGGCGCCAAAGGCCTGAATTTCACCCTGTTCCGACCTTTCAACTGGATGGGCCCGCGTCTTGATCGTCTGGATTCGGCGCGTATCGGCAGCTCCCGGGCAATCACCCAACTGATCCTCAATCTGGTGGAAGGCACGCCGATTCGCCTGTTCGACGGCGGGGAGCAAAAACGCTGCTTTACCGACATCGCCGACGGCGTCGAAGCACTGGCGCGGATCATCGATAACGACAACGACGTCTGCAACGGCCAGATCATCAACATTGGCAACCCGGACAATGAAGCGAGCATCCGCCAGTTGGGCGAAGAGTTGCTGCGGCAGTTCGAAGCGCATCCGCTGCGCCACAACTTCCCGCCGTTCGCCGGTTTCCGCGACGTCGAGAGCAAGGCGTTCTACGGCGCCGGTTACCAGGACGTCGAACACCGCAAACCGAGCATCGCCAACGCCAAGCGCCTGCTGGACTGGACGCCGACCGTGGAAATGCGCGAGACCATTGGCAATACGCTGGACTTCTTCTTGCGTGAAGCCATGCTCGAAATCGCGGACAAGCATTGATGCAGGCCGGTCTACGCATCGACGTCGATACCTTTCGCGGCACCCGTGAGGGTGTGCCGCGTCTGCTGGAAATGCTCGACGAAGCGCAGATCAAGGCAACGTTCTTCTTCAGTGTCGGCCCGGACAATATGGGCCGGCATCTGTGGCGCCTGATCCGCCCGCAGTTCCTCTGGAAGATGCTCCGTTCCAACGCGGCCGGCCTGTACGGCTGGGACATTTTGCTGGCCGGTACCGCGTGGCCGGGCAAACCGATTGGCCGCGAACTCGGGCACCTGATGCGTCAGGCCCGCGATGCCGGGCATGAGGTCGGCCTGCACGCCTGGGATCACCACGGCTGGCAAGCCAATGCCGGGCGCTGGAGCGATCAGCAACTGATCGAGCAGATCCGTCAGGGCGTCGACACCTTGAGCGACATTCTTGGCGAGAAGGTCACCTGTTCGGCCGCTGCCGGTTGGCGTGCCGACGAGCGCGTGATTGAAGCCAAGCAGGCGTTCGGCTTTCGCTACAACAGCGATTGCCGAGGCACGCGAGTATTCCGTCCGCTGCTGGCTGACGGCACACCGGGCACGCCGCAGATTCCGGTGGATCTGCCGACCTTCGACGAAGTCGTCGGCCCCATCGTTGCGGCGCGGGATTTCAACCGGTTCATCCTCGATCACTTTCTGCCGCGACAACTCAACGTCTACACCATTCATGCCGAAGTGGAAGGGATTCTGATGGCTGAGGACTTTCGTCAACTGCTGGCCGATGCGCGCCAGCGCAACATCGACTTCACCCCGCTGGGCGACTTGTTGCCCGAGTTCTTCAACACCTTGCCCGTGGGTCGTGTTCAGCGCGGCGCCCTCGACGGCCGCGAAGGCTGGCTGGGAGTGCAAGGCGCATGACTAAACGCTGGACACTGCCGCTGCTGTTGTTGGCGATCTGTCTGCTGGCCTACCTGCTGCCGCTGGGCAGCCATGGCTTGTGGATTCCCGACGAGACCCGCTACGCACAGATCAGTCAGGACATGCTGCTGAGCGGCAACTGGGTGTCGCCGCATTTCATGAGCCTGCGCTATTTCGAGAAGCCGATTGCCGGCTACTGGATGATCGCGCTGGGGCAGGAATTGTTCGGGCAGAACCTGTTTGGCGTGCGCTTCGCTTCGGCGCTGAGCACGGGTTTGAGCGTGTTGCTCTGCTACCTGATCGCCCGGCGCCTGTGGAACGAGCCGCGCAAAAGCTTCGTCTGCGCCCTGCTCTACATGAGTTTCACCGTGGTTGCCGGGCAATCGGGCTACGCCAACCTCGATCCGCAATTCACCTTTTGGGTCAACCTGAGCCTGGTGGCGCTGTGGTTTGCCGTCGACAGCCATACCAGCGGTAAACGCACGGCCGCGTGGGCTGTGCTGGGATTCGCCTGCGGCATGGGCTTCATGACCAAGGGCTTTCTCGCCTGGGTGTTGCCGGTGCTGATCGCCTTGCCGTGGATGCTTTGGCAAAAACGCTGGCGCGAATTGCTGCTGTACGGCCCGGTGGCGATTGCTGTGGCGATCATTGTCAGCTTGCCGTGGGCGCTGGCGGTGCATGCGCAGGAACCGGACTACTGGCGGTTCTTCTTCTGGCATGAACACATTCGCCGGTTCGCCGGGGACGATGCCCAGCACGATGCGCCGTGGTGGTTCTACCTGCCGCTGCTGGTGGCGTTCAGTCTGCCGTGGGTGGGGTTGTTGCCGACTGCTTTCAAGCAGGCATGGCAGAGCCGTACTCAGCCCAAAGTGGTGTTTCTGTTGCTGTGGTTGCTGATGCCGCTGGCGTTCTTCAGCCTGAGCAACGGCAAACTGCCGACGTACATCCTGCCGTGCCTGTTGCCGATGGCGTTGTTGCTGGGCCATGCGCTGGCCGATCGCTTGCGACTGGAGCAAGGCCGGGCGTTGGGCATTAATGGTTTGCTGAATCTGTTGCTCGGAATCGCCGTGCTGATTGCGCTGGTGTATGTGCAGCTGACGCGGCCGATTTATGACCATGAACTGCACAGCCTGGTGCTGGTGTTCATCGCGCTGATCGGCTGGATCATCGCCAACCTGTTGCAAGCCTTCCTGCCCTTGCAGTGCTGGGCGGCGCCGGCCTTCGGCAGTCTGTTGCTGATCGCGCTATTGCCGGCGGCATTGCCCAAATCGGTGATCGCCAACAAGACACCTGATCAGTTCATCAAGCATCACGTCAGCGAACTGGCGCAGGCCGAGCATCTGTTGAGCAACGATCTGGGCGCCGCGTCGGCCCTGGCCTGGCGGCTGAAACGCCCGCAAGTGGCGTTGTACAACACGATAGGCGAATTGAAATATGGCCTTGCCTATCCTGACGGCATTCAACAGCGGGTCGATCCCGAACAGGTTCAACAGTGGATGCGCGAGGCGCGCCGCAGCGGTTCGGTCGGCGTGGTGATGCGCGTCAAGGGGCAAGACGAACTGGACGAAATCGACAGACTGCCAAAGGACGGCGTGCGTTATGAGCAGGGCAACCTGGTGATCATGATTCTGCCCAAGGAGGCGTCATGAGCCTGTTGCTGGTGTTGCTCGCCTGCCTGCTGACCTGCCTCGGGCAGGTCGCGCAAAAGTACGCCGTGGAAAGTTGGCGCGGTGTCGAGTCGTCCTGGGCCGACAAACTGCGCTCGCCGTGGTTGTGGCTGGCGTTGCTCGCGCTGGGCTCGGGCCTGCTGGTCTGGCTGCTGGTGCTGCAGCGTCTGGAAGTCGGCATCGCCTACCCGATGCTCAGCCTCAACTTCGTTTTTATCACCCTGATCGCGCGCTTCGTTTTCCGTGAACCCATCGACCGTCAGCATTGGCTTGGCGTGGCGCTGGTGATCGGCGGCGTGGTTTTGCTGGGGCAACAATCATGAACCAGCGTCGTGGAATCACCTTCGCCATGGGCAGCGTGTTGTTGGTCAGCGCCGCACAACTGGGCATGCGCTGGAGCATGACGCGCCTGCCGGCGCCGGACCATTGGCTTGCGCTGGACAGTATCGACCTGCGTGCGCTGGCGGTTGTTGTCGCGGCGATCGTCGCCTACGCACTGTCGATGCTCTGCTGGCTCGCCGCCCTGCGCGATCTGCCGCTGGGCCGCGCCTATTCGCTGCTGAGCATCAGCTATGCGCTGGTGTACCTGTTGGCGGCCAGCCTGCCGCTGTTCAACGAATCCTTCAGTTTCACTAAATCACTGGGCGTGGCGCTGGTCATGCTCGGGGTCATCACTATCAACACTCGTCCGGCTCGTGCGCCCGAATTCAGGAGTGCTCCATGAAAATCACAGTATTTGGTAGCGGATATGTCGGCCTGGTGCAGGCCGCAGTACTGGCCGAGGTCGGCCATGACGTCGTGTGCATGGACGTCGATCAAAAAAAAATCGACCTGTTGCGCCAGGGCCACGTCAGCATCTTCGAACCGGGGCTGGCCAGTCTGGTACGTGAGGGCCTGGATTCGAAACGCCTGCTGTTCACCACCGATGAAAAACTCGCCGTGCAGCACGGTCGGGTCGCATTTATCGCAGTCGGCACACCGTCCCGTGAAGACGGTTCGGCGGATCTGCGTTATGTGCTTTCAGTCGGCGACGCAATTGCCCGGCATCGTGAACAGCCGTTGATCATCGTGGAGAAATCCACGGTGCCAGTGGGCACCGGCGACACCCTGCGCACGCACATCGAAAAGGCCCTGATCAAGGTCGGTCGCCTGCTGCAATTCGATATCGTCTCCAACCCGGAGTTTCTCAAGGAAGGCTCCGCCGTCGCGGATTGCCGCCGGCCGGATCGCATTGTTATCGGCTGCGAAGGCGATGAAGTGCGCGATGTCATGCGCGACTTGTATTCGCCGTTCAACCGCAACCATGACCGCATCATGTTCATGGACCTGCGCAGCGCCGAGCTGACCAAGTACGCGGCCAACTGCATGCTGGCGACCAAGATCAGCTTCATCAACCAGATCGCCGAACTGGCCGAACATCTCGGAGCCGACATTGAGTCGGTGCGTCAGGGCATCGGTGCCGACACACGCATCGGCTACCACTTCATCTATCCGGGCTGCGGCTATGGCGGTTCGTGCTTCCCCAAAGACATGCGCGCCCTGATCCACAGCGCCGAAGAGGCGCACTGCTCCAGCGATCTGCTGCAAGCGGTCGAGGCGATCAACCAACGGCAGAAACACAAGCTGTTCGAGCGCATCAACGCGTTCTACAAGGGTGACCTGCGGGGCAAGACCTTCGCCCTGTGGGGCTTGGCGTTCAAGCCCAACACCGATGACATGCGCGATGCACCGAGCCGGGTGTTGCTGGAAGAATTGTGGGCGGCCGGTGCCAGCGTGCGCGCATTCGATCCGGAAGCCATGCAGGAAACCCAGAGTCTCTACCCGGATGAGTCGAAACTGATGCTGATGGGTACGCCTGAATCGGTATTGCCCGGCGCCGATGCGCTGATCATCTGCACTGAATGGCAGCAGTTCAAAGCTCCGGATTTCGACCTGATCAAGCAGCGTCTCAACACACCGGTAATCTTCGACGGTCGCAACCTGTATGACGCCGAGCGCCTGGCGCGCAACGGCTTCCAGTATTTCCCGATGGGCCGTGGCGAATCGCGCAAGTTGCCGATCCCGCTGCAACAGTGGCCGCACGCGTCCGACGTCGCTTGATCACGCTGACGCCTGCCATTCGCCGGCAGTCCCTGATCGCAGGGCTGCTGGCGTTTTTATTGTTCATCGCCGGGGTCTACGGGCAGGCCCCTATCGGTTTTGATTCACGTTTTGTGCTGTTCGCGCAGGAAATGCTGCGCCACGGGCCGACAGTGTTTCCCACCACTTACGGTGAGCCGTACGCGGACTACTCGGCGCTGTCGACGTGGTTTGTCTGGCTGCTGTCGCTGCCGTTCGGCACGGTCAACGCCTTAACCGCCTGGGCGCCGAGCGCTGTCGCCGGGGCCGTGATGGTGACGTTGATGTATCGCCTGCTCGCGCCGTATTCGCGGCGTTGGGCGCTGATCAGCATTGCCTTGCTGATGCTCACCGGCACCTTCGTCACTGAAGTGCGTGCGGTGTCGCAGGACCTGATGCTTGCCGCTGTGGCGTTTGCCGTGTTCTATCTCGGTTATGCCCATGATCATTTCGGTGGTGGACGGCGCTGGTCGCTGATCTTTGTGTTGCTGCTGCTCGGTTTCGGTATTCGCGGGCCGATCGGGTTGGTGGTGCCGACCGGGATGCTGTGCAGTTACTACCTGCTCAATCGGCAATGGTCGCGATTGCTGCTGTTTGGTGGTCTCGCGACGCTGTTGCTGGTGGCGTGCGTCGGGCTGTTGTTGTGGCTGGCGCAGCTCAGCGGTGGTCCGGGTTTCGTGCAAGACGTGATCCGCATGCAGTTCATGGGGCGCATGGACGGTAGCGAGGGTGTCAGCGGTTCGTTGTATTACTTCACTTCGTCGTTCGGCAACTATGCGCTGGCGTATCCCTTGGCTTTGTTGGCGTTGGCCTGCGCATGGCTGAGCAAACCGCAACAGCGCGGGCCGGCCTTGCGGCTGGTGCAATATTGCGCGGGGGCGGGGTTGATCGTGATGGTCGGGCTGTCGATCCCGCAGGCGAAGAAGGCACGGTATCTGCTGCCAATGTTGCCGATGGCGGCAATCATCGCGGCGTATCCGTTTCAGGTGGCGCACGGTCGCGTGTTCGTCTGGTTGCGCGGCGTGATTCAAGGGCTATGGCTGCTGACGCCGGGGTTGTTGATGGTGGTGTTGCTGGTTGCGCGGCGGCGGGTTCCGGAGTTGCAAATTGGGTTGGCAGGCGTGTTGATCGTGCTTGGCGTGCTGCAAGTGTTTGCATTGTCGCGCCTGTTGCAGCCGCGCTGGCGTGCCGAGGTCATGGCGTTCAGTGCGGTGCTGGCGTTGTGGGCGGTGTATGTCATGGTGTTCGAGCCGGTTGAACGGCAGATGTACGACACCCGCACCTTCAGCCGTGAAGTATTTGCCCAGGTTCAACAATACCCGGCGCCACTGGTGCTGCACGGCATGGGCAAAGATGCCAAAGCGATCAAGTTCATGGTCAACCTCGAACAGGATCTGCAACCGCAGTTCAGCGAAACCGTGCAGGATCTGGAAGCACTCAAACGCCCGGCGTGGCTGATGATGGATCGCAATGACTTCAAGGCACTCGCGGGTACGCCGCTGCAAACGCTGGAACCGGTGTTGAGTGGGCGTTTCGATAAAAACGACTATGTTCTGCTGTGGCTGAAACCGTAATCTGTCGGGCTTTGCTCGACAGGATTCGTCCCGATATGACTTTCATCGTCCGCCGCGCCAGCCCTGCTGACGCGGCCGCCCTCCCCGCCATCGAACGCTCGGCTGCCGGGCTGTTTCGTCTCGACCCTGCCCTCGCCTGGCTCGCCGACGCCGAAGTGCCAGATAGTGCGCAGCATGTGCAGGCCATCGAGCAGCTGTGCGTTTGGGTGGTTGAAAGTGCTGACCAGTCACTGGCGGGGTTTCTTCGGGCACTGGAAATCGACAGTCAATTGCACATCGAAGAGCTGTCGGTGAGTCAGGATTTTCAGGGGCAAGGCATGGGGCGTGCGTTGGTATCAGCGGCCATTGAGCACGCGCGTCAGATGCAATTGCAGGCCGTGACCCTGACCACCTTTCGCGACCTGCCGTGGAATGCGCCGTTCTATCAGCGCCTCGGGTTTATCGTGCTCGGCGCTGAAGACACGCCACCGCATCTGCTGACCGCCCTGCAAACCGAAATCAACCACGGTTTCCCCGGCGAAAGACGTTGCGCGATGCGCCTGCCACTTCCCTGACAACACTCAAAACCAGCTCCTACATGGGCATGTCGGTGTGTCAGGTTGACCGCCGGGCGAGAGCCGGGGAGGATGACGGCGCGCCTCTCGCATTTGAAATAAGGACGTTGACCTCTTCGTGGCCACCTACTCGCGCCTCATTCGCCGACTGATGATCAGCTCGCTGACCGTCGTCGTCAGCCGTGCCCTGATCAGTCCGCTGCTGACCCTGTTCCTCAGCAACAAACTCGGCCTCAACCCGCAGGACGTCGGCCTGCTGCTGGGCGTCGCAGTGTTCAGCGCGACGCTGTTGTCGCTGTACGGCGGCTACATCATCGACAAACTCGACAAGCGTCAGTTGCTGATTGTGACAATGCTCTCCAGCGGTATCGGCCTGATGCTGCTGACCTTCGCGCAGAACCTGTATCTGGTCACCCTAGTGCTGATCATCAGCGAGACCGCGTCGGCGCTGTTCCTGATCTGCTCCAAGGCGATCCTCAGTGAAAACCTGCCGGTCGGCCAGCGGGTCAAGGCGTTCTCGCTGAATTACACGCTGACCAATATCGGCTATGCGGTTGGGCCGATGATCGGCGTGGTGATTGCCGGCATCCAGCCCGCCGCGCCCTTCATCGTTGCCGGCGCAATTGCCATTGGCAGTATTTTCCTGCTGCTCGGCGCCGCGAAAGAGGCCAGCCCGATCTCGCCAGTCGGCCAGCCACAAAGCTTTTTGAATACGCTGATCATCCTCAAGAACGACCGAACGATGATCCTGTTTACCCTCGGTTGCCTGCTCAGCACGTTGGTGCACGGGCGCTTCACGTTGTACCTGTCGCAATACCTGCTGGTGACCCACACCCAGCAACAGACGCTGGACACCATGGCCGCCCTGCTCGCCTGCAACGCGATCACGGTGATCCTGTTGCAATACCAGATCGGCCGCTTGCTCAAACGCGAGTACTTGCGCCAGTGGATTGCCGGTGGCACGGCGTTGTTCATTGTCGGTCTGATCGGTTTCAGCCTGGCCGACAGCCTCGTAGGCTGGTGCGTGGCGATGTTCATCTTCACCTTGGGCGAAATGATCATCTACCCGGCGGATTTCCTCTTCGTTGATACGCTGGCCCCAGAGGAGTTGCGTGGCAGCTACTACGGCGCGCAGAACCTGGCGGCACTCGGCGGTGCGGCGAGTCCGGTGATGTGTGGATTCCTGCTGATGCACACGCCGGCGCCGAGCATGTTCTACGCGCTGAGCGCGTTGGCGGCGTTGGGTGGTTATCTGTGTTTCGTCAGCGGCCGAAGAGTGGCTTCAGCTCAAAAATAGTGCACTGAAACTGCATTAATATGAATTTGTCAGCATCGTGAATGATCGGCACACTGTGCACGTTCCTCCCCCAATGTTGGAACACTTCGAGGGCTTTCCGGATTGCCGGACAGTCCTTTTTTTTGCCCGCATTTTTTTACAGGATCGGATTCACATGCTCGCTCGCTGGTTACCCGCCGCCATCAACACCCGCCCCACCGAATGGAGCCGCGCCGCCATCGGCATGGCCTTGGGCACGCTGTTCAGTGTGTGGCTGTGCGCGCAGGTATTCGGTCATGACGTGGCCTATCACCTGATCGGCCCGTTGGGCGCCTCGGCGGTGTTGCTGTTCGCCGTGTCGTCCGGTGCGCTCGCCCAGCCTTGGTCGATTCTCGGCGGTTACTTGTGTGCCGGTGTCGTCGCATTGTTGGTGGCCCACGTGCTCGGGCGAACCCTTGGCAGCGCGTGTCTGGCGGCGGGCATGGCGTTGATTCTGATGTGCTGGCTGCGTTGCCTGCATCCACCGGCCGGTGCCTTGGCGTTGACGCTCGTGCTGGCAGATCCGGCGACCGTCGCCATGGACTGGACAGCCATGGGGCCGGTGATGCTCGGCGCTGCGTGCATGCTGCTCAGCGCCCTCGCTTACAACAACCTGACGCGGATTCGTTATCCGAAACGTGCTGCCGATCCCGCACCAACGGTGGCACCGGTCGACAGTCAGGCGATCACCGCTGAAGACTTGAAACTGGCACTGGCGGACATGGAAGCGTTCATCGACATCACCCCCGAAGACCTGGAACAACTGATCCACAGCAGCGAACAGCACGCCAAACGGCGCAGCATCGGTGAAGTCTTCACACGTTAGCCGCTGAGATCCCTGTGGCGAGGCAGCTTGCTCCCGCTGGAGCGCGAAGCGGTCCCCTGCATTCTTCAAGACAAATCGCATAACCCGGTTTACGACTGCTGCGCGCCTGCGCGTGAGCATGCTCCCTCGCCACAAAGGCGATCTTGTGTCTAAGGTAAAAACGCAGACAGACCCTGCACATATCCCCGTTGTACAGGGCAAATTTGCACTGTTACGATCCGCTAACGCTCGCGCGCGAGCTTCTCGAATAAAGACAATAAAAGCAGGGAGTTAGTGATGACTGCTCAGGCTTCATCCCCGCGGACTGTGTCCATGGATGCCACGCAAAACGAAGTGCTGGCCGAGGTTCGCAACCACATCGGTCACCTTACCCTCAACCGCCCCGCCGGCCTCAACGCCATTACCCTCGACATGGTGCGCCTGCTGCAACAGCAGCTCGACGCCTGGGCGAGCGATGCCAATGTTCACGCAGTCGTGCTGCGCGGTGCCGGTGAAAAAGCCTTCTGCGCCGGTGGCGATATTCGTTCCCTGTATGACAGTTTCAAAAGCGGCGACACGCTGCACGAAGATTTCTTCGTCGAGGAATACGCCCTCGACCTGACGATTCATCATTACCGCAAACCGGTGCTGGCGTTGATGGACGGATTTGTCCTCGGCGGTGGTATGGGCCTGGTGCAAGGCGCGGATCTGCGCGTGGTCACCGAGAAGAGCCGACTGGCGATGCCGGAAGTGGCCATCGGTTATTTCCCGGATGTCGGCGGCAGTTACTTCCTGCCGCGTATTCCCGGTGAGTTAGGCATTTATCTGGGGGTCAGCGGCGTGCAGATCCGTGCTGCCGACGCGCTGTATTGCGGCCTCGCCGACTGGTATCTGGACAGCAGTCAACTGGCGCTGCTTGACGAGAAACTTGATCAGATGGAATGGCAGGACAAGCCGCTCAAGGCCCTGCAAAACCTGCTGGCCAAACACGCCGTGCAAACCCTGCCCGATGCGCCACTGGAAGCCTTGCGCCCGGCCATCGACCATTTCTTTGCTCTGCCCGATGTACCGAGCATGGTCGAGCAACTGCGCGCAGTGACCGTGGCCGACAGCCACGAATGGGCGACTACCACCGCCAACCTGCTGGAAACCCGTTCACCGCTGGCCATGGCCGTGACTTTGGAAATGCTCCGTCGCGGCCGTCATCTGAGCCTGGAACGTTGCTTCGCCCTGGAACTGCATCTGGATCGTCAGTGGTTCGAACGCGGCGATCTGATCGAAGGCGTGCGCGCCCTGCTGATCGACAAAGACAAGACACCTCGCTGGAACCCGCCGACCCTCGCCGCGCTGGACGCGGCGCATGTTGCGAGTTTCTTCCACGGTTTTGATGAGAGCGGGAGCTGAGCCATGCACGATCTCGAACTGACTGAAGAACAAGTGATGATCCGCGACATGGCCCGGGACTTTGCCCGTGGCGAAATCGCGCCCCATGCACAAGCCTGGGAAAAGGCTGGCTGGATCGACGACGCGCTGGTAGCGAAGATGGGCGAACTGGGCCTGCTCGGCATGGTCGTGCCGGAAGAATGGGGTGGCACTTACGTCGACTACGTGGCGTACGCACTGGCGGTCGAAGAGATTTCTGCCGGCGACGGCGCGACTGGCGCGTTCATGAGCATTCACAACTCGGTCGGTTGCGGCCCGGTGCTCAACTACGGCAGCGAAGCTCAGAAACAGACCTGGCTGGCGGATCTCGCCAGTGGGCAAACCATCGGTTGCTTCTGCCTGACCGAACCGCAGGCCGGTTCCGAAGCGCACAACCTGCGCACCCGTGCCGAATTGCGTGACGGCCAATGGGTGATCAACGGCGCCAAGCAATTTGTCAGCAACGGCAAACGGGCGAAACTGGCGATTGTGTTTGCGGTGACCGATCCGGAGCTGGGCAAAAAAGGCATTTCGGCGTTTCTGGTCCCGACCGACACGGCGGGTTTCATCGTCGACCGTACCGAACACAAAATGGGCATCCGCGCCTCCGACACCTGTGCGGTAACGCTGAACAACTGCAGCATTCCCGAGGCCAATCTGCTCGGCGAGCGTGGCAAGGGTTTGGCGATTGCCCTGTCCAACCTTGAAGGCGGCCGCATCGGCATCGCCGCGCAAGCGCTGGGCATCGCCCGTGCGGCGTTTGAAGCGGCGCTGGTTTATTCGCGTGATCGTATCCAGTTCGGCAAGCCGATCAATGAGCACCAAAGCATCGCCAATCTGCTGGCCGACATGCACATGCAACTGAACGCGGCACGCCTGATGATTCTGCACGCGGCGCGGCTGCGCACGGCGGGCAAACCATGTTTGTCAGAGGCTTCGCAGGCAAAACTGTTTGCGTCGGAAATGGCCGAGAAGGTCTGCTCGTCGGCGATTCAGATTCATGGCGGGTATGGGTATCTGGAGGACTATCCGGTCGAGAAGTACTACCGCGATGCGCGGATTACCCAGATCTATGAAGGGTCGAGCGAGATTCAGCGGATGGTGATTGCTCGGGAGCTGAAGAACTACCAGATCTAAAAGCAAAAGCATCGCTGGCAAGCCAGCTCCCACAGGGTTCTCGGTCGATCACAGATGTTGTGTACACCGAAGATTGTGTGGGAGCTGGCTTGCCAGCGATGACGTCAGTAAGACTGCAGCATTATTTGCCCTGAAAATCCGGCGTCCGCTTGGCCACAAACGCCGCCATCCCTTCCTTTTGATCCTGCGTTGCAAACGCCGCATGGAACACCCGGCGCTCGAAACGCACGCCTTCAGTCAGATTGACCTCGAAAGCACGGTTGACGCTTTCCTTGACCATCATCGCAATCGGCAGCGACTTGCTGGCGATCACCGCCGCCACCTTCAGCGCTTCTTCCAGCAACTCATCGCTTGGCACGATCCGCGCAACGATGCCGCAGCGTTCGGCTTCCACCGCATCGATCATGCGCCCGCTCAGGCACATTTCCATGGCCTTGGCCTTGCCCACGGCGCGGGTCAGGCGCTGGGTGCCGCCCATGCCCGGCAGCACGCCGAGGTTGATTTCCGGCTGACCGAATTTGGCGTTGTCGCCGGCCAGAATGAAGTCGCACATCAGCGCAAGCTCACAGCCGCCCCCCAGGGCAAAACCGTTGACCGCCGCGATGATCGGCTTGCGCCGGTTGGCCACGCGGTCGCTGTCACTGAACAGATCGTCCATGTAGATCTGCGGGTAGGTCAGCTCGGCCATTTCCTTGATGTCGGCACCGGCGGCGAAGGCTTTTTTCGATCCGGTGAGGACGATGCAACCGATGTTCGCATCGGCTTCCAGGCCATCGAGGGCATGATTCACTTCGCTGACCAGTTGCGCGTTCAGGGCATTCAGCGCCTGCGGCCGGTTCAAGGTGATCAGGCCAACGCGGCCGTGGGTTTCCAGCAGAATGGTTTCGTAAGTCATGAATGCAGATTCCTTCTCAAAGATTGCGCGAAATGACCATGCGCTGAATGTCACTGGTACCTTCGTAGATCTGGCAGACGCGCACGTCGCGGTAGATGCGCTCCAGCGGGAAGTCGTTGAGATAACCGTAACCGCCGAGGGTTTGCAACGCCATCGAGCAAACCTTTTCGGCCATTTCCGAAGCGAACAGTTTGGCCATGGAGGCTTCGACCAGCGCCGGTTGGCCGCTGTCGCGCAGGGCGGCGGCGTAATGCACCATTTGCCGGGCGACGGCGATTTGCGTGGCCATGTCGGCGAGGCGGAACGCCACGGCTTGATGCTCGATGATCGGTTTGCCGAAGGTGTCGCGCTCACGGGCGTAATCACGCGCTGCTTCAAACGCGGCGCGGGCCATGCCCACCGATTGCGAGGCGATGCCGACGCGGCCGCCTTCAAGGTTGGCCAAGGCGATTTTGTAGCCTTCGCCCTCCTCACCCAGTCGGTTGGCGACCGGGACTTTGAGGTCTTCAAAGAGGATCTGGCAGGTGTCCGAGGCGTGCTGGCCGAGCTTGTCTTCGACGCGGGCGACTTTGTAGCCCGGCGAATCGGTCGGCACGATAAACGCAGTGATGCCGCGCTTGCCGGCACTCGGATCGGTCACCGCAAACACGATCACGATCCCGGCGTTCTGCCCGGAAGTGATGAACTGTTTGCAGCCGTTGAGCACGTAGTGATCGCCTTCAAGACGCGCACGGGTTTTCAGGCTGCTGGCGTCGGAACCGGCCTGCGGTTCGGTCAGGGCGAACGCGCCGAGCATCGCGCCACTGGCCAATGGCTTGAGGAAGCGTTCGCGCTGGTCGTCGTTGCCGAACTTGAGAATCGGCACGCAACCCACCGAGTTGTGCACGCTCATGATGGTCGAGCAGGCGCCATCACCGGCAGCGATTTCTTCCAGGGCCATGGCGTAGGCCAGATAACCGGTGTCACATCCGCCCCACTGCTCCGGCACGAGCATGCCGAAGAAGCCCAGTTCGGCCATCTCGCCGATGGCCTCCTTGGGGAAACGGTGCTCGCGATCCCACTCGGCGGCGAACGGCTTGAGCCGTTCCTCGGCAAACTGCCGGGCCATGTCGCGGATCTGGGTTTGGTCTTCGTTGGGAATCATGGTGAATCCTTAAATCCGGGTGACAACACAAAACCCTGTGGGAGCGGGCTTGCCCGCGATGGGGTCGTGTCAGCAAACATATCTGCTACATGACCCACCGCTATCGCGGGCAAGCCCGCTCCCACAAGGTCAGCCATCAACTTCAGTAAACGCATTCCACGGCCATCGCCGTCGCTTCACCGCCGCCGATGCAGATGGCTGCGATCCCGCGCTTGAGGTTTCGCTGGCGCAGCGCCGAGAGCAAGGTCACCAGAATGCGCGCGCCGGACGCACCGATCGGATGGCCCAAGGCACAAGCGCCGCCATGCACGTTGAGCTTGTCATGGGGAATTTCCAGGTGAGTCATCGCCGCCATCCCCACCACCGCAAACGCTTCGTTGACCTCGAACAGATCAACGTCGCCCAGCGACCAACCGGTTTTCTTGATCAGTTTCTTGATCGCGCCGATCGGCGCCACCGGGAACAGCCCCGGAGTATCGGCAAACGCGGCATGGCCATGGATGACGGCCAGCGGTTTCAGACCGAGTTTCTGCGCCTGGGATTGACGCATCAACACCAACGCCGCCGCGCCATCAGAAATTGAGCTGGAATTGGCCGCTGTCACCGTGCCGCCTTCGCGGAAGGCCGGTTTCAGCGAAGCGATCTTGTCCAGTTTGGCTTTCGGTGGCTGCTCATCGTTGCTGATCAGCACCTGTTCTTTGCCGACGGTCACGGTCAGCGGGACGATTTCGTCCTTGAAGCTGCCGTCCTTGATCGCCTGCTGCGCACGGGTGGTCGAGGCGATGGCAAAAGCGTCCTGCGCTTCGCGGCTGAAGTCATTGGTTTCAGCGCAGTCTTCAGCGAAGGTGCCCATCAGACGGCCCTTGTCGTAGGCGTCTTCGAGGCCGTCGAGGAACATCGAGTCGAGCACGCGGCCATGGCCCATGCGATAACCGGCGCGGGCACGATCCAGCAGATACGGCGAGTTGGACATGCTTTCCATGCCGCCGGCAATCACCACGTCGGCACTGCCGGCGACCAGCATGTCGTGGGCCAGAATGGTGGTTTCCATGCCCGAGCCGCACATCTTGTTGACGGTGGTGCAACGGGTCGATTTATCCAGCCCGGCGCCCAATGCCGCTTGCCGCGCAGGTGCCTGGCCGAGGCCGGCGGGCAGTACGCAACCGAACAACACTTCGTCGACCGCATCGCTGGCGACTCCGGCACGTTCAACCGCAGCCTTGATCGCAGCGGCGCCGAGTTGTGGCGCGGTGAGGCTTTTCAGTTCGCCTTGAAAACCGCCCATCGGGGTGCGGACGGCGCTGACGATGACAATCGGATCGTTGGAAAGGGTCATGACAAATCCTCCTTACTTGGCGGCCATGCGCAAGGCACCGTCGAGACGGATCACCTCGCCGTTGAGCATGCTGTTTTCGATGATATGCCGAACCAGTGCGGCGTACTCGGCAGGCTTGCCCAGACGCGGCGGGAACGGCACGCCGGCGGCCAGCGAGTCGCGTACTTCCGGGGTCATGCCGGCCATCATCGGTGTTTCGAAAATGCCCGGGGCGATGGTCATCACGCGGATGCCGAAACGCGCCAGTTCACGGGCGGCCGGCAGGGTCAGGCTGGCGATGGCGCCTTTGGATGCCGAGTACGCCGCCTGACCGATCTGGCCGTCGAACGCCGCCACCGAAGCGGTGTTGATGATCACACCGCGTTCGCCGTCGGCATTGGCCTCGCTTTCGGCGATGGCGGCAGCGGCCAGACGCAGCATATTGAAGCTGCCGATCAGATTGACGTTGATCACTTGCGCAAAACTGCTCAGCGCATGCGGGCCGTTCTTGCCGAGGATTTTCTCGCCACGCACGATGCCGGCGCAGTTGACCAGGCCATTGAGGCTGCCAAAGGCATTGACGGTCGCCTGCACCGCAGCTTCGGCCGCGGCTTCGTTGCTGATGTCGGCAACCACGCTTTGCGCGCCCAGACGCTGGGCCTGAGCCGCCACGGCTTCGGCATTCATGTCCACCAGCATCACTTTGGCGCCGGCACTGACCAGCAGTTCAGCGGTGGCGGCACCGAGGCCGGATGCGCCGCCGGTGACGATAAAAACCTTGTTCTCGATCTGCATGACTGTACTTCCTGATTCAAGCTGAAACGTTCTTCGCCGCGGCCTCTTGAGCCTTGGCGATTTCCTGGTTGCGCAAGATAAAGCGCTGCAATTTGCCACTCGGGGTCTTGGGCAATTCGCTGACAAATTCGATTTCACGCGGGTAAGAATGCGCGGCCAGACGCTTGCGCACGTGTTGGCGCAATTCCTCGGCCAACTCCGGCGCCGCACGGTATTGCGCGCTGAGCACGACAAAGGCTTTGACCAGCTCGGTGCGCTCCGGATCGGGTTTGCCGACCACGGCCGCTTCGACCACAGCCGGATGTTCGATCAGCGCGCTCTCGACGTCGAACGGGCCGACGCGGTAGCCGGAGGTGGTGATCACGTCATCGCTGCGGCCGACGAAGCTGATGCTGCCGTCCGGGTTCCACTCCACAGTGTCACCACTCAGGTAGTAGTTACCGACGAAAGCCTTGGTCGGCGCGCCCTGATAGCCGCCGAACCAGCACATCGGCGACTGCGGACGGTCGATGGCGAGAATGCCGGGCTGGCCGACGCCCAGTTCGTTGTACTGATCGTCGAGCACCACGATGCGATGGCCCGGCGAGGCGAAACCGGCGGCGCCGACATGCACCGGATGGTCGAGGCCGTGGTGGTTGCACAGGACCATGCCCAGTTCGGTCTGGCCGTAATGGTCGTGAATGACCACGCCGAGGTTGTCGGCGAACCAGCGGATCACTTCCGGGTTCAGCGGCTCGCCGGCGCTGCTGACAATGCGCAGCTTGCCCTTGATCGACTTGGCGAACTCGTCGCCGCCGGCAATCAACAGGCGATATGCGGTCGGCGAACCGGTGAGGTTGGTGATGCCGTACTTGTTGATCACCCGACAGGTGCTTTCGAGGGTGAACGGACCATCGTAAAAGGTAATCGGATGGCCCATCGACAACGGCCCGGTCACGCCGAAATAAATGCCGTAGGCCCAACCCGGATCGGCGACGTTCCAGAACGCATCTTCCGGACGCAGATCAACCGCGTCGCGGGTGTAGCTCTGAAACGCGACGATGGCTTTGAGCGGGACGGAAAGCGCTTTCGACGGACCGGTGGTGCCCGAGGTGAACATCAGCAGGAACGGGTCTTCGCCCGTGAGCATCGCCGGTTCGCAGACATTGGAATGGTTGGGCAGCTCGGCCCAGAAACTGAAATCGCCACGGACAATGCCCTGGCCCTTGGCGCCGCCGACGGTGACCAGGGTCGGGCAGTCGGCAACTTCCGAGAGTTTCGGCCGGTTGACCGCATCGGTCACCACCACTTTGGCGCCGGAACTGTTGAGGCGATGTTCAAGGGCTTTGGGGCCGAACGCGGTGAACAGCGGTTGATACACCGCGCCAATGCGCCAGGTGGCGAACACGGTGATCAGCAATTCGATATTGCGCGGCAGCAGACCGGCGACCTTGTCACCCTTCTGCACGCCTTGGGCGAGGAGGAAATTGGCAAAACGCGCGGCTTTGTCCTGCAAGTCGCTGAAGGTGTACGTCGCACTGGCGCCGTCGCGACCCTCCCAGAACAGCGCGATACGCCCCGGCAAGGCATGGCGGTCGCAGCATTCGACGCAGGCGTTGAGCGCCTCAAGCGAACCGCTGAGTGCGGCATCCACGGTGTGCTGATAGTTGAACTGTGCGGTGGCAGACAAGTAATCGCGCATTGCCAGAATCCCTCTGTGTTTTTTATTAGGTTGGGGAACCGTAAACAACAGAGGGATAGTCGCGCTGCGGCGGACTTGGGGCAATGGTCAAAGCCATCAAAGTGGCTGACTGGTTTGGCCAGGGTTCAGGTTATGTAGCGCCTGTCAGGCCGCCATCGCTGGCAAGCCAGCTCCCACAGGATTTGCGCTGACCCTGTGGGAGCTGGCTTGCCAGCGATGAGGCCGGAACAGCCAATACATTTCCCGATCAGACCGCTTCATTCAGGATCAATGTGCGGTAATGCCCGGGATTCGATCCCGACCATTTGCGAAACGCCTTGTAGAACGAACTGGCATCGGCAAACCCCAGCCGCGCCGCAATCTCGACAAAACTGATCGAAGGCTCCGCCAGCCAGACAATCGCCAGTTCCTTGCGCACGCTGTCCTTGAGTCCTTGATACGTCTGCCCTTCCTCCGCCAGACGTCGGCGCAACGTCGAGGCGGACATGCACAGTTGTTGCGCCAGTGTTTCGGTTTCCGGCCACCGCTCGGCGGGCAACTGGCGCAAGTCCTGTTTGATCCGGCTGGCGAGGCTTTCCGGATCGCGGTACTTCACCAGAATGTTCGCCGGCGCGTGGGCCAGAAAGCGCTTGAGCTCTTCGGCGCTGCGCTTGATCGGCAGATCGAGACACTCGGCGGAGAAAATCATCCGCGTACGCGGGCGATCAAAGCGCAGGTTCTCCGAGAACATCACCCGATAGTCATCGGTGAAGTCCGGCGCCGGGCAACGCAGCTCGATGGCGAGAATCGGAATCCGCCGCCCCGCCAGCCAACAGGCCACGCCGTGAACGATCATCCAGTAGGTGAAATAGGTGAAAGCGCGGCGTGGCTGCGGATCGTCTTCAAGCAGGACGATTTCCGCCAGGCTCTGCTGGTGCACCAGTTGTGCGGGCATTTTTTCCAGCATCAGCGAGAGGAACGTCAGCCCCGTGTTCAGGCCGTCGGCCAGCGTCGATTGCGCCATCGCGCTACGGCAGAGGAACGCCAGACTCCCCGACTTGAGCCTGCGCGGGTCCATGCCGAAGAACTCGTCATCGCCACGCCGGGCCAGCAAACGCCAGAGTCTGGCGTACTGCGAGGCCGGCACCCGGCCATCCTCACGTTGCAACAGCGCCGGATCGATGCCGACCTTGTTCAAGGCTTCTTCCGTGGCCACGCCCGGGGCACAACTTTGCAGCAGCGCTTCACGCACCAGTTGCACGGCGATGGTGTCTTTTTCCGACATGGAACTCGCTGAACCTTGTTGTTTTTGAATGACCGGCATCTTACCGCAGGACATGAATTCAACACGAACCCCCTGTAGGAGTGAGCCTGCTCGCGATGGCGGCGGGTCAGAAAAATATGCGCTGACTGACACGACGCCATCGCGAGCAGGCTCACTCCTACAGGGATCTATGTGAGGCAAAAATTGAGGTTGTTCAGCTTGCGTTCAGGTTTATGTCAATGATTGTCATGTGAGAATGAGTGTCATTATGTTACAACTTGTAACCTATTCGAATGACTTATTGGATGCCGAATGCTCGTCCCCTTTCTGATCATGCTGCGCGAAGGCATTGAAGCCGCGCTGATCGTTGGCATCATCGCCAGCTACCTGCAACAGACCGGCCGTGGCCAATGGATGCCCGCCGTGTGGATCGGCGTGTTTCTCGCCGCTGCGCTGGCCCTGCTGGTCGGTGGTGGCCTGGAACTGGTCAGCGCCGAATTCCCGCAAAAGCAGCAGGAGCTGTTCGAAGGCGTGGTCGGGCTGGTGGCCGTGGGCATTCTCAGCTCGATGGTGTTCTGGATGCGCAAGGTGGCGCGCTCGATCAAGCATTCGCTGCAAGCTTCGCTGGATCAGGCGCTGACCTCTTCGAAACACCAAGTGATTGCCTTGATCGCCATGGTCTTCTTCGCCGTCGCTCGCGAAGGACTGGAAACGGTGTTCTTCCTGCTCGCGGTGTTCCAGCAAAGCGAAGGCCCGGGCGCGCCGATCGGTGCCCTGCTCGGCCTGATTCTGGCGATCATCGTGGGTTTCCTGATCTACACCGGCAGCATGCGCCTCAATCTTTCGGCGTTCTTCAAGTGGACCGGGCTGTTCATTCTGGTGGTGGCCGCCGGGATTCTCGCCAACTCGGTGCAGGCCCTGCATGAAGCCGGCCTGTGGAATCACCTGCAAACCGTGCTGTTCGACTTCAGTGCGACGCTGCCGATGGATGGCCCGCTCGGCTCGGTGCTGGCCGGCATGTTCGGTTATCAGGACGCGCCGACCGTCAGCACCCTCGGGGCGTATCTGATTTATCTGCTGGTGGCGCTGGGGATGTTTTTCTACCCGGCGCCCAAACCAGCCGCGCAATCGTCTTCCGTTTCCAGCCAATAAGGGCACCCATGTCAAAGCCTAATACCCCTCAGGCCTCCCCTCCCCGCGCCTTGCGCTGGGCGGTGGCCGGTTCGGTGGTCGTGATGATCGCCGCCGGTGGCCTGTTCTACTACGCCTCGAAAATGGCCGCGGCCAAGCGTCAGCTCAACCATGACGAAGTAGTGGTCAACATTCATCCGGGCAGTTGCGAGCCAAACGCGCTGACGGTGCCGGCCGGCCGCGCCAGTTTCCGCATCGTCAACCGCTCCGACCGCGCCGTGGAATGGGAAATCCTCGACGGCGTGCTGGTGGTCGAAGAACGCGAAAACATTGCGCCGGGCCTGAGCCAGGTGATCAACGCCAACCTGCAACCCGGCGACTACGCGATCACCTGCGGCCTGCTGAGCAACCCGCGTGGCACCTTGCATGTGACGCCGACGGCCGCGTCCGATGCGGCTGCCAAGGCCAAGCCGTCGATGGTTGCCTTTGTCGGGCCGTTGTCGGAGTTCCGCGTGTATCTGGCCAGTCAGGGCAGCGCGCTGATCAAAGCCGTGACCGCACTGGATCAGGCAATTGCCAGCGGCGACCTCAGTCAGGCGCAGGCGTTGTACCTGCCGGCGCGTGCTGCCTATCAACGTCTGGCCCCGGCCGCGCAACGTCTGGCGGAACTGGACAACAGCATCAACGCCCGTGCCGATTACTTCGAGAAGCGCGAGCAGGATCCAGCCTTTGTCGGCTTCCACCGCCTCGAGTACGCGTTGTTCCAGCAACGCAAACTCGACGAACTTGCCCCCGTTTCCCAGCGTTTGCTGAGCGACGTCACCACGCTCAAACAGCAACTGCTCGCGCAGACGCTGCCACCGGAGCAACTGGTCAACATTATCGTGCGCAACCTCAACACCCTGGCCGACGTCCGCGCCGCCAGCGGTGAAGAAGAACGCTACAGCCACGGCGACCTCAATGGTTTCGCCGCCAACCTGGAAACCGCACACAAAGTCGTCGATTTGCTGCGGCCGATGCTGAGCAAATCCGCCGCCGACCTGTTGCCGAAAATCGATCAGGCATTGGCCGACTTCGACACCCAACTGAACAGCTTCAAGGTCAAGGACGGCTACGCCACTTACGACACTGTCAGTGGCGAACAACGCAAGCAGATCGCCGACAAGGCTCAGGCCCTCGCCGACGCACTTGATGGCATCGATCCAGCCCTCGGCCTCTCCGGCCTGTAAGCAGAAGACGAGTACCGATGAAAGATTCCGAACAACTCAACCTGCAACGTCGCCGCGTCCTGCTGGGCATGGGCGCTGCCGGCGTCGCCCTCGCCGGTTCGGCTCTGAGCTGCCCGGCCATGGCGGCTGCACCTGCGCAAGTCACTGAAGCGCCGAGCAGCGACAAGACCGAAGACCGCCACGATTACCACGGTTTGCATCAGACCGGCATCGTCACCCCGCGCCCGGCCTCCGGGATGTTCGTGTCCTTCGACGTGCTGGCCAGTGATCGCGAAGACCTTGAGCGGCTGTTCCGCACGCTGAACGAACGCATCGCCTTCCTGATGAAGGGCGGCCCGGTGGCGCAGATCGATCCGAAACTGCCACCGCCGGATTCCGGCATCCTCGGCCCGGTGGTCACCCCGGACAACCTGACGATCACCGTGTCGGTGGGCGAATCGCTGTTCGACGAGCGCTTCGGCCTGGCCGAGGCCAAACCGAAACGCCTGCAACGCATGGTCGGTTTTCCCAACGATGCGCTGGAAGCCGATTGCTGCCACGGTGACTTGAGCTTGCAGTTCTGCTCCAACACTGCCGACACCAACATTCACGCCCTGCGCGACATCGTCAAGAACCTGCCGGACCTGCTGCTGGTGCGCTGGAAACAGGAAGGCAGTGTGCCGCCGCAAGCCCCGGCCAAACCCGGTGTGCCGGCGCAGTCTGCACGCAACTTTCTCGGTTTCCGTGATGGCTCGGCCAACCCCGACTCCAACGACGCCAAAGCCATGGATCGCCTCGTCTGGGTACAACCCGGCAGCGACGAACCGGCCTGGGCGGCGCACGGCAGTTATCAAGCGGTGCGGATCATCCGCAATTTCGTCGAACGCTGGGACCGCACGCCGTTGCAGGAACAGGAAAGCATCCTCGGCCGGGTCAAGACCACTGGCGCGCCAATCGGCGGAAGCCATGAAAGTGAAGTCCCGGACTACAGCAAAGACCCGGCCGGCAAGCTGACCAAGCTCGACGCGCATATTCGCCTGGCCAACCCGCGCACCGCCGAGACTCAGGCCAATATGATCCTGCGTCGGCCATTCAACTACTCCAACGGCGTCAACAAGAACGGCCAGCTCGACATGGGGCTGCTGTTCATCTGCTACCAGGCTGACCTGGAAAAAGGCTTCATCACCGTGCAGACCCGCCTCAACGGCGAGCCGCTTGAGGAATACCTCAAGCCGGTCGGCGGCGGGTACTTCTTCACCCTGCCGGGTGTCACGGGCGACAAGGACTTCATCGGTCGCTCGCTGCTCAATGCCACACAACCGAAAACAGCTGCATAAAACAATCCCGACACTGGAGCCGCCCCCATGAAAAAAACGCCACTCGCGTTATTGCTGACCTTTGGTTTGCTCAACACCCCGCTGTCAGCGTTCGCCGCGACAGCACCGCTGGATCTGGTCGGGCCGGTTTCGGACTACAAGATTTACGTCACCGAACAGCTCGATGAACTGGCCAGCCACACCCAGCAATTCACCGACGCGGTGAAGAAAGGTGATCTGGCCACCGCACAAAAACTCTACGCACCGACCCGCGTGTATTACGAGTCGATCGAGCCGATTGCCGAACTGTTCAGTGACCTCGATGCGTCCATCGACTCCCGTGTCGACGACCACGAGAAAGGCGTGAAAGCAGACGACTTCACTGGCTTCCACCGCATCGAATATTCGCTGTTCTCGGAGAAAAGCACCCAGGGTCTGGACACACTGGCGGACGGTTTGAACAAAGACGTCAAGGACCTGCAAACCCGCGTGGCCGGCCTGACCTTCCCGCCCGAGAAAGTCGTCGGCGGTGCGGCTGCGCTGCTGGAAGAAGTCGCCGCGACCAAGATTTCCGGTGAAGAAGACCGTTACAGCCACACCGACCTGTACGACTTCCAGGGCAACATCGACGGCGCGAAGAAAATCGTCGACCTGTTCCGTCCGCAGATCGAGAAGCAGGACAAGGCTTTCGTAGCGAAAGTGGACAAGAACTTTGCCACCGTCGACAAGATTCTGGCCAAGTACAAGACCAAGGACGGGGGTTTCGAGACGTATGACAAGGTCAAGGATAACGACCGCAAGGCGCTGGTTGGCCCGGTCAATACACTGGCGGAAGACTTGTCCACGTTGCGTGGCAAGTTGGGTCTGAATTAAGGTTTTTTAGCGTCTGTTAAGGCCCCATCGCTGGCAAGCCAGCTCCCACAGTTTTTTGGTGTACACAACATATGTGAACGACCGAAAACCCTGTGGGAGCTGGCTTGCCAGCGATGGCATTTTCAGCCTTCTTACAAAATCCGGTAGAGCAGCCGCTCGATCCGCACCCGACTCACGCGCTTGAGAAACTTGGCCACGCCCGCCGGGTATTCAGGCAACGTCTCCAGAGTATTAAAACTCTCGATCCGCGTGGTATGGCGGAAAATCTCCTCCAGCTCCTTCGCCCGCGGTTCCAGCCATTCCCCTTTCGGGTCATCAATCAGTAGCGCGTTTTCCAGATCCAGGCGGAATGCCCGTGGATTGAGGTTATTGCCGGTCAGCAGCGTGTAGCGCTGATCGATCCACATGCCCTTGAGGTGATAGGTGTTGTCGCCATCACGCCACAGGTGCAGATTCAACTGGCCGCTGTCGATGTTGCGCTGATGCCGTTTGGCGAAGCGGCGCAGGCTGATCTCGTACAGGTACGGCAACGCCGCGATCACCTTGAACGGCTCGCTCGGCGGAATGTAGAAATCGTTGGCGGTCTTGTCGCCGACCACGATGTCGATCTTCACGCCACGGGCCAGGGCGCGGTTGACCTCGCGGATCACACCCAGCGGCAGGTTGAAGTACGGTGTGCAAATGGTCAGTTGTTTTTGCGCGCTGGCGATCAGTTCGAGAATCGCCCGGTTCAACGGGTTGTTCTTGCCCACGCCGAGCAATGGGCTGACCGACAGGCCGTCTCTGGCCGTGCTGCCGTTGGCGGTGTCGTAAGTCGCGTATTTGAGGCGGCTGCGCAGATCGCCGATGTCGTTACGCAGGCTGCGCGTGGTCGGCAGATTGGGCAGGTCGAGGCGATGCACGGCTTTCGATTCGATCAGGCCGTGCTTGACCAGGTGATGCATCGAATCCGCCAGTTCGCGGCTTTGCAGGACGTGATAGCGGTCGAAACGGTACTTGTCGAACTTGTGCAGGTAGACGTTGTTCAGGCTCGCGCCGCTGTACACCACGCAATCGTCGATCACGAAGCCCTTCAAATGCAGCACGCCGAACAGTTCGCGGGTCTGCACCGGCACGCCGTAGACCGGCACCTCACTCTGGTGAGTGCGGGTCATTTCCTGATACCACGCCGAATTGCCCGGTTGCTTGCCGGCACCGATCAGCCCGCGCTGTGCGCGCAACCAATCGACCACCACAGCGATTTCCAGCTCGGGACGCTTGAGTTTGGCGGCGTGCAAGGCATCGAGGATTTCCTGACCGGCTTCGTCTTGCTGCAGATACAGCGCGACGATGTAGATGCGCTGGGTCGCCGTGGCGATTTTCTCCAGCAGGCAACGACGGAACTCGGCGGCGCCGGACAGAATGGTCACGGCCTCGGCGGTCAGCGGAAAGCTGCGCAGTTTAGGCAGCAGAGAACGTTTGAAAAGCAACGGCATAGGGCTCGCAATGGGTCGAATCCGGAGAACCCGAGAGCTTACACCATCGCTTCCTTCGGGTCTTGTTAGTGTCTGTAATGAGCTATTCGCGGGCAGGCTCGCTCGCACATTTGAAATGCGTTCCCCTTTGGGAGCGAGCCTGCTCGCGAAAGCCATTTCAAAATCAACGCTTGACCAAGGAGAACGATCGTTCTACTGTTCGCCACATGAACGAAATCACTGACACCTCGACCCGCGACATCATTCTGGATGTCACCGAAAAGTTGATCTACAAAAGTGGCATCGCGGCCACCGGCATGGATCTTCTGGTGAAAACCGCCGGCGTCTCCAGAAAAAGCATCTACCGCTACTTCGCCAACAAGGAGGAGCTGACCGTCGCCGCCCTGCAACGCCGCGACGTACGCTGGATGCACTGGTACCGAAGCGCTGTCGGTCAGGCCGAAACCCCGGCCGATCGCCTGCTCAACCTGTTCACTGTACTCAAGGGCTGGTTTGCCTCGGAAGGTTTCCGTGGCTGTGCCTTCATCAACACCAGCGGCGAAACCGGTGATCCCCAGGACCCGGTGCGCCAGGTCGCCAAAGACCATAAACAGAAGCTGCTCGACTACGTGTGCGAGCTGTGTACCGAACATGGTGCCGAGGATCCGCAACTGCTGGCCAAGCAATTGCTGATCCTGATTGACGGTGCCATTACCGTAGCGCTTGTGATGGGTGATCACAGTGCCGCCGATAATGCGCAATGCATGGCGCGAAAGTTATTGGACCTGTAACGCCTAAGTAAGCCTGACCCGTTGTTTAAACGTTAAATCTTTCGGGAGACTGAATATGTCTACTGCAGCCCAGGTACGTCCGCCATTACCCCCCTTCAACCGTGAATCCGCCATCGAGAAAGTTCGGCTGGCCGAGGACGGCTGGAACTCCCGCGATCCGGAAAGGGTATCGCTGGCCTACACCCTCGACACCAAATGGCGCAACCGCGCCGAGTTCGCCAACAACCGAGAAGAAGCCAAAGCCTTCCTGACCCGCAAGTGGGCCAAGGAGCTGGATTACCGCTTGATCAAGGAACTCTGGGCTTACTCCGATACCCGTATCGCCGTGCGTTATGCGTATGAATGGCACGACGATTCGGGTAACTGGTTTCGCTCTTATGGCAACGAAAACTGGGACTTCGACGACAACGGTCTGATGTTCCAGCGCTACGCCTGCATCAACGACATGCCGATCAAGGAAAGCGAACGCAAGTTCCACTGGCCGCTGGGCCGACGCCCGGATGATCACCCGGGGCTGTCCGACTTGGGTCTGTAATCTCTTACAGATGCAAAAGGCGGGAGCGGGCTTGTTCGCGAAAGTGCTGTGTCAGCGCAGTAGATAGCAACTGACGTGGCGCCTTCGCGGGCAAGCCCGCTCCCACAGTGTTCGGGGTGTTCAGCCCACTGTGGCATTGCGCTTTAGCCTCCCGTTCGCGCACCCATCGATTTTTCTACTCCTGTTGGCCATCGCAAATCCGATCGAACTCACGGCAAACGACCCGGGTCAACCGCCCATACCTGCCATGAGCTCCCGGAGACCGACGATGACCGATTATCCAAAACCACCCTTCCCCGCCCAGGCGCAATCCGTTCCCGGCTCGCAACGCAAAATGGAGCCATACCCCGATTGCGGCGAGCAAAGTTACGTGGGCTCCGGCCGACTCGCCGGCAAGATTGCCCTGATCACCGGCGCAGACAGCGGCATCGGCCGCGCGGTCGCCATCGCGTTCGCCCGCGAAGGCGCGGATGTTGCCGTGGCCTACCTCAACGAACACGAAGACGCCGAGGAAACCGCACGCTGGGTCGAACAGGCCGGACGCCAGTGCCTGTTGCTGCCGGGTGATATCGCGCAAAAAGCGCAGTGCCAGGCCTTGGTCGACAAGACCGTCGAACGCTTCGGGCGCATCGACGTGCTGGTCAACAATGCCGCGTTCCAGATGACCCACGAAAACTTCGAAGAGATTCCCGATGACGAATGGGTGATGACCTTCGACGTCAACATCACCGCGATCTTTCGCTTGTGCCAGGCAGCCCTCAAACATATGCGCCCGGGGTCTTCGATCATCAACACCAGCTCGATCAACTCGGACATGCCCAAACCCACCCTGCTCGCCTACGCCACCACCAAAGGCGCGATCGCCAACTTCACCGGCGGTTTGGCGCAAATGCTCGGGCCCAAGGAAATTCGCGTGAACTGCGTGGCGCCGGGACCGATCTGGACGCCGCTGATCGTTTCGACCATGCCCGATGAAGAGGTGCAGAACTTCGGCGCGCAAACCCCGCTCGGCCGTCCCGGCCAACCGGTGGAAGTGGCGCCGATCTATGTGCTGCTGGCGTCGGACGAGGCTAGTTACATCACGGGTCAGCGCTATGGCGTGACCGGTGGCAAACCGATGCTCTGACCCCCGGCTCTGCTGATCGCCCGATCACTGTCGCAGCGTCAGCCAGGCAATACGATCAACCTGTGGGAGCGGGCTTGCTCGCGAAAGCGCTGGGTCATTCAACATCATGGGTGCCTGATACAACGCTTTCGTGAGCAAGCCCATTCCCACAGTCATTTGTGGTCATTCTGCAAGGACTGCGGCGATTGACGGGTCAGCCGTCCTTACATGGTTTACCGGGGTCCGTTAAATAAAATGAACCCGGCTATCCGACGACTCTCCATACCTTTAAGAGCCCCAACCGGTCCACAGGATCAAGAGGTCGTCATGTCCGCGCCTATCATCAAGCTCTTCACCCAACCCAACTTCGCGTGGACCGATATCCGCCGCGAAGAAGAGGCCCATCCTCGCCATTACCTTGCGCATTTGCTGTTGTTGGCGCTGATTCCTCCCGTTTGCCTGTTCATCGGCACCACTTATGTCGGCTGGAGTCTGGCGGCCGGTGAAACGGTACGACTGAGCAGTGCCAGCGCCTTGCAGTTGAGCATTCTGTTGTATGTGGCCATCGTGGCAGGCGTTGCGGTGATTGGCGGGTTTATCCGTTGGATGTCGCGCTCCTTCGACACGCGGCCGACGCTTAACCAGTGCATCGGTTTTGCGGCTTACACCGTGACACCGTTCTTCGTCGCCGGGATCGCCGGGCTGTATCCGAGTCGCTGGCTGGCAATTCTGGTGCTCGGTGCAGCCTCGGTGTACTCGACCTTTCTGCTCTTCGTCGGCCTGCCGACCTTCATGCACGAGCGCAAGGAACAGGGTTTGTTGAACTCGGCCTGTGTCTGGGGCGTGGGTCTGCTGGTCATGGTGACGATACTGGTGTCGATGATTCTGCTGTGGTTCAACGTGCTCACCCCTGAGTACCTGCGCGCGACCGTGGGCTGACGGGGTGTCTGTGCCGTCAGTAAAAACCTGCGGGGGCGGCGCGTCATGAGCTTTGTCGTGTGGGTCGCGGTGCTCGGCGCGGTGTTGCTGACCCTGGCGCTGACCTCTTCGTATCTGCGCTGGATGCCCGTGACCACCTCCGCTGTGTGCTTGCTGCTTGGGATCGGCATCGGCCCCAGTGGTCTCGACCTGTTGAAACTGTCGCTGGAAAACGCCTCGCTGTGGATGGAGCACCTGACGGAAGTCGCGGTGCTCTTTTCGCTGTTTGTCTGCGGGCTAAAGTTGCGTCTTCCACTGCGCGACAAGCGTTGGCGGATCGCATTTGGCCTGGCGGGCCCAGTGATGGTGTTGACCATCGCTGGCGTCTGCCTGCTGCTGCACTGGGGATTGCAACTGCCGTGGGGGCCGTCGCTGCTGATCGGCGCGATTCTGGCCCCTACCGATCCGGTGCTGGCAGCGCTGGTGCAGGTCAACGATGCGCGGGACGTCGACAGCGTGCGCTTTGGCCTGTCTGGCGAGGCCGGACTCAATGATGGTGTCGCTTTCCCCTTTGTCCTGCTTGGCCTTTTGCTGTTGGATGGCTCCGGGCAATCCAGTGCATGGCCGGACTGGGTGTTGCGCAGCCTGCTGTGGGCCGTGCCCGCCGGGCTGTTGACCGGCTACTGGATGGGCCGGGGCATCGGACGCTTGACCTTGTCCATGCGTATTCACAACGACGACAGCACGCTGAGCCCCAACGATTACCTGGCGCTGGCACTGATCGCCCTGGCCTACGTGGTGGCCGAAGCAATCGGTGGCTACGGGTTTCTCTCGGTGTTTGCCGCTGGGCTCGGTCTGCGTCAGGAAGAAGTGAAATCCACCGGCGCCGGTCAACCGCCCGCTGAACATCTGGTGCAACCCGTGGTGGGTCACCAGAACGTCGAGCCCCAGCACGCGGTGCACGGCGATACTGAACAACTGGAAGACAGCCAGGTCGCCGCCGGGATCATGATGGGCGACATGCTGTCCTTCGGCGGCCTCGTTGAACGGGCCATGGAAGTGTTTTTGGTGACGCTGCTAGGCGTGGTGCTGGTGACGCATTGGGACTGGCGGGCGCTGCTGGTCGGCGCGGTGTTGTTCGGCGTGATTCGCCCGCTGTGCGTGGCGTTGATGCCCTGGGGCTCGCTGCTCGAAGGACGGCAACGGCTGTTGATCGGCTGGTTTGGCATTCGTGGTATCGGCAGTCTTTTCTATCTGTTTTATGCCTTGAACCACGGTCTGAGCGATTCAGTGGCCGCGCTGTGTACCGACCTGACCCTGTCGGTCGTGGCCTTGAGCATCTTGCTGCACGGCATCAGCACCCAGCCGATCCTGGCGCGCTACGAACAACGCAAGAACAAATCACCCAAACGGGTTTCCGGGGAATGAAAATCTTCAGCAAAAAAATGGATCTCTCAGCGATGGCCAGCGGTCACAAGCATAACCCTCGCCAGATACAGCCGGCGGGGCCCGGCAGGTTCGGTTCCCCTGCGGCGTTTCGCCCATGAAAAGGAATCCTTGAACAGTAAGGTCACGGTCATGAAAGAATGCTCGACTCCTGCGCAAATCAAGGCTTGCAGGGCTTTGGCCCTGGAACGCAATCGTCAATTGTTCGAAGAAGCGCAGGCGCTGAATCGAGCGGCACATGAGCTGCTCGAATCCGGGCAACTGGATCACGAACAGTTTGAGCACTACCGCGCATTACGTGGTAAGGCCGATGTGAAATTTGCCGACGCGATCGAGCATTTGTGTGTGCTGAACGAGGATTTTCCGCCGATCCCGATGTCGGTGCAGAACTCGCAGGGCTTGCGGCGGCAGCTTGAGACTGCAGATTAAGAGCAGAAGAGCCCCTCACCCTAGCCCTCTCCCAGAGGGCTGGGGTGAGGGGCTTTTGATTTTTGGCTTTTTCGTCGGGTGTTCATCCGCCCGGATTGGTCACCTGAATAAACACCGCATAACTCCCCAGCAACACCCAGAACGTCGCAAAGATCCAAGGCGTGCGCACCGAAAACAGCAGCGACTTGCGATAACCCTTGTGGCTCGATTCCATCTCGCTGAACAGCGGCGACTCGTCATAGGCCAGGCCCATCAATGGCTCGCTGAGGAGCAAATGACTCTGCTTGAAGTGCCAGTGATCGATGATGTCATACGCCGCACGAATGCCCGGCCAGGCATTGAGCGAGCTGAGCAGCCCGAGCAGCGCCAGAAACGGTGGCACCACCAGCGTAAACAGCTTGCCCCATTCGGGGTTGAGGTTGGACATGCATGACGCGAATGCGATCACCAGAAACGACTGCGCCGCCAGATAGGCGTCGGTGCGATTGGCGAGGATGCTGGTTTCGTACTGGATCTCCCGGCGATAGAAATCCAGTCGTTCCTTGGGCGAACCGAACATCTTCGCGTCATGTTCGGTCTGTATTTCTTCAGCGGTTGGCTGGGTCAATATGCGAGGCACGAGACGCACGCTCCGGGGCAGGAAAAACGTTTAGAAGCCCCCTGCTGCGCACTAGTTCAGCCGGATGTGCACACCGTCATTTCATCGCGTGGGCAATGATCTCCACCAGGTTCAACTGCGTGAACGGTTTGGGCAGTCGCGGCAGTTGCGCGCCAAAGCCTTCCAGACGTTCGGCGTAACCGGTGGCGAGGATGATCGGCAGGTCCGGTTTAAGCAGGCGCACCGCGTGCGCCAGTTGCGCGCCGCTCATGTGCGGCATGGCCATGTCGGTAATCATCAGGTCGATGACCTCGCCCTGATCGAACAATGCCAGCGCCTGGGTGCCCGACGTCGCACCGATTACACGATGGCCGAGGTCTTCGAGCAGCAGACTGGTGCTGGTCATCACCAGCGAGTCGTCGTCCACCACCAGCACGCTGAGGCGTGGCACCGCAATCGGTGCGGCAGGTGGGTAGAAAGGTTTGACGGCGGCGCCCTCGACGGCCACCGGTATCCACAGTTCTGCCGTGGTGCCGTGACCTTTTTCGCTTTTGAGGATGAAGCGACCACCCAGTTGTTCGATGAAACCATGGACCATCGACAACCCTAGCCCGGTGCCTTTGCCCACACCTTTGGTGGTAAAAAACGGATCACGGGCCGAGGCCAGTGTTTGCGCGTCCATGCCCTCCCCGCTGTCAGTCAGGCTCAGGCAGACGTAACGCCCCGCCGCCAGTTCCGAATGACCCAGCTCAAGCACGACCTCCGGCTGAGCGGTGATCGTCACCGTGCCACCCTCGGGCATCGCATCGCGGGCGTTGGTGGCGAGGTTGAGCAACGCCAGTTCCAGTTGGTTGGTATCTGCCAGTACCGGTTCAAGGTCGGCAGGAAAGTGCGTGTCGATACGAACCCCCGGACCCATTGAACTGCGCAACAGCCCGGTGATGCCTTGCACCAGTTGCGGGATATCGACCGATTCGGTCTTGAGCTCCTGGCGGCGGGCGAACGCCAGCATACGCTGGGTCAGCGAAACGCCGCGCATTGCGCCTTGGGTGGCGTTTTCCAGCAGACGGGTGATTTTCGGGTCGTCGCCAACGCGCTTCTGCACAATCTCCAAGTTGCCGAGAATCACCGTCAGCAGATTGTTGAAGTCATGGGCGATCCCGCCGCTGAGCTGACCGATGGCCTGCATCTTCTGCGCCTGGGCCAATGCCTCGCGGGTCTTTTCCAGGGCCAGTTGGGCTTGATGGGCTTCGGTCACGTCGCGGGTGATCTTGGCAAAACCGAGCAAGGTGCCGGTCTCTCCGCGAATCGCATCAACCACCACGTGCGCGAGAAACCGTGTGCCGTCCTTGCGTACACGCCAGCTCCTGTTCTCGAAACGGCCCTCTTTGGTGGCGATCGCCAAGGCCCGTTGCGGCTCGCCGAGTTCACGGTCCTCGGGGGTGTAGAACACCGAAAAATGCTGGCCGATGATCTCTTCTGGCAGATAGCCCTTGATCCGTTGTGCGCCCTGATTCCAGTTACTGACGCGGCCTTCGGGGCTGAGCATGTAGATTGCGTAGTCGGTAACGCCCTGCACCAGCAGGCGGAACTGCTGCTCGCTTTGCTTGAGGGTTTCTTCGGCCATCTTGCGATCGGTGAGGTCGCGGGTGATCTTGGCGAAACCCAGCAACTTGCCGTCGGGGTCGATGATCGGATCGATCACCACATGCGACCAGAAATTGGTGCCGTCCTTACGTACCCGCCAGCCCTCGCCTTCGAATCGACCCTCGCGGATCGCCGTGTCGAGCGCCCGTTGCGGCAGCCCCGCCGCACGATCGTCAGCGGTATAAAAGCGCGAAAAATGCTCGCCGAGAATTTCCGCCTCTTCATACCCCTTGAAGCGCTTGGCGCCGGAGTTCCAACTGGTGATGATGCCGTCGGGGTCGATCATGTAGATCGCATAGTCGACAACCGCATCGATCAACAGCCTGAAACGCATGTTCTCGATCGCTGCGGTCTTGTTGTTTTCGCTCATCACTCTCACCAGCCGTTGTCATGAGCAGAAGTATGCGGCAATCCGGCCAATTGGGAAGCTGCTTCGTTATTGATTGCCCACCAGCGCGGCAGCAATTGTTTTATCCGGCTCTCGGCAAAGCGGTCATCGATCAGCATGACCACGCCGCGATCTTCGCGGGTGCGGATCACCCGCCCGGCGGCCTGCACCACTTTCTGCACACCGGGATACAGATAGGTGTAGTCGTAACCGGCGCCGAATATCGCCGCCATGCGTCGCTTCAGCTGTTCGTTGACCGGGTTGAGTTGCGCCAGCCCCAGCGTGGCGATGAAGGCGCCGATCAAGCGTGCGCCGGGCAAATCGATACCTTCACCGAACGCTCCGCCCAACACTGCGAAGCCGACGCCCTGGCTGTCGGCGGTGAACTGATCGAGAAACGCCTGCCGCGCCCCTTCGAGCATGCCCCGTGATTGCTGCCACAGGGTGATGTGCGGATGGCGCTCGGCCAGCAAAGTCGCCACTTGCTGCAAGTAATCGAAACTGCTGAAGAACGCCAGATAGTTGCCCGGCCGTTCGCTGAACTGACGGGCGATCAACTCGACGATAGGTTCGAGCGACGCCTGTCGATGGTTGAAACGCGTCGAAATGCGGCTGACGATCTGCACTTGTAACTGCTCGGCACTGAACGGCGATTCAACGTCGATCCACACCGTGTCGGCCGGCGTGCCCAGCAAGTCAGCGTAATAGTGGCGCGGGCTGAGTGTCGCGGAAAACAGCACGCTGCTGCGCGCAGCTTTCAGACGCGGGCCAATGAACGCGGCCGGTACCACATTGCGCAGGCACAGTTGCGACAGCGGACGCTTGCGGTCGAGGTCGCGTTTGCTGATGTCGAACAGATAGTGCTCGTCGTACAGCTCCGCCACCCGACCGAATTGCAGCAGGTCGAAATAGAAATTCTGCAGGCCACTGTCGAGGCCTTGCGGATGGTCGTTGAGGTAATCGCCGATCGCGGCGCAACACAGGGAAATCGCCTGGAGCAGTTTTTCCGGCGCCTTGTCATACGCCTGATACGCCGCCAGTTGCGGTGCATGTAGTGCATTCCATTCCCGGTTGACCCGTTGCAGCGAATTTTTCAGCGCTTGCGGCGCGGTTTTGCGCACGCCGCCGAGGGTGGCCTGATCAAGGCTGGCGCTGTACATCTGCCGACCGCGTTCCACCAGGTTGTGCGCTTCGTCCGCCAACACCGCGACCTTCCACTGGTTGAGCTGCGCGAGCCCGAACAGCAAGGCGCTGAAGTCGAAATAATAGTTGTAGTCGGCGATCACCACGTCTGCCCAGCGGGCCATTTCCTGACTCAGGTAATACGGACACACCGAGTGTTGTGCGGCGACGTCACGCATCGCCGCCTGATCGAGCAGGTTGACGCGGCTGGCCGCTTCACGGGCGGCGGGCAGGCGATCATAGAAGCCTTGGGCCAACGGACAGGACTCGCCGTGGCACGCCTTGTCCGGGTGTTCGCAGGCCTTGTCCCGGGCGACCATCTCCAGTACCCGCAAGGGCAGCGTGGTCGCTTGATCGAACAACACCTGACTGGCATCCAGCGCCAGTTTGCGCCCGGGGGTCTTGGCGGTGAGAAAGAACACCTTGTCCAGTTGCTGCGGCGCCAAGGCCTTGAGCATCGGGAACAGCGTGCCAAGGGTCTTGCCGATGCCGGTCGGCGCCTGCGCCATCAGGCAACGCCCGGTGCTCACCGCCTTGAACACCGATTCGGCCAGATGGCGCTGGCCGGGACGAAAGTCTGCATGGGGGAACGTCAGTTGCTGCGAGGCGCGATTGCGCGCCTCGCGATGGGCCATTTCCTGCTCGGCCCAATACAGGAACAACGAGCATTGCGCCTCGAAAAACACCTGCAAGGTCTCGACGCTGAACGCTTCGACCAGACAGGTTTCCTTTTCGCTGACGATATCGAAATACACCAGCGCCACGTTGATCTGCTGAAGATCGAGTTTGCGGCACATCAGCCAGCCGTAGACTTTCGCCTGTGCCCAATGCAACTGGCGGTGATTGACCGGCTGCTTGCTCAGATCGCCACGGTAGGTTTTGACTTCTTCAAGGCAGTTCTGCGCCGGATCGTAGCCATCCGCCCTGCCCTTGACCTTCAATTGGCGGAACTCGCCGTCCAGCGCCACTTCGCTCTGATACTGGTCATTGCGCCGCGAGGCCACGGTGCGATGGCCGGCAATGCCTTCAATTGCCGTGGGGGACGGCGTGAAGCGCAAGTCGAGGTCACCGGTCTTGGCGGTGAACTCACACAACGCTCGCACTGCAATGCTGTAGCTCAAGCGCTCTGCTCCGCCCATTGCACATAGCACACGGCTACTGGCATCTGATGCTGATGGCAGAACTCCAGCCAGCGCAGTTGGTTGTCCTGCAAGCGGTCGCCCGGGCCTTTGACTTCGATCATCCGGTAGGTTTTGTGCTGCGGCCAGAACTGGATCAGGTCGGGCATCCCGGCGCGGTTGGCCTTGATGTCGAGCAGCAGGCGGTTGAACCAATGCTTGAGGTGTGCGGCGGGCAGGCACGCCAGCGCTTGCTCCAACAAGTCTTCATTCAACGCGCCCCAGAACACGAACGGCGATTGCACCCCCCATTTTTCGACGAATCGGCCACGGATGGTGTCGGCATAACGGCCGTCGTCGAGCTCGCCGAGGCAAGCCTGGAAGCGTTCGGCGCGGCGTTGCTGGAAGTCTTCGTTGAGCAGATCCACCGGACCGCGCTGGAACGGGTGAAAGAACGCCCCCGGCAACGGCGCGAAAATAGCCGGCCAGCACAACAGACCGAACAACGAATTGATCAGGCTGTTTTCGACGTAATGCACCGGGCCATCATCGGCGTGCAGATGTGCCTGCACATGAAACTCCACCGACAGCGCCGGATCGGTGCGCGGCAGGTGCAGATCCAGTCGCTCGACCGGTTTTGCCACCGCGCGCTTGAGCGGCGGGCCACCGAGCTTGCGCCGCAGCCGGGGCACGATGCGTTGCAGGCCTTGCTGTTCGGTGGCGCTTTCCGGTGCCTGTTCGGCGAGCGTGCCGAGTTCCAGTGCCAGGCTGTATTCGCCGCAACGCTCCAGCACGCGGATCATCCGCAATCGTGCGCCGGGATAGGCGCAGGTCCGGTAAATGCTCAGGGCCAGGGCAAACTCGGTGATACGCTCGCAGTATTGGCCGATCTGGAACAACACCTTGCCGCGTCGACGTTGCAGCCACGGGTTGTCGAAATGCAAGGCGCTCACTTGCTCAACGATGCTTTCCAGCGGCTCGCCGGCCTCGAAGCGCATTTGGCATTGGTGCAGGAACAGGCAGGCGTCGACGTCCTCACGGCTGCGCAGGCCCCGGGAATCGGCACAGAACTCGACTTTTTCGTAGGTGAAAATGCCGAGATCGGCGAGCACGAACTCCGACCAGTCCTGATACAGATTACCGAAGAACATCAGACGCAAACGGTCGCACAGGTCCATGATGGTCAGGCTGAACAGGCGATCGGGCAGCAGCGGTGCCCAGTCGCGCAGGCTTTTTGCCTGGGGAAACGCTTCGGCCAGCACTGGCAGCCAATCGTCCTTGCGGCCCTTGGGTTGCTCGATAAAGGCACCGAACGCTTGCAGGATTTCAGCCTTGAGCAACACGTCGAACAGCTCTGCGATCACCAAGGGGGCGTGTTCGTCGATCCAGCCGAGTTCCAGCAACGGCTGTGCCGCCTGGGGGATATCGCCGATTTCCGGGTAAATGAGCTTGCCCGCACGAAAATGCAGGCCCTTGCGCATCACCATCCGCACCAGCAAACCTTGCGAGGGTTTAGGCAATGCTTTGAAGTCGCCAATAAACGCCTGCTCCGTTTCGTTCATCACATCGGCATAACGAAGTTCAAGCCAATCAATGACTTGCAGGAAGTTGTTAAGGTAATAGAACGGATCGTCGAGGGGTTTGGCAGTCACGGGAATTCAGGGCCATGGCGAGCGAGTACTGGTTATGCGTACAGATAACAGCTCTTCCCCACCCGGCGCAAACAGAAAAAGATCAATGGCATTTTTTCACCGAGCCATCGAACTTTTCCCGGCACAATGGCACCAATCGCGTTAGAACACCGACAATGCTCGGTATCACATGGAAAGAGGAATTTGAGGTGGGTATGAAAATCAAGACATTGGGTATTCCTTTGGCCGTCGCCGCGCTGCTGGCATTGGGTGGTTGCTCGACCCAGACCGTGGTGACCTTGCAGAACGGCACCCAGTACCTGACCAAGGACATGCCAGAGACCAAAACCAAGGATGGCTTCTATGAGTTCGAAGACATTTCCGGCGCCAAGGTGAAAGTACGCGCCGACGAAGTGGCCACCGTACGCAAGGAAGACTGACGGTTCATCCTTCGGGCTGGCACAGCAGAAGGTAGTAATCTTCTGCTTTTGATGTGGCGGAAGGCAGGCTGAATGCTCGATACAGCACCAATAGTATGATAGCTTCCACGCCAGTCGATCATTCTCCTGGAGGCCCGATCATGGGGACCGTGCGAAAAACCATTACCGTGACTGACCAGCAAGACAACTGGATCAAAGCGCAGATAGAAGCGGGCCACTACACCAACGACAGTGAATACATCCGTGATTTGATTCGTCGTGAGCAAGAGCGCAATGCTGAGCTAGAGACGGTACGGGCCGCTCTTCGGGAAGGTGAATCCAGCGGAAAACCTCGCCCATTCGATCCCGCTGCGTTCAAGCAACGAATGTTGACGGCGCATGGCTGAATACCGACTGACGCCTGCGGCTGAAGGCGACCTTGAAGCAATCTGGGGTTATACCGCACGTCAGTGGGGTCAAGATCAGGCCAGTCGCTACATTGATATCATTACCACCGCATTTGCGCAGTTAACCGAGCGCCCAAAAACAGCGCCAGCCTGTGACGCTATACGTCCCGGTTATCGACGCTACAGTATTGAACGACACACGATTTACTTCCGAATCACGGCGTACGGAATTGCGATCATTCGCATACTGCATGATCGTATGGACACGCAGCGCAACCTCTGACCGCCCGTTATTACGCACAGGCTCCCGGCAAGGAACTGGCATCTTTCGCTTTTGATGTGGCGGAAGGCAGCCGGAGTCGAACCTGCCCGGGAACGGATGCCGTCCCCAACCGGGTTTGAAGCCCGGCCGCGCCACCGGGCGCGATTGCCTTCCTTTAACTCAATGGGCGCCTGGGTTGGCCAGCGCGCTGTCGGGACGAATCAGTCGGTGTTCGCCGAGGCGTCGGGTCAGGCCGAGGCGGTCGAAGTATTCGAGGAACTGAATACAGCGTTTGCGTCCCAAGCCTAGCGCATCGCGCACGCTTGTCACCTGGATCTGCGGATTTTCCTGCGCCAGTTGCAGGAGCATCGCAGCCATTTGCCGCAGGACGATGTCGGTGACAAACAGATCGCGCACCACTTGGTGGGTCAGGCCCAGACGCGCCAGTTTGCGCAGCAGCAGACGCACATTGGCGTCTTCTTCCCCGACAGCTTTAGCCAGATCGCGAACCCATGGCGGGTCGAAGCCGGCCTGTTCGAACAGCGGTTGCAGTTGTTGCCAGAGGATTTCGTCAGCAGCGCTCAAGCGTACCTGGTGATCCGGAAGGTGCAGCCACGGCCCACTGGCGTTGATCGAGCCGGCGGCGAGCAACTCATCGAGCAGGCTGATGAACGTCGAGCGCTCCAGCGGCAGCGCACTGAAACGCCGCAGGCGGTCGCGGTCCGGGCCCATTTGGTCGGGCTCCAGTTCATGCAGGCGCGCCAGTTGTTCCAGCAAAGTGAATTTGAGCATGCCCCAACGCTGCACGTTGAACAGCAGCGGGCCTTGGCGGGTGTCGATTAGCCGTACGTTTTGCGGCAATGACCAATCGACGCGCGGGTGATTGAACTGGCGTTCCAGGCGCAACGGACCGAGCCCCGCCGCGCTGTGGTTGAGCAGCAGCGGCAAGGCGTGCTCGAACGTCTGATTGAGCGCCAGCGCTTGCAGTTGCGCCAGACGTTCAGGGCTGCGCCGATGCCTGGCCGGAGCGAACGGGTCGAGCACCTGTCCGCCGCCGAGCGTGCGTTGCGCGCTCTGGTCGCGCAGGATTAGCCGATCCCCCTTCACCGCGTGCACCGGGGCGTTGATCAGCAGTTGCGCGAACATGCGCTCGCCAGGGTGCAGGCGTGAACCTTCGAGCAACGCGACGCGGGCGATCACGTCCTGCGTGCCGAGATGCAGGTGCACCGGGTGAAAGTGTTCGAAGGCGCGTTCGCCGGGCAACAATTGAAAGTCGATGTCGATTCGTTGCGTCGGCGCATGCAGCCATTCCGACAACAGCCATTGGCCGCGATGGATCTGTGCCAACTCAAGACGTTCACCACTGAGATTGAGGGCCACGCGTTGCCCGGCGCAGGCTTGTTCAGCAGTTTGATTCTGCGCATGCAGGCCGCGCACCCGCACCGTTTTCCCCGACGGCCCGAGTGCCAGTTTGTCGCCCACCGTGACCACGCCGGACAGTGCCGTGCCGGTGACCACAATCCCCGCACCGGCCACGCTGAAGGCGCGGTCGATGGCCAGACGAAAGCCCCCTGCGCGACTGCGCTCATGCACTTGGTTTTGCGTGTGCGACAACGCCGCACGCAGCTCATCGATGCCCTGCCCGCTGACACTCGACACCGCCACTATCGGTGCTTTGGCGAATGGCCCCGGCGCCAGTAAATCGGTGATCTGCTCGCGCACCGCCATCACCCTGCCCGCCTCGACCCGATCACACTTGGTGATCGCGACCAATGCACGAGGAATGCCCAGCAGTTCGACAATCGCCAGATGCTCACGGGTTTGCGGCATCACGCCGTCATCCGCCGCGACCACCAGCAACACCAGATCGATGCCTTGCGCACCGGCGAGCATGTTGTGGGTGAATTTCTCGTGGCCGGGGACGTCGATAAACCCGGTGAGGCCCACGCCCGGTTCAAGTTCGGCGTAGAGATAACCGAGATCGATGGTCATCCCGCGCTCACGTTCCTGTGGGCGGCGGTCGCCGGTTTGCCCGGTCAGGGCTTGCAGCAGCGAGGTCTTGCCGTGGTCGATGTGCCCGGCGGTACCGACGATCACGGATTGACCTGCAAGTGGGGCAATTGCCCGAGCCACGCCGGTTCATCGTCGAGTTGGCGCAGATCCAGCCACAGCGCATCGTCATCAATGCGTCCGAGTACCGGGATCGGCAAGGCACGCAGCGCTGCTTCCAGACTCAGCAAATAACGCCCGCGCAAGCGTTTCGAGACTTGCGGGCGACAACACAGTGCTGCGCTCGGCAAGCGCGCCACGGGTTGGCTGCCGCTGCCGATCATGCCCAAGGCCTCGACTGCGCTGACCTGCCAAACCGAGCCCAACACTTCAGTCAGCGCCGGTTGCAACCGCGAAGCCTGGGCGAAGATGTCGGCTTGCGGTCGGGTCAGCAGGCGCAAACTCGGCAAACGCTCGGCCAGTCGATCCGGATCGCGGTACAGACCGAGCACCGCTTCCAACGCTGCCAAGGTCAGCTTGTCCACCCGCAACGCCCGTTTCAGCGGATTCTTCTTGATCTTCGCGATCAGCTCTTTGCGCCCAACGATCAACCCGGCTTGCGGCCCGCCGAGCAGTTTGTCGCCGCTGAAGGTGACGATGTCCGCGCCATCGAGCAGCGCCTGCCGCACCGTCGGCTCCGCCGGCAAACCCCAACGGGTCAAGTCCAGCAAACTGCCACTGCCCAGATCCTCCAACAGCGGCAAGTCATGACGGTGGGCCAACTCGGCCAGTTCCGCTGTCGGCACGCGCGCGGTAAACCCTTCGATGCTGTAATTGCTCGCATGCACGCGCATGATCAAACCGCTGCGCGGGCTGATCGCCGCTTCGTAATCTCGGGCATGGGTGCGGTTGGTGGTGCCGACCTCATGCAGACGTACACCGGCGCGGGCCATGATGTCGGGGATGCGAAAGGCGCCGCCGATCTCGATCAGTTCGCCACGGGAAATGATGCCTTCCTTGCGGACGCCGAGGCTGTTGAGCGTCAGCAGCACGGCGGCGGCATTGTTGTTGACCACGGTGACGGCTTCGGCGCCGGTCAGTTCGCGGATCAGGCCTTCGATCAAATCATCGCGATCACCGCGTTTGCCGCTGGCCAGATCGAATTCCAGATTGAGCGGGTAACGGGCGGCCATGTGTACCGCTTCAATGGCTTCGTCCGGCAGCAAGGCACGGCCCAGATTGGTGTGCAGCACCGTGCCGGTCAGGTTGAACACCCGCCGCACGTGACTGCGCCGTTGCTGCGCGAGGCGTTCACCGACGCGGCCGGCGAGGACTTCGGGGCTGATTTCGACGGCGGATAATTGCCCGCTCAATACGCTGGAACGCAGTTCATCCAGCAACTGGCGCAAACCGGCCAGCAGCGATTCTCGCCCGTGGCGTTCGAGTAAGGGCAGACACGCCGGATGACGCAACAAACCATCAATGGAAGGTAACCGCAGGGCACCGCTCGCAGACATCAGCCACTCCCGAAATCAAAAGACTGTCCGGTGTCCAGACCCAGCACACCGTCAAACCTGTGGGAGTGTAGACGCTCTGGTCATTCGTCTCCCGGCGCCAGCAACAAGTTCGGCGCCAGGCGCTGATAACCGTCCTGAGCAAGGCGCATGTCGAGCAGCAAACTGCCGAGATCCGCCGACAATGCCTCGGCGTCGGCATCGTTTTCCAGATAGACCAATTTCAGGTAGCTGTTACAGCCCGGACAGACCTCGGCGCGCAACGGCGCCTGATTAGCCGCGTGGCGATCGTCCTCAAGGCTCAGGTAATCAAGACCTTTGCTCGATTCGCAATACACGCATTTGACCCGCACTACATGCCATTCGCAGGCGCACAGCGAACACACCAGATAACGCAAGCCGTTGTGTTTGCCGCGATGGCGAATGACCCCGGCCATGGCCGGCGAACCGCAGGCCGGGCATTGGCTGAGGCTGTTGCCGGGCGTCAGTTGCAGGTTCGGCGTACTCAGTAACCAATGACTCCAGGCTGTTTGCAGCGCCGCGCCAAGAAACGGCACCAGCGCCGCCGGCACCAGCGAGTATTGACCACTGACCAGCGCCACGGCCCAGGCGCGCAATTGTCCGGCACTGGCGGTGCTCAAAGTGGTAATCGCATCCACCACGGCGGGTTGCTCGGGCGGTGAGTAGCGTTGCAGCAAAGCCTCCAGCCAGGCTTGCCAGTCATCTTCGCGGATCAGAGTATCGGCAGCGAACGGCGGCAAACCGTGTTGCTGGCACAACTCAAGCCGTTGTTGATCGACAGCTTCTGTTGACGGCGGATCGTCCAGCACTTGCTGCTGAACCCGACACAACCCGGCAATCAAGCGCAGATACTCGGCCAGCGGATGCCCGTCGGCCAGTTGCTCGAGGCGTTGCGCGCGCAAGGTGAACAAATTATGCGGTGGCAGATGCAGAAACGGCGGCGAACTGGCCGCCGCCTCGATTTCTCCGGGTTCAAGAATAGTCGCCAAAGGTCAGCCCTTTTTGGTGATCGGTCGCTCCGGCACGTCCGGATTGCGTTCGTCGCGGGTGATGTCGCGGTACCAGAGTTCGTGGTGTTTTTTCGCCCAGGCGCGGCTGACCCAGCCATGCAACATCGCGTCCACCGAACCCTTGATCCACAGCCCGGCGTAGATATGGATGATGATGCTGAGGATCAGCACAAACCCGGCCAGTGCATGCAGCAGCATCGCCCAGCGGATCACGGTGATACCGAAGTACGCACTGAAATAGGCGCGCCAGATCACCAGCCCGGTGAACAGCAAACCGAGCGTGCACAGCAGTAAAGTCCAGAACAGCAGCTTTTGCCCGGCGTTGTATTTGCCTACCGGCGGCACGGTTTCCTCGTCGTTGACCAGCACCCGGTCGATGCGCCGCAGCCACTTCCAGTCATTACCGATAAAGAAGTTCGAGCGCCAGAACCTGAACACCAGGCCGAGGAACAACACAAACATCACCACGCCCATGAACGGATGCAGAATCCGCGTCCACGGCCCGCCACCGAACAGGTGGGTCAGCCAGAACATCGACGGGTGAAACAACGCCAGCCCCGACAGCCCGGCCATGAAAAACAGGATCGCCACCAGCCAGTGATTGGTGCGCTGGTTGGCGGTGTAACGCAGGATTGTCTTGTTGCTCATGGCCGGTCCTCCCCGCGTGGATCGAAGGTGTGCACCGCCGGATCGACGACCTGCACCGAAGTGTCGGGCGGCGTCGGGTGCTCATCTTCCTCGACGCGATTGGGCCCGATGCGCACGTAATGGAAGAACCCGGCCAGCACCGCCGCGCCCATGGCCAGCAGGCCCAAGGGTTTGCTGATGCCTTTCCACAAGCCCACCAGCGGACTGATGGCCGGGTCCTGCGGCAGATTGGCGTAGATTTTCGGCGTGTCGGCGTGGTGCAGCACGTACATCACATGCGTGCCGCCGACACCTGCAGGATCGTACAAACCGGCGTTTTCAAAGCCACGGCTTTTTAGGTCGACGATGCGTTCGGCGGCGTGTTCCTTCATGTCTTCCTTGGTGCCGAAAACGATGGCGCCGGTCGGGCAGGTTTTCACGCAGGCCGGCTCCAGCCCCACCGCGACGCGATCTGAACACAAGGTGCATTTGTAGGCCTTGTGGTCTTTCTGCGAAATGCGCGGAATGTTGAACGGGCACCCAGTGATGCAATAGCCGCAGCCGATGCAGTGATCCTGATCGAAATCGACGATGCCGTTGGCGTGCTTGATGATCGCGCCAGGGCTCGGGCACGCCGCCAGGCAGCCGGGCTCGGCGCAGTGCATGCAGCCGTCCTTGCGGATCAGCCATTCGAGGTTGCCGGCGTCGGTTTCGTGCTCGGTAAAGCGCATCAGCGTCCAGGTTTCTGCGCTCAAATCCTGCGGATTGTCGTAGGTGCCGTGGTTGTGGCCGACCTCGTCGCGCAACTCGTTCCATTCCGAACAGGCGACCTGGCAGGCCTTGCAGCCAATGCATTTGGTGGTGTCGATCAGCTTGGCCACCGCCTCCTGATTCCTCACCGATGGCGGCACCGTGGTGGTGGCCGAGCGGGCAATGATGTCTTGGCTGGCCATTTATAGTTTCTCCACGTTGACCAGGAATGACTTGGATTCCGGGGTCTGTGTATTGCCATCGCCGAGGAACGGCACCAGGGTGTTGGTCAGATAGCCGTGACGCGTCAGGCCGGTGAAGCCCCAGTGCAGCGGGATGCCGATCTGATGCACGACCTGGCCGTTGACCTGCAGTGGCCGAATCCGTTTGGTCACCACCGCCACTGCTTCGATAAAGCCGCGCTTGCAAGTGACGCGCACACGATCACCGGCGGCGATGCCCTTCTCTTTCGCCAGCACTTCGCCGATCTCGACAAACTGCTCGGGCTGAGCAATCGCGTTCAACTTGCAGTGCTTGCTCCAGAAGTGGAAATGCTCGGTCAGCCGGTAACTGGTGCCCGCATACGGGAAGTCCTTGGCCTCGCCGAGGGTTTCCCAGACCGAATCGAAGATCCGCGCCGCCGGGTTGCTGGTGGCTTTCTTGTTTTGCGGGTGCAGCGGGTTGATGCCGATCGGCGTTTCGAACGGCTCGTAGTGCTCGGGGAATGGCCCCTCGTTCATCTTGTCGACGGCGAAGAAGCGCGCCACGCCTTCGGGGTTCATGATGAACGGGTTCATCCCGGCTTCCGGCGGCACGTCGGCCTTGTAGTCCGGCACGTCGGTGCCGCCCCAGGCCTTGCCGTTCCACCATACGAGGCGCTTTTTCGGATCCCATGGTTTACCCGCGGCGTCCGCCGAAGCGCGGTTGTAGAGAATCCGCCGGTTGGCCGGCCAGGCCCATGCCCAGCCTTGATGCTGGTGCATGTTGTACGGATCGGAATTATCGCGTCGGGCCATCTGATTGCCGGCCTCGGTCCAACTGCCGGCAAATATCCAGCATCCTGACGCGGTGCTGCCGTCGTCCTTGAGCTGGGCGAACCCGGCCAGTTGTGAACCGCCCTTGATCACCGCGCCGCTGGCGTCGGTGAAATCGCTGGTGGCGTTGCCATTGAGTTCCTTGGCCAGCTCCTCGGGCGAAGGCTCGTCCGGGACTTTGTACGGCCATGACAGTTTCAGCAGCGGATCGGGGAACTTGCCGCCCTCGGCCTGATAACGCTTGCGCAGGCGCAGGAACAGTTCGGCCATGATGCGGATGTCGGTTTGTGCTTCGCCCGGGCCATCTGCGCCTTTCCAGTGCCATTGCAACCAGCGGCTGCTGTTGACCAGCGAACCGTCTTCCTCGGCAAAGCAAGTGGTCGGCAGGCGAATGACTTCGGTCTGGATCTCCTCGCTTTTCACATCGTTGTATGGCCCGACGTTGTGCCAGAACTCCGAGGTTTCGGTGGCCAGCGGATCCATCACCACCAGCCATTTGAGTTTGGCCAGAGCGCCCATCACGCGGTTCTTGTCCGGTAACGCAGCAATCGGGTTGAAGCCTTGGCAGAAGTAGCCGTTGACCTTGCCCTGGCTCATCAGGTCGAACATCTTCAGGACGTCGTAGTTGGGGATGTCGAGTTTCGGCAAATGGTCGTAGCACCAATTGTTCTCGACGGTGGCGTTGGCGCCGTACCACGACTTCATCAGGCTGACGTGGAATTTGCTGTAGTTCTGCCAGTAAGAGAGTTGTCCCGGACGCAGCGGCACTTGCGTGCGTTTGGTAATAAAGGCGTGGTAATCCTGCTCATTGTCGCTGGCCAGTGTCAGGTAGCCCGGCAGTGCGTTGGACAGCAGGCCAAGGTCGGTCAGGCCCTGAATGTTCGAATGCCCGCGCAAGGCATTCACGCCCCCGCCCGGCATGCCGACGTTGCCCAGCAACAGTTGCACCATCGCCGCACTGCGAATGATCTGCGCGCCGATCGAATGCTGCGTCCAGCCCAGCGCGTAGAGAATCGTCATGGTTTTGCCCGGTGTCGAGCAAGTGGCGATTTCGTCCCAGATTTTTTGCATGGCATCGACCGGCATGCCGCATATCTGGCTCGCCAGTTCGATGTTGTAGCGGCTGTAATGCTGCTTCATCAGTTGATAGACGCAGCGCGGGTGTTGCAGCGTCGGGTCGACAGTGGCGAAGCCGTCCTCGCCCAACTCGTAACCCCAGCCGGATTTGTCGGTGTAGCTGCGCTTGGCCGCGTCGTAGCCGCTGAAGATGCCGTCTTCGAAGCCATAGCCTTCTTTGACGATGAACGACACGTCGGTGTAATTGCGCACGTACTCGTGCTGGATCTTGTCCTCGGTCAGCAGGTAATTGATCAAACCGCCCATGAAGGCGATGTCGGTACCGGTGCGGATCGGCGCGTAATAGTCGGCCACGGACGCGGTCCGGGTAAAACGCGGATCGACCACGATCAGCCGCGCGGCGTTGTGCGCCTTGGCCTCGGTAACCCATTTGAAGCCGCACGGATGCGCTTCTGCTGCGTTGCCACCCATCACCAGGATCAGATTCGCGTTGGCGATATCGGTCCAGGTATTGGTCATGGCACCACGGCCGTACGTCGGGGCAAGACTTGCCACCGTCGGGCCGTGTCAGACACGCGCCTGGTTATCGAACCCCAGCATGCCGAGACTGCGAATCACCTTCTGGGTGATGTATCCGGCTTCGTTGGACGCTGCCGACGCCGCGAGGAATCCACTGGAAACCCAGCGATTCACCGTTTGCCCGTTGGCATTTTTCTCGATGAAGTTGGCGTCGCGGTCGGTTTTCATCAGATCGACGATGCGGTCGAGCGCTTCGTCCCAACTGATCCGCGTCCATTCGCTGCTGCCGGGCTTGCGCGTTTGCGGGTAGAGCAAACGGCCCGGGCTGTGAATGAAGTCGAGCAGACCTGCGCCTTTCGGGCAGAGGGTCCCGCGGTTGACCGGGTGGTCGGCGTCGCCCTCGATGTGAATGATGCTTTGCGCTACGTTCTTCGCGGTATCGCCCTGGCTGTACATGATCAAGCCGCACCCGACCGAGCAATACGGGCAGGTGTTGCGGGTTTCATGGGTGTGGGCAAGCTTGAAGTGGCGCACCTGCTCGGCGAAGGCCAGCGTCGGGGCCATGCCCAACGCGCCCAGGCTAGAGCCTGCAAGGCCGATACCGGCGACCTTGAAGAACTGACGACGGCTGAGATCCATCGTGCACTCCTGATCAGGTGGAACCCGGTACTGGGGCCGGGCTTTTTCTGGACAATCATGGTTGCGGCAGACGAGTGCCGACTTTTTCACTGTAGACAAAGACCCCACAATCCGTGTGAAAACCGACCGTCGGCCGTTTGTCGGCACTCTCACGGACAACCGCGCCCCCCTGTGGGAGCTGGCTTGCCAGCGATAGCGGTGGGCCAGTCACCTTCATTGTTGGATGTGCCGAAGCTTTCGCTGGCAAGCCAGCTCCCACAGGTTTTGTGTGCTCCCACCGGGCCGTGGGCTTAGAATGCCCGGCAGGACCAATCCCGCCTTCACGAGACCGCGCATGACTTTCGATTTTGATCAGGTATTCGACCGCCACAACACCGGCAGCACCAAGTGGAGCCGTTACCCGGCCGATGTGTTGCCGATGTGGGTCGCTGATATGGATTTCGCTGCGCCACCGGTGGTGATCGAGGCTTTGCAACAGCGCCTGCTGCATCCGCTGGTGGGTTACAGCGTGCCTCAGGAAAATCTGCGTGAGGCCATCGTCGCCGACCTCTGGAACAAGTTCGCCTGGAAGGTCAAACCGCAGGAGCTGATCTTCCTGCCGGGTGTCGAGTCGGGCTTCAACATGGCGCTCAAAGCCTTGGTGCAGCCACAGCAGAATGTTGTGGTGCAGGTGCCGAACTATCCGCCGCTGCGTCACGCGCCGGGCCACTGGGGCTTGAACAAAGTCGAACTGGAATTCGTCGCGCAGGCTGACGGCACCTACGCCACGCCGCTGGACGTGTTGCGCGACTCGCTGAACGGCGGTGGCGCGCTGCTGCTGAGCAACCCGCACAACCCGATCGGCAAAGTGTTCGGCCGTGAGGAGTTGCAAGCCGTGGCCGATATCTGCGTGGCGCAAGACGCGTGGATCATCTCCGACGAAATCCATGCCGAGCTGTGCTTCGACGGTCGCGTGCATATTCCCACGGCGTCCCTGAGCCCGGAAATCGCCCGGCGCACCATCACCCTGATGTCGGCGAGCAAGGCGTACAACATCGCGGGCCTCAAGACTTCGTTCATGATCATCCAGGACGCCGCCCTGCGCGAGCGCGTCAACCATGCTCGTTGCGGCATGGTCGACAGCGTCAATCCGTTGGGCATGGAAGCCACCCGCGTGGCTTACAGCGAAGCAGGACCGTGGCTGGCCGAACTGAAAACCTATCTGCAAGCCAACCGCGACTATCTGGTTGAAGCGGTGCGCAGTCGCTTGCCCGGCGTGAGCATCCAGGTGCCACAGGGGACTTACTTGGCCTGGCTCGATTGTTCGGCGCTGGACCTGGGTAATCCGCAGCAGTTTTTCCTTGAGCAGGCCAAAGTCGGTTTGAGCGCCGGTAGCGATTTCGGCGATCAGAGTCAGCAATTCGTGCGCCTGAACTTTGGTTGCCCGCGCTCACTGCTGGAGGAAGGCATTGCGCGGATGGAACGGGCGTTGGCCAGCCGCATCGGTTGAAGTCCTTTGCCATATGCGCGAATTCTTGGTTTCGTGCCACCGCTATCGCCAATGGTGATTAAAAACTGTCATTTATGACAGTTGGCACCCACGCGGATTTGTCGAACCATGGGCTTGTACGTCGCGCCGTCCGCGCGACGAACAGCTTCCATCCCATGGCATCGAGGTTTCAACATGGCAATGCACAATCACATTCACAATGGCGATTTCAGTAGCGGAGACTTCACACACTGGATAGCCAAAGCCTACGACACGCCAATGTCGGTAGAGCTATGGCAATCCAGTCATGCCGCGCGGATGGTCGGAGGCAGAAGCTCGGGGCAGAATCTGGCGAGCGAAACATTTACGGTCTCGCCCGGACGATTCATCTTCAGTTTCGATGTGCAGGCTCCCGACGCCGTCCCGCTGGAGAACAGCGCGCATCGCCGGTTCCACATCGAGGGCCGCGAAAAAGTCGATAACCCCCTGCTTAATGCATTCCTGACTTATACGGTTTGGGCCACCCACGGCAATGACGGCACCGCTGAGGTCTGGTTCGAACAGGCCTACGTCGATCCAAAAAAACAGCGGATCAATCTTGAAGGCGTTATCCCGCCGGGTTTTGCTCAGGTGGATGTTCACTTCGGGATTCCCAATGATCCATTCGGCAACAAAGGCCCTTACTTCATTGATAATGTGCAGTTTTTGATGGCGGCGTAAGTTCTCCCCGGGTGCCATGCGTTGTGCTGATCCGAGTCGCTAGGACAGGTGTTACGGGCTATGATGGCGCCCCTTCCCGTCCTGCCATGCCAGTCGATTCCATGCCTTTCGAACTCAGCGTTGACCTGACCACCCTGGCCATTCTGGCCCTTGTCGCTTTCATTGCCGGTTTCATTGACGCCATCGCTGGCGGTGGTGGTTTGTTGACCACGCCGGCGCTGCTGACGGCCGGCCTGCCGCCGCACCTGGTGCTGGGCACCAACAAACTGAGCTCGACCTTCGGCTCGGCCACCGCCAGTTTCACGTTCTACCGACGCAAGCTGTTCCATCCACGGCAATGGGTCCACGCGATTGTCGGCACACTGGTTGGCGCACTGACCGGCGCCATCGTTGCGCATTACCTGCCAGCAGAATGGCTGAACAAAATGCTCCCGGTGATCGTCTTCGCCTGTGGCCTGTATCTGCTGTTCGGCGGCACGCCAAAAGCGCCGCTGGACAGCGACGCGCCGATCAAAAAGAAATGGCAATCGACCCAAGGCTTCAGCCTTGGTTTTTATGATGGCGTGGCCGGCCCCGGCACAGGCGCGTTCTGGACGGTCAGCAGCCTGTTGCTCTACCCGATCGACCTGGTCAAGGCCAGCGGTGTGGCGCGCAGCATGAACTTCGTCAGCAACATTGCGGCGCTGTCGGTGTTCGTGTTTTCCGGGCAGGTAGACTGGATCATCGGCCTGAGCATGGGCCTGTCGGTGATGGTCGGCGCGTTCTTCGGCGCGCGCACCGCGATCAGCGGTGGCGCCAAGTTCATTCGTCCAGTGTTCATCACCGTGGTGCTGGGCCTGACCGTGCGCCTAGCCTGGCAGCACTGGTTCAGCGTGGCCTAAGCGCCGCGCCACGTAGACGTCGATCAGATAACGGGCAATCGACTTGGACGCCGGCAACGGCGGCAGGTCGTGCACGTTGAACCACTGGGCGTCTTCGATCTCGTCTTCCTGACAGACAATCTCGCCACCAGCGTACTCGGCATGGAAACCGAGCATCATCGAATGCGGGAACGGCCAGCACTGGCTGCCCAGGTATTGAATGTTCTTCACCTCGATCTGCACTTCTTCGCGCACTTCACGAATCAGGCAGTCTTCCGCCGATTCGCCCGGCTCGGCGAACCCGGCCAGCGTGCTGTAGACACCAGTGACGAAGCGCGGCGAACGCGCCAACAGAATCTCGTCACCACGGGTCACCAACACAATCATGCTTGGCGAGATACGCGGATAACTGCGCAAATCACACGGCTGGCAATACATCGCCCGCTCGCGCGGCACCTGGGTCATGGCCTGCCCGCAGTTGCCGCAAAAGCGATGCTCACGCGCCCAGGTGCCAATTTGCGCGGCGTAGCCGAGCACTTTGTAAATCGTGTGATCGCCATCGAGCATGAACGCTCGCAGGCCTTTCCAATTGCAGCCCGGCACCTCGCTGGCACTGCGCAGTTCCAGCAGATACACCGGCTCGCCATCGAGATGGCCGATGCCGTGTTCGGCAAGAATCGACAAGTCCTGACGCTTGAGCCATTCCCGTGGGAATAGCGCGCCGTTGTCATCGAACAGAAAACCTTCGGGGCTGCGCGCCACGGCCCAGCCGCCCGGTTGATCGGTGTCCAGTACTGCAGTGGTCCAGCGAGATGTCATGGTTTCTCAATCCAGAAATTCGGGTTTCTGTTTGCTCATATGGGCGGCCATGGCCACGCGCAGGTCGGTGGATTGCAACATGGCGGCGTTCCAGGTGGCAACGTATTCGAGGCCGTCGTCAATGCGATGGTCGCGCATGTAGCTGATCATTTCCTTGGTGCCGGTGACCGCAATCGGCGATTTGCCGGCGATGTCGCGAGCGATATCAAAGACGCCTTCGAGCAGCACGTCCTTGTCGCTGTACACGCGATTGACCAGGCCGATGCTGCGCGCCTCTTCCGCACCAAAGGTGCGACCGGTGTAAGCCAGTTCACGCAGCATGCCGTCACCGATGATCCGTGGCAACCGTTGCAATGTGCCAACATCGGCGGCCATGCCGATGTCGATTTCCTTGATCGAGAATTGCGCGTCTTCGGCGGCGTAACGCATGTCGCACGCGGCGATCAGATCGATTGCGCCGCCCAGGCAGTAACCTTGAATCGCCGCCAGCACCGGTTTGCGGCAGTTATCGACGGCATTGAACGAAGCTTGCAGGGTCAGAATCTTTTTGCGCAGCAGGCGCGCGTTGCGACCGACGTCCTTGCCCAGCTCATTGGCGACGCCGGCGAGCATCATCAGGTCGATACCCGAGGAGAAATGTTTGCCGTTACCGCTCAGGACCACCACACGGACTTCGTCAGTGTCATCGATCCATTGGAAAATCTCGACGATCTCGCTCCAGAACGCGGCGTTCATCGAGTTGATCTTTTCCGGACGATTGATCTGAACATGGGCGATGTTGTCGGCCAGTTCGACACTGAAGGCGGTGTATTGAGTCATGGCAGTGATCCTTTACCGGGCTGAAAATGAGGCCCGAACTATAACAAGGCATCACGGCGGCGGTTCGGCCAAATGCGGGACTGTCTTGAGTTTTGCTTTGCCAATGCCGGCCTCTTCGCGAGCAGGCTCGCTCCCACACGTTGAAATGCATTCCCTTTGTGGGGGCGGGCTTGCCCGCGATGGCGTCGGCTCAATCACCACCTATCATCGAGCCAGACGCCGAAGCCCAAACAACATCCCCCCTGCCCCCAACAGCATCACCGCCAAAAACAGCGGATAGGAAACCCACCACGGCGTCCCCGCCGTCATCATGCTGAACTCCGACATGCCGCCAATGCTCGCGATCAGGTTCAACGGTAGAAACACCACGTTGATCAACGTCAGCTTGCGCAGCAGGTTGTTCATGCTGTTGTTCATCAGGTTGCCACGCGCATCGATCAGCCCGGAAAACACCGTCGAGTAAATCTCCGCCTGTTTGTAGCACTGGTTGTTTTCGATGATCAGGTCGTCGATCAATCCGATCGCTTCGCTGCCGAAGTGCTGTTTCTCGGCGTGGTTACGCAAGCGCGTCAACACGGCGCCGTTGCTGTGCAGGGCATTGATGTAATAGATCAGGCTTTCACTGAGGTTGAACATCTGCACCAGATGCTGGTTTTGCATCGAGGCGTTGAATTTTTGCTGCAACTCGCGGGCGACCAGTTTGATCACCTTCAAGTGCCCGAGGTAGTGATGGATATTGTTGAAGAGCAAATCCAGCAACACATCCAGCGGCGTGTTTAGCGGCTGCCGCGTGCCAAGGCCGTGCAGCGGCGTATCGTCGGTGGCGATCACCAGCAATTGCCCCGGCGCGAACAGCAAACCGCAGGATGACACTTCGAAGGCCAGACTGCCGCCACCGGAATAGTTTTCCGGGCGTTTCCAGATCAGGAACAAATGATCCGGATGAAACTCGATCCGCGACACCTCGTCCGGGTCCAGCGCCGAGGCCAATGCGTGTTCATCGACTTTGAAATGACTGCGCAGCAAGTCGCGCTCGGCGGCGTCAGGGTTGCTGAACAGCATCACCTCGGCGTCCAGCCGTTCGACCCGCTGCAAGGCGCCGTGGCTCAGGGCAAAACTGCTGATCATCGGCGTGTCACCAGGCCTGGCCGCGACGTTTCAGCTCCAGCCGCCGCACAAACTCTTCCAGCACCAGTGAATACAGATCGTCCTGCAAATAAGCGTCTTCGATCCCGGCGTCGAGGTTGGGGTTGTCGTTGACCTCGATCACCACCACTTTATCGCCGGCCTGTTTCAGGTCGACGCCATAGAGACCGTCGCCGATCAGATTGGCGGTCTTCACGGCCAGTTCCACCACCGCGCGTGGTGCCTCGTGGATCGCCAGTGTCCGGCATTCGCCGTTGACGTCCTGGCCCTTGGCTTTGTGGTTGTAGATCTGCCAGTGACCCTTGGACATGAAGTACTGGCACGCGAAGATCGGTTTGCGGTTGAGCACGCCGATGCGCCAGTCGTACTCGGTGTAGAAAAACTCCTGGGCCAGCAACAGCACCGAATGTTCGAACAACTGCGCTGTGGCTTCGAGCAGCGCCTGCTGGCTTTCCACCTTGATCACACCGCGCGAAAAACAGCCATCGGGAATCTTCAGCACCAAAGGAAACCCCAGGCGTTCGCCGACCCGCTCGAAGTCTTCGGGTCGCTCTTTGTAGAGGATTTCGGTGGCGGGCATGCCCAGTTGATGGCTGTTGAGCAGGTCGGTGAGGTAGACCTTGTTGGTGCAGCGCAGAATCGAGGCCGGGTCGTCCATCACCACCAAGCCTTCGCTTTCGGCCTTCTTGGCGAAGCGGTAGGTGTGGTTGTCGACGCTGGTGGTTTCGCGGATCAACAGGCCGTCGTACTCGGCCAGCCGCGCATAATCCTTGCGCTCGATCAGTTCGACATCGATGCCCATGGTCTTGCCGACCCTGACGAAATTCTCCAGAGCCTTGCTGTTTGACGGCGGCAACGCCTCTTGCGGATCGTGCAGAATCGCCAGGTCGTAGCGCGCCACTTGCCGGGAGCGTGGCATGCGCCAGACTTTACGGCTGAAGCCGTCCAGTGCATTGGCGAACTGGTCCTCCTGATCGTCGCGCAACTTGTGCAACGCGCCGGATTTTATTCCTTCGATGTGCCAACCGTTAGTTCGGCGAAACTCAACTAACAAAATCGGACAAGGGAACACTTCAAACAATTGACGGGCCAAATCCTGTAATGGCTCGATGTGCGTTCTGCCGAAATAAAGTGTCAGGGTGAATCCTTCGGTATCACTGTAGAGGTGATGACTGAGGGCTTTTTCCAATGTTTTATCGAGATCGTCCAGCGCCAGTCCGTAGAGTGATTTCTTGGTCAGTTCGCTGATGGTGCGCACCGATGGAATCACCTTGTGCCCTCGGGCTTCGGCCAGCAGCGAGCAGTAATAACCGTGGCCCAGGTACTTGTAGCTGCGGCACAGGTTGATCACCTGCACGCGCTTGCCCGACTCGTTGTCACGGGTTTGCTCAAGGTATTCCTGCGCCGTGACGATGTCCTCGCTGGGAAAATACGACGCCCAGTCTTCCTTGCGTTCGACAATGATCAGCACTTGACTGGAAGTTCTGACCGCTGAATTTAAATAAGTTGCCGCCGGCAAACTTTGCTCGGATACTTCGCGCCAATGACCCTGTACCGCTGACATAGAGATTGATCCGTTGGAGAACAAGACCATTTCTATTAAGCACGAAGTTTTTCGAAAGTCCCGTTTCGTTACGCAACTTTTACGGTGGTCATATGAGTGCTGTTTTTCGTTTGGCGGTAGTTGAAGACTTGCCGGCATTGCTGGCATTGGAAATGCAATGTTTCACCACAGATCGACTCACCCCTCGCAGTTTCCAGTGGATGATCACTCGGGCGCATGCGCAGTTACTGGTCGCCGAACGGGATGGTCAATTGCTGGGGTACGCGCTGGTGTTGTTTCATCGCGGCACGTCCCTGGCGCGGTTGTATTCCATCGCCATTGCTGCCCAGGCGCGCGGCACAGGGTTGGGCAAGCAATTACTGCAGCACATGGAAACCTGCGCACTCGAACACGATTGTGCCTATCTGCGCCTGGAGGTGCGTACTGACAACCCTGCCGCTATCGCCCTGTACGAACGCAACGGTTACCGGCGTTTTGCGCTGATTCATGATTACTACGAAGACCACGCCGATGCACTGCGTCTGGAGAAACGCATTCTTCAGCATCGGGACTCTCGCAGCATCAAGGTGCCGTGGTATGCGCAGACCACCGACTTCACCTGTGGCCCGGCCTGTCTGTTGATGGCCATGGGTGCGTTGCAGCCTTCGCGCTTACTGGAGCGCCGCGAAGAACTGCAAATCTGGCGCGAAGCGACCACGGTGTTCATGACCTCCGGCCATGGCGGATGCAGTCCGCAGGGATTGGCACTCGCGGCATGGCGGCGGGGTTTTCGGGTACGTCTGCAACTGAGTCTGGCGGGGCCGTTGTTTCTCGATGGTGTACGCGATGAGCATAAAAAAGACGTCATGCGTCTGGTGCATGAGGAGTTCACTGAGCAACTGGACCAGAGCGACGTTGAGTGTGTGATCGGTGCGCCACTGGATTTGCCGCGTTTGCTGGACGCGGGTGGACAGCCACTGGTGTTGATCAGCAGCTATCGCCTGACCCGATCCAAGTCACCGCACTGGGTGGTGGTGACGGATTGCGATGCGGATTTTGTGTATCTGCATGATCCGGATGTTGATCACAGCCAGCATCGTCAGCCCATGGACTGCCAGCATGTGCCGGTAAGTCATGGCGAGTTCGAGAAGATGTGCCGGTTTGGGCGCGGGAAGCTCAGGGCTGCGGTGGTTTTGTACTCGCGCAATGAGTAAGTCAGGCATTAGTGCTTTTGTGGCGAGGGAGCTTGCTCCCGCTGGGTTGCGCAGCAGCCCCAGGAAACGTGTGAGCGCTGCGCACTCAAGCGCGAGCAAGCTCTCCCTCGCCACAGGTTGTGTGTGAATTACAAATTTACTTCAGACCGATCTTGTACAGCGCGCCATTGTCCTCATCCGTCAACACATACAGATATCCATCCGGCCCCTGGCGTACATCGCGAATGCGCTGCTTCAGCTCGCCCAGCAAGCGCTCCTCATGCACAACCTTGTCGCCATCGAACTGCAAGCGAATCAACTCCTGACTCACCAGCGCGCCGATAAACAGGTTTTGCTGCCAAGGCTTGAAGCGGTCGGCATCGTAAAACGCCATACCCGTCACGCCTGGCGATTTTTCCCAGACGTGGCGAGGATCTACACCACCTTCAATGCTTTTGCCTTGTGCTTCGGGGATTGGCTGCAGCGAGTAGTTGATGCCATGGGTCGCCAGCGGCCAGCCATAGTTCTTCCCGCGTTCGATGATGTTGACCTCATCGCCGCCGCGCGGGCCGTGTTCGTTTTCCCAAATGGTGCCGTTCCACGGATTGAGCGCAGCGCCCTGCGGGTTGCGAATGCCGTAGGCCCAGATCTCCGGGCGTACGCCGGATTGACCTACGAACGGATTGTCGTCCGGTACTTTACCGTCCGCAAAGATCCGCACGATCTTGCCTTGCAGTTTGTCGAGATCCTGCGCGGTTGGCCGGTCGTTGTTTTCGCCCAGGGTGATGAACAGATAGCCGTCTCGATCAAACACCAGCCGCGATCCGAAATGGTTGCCGGTCGAGAGTTTCGGCTCCTGACGGAAGATCACTTTGAAATCCTTCAGCGTTTTCAGGTCATCCGACAGATACCCGCGCCCTACCGCCGTCCCGGCCTTGTCGCCCGCACCGCCACCTTCGGCGTAAGACAGATACACCAGCCGGTCCTGTTTGAACTCCGGCGACAGCACGACATCGAGTAGGCCGCCCTGCCCCTTGGCCCAGACCTTCGGCACCCCGCTGATCGGCGCCGAAAGTTTGCCGTCCGTACCGACCACGCGCAAATTACCCGGTCGTTCGGTCACCAGCATGCCCTGGCGATCCGGCAGGAAAGCCAGTGCCCATGGATGTTCAAGGCCTTGGGCGATTGTGGTGACTTCGAGGGTGCCTTGCTCGCTTTGCAGCTCTTTGGGGGCGGCAGCGAATGCCGGCGCGCTGATCAGAGCGCCGGCGCACAGGCTGGCTAGAAGGGTTTTACGCAACATGCACGATTCCTTTTGTTGGTTTCAAAAGCCGGCAGCACCGCAGTACCGCCGTTCAACGGGTGTCAGTGCTTCGTGAAGGTGGGTTGGGAATGAAGGTCGGCGGTGTACTCGGCACCGAACGAATCGGCTGGCCATTGCCAATACCGCGATTTTCGACGGTGGGCTGACGCGGCGTCGGCACGGTGTTCGGCCCGCGAAGTGGCGGAGCGCTGGGCTGGGTGCCCTGCATGCTGTTGGGGTTGGCCCGGCGAATCGGGCTGTTGTATGGGTTGTTGCTGTTGCCGGTCGGACTTTGTGCCAGCACTGCGTCCGCATGAACCAGACCGCCACTGAGCGTGAGGACGGCGATGCCAATCATTAAGCGGTTCATGGGATTGCCTCTCGATGTGCAGGGAGTAGAGCCTTCGAGTCCACGCTACGCCGTGGGTTCGGATTTGTTAACCCGCGCCGCTTAAACAACATGTAACACGGCTTGACCAAGTCGTCTGAAACCCGTGCATTCACTGGAAACTTTCGCGCAAGCGCACAGGTCACCTGAACATCACTCGGAGAACTCACCATGGCTCGGGCAATCTGGAAAGGCGCGATCAGTTTCGGACTGGTTCACATCCCTGTCGCACTGGTTTCGGCGACATCGTCCCAAGGCGTGGACTTCGACTGGCTCGACAGCCGCAGCATGGACCCGGTGGGCTACAAACGGGTCAACAAGGTCACCGGCAAGGAAGTCACCAAGGAAAACATCGTCAAAGGCGTAGCGTATGAAAAGGGCCGCTACGTGGTGCTCAGCGAAGAGGAAATTCGCTCGGCGCACCCGGTATCAACCCAGACGATCGACATTTTCTCATTCGTCGACGCCGAGCAAATCCCGTTGCAGAACATCGATACGCCTTACTACCTGGCGCCGGACAAGCGCGGTGGCAAGGTTTACGCGTTGCTGCGCGAAACCCTGAGCAAGACCAATAAAGTCGCCCTCGCCCGTGTCGTCTTGCATACGCGGCAATACCTGGCGGCATTGATGCCGCTGGAGTCGGCGCTGGTGCTGGTAAAACTGCGCTGGCCGCAGGAGGTTCGCGGCCTCGATCAACTGGAACTGGGCAGCGAAGTGACCAAACCACAGTTGGCCAAGGGCGAACTGGACATGGCCAAACGACTGGTTGAGGACATGAGCGGGGACTGGAGTCCTGAGGATTACAAGGACGAGTTCGAAGACAAGATCATGGCGCTGGTGGAGAAAAAGGCCCATGAAGGCAAGATCGAGGATGTCGAGTCGGTGGGTGGCGAGGAAGAGCGCAAGTCTGCCGATGTTATCGATTTGACCGAGCTGCTTAAACGCAGCCTGGGTGGCAAGGCGCCCGCCAAATCAAAGCCTAAAACAGCGACTAAAGCGGCGCCGGCGAAGAAGACGAAGAAAGCGTCCTGAGCATGACAACTGAAGGTTTGTCAGGCAACTGACAGGTTGCTTTTGCGACAGTCATCGCTGGCAAGCCAGCTCCCACAGTGGTCGGTGTGATGCGCACACTTCGAACCCTGTGGGAGCTGGCTCACAGGAATATTCAGATCAGAATGAAGATCGCCAGCAAGCCACCGAAGATCGCCCACTTTTCTATGTAATAGCGCTTGCGATTGCGCTTTTTCAGCTCTTTACCGCGCAAACGGATCTTGTAGATTTTGGTAAACAACCGGTTGATCCCACCAGTACGGTCACCGGCATCGTTCGGCGCGCCGGCGGCGGACATCACGGTGCGGCTGAACCAGCCATTAAACGCGGCGGCCCAGCGGTACTTCATCGGCCGCTCAATGTCACAGAACAGGATGATGCGGTTCTTGTCCGTGGTGTTTTCTGCGTAATGAATGAAAGTTTCATCGAACATCACCGCTTCACCATCACGCCAGTGATAGTTCTCGCCGTCGACATTGATGTAGCAACCGGCATCATTCGGCGTTTCCAGGCCCAGGTGATAGCGATAGGAACCGGCATACGGATCGCGGTGACGCACCAGTTTCGAGCCGGGTGGCAGTTCGGCAAACATAGCGGCCTTGATCGAACCGATGCTCTGCACCAGTTCAGTGGTACGCGGGCACAGCTTCATTGCCGACGGATGACTCTCGCCGTACCACTTGAGGTAAAAACGCTTCCAGCCGCTTTTGAAGAATGAATTAAAGCCGACATCGTCATACTGGTTCGAGCGTTTGATCTCACCGGCACGCAGCAAGTTCTGGCCTTCTTCGCGAATCTCCTGCCAATGTGCCTGCAATGGGCTGAGATCAGGAAATTCTGCGGGATTCAGATACGGCGTATTGGGCTTTTTCGAAAACAGGTACAGAAAGCAGTTGATCGGCGCCAGAAACGTCGAATGGTCGCTTAACTGACGACCCAGTTTGTGGCGCACACGGCCACGCAAGTGAACGTATGCAATTGAAATGACATAAATAGCAGCAATGATGAGTTTCACGGAAATCGTCACACGTCAGAAAGTGAACAAACTGCGCGCCTGATGGCTAGAAGCCCAGCGTCTGATGCAGTGGTCTGAGTACAAAATGGCACGTCCTTGAGCCCGCGCCGCTGTAGGGCGTTGGGTGAATGGATGGCATTTTAGCCACAGTTTGTAACTGATAGTGAGCCTTCATCTGTGAAAATCTGTCCCGCGATTGCGCCAATCGGCGCTCACAGCGTCATCGCCCTATCGTTTAAAGAGCCAGACCAGTACAATCGCCGCCAAACTTTACGCGCACCCCTTGGTTGATGACGGGAACCTCCCCGCTTCAGCGCACTTTGACTCGGGCCAAGCGCTCCAGCCGCACCCTCGCTACTCAGAATGCTTCGCAGGAAAAACTCTTGATTTCTACAGCTAACATCACGATGCAGTTCGGCGCCAAGCCGCTCTTCGAAAACGTTTCGGTCAAATTCGGCGCGGGCAACCGTTATGGCCTGATCGGCGCCAACGGTTGCGGCAAGTCGACCTTCATGAAAATCCTCGGCGGTGACCTCGACCCGTCCGCTGGCCAGGTCATGCTTGAGCCGAACGTGCGCCTGGGTAAATTGCGCCAGGATCAGTTCGCTTACGAAGAATTCACCGTGATCGACACCGTGATCATGGGTCACGAAGAGCTGTGGAAGGTCAAGGCTGAACGCGACCGCATCTACTCGCTGCCGGAAATGAGCGAAGAAGACGGCATGGCCGTTGCCGAGCTGGAAACCGAATTCGCCGAAATGGACGGCTACACCGCCGAATCCCGTGCCGGTGAGTTGCTGCTGGGTCTGGGTATCGGTATCGAGCAACACTTCGGCCCGATGAGCGAAGTCTCGCCAGGCTGGAAGCTCCGTGTGTTGCTGGCACAGGCACTGTTCTCCGATCCGGAAGTGCTGTTGCTCGACGAACCGACCAACCACCTGGACATCAACACCATTCGCTGGCTGGAAAACGTTCTGACCCAGCGTAACAGCCTGATGATCATCATCTCTCACGACCGTCACTTCCTGAACAGCGTGTGCACGCACATGGCTGACCTGGATTACGGCGAGCTGCGTCTGTTCCCGGGCAACTACGACGAGTACATGACCGTGGCGACCCAGTCCCGCGAGCAACTGCTGTCGGACAACGCCAAGAAGAAAGCACAGATTTCCGAGCTGCAATCGTTCGTCAGCCGCTTCTCGGCCAACGCCTCGAAAGCCAAGCAGGCCACTTCCCGCGCCAAGGCGATCGACAAGATCCAGTTGGCTGAGGTCAAGCCTTCGAGCCGTGTCAGCCCGTTCATCCGTTTCGATCAGAACAAGAAGCTGCACCGCCAGGCTGTCATGGTCGAAAAAATGGCCAAAGGTTTCGACGGCAAGCCGCTGTTCAAGGACTTCAGCTTCCAGGTTGAAGCGGGCGAGCGCGTAGCGATCATCGGCCCGAACGGTATCGGCAAGACTACCCTGCTGCGCACTCTGGTCAACGAACTGACCCCGGACGCCGGCACCGTCAAGTGGACCGACGCCGCGGAACTGGGCTACTACGCTCAGGACCACGCGCACGACTTCGAAGACGACGTCACCCTGTTTGACTGGATGGGTCAGTGGACTCAGGGCGAGCAGATGATTCGCGGTACTTTGGGGCGCATGCTGTTCTCCAACGACGAGATCCTCAAGTCGGTCAAGGTGATTTCCGGTGGTGAGCAAGGTCGCATGCTGTTCGGCAAGCTGATCCTGCAAAAGCCGAACGTCCTGATCATGGACGAACCGACCAACCACTTGGACATGGAATCGATCGAGGCGCTGAACCTGGCGCTGGAAAACTACCCGGGCACGCTGATCTTCGTCAGCCACGACCGTGAGTTCGTATCGTCCCTGGCCACGCGCATCATCGAGCTGAGCCCGAACGGCGTGACCGACTTCAGCGGCACCTACGACGACTACCTGCGTAGCCAAGGCGTAGTGTTCTAAAACGCTGCTGCAATCTGAAAGCCCTGTCCACGTGACGGGGCTTTTGCATTTTAAAGCGCTGATCGTTCCCACGCTCTGCGTGGGAATGCATCCCGTGACGCTCTGCGTCACACGAGCGGGACGCGGAGCGTCCGTGGCGGCGTTACCACGCAGAGCGTGGGAACGTTCGGTCACTTTTCAGGAAAATAGTTAGCCTGCTTTCTTTTGATTCAGACCCAAGCCATGATGCGAGCTCTCCTACCGCCGCCCGCGAACGAGTTCTCATGTCTGCGCAGCAACAGCCACCGCAAAGCTCCATGGCGATCACCCTGCAGATCGTCTCCATCGTTTTTTATACCTTTATAGCCTTCCTCTGCATCGGCCTGCCGATTGCCGTGTTGCCCGGTTACGTGCATGAACAGTTGGGTTTCAGCGCGATCATTGCCGGGCTGGTCATCGGCTCGCAGTATCTGGCCACCCTGCTCAGCCGACCGATGGCCGGGCGCATGTCGGACACCATCGGCACCAAACGGGCGATTGTTTATGGCTTGCTGGGGATCGTGCTTAGCGGTGTGCTGACGCTGATTTCCACGCTGTTGCAAAGCTTCCCGCTGACCAGCCTGTTGATACTGATCGCCGGGCGTTTGCTGCTTGGCATCGCTCAGGGCCTGATCGGTGTCGGCACCATCAGTTGGTGCATGGGCCAGGTCGGCGCTGAACACACGGCGCGCTCCATCGGCTGGAATGGCATCGCCTCGTATGGCGCGATTGCGATTGGTGCGCCGCTGGGCGTGGTGATGGTCGCCGACTACGGTTTTGCCAGTCTGGGGGTTGCGCTGACAGCATTGGCGACCATGGCGTTGGTGCTCATCCGCAATAAACCGTCAGTACCCGTGGTGCGCGGTGAACGCTTGCCGTTTTGGGCGGTGTTCGGCCGGATCGCACCGTTTGGCGCCAGTCTGAGCCTGGCGTCGATCGGTTACGGCACGCTGACCACGTTCATCACCCTGTATTACCTCAATCGCGGCTGGACCGGCGCGGCGTACTGCCTGACGGTGTTCGGCGTGTGCTTCATCCTTTCACGCCTGATGTTCATTTCTGCGATTGCGCGATTCGGCGGGTTCAGCTCGGCAATTGCCTGCATGACCGTCGAAACCGTCGGGCTGACAATGTTGTGGCTGGCGCCTTCCACCGCGTATGCGCTGATCGGTGCGGGTCTGGCCGGATTTGGCCTGTCGCTGGTGTATCCGGCGCTGGGCGTCGAAGCGATCAAGCAAGTGCCCAGCTCCAGCCGTGGCGCGGGGTTGAGCGCTTATGCCGTGTTCTTCGATCTGGCGCTGGCGGTGGCCGGCCCGTTGATGGGCGCAGTGGCGTTGAACCTGGGCTATTCGTGGATTTTCTTTTGCGCGGCGATGCTTTCGGTCACCGGGCTGGGGCTGACCTTGCTGCTCAAGCGCCGCGCGATGGCTTGAATCTTCGGTCTAAAACCTGTGGGAGCGAGCCTGCTCGCGAAGGCGTAGCTTCAGTCGATACACGTGCTGACTGATTCACCGCCTTCGCGAGCAGGCTCGCTCCCACAAGGGTTCTGCGGTGGGATCAGGTTATTGATCGGCCGTCTGCATGCCCGCCCGCGTCGGTTTGCCCAGTGCATGTGCAAAGAACCGCCCCGCTTCGGAAATCAGATTGCGATGGATGTCTTCGCGATCGACGCCATCGGCGTCGGTGCACAGTGCCGGCATCGCAAGAATCTGCTCTTCGGTGCACGGCGCCATGAACACGAAGTGCCCTGCCCCGGCCAGTAACTTGAAGTCTGGTGCTGTGGGCAGTTTGCGCGCCAGTGCGGCAGCATTTTTGTCGAACGCGACGAGTTTGTCGCCATCGCCGCTGTAGAGCAGCACCGGCACATGCACATCGGCCAGGGTGTGACGACCAAATTTCAGGCTCAACGGCGCCATCAGCAACAACGCGTGCACGCGCGGATCGGCCACCGGCTGCAGGTCATCGCGATCAACGATCAGTTCGCCCTGGGTGTTGCAGGCGTCGCGGTCGTCCGGACGTTCCTGGCAATAGCGGCGCAGGCGATCCAGATCCGGTTGCGCGCCGGACAGAATCAGCGCCGTCTCGCCACCCGCCGAATAGCCGATCACGCCAACCTGATCAGCATTGACGAACGGCGCCAGCATGCGATCGCCGAGGGTCGCGGTGATCGCTTCGGAAATCTGGATGGGCCGGCCGTAGAGATTGCTCAGGGTGCCGAGACGGCTGTGGTCTTTGGAGTTATCGCCGGGGTGAATCACGGCCACCACGACAAAACCTTTGCGCGCCAGCGATGTGGCGAGGTCGTGCAGCGCCAGCGGTGTGCCGGTGTTGCCATGGGACAGCATCAGCATTGGAAAGCGGCCCATGGCGACTTTGGTGTCTTCACCGGCTTCGACCGAATAGCCTTCGAGCAGGCTCATGTGCTCGCGGTCGCTGGAGGGGTAGAACGCGATGGCGCGCATCGGTTGCAGGTCGAGCGGATCGAGGAAGGTCATCTCGTGATAACCGACGCTCCAGACAGGGTGTCGCCCCGGCGCAGCCTGCACTGAATTCAGGCTGCCGAGCAGGCAAATCAGTAACGTTGCACAAAGACGCATCATGGGATGCCCCACCCTGTTGTTACTCAATCGAAAGATCCGTTGCGTTGTCAGGCCGGAACGCCGAGGATTCAGCGCTCCGTTACGACACTGCACTCAGACGTTGATCGTTTGACTGCATAACCCGGGCCAGATTATGTAACAGTCAGAAACAAAAAACTCCGTATTCGGCCCTTGCAGAACCAGAATACAGAGTTTTTTGGGTATTACCTGAACCTCAGCTGTTCTTTACGCAAGCCTTACGCGGCGGCGAACAATTGCTCGCTGATCTTCGCTTGAGCTGCGGTCATGGCGTTGTTGCGCACTTCGTCACCATACGCCAGACCTTCGGCACGGACGATTTCGATGTCGGTGATGCCGAGGAAGCCCAATACCAGCTTCAAGTATTCTTCGTGGGCGATGCCGCTGGCCTGACCGGCGTGGATACCGCCGGAGGTGGAAACGATCACCACTTTCTTGCCACCGCACAGGCCTTCAGGGCCGGCTTCGGTGTAACGGAAGGTCTGACCGGCAACGGCCACACGGTCGATCCACGCCTTGAGTTGGGTCGGTACAGTGAAGTTGTACATCGGCGCAGCAATCACCACAGCGTCAGCAGCGATGAACTCGGCCAGGGTCGACGCGCTCAGCTCGGCTTCGTGCTGTTGCGCGGCGTTACGCAGCTCAGCGGTGGTGCCGGCGGCGACCAGCGTGGTCGAAGAGAAGTGACTGATGGCGTCAGCCGCCAGATCGCGGTAAGTCACCACGGCGCCTGGCTCAGCAGCTTGCCAGGCTTTGACGACTTGGCTGCTCAACTGACGGGAAGCCGAGTTGTCGCCCAGAATGCTCGAATCGATATGCAGCAGTTTCATGTGGAATCTCCTGGAATGAATCGCCGGTGGCGACGGAATGGAGAGAATCCTACGCAAGAAACCAATGGATGATTAGACGGCGACAATGCGATAGTTTGTCCCACTGATAGAACAGTCGGATTTAAACCATGCAAGACCTCAACGATCTCTACTACTTCGCCAAAGTCGTCGAAGCTGGCGGCTTTGCAGCTGCCGGCCGATTGCTGGGTATTCCCAAATCGCGGCTGTCGCGACGTATCGCCGAACTGGAAGAGCGTCTCGGCGCGCGCCTGTTGCAACGCACCACCCGCCAACTCAATCTCACCGCCGTGGGTGAGCGTTATTTGCGCCACTGCCAGGCCATGTTGCTGGAAGCGGAAATGGCCGACGAAGCCGTCGCCAGTATGTCCACCGAGCCACGTGGGCGCCTGCGCGTGTCATGCCCGACGGGGCTGGCTCGGGAAATGCTGCCGTGGGTGATCAGCGATTTCCTCGGCAAATTCCCTCAGGTGCAACTGGAAGTCGTGCTGCTCAACCGTCGGGTGGATCTGGTTGCAGAAGGTTTCGATGTGGCCTTGCGCGTGCGAGAACTGGGCGACGAAGATCCGCTGCTGGTGACGCGACGTTTGCGTCAGGCGCAAATGGTCGTGGTGGCCAGCCCGGAGTTTATTCAAGGCCAGTCGATCAATCATCCGCAAGACCTGAAGAATCTGCCGGTGCTGGGTGCATTGGAGGCCGATCGCATGGTCCACGTACGCCTGCTCGATCAACAAGGCGAAAGCTTCGAACTGAACATGGAAGCACGGTTGGGCATCGACGACTTTATCGTGCGCAAGACCTGTGTGCTGGCCGGCCAGGGCTTCACGATGTTGCCGATGATGTATTGCGAAGCGGAGCTGCAAAGCGGCGCGCTGGTGCAGTTGCTGCCCGAATGGTCGCTACCCGGCGGCTGGCTGCAAGCGGTGTATCCGCATCGGCGCGGCGTGATGCCAGCCGTGCGCGCGTGGATCGATCACCTGGTCGAATCGTTCAATGCCTGTGGGGAGCGGTTGTTATGAAGAAGGGAAAAATGAGCGAAGCGGACGTTGCGGCGTTCTGTCTGGCGTTGCCCGGTGCGCGGGAAGACTACAAGTGGGGTGGCGTGCGAGTGTTTTCGATTGCCGGCAACAAGATGTTTGCCTTGCAGGGGCTGCGCGGCGACTCGCTGGCATTCAAGGTCGACAAGGATCTGTTTCTCGGCCATTGCGACCGGCCGGGCATCCACCCCGCGCCGTATCTGGCCCGGGCCCAGTGGATCATCATGCACCCGCCCTACCCGCTGGGCGCCGAGGAATTACAGGGGTTATTGCAGCGTTCGCATCAGTTGGTGGTGAGCAAGTTGCCGAAGAAAACTCAGGTGGGATTACTGCTTTAACTCTAATCCCCTGTGGGAGCGAGCCTGCTCGCGAAAGCGGACTTTCATTCAACAATGATGTTGTCTGACACGGCCTTTTCGCGAGCAGGCTCGCTCCTACATTGGTTTTTTGCAGGTCTTTAGAACAGATTGAGCAGGTTCAAACGGAGGAACAACTGGTCGATCCAGAACACCTGGTGCAACAGGACGATGACCCAGAACAGAACCTGAAACGACACCTTGCGCGTCTTGTGCCGAAACACCTGCTGAGCAATCAACGCGCCTGGCCAGCCGCCGGCCAGTTCCACCGCGTGCAGGATATTCTCCGGCGTGCGCCACGCATCCGTCCGGGCCTTGCGTTTGTCGGCCCAGTACATGAAGAACGCCAGCACGCTGACGATTCCATACGCGGCCAACGGCACCAGTGAAATCCCGCGCAGCCACATCGACAGCGAGCCGAACAACGGCAGCGCGCAGACGATTACCAGCACCACCAGTTTCAATTTCAGATGCTGAACATGGCCGCCAGAGGGGCGACCTTCAGGACGGCGTGCGCGGGAATCGCTCATGGCTTGGCCGCCGCCCAGTCCACCCAGCCGAACTGCCACGTCGCCAGAATGAACAGGCCAAAGACGATCCGATACCAGGCGAATGCCGCATAGCTGTGGCTGCCGATAAACTTGAGCAGGCCACGCACTGCGATCATCGCGAAGATAAACGCGGTGACGAAACCGATGGCGAACACCGGGAAATCCGCCGGGACAAACAGATGGCGGTATTTGAAGCCCGAGTACACCGCAGCACTGACCATGGTTGGCATGGCAAGGAAGAACGAGAACTCGGTGGCCGTCTTGCGCGACAGACCGAACAGCAAGCCGCCAATGATGGTCGAGCCAGAACGCGATGTGCCGGGGATCATGGCCAGGCATTGGGCGAAACCGATTTTCAGCGCATCGGTCCAGCGAATCTCATCAACCGTTTCTGCGTGCACTTCATGCTGACGTTGTTCAGCCCACAACATGATGATCCCGCCGACGACCAACGCCGCCGCAACGGTGATCGGGTTGAACAGGTATTTGTGGATCAGGTCGGCAAAGATCACGCCCAGCACGACGGCGGGCAAAAACGCGATCAGCAGGTTGGCGGTGAAACGCCGTGCGCTTGGCTGTGTTGGCAAACCGACCACCACATCCAGAATCTTGCGGCGAAACTCCCAGACCACCGCGAGGATCGCGCCGAGCTGAATAATGATGTTGAACGCCATGGCCCTCTCGCCGCCGAAGTCGAGCAAGTCGGCAACAATGATCTGGTGTCCGGTACTGGAAATGGGCAAAAACTCCGTCAGCCCTTCTACAACTCCTAGTATCAGTGCCTGCAAGGCGGTCCAAAGATCCATCAATCCCCCAAAGAGCGATGCACGCAGGCATGCCCCGATAGTATTTTTTTACGTTCACTGCGATCAGCGTAGCTGGTTGTTGCTGTACCGATTCCGCGCGCACAGGATCCACACGAAAGGGTCAAAATTCCGTGAAATATCAACTTGGATTCAGGTTTTCACGCGCGGGGCCGAAATCCTAACAGACAAGCCTTAATAGCGCTGCCGCGTTATACGACTTGGGTCGCGTATGCCAGACCGCGAAATCGTGGTTGGATGCTGGCGGTCGTTTATTACAAGAAAAAGAATCCGGAGTGACAGCGTTATGAACAGCTTGCGCAGTGTGTCGATCAGCCGACGCTTGTGGCTCATTTTGGTGGTGGCAGTGGTCATGTTGCTGACCTTGGGCGTGTTGATGCTCAAGCAGATCCACGATGACCTGTATCGCGCCAAAGCCCAGAAAACCCAGCATGTGGTGCAGACCGCCAGCGGTTTGCTGACCTACTACCACGATCTGGAAACCGCCGGCACTCTGAGCAAAGAGGCTGCGCAAAAGCAGGCGCTCACCGCCATCCGTGGTCTGCGTTATGACCAGAGCGACTATTTCTGGATCAACGACCTCACCCCCGTGATGGTCATGCACCCGACCAACCCCAAACTCGAGGGCCAGAATCTCTCGGCAATTCGCGATCCGGATGGTTTCGCGGTGTTCAACGAGATGGTTGCCATTGCCAGGTCCAAGGGCGCCGGCATGGTCGATTACCGGTGGCCGAAGCCCGGCGCCAGTGAGCCCGTGGCAAAAACTTCGTACGTAAAACTGTTCGAGCCGTGGGGCTGGGTGCTCGGTTCTGGCGTGTATGTGGACGATGTGCAGGCCGAGTTCCAGGGACAGGTGATCAAGGCCACGGTGATTGGCCTGGCCATCGCCGTGATCATGGCATTGCTGGTGATCCTGATTGCGCGCAGCATCGTCCGTCCGCTGCAGGAAACCGTGAACGCCATGGCCAACATCGCCAGCGGTGAAAGCGACCTGACCCGCAGCCTCGATACCCATGGCAAGGATGAAGTGACTGAGCTGGCTCATCATTTCAACGCGTTTACGGCCAAACTGCGCCGGGTGATCGGCGACTTGCAGGTCTCGGCCAGCGCGCTGGGCCAGTCGTCCAGCGAACTGGGCAACGATGCGTCGCAGGCCCAGCAGCGCAGCCAGCAGCAATCGCAGCAGATGGAACTGGTGGCCACCGCGATCAACGAGGTGACCTACGGTGTGCAGGATGTGGCGAAAAACGCCGAGCATGCTGCCGCCGAAATGCGTGATGCCGAGGCCCAGGCGCAGCAAGGCCAGATCAACATTGACGGTAGCCTGCAACAGATCGACAAGCTGTCCGGCACTATCGATCAAGCGGTAGAGGTGATTCGCACCCTTGCCGCCGAAAGCACGCAGATCGGCAGCGTCCTGGAAGTGATTCGCTCGATTGCCGAGCAGACCAATCTGCTCGCACTGAATGCGGCCATCGAAGCGGCCCGGGCCGGTGAACAGGGGCGTGGTTTTGCCGTGGTGGCAGATGAAGTGCGCTTGCTCGCGCAGCGTACACAGAAGTCGACAGCGGAAATCCAGTCGATGATCGAGCGCCTGCAAAATCACTCCGAGGCAGCGGTCAAGGTGATTGGTGACAGCAGCAAAGCTTCGCAACTGACCATTGAACAAGCCGGACTGGCCGGCGCCAGCCTGAACGCTATCGGCCAGGCGCTGCGTAATCTCAATGGCCTGAATGCATCGATTGCCAGCGCCACGTTGCAACAGGCGCATGTGGTCGAGGACATCAATCAGAACGTGACCCAGGCTGCCGGGCTGTCGCACAGCACGGCCATCGCAGCCGAGCAGTCGAGTGCCGCCAGCGTGCGGCTCGGCCAGTTGAGCGAACAGTTGAACAGCCTGCTGCGTCAGTTCCGCGTCTAGCACCGCCCCACTATAGGAGTGAGCCTGCTGGAGACAGGTTTATGTCAGCCAATATCTACCGTGCTGACATACCGCCATCGCTGGCAAGCCAGCTCCCACAAGGATTTATGCCATGCCCACCCATCTTGGGCATTACTCAAAACCCTGTGGGAGCTGGCTTGCCAGCGATGAAGGCGGAACATTCAACATCATTGTTGACGCCGCCGAAGCCATCGCGAGCAGGCTCACTCCTACAGCTTTTCTGGGTACAATCCGCCCCCTCCTCAACTCCCTCCAAGGAACCCACATGTCCGGGCTTGAACTGTTTGCCGCCGCTCTCGGTGTGATTGCCGTGTGGCTGACGGTTAAACAGAATCCGTGGTGCTGGCCGATCGGGCTGGTCATGGTGCTGCTCTATAGCTGGGTCTTCTTTGAAGTGAAGCTCTATTCGGACATGTTGCTGCAAGTGATCTATGCCGCGCTGCAAGTCTATGGCTGGTGGCAATGGACTCGCGCCGGGACGATGCACGACGGACGTCAGGTCACGCACCTGGATGCTCGCTCGATAATGCTGGGGCTGAGCGTGGGCGCCATCGGCAGCGTGTTGCTGGGCGCCGCCATGGCGCACTGGACTGACGCCGCGCAACCCTGGCTGGACGCGGCGCTGACCGGTTTCAGCCTGGTGGCGCAGTTGTGGATGGCGCAGAAACGCCTGCAATGCTGGGCGCTTTGGTTCGTGCTGGATGTGATTTTCGTCGGATTGTTTCTTTATAAGGGCCTGTACCTCACCGCCGCCCTGTATGCCTTGTTCACGCTTATTGCGATTCAGGGCTGGCGCGAATGGCGCGCCGATCCGGCGTTGCGCACATGAAGGTCGTGGTGCTGACCGGCCCCGAGTCCACCGGCAAGAGCTGGCTGGCGGCCGGCCTGCAACAACGTTTCGGCGGGCTGCGGGTAGACGAGTACGTGCGCTGGTTTATCGAGCAGAACCCTCGCGACACCCGTCTGGCCGACATTCCCGAGATCGCTCGCGGGCAACTGCAATGGGAAGATCAGGCTCGGGCGCAACGGCCGCCGCTGCTGATTCTCGACACTCATCTGCTGAGCAACATGCTCTGGAGCCAGACGCTGTTCGGCGACTGTCCGGCCTGGCTTGAGCCGCAATTGCTGGCGCGGCATTACGACCTGCACCTTCTCCTGTCTCCCGAGCAGATCGACTGGACCGATGACGGTCAGCGCTGCCAGCCGGGTCTGGATCAGCGCCTGGCGTTCTACCAGGCCACCCGCGAGTGGCTGGAACGCCATGACCAGCCATTCAAGGTCATAGAGGGCAATTGGGCTGAACGCCAGACTCGAGCCTTCGCAGCGGTCGAGGAACTGCTCGCGCAATAACCCGTCTTTGTGGGTCCGTTTACCCGGTTTCGGGGGCAAAGTGTCCGTTCCTGAAACACTTCCTCGCGTGCAAACGGCCCGTTTCAGCGGATTGATCAGTTTGACACTGCCGTTGTTACTTTGCTGAAACACTGCGCCGCAAACCCTTGTCCCAGAGCATTGTTCAGCCAATAGACAGCTCAACGCGGCAGTGCCTGTTTCACCGCTGAAACAGCTTGCGTATCAAGTGCGCGCTCTTTCTGCGTAACTCATTGAAAATCCTAAGCAATTAAAAAGCGGCACAGCTTTCGCTCTCTCCTTCACAACGCTGACAAGGGCAGCCCACTGAAGAAGGAATTGCAGCCGTGGGGAACTTCAATAAAACCTTTACCTGCCTCCTGCTGATCGGATCAGCAGCCAGTGCGTTCATCAGTTTCAACGTTCAGGCCGAAGGCAATGGCGTGATCGTCCTCAACCGCGATGTCCAGCCGATCCCTATCGGTCGCAGCGGGGGCAAAGACCCCTACCCGACCACCGTCAACGCCAACCCTTCGGCGCGCATCAATCAAGCGATGACCAGCACCGAACTCAATGACGGTGACTTTGCCAGTATCGCCAGCGGCTCTTCGATTCGCGGCAACATCACCACCCCAACTTCGAACATGCCTGGCATGAACGTGCTGAGCAATCCCAACGGCCTGCCAGGGATGAGCTCCGGTCATGGCGGCGGCGGTGGCGGCTCGATCTCCAACACCGTCAACCGCGCAATGGGCGCCGGCCTGGCCCCGCTGACCCGCATGGCTGGAGGCCAATAAGATGAATCGCTACCTGCTCCTGCTTGCCCTCTTCGGCTGCGCCAGCGCGATGGCGGACCCCAGCTCAGTGAACGACGCGAACATTCAAGACACCGGCATCCAGTACCGCGGCAACTACAACATCAACCAGGCCGCCGGCGACCAGATGCAACAGACCAACACCAAAGCCATCGCCATTGGCACCTCGGCCAGCGCCACCACCATCGTCAGGCAGAAGCTCGATACACCGGCCGATCCGTCGATGAATGCCAGCGCAACCATTGGCGGCAACTCTTTCAGTAACGGCAACGGGATCCTCGGTGTGAACCAGGGCGCCGGTGCCAACAACCAGATGGCCAACGTGACGCGCGTCAGCATCAGTGCTGCGCCGCAGAGCGTTGACGACAGCGCCCTGTCGCAACAGAACGTGGCGCTTTTACCGAGCTCAGGAGCAACTGGCACCTCATCCGGCAGTCGCCAGATCACGACAAGTGATCAGGCCTTCACCGGCAGCCGAGGGGTGATTCAGGTGAACCAGAGTGCCGGGGTGGGGAACCGAATGGCTAACACCCTGAGCATCCGGGTCGCTGACTGACCCAAATAACAAAAGCAGTGCAATTAGAAAGTACCAACACTTAACCAACTAATAAGCACGATGGAGAAACACCATGAAACCTACAATGGCTCTCAAACCACTGGTTTTCGCACTTGCAGCAGTGATGGCAATCGCAGCACAGGCAGGCGGTCGTGATGACGATCATGGTAATGGTAACGGGCACGGCAACGGTCATGGCAACAACCATGATCCGAAAGGCCCTACCCTCGAAGAACTGCTGCAAATCGGCGCTGGCGCCGGTGCCGCAGTGCTCGATGTGCAGAACAGCCAAGGCAACGTAGTCGGCAACCAAGGCACAAAAAATAGTGCCGGTATCGAAAACTCGGCCAACGGTTCCAACGGCAACCTGGGCATGAACAACACCGCTGGCGACGGCAACCAACAAGACAACGCCGCCGCACTGGCCACTGCTGACGAAAGCTTCATTTTCGGCACCGCAGTCGCTGCATCCAGCGCTACTCAGGTCAACGCCAGCAACTCCGTTGCCAACTACTCCACCACCAACACCGCAGGCTTGAACAATGTGGGTAACGGCGGTTCCGGCAACATTGGCGTGAACAACAGTGCCGGCAACTTCAACCAACAGAAAAACAACCTCGCAATCGCCGTATCCGGTGGCCGTGTGGCCCAGGCTGCTGCCGCTGCGAACCAAAGCTCCACAGGTCTGAACGTAGGCAACTACGGCACTCAAACCTACAAAAAAGATACCCTCACTGGCACTGTTGCCGCCGTCGGCGTGTTCGGCGCCGTTGGCGAAGCTACCATCAAAGATGACGATCATGGTCACGGCGGTGGCGGCTACGGCAACAACGACCGTGGCGGTAACGGTGGGCATGGCGGTAGCAAAGATCAGAAAGCTACCTTCGAAGCTGTGGGTGTCTTCGGTCTGGCTGGCGTAACCACTCAACAAGTGATGACTCCAGACGGCTGGAAAAACCCTGTAACCAACAATGCTGCAGTCAGCAACGTTGGCAACAACTTCTCCGGCAACGCTGGCTTCAACAACGCCGCAGGTGTTGGCAACCAACAAAGCAACTCGCTGTCCATCGCTGCAGGTTGCAAAGCCTGCATGTAATCGCGATCGAAACGAAAGCCCCGGAAACGGGGCTTTTCCTCAGTCCGCAAAGGCGTATCGATCATGCGTAAGACTGCCCTCATCGCTCTGCTTTGTCTGTCTGGCCTGACCCAGGCGGCGCAGATGCCCGTGGCTGCCCTTCCCGGCGGCACACTCATCTACAAGAACGTGCAAAGCATTCGTGAGCGCAAGTTTGCCGACATTGTCGAACAGAAAACCGATTTCAGCTGCGGCGCTGCTGCACTGGCCACGGTGTTACGCCAAGGCTATTGGCTCGACGTCGATGAGGAGCACATCATCAAAGGCATGCTGGTCAACGCTGACCAGGACCTTGTTCGTACTCAGGGTTTTTCCATGCTCGACATGAAGCGCTACATAGAAAGCATCGGCATGCGCGCCAGAGGCTACAAGATTCCGCCGGAAAAACTCGACGCTGTAACAATCCCGGTGGTGGTACTGATGGAAATTCGCGGCTACAAGCATTTCGTGGTGTTGCAACGTGCGGACAAGGATTGGGTTTACATCGGAGACCCGGTTCTGGGCCACAAACGTTACTCCCATGATGACTTTGTCAAAGGTTGGAACGGCATCGTCTTCGCCATCGTCGGCCCCGGATATGACAAGGCCAACGCCTTGCGCAGCCCGCCGACACCGCTGACGGCCAAGAACAAGCTGGATAACTTCAACCCTGTCAAAGATGCTGAATTGATGGACTTCGGGTTCATACAGAGCGACTTCTTTTAATCGCCGATTATAAAGAATGGGGCTGGATGTCCCGGGAGCAGCAGATGAAAACCTCATACTGGCTGGCCGCCGCCTGCCTGGCAGCGAGCGCGTCAGGCTATGCCAATGCAGGATTCAAACCTATAGAAATACAGGATAAGGAATTGTCCGAGCTACGTGGTCGTTATGTCATGCCGGGGCGGATTATCAGCTTCGGCATTGTCATGAGCAGTACCTGGCGCAACGCCAGTGGTGATCTGATCGGGGCTGCGACCTCGATGCAACTTCAGGCAGCAACGGTCAAACCCGAATTCTATGTGCAAACCATCAAGGAGCACGGCAACGGCAGCACGCTGCCAACGGGCACCGGGACAATCACCGGTGGCGCCGGCCTCGACAGCAGCCAGGGCGTGACGCAAAGCGTGCGTGCCGCTGGCGACAGCAATACGGCCTATAACAACGTTGCCATTAACGTTTCGGAAGCCAGTCAGGCACCGGCACTGGTGCCCGCGCAAGGACAGGCCCTGATGGCCGGACAAACCATCGGCGGCAGTAATGCCGCGGGCAGCGTGGCCGTTTCGGCCAACGGTGGTGGCGTACAAATGGCCATTCAGGCTTCAGGTAATCAGGGCACGGCCCTGCAACAAGTTGCCCAGGGCGGTTTGCTGCAGAACACCCGTCTGCTCGGCAGTGCCAACGTGGTCAATAACATGACCCAACTCAACGTTGTGTTGAACAATAACGGCATGAGTGCCGGTGCACTGGACTGCAACCTGACTCAACTCAGGGCACTACGCAATATCGGATATTGAACTACGCTGAGTCTCGATCATTGGGCTTAAAGGGACGGCTTATTCATGTATCGATCAGTATCACTGCGTGCCGCTGTATGTCTGAGTACGCTTCTACCGGCCGCGATGCTGCAAGCAGCACCCGACGCTGACGTGGAAACGCTGAAACAGGAACTTCTGGAGCTGAAGCAACGATACGAAGTACAACAAAAGGCCCTGGCGGTACTCGAACAACGGGTCCGCCAGGTCGAAGATCAACCCGCCGCTCCGCAACCCAAACGCCTGGCCAAATCGCCATCCGACATGAAAGGCAATCCGAAAGTGGCCACCGGCACCGGGGCCGCAGCAGCGTCGGGGGGCGCCGCCGGGGGCAGTGGCGCTTCCTACGGGCAATCGCTGGCCGACGATTCGCAACCGGCGCAGAGTGTGTCCAATCTGTACGACGAGGCCAGCGGCTTCTTCGGCGGGGGCAAATTCAGCTTTGAAACCGGCATCACCTATTCGCGTTATGACACTCGCCAGTTGATTCTCAACGGCTTCCTGGCGCTGGACTCGATCTTCCTCGGCAATATCAACCTTGACCGGATCAAGGCGGATACCTGGACTCTCGATCTCACCGGTCGCTACAACTTCGACAATCGTTGGCAGTTCGACCTGAACGTGCCAGTGGTCTACCGCGATTCGACCTATCAGTCCGGCGGCGGCAACGGCGGTGCGTCCAACGTCACCACCGAGCAGGATGTCGACCGCGACCCGACCATCGGTGACGTCAACTTCGGCATCGCCTACAAGTTCCTCGACGAGTCGGTCAACACCCCGGACGCAGTGGTCACCTTGCGCGTCAAGGCGCCTACCGGCAAAGACCCCTTCGGCATCAAGTTGCGTCAGACCGATGCCAACTCCAACCTGTTCGTGCCTGACACCCTGCCGACCGGCAACGGCGTCTGGTCGGTCACGCCCGGCATCTCGCTGGTCAAGACGTTCGACCCGGCGGTGCTGTTCGGTAGCCTGTCCTACACCCACAACCTGGAAGAGTCGTTCGACGACATCAGCTCCACCGTCAACCAGAAAAACCCGGGCAAGGTGAAGATCGGCGACAGCTTCCAGATCGGTGCCGGTATCGCCTTTGCACTGAACGAGAAGATGAGTATGTCGTTCTCGATGTCTGACCTGGTGCAACGCAAGAGCAAGCTGAAACAGGATGGCGGAGATTGGCAATCGGTGGTGTCCAGCGACGCCAACGCCGGTTACTTCAACGTCGGCATGACCATTGCGGCCACCGACAACCTGACCATTGTGCCTAACCTGTCCATCGGCCTTACGGATGATGCCCCGGACTTTTCCTTCAGCCTGAAATTCCCGTACTACTTCTAAACCACGCACAAGCAAAAGATCGCAGCCTGCGCCAGCGCCTACAGGATTTAAATGTAGGCGCTGGCACAGGCTGCGATCTTTTGATCTATGGTTTCTACCGAATCTGATGCTTGTGCAACAGCCGATAAAACGTCGGCCTTGAAACCCCGAGTACCTTGGCGGCCACGCTGAGATTATCGCTGTGCCGGTTCAACACATCGCACAACGCCTGACGTTCAGCGCGGGTCTTGTAGTCCTCCAGCGTCCCCATGGGCGTGGCGATCGACTGCTGACTGATCAGGCCAAGATCACGCGCCTCAATCTGCCGACCTTCAGCCAGGACCAGGCCGCGACGCACCCGGTTGGCCAGTTCGCGCACGTTCCCTGGCCAATCGTGTTTGCCCATCGCAATCAGCGCATCCTCACTGAAACTGCGCGGACGACGCCCGGTTTCATGACTGTAGAAATGCGAGAAGTGGTTGGCCAGCATCGACAGATCGCCGTGACGTTCTCGCAACGGTGCCGTCACGACTTGCAGCACGTTGAGCCGGTAATACAGGTCTTCACGAAAACGTTTTTTCTCGATGGCGGCCTCAAGATCGACGTGAGTCGCCGCCAATACCCGAACATCAACCGGGATAGGCTGACTGCCGCCCACGCGCTCGATGTGTTTTTCCTGCAGGAAGCGCAGCAGGTTGGCTTGCAATTCCAGCGGTAGATCACCGATTTCATCGAGAAACAACGTGCCACCGTTGGCCGCTTCAATACGCCCGACCTTGCGCTGATGAGCGCCGGTGAACGCGCCTTTTTCATGACCAAACAGCTCGGACTGGATCAAGTGTTCGGGAATTGCCCCGCAGTTGATCGCGACAAAAGGTTTGCTGTGGCGCTGGGACTGACGGTGCAGCGTGCGCGCAACCAGTTCTTTGCCGGTGCCGCTTTCGCCACGGATCAGCACCGGCGATTCGGTGGGCGCCAGTTTACTCAGCAGCTTGCGCAGTTCGCGGATCGGCTTGCTGTCACCCAGCAGTTCATGCTCGGGCTGATCGACGTGAATCGTGCCCTGCCCGCGCAGTCGCGCCATGCCGAACGCCCGGCCGAGGGTGACCTGCACTCGCGACACATCGAACGGCAAGGTATGGAAATCGAAAAACCACTCGCAGACGAAGTCACCGACGTTCTGTAAACGCAGGACTTCCTGATTGAGCACAGCGATCCATTCGGTGCCGCTGCGGCTGATCAGCTCTTTGACGGCCTCAGGCCGTTCGAGGTGAAAAGGCTGCAAACGCAGCAAGCCGACATCACAGCTGCGGTCGGCGGCGTTTTCCAGAGTACAACTGTCGACATCCCACCCTACCGCTCGCAAACCGGGCAATAAGCGGTGACAGTCGTCGCAGGGGTCGACTACCAATAAACGTCTTAACGCTGGCGCTTCGCTCATGACTGTTCCTTGGCGCCAAATATTAGAAATGATTGTAAAAACAGTCATTTGGCAGACCCGACTGTAACGTTAGCAAGATTTTGACAGCGCCTTGTATCAATTGCTTATAGGTGTACAAGCAAATTCGTTATAAGTATCCGCTTGATTAGTTGGCTATCGACTTAATCCCTGCCGAATACCTTTCAAGAACCTTCCAAAAGCGCTCGAAAAACCGAGTGAATGAAAGAAAGTTGAAATTTCTTTGTTTCGAGTGTGACCCGCTCCCGGGTTGCGTGCATCAGTACAAGTAACCAGCCGAACGGTAAGCCCAACCGACGGCACATCACTTGATTGGGCACTAAAGAGAGAAGACCCCATGACCGCCCCGCTCCGTATCAACGAAGCTCTTTTGATTGCCAACCGCGCGTTCCAACCTTTCCAATGCGTGGCCTGGGCCCCACAAGACGGCAATGGCGAACTGAACCTGACCGTCATCGATCGCACTAATTCGCACATCGGCCGCAAACAGATTCCATGCAGCACCTACTCCGATCCTGCGCAGCTGGAGCAACTGTTGCAACAGGCCCGCGCTGAACTGAGCAAAGAAGGTTATGCGCTGCAATCCTGGTCGATGTCACACTGACCAGCCGGGCGCTGCGGATGACGTCGACGTCATCCGCCCTCCTCTTGCTAGTTACTCTTTCTGATTATCCCCTGATACTTTTGTACAACTTCTGGCAGCGCGTTCTCGCGTAACTGCTTGGCAGGCTTGCTATTGGTTCAAAAAGACACTGTTCTGGCACAGTGTGACCCTCCACCTGTTAGTTCTTACAGTTGTACTTCTTCTAGTTCAGGTTTTGAATGTTCCGCTCATGCAGTTAGCCACCGGTTCCCCGGTCATGGTCAACTTGCAAGGAGATGCGTGCATGTCCACCCTGAACGCCGTTGCGCTCCCGACGTTATTGAATAATGCCGGTCAACTCGACAAATCGTTTGCCAGCACCGGCGTGGCTCAGGTGTATTTCGCCGGCAGCCTGTCCAGCCTGACCCAGGATGTCGCACTCGACGCGCAGGGGCGGATTCTGGTTGCCGCCAAAGTCGGCATCACCGAGGGCAGCCGTTTCGGTTTGGCACGCCTGCTGGCGGATGGCTCGGCCGATCTGTCCTTTGGTGAGCAAGGCAGCGTGATCGATACATTTGCCCCAGGCTTCGAAGCCATGGCCGGCAAAGTGCAGGCGCTGCCCGATGGACGGATCCTGCTGGCGGGCCTGCATTATGAAAACAGTCACCGCACCCTGCCCGCGCTTGCCCTGTTCGACGCGCAGGGCCAACCGGATCAATCTTTCGGTGACAACGGTTACCAAGTGGTGCGCCTACCGGGCGACTTGTCCATGGGCACCCGCGACAGCTGGCTACCGCCCGGAGTGCCGGGCGCAGAGGCCTGCGATTTTGCGGTGCAGGATGACGGACATATTCTACTGATCGCCAACCATCACTTCGAACTGGCCGACCACGCCGGCATGCTCATCCGCCTCAAGCCTGACGGCAGCCTGGATGACACGTTCAACGGGCGCGGTTTCGTGATGATCCGCCATCTGCTGCTCAACACCTGGCTCAGCCGGCTGATGCTGCAGAAGGATGGGCGAATTTTGGTGGGCGGCTCGATCGATTTTCCTCAGGAAGGCCTGTTGGCGCGTTACCTGCCCGATGGCCGGCTGGACGAACGTTTTGCGGTAGATGGTTTCATGGCATTCAAGGCCCACGGCAAAAGCGCTCTGGTCAGTCAGATCCTTGAATCGGCGGACACCCTGCACTGCTTCGGCAGCAGCCGCGACCCGATCCGATGCATGGCATTCAGCCTGCACCTCAATGGCCGGCCGAACCTGCGCAGCAATAACGGCCAGCCCCATTTGCTGGAAATCGGCCCCAGCGGCTGTCAGTGGAGCGCCGCCCAGTGCATGGCAGACGGCCGCATCATCGCGGTGGGCGCCACCCTTGGCGGGGTCGAGGCCGACTTCATCGTCGCGCGTTACTGCGCAGACGGGCGCCTTGACCAGAGTTTCGGTCAGGGCCGCGGCTGGTTGCGTACGCGCCTGGGACGCAGCCTCGACACGGCGAATTCACTTGCCGTGCAATCGGATGACGCCATTCTGGTCGGTGGCTATTCGCTGGATGGCAACTACCGGGCGATGGTCGCGCGGTATCTCAATCAATAACAGCCTTCGGCAGCACCTACATGGAATCGTGTTCAAGTCAGGAACAACTTGAACTTGTCTGACACATCCGGCAACTTGCGCGCTTCTTAAAAACAAGGAGCAACCGATGTCCGGTTCAATGGCCCAGGCGTTCGCGCAAAATTTTCTCGGGCACTCGCCACGCTGGTACAAGGCGACCATCGTCGGATTTCTGATCCTTAACGCTGTCGTGCTGTTCACGGTGGGGCCGGTCGCGGCTGGCTGGTTGCTGGTGATCGAGTTCATCTTCACCTTGGCCATGGCGCTCAAGTGCTATCCGTTGATGCCCGGCGGTTTGCTATTGATCGAAGCTCTGCTGTTGAAGATGACCACGCCGCAGGCGCTCTACGATGAACTGGTACACAACTTCCCGGTGATCCTGCTGCTGATGTTTATGGTGGCCGGGATTTACTTTATGAAGGATCTGCTGCTGTTTCTGTTCTCGCGGTTGTTATTGGGCGTGCGCTCGAAAACGGCACTGGCCCTGATGTTCTGCTTTCTATCGGCGTTTCTGTCGGCATTTCTCGATGCGTTGACGGTTACTGCGGTGATCATCAGCGCGGCGGTCGGCTTTTACTCGGTCTACCATCGGGTGGCGTCGGGTAACGATCCGCGTCAGGACAGCGGGTTCAGCGACGACCAACACCTGCCGACACTTCATCACGATGATCTGAATCAGTTTCGCGCATTCCTGCGCAGCCTGTTGATGCACGGCGCGGTCGGCACGGCGCTCGGTGGCGTGTGTACGCTGGTGGGCGAACCGCAGAATCTGCTGATCGGCCATGAAATGGGCTGGCACTTCGCGGAGTTCTTTCAGAAAGTCGCCCCCGTGTCCTTGCCGGTCCTGGCTGCGGGCCTGATCACCTGCGTTCTGCTGGAGAAGCTGCGCTGGTTCGGCTACGGCACGCTGCTGCCGGACAACGTCCGCGCCGTGTTGGCCAATTACGCCGCCGAAGACAACGCCGAACGCACCCCGCGCCAACGTGCGGCGCTGCTGGTGCAAGGCACTGCGGCACTGATCCTGATCGGCTGCCTGGCGTTTCACGTCGCCGAGGTCGGCCTGATCGGCTTGATGGTGATTGTGCTGATCACCGCGTTTACCGGCATCACCGACGAGCATCGTCTGGGCAGCGCATTCAAGGATGCCATGCCGTTTACCGCGCTGCTGGTGGTGTTCTTTGCCGTGGTCGCGGTGATTCACGATCAACAGCTGTTTGTGCCGCTGATCGAGTGGGTGCTGGCTCTGCCGATCGATCAACAACCGGGCATGCTGTTTATTGCCAACGGTCTGCTCTCGGCGATCAGCGACAACGTCTTCGTTGCGACGATTTACATCACCGAAGTGAAACAGGCGTTCCTGGCCGGGCACATGAGCCGCGAGCACTTCGAGACGCTGGCAATTGCGATCAACACTGGTACTAACCTGCCAAGCGTGGCGACGCCAAATGGCCAGGCAGCGTTTCTGTTTCTGCTGACGTCGGCAATTGCGCCGCTGGTACGCCTGTCGTACGGGCGCATGGTGTGGATGGCATTACCGTACACCTTCGTCATGGGCCTGCTGGGCTGGTACGCGGTCAGCTACTGGCTGTAGTTACACCGAATAAAGTGTAGGAGTGAGCCTGCTCGCGATAGCGGTGTGTCAGCCCAGAAAATGGTGACTGAAACATTGCTATCGCGAGCAGGCTCACTCCTACATTTGTTTTGGGGTGAATTCAGTGAGGAAGGATGTACTTTTCGATCGCCTGAGCCACGCCGTCTTCGGTGTTCGGCGCGGTGATCACGTCGGCCTGACGCTTCACCGCCTCCTCCGCCTGTCCCATGGCAATCGACAGTCCCGCGCAATGAAACATCGCCGGGTCGTTGCCGCCATCGCCAATCGCGGCCGTCTGCTCCAGCGGGATGCCCAAGTGCGCGGCAATGGTCGCCAGTGCGGTGCCTTTGTTGGCCTCCAGCGCCGTGACGTCGAGGTACACCGATTGCGAGCGCGAGACTTGCGCCATGCCGTTGACCTTGGACAGTAAACGCGCCTCCAGTTCGATCAACAGCTCAGTGTTGTTGCTGGTCGCGACGATCTTGTCGATGCGCTCAAGATACGGTTCGAAACTCTCGACCACCACCGGCGGATAGCCGAGGCCATGCTGCTCGCGCGGCACCATCGGCCCGTGCGGATCCTTGAGCAGCCAGTCGCCGCCGCTGAACACCCAGATTTCGACATCCGGTTGATCGGCAAACGTCGCGAGAGCAATCAGCGCCGTTGTCGCCGGCAGGTAATGCGCGACGAGCATACTACCGTCCGGATTGACGATTGTGCCGCCGTTGAACGCCGCCGTCGGCAGATCGACGCCCAAGGCTTCGATCTGCTGCAACATGGCTTTCGGCGGACGCCCGGTGGCGAGACTGAACAGGACGCCCGCCTCGCGTAACGACCGCACGGCGTCGATAGTACGCTGGCTCAGCCTGTGATCGGGCAGCAACAGCGTGCCGTCCATGTCGCTCAGCAGAAAACGGATCGGCTTGCTCATCCGAGGCCATGCCAGACGCGGCCATCGCGAGTCAGCAGGTCTTCGGCGGCTTGCGGGCCATCTTCACCGGCGGCATAGGTTTGCACACTCGCGTCCTGCTGCCAGGCGTCGAGGAACGGTTGCACCGCACGCCAGCCGTTCTCGATGTTGTCGGCACGCTGGAACAGCGTCTGATCGCCGGTCAGGCAGTCGTAAATCAGGGTTTCGTAACCGGTCGATGGCTGCATTTCGAAGAAGTCTTTGTAGGCAAACCCCAATTCGATGTTGGCCATGTTCAGCGCCGGCCCCGGGCGCTTGGCCAGCAGGTCGAACCACATGCCTTCATTGGGCTGGATCTGGATACGCAGATAGGTCGGTTGTAGCTCGTCGACTTCGGTGTCGCGAAATTGCGCATAAGGCGCCGGTTTGAAGCAGATGACGATCTCGGTGTCGCGCACACTCATGCGCTTGCCGGTACGCAGGTAGAACGGCACGCCGACCCAACGCCAGTTGTCGATCATCACCTTCAGCGCCACATAGGTTTCCGTGGTGCTGTCGGGCGAGACGTTGGCCTCCTGGCGATAACCGGCCAGTGCCTTGCCGCCGACTTCACCGGCGCTGTACTGGCCACGCACCGAGTTGGCCCGAGCTTCTTCAACCGTCCATGGACGGATCGCGCCGACCACTTTGGCTTTCTCGCCACGTACCGCATCGGCGCCGAACGCCGCCGGCGGTTCCATGGCAACCATGGCCAGCAACTGGAACAGGTGATTGGGCACCATGTCGCGCAACGCACCGGTGTGCTCGTAAAAACTGCCACGGGTTTCGACGCCGACGGTTTCGGCGGCGGTGATCTGTACGTGGTCGATGTAATGGTTGTTCCAGAACGCCTCGAACAGGCTGTTGGAGAACCGGCTGACCAGAATGTTCTGCACGGTCTCCTTGCCCAGGTAATGGTCGATCCGATAGATCTGTTTCTCGGACATCACCTTGAGCAGGCAGGCGTTCAGTGCTTCGGCGGTCTGCAGATCGGAGCCGAACGGCTTCTCGATCACCACCCTTCTGAACGCTTCGGGGGTTTCTTCTAGCAAACCGGCGCTGCCGAGTCGACGCACCACTTCACTGAAGAAACGCGGCGCGGTGGCTAGGTAGAACACCGCATTGCCGGTGCCGCTGTCGGCGATTTTCGCCGCCAGCGCTGAATAAGTGCTGTCGTCGAGGAAGTCGCCCTGGACGTAGCTGATACCTTTGGCGAGCTTGGCCCACAAGGCCGGATCAAGCATCTGATCGCCCTTGCCGACCTTCGCCGCCACTTCGGTACGAATGAAGTCCTCGAGCTTTTGCGCGAAGGCTTCATCGGTAATGGCGTTGTGGTCAACGCCAACGATCCGCAGGTTCTCATCAAGCAGGCCGTCGCGACTGAGGTTGTACAGCGCCGGCATCAGCAAGCGCTTGACCAGGTCGCCGTGGGCACCGAACAGAAACAGCGTGGTCGGTGGTGCCGGTTCTGCCTTGGATTTTCTGCGGATCGTATGGGTCATTTCTTCGGTGTCTCCACATGGCCGCCGAAGCCGAAGCGCTGGGCCGAAAGAATCTTGTCGCCAAAGGTGCCTTGGCCACGTGAGCGGTAGCGCGAGAACAGCGAGTTGGACAGCACCGGTACCGGCACCGCTTGCTCCATGGCGGCTTCGATGGTCCATTGACCTTCACCGCTGTCGGCAACCGAACCGGAGAAACCGTCAAGTTTCGGGTCGCTGGCCAGCGCGTCAGCCGTCAGGTCGAGCAACCACGATGACACCACGCTGCCACGACGCCACACTTCAGCAATGTCGGCCACGTTCAGATCGAAACGCTGATCTTCCGGCAGGCGCTCGCTGGACTTGGTCTTGAGGATGTCGAAGCCTTCGGCGAACGCGGCCATCATGCCGTACTCGATGCCGTTGTGGATCATCTTGACGAAGTGACCGGCGCCGGCAGGACCGGCGTGAATGTAGCCGTGCTCGGCGCGCGGGTCATCGGACTTGCGATCCTTGGTGCGCGGGATGTCGCCCATGCCTGGCGCCAGTGCGGCGAACAGCGGATCAAGACGCTTAACGGTCTCGGTATCGCCGCCGATCATCATGCAGTAGCCGCGTTCCAGGCCCCAGACGCCGCCAGAGGTGCCGACGTCGATGTAGTGCAGGCCTTTCTCGGCCAGGGTTTTGGCGCGGCGGATGTCATCCTTATAGTTGGTGTTGCCGCCGTCGATGATGGTGTCACCGGCTTCCAGCAGAGTGCTCAGGGTGTTGATGGTGTCTTCGGTCGGCGCGCCGGCCGGCAGCATGACCCAAACGGCACGCGGCTTGGCCAGGCCTGCAACCAGTGCCGGCAAGTCGGCAACGCCGGTGGATCCCTCGGCGACCAGGTTGTCGATGAAAGCGGTATTGCGGTCGTAAACAACGGTGGTGTGACCGCTGAGCATCAGGCGCCGCGCAATATTACCGCCCATGCGGCCCAGTCCAATAATCCCGAGTTGCATGTGCTGATGCTCCTTACTACAAATAAATGTGTGTCAAAGGTTATAGCCCAACGCGACTAATGGAGGTTAGTCCAGAGCGTCGGGATGAAGTTTCCGGGCATTGTGCCCGATTCAGACAGATAACGCCCTGAATCGTGCCGAAGACACACCGACCATGAAAAATAAAAAAGTTCCATTCACTGGCAAAAGAAATCAAAATTGGCGCCGATAGTAAGTCAGTCACCCGAAATCGGGGGCGATTTACAGTTGAGACACACCATTTGCGAGGTGAGCAATGGGCACAGTACACACAGCAATGCCGCCACAAACCCTGTACGTGACAATCCGTCGCGATGAATTGCGCCAGTTGAAAGACGAGCGCGACCAACTGAAACAGGAGTTGGCGCAACTGCGCGCGATGACACTGGGTGCTCAGCCCAAGCCGCTGCCGGTTGTTCAGCGCCACCCGCACGCCTGATCTCCCCCGCCTGATTCGGGAACGGCACTCGCGGTTCCCGACACGCTGTACTTCTGACCGTTGCCACGTCTACTGGCGCGGTAATTAACAAAACTTTCACATTCGCTTCGTAATACTCCGCCTCCATTCTGGCCGTACCTGCGCGTGCGGCCTTTGTTCGTCGGCTTCATGGATGTTCCGGCGGTGGTTGTAACGAGACAGCTGGAGCGCCGAATGGCATTGTTCAAACGCAGCACAACGACTGCGGCAGGTTTCGACTGGGCCGGTCTACTCTGGCTTTTTGTGTTCTTCTGGTACTTTTCCGGCATTACCCAACTGCTGATTCAGATCACCGGCACCTCCGGTTTCAGCGGGTTCCGCCAGGCGTTCTTCATGAGCGCACTCTGGCTGGCGCCGATGCTGCTGTTCCCCAAGCGCACCAAACTGCTGGCCGCCGTGATCGGCATCGTGCTGTGGGCTTGCTCGATGGCCAGTCTGGGTTACTTCTTCATTTATCAGCAGGAATTCTCCCAGAGCGTCATCTTCATCATGTTCGAGTCGAACGTGTCCGAAGCCGGCGAGTACATGACCCAGTACTTTGCCTGGTGGATGGTGCCGGCGTTCCTCGCGCATACCGCATTCGCCTACTTCCTGTGGACGCGCCTGCGCCCGGTGTACATGCCGCGCGGCCGTGCCATGGTCGCCGCCGCCGCCATCGTGATTGCCGTGGTCGGTTATCCGCTGGTCAAACAGACCCTGCGCATGGGCACCTTCGCTCAAGGCTTCGAGAAATTCGAGACCCGCATCGAGCCGGCCGTGCCGTGGCAAATGGCCGTGGCCTACCACCGTTATCTCGATACGCTGGCCGACATGCAAGGCATGCTGCACAGCGCGAGCAAGATCCCGCCGCTGCATAACCTCAAGACAGCGGGCGCCGATCAGCCGTCCACGCTGGTGCTGGTGATCGGCGAATCGACCAACCGCCAGCGCATGAGCCTCTACGGTTATCAACGCAACACCACGCCTGAGCTGGACAAACTCAAGGATCAACTGGCTGTCTTCGACAACGTCGTCACCCCTCGCCCGTACACCATCGAGGCGTTGCAGCAGGTGCTGACCTTCGCTGACGAAGAAAATCCCGACCTGTACCTGTCGACGCCGTCGCTGGTCAGCATGATGAAACAGGCAGGCTACAAGACCTTCTGGATCACCAACCAGCAGACCATGACCAAGCGCAACACCATGCTCACGACGTTCTCCGAGCAGGCTGACGAGCAGGTCTACCTGAACAACAACCGCAACCAGAACGCCGCCCAATACGACGGTGACGTGATCGAACCATTCAACAAAGCCCTGGCCGATGCTGCACCGCGCAAATTGATCGTTGTTCATCTGCTCGGCACGCACATGAGCTACCAGTACCGCTATCCGCCGACCTTCGACAAGTTCCAGGATCGCAATGGCGTCCCGGCCGGCGTACGTGACGATCAGGTGCCAACCTACAACAGCTACGACAACGCGGTGCTGTACAACGACTTCGTGGTGTCGAGCCTGATCAAGGATTACGCCAAGTCCGATCCGAACGGGTTCCTGCTGTATCTCTCGGACCACGGTGAAGACGTGTTCGACTCTGCCGGTCACAGCACCCTGGGGCGTAACGAAAACAAGCCGACGGCGCCGATGTACACCATCCCGTTCATGGCTTGGGCGTCGCCGAAATGGAAGGCTAACCATGACTGGAACTTCGCCGGCGACCTTGACCGTCCGTACAGCAGCTCGCACCTGATACACACCTGGGCGGACATGGCCGGTTTGAGTTTCGATGAGCTGGACCGCAGCAAGAGCGTGGTCAGCGACAGCTTCAAGCAACGTCCGTTGCTGATCGGTGATCCGTACCAGACCGAGCAGCGTGCACTGATCGACTTCAGTCTGATGAAGCCGAAAAAGCCCGACACCGCACCCGCAGACGTCGCGCAAAAGTAACACTGTGAAGGGGCCGAAACCGGCCCCTTTTTCTTGCCCGCCACACCTCCAAACAATAATGTTTCGCGTTTGATACTAAATCTCAGGCTGGCGCTTCGTCTTTGAGCAAACGGATTTTTTCCCTCGAAGACAAGGAGTCGGCTGCGATGTTCGCGCCCATCACCCGTTCCATGACCCTCACGCTCGGCCTCTGTGGAGCCGCCCTGAGCCCCGATCTGCTGGCTGAATCCGAAACGGAAAAGCCGCCGGAACCCGCCGCCACGGCGCTGGAGCTGGCATCGACCAGCGTCACCGCACAAGGTTTGGGCACCACCACTGAAAATACCAGCGCCTATACCACCGGCGCCATGAGCACCGCGACGCGGATGAACCTGTCGATCAAGGAAACCCCGCAATCGGTGTCCGTGGTGACGCGTCAGCAAATGGATGATTTCAAGCTCGGTACATTGTCCGAGGCCATGCGCCAGACCACGGGCGTGGTTGTGCAGCACATGGACTCCGACCGGGTCGACTATTCGGCGCGCGGTTATTCGATCGAAAACTTCCAGATCGACGGAATGCTCAACACCTTCGATCGCATGAAGACCGATGCCGACACCATCATTTACGACCGCATCGAGGTGGTACGCGGCGCCACCGGGCTGACGACGGGTGCGGGCGATCCTTCGGCGACCATCAACATGGTGCGCAAGCGTCCGACCGCGCAATGGCAGGCGCTGGCCGGAGTCAGTGGCGGCAGCTACGACAATTACTACAGCTACGTCGACGTCGGCGGGCCGTTGGCTTTCGACGGGCGCTTGCGCGGGCGGACGGTGTTGGCCTATCGCGACAACCAGTCGATCAAAGACAAATACGCGCTGCAACGCGAAGTCGGTTACGGCGTGCTGGAGGCCGACTTGACCGACTCCACGGTGCTGGCGGTCGGTTACGACTATCAGAACAAGCACGTGCAAGGCTCATCATGGGGCACCGTACCCTACTGGAATGCCGATGGCGGCAAGGCCGGTCTGGGGCGTTCGACCAACATGGCGACGTCCTGGAGCTCCTGGCCGCTGCAAGACAAAACCGCATTCGCCACCCTCGATCAGCAACTGGCCGGCGGCTGGCACCTGAAAGCGGCGTACACCCATCGCGACAGCAACAGTGACGGCAAGGTCTATTACGGCGGAGGCGGTTTCCCCGAGGCCGACCGCAGCGGCATGAACGCCTACACCTCGCACATGATCGGCACGCAGAAAATGCAGGCGTATGACTTCAACGTCTCCGGTCCTTACTCGCTGCTGGGGCGTGAGCACGAAATGATGTTCGGCTACGGTGAGGCGGAGCGCCGCTCAAACTCCCCTTACACCATTGCCGGTGCGCGCCCCAAGGATTACGCAACCATCCGCGACTGGAAATACATGGGTGACATCGCAAAATTCAGCGACACCGTCACCGACCTCACCAGCTCGAAGGACAATACCCGACAAAAGGCCGGATACATCGCCACGCGCCTGAGCCTGACTGATGAGTTGCACGCGGTGCTGGGCAGCCGATACGGCAGTTGGGAAGCCTCCAGCACCAGCAACCGTTACGACGCCAATCGGCAACTGAGCAAAGTCGATTACACCCGTCAGAAACAGAACGACGTATGGACGCCTTACGCTGGCCTGTTGTATGACCTGACCCCGGAATACACCGCGTACGTGAGCTACACCGACATCTTCAAACCCCAGGGCAACCGCGACAAGAATCGCAAGTACATCGACCCGGTGGTTGGCAAAAACTATGAAGTGGGCATCAAGGGCAGTTTGCTGGAGGAGCGCCTGAACCTTTCAACGGCGGTGTTCTGGAGCAAACAGGACAACGTCGCCGAACTCGATAACTCGGTACCGGCGGATCCGGTTACCCGCGAACAGTTCTATAAATCCGGCGGCAAGGGCAACAAGGTCAACGGTTTTGAGGCCGAAGTGTCCGGGGAAGTCCTCCAGGGCTGGAACATGACCGCCGGTTACACCTATACCCACTCGGTGAACGGCGAGAGCGAGCGCACCAACACCAATCAGCCGATGAACCTGTTACGCGTCTCCACGGCGTACCGTTTGCCGGGCGAATGGCAGGCCCTGACCGTGGGCGGTGCGGTGAACTGGCAAAGCGATGTATATGGCACCTCAAGCCGGCCGGTCGGCCTCGACACTGAAGAGGCACGAATCAACCAGAGCGCCTACACAGTGGTCAATCTGATGTCGCGGTACGAACTTGATCGGCACCTGTCGGCGTCGCTGAACGTCAACAACCTGTTCGACAAGAAGTATTACGACAACGTCGGCTTCTATAACGGCGTGTACTGGGGCGATCCGCGCACAGTGACGCTGAGTCTCGACTGGAAGCTTTGACCCCTTCACCTCTGGCGCGGTGCACCTTGGCCTGATGTGCGCCGCGTCTGTCAGACAGCGCCCGGCAACATGCTGCAAAAACCACACTGAGGGGGCGTTAACCCGGTGTTAATTCAGGCCACCCAGACTCGCTTCCGAGATCTGCTTCATGGACGAACGGCTCCCACTTGTTCAGTAGGAGGCACCATGAAAATCACTACCGTAATCCTTGCCGGGGTGTTTGCCCTCGGTTCTGCCAGCGTCTTCGCCGAAGGTGGCGCTGAGCGCATGCGTTATTACTACGACAACTTCCCTGTCCACCAGGCCCAGAGCGAGCAGAAGAGCGACGACAACGCGAAAGAAATTCGCGTTCCCGCCGATCAGACGGCGCAAGTGACCGAGTCCTATCGCGACTGAGATTGACCGAGCAACCGATGGACCTCTCATGGCTCCGCTCTGGCCTGGGAGAAGACAGTTGGGCGCCCTTTTCGGGCGCCTTTTTTTATGGCTAAAGGTTTTTGATCCAGAACAGCATGCGTCCGTGATCCGGATTGAACATACCGGGCGCGAAGCCGAATTTGCTATAGGAATTCTGGGCCACAGTATTGCCTTCCAACACTTCGAGGGTGATCTTGCAGCAGCCGCGCTGGCGGGCGATTTCCTCGACTTTCTGCAGCATTGTCTGGCTCAGACCGAGACCGCGAAACTCGTTCACCACCATCACGTCATGGACGTTGACCAACGGTTTGCAGGCAAATGTGGAAAACCCTTCAAAGCAGTTAACCAGCCCCGCCGGTTCACCACCGACAAAGGCCAGCACACTGAACGCATGCGGCCGGCAAGCCAGTTCTTCGGGCAGACGACGCAGCAGATCAGGGTCGAGAGAATGGCCACCGCCCATAGGGTCTTCGGCGTAATGATTGAGCACGATACCGATGGCTTCGGCGTGCGTTGGATTGCTGTAGCTGGCTTGAAGCACAAGAATTTCTGTGGAATCCATTTCCATCCTCAAACACACAAAAGCCCCGGCGCGCAAAGTGCTTGCTGAAAGGCTGTCCCGACCTTAGCGCGAGCGTGGTACAGCAAACAACCCTGTAGTGAGGGGATTTAGCGAAACGTCGCACCGCCCCGATGGGGGTGCGAAGCAGCCCTTTTTTAAATCAAAAGTGGGCCTGCTGCGCACGCCATCGGGGATAAATCCCCTCACCACAGGCAGATTTCAGGCAGGGGTTTCTCAGTGACCCCAGATCAGTTCTTCGGTCCAGCCCAGTTCGGCGAAGTCTTCTGCGCGTAATGCCGCTTCACCGACGCAGAAAAATTCGTCCAGTTGCGGCGGTTTTACCGAGGTGTCGCTGAGCATCGCATGCACTTGCCCACGATGATGGATCTGGTGTTCGAACAGGTGCGAAAGCATGCGCAGGCGGCTGTCATGCTGCGGTGTATCGCGGGCAATGGTCACGATCCGGGCCAGATCGGCATCGCGCAGTTGCTCGCAATAGGCGATTAGCCGTCTATCGACATGGGCCTGCTCTTCGCGCAGTTGCGGGCCGTCGGTAAACGGCTCGTCCACGCTGAAAAACACATAGCAGTCGGGGTGCGGCTCGGCCCCGCGCAGCTCGCGTTCAAGCGCGTCCACGTAGAACCAGTCACAGGCAAGAATGTGATTGAGGGTCAGGCGGATGCTCGGGAAAAAACTCACTCGCGGCGCTACCAGATCATGCTCATCGAGTTGCGTCCAGGCCTTGGCCAAGCGGTGATTGGCCCACGCATTCTGGTAAGCCATGGTCAACAGATGATGTGATAACGGTTGGCTCATGTCGGCGCCCTCTTCACTCAAGCTTCGGCAAAGCGCTGTAGCTGCATCTCCTGCAAACGGCTGAGGGTGCGGCGGAACGGGAATTCCAGATAACCCTCGGTGTACAGCGCATCCATTGACACTTGAGCCTCGATGTACAACGGCACCTTGCGGTCGTAGCACTCGTCGACCAACGCGATGAAACGCCGCACGCCATCGTCGTGAACCGACAATTGCGGCAACTCGCGGTCACCCGCCACCACCCGCTGCGCACCGTCTTCGGTGCCGCGCGCGATGCGCCCTTCGCGTTTCTGTGCGCTGAGGTTCGGCACTTCGCTCAACAGGATAGCCCGGTAGCGGTCGCACAGCGCGATGAAATCCATGGCGGCGAATGGCTGCTCGCAGAGGTCAGCGTAGCGACACCAGATAACGCTTTCACTGGCCTGCACCACATTGAGCACACGATGCCCGACCGGCACCGGTTCCGCGCTGCTCGACTGCCCTGAGGTCAGCACTCGAAAAACCTCTGCCAATGCACTGGCGGCTCCCGGCGCAGCAATAAAGTAGCGCTGTTCGATAGTGCCCGGATGCAGCCGATGATCCTCGGCGCCATTTACCGCGACCACCTGCATATGCGCCTTGATCGCAGCGATCGCCGGAACAAAACGGTCGCGATTGAAGCCATCGGCATACAGGTCATCCGGTGGCAGGTTCGAGGTACAGACCACCACCACACCTTCGTCAAACATCACCTGAAACAGCCGGCCGAGAATGATCGCATCGCCAATGTCGTTGACGAACAGTTCATCGAAGCACAACACCCGCACTTCGGCTGCCAGCTCTTTGGCCAGTGCGCGCAGTGGATCGGCGATCCCGGTCAACTGGAACGAACGCTGATGCACCCAGCCCATGAAATGATGGAAATGCTGACGCCGCGCCGGCACTCGCAGGCTCTGATAAAACTGATCCATTAGCCAGGTCTTGCCGCGCCCCACCGGGCCCCACAGATAAACGCCGGTGACCGAACGGGCACCGGCGTGCAAGGCTTCGTGGCATTTTTGCAACGCCCAGACAGCATGTTCCTGAGCTTCATCCTGGATGAAACCCGTGTGTTCGATGGCGTGCTGCCAGGCGCTTAGCGGAGAGTCGAAAGTCATGCGCGGCAGTATGCACGATGCTCCCCGGGCAACACATCCCCCGCCTCGCGTCGCCCCTGTAGGAGCTGGGCGTTTTAGAGGTCGACTTTGTGCCGGGCGGCATAGAGACAGAGCATTTCCATAGCCAATGTAGCGGCGGCTAACGAAGTGACTTCTGCATGATCGTAAGCCGGCGCCACTTCCACCACGTCCATGCCCACCAGATTGATCCCGCGCAAACCACCCAGTATCTCCAGCGCCTGCACCGTGCTCAAACCGCCGCACACCGGGGTGCCGGTGCCGGGAGCGAACGCCGGATCGAGGCAATCGATGTCGAACGTCAGATACACCGGGTTATCGCCGACGCGTGCGCGAATCGCTTCGACGATTGCCTCGCAGCCACGCCGATGCACTTGCCGGGCGTCGAGCACCTGAAAACCCTGATGATCGTCATTGGTGGTACGCAAGCCGATCTGCACCGAACGCGCCGGATCGACCAGACCTTCGCGCGCCGCATGCCAGAACATGGTGCCGTGATCGACACGCTTGCCCTCCTCGTCCGGCCATGTGTCGCTGTGCGCATCGAAGTGGATCAGCGACAGCGTGCCGTGCTTGCGGGCATGCGCCTTGAGCAGTGGATAACTGATGAAGTGGTCGCCACCGAAGGTCAGCATGGCGCTGCCGGCATTGAGAATATGTTCGGCGTGGGCCTCGATGCTTTCCGGGATGCTGTGGGGCGAGCCGTAATCGAAATCACAGTCGCCGTAATCGATCACCGCCAGCTGATCGAACGGGTCAAACGCCCATGGCCAATGGCGCTCCCAGGCAATCCCGGTGGACGCAGCGCGTATCCCCCGTGGCCCGAAACGGGCGCCCGGCCGGTTGCTGGTGGCGGTGTCGAACGGCACGCCGCTGACCGCTACGTCGACACCGCGTAGGTCGCGGCTGTAGCGGCGGCGCATGAAACTGGTGATGCCGGCGTAGGTGCTTTCGGCGGCAGTGCCGTACAGGCTGTCACGGGTCAAAGCCTGGTCGTTGAGCATGGGCTGATCCATCGGTGTGCTCCTGGTTGTCATTGTTGAGTTATTGATGGCTACGGAACGTGGTCCACAGACGCGTGCGCTGACGCATGTCCTTGAGACTCATGCTGCGGTCGGCGTACAGGCGTTCGCGCACTGCGTTCGGCGGGTAGATGTCAGGGTCGTTGCGCACCGCTTCATCCACCAGCGGCGTCGCGGCCTGGTTGGCGGTGGCGAAAAACAGCGTGTTGGTCAGTTCCGCCACCGAGTCGGGACGCAACATGAACTCGATAAACGCCCGCGCCGCTTCGGGGTGCGGCGCGTCCTTGGGGATCGCCAGGTTGTCCTGCCAGATCAACGTGCCTTCCTTGGGAATGCGATAAGCGACTTCATACGGCTTGTTGGCCTTGCGCGCCTGATCGGCGGCCATGCTCGCGTCACCGTTGTAGGTCAGGGCCAGGCACACGTTACCGCTGGCCAGATCGTTGATCTGCCGGCCGGTGGCGACGTACAGCACCGACGGCTGAAGCTTTTGCAACAACGCTTCGGCGGCGGCCAGATCCTGCTTGTCGGTGCTGTAGGGATCTTTGCCGAGGTAGTGCAGCGCCAGACCGATCACTTCCTGCGGCGAATCGAGAATCGCGATGCCGCAGTCCTTGAGCTTGCTGGCGTATTCGGGTTTGAACAGCAAGTCGAGACTGTTCAGCGGCACGTTCGGAAGACGTTGCTTGACCGCTTCGACGTTCATGCCCAAGCCGAGCGTGCCCCAGGTGTACGGAACGCCGTAGCGATTACCCGGGTCGACGGCGGCAAGTTTCTCCAGCAGATCGGCATCAAGATTGGCGTAGCCCTTGAGCCCGTCGTGGGGAATCTCTTTCAGCGCCCCGGCTGCCAGCCCACGGGCCAGCACGCTGGAGGACGGCACCACAACGTCGTACCCACTGCCGCCGGTAAGCAATTTGGTTTCCAGCACTTCCGAGGTATCGAACGTGTCGTAGCGCACGTGGATCCCGGTTTGCTGTTCGAAACGCTGCAGAGTCTGCGGCGGCACGTAATCGGCCCAGCTGTAGAGATTGAGGGTTTGGTCCTCGGCCTGGGCACTGATGGCCACGGACAACAACAGCGCGGGGAAACACAGCTTGAACATGGGAGCCATGACGAACACCTGACCGGAGGAAGTGGTGACAGGATGCGCGCTCGGATACATTGGCAAAATTCCAAGTTTGTTAACCTGACTTTATCGCGGAGTAATGTGATGCTCGGACAGCTTCACGACGTCGATCTGCAGCTGTTGCGCCTGTTCGTGCGGGTGGTCGAGTGCGGGGGCTTCAGTGCCGCGCAAGGCGAACTGGGCCTGAGCCAATCGAGCATCAGCCAGCAGATGGCCAAACTGGAAACCCGTCTCGGCTATCGGCTGTGCAGCCGTGGCAAGGGCGGTTTCAGTGTCACCCCCAAAGGTGAGCAGTTACTGATCGCTGTGCGCAGCCTGTTTGAGTCGATTGAAACCTTCCGCCATCAATCCAACGGCGTCGCCGGGCGATTGATCGGTGAAGTGCGGTTGGGTATTTCCGAGGCCGTCGATCAATCGGTGCTGCAACGCGTCGCCGAGGCGATACGCCGTTTTCGTGAGCGCGATCAATCGGTGCGTATCGAGTTGATCAGCGCAATGCCAGGCGAGATGGAGCGCTTGCTGCTGCAACAGCGGCTGGATCTGGCGATCGGCTACTTCTCGCAGGTACAGAGTGCCTTCGACTACCGCCAGTTGTTCAGTGAAACCCAGCATTTGTATTGCGCGCCCGGGCATCCGTTGTTCACGGATGAGGCGCCCAGCGATGCGGCAATAGAGGCTTGTGACCGGGTCGATCACCCGTATCGGTTTTTGCGTTCGGATGAGCCGTTTCAGGGCAAGCACTGTTCGGCGCGCTCGGAGCAGGTCGAGGGGACGCTGGCGTTTATCTTGTCGGGCAAGCATGTCGGTTATCTGCCGGATCACTATGCGCGTGACTGGCAGGCCAAAGGCTTGTTGCGGCCGGTGCGTGAGGGCGAATTGAGTTTCGAGGTGGCATTTCATCTGGCCCGCCATCGCGCGCAGGTGCCGGGGGACGCGCAGAAGGCCTTTGAAGAGGATTTGCTCGCGGCGTTTGCTTGAACAACCTTTGAGAATACCCCCCTGTGGCGAGGGGATTTATCCCCGATGGGGTGCGCAGCGCCCCCAGCTCTGTGCCCTGAAAGAATGGGCCTGCTGCGCAGTCCATCGGGGATAAATCCCCTCACCACAGATAAATCCCCTCGCCACAAAGTTCTCTGTTGGTCTGATGGCTATGTTCAAACCCGCTTGCCCCAATAAAACCTGACCTTTCAGGCAGTTTTAATGCGTTGCCCTCGCCGCCCTCTTCCGGCATTCTGCGCCTCCATTTTTTGACCCGGCCTCGCCTCACGGCGCGCAAAACACCATGACCGTCTCTGAAAAAGTCCCGCGCAACAACGATCTGATCTACGGCCTCAACGACCGCCCGCACCTCACCGCGACCGTATTTGCCGCACTGCAGCATGTGCTCGCCAGTTTCGTCGGCATCATCACCCCGACCCTGATCATGGGCGGTGCCCTCGGCCTGCAAAGCGAAATTCCGTATTTGATCAGCATGGCGCTGTTCGTCTCCGGCCTCGGCACCTTCGTGCAAGCCAAGCGCTTCGGCCCGGTCGGTTCGGGGCTGCTGTGCCTGCAAGGGACGAGTTTTTCCTTTATCAGCGTGATTCTCAGCGCCGGTTTCATGGTCAAGGCGCGCGGCGGCGGCACCGATGAAATCCTCTCGACGATCTTTGGCGTGTGCTTCTTCGCCGCGTTCATCGAGGTGGTCCTGAGCCAGTTCATCGGCAAACTGCGCATGCTGATCACCCCGGTGGTGACGGGCACGATCATCACCCTGATGGGCTTGTCGCTGATCAAAGTGGCAATGACCGACATTGCCGGCGGTTTCGGCGCGCCTGACCTGGGCGCCGCCAGCCACATCTTCCTCGCGGCGCTGGTGATCGGCACCATCGTTGTGCTGAACCGCGTCGACGTACCGTTTCTGCGTCTGGGTGCCATCGTCATCGGCCTGACCCTCGGCTACGTGGTGGCGTGGCTGATGGGTACCGTGGATTTCGCGACGATGCCCGAGGTGCCGCTGGTCAGCGTGCCCGTACCGTTCAAGTACGGTTTCAACTTCGACTGGGTGGCGTTCGTGCCCGTGGCGGTAATTTTCCTCGTGTCGCCGCTGGAAGCCGCCGGCGACCTGACCGCCAACTCGATGATCTCCCGGCAACCGGTGAAAGGCCCGCTGTACATCCGCCGGATCAAGTCCGGCCTGCTCGCCGACGGCCTCAACTCGGCCATGGCCGCTGTGTTCAACAGCATGCCGATGGTGACCTTCGCACAGAACAACGGGGTGATTCAGCTCACCGGCGTGGCCAGCCGTTACGTGGCGTTCTTTATCGCCGGCCTGCTGGTGGTGTTGGGGCTGTTCCCGATGATTGGCGCTGTTCTGCAACTGATGCCGAAACCGGTGCTCGGCGGTGCGGAACTGGTGATGTTCGGCACCGTCGCCGTGGCCGGGATCAAGATTCTCGCCGAGGCCGGCCTGCATCGACGCAACATGCTCATCGTGGCGATTTCCCTGGGGATGGGCCTGGGCATCGCCGCTGTTCCGGAAGTGCTGCGCGAACTGCCGCAGGCTTTGCGCAACATCTTTGAATCGCCGATCACCGTCGGTGCCTTGTGCGCTATCGTGCTGAACATTTTCCTGCCGGAGGAATTCATCGAGCTGGAAGAAGACGACTTCGATCCGGAAGCCTCTATTCTTCAGGTCATGGAAAACCCGGACGTCCCGGCCAAGGGTGAACCTGCCTCGGCTGCGGCTGTCGCACAGTTGAACCGCTAAAAGCTTCGCCAATAAAAAGGGCTGAGCCGGCAACGGTTCAGCCCTTTTTTATTGAGAGATTTTTATGCGCCGTTTGCACGCCGTCATCCTGTTGCTACTGCTGTTGTCGCTCAGTGCCTGCGCGCTGTTTCCCAATCGTGATCCGGTCAATATCAACGTGGTCGGCATCGAGCCACTGACCAGCCAGGATCTGGAAGTGCGCTTCGCCATCAAACTGCGCGTGCAAAACCCCAACGAAACCGCCATCGATTACAACGGCATTGCCCTGGATCTTGAAGTCAACGGCCACCCGCTGGCCTCAGGCGTCAGTGACCAGAGCGGTACGATCGCGCGCTTCTCTGAAACCGTGGTCAGTGTGCCGGTCAGCGTTTCCGCATTCTCGGTGCTACGCCAGACCCTCGGTCTGAGCCAGACACAAACCCTCGACAACCTGCCTTACGTGCTGCGCGGCAAGCTCGCCGGCGGGCTGTTCGGCACCATGCGCTTTACCGACAGCGGCAAACTGAGCCTGCCCAAAGCCAGCGCCGCGACCTGGTAAAGATGCGGTAGTCTGCGTCGTTCAACACAGACACACATGGAGGCCGCAGGTTTATGGAAGACACACCGACGTTGTACACCGAACGGCTGGTCCTGCGTCCGCTGGAGCTGGCGGATGCCCACGCTGTACAACAGCAGTTTGCCCACTGGGAAGTGGTGCGCTACCTGAACGCCGCCGTGCCGTGGCCGTACCCGGAGGATGGCGCCCTCACCTACCTGCGTGACATCGCGCTACCGGCGATGGCCGCCGGCAAGGAATGGCATTGGTCGATTCGCCCGAAGACCGCGCCGCAACAGTTGATCGGCAATATCAGCCTGATGGATCAAGCAGACAACAACCGTGGACTTTGGCTGGCACCGGCCTGGCAAGGTCAGGGGCTGATGACCGAGGCCTGTGTGGCCGTGACTGACCACTGGTTTGGAACCCTTGCTCGCCCGGTGATGCGAGTGCCGAAAGCGGCGCCGAATATCGGCTCGCGCCGCCTCTCCGAACGCGCCGGCATGCGCCTGATTCGCAGCGACGAAGACAATTTTGTCGGAGGGCGCTTTGCTCGGGATCTCTGGGAAATCACCCGCGAGGAATGGCTGCAACAGAAGTGATCCCTGAACCCTGGATCTCTGAACCCTGTGGGAGCTGGCTTGCCAGCGATGGGGGCTTATCTGCCAACATCACTGTTGTTTGACCTGCCGCCATCGCTGGCAAGCCAGCTCCCACATGTTATGTGTCAAGCCCGAACGTCATGTGTTGAAGCGCACCCCCGGTTTGGCGCGTTCGTCGACGCTCAGCTCGAAGATATCGGGCCGGGCGTAATGGCCGACCACGTCGTAGTCATACCGGGCGCGAACCAGGTCTGCCGTATCGATTTCGGCCGTCAGCAACCCCGCCTCCCCACGCAACGGCCCTGCGAGTACGTCGCCCATCGGCCCGACGATCACACTGCCACCGGCAATCAACGGACGATCCGCCGGCCAGTTGGCAATCTCCACGCCCAGTTGATTCGGCGACGCCTGCACCTGACAGGCACTGACCACAAAGCAACGGCCCTCATGGGCGATGTGGCGCATGCTCACCTGCCACATTTCACGCTCATCCACGGTCGGCGCGCACCAGACTTCAATGCCCTTGGCGTACATCGCTGTGCGCAGCAGCGGCATCATGTTTTCCCAGCACACCACCGCGCCGAGTTTGCCGACCTGCGTGTCGAGCACAGGCAATGTCGAGCCATCGCCCTTGCCCCAGATCAGCCGTTCGGTGCCCGTGGGCATCAGTTTGCGGTGCCTGGCTACCAGTCCGGTCTGCGGATCGAAATACAGCACCGTGCAATACAAGGTGCTGCCGGCGCGCTCGATCACGCCGATCACCAGATTGGCGCCGGTACGCGCCGACAGACCGGCCAAGGCTTCGGTTTCTGCCCCGGGTACATCAATCGCATTGGCGAAATAACGCGCATACGCCTCGCGACCTTCCGGCAACCGATAACCCAGCTGCGTGCCGAAGCCTTCGCCTTTCGGATAACCACCGAGCAACGCTTCCGGCATCACCACCAACGCCGCGCCGGACTCGATGATCGCCGCCTCCCAGCCCAGAATCTGCTCCAGGGTTTCGCCCTTGCCACCGGGCAGAGAGCCGATTTGCAGGGCAGCAACAATTGACTTTGGCATCGCGGTCACTCCATCCGATTCAAGTGTTGCTGATTCTCCGGCGCCACGGGATCATGAATAAAGCCCCGATCACTGCTGAATGATATGAGCCAGATGAATATCGCCAATGTCGACCTCAACCTGCTGAAAGTCTTCGAAGCGCTGCATGAGGAATCCAGTGCCAGCCGTGCAGCGTTGCGCCTGGGCGTGACGCAATCGGCCGTCAGCGCGGCGTTGCGGCGCTTGCGTGAGGTGTATGGCGATCAACTGTTTGTGCGCACCGGCCGGGGACTCGCGCCGACGCTCAGGGCCAATCAGCTCAAACCGGTGGTCAGCGAGGCCCTGAACAAATGCCGACAAAGCCTGGCGATGGTCGACCCGGCGGCCAATCAATACGACGGGCGTTCGGTGACCGTTGGCTTGTCGGACGACTTTGAAATCGCCTATGGCCGTCGCTTGATCGAGGAAATCGCCCGAAGCGCGCCGAAACTGCGGCTGATTTTCCGCCAGACGCATAGCCAGATCGTCGCCCGCGCCCTGATGGAACGCAGTATCGATCTGGCGATAACCGCCGGTGGCTTTGCCGAACGCCTGCTCAGCCGTCAGGTCTTGGGTGAAGGGGGTTACGCCTGTCTGGTGGATTCGGCGAGCCTTGCGCCCGGCCAGCAGCAGATCACTCTGCACGAGTTCGTCGACCGCGAGCACATTCTGGTGTCGTCCGGCGGTTTTATCGGGATTACCGATGAGGGGCTGGCAGCGGTGGGGATGAGTCGCCGGGTATGCGCGTCGACCACGCATTTTGCTGCACTGCCTCATCTGCTCAAGGGCAGTCAGGCCGTGGCGACGATCCCGGCACATGCCGCCGAAAGTATCGCCGCGCTTACCGGTCTGGCGTTGTTGCCCTGCCCGCTGGCCTTGCCGCGTTACCCGATCGAACTGGGCTGGCGCACCAGCACGCAGATCGACCCGGTGGTGGTGAAGGTCCGCGAGGCGATTGTCGCGTGTTTCGCCCCCGACTGAGGCGGCGTTACTTGTTCGCCGCCATCAGGCGATTGACTTCACTGCGCACCATGTTGGCGAACTCGGGTGGCGACATGCCGTCCAGTTCCGCGCGGACCCACTCGGCCCACTTGCCCTTGCGCTTGGCGCGCTCGCCGAACAAACGCGCGGCTTCGCCTTTGGCTTTGCCCAGATTGTTCTGCCAGAGTTCGAACAGACGGGATTTCTCATCTTCCAGCGCGGCGCGCTCTGCGAGGGATTTGTCGGCCAGATTGAAACTCATGGGGAATTATCCTGCTGCGTAAAATGGCGACATCTTACACGCTCGACGGAAATCTCCCGTGCAGGTTTTTGTTCACGGGCTAAATTCAGTGCAACTTTTTACAAAGCGCCACACTCCATTGATCACTGTCCATTCAACTGCAAGGAGTCACCCAATGGCCCGGAAATCCGCCGTGCAAGCCGCCGAAGACCAAATCAAGGATCAAGCCTTCAGCGAACTTCAGGCTCTGATCGAAGAGTCCGACAAACTGCTCAAGAGCAGCGCCTCACTGGTCGGTGAAGAAGCGGAGACCCTGCGCGGGCAAATCGCCCTGAAACTGCAACAGGCGCTGGATTCGGTTTCCAGCGTACGCGACCGCACCAAACCTGCCGTCGATGCGACCGAAAGCTACATTGGCGGCCATCCATGGCAGACCGTGGCGATTTCCGCCGGTTTCGGTCTGGTGGTTGGCTTGTTGCTCGGCCGTCGTTAAGCAAAATAATTTTGAGCAGAAACTCGCACCTGAGTTTGAACTCATTGTGGTGAGGGGATTTATCCCCGATGGGGCACGAAGTGGCCCCCGCTTTTAAATTAAAAGCCGGGCCTGCTGTGCAGGCCATCGGGGATAAATCCCCTCGCTACATATGTATTACCAGTCAACTCAATCAGCAGCCAGTTCCCGCAACTGCGCCAGCGCCTGCTGATCCAGCACGATTCCCTCAGCCAACGACTTCGCCCGCTGCAAATGCCGACGATCGCCCGGCAAACGCTTGAGCCCGACCCCGTGCATCTGCCGCACCAGCTCTTCACTGCGCTCGGCAAAACTCTGCCCGGCAGCCTTGCTCGGGTCGATAACGATCAGCAACTGCCCGGTCCATGGGGTTTTCGCCCCGGGATGATTCGACCAGTCGAACTCGAAGGAGAAGTTGCCGCCAGTCAGCGCCGCCGCCAACAATTCCACCATCATCGACAGCGCCGAGCCCTTGTGCCCGCCAAACGGCAACAACGCTCCACCTTCGAGAATCGCCTTGGGGTCCTGGGTGGGCTGACCGAGGCTGTCGACGCCCATGCCTGCCGGTAACTTCTCACCTTTGCGTGCAGCGATTTGTACGTCGCCATGGGCGATTGCGCTGGTGGCCAGATCGAAGACGATCGGTGCAGCGCCGGCACGTGGTGCGGCAAAGGCTATCGGATTGGTGCCGAACAACGGCCGATCGGCGCCGTGCGGTACCACGCAGGTCATGCTGTTGACCACGCTGAGCGCCACCAGACCTTCGTCGGCGAAGGGTTCGACATCCGGCCACAGCGCCGCAAAGTGATGGGAATTGCGAATCGCCAACACCGCGATGCCGGCATGCCGCGCCTTCTCTACCAGCAATGGTCTGGCGGCGGCCAATGCCGGTTGGGCGAAACCGTTACCGGCATCGACGCGGACAAATCCGGGGGCGATATCTTCGACCTGAGGCACGGCATGTCCATTGACCCAGCCGCTGCTCAGGGTCGAGACGTAACCGGGAATGCGGAACACGCCATGGCTGTGGGCACCGTCGCGCTCGGCGTTGGCGCAGTTGGCGGCCAGGACTCGGGCGACCTCGGCAGAAGTGCCGTGACGCAGAAAAATCGTTTCGAGCAGTTGTGTCAGCGCTTCAAGCGATAACACGGAGGATTCGGCGTTTGAGACGTGATCGTGTGGCGCAGACATCTGAAGCTCCAGAATAATTATTGGAGGGAACAACAGCGTACGAACAACTTGCCGACCGATTAACCATGCCCGGGCGGCCGCGTGTCAACCTTCAATACCGAGCGTGTCATGGATAACCCGTCAGCCTGACACTTTTACCTGTGCACCGTGACCTAACTATCTACCGCCTGCGCAGCAGCGTGCGGTCCTAGTCTGGCGGCTCCGTCTGCTGGCGCTGATCCATGCGCCCCGAAAAGAGCCTCGATGATGACCACCTCCGTTTCTCCCCTCCTGTTTCCCGAAACCTTGAACTCGCCCGGTTTGTGGAAAGCGCTGGCCAAGACTCATCTGCTGAATCAAAACGATTTTGACTGGCTGGCCCATGTGAAGCTGGCCTCGCACACACTGCGCAATGAGCAGAAGCCGCCCATGCTCGCCCAGCGCATTCGTATCACGGCGGGCACGCAATCACCCGTCACCCTGGCGGGAAGTTTCATCCTCAGTGCCACTCCCGATGACAACGGCGCGATCCTCTACACGCCATACGACGGCATCAAGAAATACGACAGCCTGGCGTCGCTGCAAACGGCACTTGAAGAGCGGGTGAAAAAAGCTGCCGAGGAAGATGAGTTGCTGGCGTTTCTCGGTTCGCTTCAACGCCAACAACTTGTCGAGCAACCCAGCATTGCGTTGACCTACGAGACCATCGAGGGCGATGTGTTTGATGATCAGAAGGCGGCCATTCTGGCGTCTCGACAGTTGAATGCCGAGGCCATGCTGAGCGAGTTGAAACAACTGCCATCGCTCACGGCCCTGCTGGAGACCAGCCTCGACGAGTTGCTGAAGGAACATTTTCCGAACCTGCAGCAAGGGCAGACCCGCACCAGTTTCTATACGCTGGCAGACCCGAGCGTCAAGGAGACATCCGCCCGGCACTGGCACGACTCGACCAGCCTGAGTGAAGCGGTGCTGATGCGTTACCGCCAGCAGAACTGGCCTGCCGGGCAACTGCATGAGTTTTCCAACCCGCGCCACACCCCGATCCCCGGTGATCAGGCGCTGTGGGACAACGCCCTCAAAGCCGCGTCGGGCAAGTTGTTGGTACTGCTGTTTCACGCGATGGAAAGCTATTGGGATGGCGCCAGCGCAGAGGGCTCGACTCGCCGCGTATTTTTCGCCAAGGCCCTGCTCGAACAGGCGCGTACCGAGCTGATGATCAAACGCGAAACCGGCATCATCGATGCCGCCCAATTCGCCACCCTGCACCAGATGATTCGCCCCGCCGCTTTGCCGACCCGCCGCGCGACCATCGAAAACGTACGGCTGTGGGAATACGAGCCCAACTACGTCGAACTGGCCGGCTCGTTGATGATCAGTTTCAGCGAGGCCTGTCTCGACACGCCAACCCTGGGTCTGCAAGTGCTCAAGGATTACCAGGACCTGAAAGACACCGTGCAGAGCAAATTCCTCGCGGCCGGCCATGAAGACGAGTTGTATGGCCTGCTGAGCCTCGAAGAACGAAAACGCTTTGTAGGCTTCGACAAGCCCCACGTGACGGGTGTGTCGATCGGCGGCGAGATTTTCGAGGTGCTGTTCGAAGCCATCATCACCAAACAGCGGCAGAACATCGAATACGCCTTGCAGGTGTTCCGCCTCAGTGATGGTGCCGTGGATATCCATGCGCTGTTCGACAAGGCCCTCGACATACGCGCCATGATCCAGGAACGCTTGCTGGAACTTGATGCCGGCGAGCGCTGGACCACGCGACCGGTACTGGTGGGAGTGCAACAACCGTCCGCGGTCCTCGCAGAGAAGGCCGATAACCTGGCGCGCTCCTGCACGGGCATCGAAGCGTTGCTCACCGGGTCGTTTCGCGGCCAGCCCATTGCTACAGCGGCGGCACAGCGCAGCTACCTTGAGGGCATGCAGTCACGATTGGGGCATTCACTGTATGTCGGGGTACGCGGTGAAGCCCAATTGCGCGAACTCAGCGGGTCGCTGAAGGCTGCCGAACGGGCCATTGTCGATACCGTGTTCCATTCCGATCAACCGAGCCGCCGCGAGCGACGTTCGCTCAACGGCTTTCGGCCGGATGCCTGGTCACTGAGCGTTGAACGTGAGGGCATCCAGGCACTATTGCCCTTGGCCCACTGTGTGTTGCTGACCGAACGCGGCGGGCTCGACGATGCGCACTCCGGGCGCGCGGTGCTGTGGACGCCCGCCCTCGGGCTGGAAGTGTTCGCAGGCATCGGCATTGCACGCCAAGCGCTGGCGCGACGGCTCAAGGACCCGGTTGACAGCCTGACCCTGCTGGAAAACCTTGCCCCGCAAAAGCGCCAGCCCCATCAGCGCTACACCCTGGGCGCCTTGCGCTTGATCGAGGACGATGTGCTGCCCAACCGCGCGCAATCGGGCATCGAGCACTTTCTTGCCCGCTGTGATCAAGTACGTGAGCACATGAAAGATAAAACCGGCCTGCCCGCCGCCCTCGACAAGCTGAAGAGGACGCTGATCGACACCAACCTGCCTCGCGCCATTCACCTTGCGAAAGCCATCAATCAGCAACAGACGCTACCGGCATGGCTGGGCATGGCACCGGTCGCTGAGCAACAACTGCACCTGGAATTGCTGGAGCAGTGGCACAGCAGCGTCGTCGACAACAAGGATTACCTCAGCGGTGTCCCGACTCTGCAGGATTACGTGGACAAGACATTGCAGTCACTGCTCGACAGCCGGTTTGCCGATAGCAAGCTCGCGCCGAAAGACATCGAGATCACCCCGAACCTGACCCTCGCCGGCCCTGCCCTCACCCTGGGCGAATTTGCCCTGAACCATGTAAATATCGCTCAAGGCACTGGCTTCAAGGTCGCGTCAAAAACCACGCAGAAATTACCGAAAGGGTTTGACCAGGCGGCGGTCAATCAACTGTTGCTGTCGCTGGAAATACCCTCGACTTTTGCCGCGCAGGTGACCGAGGCCCTGACGGGGGATTCGACCGAGGTGCAGAAACGCAAACAACGTTTTTATCGGCAGATCCCCTGGCAACTGTTGCAGCATGCCCACGCCATGAAACTGCAACAGCGATTGTCCGGCACGGCGTTCGACCAGATCTGCCAGGTGCTGGACATGCCTGACGGCATCGCCCGCGCGACGGTCGAGGGCGCTCATGCTCTGGTCTCGCCGTTGTCGCTGATCAAAACAGCTGGCGCCGACGCGGTGGAAGCGTTGGGGTTGTATGTGATCGGCCCGGGCACGGGGCACAAAGGCCCGTCGGTGCTTTACACACCCTATGCCGACCAGGTGTTTCACGAATTCGAAGGCCAGACGCAACTGATCGCGGCACTGAATTCGCCGGGGCCTCTGCAGGATTTGCTGATTCGCCGGTTGCCGGCCGAGCATCAGGCGGTCTTTCGCGCATTGCTGAAGTCGAGTGTCGGCGAAACCAGTGAAATGACCCTGTCAGGCGCCGCCATTACCGGCAATCTGTTGCACCGGTTGTTCAAGGACAACCTACAACTGTTGACGCAATTTTTGGGCTGCCAGGGGCAAAGCACGGCGCAGGGTGATTGGGAAAACGCGAAAAACCTGTTCAGCCACGGGATCAAACTGCTCTCCGGTCTGCTGCCGGGTAAATTGTCCTATCTGACGTTTCTCTGGCAGGCCTACAAGGACTTCAAGGTCTCGGCCGAAGCGCTGCAGGATCACCACTGGGCAATAGCCTTGAAAGCTTTTATCGACGGAGGGATGCAGATGATCAGTCTTGGCCGGATAGCACTTGAGGGATCGGAAGCCTCGGCGCAGGCACCCGAGGTGGCGGTTGCGACGGCAAGGGTCAGCCGTCAGACGCCAACCACTTTGGCGACCATCACTGAAGTGACAACCAAAGCGGTCGACCTGACAAAACCACTCACGCTGCCTGTTCCACGCTGGTCAACCATCAGGCTCACGTCGCCATTGCGCACGGTGCTGCAAGTATTTGAAGCGGTAAACGTGGCACTTGAGGGTCTCAAGCGCAATGCGAAGAATGGCACCTACGAGCAGTCGCTCAGCAAGCGGATTTACAACGTTATTGCCGGCAAGGTTTATCGCGTCGAAAAACCTGGAATTGTCTGGCGCATCGTCACTGATCAAATCCAGGGGCCGTCGCTAAAAGAACAGGATAAGCGGCTGTTACTGGCGCCGGATCCACACACGGTCCATTACGGCAAAGCCATTTCCAGACTGCACAATCGCTTCGTCGTCGAGCAAAGTCGGCGGACTGTGCTGAACATCGAAGCCAAGGGCATGGAGAATATCCGTCGCCATCATCCCGATAAAGCCCACGCCATTCAGCATGCAGTCGATATGGCGCGGTTCTATGCGTTCAACAGCCTGCACAATCTGGTTCAACTGAAAAACAACGTATCTGGTAGTCGTCTGAATGGCTTTCTGAAGAGTTTTTTCGGGGTCTCACAGATTGATAAGGTGCTGTTGGGCAAAATCAACAACGCCATCGTGCCTATCTGCAATGCCCTGGTCGATCCTGACGAAGACCTGATGAACACCGATCGCTTCATTGTCGGCTCAAATGTTTTCAAGTCATCGCTCATTGCGTTCGTGTTGATCAACGACAAGCAAAAAAATGTGCATTTCACCGAGCACTTCTTCAATCAACAGTTGGACTTGTACGAAGGTTTCTTGTCCGAGTCCTTCGATGTCAACGGACACGCGCAAGCTGCGACCCTGATCCACGAATTCGCCCATCAATTTTCCAAGGCCGAGGACATCGCCTCACTGGAAGCGCGCCGACCGTTTTTCGATTTGATTGATCCTCTGACCCACTACGGACAGGAGATGCGCGATGACCTGGAGTCTTTCCAGAGCAAGGCGCTGTCACTGCTTACCCCCCGCGACGAGCTGTTTGCACATTGGAGCGCCAAAAAGGGCGCGTTTGTCAGTCTGGACAAGATTCGCGGAGGGGAAGTATTGACCCAGAATATTCTCAAGTTGACCCAGAGTTCGACCATCGATGAGGCACGCAACAAATTTTATGATCGAACGTCATCGGATGTACGTGCCGATGTCATCCTGCGCAACGCCGACTCGATCGCACGGCTGATTTGCGAGATGGGCCGACGGCTTGATCCGGTGCCCGTGCGCTGAAAACCGGACATGAAAAAGGCGCAGGTCGTAACCTGCGCCTTTTTCGGGTCAAGCCGGATCAGTCTTTCTGATCACGCAGCACATTGCCCGATGCGCCGTCGATGCGGAATTCGTAGACGATGCCATCGGCCTTGCGTCCTTCGCCTTCCCAGTAACCGTCGTTGTCGGCCTCGATTTTGTAGATTTCTACATAACCGGCCTTGGTTTTAGCGGTTTCGATGGCTTTTTCGATAGTGATCCAGCCTGCGCCTGGCTTGTCAGCCAACGCGGCACCCGCGCTGAGCAAAGTGGCAGTGGCAATCAGGGCGGCGAAAGTCTTTTTGATCATTTTTTCACTCCATTTATGGATAGTGGTCATTGGCGTCCTGCTTTTTGGGCGCCTGTGGGAAAAATAAGTTCCACTTTGATGGGTAAATGCCATGACGGTTGTTCTCGGTAACTTCCCGTCAAGGTTAGAATGTGCGAAATCAGGACGAGTCAATGACCCAAGACACCCTCTCGGAAGCCGAATACGACGCGATCACCGATGCCGCCGCGCACTGGTGCATGCGTCTGCACGCCGCCGACTGCACGGACGACGAGCGTCGCGCATTCGAACATTGGCACGAAGCCCATCCTCTGCATGCGTTCGAGTACGAAGCCATGCTGGAAATCTGGGACGTGGCCGAGCATTTGCCGCGCCCCGAACCAGCGCTGGCCACGCCGATCCGGCAAGCCCCTCGCTCCTGGCGTCAATACACTGTAGCCGCCAGTGTCTGCGCACTGGCGTTGCCGCTGGCGGCTTTCACCGGCTGGAACCTCGGCTGGCTGCCCGACAGCTATCAGCATTTCAGCGCCACCGACAACGTCCGTCAGGTCACCCTGAGTGATGGCAGTCAGCTTGAGTTGAACCTCAATACTGATCTGACCTTCAGCAACTACAAGGACGAGCGGCGGGTCACGCTGAAAAAAGGCGAGGCGTTCTTCACCGTCAGTCATGACACCTCGCACCCGTTTGTCGTGCGCGCCGGTGAAGGCAAAATCCGCGTGACCGGCACGCGCTTCAACGTCTGGATGTATGAAGATCAAGTGCGAGTGAACCTGATCGAAGGTTCAGTGCTGGTGACCAGCAACAGTGCATTACCGGGCGACGGGTTGCGCCTGGGGCCGGCCATGCAGGCACGCTATAAACACGGCGATTACATGCCGCAGATCAGCCAGACCTATCCCGGCGACACTTCGCTGACCTGGCGCAGCGGCAAACTGGTGCTGGACAACCTGGCACTCAATGACGCCCTGCCACTGATCAATCGTTACCTGGACAAGCCGTTGATGCTCGCCGACAGCAGCACTGGCTCGATTCGCGTGGGCGGCATTTACAACGTCAAAGAACTGCACAATCTGGCCAACTCCCTGCCCAAGGTGTTGCCCGTCTACCTGACGCGCAACAAGGAAGGCAACCCGGTAATCAACCCGATGCCGCAACAGCCGCCAAAAAACTGAAGGCCGCGCCCCTTGCGGGATGCGGCCTTCAACGTTTGCTCAACTGACGTTCGGTTTTACTGCGCGGCGACTTTCCCCGCCTTGTCCAACGCCCCGCGAATGGTCTGCACCTGATAGTGCGGATCCGCCTGGATCTGCTGCTCGGTGAATGGCATCACACTCCACTGCTTCTTCGAGAAGGCCTCGGTCTGATCCCGCGCATACTTCGATGCTGGATCGCTGGACAGCGAGAATGCCAACAGCCCCTGCGCGTGCGGGCCCTTTTCATCGAACGTCACCACTTGCAGGTAGCTGGTGCCGCTGACCACTTCAAGTTTGCCGTCTTCGCGTGGCACGCTCTGGATGGCGTTGTAGATCCCCAGCGTGCCCGGCCCGCCATGAATCGGCGTCTGCTGCCCGCCGCTGCTGACCACCTGGATATCGCCCCAACGGGTTTTCGGCGTAAGCCCCATCTTGCCGGCCAGTTCAGCCGATGCCAGCATCGCCGCGCGCAATGCCTTGGCCACCTCTGGCTGCTCGATCGCCAGACCACGCGGCGTGTGTTGCGGATCTTTTGCATCGAAGGCAACGCGCCAGACATCGGCGGAGCCCTGCATGGCCTGCATGATGTTCTGGAAGTGCACCAGGCCTGCGCCCGAATCCAGATTGGCCCGACCGTCCCACGCCTTGAGGCTCGCGCATACCGGTTTCAGTGCTTGCGCATCAGCCCCCAGATCGGCGGCGCAGAACTTCAACAGATCCGGTACGACCTGAGTCGCCAGATACACCTGATCATCCATCACCATCTGCTGCAAATCTTTCACCGCCAGCGGACCTTTTTTGCTCAGGCCCGCCAGACGATCGAGGGCAAAGCGCGAACGCAGGCCCAACGGTTGACCGTCCTGACTGATCACTGGCGAGAAACCGGTCAGCGGTTGCGCCGGGTTGGCCAGCCATGCGGAATCGTTGGAGTGCTGGACGAAGTCCTTGCGCAACAGTTGCGGCAATTGGCTGGACGCATAGATGCCCTTCTGCGCCGCTTGCGGATCAATGTCCCAGGCGCAGGCGCTGTTGGAGCCGTCCAGCACGATCATCTGTGTGCCGATGCGCGGGTCGCTGCACCGGGCAAGTTTTTCGCGGCTGACGTTCGGCACCACCGACAGGTTCATGTACAGCGTCTGCCCCTTGTCATCGACGGCGAGCGTGTTGACCCATGGAATGCCCTGGATCTTGTGCACCGAATCCTGCAGCGCCTGAAGCGTCGGGGCCTGATTCATCGCATACCACTGCGTGAGGACGCGATCGTTGTCGAGGTTGGCATCGCGCAGGCTGTAGGCGAACTGATTGTCCCAGTCGAGCTTGCCCGGCCATTGCACGATCGGGCCGAACTTAGAGCTGTAAACGTCGCGGGCCACCGGCACCACTTGCCCGTCAGCCTGTTTGACCTGCACGGTAACGGTCTGCTTGTTCATGGGCACGGATTGACCGTCGAGCAGATAATGCGTCGGGTCTTTCGGATCGAGTTGCAGGCGATACAGGGTGAAGTGCTTCGATGAGTCGACCGTGTGCGTCCAGGCCAGATGCTGGTTGAAGCCGATGTTGATCATCGGCAGGCCCGGCAAGGCCGCGCCCATCACGTCGAGTTTGCCCGGGATGGTCAGGTGCATTTGATAGAAGCGCATGCCGCCGACCCACGGAAAGTGCGGGTTGGCCAAGAGCATGCCGCGACCGTTGAACGAGCGTTCGCTGCCCACCGCCACCGCATTGCTGCCACGATCCAGGGCAAAACGCTGCTGACGGGCGTCGGCCATCTGGTAGGCGTGCTTATCGTGTTCGACGCGAGCCGTAGCCTGCGGAGGTGTCGCACCCGCCAGTGCTTCGGCGAATTGGCCGACACCGCCCTCGACCAGCAGACGGCGGGTCAGTTTGACCAGATCTTCCGGCGCAATGTCGCGTACCCACTCGCCCTGACATTGCTGCGGCAACCCCTGCGGACGACGCTCGGCGAGATAACGGTTGTAGCCAGCGGCGTAACCTTCGACCAGATCCCGCACCTGTGCCGGCTGGGCTTGCCAGAACGCATTGACCGCTTCAGGCGTATTGAGCCAGTTGAAGAAGACGTCGCTGACGCGGTTTTCGCGTTCTTCCACGGTCAATTGATCCGGACCGAAGTAACGTGAGCGCTGGCCATTGACTGTAACAATCTCGTTGGCCAACAGGCACAGGTTGTCCTGTGCGTACGCATAACCGATGCCGAAACCCAGGCCGCGCTCATCTTCGGCGCGGATATGCGGCACACCAAAACCGGTACGACGAATCTCGGCGCTGGCATCAACGGCCGAGGTCAATGCATGAGCCGACGGGCTCAGCCCGAAAAACAGACCGGCAAGGGTCAGCCCGGTTAATTGCCTGGAAATAATCACGCTCGCTCCTGATCGAAATGCCGAAGAGCGGATCTGGCGCTGCCACACGAAGACGATATGACGGGCAATGGATCCGCTCTGGAAACACCCACGCGTCCACGCGCAATGAGCCTGTCCTGAAAACGAACCCGAAGAAAAAATATTTAGTGCGGCGCAGGGCGTTTTTTGCCCGGCATTACAAGGTGAGGACGAATTTCCGACAAATTTTCTACATTTTTTCTTTCATGATTTGTCGAGCTGATACGTCTTGTTTAGAGAACGCAAAAAAACCTTTCCCGATCAGGCTCTGAAAAGGAGTAATCGCATGTACAACTCGCAACTACCAACGGACGGTAGCCAGGCCCCACAAGGAGTTTCCATGAGCCCCCACGCGAGCGATTTCGGGCAACGCGTCGAGCGTCACGGTAACGAACGCATCCGGCTGTTGCTGAAAAGTTTCGGTCTGCGCACCAGCCTGATTCGCCTGAAAGTCATCGACGCGCTGCTGGTCGCAGCACAAAGCGAGCGCCGTCTGGGCGTGCGTGGCGTCCACAGCCAATTGCTCGACCTGGATATTCCGCTGTCCTTCCTCAGTGTGCGCGAAGTCCTCAAGCGTCTGTGCGCCGAAGGCGTGATCACCTTCAATGCGGACAAGAGCTACAGCCTGCATCCACAGGCTGCTGCCGTGCTCAACAACGACTGAAGCGTAGAGCGATCGCCGTCAGGGCTTGACCTTGCGGCGCATCACGCCGTTGATCACCACCACAACCACCGCCACACCGATGGCGATGTACTGGAACGTCTTTTCATCGATTTTTCCGGCGTTTTGCAGCCAGGACAGGCCGAGCATGATCGCCAGTACGGACACGGCGATCAGAATCGAATAAATCAAGCGTTGCTTCTGGGTCATTGCGGCTTCCTGAATCTTTGAAATGTATCCGGTTTGTATCCGTTCGCATGCCATGCACTTACCGTGTTTCGGGGATGCACCGACGCAAACGGGGTCTCATGTTACAGCCGATGAAGAGTTTTGGCTTCATGACGGCATCACCATGAGGACTTTTGAAATGCTGCGTCGAATCACCTGGCTGATTCCCCTTCTCGCCCTGCTGACCCTGAGCGGTTGCATCATCTTCCCCCACGGCGGCTGGCATGACGATCACCATCGCTATTACCAGGGCGGTCCTGGTTATTATCAACATCGTTAGAACAGGATTGTTCGCCCTGCTCACTGACCGATAAATGCGCAGGGACATTCACAGCCCACCCCACTTCCAACAATGCCCGCTTACAGCGGGCATTGTTTTTTGCGCAACTTGCCCACGACGCATCCTGGATCCAATAAACACGATGCAAGCATTTGAAATTTAATGTCGTAGCAAACAACTAGGTCACCCACACCACACCCCCTAGTCTCTGCAAGCTTCCTGAAAACTAACTGACAAGGATGTTTTATGCAGAGAACACTTATAACTATCGGCCCTCGTAAACTGATCGGATTCTGTTTGGCCCTGACCGCTTTCGAGCTGCTGACTTATATGGCCAGCGACTTGATCATGCCGGCGATGTTGAATGTCACTACTGATTTACAAGCCGATATCCGCCATGTCCCCAATGCGTTCAATCTTTATTTGCTGGGGGGCGTCTGCCTGCAATGGTTGATGGGGCCGCTGTCCGATCATTGGGGCCGACGACCGATGTTATTGATCGGTTGCGCAGTGTTCGGTGTGGCTTGTGCTGCCACATTCGTCACTCACAGCATTGAACTGTTCAATCTGCTGCGACTGATTCAAGGCGCAGGCCTGGGGTTCGTCGTTGCCGTCAGTTATCCGGCCCTGCAGGAAGTGTTCCGCGAGGCCGATGCCGTGCGACTGATGGCCCTGCTGGGCAACGTCGCTCTGTTATCGCCATTGCTCGGTCCATTGCTCGGCAGCCTGCTGCTGGAATGGCTGACCTGGCGCGAGTTGTTTCTGGCTCTCGGTCTCGCTGCAGCGGCGGTGTGGCTGGGGCTCTACGCTTGCATGCCAGAGACCGTGGGCGTTGTGCGCCATGATGGCCGGCAACAGGCGCAAGTGCGTTTTTCCCTGCGGCAGACGTGGCAGCGCTACCTGGCATTGTTTGGCAATCGGCGGTTCCTTTGGGCGTGCCTCGCATTGGGGCTGATGAGCCTGCCGCTGATTGCCTGGATCGGCCTGGCACCGCTATTGCTGATCCAGTTGCTGGGCCTGACGCCGCTGGAGTACGGGCTGTGGCAGATCCCGATTTTCTCGGCCGTCATCGCCGGCAATCTGATCTTCGACCGCTTGCTGGTCACGCATTCGTTGCCCCAGTTGATTCAACTGGGGCAGTGGCCATTTTGCCTGGGCCTGATGGGGCTGATTGGCTGCGCGCTACTGAGGACAGGCCTGGAACCCGTGGTCGCCAGCCTGGCGCTTTACGCCGTCGGGCTGGGCATGAGCAATGCCGCACTGTATCGAGTGGCCCTGTTTTGCACCGATGACAGTAAAGGCCTGGTCTCGGCCATGATCGGCATGATTTCGATTGCCGTGATGGGCGTCGGTGGAACACTCATTGCCACCCTCAGCGGCGGCACACACCTTGAACTTTTCGCGCTCTTGTCCGCCTTCGGCGGCCTGATGTGCCTGCCCTTTCTGCACGGAATCCTGCAGGACGGGAACAACAATTCCACCTCACTTCAATAAAGGAATATTGATGACTCACTTACCCGCGAGCGACGCGCTCTGCGCGTTGCCAAGGCCTTATTGCCCGGATTCCGTGCCCTGTGGTCTGTTTGACCAGGCCATGGCCGAAATCAGCCGGTTTCACTGCCGGCACACACCCGGTTATGAAGGCTGGCTGAACGCCAACGGCCTCACGGTAGACGATCTGGACAGCCTCGATGACTGGTCACGCCTGCCGCCAATCTTCGCCAATTTTTTCAAGCAGCGACTGCTGCTCAGCACCACCGGCGAAGACGCGCTGGAACTGACCTCTTCCGGCACCAGCGGTCAGCAAAGCCGCATGCGCTATGACGCGCGCAGTCTGGCAGCGGCGCAGTTCATGGTCGCGCAGATATTCCGGCACTACGGCTGGGACACCCCGGACACGCCCTGCAACTACTTGCTGCTGAGTTACGAGCCGCAAGGCCGGATCACCCTGGGCACCTCATTCACTGACCAGTTTCTCTGTGGTTTTGCCCCCGCCAACCGCGTGGTGTATGCCCTGCGCAATACCGGTGGCGGTCACCAATTCGATGTGTTCGGCGTGATCCAGGCCTTGCAGGCATTCGCCGAAGAAGGGCTGCCCGTGCGCATCCTCGGCTTCCCGGCATTTCTCTGGCAGACCCTGCAACTAATGCAGGCCACCGGCGCTGCGGATCTTCAGTTGCCCGCCGGCTCGCTGGCTTTTTTTGGTGGTGGCTGGAAAACCCAGGCCGCACAAGAAATTCCCCGACAGCAGTTATACGCACGCATCCACCGGCAACTGGGCATTGAAAAGGTCCGTTGTCGCGATGGCTACGGCGCTGTCGAGCACGCGGTGCCTTATATCGAATGTGACCACCATCACTTCCATGTCCCGGTTTATTCAAAGGTACTGGTGCGCAATCCGGCGGACTTTTCCCTGCAGCCTTATGGCCAGCAAGGCCTGCTCGGTTTTGTCTCGCCATATATCTCGTCGAGTCCCGGGCATGCGGTGGTGATGAGTGATCTGGCGACGCTGCACCCTGGCGCAAGCTGCGGTTGTGGATTGGCCAGCGACTGGTTTGAACTGCATGGCCGCGCGGGCACCACGCCGGGCAGAAGCTGTGCGATGGCAGCTTCCGAACTGCTCGGAGGTCGATGACATGTACTTGATCAACGGACAGCAACACGACGTCTGCAACTTCGACAATGCACTCGAAAACCTTGAGGCGCAGCTGGCGCAACAGTTGAGTACGCCGCTGGACAGCCACACGGTCATTGAAGCCGCCGCGCATTTTTCGCTAAACCTGCGCAGCGCTGACATAACGCTGCCACTCACTATCGAGCAACGGCAGGCGTTGATCGACTTCTGCGAACCGCAGGCGTTGCGCCGCAAGATGCAGCGCGAACTCGGCACGCAACCCGGCTCATTGCGGCGATTCGATTATCGTCAGGCCCGATTCGAATGCTGGAGCCCGCTTGGCCTGGTGGTGCATATCACGCCGGGCAACGCGCCCTTGCTGGCATTTTGCGCGGTGCTGGAAAGTCTGCTGGCCGGCAACGTCAACTGGTTGCGGCCCAGCAGCAGCGATCAGGGTCTGACCGCGAGCCTGCTTGGCGCTTTGCTGCAATGCGACCCGAGCGGTCAACTCGCCCGTTACGTTGCCGTACTGCCGGTCAGCACTGCGCAGATCGCGCGCCTGTGCAAACGGGCCAACGGGGTCGCAGCCTGGGGCGGTGAAGCGGCCCTGCAAGCCATTCGCCAACAGATCCCGACCGGCTGCCGCTGGATCGATTGGGGCCACCGCATCAGTTTCGTTTATCTGACGCCTGACGCCGCCACCCCACAAGGGCTGGATGCCGTGGCGGATGAAGTCTGCCGGCTGGATCAGCAAGCCTGCTCCAGTCCGCAATGGTTACTGGTCGACAGCGACGATCCGCAGGTTCTGCGGGACATCGGCGAACGGCTGACGGCCGCCTTCGAACGCCGCGCCGGACAATGGCCGGCGTTGTTGCCTACGTCGCAAGAAGCCGCGCAAATCACTACGCACACACAAATGGCGCGGCTGGCGCAGAGTTTCGCTGAACAAACCGGACATATCTGGAGTGCACCGGGCTGGCGAATCATCTGGGCGCACAACCGTCAACTGACGCCTTCGCCGCTGTTTCGCAGCGTACTGCTGCATCCCGTGCCCCGCGCCCTGATCACCGAGACGCTGTTGCCGTGGCGCAATGTCCTGCAAAGTTGCGCGCTGCTGTGTGGCGCAGCGCAGACCGGCGAGCTGGCACGCACGCTGATCGGTGCGGGCGTCACGCGAATCGCCCCGGTCAGCAGCATTCATGACGGCTATGACGGTGAGCCACATGACGGCGTCTACGCCTTGCAACGGCTGAGCCGACGTGTGTCCGTCAGCCTGCCCGCCGATGTCCTGCCGAACCATGCCACGCTTGATCGCACGTCATTGCCCGCGACGCAATCCGGGCAGCCGCTCATGGACAAGGCTGCTTTCGTCACCCAACCATTCAACGCCGCTGCGCGGCTATATTTCCGTTCCGGAGGCAGCAGCGGTACTCCGGCGTTATCGGCTTACAGCTATGCCGATTTCCATCGACAAATGCGTGCTACCGCCGACGGACTGTTCGCCGCCGGCCTCGACCCGGCTCGGGATCGAGTGATGAACCTGTTCTTCTGCGGCGGCTTGTACGGCGGCTTCCTCAGTTTTGCCAAAGTGCTTGAGTTGCTGGACATCCCGCACCTGCCGATGGGCGCTCCGGCCGATGACGATTACCGCGAAATCGCCGAAATGATCGTCAGTCAGCGCGTGACCGTGTTGATTGGCATGCCGAGCACCGTGCATCGCCTGTTCCTCAACGAACGACAACGGTTGCAGGCCTATGGCGGGATCGACAAGGTTTTTCTCGGCGGCGAACACCTCAGTACACAAAGTCGCGAGCTGCTGCACAGCTGTGGCGTGCCAAGCATCCGCTCGGCGATTTACGGCAGTGTCGACGCAGGCCCGCTTGGCCATGCTTGCCAAGCCACCGACGATGGCGTCTTCCATTTGCTGAGTGACACCCAGCACCTGGAAATTGTCGGCCTCGACGTCGATGAACCCGTCACGGGCAATCAAGTCGGCCGCTTGCTGTTCACGTCGATCGCACGCGAGGCGCAAAACGTTCGGCGTTACGAGGTGGGCGACACGGGACGCTGGATTTCCGGCCCCTGCGCCTGCGGACTCACGTCGCCGCGCTTCGAACTGTTGCAACGGCACGGCAAGCTGATTCGCATCGGCTCTGACTTCATCTCGTTGAGCGAACTGGAGGAACACCTGCAGGTGCCGTTCCAGTTGCTGCTCGGCCATGCCCCCGATGGACTGGAACGCATGTGCCTGCGAATCGGGATTGACGCGGCAGACGCACGATTGCGGTTGTCCCGGTACCCGACTCTGGCGACGCTGATCGAAACCGGACTATTGCATCTGGACGTTGACGTCTGTGCCGTCGAGCACTTCACCCGCAACAGACACAGCGGCAAGACGCCGATCCTGATTGATTCACGTAGTTGATGCCGTGAGTTCGATCAGACCACAACAAGAATGGTGAACATTATGAAAACTTCCGAACAACTGAACGAGTTGATCAACTACGCTCGTCAACATTCGCGCTATTACCGCGCACACTTTTCTGGCGTCTCGAAACAAACATCAACATTGACCGAACTGCCGCTGATTGAACCTGCTGAATATTGGCAAAACAGTCAGACGCTAAATAAATGGCCGGTACTCACCGGCGCTGTGGCACAGGCTCTGATATTTAAAACCGGCGGTTCAACCAGCGCCGGGAAGCTCTCTGTTTATACGCAAAATGAATGGCGTTTATTGGTCAGTGAATTCGGCAAAAGTCTGAGTTCACAATTCCAGCCCGGTGATCGCGTCGCCAATCTATTCTTTGCCGGTGACCTGTATGCCAGCTTCCTGTTCGTCCACGACGCACTGGCCCATGTTGACGTAGAGATTACCGAGTTCCCCTTTACCGGCAATGTCGACTCCGCCGTTCTGGCGCAATCCATCGTGCAGCATGAGATCAATGTACTGGCGGGCGTGCCGGCACATCTGCTGACCTTCGCGGCGTGGCTCAATCGTCAGGAACAGACCCTGCCTGAGGTCGACACCCTGCTTTACGGCGGGGAAAGTCTGTTCGCGTCGCAACGCCAACAACTCGAACTGGCATTTCCCAACGCGCGCATTGCCTCTGTCGGCTATGCCAGTGTCGATGCCGGTTTCATCGGTAGCAGTCAGCGCGACTGCGCCGAAGGCGAGCATCGAATGCATGCCGAGCACACCTTGGTGGAAATCATCGACGAACATTCCGGTGCCGTGATCGATGCCTGTGATCACACCGGTTTGCTGGTGATCACCAGTCTGCACCGTCGGTTGATGCCGCTGATTCGCTACCCGGTCGGCGACCGCGCCTGCTGGCGAGAGCCCGCAGGCAGCGCCCGGCGCAAGTTCGCGCTCAAGGGCCGCAGCGCTGACAGCCAACGGGTTCGGCTGGGGATTTTGTCGCTGATGCCGCAGGAAATCGGTGCGCTGATCCAGCACACCGCCAACAGTGACGACTGGCAACTGCTGATCGAACAGGTCGGGCACACGGATGTGCTGAGCCTGAAATGGGTGGCGACCGCGCAATCCCCCGCCGTGGCCGACGTCAACCGGGATCTGGAGGCGGGATTGGTTGAACAGTACCCGCTGATTGCGCAACTGCGGGCAGACCATCTGCTGAATCTGCGAATCGAGTGCTGCCCCCATGGGGATCTGTCACGCCACGCCCGCTCGGGCAAATGCATGCGCGTGGTAGATCTGCGCTGCTATGAACACAGGCACAAGGAGGTGCCCTATGCCACCGCTGATTCTGCGTAACTACCGTGACACCGATGCAACGGCCGTCAGCCAATTGTTTCGCAAGGTGTACGGCGACCTTTATGTGCAGCCCCATGTGTATCTGCCGCACATGATCAGTCAGAACCACGCCGACAAGCGCTGGCACTCGCTGGTTGCAGTGGTCGGTGAGGAAATTTGCGGGCACGCCACGCTGTTCCGCGAGCCAAACGCCAGCACGGCCGAACTGGCCCTGTGTGTGGTTCACCCGGATACCCGGGGACAAAATATCGCCACACGTCTGGGCCAGCATTTATTGACCCACGCACAGGCATTGGGCTGTCAGAACGTCGTGATCAAACAGGTCACCCACCATCCGTACACGCAGCGGATGGCAATCAACCTCGGCTTTCATAACACCGGATTATTGCCGGACTACGTCCCTTCACCGTTCGATAGCCCGGTGCCGGAATCAATTGTCCTGGGATGTTATGCCATCGACGGCTACCGACGCCCCTTGCCCCGGCAAACCTGGCCTGCCGGTTACCGGGATTTCATGCAGCAGTTAGGTCGGGTGTTCGGTACGAAGAAGCAAACATTTCGATGGCACGGCGCGGCCGTTCAGCTGGAAAAGCACGCTAATCGTTATGACATGCGCCTGAAAAAACTGCGGCCCGGGCTGCTCAAACAATTACGCGAACTGCCTCGGCAATGGCTGATTTCGCTTCAACTGCGACTGTCGCGGCACTTTGCCTGGGACCTGACCCGGCTGAACGCGATTGGCTTTTTCTTTACCGGGCTGGCGCCCATGGAAGGTAAAGGGGGGGGATGGCTGGCGCTGTTTCACCGGGGGTTCCGGTCACGGCAGCTGACATTGCCCTGTCCGCACATGCAGCACCTGCATGATCAGGCCCAACAGGAACTCGCCGCTCACTTGAGCGAGAGCCCGCCACCGCAGGTTTGAACGCGGTGCCGGTTTTCGACCAAGGCCCGCTCGATGTCGGGCGGGCCACATTAACGTCTCAAGCCTTGGCTTTAACGCCTTGGTCGATCGGCTTCGGCGCGTTGCCTTCACCATACGTCTTGAGATTCTGCAGGACGTAGATGGCTTTTTTGTACTCAGGGATCAGCGCTTTGCCGTAAGCGTTGCCATTGAGGCCATTGTTCTGGATCGCATCAAGCTGAGTCGCGAAATATTCCAGTGCGTTGAATTTGACATCAATGTCTTTGGTCACGCCGAAACGGTCAAACTTGTCGCCGGCGTTCATCAGCGTAAAAGATGTGATCTCGGAAATCAGCCCGCGGCTACGCAGCATGGCGGCAAGGTTGCCCATCTGTTTGACCGAAACGTTCGCAGGATCGAAGCCCTTGATGTTCTTGCGCAGGCCTTGCTTGTCCATTTCGGCGGTATTGATAGCGTTGGGATCATTCCCCACCATGGTGAGCATTTGCTGCACCTTGACGCTTTGAGCCACCTGTTTCTTCGCGCCAGTGTTACGCACCATCACGCCAGCCTTGCTCTCCCAACCGCCGACTATGCCGATCGTCATGAGAAAACTCCCTGTGCAATAAACATGAAATGTCCTTGTTGAACCATTCGAATGCCGGGGAGTATCTACCGGCTAACTGATAGCACCAACCCTTTTAGTGCGCCTTTTTACAATTCTTGTACATTCTCGATACAAACCAGCAAACGCCCATAAATGCTGGCCTGCACGCCCTCGCTTGAAAAGCTTTCAATAGATCTTTTGCTCTAACGGACAGGTTCCTGAGGTTGCCTGTATCAGACTCGATACTAACCGGTCATCGCCACAGGGCTTTTTAGGACGGCTGTACCTAAAGCTTCTCGCAGCGGCGACGATACGTTAGGGATACCCGCACTGTTTTATCCCCCGCCCCTAATAAGAATTGCAGCTCAAGGACCGGTCTCCATGCCCGCATTCCGCACTATTCAGGCTCGCTACACGCTGTTTCTGGTTCTGTTCATTCTGCTGCTGTCGGTACTGACCGTCGCGGGCATCAGCCAACTGGTTGCGCCCAAACTGCGGCATACCGAAGAACAGGTAGTGCTCAACCGCATCGCTGAAGTCGCCGAGCAGATTCAGGGCGAACTGAACAAGGTTCAGGCCCAGCAACGCAGCATCACCCAGACTATTCCGTTGCTCGACAGTGCAGCCATCGACACGGTATTGCCGGGATTGGTGGATCAGTACGGCGAATTGAAAGTGTTTGGCGGCGGGATCTGGCCTTTGCCGGGCCAGCGTGAAGCCGGACGCAACAAGTTCAGCACCTTCTGGCACCGCGATGCCTCGGGCAAACTGGCCGTAAACACGTTCTGGAACAGCGATGCGGCGCCCAACTATTACGACCAGAGCTGGTACAAGGGCGGCATGGCCACACCTCGCGGTCAGTGCGCCTGGGCGGCGGCCTATAAAGATGACGCCAGTGCCGAGCCGCGCACCAACTGCGCCATGGCTATCCAGAAAAACGGCAACGCCTGGGGCGTCTCGACCATTGACGTGACCCTGGGCTTTTTCAATGACCTGGTGGCCCGCAAGGAAAAAGACCTCAACGCCGAAATGCTCATCGTCGAGGCCGACGGCAAGATCATCAGCAACAGTTCGCGCATCAGCGGCCCGATCGTGCTGAAGAACATCAGCGAACTGGCCACCAACTCAACCTTCGCCAGCCAGGTCAAGGCCGGCCTGCAAAATCGCGATCAGGCGCAGCGCGTCGAGTTCGACAACAACGGCCAGGACAGCACTTTCTTCATGCGCCCGATCGAAGGCACACCGTGGTTCCTCGCCACCGCCCTGCCGACCCAAATGCTCACCGCCCAGCGTGACGACGTGCTCAGCACCCTGAGCCTGTTGCAGATACCGCTGGTGATCCTGTTGGTATTGCTGCAGATCTATGCGATTCGCCAGTTGGTGCAGCGCATGAAAGCGCTGAAAGCCAACATCGATTTACTGTCCAGCGGCGATGCCGACCTGACCCGACGCATCACCATCCGCGCCGAAGACGAACTCGGCGCCATCGGTCACTCGGTCAACACCTTTATCGCCTACCTGCAAAACATGATCGGCGAAGTCACTCAGGCCACCGGCGCCATGGCGTCGAGCCTCGACAACCTGCAACGCACGTCGACGCACACCAGCCAGATTCTCCTGCGTCACGCCTCGGAAACCGATCAGACCGTCACCGCCATTACCGAGATGAGTTCGACCGCCGAAAGCGTGGCGCAGAACGCCGCTGAAACCGCAGCGTTTACCCAACGTGCCAACGAAAACGCCGACCGTTCGCGGGTGGTCGTCGGCGAGGCAACCAACAGCGTGGTGGCACTGATCGACGAGGTGGCCAGCGCCACCCATAAAGTTGAAAACATGCAACAGGACGCCCAGCGCATCACCGAGATTCTCGGCGTGATCGGCGCGATTGCCGGCCAGACCAATCTGCTGGCCCTCAACGCCGCCATTGAAGCGGCCCGTGCCGGTGAACAGGGCCGCGGGTTTGCCGTGGTCGCCGACGAAGTCCGCGCCCTCGCCGCCCGCACCCAGGCCAGCACTTCGGAAATCAACGAGATGTTGACGCGTCTGACGCAAGGCGTGAGTTCGTCGGTCAGTGCCATGGAAAACACCCAGGCCAGCTGTCAGTCGGCCGCCGACGCCACCGCCCGGGTCAACTCCGGGCTGGATGAAATGGCCGGCTCGGTCAGCCACATCAACAGCCTCAGCACGCAGATTGCCACCGCCGCCGAACAGCAAAGTGCAGTGACCGAAGAAATCAATCGCAGCATGGTGCAGATCCGCCACATGGTTGATGAACTGGTGCAGAGCGGCCAGGCCAGCGAACTCAACACCCGTCAGTTGCTGGAAGCCAATGGCCGGGTGAGTGCGATCATGGGGCGCTTCAAGGTCCGCTGATTCGTGCAGGGATTTTCGCCAATCAGATAACCCCTGTGGGAGCTGGCTTGCCAGCGATGGGGCCCGGTCAGTCAGACATTCATTGACTGACTCTGCGCCATCGCGGGCAAGCCCGCTCCCACAGGGTTCTACTTCGTTCACGCAATAGTCATTCGTGGCCACCTGACAACATTGTCATCTCGCGCTCAGCAAGCTGTCAGCCGTGATCTACGATCATCCTGCCTGTCCGCGTTGCAACAACTGGAAACATTGCGTTGATGCCCGGCGGAAAAAACCGTTCAAAATGCGTGCTTTCCGATCGTCACCCGAGCCGAGAATCCGTTATGCGAACCCATCTGCGTCTGCTCGCCCTGAGCGCCCTGTTCATCTCCTCCCTGGCCCAGGCCGCCGATTTGATCCCTATCGAAGTGCATCGCGACGCCAACTGCGGCTGCTGCAAAAAATGGATCAGCCACCTGGAAGCCAATGGTTTCAAGGTTGAAGATCACGTCGAAAGCGACATGAGCAGCTTCAAGCAACAACATGGCGTGCCACCGCGCCTGGCTTCGTGCCACACCGCAATCATCAATGGCAAATTCGTCGAAGGCCACGTGCCGGCAGAACAGGTGCTGGCCCTGAGCAAGCGCGACGATCTGCTCGGTGTTGCCGCGCCGGGCATGCCGATGGGCTCGCCGGGCATGGAAATGGACGGCATGAGCGATGCCTATCAAGTGATCGGCCTGAAAAAGGATGGATCTGACGTAGTGGTGGCGGACTACCCGGCCCATTGATGGGCGCCGCGTACCTCGGATTGTTCTTTGCCGCTTTTGGCGCAGCGACTCTGTTACCGCTGCAATCCGAGGCGTTGCTGGTCGGGCTGATTGTCAGCGACCGGTACTGGCTCTGGGGTTTGCTGGCGGTGGCGACCGTGGGCAATGTACTCGGCTCGCTGGTCAACTGGTGGCTGGGCCGTGGGCTGGAACGTTTTCAGGATCGGCGCTGGTTTCCGGTCAGCGCCAGACACATGGCCACGGCACGCCGACACTATGAACGTTACGGGCATTGGTCGCTGTTGCTCAGTTGGCTGCCCGTCATCGGTGATCCGCTGACACTGATTGCCGGCGTCATGCGCGAGCCACTTGGGCGCTTTCTCTTTATCGTCACCCTCGCCAAAGGCGCGCGTTATGCCGTGTTGGCGATGCTGACGCTGGGCTGGCTGGGGTGAACGATCAGTGCCAGGCGTTGCCTGTGTTTAACGTCGCCCTAATCCGGTCATTCCAGCATCGGCCGATTTCAAACGGAGTTTGACCTTATGTCTGTCACGATTTCCCGTTGGTTGCCGGGCCTGCTCCTTACCGCTGCCCTCCCCCTGTTCGCCCACGCCGCCGCATCAGCCGAAGGCCCGGCGTACGGCCCGGAGCTGCAAGGCTTCGAATATCCCTACACGCTTAAACATTTCGCTTTCCAGTCCCAGGGCAAATCCCTGCAAATGGGTTACATGGACGTCGCCGCCCACGGCAAGGCCAACGGCCGCACAGTGGTGCTGATGCACGGCAAAAACTTTTGCGCCGCCACCTGGGACAGTTCGATCAAGGCACTGAGCGAGGCTGGATACCGGGTCATCGCACCGGATCAGATCGGCTTTTGCACCTCCAGCAAACCGGACAATTATCAGTACAGCTTCCAGCAACTGGCGACCAACACCCAGCAATTGCTCAAGGCGTTGGGCATTCAGAAGGCCACCCTTTTAGGTCACTCCACCGGCGGCATGCTCGCTACGCGTTATGCGCTGTTGTTCCCAGAGCAGGTCGATCAACTGGCACTAGTCAACCCGATCGGTCTGGAAGACTGGAAAGCCCTCGGCGTGCCGTACCGCACCGTGGATCAGTGGTACCAGCGCGAGCTGAAAGTCAGCGCCCAAGGCATTCGTGAATACGAGCGCACCACCTACTACGATGGCCGCTGGAAACCGGAATTCGACCGCTGGGTCGACATGCTCGCCGGCCTGAGCAAGGGCCCGGGCAAAACCCAGGTGGCATGGAACTCGGCGCTGATCTACGACATGATTTTCACCCAGCCGGTGTATTACGAGTTCAAAGACCTGAAAATGCCGACACTGCTGCTGATCGGTACGTCGGACACCACCGCCATCGGCAAAGACCTCGCGCCACCCGAGGTGAAAGCGAAAATCGGTCACTATGACGTGCTCGGCAAACAAGTGGCGAAGCTGATCCCGCAGTCGACACTGGTGGAATTCCCCGGCATGGGCCACGCGCCGCAAATGGAAGAACCGACGCAGTTCCATCAGGCGCTGCTCGGCTGGCTGGACAAAATCAATCCCGTTCGTTGATGAGGTAAGGCTGATGGCGGTGCAGATTGCAGTGATCGATGACTGGCAGGACGTGGCTCGCGACGTGGTCGACTGGTCGGTACTCGATAGCCTCGGTGAGGTGACGTTCGAACACGATTACCCGGCCGACAACGCGACCCTGGCCGAGCGCCTCGGCCAATACCAGGTGATCTGTGTGATGCGCGAACGCACACGGTTCGACGAAGACCTGCTCAAGCGCTTGCCCAATCTCAAGCTGCTGGTCACCGGAGGCATGCGCAATGCCGCACTCGACATGGCGGCTGCGGCGGCACTGGGCATCAAGGTCTGCGGCACCGACAGCTACAAACATGCCGCGCCGGAACTGACTTGGGCGCTGATCATGGCCGCCACGCGCAATCTGCTGAATGAAGCCAACTCATTGCGTGCAGGCCGCTGGCAGCAGGGCCTGGGTGGCGATCTGCATGGCAAGACTTTGGGTATCCTCGGGCTGGGCAGTATCGGCCAGCGTGTAGCGCAGTTCGGACAGGTGTTCGGTATGCGCGTGATTGCCTGGAGCGAAAACCTTACCGCTGAACGCGCACAGCAGGTCGGCGTGACCTATGTGAGCAAGCAGCAATTGTTCGAACAGGCCGATGTGCTGTCGGTGCATCTGGTGCTCAGCGAACGCAGTCGCGGGCTGGTCGATGCGCAGGCACTGGACTGGATGAAGCCGACGGCACTGCTGGTCAACACTGCCCGTGGGCCGATTGTCGATGAAGCGGCACTGATCAAGGCATTACAAAAACAGCGCATTGCCGGTGCAGCGCTAGATGTATTCGAGCAGGAGCCTTTGCCGGCACTGCACCCGTTTCGCACACTGGGCAATGTGCTGGCGACGCCCCACGTGGGCTATGTCAGTCGGCAGAACTATGAGCAGTTCTTTTCGCAGATGATCGAGGATATTCAAGCCTGGGCGGCCGGCAATCCGCTTCGCCAACTGAACTGACGCCTGCCCGATGGCTGTGGGTGGATTCACCGACGCCTTCGCTCGCAAGGCCGCTCCCACAGGGATCTGTGCTGGCCACAAGATTTGTGTAACAACAGAAATCCGCTGTGGGAGCGGGCTTGCTCGCGCAGAGTCTTCAGAAGCAACAAATCAACAAACTGTTCGCACCACAACAGTGCGACCGCCCTCCCCGCTAGCACGAAATTGTGACTAATCAGTCACCGTTTTGATCCGCGCCTGCCAAAAAACCTGCACTTCGTCGGTGCGTTTGCACCCTCACACCGCGATTTCCGTGGCCCCCCAACCGATTGTCGAACAATTTACCCATTTGCTCTGGCCCGCTCTAGGATCTGGCCTAGACTGATTTTCGCGGGGCAAAACCGGCCGGTCGCAAACTGGAAAAATTATCGAAACTTTTGCTGATCGCGCCGGGTCATCTGAAAGGCAGGGCCAAAGCGACTGGTGCAATCCTTGCAATGGCCTCTTCACCCATTCTGCTTGCGCGTGTTGGGTAGCGTTTGCTTACCGATGCGCGGCGCGTTTGCGCCCGGCCACAGGACGTGGTCATGGACAGGGTTTGTTCAAGACAAGAATCAGATCAACGACACGGGAGATTCATATGATCAGTGCGGCATTGGATATTCAGGGAGAACGTGCTCAGCAGTCAGTAGGCGAAGCGAGCACCGTCAGCGTTCCCGGCAGCCGATCGATCAACATCCCCGGCACCAAGACGCTGACTCCGGTAGCGAGTCAGAATCCCAACAAGAAAAAAGTGTTGTTCGTCACCTCGGAAATTGCCGATCTGGTGAAGACCGGCGGCCTCGGTGACGTTTCCGCCGCCCTGCCCCGTGCCATGGCGCATCTGCATGACGTACGGGTGTTGATCCCCGGTTATCCGCAAGTGATGCACAGCGAAAACCCTATTCATATCATCGGCGAACTGGGCGGCCATGCAGCGCTGCCGCCGTGCAAGATCGGGCGCATGGACATGCCGGACGGGCTGGTGATCTACGTGCTGATCTGCCCCGAACTGTACGAGCGGGAAGGCTCGCCCTACGGCGCCAACAACGGCCGCGACTGGCCGGACAACCACATTCGTTTCGCCCGTCTGGGCCTGGCCGCCGCCGATATCGCCGCCAACCTCGCGCAAATCCACTGGTGCCCGGATCTGGTGCACGCCCATGACTGGCCGGCTGGCCTGGCGCCTGCTTATATGCACTGGCGCGGTCAACGCACCCCGACGCTGTTCACCATTCACAACCTCGCCTACCAAGGCGTGACCAGCCTCGGCTCTTGCCCGGAGCTGGGCATTCCGACCCACGCGCTGCAACAGGAAGGCATGGAGTTCTACGGCAAGATGTCGTTCCTCAAGGCCGGCATGGCCTATTCGAGCCACATCACCACGGTCAGCGCCACCTACGCACAGGAAATCACCACCCCGGATTTCGGCTGCGGCCTCGACGGCTTTCTTGCCGCCAAGACCCAGCAAGGCTTGCTCAGCGGCATCCCCAACGGCATTGACGAAAGCTGGGACGCGGCCACCGATCCACACCTGTTCGCGCCGTTCCACATCGGCGACTGGGAAGGCAAAGCGGTCAACGCCGCTCACGTTCGCGAATTGTTCGGCTTGAAAGACTCCGAAGGCCCATTGTTTGCCGTGGTTTCGCGGCTCGTCTACCAGAAAGGTCTGGATCTGACCGAAGCGGTCTCCGAGTACATCGTGCAGAACGGCGGCCAGATCGCGATCATCGGCCGTGGCGAACCGGAAGAAGAGCAAGCCATGCGCGAACTGGCATTGCGCTTCCCCGGTCAGGTCGGCGTGCGCATCGGCTTCAACGAAACCGACGCCCGCCGCATGTTTGCCGGCAGCGATTTCCTGTTGATGCCTTCGCGTTACGAACCGTGTGGCTTGAGTCAGATGTACGCCCAGCGTTTCGGCTCGTTGCCGGTGGCGCGCAATACCGGCGGCCTGGCCGACACCATCGAAAACGGCGTGACCGGTTTCCTCTTCGACGAATCCACCGTCGAGAGTTACCGCGAAGCCCTGAGCCGCGCGTTCAAGGTGTTCGCCTTTCCCGAACTGCTCAACGCCATGCGTTGCCGCGCAATGGCCGCACCGTTCAATTGGTGCAAAGCCGTCGAACCGTACGCTGAACTTTACGAACAACTGGTCGCCAAGGCGCTGGGTAAAGCACACCACAAATAATCAGGGAGTTTTCCACGATGCCGTTACGGACCCAAGAGAACTGGCCCCACGGCGCGATCAAGCTGGACGCCGAACACACACAATTTGCACTGTGGGCACCTGACGCGTTTTCCGTAAGCGTCGAACTGCAAGATGGCCAGTCGCTGCCGATGCTGCCCCAGGCAAACGGCTGGTTCATGATCAAGGCCCGCTGTCCGGCGGGCACGCGTTACCGCTACAACATCGATGGTGAAATGGAGGTGCCTGACCCCGCCTCCCGCGCCCAGGATGGCGACATCGACCGCTACAGCGTGGTGGTCGACCCTGACGCTTATCAATGGCAACACACTACCTGGCACGGGCGGCCGTGGAACGAAGCGGTCATCTATGAGTTGCATGTCGGCGCGCTGGGCGGCTTTGCGGCAGTTGAACAGCATCTGGCGCGGCTCGCAGAGTTGGGTATCACCGCCATCGAACTGATGCCGATCGCACAATTCCCCGGTGACCGCAACTGGGGCTACGACGGCGTCCTGCACTACGCACCGCAAGCGTCCTACGGCACGCCGGAACAGCTCAAACACTTGATCGACACCGCCCACGGCCACGGTCTGGCGGTGATTCTTGACGTGGTCTACAACCACTTCGGCCCCGACGGCAACTACCTGAGCCGCTACGCCAAAGGCTTTTTCCGCGAGGACAAGCACACGCCATGGGGCGCCGGGATCGATTTTCGGCGTCGTGAAGTTCGCGAGTTTTTCATCGAAAACGCACTGATGTGGTTGCTGGAGTATCGCTTCGACGGCTTGCGTCTGGACGCCGTACACGCCATTGAGGACCCGCGTTTTCTACGAAAACTGGCGCAGCGCATTCGCCAACAGGTTGATCCCGGCCGCCATGTCTGGCTGACCGTCGAGAATGAGCTCAACCAGTCGAGCTTGCTGGAAGAAGACTACGACGCGCAGTGGAACGACGACGGCCATAACGCCCTGCACGTGTTGCTGACCGGGGAAACCGACGCCTATTACGCCGACTATGCGCTGCAACCCACCGAACAGTTGGTCCGTTGCCTGAGCCAGGGCTTCGTGTTTCAAGGCCATATCACCCGTCACGGCGAACCACGGGGCGAGCCGAGCGAACATCTGCCGTCGACCGCGTTCGTCCTGTTTCTGCAGAACCACGACCAGATCGGCAACCGCGCTTTCGGTGAACGTCTGCATCAACTGGCCGATCCGCGCGCCTTGCAAGCGGCGACGGTGTTGTTGCTACTGTCGCCGATGATTCCGCTGATGTTCATGGGCGACGAGTTTGCCGCCGAACAGCCGTTCCTGTTTTTTACCAGCCATCACGGCGAACTGGCCGAGTTGGTGCGCGAAGGCCGGCGCAACGAATTCGCCGGGTTCAGCGCCTTCACCGATCCACACAAACGCGAGCAAATCCCCGATCCCAACGACGAACGAACCTTCCAGACGTCGCGCCCCGAACTGCTCGGCAACGGCACGCCGCAGCAACAGGAAACCCTTGCGCTGTACCGGGAACTGCTGCAATTGCGCCATCGCTACATCATCCCCAATCTTTCCGGCACGCAGGCGCTGGGCGCGCACATGCTCGGCCACGCCGCCGTCAGCGCACGCTGGCGACTGGGCGATGGCAGTGAGCTGCGAATCGACCTGAACCTCAGCGATACGGCAGTGGTCAACCCTCCACGGACCGGCGCGGTGTGGCTGTTTCAAAAGCCACCTGCGATCGAAATGTCGGATGAGGGCCTGTTGCCCCCGTATTGCGCGCTCGTCAGCCTCACGGCCGCAACCCCTCTGCAACCTCTGAATGGAGAGCGCCTATGAGCGATGCGCAACTGGAAATTCTGGCCAGCCGGGCCGGCCTCGCGGTCGACTGGATCGACGCCAACGGCCGCCCGCAAAAAGTCGCCCCGGCGGTATTGCGCAATGTCCTGATCGGCTTGGGCCACCCCGCCAGCACTGCCCAGGAAATCGACGCCAGCCTGCTTGAACTGCAACAAGTCCAACAAGATCGCCATTTGCCGCCGCTGCTGACCAGTGACGTCGGTATCGGCGTCGATCTGGCGCGCTATTTCAAACCTGAGACGCCGTGTGAGATCCACCTTGAGGACGGTTCGCGAATGAACCTGAAACTCGACGCCGAGGCGATACTGCCCGGCCTGATCCCGGTCGGCTATCAGCAGGTTCACATTGACGATCAATACTTCACGCTCGCCGTAGCGCCGGAGCGCTGCTTCAGCGTCGGCGACGCGGTTGACAATCCGATCCCCCGCGCCTGGGGCCTGAGCGTGCAGTTGTATGGCCTGCGTCGCCCCGGCGATGGCGGTTTTGGCGACACCCAGGCCTTGGAAGAACTGGCTCGCGTGGCCGGTGAGCGCGGCGCCGACGCCCTCGCGATCAGCCCGTTGCATGCAATGTTCAGCGCCGACACCGGACGTTACAGCCCGTATTCGCCGTCCAGCCGTCTGTTCCTCAACCCGCTGTATGCCGCGCCGGGCGCGATTCTTGGCGAGCGCGCCTTGCGCGATGCCATCGAGGCCACCGGTCTGGAGGAGCAACTTGCCCAACTGGAAAGCCTGAAACTCATCGACTGGCCCGCCGCCGCCGAAGCCAAGCAGAAACTTCTGCAAGCCTTGTACGAGGGTTTTGTCGCCGGCGATCACCCGCTCCACCCCGACTTCGCCAGTTTCCGTCACGCCGGTGGTGAAGCACTGGAGAACCATTGCCGCTTCGAGGCCATTCAAGAGATGCGCGCCGCCCGCGGCGAAAGCCTCGACTGGCGCGAATGGCCCGAGCATTGGCATGACCCACGCGGCGCAGCCCTTGGAGCGTTTGCCGAGGAGTACGCCGAGCGCATCGGTTACTTCGCCTTTTGCCAGTGGCTGATCCACCGGTGCCTGGAACGCGCGCAAACCACCGCACGCAGCGCCGGCATGGGCATCGGCCTGATCGCCGACCTCGCGGTCGGTGCCGATGGCGCCGGCAGTCAGGCCTGGAGCTTTCAGGACGAACTGCTCGCCTCGCTGACCGTTGGCGCACCGCCGGACATCCTCAATCGCTCGGGTCAGGGCTGGGGTATTTCCGCGTTTTCCCCGGAAGGCCTGATCCGCAATGGCTTTCGCGCATTCATCGAAATGCTCCGCGCCAACTTCGCCCACGCCGGTGGCCTGCGCATCGACCATGTGATGGGCCTGCAACGGTTGTGGGTGATTCCCAACGGCGCGGCGCCCGCCGACGGTGCGTATCTGTATTACCCGGTGGATGATCTGCTGCGTTTGTTGACCCTCGAATCCCATCGTCATCAAGCCATCGTGCTCGGTGAAGACCTCGGCACCGTGCCCGACGGTCTCCAGGAAAAGCTCATCGCCCGTTCAATGCTCGGCATGCGCGTACTGTTGTTCGAACAGGACAACACCCATTTCAAACCGATTCTCGACTGGCCCGACAATGCGCTAGCCACTACCAGCACCCACGATCTGCCGACGCTCAACGGCTGGTGGCATGGCCGCGACATCGACTGGAATGCACGCCTGGGTTTTGTCGATGCCAACGGTGAAATCGAATGGCGACGCCACCGCCAGCGTGAGCGCGAAGGTCTGCGCGGTGCGCTGAGTCAGGACCCGCAGAACTTCCGCGAAGAGTCCCACGAGGCCGATCAAGTGGTCGACGCCAGCGTGCGTTTCCTTGGCCATACCCGAGCGCCGCTAGTGCTGCTGCCGCTTGAAGATGCGCTAGGCATTGACGAGCAGGCCAATCTGCCGGGGACCATCGACACGCACCCGAACTGGTCGCGGCGTTTGCCGGGCACCAGTGAGGCGTTGCTCGACGGCGCGGATGCCGCGCGACGTCTGGAACTTCTGGCGTGCGCGCGCCTGCAGGCTGCCGAGCGTGACCAATGAATCAATCGCTTATCCAACCATTGCGCGCCACCTTGCGCCTGCAATTTCATAAAGGCTTCACCCTCGAACACGCGGTGCCGCTGGTGCCGTATTTCGCCCGGCTCGGCATCAGCCACATTTATGCCTCGCCGTTGCTCGCCGCACGCGCCGGTTCGATGCACGGCTACGACGTGGTCGACCCGACGCAAGTCAACCCGGAACTGGGCGGCGAACCGGCGCTGCGGCGGCTGGTCAACACCCTGCGCGACCACGACATGGGCCTGATTCTAGACATCGTCTCCAACCACATGGCGGTCGGCGGCAATGACAATCCGTGGTGGCTCGACCTCCTCGAATGGGGGCGCTTGAGCCCCTACGGCGAGTTCTTCGACATTCAATGGCACTCGCCGGACCCGTTGATGGAAGGCCAGTTGTTGCTGCCGTTTCTCGGCAGTGACTACGGCGTGGCGTTGCAGGAAGGCACGCTGAAACTGCAGTTTGATGCGCAGCGCGGCAGCTTTTATGTCGAGCACTACGACCATCACTTCCCGATCTGCCCGAACGATTACGCTGATTTGCTTAACGGTGACGATGCGCTGAGGTCACTGGCTGAGCGCTTCAGCGCGCTCAGCGACCAGAACGACGCGCATTCACTGGCCGTTCCTTTAAAGGAAGAACTGCGGCAATTGGCGAGCGATCGGTCGGCGCTCGACGCCATCCAGCGCAACCTCACGGCCTACGATTCCACTACCGATGAAGGCTTCCACAAGCTGCATCAATTGCTGGAACGGCAGAGTTACCGCCTCGCCAGTTGGCGCACTGCTGCCGACGACATCAACTGGCGGCGCTTCTTCGATATCAATGAGCTCGGCGGTCTGCGCGTCGAACGCCCGGCGGTGTTCGAAGCGACTCACGGCAAGATCTTCCAGTTGATCGCCGAAGGCCTGGTCGATGGTTTGCGCATCGACCACATCGACGGCCTCGCCGATCCACGCGGCTACTGTCGCAAATTGCGTCGCCGTGTCGATCTGCTCGCACCGGGGCGGCATCTGCCGATCTACATCGAGAAGATCCTCGGCGACGGTGAAACGCCGCGCCGCGACTGGGCGGTGGACGGCACCACCGGTTACGAATTCATGAATCAGCTGTCGTTGCTGCAACACGATCCGGACGGCGAACACATCCTCGGTGACTTGTGGCAACGCCGCACCGAGCGCCCTGCGGCGTTTATCGAAGAAGCGCAATTGGCGCGTCAGCAGATCCTCAATGGCTCGCTGGCCAGCGATTTCGAAAGCGTTGCTCAAGCCTTGCTGCAGGTCGCCCGCGATGACCTGATGACCCGTGACCTGACCCTCGGCGCGATCCGTCGGGCGTTGCAGGCGCTGATCGTGCATTTCCCGGTGTACCGCACTTACATCAGCGCGATGGGTCGCTCGGCCCAGGATGAAGAATTCTTTCAGCAGGCCATGGACGGTGCGCGGCAGACGCTGGGCGAAGGCGACTGGCCGGTGCTCGATTGTCTGGCAGCCTGGCTCGGTGGCACGCCGTGGCGACACAAGCCCCGAGGCCGTTCACGAAAAATCCTCAAACATGCATGCGTGCGTTTCCAGCAACTGACGTCGCCGGCGGCCGCCAAAGCCGTGGAAGACACCGCGCTGTATCGCTCCGCCGTGCTGCTGTCGCGCAATGACGTCGGCTACAACACCGAGCAATTCAGCGCACCGCTCAGCGACTTCCACGCCCTCAATCAGCAACGCCTTGAGGCGTTCCCCGACAACCTGTTAGCCACCGCCACCCACGATCACAAACGCGGCGAAGACACCCGGGCGCGTCTGGCCGTGCTCAGCGAGCGCAGCCATTGGTATGCCGAGCAAATCGAATTGTGGCGTGCCCTCGCCCGGCCGGTGCGCAGTGACGAGCAGATGCCGTCTACCGGCGACGAGCTGATTTTGTATCAGGCCCTGATCGGCAGTTGGCCGCTGGAGCTGCGCGACGATGATCAGGCCGGATTTGCCGACTACGCCAAACGGATCTGGCAATGGCAGCAGAAAGCGTTGCGCGAAGCCAAGTTGCAAAGCAGTTGGAGCGCACCGAACGAGGCCTATGAAAACGCCGCGCAATCGTTCACCGAAAAACTCCTGACCGGTGATGAAGGTGAACTGCTACGCGCGGCGCTGAGTAAAACCGTCAACAGCATCGCGGCGGCGGGTGCGCTGAATGGCTTGGCGCAAACCTTGCTGCGCATGACCGTGCCGGGGGTACCGGATCTGTATCAGGGCAACGAGTTCTGGGACTTCAGCCTGGTTGATCCGGACAACCGCCGGCCGGTGGATTACGCCGCTCGCGAGCAAGCCTTGCAGGCACCCGTGCCGGTCGGGGAAATGCTGTCGAACTGGCGTGACGGGCGCATCAAGCAAGCCTTGATTGCCCAGGTGCTGAACCTGCGTGTCGAGCACGCCGAGTTGTTCCGGCGGGGTTCGTATCAGGCCCTTGAGGTACTGGGCAGCCGGGCGCACAACGTGCTCGCGTTTGCCCGTGAACATGAGGGAATGCAAGCCATCGTGATCGTGCCGGTCCGTTGCGCAACCCTGCTGGAAAACAGTGCTGTACCTCAGGTCGATGCGCTGCGCTGGGGCGATACGTGGGTGGTTTTACCGTTCGCCGCCTCCGACACAAACCTGAAGGGACTTTTTTCGAGCGGCGCAGTCACAAAAAACAGGGAGCTGAATATCAGCGACGCGCTGGGGATGTCCCGGTCAATCTCTTTATCCAACACTTAACGTAAAGCATGAGTTCAGTTCAGGAGCATTGCGATGAGCACCGACGATAAACGCATCCGCGAATTCGCCTATCAGATCTGGGAGTCGGAGGGTAAACCCGAAGGCCAGGAAGATCGCCACTGGGAAATGGCGCGCAAGCTGGCCGAAGCCGAAGCCCTGGCGCCGAAAAAATCGCCGAAGGCGGCGGGCAGCAAGGCTGCCGGCAAAACCGCCGAGGTGAAAGCACCCGCCGCCAAACCCAAAACCCCGGCCAAAGCCAAGCCAGCAAGTGCTGCGAAAGTGATTCCCCCGGGCGAGAAAGCCGTCGAGAAAAAGCCGCGAGCTGCGCGCAAGCCCCCGGCGAACTGACGCTACCCGTTTTATTGAACTGAACAACCGTGTGGCGGGCTTGCTCGCCACAGAGGGCCAACTCGTCCTCAAAAAATACTAACCGCCATGTGGGTGAAGACCTCTGTGGTGAGGAGATTTATCCCCGATGGGTTGCGAAGCGACCCCAAAAACAACAAATGCGGAGCATCTGCCACACCGCATCCAATGGTTTTGCGACTGCTACGCAGCCGATCGGGGATAAATCCCCTCACCACAAAATCACTCTGCCACAGGTTCAGGTTTAACCGAACGACCCCCGATTTTTGCAGGAGCAATCATGACCCGACCAAACAAAGCCGAGCCCGTCACGCACGCCGAACCCTCGAGAATCCGCGAAGGCCTGCCCTTCCCGCTCGGTGCGACCTGGGATGGCCTGGGGGTGAACTTTGCCCTGTTCTCCGCCAACGCCACCAAGGTCGAACTGTGCATCTTCGACGACGCAGGCGAGGTCGAACTCGAACGCATCGAACTGCCAGAATACACCGACGAGATTTTCCACGGTTATTTGCCCGACGCGCATCCCGGGCTGATCTACGGCTATCGCGTTTACGGCCCGTATGACCCGGCCAACGGTCATCGCTTCAACCACAACAAATTGCTTATCGACCCGTACGCCAAACAACTGGTCGGCGAGCTGAAATGGTCGGAAGCGCTGTTCGGCTACACCATCGGCCATCCCGACGCCGACCTCAGTTTCGACGAACGCGACAGCGCGCCGTTCGTGCCCAAGTGCAAGGTCATCGACCCGGCGCACACCTGGGGCAACGACCACCGCGTCAGCATTCCTTGGGACAAAACGATCATTTATGAGACCCACGTGCGCGGCATCAGCATGCGTCACCCGTCGGTGCCGGAGAACGTGCGCGGCACCTTCGCCGGGCTGATGGTCGATGACGTGCTGGAACACATCCGCAAACTTGGCGTGTCCACGGTCGAGTTGCTACCGATCCATGCCTTCGTCAACGATCAGCATTTGCTGCACAAAGGCATGACCAACTACTGGGGTTACAACAGCATCGCGTTCTTCGCCCCGGACCCGCGCTATCTCGCCAGCGGCAAGATCGCCGAGTTCAAGGAAATGGTCGCGCACCTGCACGAGGCCAATCTGGAAGTGATCCTCGACGTGGTCTACAACCACACCGCCGAGGGCAACGAACAAGGCCCGACCCTGTCGATGCGCGGCATCGACAACGCCTCGTACTACCGACTGATGCCGGATGACAAACGCTTCTACATCAACGATTCCGGCACCGGCAACACGTTGGACCTGAGCCACCCGTGCGTGCTGCAAATGGTCACCGACTCGCTGCGCTATTGGGCCAGCGAGATGCATGTCGACGGCTTCCGCTTCGATCTGGCGACCATTCTCGGTCGTTATCACGACGGTTTTGATGAGCGCCACAGCTTCCTCGTCGCCTGCCGTCAGGACCCGGTGCTGCGTCAGGTGAAAATGATTGCCGAACCTTGGGACTGCGGCCCCGGCGGCTATCAGGTCGGCAACTTCCCGCCGGGCTGGGTTGAGTGGAACGACAAATTCCGCGACACCGTGCGCGCCTTCTGGAAAGGCGATGACGGCCAGGTCGCCGACTTCGCCAGCCGCATGACCGCGTCGGGCGAGATGTTCAACCAGCGCGGACGGCGGCCGTATTCGTCGGTGAACTTCATCACCGCCCACGACGGCTTCACCCTCAACGATCTGGTGTCGTACAACGACAAGCACAACGAAGCCAACGACGAGAACAATCAGGACGGCAGCAACAACAACCTGTCGTGGAACCACGGTGTCGAAGGGCCAACCGACGATCCCGAAATCAATGCGCTGCGCCATCGGCAGATGCGCAATTTCTTCGCCACCCTGCTGCTGTCACAAGGCACACCGATGATCGTTGCCGGCGACGAATTCGCCCGAACTCAGGACGGCAACAACAACGCGTACTGTCAGGACAGTGAAATCGGTTGGGTCAACTGGGACCTGAGCGAGGACGGCAAAGCCCTGCTGAAATTCGTCAAACGCCTGATCAAGTTGCGCCTGGCTTACCCGATCCTGCGTCGCGGCCGCTTTCTGGTCGGCGAATACAACGAGGACATCGGCGTAAAGGACGTGACCTGGCTCGCCCCCGATGCCACCGAGATGACCACCGAACATTGGCATGACGCGCACAACCGGTGCCTGGGCATGCTCCTCGATGGCCGTGCACAGGAAACCGGCATTCGCCGCAAGGGCGCCGACGCGACCCTGCTGCTGGTGGTCAACGCCCATCACGACATCGTCAACTTCACCTTGCCGGAAGTGCCTGAAGGCAGTTTCTGGACCTGCATGATCGACACCAATCAGCCGTCGATTCGCGGTCAGGAACGCTTCGACTTCGGTCACGAATATTCAGTCACCGGCCGTTCGTTGCTGCTGTTTGAACTGCAACGCGAAGAAGAAGATTGATATGGAACTGCAGAACTATCTCGCGCGCCGGCCACCGGACTACGCCAACATCGTAGCCCTCGGCGGTTGCCTGCGGGCGATGGTCGAGGCCGGGCTGGATCGTTTACCGCTGCCGGGCAGTGGCCACACGCTGGAGCGCTTCCGGCATCTGGCCGATGTCGGCGGACATGATCTGGGGCTGTGCAAACTCTATGAAGGTCACACCGACGCGCTGTCGATCATCGAGCAACTGGGTGGTTCGCCAACGCCGGGTAGCACCTGGGGCATGTGGGCCGCGGAACCACCGCAGGCGCGGGTACAAGTGCGCCCCGCCGGGCACATGGTCGCGCTGCACGGGCGCAAGGCCTGGTGTTCCGGCGCGGCGGTGCTCAGCCATGCGCTGCTCACCGCGTGGGATGCCGATGATCAGCAGCAACTGGTGGCGGTGGCGCTCGATCAACCGGGCGTGAGCATTACCGATCAAGGCTGGCAAGCGGTGGGCATGGGCGCCACCGGCAGCGTCGAAGTAGTGTTCGAGGGCGCCGAGGGCCAAGCCATCGGCAACCCCGGCGACTACCTGCAACGCCCGGGTTTCTGGCAGGGCGGGATCGGCATTGCCTCCTGCTGGTACGGCGCCGCGCGGCAGATTGCCGAGGCGCTGCGCCAACACTGCGCGCAACATGAAGAGCCGCACGCCCTTGCCCATCTCGGCGCGGTCGACGCGGCGTTGCAGGCGGCGGCCGATGTCCTGCGCTTCAGCGCTTTGCACATTGATGCGCACCCCCAAGCCAACGCCGAACTGCTGGCTCGGCGCGCCCGCGCAGTGGTTGAACAGTCTGCCGAGCAAGTCATCCGTGATGTCGGTCGCGCACTGGGTGCCGGGCCTTACTGCAAGGATCGGCATTTCGCCCGACTGCTCGCCGACCTGCCGGTCTTCCTGCGCCAGAGCCACGCCGAACGCGACCTCGCGGCCCTCGGCCATATCGTCGCCGCGCAACCGAAAGAGGCATGGACGCTATGAACGCCGTCAAAAAAGATAATCCAATCGTCGGCCAAGGCACGACCCTGCAGCAATGGCAGGGCTCCCGACATCTGGCGCAACTGCAACGCATCGACATTCTTGATCTGGTGCCACCGGGCTCGCGTGCGGTGGTCATCGCCCCGCATCCCGATGACGAAGTGCTCGGCTGCGGCGGCTTGCTGCAACTGCTCGCCGCCGCTGGCCGTCCGTTGCAGTTGATCTCCGTGACTGACGGCAGCGCCAGTCATCCCGGTTCCGAACGCTGGCCCGTCGAACGCCTCAGCATGATTCGCCCACAGGAGTCCGCCGAAGCATTGCGCCGGCTAGGTGTGCCCATGCATCGCCTGAAATGGTTGCGCGGCGGCTTCAGCGATACGCAAGTGGCCTCTCAAGAACAGGCACTGAGCGAGTTTATCGAACGCCACCTGCGCCCCGATGATGTGGTCTTCACCACGTGGTGCGAGGACGGCCATTGCGATCACGAGGCTGTCGGCCGCGCCAGTGCCGAGGCGGCGCAAAGAGTCGGTGCGACTTGTCACGAGTTGCCCGTGTGGACTTGGCACTGGGCAACGCCCGAAGACGCCGCTGTGCCGTGGCAACGGGCGCGCAAGATTCTGTTGTCGCCGGCGCAGGTGGCGCGCAAACGCCATGCTGTACATGCCTTCGCCAGTCAGCTCGAAGGCGATCCCGAAGCAGGGCTTGGTCCGGTGCTGGCGCCCTATGTGCTAGATCGCCTGCTGCAGCCATTCGAGGTGGTGTTTCTATGAGCGTCGAAGATCGCTACTTCGATGGCCTGTTCGCCGGCAACGACGACCCGTGGGCCTTTCGCGAGCGCTGGTACGAGCAACGCAAACGCGCAATCACTCTCGCCGCATTGCCGCGCCCGCATTACCGCTCGATTTTCGAACCGGGCTGCGCCAACGGTGAGTTGAGCGCTGAACTGGCCACGCGCTGCGACCGCTTGCTGTGCTGTGACACGGCGAGCACCGCGGTCAAACTGGCGACCACCCGACTGAGCCTGTTTGACCACGCTCAGGTGCGGCAAAGTCGCTTGCCAAGTGATTGGCCGGAAGAAAAATTCGACCTGATTGTATTTAGCGAAATCGGCTACTACCTCGACAGTAAGGATCTGACAGACGTGATCCGCCGGATCACTGATTCCCTGACGGCCGACGGGCAATTGCTCGCCTGCCATTGGCGCCCGCCCATTGATGATTGCCCGCTGAACGCACGGCAGGTTCACGACTTGATCCACGAGCAACTCAAGTTGCCGCGTCTGGTGCTGCATCAAGAGGCGGATTTCATCCTTGAAGTCTGGAGCCGTGAGCCCCGTTCGGTGGCCGCGCTGGAGGGTTTGCGATGATTGGCATTCTGATTCCGGCGCACAACGAAGAGGACCTGCTCGATGAGTGCCTGAGCGCCGCCATGCGTGCGAGCCGCCACGGTTTGCTCGCGGGCGAACCGGTTGAAGTGCTGGTGGTGCTCGACAGCTGCACCGACCGCTCGGCACAGATTGTAGATAACTACCCGGTGCTGAGCCTGCACATCGACGCGCGCAATGTCGGCCAGGCCCGCGCTGCCGGCGCTCAGGTGCTGTTGGAGCGCGGCGCCCGCTGGATTTCCTGCTCGGACGCCGACAGCCGCGTCGCCGATGACTGGCTGGTGGCCCAGCTCGGACTGGGCGCCGACGCGGTGTGCGGCACCGTCACGGTCGAGCGCTGGCACGAGTCATTCGATGCCGCGGCGCAAATCCGCTACCACCGCCACTACCGCGCCTGCGATGGCCATCGGCATATCCACGGCGCTAACCTGGGCGTCAGCGCTGATGCCTATCGCTGGGCCGGCGGCTTTAAGCCACTGGCGTGCGATGAAGATGTGCAACTGGTGCGCGAGCTGGAACTGGTTGGCGCAAACATCGCCTGGAGTTATCGCCCGCAAGTTCACACCAGCGCTCGTTTCGACAGCCGTGCGCGAGGCGGATTTGGTGACTATTTGCGAAAACTGGCACAGATAGAGCAAAAAAATACGGATCAGATTGATCTGTGACGCGACGAACGTCACTTCATGAGCAATACTCTGCTGCGCGGCAATCCAGGGTTCGGAGCGTCGCACCGCAATCAACCAGCCTTCACGGGTCGGCCGCGCCAGATATTCATGGCCACGGGCACGACTGAGGGCGAGACCACACAAGGACGTCGCACCCATGAAACCGTTATCGCTCACCGAAAACAGTCCGTCGGCGCAAATCTGGAACAGCGCCCCGCAACTGGACAACATTCCTGTCATCAACACCCGCAGCCTCGTGCCACCCGGCGCCCGCGCCGTGGTGATCGCCCCGCACCCCGGCGATGAAGTCGTGACCTGCGGCGGATTGCTGCAATTACTTTCAAGCCTCGGCCATCCATTGCAGTTGCTGTCCATCACCGACGGCAGCGCCAGTCACCCCGGTTCCCGGCAATGGTCGGAAAAACGCCTGAGCGTGTTTCGCCCGCAGGAAAGTGTCGAAGCCCTGCGCCGTCTCGGTCTGCCAATGCACAGCCTGAAATGGGTGCGCGGCGGTTTCACCGACAACGCCCTGAACGATCAGCACAGCCAGCTCACCGAGTTCATCGGCCGCTACCTGCGCCCCGGCGACGTGGTGTTCAGCACCTGGCGCGGAGACCGCAATGACGATCATGAAGCGGTCGGTCGCGCCAGCGCCGAAGCCGCCGAACTGGCCGGTGCGACCTTCCACGACGTGCCGGTCTGGGCATGGCACTGGCCGGAGCGCGACCAAAAACTGATCCCCTGGGAACGCGCACGCAAACTGCGCCTCGATACCTGGACCGTCGCGCGCAAAAGCCACGCCACCCACGCCTACGCCAGCCAGCTCAAAGGCGAACCGGCCATCGGCATCGCGCCGATGCTGCCGCCGGTGATCCTTGAGCGGATGCGTTTGCCGTATGAAATTGTCTTCGTCTGAACGACTTCAGGCCCGCCCTGTGTAGGAAATGCGGAGGCTGCGCCCCTTTAAACTCCGCTTTTTCCTAATGACCGTTCGTCGAGAACCCCTGCGCACCTGTCAGATCTGACAGGTGCGCTATTCCCCGATCCCGCGTTCAATCACTCCGTCGCCCCAACTACCGACCGGAGTCCGCCGCCATGACCACGTCCCAACATCCGCAAGCCCTCAAGCAGTTGTACTTTCCCGCGCTGAATTCTCTGAAAACCAACACCTAACCCGCCCGAAACCGACCTCACCTCCCCCTACGAATCCCTCGATTCGAAGAAGCTCAACGACGCCGCCGACCGCGCCCTCGATCACTATCTCTGTCCGCCCGGGTCCACGCCACCGCCCCGCAGAACCCGCAGGATGTACGCCGTTACCGCCGACTTCAAAAAAACGAGGAGATGCTGGCCGATGCCTTCGAGACCCTTGCTTCGGCAAGAACTATCGCCAGTGACTTCGCCCACCTCTTGCCAGCGTCGCAACGCAGAACGTTGTCGGGGATTGCGCAGCTGATCATGCTCGGGGAGCTGGCGGTGAATCGGGTGCTGGATAATTTGCAAGTGCCGGACTGATAACGGCTCCCTCGCCACTATGACTATGTAGGGACTGCCCAAGGCCGCGATCTGTTGATTTTGAAGTTCTACATCAAAAGATCACGGCCTTCGGCAACTCCGCCATGGAATGCCAACCCCCTGCATCGCTCGCACGCCGATACTGGCTTCAATTGATGACTAAATACCGTTCATCGGAAAACCGCGCACACCTGTCAGATCTGACAGTAGCCAATCCGCCTCTGTTAGCGCCCAATCAAACGAACCCTTTCATGCCTGCAGTTGTTGGCATCGCGCACAACAGGAGTTCCGAGATGTCTTCCAAAAGCCCCTTTCTATTCCCCGATATTGATTTCGATAACGCAACACTGGCGCTGCGCCCGCTTGTTATTCCGGGGATGGTGGATCCCATCCAGGACGGTGATGGCGGTATCAATCTCAAAGTGGTCGAAGACAGCGATGCCGGCATACTGTGTGTGATCCCTGCGTACATAGGCATGCACGTGGGAGATAAACACGTTATCTACTGGGACAAACAATCTGTTTTCACCAAAGAAGTAGAGGCCGATGAAGTCGACTTTCCGCTGTTCTTTTACCTGCCTGTAGCGATCGCCCGACCGGGCTGGGCTGAGGAGTGTCATTACCAGTTGACCCGTTTCGGTGGCACCGCGCCGGATGACCCTGCTGTATCACAGCGTTTGCTGGTCAAGCTCACCCGTCCCGGCGGGCGAGATGATCACCCGAATGATCCTGACGGCCATGGCAAACTGTTTCCGGTCTCTCTGCCCCCTGAGGTCGTGCAACAGGGCATTGATGCCGAGTGGGCCAAAAAAGGCGTGCCCGTGACCGTGCCTTTCTACCCGGACATGGCAGTGCGCGACACGGTGCTGGTGAAATGGGGCAGCACCGCTCTTGCGCCCCACACCGTGACGCAGGACGAGGTGGATCACAAGACGCCAATCGTGATCATTGCCGATCAGGCCGCGATTCTGGCCGGTGGCGACAACGACGCGCTGGTGTTGCGCTACGACATTCATGACGAGGTGTGGAACTGGACCGTCCGCCATTCACAAAGCGCTCGCGTGCGGGTAGAAGCCGGTGCCTGGCGTCTGGGAATGCCCATCATCAAAGAGGCGATCAACGGCGTCATCACCATCAAGGATCTGAACAAACTGGACATCACCGTCCAGGTCAAGCTCGAGTCCGCGGACTTCGAGCTTGGTGACACCGTGACGATGTCCTGGATTGGCACGCCCCTGAACGGCAAGCCTTTGATTCATACCGAGTCCAAATCGGTTGTCAGCATTCCAAGCATTCTGGAGTTTAAGGTGCCTTATGCGCAGATCAGAGCCATTGCCATGGGGTTGGGCGATGCTTCGTATGTGCTGACGAAAAAAAATGGCGCCCCTCCCCTGTCATCAAAACGCGCCTTTGCCGAGGTGATCGGTGACGTTTCGATGCTGCCCGAGCCGACCATTCGCGAACTGTTTGGCGACACGCTTGAGCCGGACGAGGCCCAGGCCACCGTGGATGTTAGCTACCCGGACATCGCCAATGGCGACCTGATCAATCTGATATGGGCAGGGACACGCGCCGGCGGCCAATCTTATCGGCACGAAGCGCAACATACTGTCAGCGACAACGAAGCCAGGCAGGGACTGGTGACGCTTTATGTAACCAATGAGCACATCCGGGTGCTGGATCAGGGCCGTCTCGACCTTTCATACCGGGTGTCCAACGATAAGGTCGCGCTCTACGGCGTCATCGAGTCAGAGCGGCTGCTGGTCAACGTGGCCCACCTGCACGCCACACTGCCGGTGCCGAAAGTCGAGGAGGCTGACCCACCGGACGGTTTCAAAGCCAAGGCCCTGTACGGTTCAGGCGTGGAATCAGCCATCAGAGAATTGCAGGTGGTGGCGCAAGTCACACCCAGCATCGACAACGTCACCGATTCCAAAGGCCCGGTCTGGCAAGGAGGCATTACCTTCGACCGCTCCGTTACCGTCACTGGCAAGGCCAGCCCCAACCAGAAAGTCCGCTTGCGCGATGGCACCAATACAGTGCATGAACCCACTGCCAATGCCTCCGGCGTTTGGACCCAAGTCGTCAGTGCGTTGACCGTCAGGGCTTACAGCCTCACCGCACTCGCCTTATATGGCGATGGCCCGGTGTCGGCTCCGCCGCGCACGTTCAACGTTGCCCAAGCGGGGGCGCCCAGCATCGACAACGTCACCGATTCCAAAGGCCCGGTCGTGCAAGGAGGCACTACCTTCGACCGCTCTGTCACCGTCACCGGCACGGCCAGTCCCAACCAGAAAGTCCGTTTGCGCGATGGCAACAACACTCTGCATGAACCCACCGCCAACGGCTCCGGCGTATGGACCCAGGTCGTCAGTGCGTTGACCGTCAAGGCTTACAGCCTCACCGCACTCGCCTTGTATGGCGATGGCCCGGTGTCGACTCCGCCACGTACTTTCACCGTCGCCCAAGCAGTGACGCCAACCATCACCAACATCACCGACTCCAAAGGCACGGTCGCACCCGGTGGCATTACCTTTGACCGTACCGTCACCGTCACCGGCACAGCCAGCCCCAACCAGAAAGTCCGCTTGCTCGATGGCAGCACCGCACTGCATGAACCCACCGCCAATGGCTCCGGCGTATGGACCCAGGTCGTTACCGGCCTGAGCGTCGCGACGCACAGTTTCAAAGCCAAGGCCTTGTATGGCTCGGGTGAGGAATCCGCCGTCAGGACGCTGATAGTGACGGAGGCCACTGCCCCCACGCTGACGTCGGTCAAAGGCAGCCCAAGCGGGATTGAAATTCCCAACGCCGGCTTGACCATCGAAACGGCCGTAACCCTGAGCGGCAACGCCGCCAAAGGCCAGAAAGTCGAAATCTTCGTCGGCGCGACCAGCAAGGGCCAAGCCACCGCCGATGCGACATCAGGCATCTGGACCTTGACTGTCACCGGCCTGAGCGTTGCGGCGCACAGTTTTACCGCCAAGGCGATGTACGCGCCAGGCTCCAGCTCCGGCGCCAGAACGCTGACCGTTATAGCCAACGTGGCGCCGACACTGGTCAATGTACTTGATGCCGGCAACAAGGAGGTGCCAGAAGGCACCAGCACCTCAAGCACAACACTGACACTCAAAGGCAAGGCAACCCGCGGCCAGCAAGTAGAAATTTTTGATGGCAGCGGATCGGGGGCGGTTTCCAAAGGCAAAGCGACTGCTCATGTAACCACGGGCGAGTGGGAGAAAGTGATCACCGTTGTTGTTGGTGCACGACGTTTGTTTGCCGAGGCGCTTTATGCTGTGAGTCCGGTTTATTCAAATGCAAGAATCTTGACCGTGACCCCAGCGTATCCAGAACTGGTAGTGGATCCGTCACCGCTTACCCTCAACGGTTTCAATATCTCGATCGCAGGCTCGGGGCTACCTTGGCCATCTACCGGAATAGACCCCGTTAATACAGCACGCAAACGTGATGTCCGGGGTGGAGTCCCGCCCTACACCTACACGTCCTCCGACCCTCTCGTCGCCTCTGTAGATTTGAACGGCACCGTCAGAAGTGAAGGAAATGGAACAGCCACCATCACCGTGCGAGACAGTGTCGGCCAGAGTAAGCAATTCCTCGTCGCTACATTCAACGTCGTCCGCTATATTTATTCCGGTAACCAGCAGTTCAATCATGAAAATTACAAACTATGGGCTAACTCAGTCGGCGGAGCCGACATCATCAGTGAAGATCGCCCCAAGCACATAGCTGTTTTAAACACCAAATACCGCCACGACAGGGACGCCAGCAGAAATTTCTGGATTACATTTTCTACTAACCCAGACACCCCCGTCTCCAGCATATTTTTGAGCCGCACACCACTATACGATCGGGATGAGTTCATCAGCTTGGGATGGAATACATCCAAACTCTGTCATGGTCTACGCATGAGATGAACCTTCACTGCATCAGTGCCACTGATCGCGACAATACGAAAAAACGTTAATTCCCCTTCCACTGCCTAACAAAGGGCAGTGGAGGGGGCTTGCTCCTAAAGCTGGCGTTCTTTCGCTGAACAGTAACTAACATAAGCAGCTATTGGACGGGGTAACGCTTTCCCAGGAAAGTGAAGCCCCATTCGATACGACCTACATGACTTTTGTCAGGAAGCTATTTCAAATCGTTCTCGTCAAATCAACACCTTTCGATGACGCATAACGAAGACAGCATCCCCGTGTTGCTGGTCTCCACCGAAGCACCGCTGGATGTGTTGCACGCCAGTACGGCGAGTCGGTTTCTGGCGGTGACGCAGATGATGGAGAGCCTGGCCAGTCTCGACATCACCTCAGCCAAAGGCGCCGATGTGCAGCAACTGGCCCATGCGGCGGCGATGTTGCTGCGCGATGTGATGGGTGTGGTGGGGCGGCAGATTCAGTTGCGGGTCTGAGGGATAAATCAAAAGATCGCAGTGTGCGGCAGCTCAGAAGCATGCGGTTTTATGAGGAATTGAATTCTCAGGTTTTGGGGCTGCTGCGCAGCCCAGCGGGACGGTGCGACGATTCGACAAGCTCCCTCGCCACAATGGCTATGAGCTGCCGAAGGCAGCGATTGCTCTCCACTCTCTCCTAATGACCGTTCGTCGAAAACCCCTGCGCACCTGTCAGATCTGACAGGTGCGCAATTCCCCGATCCCATATTCAATCACTCCGTCACCTTCCCGAACGGAGTACGCACCATGTCCACCAACGATCTGCCCGAAAACAGCACCCTGATTATCAAGGAACTCGACATCCCCGGTCGCACCGGCCCGCTGCAAATCGGCGAACCGCGCCTGGAACTGCACGAACCAGTGGTGGTCGGGGTGGTCGACGGCGTGCTGCCCGCCGACACCCAAGACACCACCCTCACCGTGGTGAACCTGAATCCTCCCACGCATCCCGAACTCATCGTGGACACGTCCCCGATCACCCTCACCGGTTTCAATATCTCGATCGCAGGTTCGGGGCTACCTTGGCCATCTACTGGAATAGACCCCGTTAATACAGCACGCAAACGTGATGTCCGGGGTGGAGTCCCGCCCTACACCTACACGTCCTCCGACCCTCTCGTCGCCTCTGTAGATTTGAACGGCATCGTCAGAAGTGAAGGAAATGGAACAGCCACCATCACCGTGCGAGACAGTGTCGGCCAGAGTAAGCAATTCCTCGTCGCTACATTCAACGTCGTCCGATATATCTATTCCGGTGACCAGAAGTTTAATCATGAAAATTACAGACTATGGGCTAACTCAGTCGGCGGAGCCGACATCATCAGTGAAGATCACCCCAAGCACATAGCTGTTTTAAACACCAAATACCGCCACGACAGGGACACCAGCAGGCATTTCTGGATTACAGTTTCTCGTAACGCAGACACCCCCGTCGCTACTATATTTTTGAGCCACAGACCACCATACGATCAGGATGAGTTCATCCACATGGGATTCAATACTTCCAACCTCTGTCATGGTCTACGCATGAAATGAACCCTCACTGCATCAGTGCCACTGATCGCTACAATACGAAAAAACGTTAATTCCCCTTCCACTGTCCAACAAAGGGCTGTGGAGGGGACTTGCTGCTAAAGCTGGCGTTCTTTCGCTGAACAGTAACTAACATAAGCAGCTATTGGACGGGGTAACGCTTTCCCAGGAAAGTGAAGCCCCATTCGATACGTCCTACATGATTTTTGTCAGGAAGCTTTTTCAAATCGAGCTCATCAAAAACAGGTCATTGATCACACGCACCGCTTGACGCATTTATGCAGTGTCGGGGCTAATACCAGCACGTCTCCATATAGCGCAAACAGAACAAATCTGGCCACATCAAGTCCACAACCAAACGGTATAAGTAGAAGCCGCACAGTAGAGGGCTGACCGAGCACGCCAAAGGAATTCATTGAGTGTGATCCTGAAATAAGCCGCCGCGCTCGCAGTTCGCGTAAGGCTTTGGGGCGGCAACGTTGGATCGATGTAGGCGCTGCCGAACGTTGCGATTTTTGCTTTTAAACACTCGCGTTTAAATGAAACTCCAAGACACGTAATCAGGCTACACGACCTTGCGTAATTGCCTACAGCTACGCCAGAATCCGCCGGCTTGTGCGCCTTGGGGCGGGTTCAATTGTGGTTCGGTCGCTGACGAATCAGCGATCGGATTTGACCGTCCGTCCAACATCAAGGCGCATCAGTGTTTCGCACTTGCTCAGGCATTTTCTGAAGTCATGTCGCGGTGGCTGTGCGTGGGACACCTTCGGGTGTGCCGGATTCCTTGATGTCCGGTCGGTCAACCCGCGTACAGCTGCCACCCTGTTTGTTTGACAGCTGCCACCGTTCGCGGCTGATCATGTTCGGGGAGCTGGCGGTGAATCGGGTGTTGGATAATTTGCAGATTCCGGACTGACACCTGCCCCCTGTGGCGAGGGGATTCAGAGAACCGTCGCACCGCCCCGATCGGCTGCGCAGCAGTCGTAAATCCTGAGTACGCGGTATTCCTGTAGGTTTGAATTCCAGGTTTTGGGGCGGTGCGATGTCTCGCTAAATCCCCTCAGCACAATGATTTTGTAAAAACTGCCGGTGGCTGCGATCTTTTGATCTTGAGATGCAAAGTCAAAAGATCGCAGCCTTCGGCAGCTCCTCCAAGTGGGTGTGGTGTTTTCAGACGGAACTGCCGCCCTCACCCATCAGTCGCATGAACAGGCACTCAGGATTCAGAGGAGTAACCGTGTCCAGCGATCCCAAGCGTCATGCCGTCGACGCCCCCGTCATTCATCGCCTGCGTGTGTTGACGGTCAATACCCACAAGGGTTTCACCGCGCTCAACCGGCGTTTCATTCTCCCGGAGTTGCGCGAGGCGGTACGCAGTACCTCGGCCGATCTGGTGTTTCTGCAAGAAGTAGTGGGTGAGCACGAGCGGCATTCGAGCCGTTACAACGAATGGCCGCAAACCTCGCAATACGAATTTCTCGCCGACAGCATGTGGAGTGATTTCGCCTATGGGCGCAACGCGGTCTATCCCGACGGCCATCATGGCAATGCACTGTTGTCGAAATACCCGATCCGCGAATACCGCAATCTCGACGTGTCGATCACCGGCCCCGAACGACGAGGCTTGTTGCACTGTGTGCTGGATGTACCGGGCCATGCCGAAGTCCACGCGATTTGCGTGCATTTGAGTCTGCTCGAAAGCCATCGCCAATTGCAGTTGCAGCTGCTTTGCCAGTTGCTCGAATCGTTGCCGGACGATGCTCCGGTGATCATCGCCGGCGACTTCAATGACTGGCAGTTGCAAGGCAACACCGCCCTCGCCCGGCGCGATTATCTGCACGAAGCGTTCGAGCGCCATCATGGCCGCCCGGCGAAGACTTATCCGGCACGCTTTCCGTTGCTGCGCCTGGACAGGATTTACCTGCGCAACGCCAGCAGTCATGACCCGCAGATCCTCGGCAACAAGCCGTGGACGCACCTGTCGGATCACCTGCCATTGGCGGTGGAAGTGCATCTTTGATCGCCATCGACGGCATCGCGACCAGCCGTAGTATTGACAGCAACACGCTGTGCAGTTTGGCTGGTCGTTGGCATATCACGATCCGCGAACAGACCTTCCGTCGGCAATAAAACACCTCTGGCGCGGGGCCTGCGCAGTGATTTTCCATACAAACAATCACTTAGTTATGTGCAGAAAAACAAACGCTTGCGTAACGCGATTCGGCATTACCGCTCATCGTTCAATTTCTTGACGCACAGGCCTGACTCTTCTTATCTCTACCTTACTACCCCCGGAATCACTACCCGGGGCGAGCCTCCGGACTCTCGCGAAAGCGAGCGCCCACGGTTCGCCTCGCTCCATTCGGTCGCCCCTCGTTCGGGGTAGGAGAGACGCCACATCGAGATGCCGCATGCGCCTGCAAGGTAGACCTCCATGAAAATTTCACTCACACCACACGAGATCAAAATCACTTTTTGCACAGTGTCGAGTTCTATCTTGCTGTGCTCATCCATGGAGGCGCAGGCCCGCCCTGCGGCGGATGAAACCACGCCCTGGTACCGAGAGAACGTACCGGTCATGAACCTGCCCGCGACGGTCATCACTCCCGACCCGCAGCGTTTCAGCCCCCGGCCTGACCTGCGCGGCGCCAACCTGCTCACCGAAGAGCTGGCGCCGGGTGCCTGGGACCAATTGTATGGACGTAGCGCCCGCCAGGCGCAAACCGACGTGTTGTCCTCGGGTTTCGCAACGCCCGGCAGCGGTGACTTCAAAGGCCCCGCCGTGCTGACCTTGCAAAGCGGCAACGGCCACACCCAGAAGATCGGCCTGATCGGCGGCGAAAACCAGATTCAGGCCAATGGCAATGGGCTGATCACCAGCCGCGCCCTCGCCGATCCGAACACCGACACCCTCAATCTGCAGGGTCAGAGCCTGGGGGCCTATTACAGTCTGATCGGTGCGCAGGGTTGGCACGTCGATGTGTCGGCCAGCGGCGGCCGGGTCAGCGGGTTCAGCCGCAATGAACAAGGTGCGCGGCAGGCCACTGAAGGCAGCGCGATGACCTTCTCGGTGGAGGGCGGTTTTCCGATTGGCTTGAGCGAAAACTGGGTGGTCGAACCCCAGGCGCAATTGATCAATCAGCGCATCACCCTCGATACACCCTATGCAGGCTCGGGCAATGCCTCGTCAACCGATCTGACGGCATGGAGCGGTCGCGTCGGTGCGCGTTTGAAAGGCAGTTATGACTTGAGCGGCCTGCCGGTCGAGCCGTACGTGCGCACCAACCTCTGGCACACGGTGTATACGGGTAATACGGTGACGCTGGATCAGGTCGACAAGATCAGCAGCAGTCGCAAGTCATCGACCGTCGAACTGGGCTTGGGTCTGGTGGCGCGGGTGACGCCGGCGGTGAGTTTGTATGTCAGCGCCGATTACAGCAGTGATGTCGATGACAATGATCTGAACGGGTTGATCGGCAGTCTGGGTGTGCGGATGCGCTGGTGAAACGGGATTTTCAGAGTGTCTGGGCTGGCGCCTTCGCGAGCAGGCTCGCTCCCACATTTGGAATGAGTATCCCTGTGGGAGCGGGCTTGCCCGCGAAGGCGGTGGATCAGCCAACAGAAATGTTGAATGTCATGCCCTCATCGCGGGCAAGCCCGCTCCCACAATGGATCGCATTTCTCCAGTGAGAACAGCCTGAAATGCAATTCCCTGTGGGAGCGAGCCTGCTCGCGATGGCAGTGGATCAGCCGATACAACTATTGAATGTCCGACCCTCATCGCGGGCAAGCCCGCTCCCACAATGGATCGCATTTCTCCAGGGAGAACAGCCTGAAATGCAATTCCCTGTGGGAGCGAGCCTGCTCGCGATGGCGGTGGATCAGCCAATACAACTATTGAATGTCCGGCCCTCATCGCGGGCAAGCCCGCTCCCACAATGGATCGCATTTCTCCAGTGAGAACAGCCTGGAATGCAATTCCCTGTGGGAGCGGGCTTGCCCGCGATGGCGGTGGATCAGCCAACAGAAATGTTGAATGTCATGCCCGCGATGGGCGCGACGCGGTATCGGATCAGCCCCCCGGTCTGAGGATCAACACCGCCAGCGGCGGCAGATTCAGTTCCAGCGACAGCGCCTGGCCATGGCTCGGCACTTCCTCGGTAAACGCCCCGCCGCCGTTGCCATAGTTGGAGCCGGCGTAAGTATCGGCGTCGCTGTTGAGCAACTCGCTCCAGCGCCCGGCGAACGGCACGCCGACCCGATACGACTGACGCGGCACGGGCGTGAAGTTGGCCACTACCAGCACCGGTTCGCCGTCCTTGCTCCAGCGCAGCCAGGCATAAACGCTGTTGATCGCATCGTCGCCGATCAGCCACTGAAAGCCTTGCGGTGCATCGTCCTGATCGTGCAGTGCCGGCAGCTCGCGGTACAGCCGGTTAAGGTCGCCGACCAGTTTCTGTACGCCTTTGTGCTCGGAGTATTGCAGCAGATACCAGTCGAGCTGCTGATCGTGGTTCCACTCGCGCCACTGGCCGAACTCGCAGCCCATAAACAGCAGTTTCTTGCCCGGATGCGTCCACATGAAACTCAGGTAGGCGCGCAGGTTGGCAAATTTCTGCCAGCGATCGCCGGGCATCTTGTCGATCAGCGAGTGCTTGCCGTGTACCACTTCGTCGTGGGAGATCGGCAGGATGAAACGTTCGGACCAGGCGTAGACCAGGCCAAAGCTCAACTCGTTGTGATGATGGGCGCGGTACACCGGGTCCTGCTGGATGTAATGCAGCGAATCGTGCATCCAGCCCATGTTCCATTTATAGGCAAAACCGAGGCCGCCCTGCTGCGTACTCTGGCTGACGCCGGGCCACGCGGTGGACTCTTCGGCGATCACCAGCGCCCCCGGTGCTTCCAGTTCAACCACGTCGTTCAAGTGGCGGAGGAAGTCGATGGCCTCCAGGTTTTCCCGACCGCCATGACGGTTCGGTACCCACTCGCCGGCCTTGCGCGAATAGTCGCGATAAAGCATCGAAGCCACCGCATCCACGCGCAGGCCATCGATGTGGAAATGCTTCAACCAGTGCAACGCCGAAGCGAGCATGTAGCCATGCACTTCGGTGCGGCCGAGGTTGTAGATCAGCGTGTCCCAATCCTGGTGAAAGCCTTCCAGCGGATTGCCGTACTCGTACAGCGCGGTGCCGTCGAACTGCGCGAGGCCGTGGGTATCGGTAGGAAAATGCGCCGGCACCCAGTCGAGGATCACGCCGATATCGGCTTTATGGCAGGCGTTGACGAACTCACCAAACTGCTCCGGTGTGCCGTAACGCGCACTCGGGGCGAATTGCGAGAGCAACTGATAGCCCCACGAACCACCGAACGGGTGTTCCATGATCGGCATCAGTTCAATGTGGGTGAAACCCAACTCTTTCACGTACGGAATCAAGCGTTCGGCCAGTTCCGGCCAGGTGTATTGGCGTGCAACCTCACCCAGATCATCCAGCTCGCATTGCCAGGAGCCGACGTGCAACTCGTAGATCGACAGCGGCGCCGAATGCTTCTGGTGTTCGCGGCGAGCGCTCATCCATTCCTGATCCTGCCAGTCGACTCGCAGCGGCGCGGCGACTTTCGACGCAGTGTCCGGCGGCAGACTGGTGGCCAGCGCCATCGGGTCAGCCTTGAGCGGCAGAATGCCGTGGCTGCCGAGGATTTCGTATTTGTACAACTCCCCCGCTTGCAGGCGCGGGATGAACAATTCCCAGACCCCGGACGGATGACGCAGGCGCATCGGATGGCGACGGCCGTCCCAGACGTTGAAATCGCCGACCACGGAAACCCGCCGCGCATTCGGCGCCCACACGGCGAAACGCACGCCATCAACGCCATCGACGGTCATCAGTTGCGCGCCGAGGCAGGCGCTGAGGTCGCGGTGATTACCTTCGGCAAACAGATACAAATCCATTTCACCGAGCAACTGACCGAAGCTGTAGGGATCTTCCGCTTCCTGTTCACCACCGGCCCAACGGGTACGCAGTCGATAAGGCCGCGCCTGATCGAAATGGCCGACAAACAGCCCCGGCGTTTCGCTCGGCTCCAAGGGGCCGCGCTCTTCGCCAGAATCCTTATCGATCACCACAACGCTCAGCGCACCAGGTAAATAGGCGCGAATGAATTGCCCGCCGGCACCGTCGCCGTGCGGACCGAGAATGGAAAACGGATCGTGATGCTCGGCACGTACCAGCGCATCGATGTCTTTCGCCGACGGCAGCAATGCCTCTTTGACCTGACCCTGTTCCTTGTTCGAGAAACTCATGACTACTCTCCACCAAGATCGGAAAAGGGTTTAAGCCCTGTCAATAACCCATACAAACCGTGCAACGGCACGGGCAGCCACGTCGGGCGATTTTCGGCTTCATAGGCCACTTCATAGGCCGCCTTCTCCAGACCGAACAACGCCAGCGCGGCGTCGGCACCCTCAGGATCTTGCCAAGCATGATCAAGACTAGCTGCCGCTCGGCGATATGCCTGAACAAATGCCTCGCGTGCTTCACGCAGATAGCGTTCGGCGACGCGGCGACGGGCCGCTTCTGACTCCGCACTGTGATCGACGTTGTGCACGTTGATGGTCATCGCCGCCGCGTAATCGAACGAACGCAGCACGCCGCTGACATCTTTGTACGGACTGTGTTTGCCACGACGCTCACTCAATGGCCGCGCCGGTTCGCCCTCGAAGTCGATCAGATAGGCGTCGCCCTTGATCACCAGCACCTGGCCCAAGTGCAAGTCGCCATGCACGCGAATACGCAGACCACCGACGGACTTTTTCGCCAGATCCTGCACATGAGCAAGGATGGTCTTTTTCTCGTCGAGCAGGCGCTTGACCAGTTTCTGATCCGCCGCGTTGAGTTCGCCCTGATGCTGCTTGAGCAGTTTCAACGCATGCTCGACCTGCGCAGCAACGTCCTTGCCGCTGGCCTGTGCATCCTTGGCCGTACTGACTTGCGGCGCGAAATCGGCATTCTCGGTCGGCGCGGCGAGCACTTGGTGCATTTCGCCCAGACGCTGACCGAGCATCGCGGCGAAGTCCTTCAATTCGCCCAAGGCGTTGTAGTGCTGTTCCTGCTCGGACATGGCATCGGCCAGTTCATCGCGCAACGCCCGTTCGAGGTTGTTTTGCGTCCATTCCCAGGCGTCGCCCTGATTGCTCAGATAGCCCTGCGCAATCATCAACAGATTGTCTTCACCCTGCGCGTCGCGGCGAATCACCGAGCCGAGCAGCGGAGAGATATTGGCAAATCCGGCAGCGGTCAGGTAAGCGCTCATCTCCAGTTCCGGGTGTACGCCGGACGCGACTTTACGGATCAGCTTAAGCACCAGGCTGTTGCCGATTACCACCGAACTGTTCGATTGCTCGGCCGACAGATAGCGCACTTCGGATTCGCCACCGAGGTTGAGTTTTTCCAGGTGCGGGGTTGGCGCAAAACGGATTTCGCCATCGCTGGATTCCAGCACGGTGTTGTTCTGCATGCCTTGCAGGACGGCGCGAATAAACGCTTCAAGACTGAAGGCGTCAGTGATCAAACCAACCTGACGCACTCGACGCACACGGGCCAGTGCCAATTGCTGTGGCAGCGCCGGACCGACCTGATCCTCAGAAATGAAGCCGAACGGCAGTTGATAACGGCTGGTCTGGCCGCCGCTGGTGACTTCGATCTCGCTAAGCAGCACCGGGTGTTCGGCATCGCCAAAACGCACACCGTAGGCCAGGTTGACCTTGTCGATAGCCGCATCCTTGCCGGCAAACCAGCGACGGTTCTGCAGCCAGCTCGGCAGAATGCCCTGCTCCAGCGTCGCCCGAGACGGCGCTTCGAGCAGTTCTTCCATGCGTTTTTTCAGCACCAGCGTGGTGAAGTCCGGCAGGCTCTGCGCCGGCTCCACGTGCCAGCTTGGCATCTGGTTTTCGGTGGCCAGGGCGAACCAATAGAAGCCGTACGGCGCCAGGGTCAGTAGGAAAGGCAGTTGGCCAATCGGTGGGAACGCATTACCGCCAAGCATCTCCACCGGGACCATGCCGACGTAAGCCGACAGGTCCAGTTCCGCCGCCTGCGCACTGCGCGAGACGTTGGCCACGCAGAGGATGATTTCGTGTTTGCCATCGGCGTCGGTGAATTCGCGGGTGTAGGCCAGAATTCGCCGGTTGCTCGGCGAGAGCATTTTCAGCGTGCCACGGCCAAATGCCTTGGATTGCTTGCGCACGGCGAGCATGCGCCGCGTCCAGTTGAGCAGCGAATGCGGATCGCCGGCCTGGGTTTCGACGTTGACCGACAGATAGCCGTATTGCGGGTCCATGATCGGCGGCAGCACCAGGCTGGCCGGGTCGGCGCGGGAGAAGCCACCGTTGCGGTCAATCGACCATTGCATCGGTGTACGCACGCCGTCACGGTCGCCGAGGTAGATGTTGTCGCCCATGCCGATCTCGTCGCCGTAATACAGCGTCGGCGTGCCCGGCATCGACAGCAACAAGCTGTTGAGCAATTCGACACGGCGGCGATCGCGTTCCATCAACGGCGCCAAGCGACGTCGGATACCGAGGTTGATCCGCGCCCGACGGTCAGCAGCGTAGTAATTCCACAGATAGTCACGTTCTTTGTCGGTAACCATCTCCAGTGTCAGCTCATCGTGGTTACGCAGGAAAATCGCCCACTGGCAATTGGCGGGAATTTCCGGCGTCTGGCGCAAAATGTCGGTGATCGGGAAGCGATCTTCCTGCGCCAGCGCCATGTACATGCGCGGCATCAGCGGGAAGTGAAACGCCATGTGGCATTCGTCGCCATTGAGGCCGTGCGCATCGGTGTCGCCGAAATACAGTTGAGTGTCTTCTGGCCATTGGTTGGCCTCGGCGAGCAACATGCGATCGGGATAATTGGCGTCGATTTCGGCGCGGATCTGCTTGAGGACGTCGTGGGTTTCCGGGAGGTTTTCGTTGTTGGTGCCGTCTCGTTCGATCAGGTACGGAATCGCGTCGAGACGCAGACCGTCGATGCCCATGTCCAGCCAGTAGCGCATGACCGAGAGCACCGCTTTCATCACTTGCGGGTTGTCGAAGTTCAGGTCGGGCTGGTGCGAATAGAAACGGTGCCAGAAGTACTGGCCGGCGACCGGGTCCCAGGTCCAGTTGGACTTTTCGGTGTCGAGAAAAATGATCCGCGTGCCGTCGTATTTCTGATCGTCATCCGACCACACGTAAAAATCCCGCGCCGCCGAACCGGGTTTGGCCTTGCGTGCGCGCTGGAACCACGGGTGCTGGTCGGAGGTGTGGTTGATGACCAGTTCGGTAATCACCCGCAAACCGCGCTTGTGCGCCTCGGCGATAAAGCGCTTGGCGTCGGCCATGGTGCCGTAATCGCTGTGCACGCCACGGTATTCGGCGATGTCGTAGCCATCGTCGCGACGTGGCGAGGGGTAGAACGGCAACAGCCAGATGGTGTTGACGCCCAGTTCGGCGATGTAATCGAGTTTGGCGATCAGGCCTGGAAAGTCGCCGATCCCGTCGTTGTTGGAGTCGAAAAACGATTTGACGTGAACTTGATAAATCACCGCATCCTTGTACCAGAGCGGGTCTTTGATAAAGGTGGCTGCCTTGGGTTTCTTCGCCATGTGAAACTCCTGAAAAATTCTGAAGATGTCTTAACTGAAGAAATACGGTCCATGTGGGAGCTGGCTTGCCGGCGATAGCGGTGGTTCAGCACCGAAGATGCAAGCTGACAGACCGCAATCGCTGGCAAGCCAGCTCCCACATTCAAATGTCGCGAGCCTTAAGAGGCAGTAATCCGCCAAATGCCGAACGGCTGATAGGCCGGGTCTAAACGCATGAACTGATACTTGCCATGCCAGTCCCAGCGATGCCCGTTCATCAAATCCTCACCATGGGTTGTCGCATCGTCGGGCAGGCCCATTTCCCACAGTGGCAATTCGAAATTCGCTTCCTGCACGTTATTTGGATCGAGGTTGACGGCCACCAGAATGAAGTTGCTGCCGTCAAAACTGCGCTTGCCGAAGTACAGAATGTTGTCGTTCCAGGCGTTGTAGATTTTCAGGCCCAGGTGCGTGTGCAGCGCCGGGTTCTGCCGGCGGATGCGGTTGAGCTGGGCAATCTCGGCAATGATGTTGCCCGGCGCATTGAAGTCGCGGACGCGGATCTCGTATTTCTCCGAGTCGAGATATTCCTCCTTGCCTGGCACGGGTGCCGCTTCGCAGAGTTCATAGCCCGAATACATGCCCCACAGGCCCGAGCCCATGGTCGCGAGCGCCGCGCGGATGAGGAAACCGGGGCGCCCGGACTCATGCAGGAACGCTGGGTTGATGTCCGGCGTGTTGACGAAGAAATTCGGCCGGTAGCATTCGCGCCACGGCGACTCATTCAGTTCGGTGAAATAGGTCGCCAGTTCGGCCTTGGTGTTGCGCCAGGTGAAATAGGTGTAGCTCTGGGTGTAACCAACCTTGCCCAGACGCGCCATCATCGCCGGTGTGGTGAATGCCTCGGCGAGGAAGATCACTTCCGGATGCAGCGCCCGCACATCGGCAATCAGCCATTGCCAGAACGGCAGCGGTTTGGTGTGGGGATTGTCGACGCGAAAGATCTTCACGCCCTCCTCGACCCAGCCAACGACGATGTCGCGCAACTCGACCCACAGACTCGGAATCGCGTCCGGCGCATAGAAGTCGACGTTGACGATGTCCTGATATTTCTTCGGCGGGTTTTCCGCGTATTTGATCGTGCCGTCCGGCCGCCAGTTGAACCAGCCCGGATGCTGCTTGAGCCACGGGTGATCCTGGGAACACTGGATGGCGAAATCGAGGGCTATTTCCAGGCCATGCTCAGCCGCAGCGGCCACTAGCCGGCGGAAATCTTCACGGGTGCCAAGTTGCGAATGGATCGCCTCGTGACCACCCTCCTCGCTGCCGATCGCATACGGGCTGCCGGGATCGTCCGGGCCGGCGGTCAGGGAATTGTTGCGGCCCTTGCGATGCGCACGACCAATCGGGTGGATCGGCGTGAAGTACAGCACGTCGAAACCCATGTCCTGAATCATCGGCAACCGCGAGTGCACATCATTAAAAGTGCCATGGCGGTTGGGATCGTCGGTGATCGAGCGCGGAAACAGCTCATACCAACTGGCGAACTCGGCGAGTTCACGCTCGACGTCCATGGGGAATTCGGCACTGACGCTCAGATAGGCACGGTGATCGGCCTCGGTCATCAGTTGCGCACTGTGCGAGTGCAGAAACAGCGCGACCTGCTCGGTTTCGAGCAGTCCGGACAGTTCGTGGTGCAACGCCGCGAGCTGTTCGCTAAGCTGGCCTTCGCTGCGCTCGGCGGCCTGCTGCACCATCGTCCGGCCTTCTTGCAGCTCAAGGGAAACCGGCACGGCGGCGTTGTGCTTCTTCTCCAGTTCGTACTGGAAACTGGCGAAGTGATCGATCCACGCCTCGATGCAATACAGAAAGCGGCCCTGATGCTCGGGGCGGAACTGGCCTCGCCAGCCGTTGTTGCCCTGGTCGGACATGACCTCGCTATGCCAGTTCTCTTCGCCCTCCTCGCGCCAGCGAATGCGCACCGCAAGTTTGTCGTGGCCATCGGCAAACACTTTGCTGGTGACCACCACGTCGCGGCCGGCAATCGACTTCACGGCGAACTGCCCGCCATCGAGGGTCGGCATGGTGTTTTCGATCACGATGCGCGGCAGCAGTAATGCCTGCGACAGCGGCATGTGCGGGTTGTAGCTCACTTCCGAAGGTCTTTCAGCAGTCATTGAGCATCTCTCCTTAACGCCCCAAGGACGCTCTTGTGCCGGATCAGTGTTCACAACAAGACACCGGCCCCGTCATGAACTCGCTTAGGTTCCGAGCGACCGGCACCGGGAAAAGTTCAGAGCAAATTGCCCGACACGAAAAGCGGATCGAATTCGCCACGAGGTGGTCAATCCACTTAAGCACTTCTCACGCCATGTGCCACACGGAGGTCTACCGATGAACAACCCATTCCCGGCGGAAACGCCCGATCCGAACATCGACAACCCGACTATTCCCGAAACCGAACCGCAACCGGTCCCCGAGCAGGAACCGCCAGGCACCACGCCACCGCCGAAAGAAGAGCCGCCAACGACCATGCCGCCGGTGATCCTCTGAACCGTCAGTGAATTGATTGATCGTGATTGATCGTTCCCACGCTCTGCGTGGGAATGCAGCCCGGGACGCGGAGCGTCCATTGAGGCATTCCCACGCAGCGCGTGGGAATGATCAACATCAGTCAGTGGTCATCCGTCTTCTGCTCTTCTTTTTCGAAGAGTTTTACGATGCGCGGCATCACGCTGAAAATCCCCAGCGCCAGCAAGGTACTGAGCAACGCCGTCGCTTCCTTGCCCAACCCGGTCGCCACACCAATCGCCGCAGTCATCCACAGCCCGGCAGCCGTGGTCAGGCCCTTGACGTGGCCCTCATCACCTTCGGGTTTTTTCAGAATGGTCCCGGCGCCGAGGAAACCAATCCCGGCGATCACGCCTTGCAGCACTCGACTCATCGCATCGGACTCGGCGCCTGAGGTTTGCGGCACCAGCACAAACAGCGCCGCGCCGAGCGCCACCAGCATATGTGTACGCACTCCGGCAGCCTTGCCCTTGTGCTCGCGCTCGAAGCCGAGAATGCCACCCAGAATGGCCGCCATCAGCAGGCGCACGGTAATGCGCGTCAGTTGCGAAGCATCGCCAACGTCGGCGAACTCCGCTTGCAGGGTTCCCCACACTTCATGCCACCACGCGTTCATCGTGCAGTCCTTGTTATTGGTTCGATAGACGATGGACAACGGCGACCATTAATCGGTTGCGCAGAACGAACGGCAAAGCGTGTGCCCTAACGCTTTAGACATCCCCATAAAAAGGACAGCCACCATGACCCTGCGAGTCGATGAGTCCAATCCCGAGAAAAAAGTCTGTTTTTTCACCGTTGAGAATGGCGAGGAAATTCGTATTTGCGATGAGTTGGAAGTCAGAACCGATAGCGACAAAGCCATGTCGTTTGTGGAAATCGAATCCCGGCGCGTCTACATCACCGAAGCAGAAGCCGATGCTCTGACCGTTGCCGGCGCCAAGGATGGTCGCAAACACCTGAAGGCCGACGAGAGTGATTCGGTGATTTGACTGACCTGGGTCAACACCCCGCGCAAACGTCTGGGTCAGGCGTTTGCACCTTTGCCTGCGGGCTGCTTCAAGTTGTCGCAGGACTAGTGTTGAACGCCATCTGATCCGCTTTTTATTGAAATAGCTGAGTCTGTTATGCAAACAGATCGGCGCTCATAGTGCATCGGCCTGATGGAGGCTGATGAGCGAACGACCATGAGCGAACAAATCCCCGTCCGAACCGTAGAAGCATCTCCAACTATTAAAAGTGTGCCCGCACGCCCAATGAAGGCGACGGCCAAATCCAGCGACAACCAGATCCACACCCGCAGCTTCACCGGCCTGTTCCGCACCTTGCGCATGAGCGGTGCGGGTTTTCTGTTTGTGCTGTTTTTCGGCACGGTGTGGCTGAACTGGGGCGGTCGTCAGGCTGTGTTGTGGGATTTGTCGGAAAGCAAATTCCACATCTTCGGCGCGACCTTCTGGCCGCAGGATTTCATCCTGCTCTCGGCGCTGCTGATCATTGCCGCGTTCGGCCTGTTCGCCATCACCGTGTTCGCCGGACGCGTCTGGTGTGGCTACACCTGCCCGCAGAGTTCGTGGACGTGGATCTTCATGTGGTGCGAGAAGATCACCGAGGGCGAACGCAACCAGCGGATCAAACTGCAAGCGGCGCCGTGGGGCCTGAACAAACTGGCCCGGCGTGCGGCCAAGCACACGCTGTGGCTGGCGATCAGCGTAATGACCGGCCTGACCTTCGTCGGTTACTTCACGCCAATCCGCCCGCTGGCCGAAGAACTGCTGACCCTGCAGATCGGCGGCGTCAGTCTGTTCTGGGTGTTGTTCTTCACCGCTGCCACCTACATCAACGCCGGTTGGCTGCGCGAAGCGGTGTGCATGCACATGTGCCCGTATGCGCGATTCCAGAGCGTGATGTTCGACAAGGACACCCTGGCGATTTCCTACGACGTGGCCCGTGGTGAAAACCGTGGCCCGCGCAAACGCGATGTGAAACCGGTCGAGGCCGGGCTCGGCGATTGCATCGATTGCCAGTTGTGTGTGCAGGTGTGCCCGACCGGCATCGACATCCGCGATGGCTTGCAGATGGAATGCATCGGTTGCGCGGCGTGCATCGACGCCTGTGATTCGATCATGGACAAAATGAACTACCCACGCGGTTTGATCCGCTACAGTTCCGAGCGCGAATTGCAGGGTGGCAAGACGCATCTGTTGCGGCCACGACTGATCGGTTATGTCGCGGTGCTGCTGGTGATGATCGGCGCACTGGCCCTGGCACTGGTCGAGCGACCAATGGTCTCGCTGGACGTGACCAAGGATCGCGGGCTGTTCCGTGAAAACGGTCAGGGCCAGATCGAAAACATCTACACCCTCAAAGTCATCAACAAGACCCAGCAGCGCCAGGACTACAGCCTGAGCCTGGTCGACGGCGACGGCTTCCAGCTGCAAGGCAAGACCGAGCTGAGCCTGGCGCCGGGCGAGATTGTCGATGTGCCGGTGTCGGTGGCGATGACCACGGAACGCCCGAGCAGCAGCTCGCAGACCTTGAGTTTCAAGATCGCCGACAGTGATGAGCCTGAGATTTACAGCGTGGCGAAAAGCAGGTTTGTGGCGCCGATGAATCGCTGAGCCGCTAGAATCCTCCCCCTCACCCCAGCCCTCTCCCCGAGGGAGAGGGGGCCGTTCGAGGTGTCTGGCGCGGTACATAGACCTGACAGACCGAGTCGATTATGGATTCAGCAAAGCAATTTCAGGTCGGTGTGTTTCGCGAGCATCTCCCAATCAGTCCCCTCTCCCTCTGGGAGAGGGTTAGGGTGAGGGGCAGTTCCCTGACACCCCGCACAACCAACAAACACCAAGGGCCCCGATGAAACGCTACGAAAAATTCGCCGACGACATCGCTGAACTGATCCGCTCCGGAGTCCTCGGCCCCGGTCAGCGCGTGCCGTCGGTGCGCTACGCCAGCCAGACCTACGGCGTCAGCCCGTCCACGGTGTTCCAGGCCTATTACCTGCTCGAACGCCGTGGCCTGATCCGCGCCCGGCCGCGCTCCGGTTATTTCGTCAACACCCACGCTCCGAGTCCGTTCTCGGAGCCGGTGATCAGCAGCCACGTCAACGACTCCACCGAAGTCGACGTCAGCGAACTGGTGTTCTCGGTGCTGGAGTCGATCAAGGACCCGAGCACCGTGCCGTTCGGCTCGGCGTTCCCCAGCCCGACGCTGTTTCCGCTGCAACGCCTGTCGCGTTCGCTGGCCAGCGCCGCCAGGGAAATGGACCCGCGCATGGTCGTCACCGACATGTCGCCGGGCAATCCGCAACTGCGTCGACAAATCGCCCTGCGCTACATGGTTGGCGGGCTGATGCTGCCGATGGAAGAACTGCTGATCACCAACGGCGCCCTCGAAGCACTCAACCTGTGCCTGCAAGCCGTCACCGAACCGGGCGATCTGGTGGCTATCGAAGCCCCGGCGTTCTACGCCAGCCTGCAAGTGCTGGAGCGCCTCAAGCTAAAAGCCGTGGAAATCCCCGTGCACCCGCGCGACGGCATCGACCTCGGCGTACTCGCGCAGACGCTGGAACGCCACCCGATCAAGGCTTGCTGGTGCATGACCAGTTTCCAGAACCCGATGGGCGCGACCATGCCGGAGGCCAAGAAGCAGGAACTGGTCGAACTGTTGCGTCGCCATCAGGTGCCGTTGATCGAAGACGACGTCTACGCCGAACTCTATTACGGCCAACAGGCCCCGAAACCGGCCAAGGCGTTCGACACCGAAGGACTGGTGATGCATTGCGGCTCGTTCGCCAAGAGCCTGGCCCCCGGCTACCGCATCGGCTGGGTCGCTGCCGGGCGTTACGCGCAGAAGATCGAACGGTTGAAACTGATGACGTCGTTGTGCGCGTCGATGCCGGCGCAAGCGGCAATTGCCGATTACCTGCAACACGGCGGTTACGATCGGCATCTGCGCAAACTGCGTTATGCGCTGGAAGAGCAGCAAAGCGCGATGCTGGCGGCGATTGCCCGATATTTCCCGGCGCAGACGCGGGTCAGTCAACCGGCGGGCGGCTATTTTCTTTGGCTGGAACTACCGCCACAGATGGATTCGTTGAAGTTGTTTCAGATGGCGCTGGCGCAAGGCATCAGCATCGCGCCGGGGCCGATCTTTTCGCCGACGCAGCGGTTTCGCAATTGCATTCGACTGAACTATGGCAGCCCGTGGACCGAGGATTCGGAGAAAGCCATGGAGACGCTGGGGCGGATTGTGCGGTCGTTCTGACAGGCTGAGGCTGTTTGCACTGGCCCTATCGCTGGCAAGCCAGCTCCCACAGGTTTGAGTGTCGTACACAATATTTGCGACTGGCATCGATTGTTCTGGGAGCTGGCAAGCCAGCTCCCAAAGGTTTCGAAGTCGATCACAAAATTTGTGTTCAATACAAAACACTGTGGGAGCTGGCTTGCCAGCGATGGGGCCCTAACAAGCAATAAAAATCCTGAAGATCAACGCCCACCACCCAGATCAACAAACGTCCCCGTCGCATAAGAAGCCTTGTCCGACAGCAACCAGACAATCGCCTCTGCCACCTCATCCGGTCGCCCGCCCCGGGCCATCGGGATTGCCGATTCCAGCTTGCTGACCCGATCCGGATCACCGCTCAACGCATGGAAATCGGTGTAGATGTAACCCGGGCGCACCGCGTTGACCCGAATCCCCTCGCCCGCCACTTCTTTGGACAGACCGATGGTAAAGGTGTCGAGCGCACCTTTGGACGCCGCGTAATCGACGTATTCATTGGGTGACCCCAGACGCGCAGCCACTGAAGAGACGTTGACGATACTGCCACCCTGCCCGCCATGCTTGGGCGACATGCGCAGGATCGCGTGCTTGGCGCAGAGGATCGGCGCCAGGACATTGGTTTTCATGATTTTCAGAATACGGAATTCGGACATTTCATCGACTCGCGATTTGTGCCCGACAGTGCCGGCGTTGTTCACCAGTGCGGTGACCCGGCCCAGCTCGGTGTCGACCCGATGGAACATCGCGACCACTTCGTCTTCGATACTGACGTCGGCACGCACCGCGATAGCCTGTGCGCCCAGCGCCCGGACTTGCTCCAGCACGCTATGCGCGGCCTGTTCGTCTGACTGGTAATTGATGCAGATCCGATAGCCCTGCTCGGCCGCCAACAACGCCGTCGCGGCGCCAATCCCGCGCCCGCCGCCGGTGATCACAATGACTTTATCCATGCTGGCCTTTCCCCCCAATGCACACGTAACAGTCGGGGGGAAGAATAACCGCCATTGGCGGGTTTTGCATGAGGTGTGTGCGAAGCGAAACCTGAGCTGAACACTTGTGGTGAGGGAATTCATCCCCGATGGGTTGCGCAGCAGCCCCCAACCCTGCGAAGCAAACATTGCTGACAAACCGTGCCGGATGTTTTGGGGGTGCTCTGCAACTCATCGGGGCGGTGCGACGTTTCGCTAAATCCCCTCACCACAGAGTTTTCCTCATCGGATATGAATTGTGGCGATCAAGCAGTCGTGTGCTTCTCGCCCCGAGCAATACCCTGCATGAACTGATCTGCCGGCATCGGATGCCCGAGCAGATAACCCTGCAACGAGTCACAGCCCAATTGCGTCAGAAAATCCTGCTGCGAGCCCGTCTCTACCCCTTCCGCGACAATCCGTAACCCCAACGCCTGGCCCAGCGCGACAATCGCCGAAACAATGGCGGCATCGTCGCTGTCGTGCTCCAGATCGCGGACAAAACCGCGGTCGATCTTCAGCTCATTGGCTGGCAGGCGCTTGAGGTACATCAGGCTCGAATAGCCGGTGCCAAAGTCATCGATGGACAGGTCGACGCCCATGTCCGACAACTCCTGCAACACCGTCATGCTCGCATCGGCGTCGCTCATGGCCGTGGTTTCGGTGATTTCCAGGGTCAGGCTGTTGGCCGGCAAATGGTGCGTCGCCAGCGCCTTGGCAACACTTTGCACCAGCCCGGCATGGCAGAACTGCAAGGCCGAGAGGTTCACCGCGATGCGCCAGTCGGTGTAGCCCAGCACGTACCACTCGCGCATCTGACGGCAGGCTTCATTGAGCACCCATTCGCCGATCGGGATGATCAGGCCGGATTTCTCCGCCAGATCAATGAATTTGTCCGGCATCAACATGCCGTGGCTCGGGTGCTGCCAGCGCAGCAACGCTTCGGCGCCGACCGGATGCCCGTTGGCGGCGTTGAACTTGGGCTGGTAATGCAGGCTGAACTGGCTGTGTTCCAGCGCGGCGCGCAAGTCCTGCAACAATTGCAGTTGTTTGCGCGCGTTGTTGTTCATCGAGGCGTCGAAGAAGCTGTAACCATTCTTGCCGCCACCCTTGGCGTGATACATCGCGGCGTCGGCGTTCATCAACAGTTCCTGGGCGGTTTGGCCATTGCCCGGATACAGGGCGATGCCAACGCTGGCGGAGATCTGCAAATCATGTTCAGCCACGCGGAACGACTGGGCGATCAGGCCGACCTGACGCGCGGCCAGCCCCAATGCATCGTTGGGTTCGCTCAGGCGCACCAGCAAAACGAACTCATCACCACCGATTCGCGCCAGCGTGTCCAGGCTGCGCAAGTCTTCGCGCAGACGCACACCGACTTCGCGCAACAGTTGATCGCCCATGTGATGGCCGAAGGCATCGTTGACCGGTTTGAAACCGTCCAGATCGATGAACATCAGCGCAAAGCAACCGCCCTGCTCGTTGACCTTTTTCATCGCCTGATTGATCCGGTCATCCAGCAGCATGCGATTGGGCAGACCGGTCAAGGTGTCGTGCAGCGCCAGTTGCGTCAGTTCGCGATTGGCCACCGTCAGCGAGTGCGCCAGATCGGCCGTGCGCGCTTCGAGGCGTGCGTCGAGAATCGAAGTCAGCAAGGCAATCGACAACACCGCCAACGTGGTGATCAGCACCAGGCTGTCGAGGCCATTGCCCTTCAAACCGTTGAGCGTCGCACCGCAGAAACTGCCGTCGGGAAACTGCGCGGCCGCCATGCCGGTGTAGTGCATGCCCACAATCGCGATGCCCATGATCACAGCAGCACCAGCGCGAATCAGCCGAACATAGGGTGAATGCTGGCGCAGACGAAAAGCGATCCACAACGCGGCGGCGGAAGCGCCGACGGCGATCAGCAATGATGCGCCAAACAGCGTCGGGTCGTAGTCGATCCCGGGGTCATGCGCATGGCCGCCATGCCGGTGTAATGCATGGCACTGATGCCGGTGCCCATGATCAATGCACCAAACGCCAATTGCAGGACCGGCAGTTTCGGCTGGCTGACCAGCCACAAGGCGAACCCGCAGGACAGCATCGCGATCAGCAGCGACAGTGCTGTGATCGTGACGTCATAACCGAGGCTGATTGGCAGTTTGAAGGCAAGCATGCCGATGAAGTGCATCGACCAGACGCCGACACCCATAGCGAACGCGCCACCGGCCGTCCAGAAATGCACTGCCCGCCCTTTTGCCGTAGCGATGCGCCCGGTGAGGTCGAGCGCGGTGTACGAAGCGAGGATTGCTACGCACAGCGAAATGAAAACCAGCGTGGAGGAATAAGTACCGATGAGCATGCGAATTCTCGTGGCCACCCAACCCCGATAGCGTCCATTCTCGGTCGGGCAAATGCGGCGATTGTACTGATTGCGCAGAAGAACGCACTGACAAAGTGAGCAATTTGCCATCAACCCGATGAAACGCTTGTTCCATTGCCCTAAAAGGCTCTAGCCCGGTGTTCACGGCTTTACCCGATCGTTCCCACGCTCTGCGTGGGAACGATCAAAGCCAGCCTTCAGCGGGTGTTATCGCTCACATCAAGCTGGCCATCCCAACCACCGCCCAGCGCGGCTATCAATTGCACGCTGGCAATCAATCGGCTCTGCAGAATGTTCAGCACAGTACGCTCGTTGCTCAGCGCCGTGGCTTGCACCACCACCACATCGATATAGGCAATCAGCCCGGCCTTGTACTGGTTTTCCGTCAGACGCAAAGAATCACGCGCGGCATCGAGGGCTTCCTGGCGCACCGCCGCTTCGTCTTCATAAACCTTCAACTGCACCAGATAGTTTTCCACTTCGCGGAAACCATCGAGCACGGTCTGCCGGTATTTGGCCACTGTCTGGTCATACACCGCCTCAGTGCGGTCGACTTCCGCCGAACGTATGCCACCGTCGAACAGCGGCAGGTCGAGTTTCGGCCCGACCGACCAGAACCGGTTCGGCAGACTGATCAGGTCTTTTGAGGTGCTGCTGCTATAACCGCCACTCAGGCTCAGGGACAGGTCCGGGTAGTACGCTGCTTTCGCCACGCCGATATTGGCGTTGGCAGCAATCACCGAGCGCTCGGCCGAGGCGATGTCCGGGCGCCGCTCGAGCAACTGCGACGGCAGACTCAACGGCACCTGCGGCAAGTTCGGAATGCTCTGCGTTTCCGCAATGTTGAAATCCGCCGGGGCCTGCCCGGTCAGCACGGCGATGGCATTCTCGAATTGCGCCCGCTGCCAGATCAGATCGACCAGATCGGCCTGGGTGCTCTTCAACTGTGTTTGCGCCTGAGCCACCGCGTCCCGCCCGGAAACGCCCGCACGGTACTGGTTCTGGGTCATTCTCAACGATTTTTCGTGAGCTGCCACCGTCGATTCAAGCAGGCGTTTCTGCTGGTCGATCACCCGCAGTTGCAGGTAGTTCTGCACCAGTTCCGACTGTTGGCTCAGACGCATTGCCGCCAGATCGGCAAAGCTGGCCTGCGCACTGGCCTTGTCGGCTTCAAGCCCGCGACGCAGCTTGCCCCAGATATCGGCTTCCCAACTGACACCCAACTGCGCGTTGTAGGTGTCGCGGATACCGCTGGAAGAACTGCTCAGACTCGAACTGCTACTGCCAGTACCCTGGCTTGAGCGGGTTTTGCCCAGGCTCAGATCGACATTCGGATAAAACGCCCCACGTGCGCTGCGTACCAGAGCCTGGGCCTGACGGTATTGCGCTTCCGATTGAGCGACCGTCTGGTTGGAACTGTTGAGCTTTTCGACCAGGCCGTTGAGCTGCTGATCGCCATACAGTTCCCACCAGGCGCCACGGGCCAGCGAATCGCTCGGGTTGGCCTGACGCCAGCCTTCGGCTTCCTTGTATTGAGCGATTTCGGCAGTCTGCGGGCGCTGGTAATCCGGGCCGACAGCGCACGCACTGAGCATCGCCACGCACAGCGACAGGCTCAACAGACGCGAGCCGCGAACAGTGGCCAGATGGATAAGCGAACGGTCAGTCATAGCGGAGTTTCCAGAGCGGCATCAGTACGCACGCCACGCCATTTGTTGAAGCGATGGCGCAGCTTGTCGAGATAGAGGTAAACCACCGGGGTGGTGTAAAGCGTCAGCACCTGGCTGAAAATAAGCCCGCCGATGATGGTCAAGCCCAATGGCTGGCGCATTTCCGCACCTTCGGCACGGCTGAGCAGCAGCGGCAAGGCACCCAGAATCGCCGCCAGCGTCGTCATCAGAATCGGCCGCAGACGTTGCAGACAAGCGCTGCGAATCGATTCCAGCGGCGTCATGCCCTGATGACGCTCCAGTTGCAGCGCGAGATCGATCATCAGGATCGCGTTTTTCTTTACCACGCCGATCAGCAGGAACAACCCGAGCAGCGAGATCAGGCTGAACTCGCCGCCCAGCGCATAGATCGACAGCAATGCGCCGACCCCGGCCGAAGGCAGCGTCGACAGAATCGTCAGTGGGTGAATGTAGCTTTCATACAGCACGCCCAGCACCAGATACACCGCCAACAGCGCGCCAAGGATCATGAACGGCTGGCTCTTCTGGGTCGCGGCAAAGGCGTCGGCGGTACCGGCCATTTTCGCGATCACATCTTCCGGCAAACCGAGTTTGGCAATCGCCCGCTCGATGGCAGCGCTGCCCTGCTCCACCGTCACGCCTTCGGCCATGTCGAAGGAAATGTCCTCGGAGGCAAACTGGCCTTCGTGGCTGACCCGGTCGTCTTCCAGGCTGCTCTCGTAGTGAGCGATGGTCGACAGCGGAATCCGCGCACCGTCAGCCGTGATCACCTGCACCTGTTTGAGCGTCACCGGGTCCTGGGCGTATTTCGGATTGACCTCCATCACCACTTGATACTGGTTGAGGCTGTCGTAGATCGTCGAAATCTGCCGCTGGCTGTAAGCGTTGTTCAGCACTGCCGTGACCATGTTCATGTCGACGCCCAGGCGTTTGGCCTGATCGCGGTCGACAATCAACGTCACCTGCTGCGCGCCCGCGCCTTCACGGGCATCAATCGCAGTCAGTTCCGGCAACGCTCGCAATGCCGCGACGACCTTTGGATACCACTTGCGCAACTCGCCCAGATCACCGCTCTGCAGGATATAGCTGTACTGCGAAGTGGTCTGTTCGCGGCCACCGCCGAATTGCAGGTCCTGATCCGCCATGAGCATCAATTGCGCACCGGCCACCTTGGGCATTTCCTTGCGCAGGCGCTCGATGACTTTCTGCGCCGACAACTGGCGCTCCTTGATCGGCTTCAAGCGGACCAGCATGAACGCGTTGTTGGTGCCGTTGGTGCCGCCGATGAACCCGGCGACACTCTCTACCGCGTCATCCTTGAGCACCGCACGGCGGAAGGTTTCCATCTTTGGCTGCATCACACTGAACGACAGACCGTCGTCACCGCGAACAAAACCGATCAACTGCCCGGTGTCCTGCTGCGGCATGAAGGTTTTCGGCACCACCACGTAGAGCGCCACGTTGACGCCAACAGTGATGATCAGGCTGAGCAGCGTCAGGCGCCGATGGCGCAGCACCCAATCAAGGCTGGTGGCGTATTTGCCGACCATCCAGTCGTTGGTCTTGCGGCTCCAGCGCTGCAAGCGGTTTTCCTGCCCCGGCGTGTGCGGCTTGAGCCAGCGGGCGCAGAGCATCGGCGTGAGTGTCAGGGACACCACCAGCGAGACCACAATGGCCGCTGCCAGGGTGATGGAAAACTCGCGAAACAGGCTTTCGACAATCCCGCCCATGAACAGGATCGACAGGAACACCGCCACCAGCGAGACGTTCATCGACAGGAGCGTGAAGCCGACTTCCTTGGCCCCGAGGTACGCGGCCTGCATCGGTTTGACGCCCTCGTCGATGTGCCGGGAAATGTTCTCCAGCACCACAATGGCGTCGTCCACCACCAGGCCAGTGGCAAGAATCAGCGCCATCAGCGACAGGTTGTTCAGCGAAAAACCGTACAGGTACATCACCGCGAAGGTACCGACCAGCGACACCGGCACCGCCAACGTCGGAATCAACGAGGCGCGGAAGTTACCGAGGAACAGGAACACCACCAGAATCACCAGTGCCACGGCAATCAGCAAAGTCATCTCGGCTTCGTGCAATGTCGCCTTGATCACCGGCGAGCGGTCCATCGCCAGATTCAGCTTCACGCTGGCCGGCAGCACCGCTTGCAGGGCAGGGAGTTGCGCCTTGATCTCGTTGACCGTCTCGATGATGTTGGCCCCGGCCTGGCGGTTGATCACCAGCAACACCGCCGCGTCGTCGTTGAAGAAACCGCTGTTGTAGCGGTCTTCGACGCCGTCGCTGACCTTGGCCACGTCCTTGAGGCGCAACGCAGCACCGTCGGCGTAATGGATGATCAGCGATTCGTAATCCTTGGCTTTCTCCAGTTGGTCGTTGGCCTGAATCTGCCACAACCGTTGACCGTCCTCGACCGAACCTTTGGGCCTACGCACGTTGGCGTCGGCGATGGTCTTGCGCACATCGTCGAGCGCTACGCCGTATTGGTTGAGTGCCTGCGGTTCGAGTTCGATGCGCACGGCGGGCAAGGAGCTGCCGCCGATCTGCACTTCGCCGACGCCCTGAACCTGCGACAGGCTCTGCGAAAGAATGGTCGAGGCCAAATCGTAGAGCTGGCCTTTTTCCAGCACGTCCGAGGTCAGCGACAGCACCATGATCGGCGCCTGCGACGGATTGACCTTCTTGTAGGTCGGCATGCTGCGCATCCCGCTCGGCAGCAGATTACGCGAAGCGTTGATCGCCGCTTGCACTTCCCGCGCCGCGCCGTTGATGTCGCGGTCGAGGTCAAACTGCAGAATCACCCGCGTCGAGCCCTGACTGGATCGACTGCTCATGGTATTGACGCCGGCAATCGCGCCGAACGAGCGTTCCAGCGGCGTGGCCACGGTGGACGCCATGACCTCCGGACTGGCGCCGGGCAGGCTCGCCTGGACGACAATCACCGGGAAATCCATCTGCGGCAACGGCGAAACCGGCAACAAGCCGAAACTCACACCGCCGAGCAACATGATCGCCAGGCTCAGGAGCATTGTCGCGACCGGGCGCTTGATGAAAGGACCGGACAGATTCATTGACCGCGATCCCCAACTTCACACCGCTCCATTGTAGGAGCGAGCCTGCTCGCGATAGCGGTGTGTCTGCCGACACTGATGTCGGATTCGGCGGCCTCATCGCGAGCAGGCTCACTCCTACAGGTTTTGTACTGGGTCATACCGCCACCTCTTCGGTGTCGGCATCGGTTTTGCCAAAACGACGGCCGAGACGGTCGAAGTACAGGTAGATCACCGGTGTGGTGAACAAGGTCAGCACCTGGCTCACCAGCAATCCACCGACCATTACCAGACCCAACGGTTGGCGCAATTCAGCCCCGGAGCCGGTGGCCAGCATCAACGGCACGGCGCCAAACAACGCCGCCAGCGTGGTCATCAGAATCGGCCGGAAACGCAACAGCGCCGCCTGATAGATCGCCTCCTCGGGCGCCATGCCCTGGTTGCGTTCGGCATCGAGGGCGAAGTCGATCATCATGATCGCGTTCTTTTTGACGATGCCAATCAGCAGAATGATGCCGATGATCGCGATCATGCCCAGGTCGTTGCCGCTGAGCAGCAACGCCAGCAAGGCGCCGACCGCCGCCGACGGCAGGGTCGAGAGAATGGTGATCGGGTGGATGTAGCTCTCGTAGAGCACACCGAGCACGATGTACATGGTCACCACTGCCGCCAGAATCAGCAGCAAGGTGCTCGACAGCGACGCTTGGAAGGCTTCGGCCGCGCCCTGGAACTGGGTCTGTACGCCAATCGGCATGCCAATGTCTTTCTGCACCTGTTCGATAACGTCCACTGCATGCCCCAGCGCCACACCCGGTGCGAGGTTGAACGACATCATCACCGCCGGGAACTGGCCGATGTGAGTGATCGCCAGTTGCGCCTGACGCTCTTCGACGTGGGCCAGACTCGACAGGCGTACTTGCGCACCGTCGGTGGTTTTGACGTGAATCTGATCCAGAGCCTGCGGGCCGATCTTCTCTCCGGCCTGCGCTTGCAGGACCACGCGGTACTGACTGGCCTGCGTATAAATAGTCGAAATCTGCCGCTGACCGAAGGCGTCGTACAGCGCATCGGTAATGTTCGCCACCGAAACGCCGAGGCGCGAAGCGGCATCGCGGTCGATCACCAGATAGACCTGCAACCCTTTGTCCTGCAAATCGCTGGCAACGTCGGTCAGTTCCGGACGCTGCGCCAATGCCTCGACCAGTCGCCCACTCCATTGGCTGAGCAACTCAGAGTCAGGCGAAGACATGCTGAACTGGTACTGCGTGCGACTGACGCGATCTTCGATGGTCAGGTCCTGCACCGGCTGCATGAACAGACGGATACCGACCAGTCTGTCCAGTTGCGGTTGCAGGCGTGCAATCACTTCGGTAGCGGTCAGATCACGCTCGCCGTGCGGCTTGAGGTTGATCAGCAAGCGACCACTGTTGAGCGTGGCGTTGTCGCCATCGACGCCGATGTAGGACGACAGGCTTTGCACCGCCGGGTCTTGAAGAATGACCTTGGCCAGTTCCTGCTGACGCGCGCCCATCGCGGCGAAGGAAATTGACTGCGGGGCTTCGGAAATACCCTGAATCACCCCGGTGTCCTGCACCGGGAAGAAACCTTTGGGTACGACCATATAAAGGAACACGGTCAGCGCCAGTGTGCCGATGGCCACCAGCAACGTCAGCGGTTGATGCTTGAGCACCCACTGCAACTTGCGCCCGTAAGCGGCGATCATCCAGTCGATGCAGGCGCCACTGGCCCGGTAGAATCGGCCCTGCTCATGCTCTTGCGGCTCGCGCTTGAGCAGACGCGCGCACATCATCGGCGTCAAAGTCAGCGAGACCACGAGGGAAATCAGGATTGCCACCGCCAGAGTGATGGCGAATTCGCGGAACAGCCGTCCGACCACGTCGGCCATGAACAGCAACGGAATCAACACCGCAATCAACGACAGCGTCAGGGAAATCAGGGTGAAGCCGATCTGCTTGGCGCCCTTGAGCGCAGCTTGCATCGGACTGTCGCCCTCTTCGATGAAGCGCGCGATGTTTTCCAGCATCACGATCGCATCGTCGACCACAAAACCGGTGGCGATGGTCAGGGCCATCAGGGTCAGGTTGTTGACCGAGAACCCGGCCAGGTACATCACGCCGAAGGTGCCGATCAGCGACAGCGGCACGGCCACAGACGGAATGATCGTCGCGCTGAAACGGCGCAGAAACAGGAACGTCACCATCACCACCAAGGCGATAGCGATCAGCAGTTCGTGCTGCACGTCAGTGACGGAGGCGCGGATGGTCTGAGTGCGGTCGGTCAGCACCGTGACTTCGAGACCGGCCGGCAGGTTGTCGGTGATGCTCGGCAGCAAGGCCTTGATCCGGTCGACCACTTCAATCACGTTGGCGCCCGGCTGGCGCTGGATGTTCAGCAATACGGCCTGATTCAGGTTGGCCCACGCGGCAAGACGCTCGTTCTCGGCACCGTCGACGATTTCAGCGACGTCCTTGAGCCGCAGCGGCGCGCCATTCTTGTAGGCGAGGATCAGGTTGGCGTAATCCTTGGGCGACGTCAGTTGATCGTTGGCATCAAGCATCGACACCCGGGTCGGGCCGTCGAAGTTACCTTTCGGCTGGTTGACGTTGGAGGCGCTGATCAGTGTGCGCACGTCCGACAGGTTCAGGCTATTGGCGGCCAGCGCCTCCGGGTTGACCTTGATCCGCACCGCCTGACGCTGACCGCCGGCAATGCTGACCATGCCGACGCCGCTGATCTGGGCGATTTTCTGCGCCATGCGCGTATCGACCAGGTCATTGAGTTTGGGCAGAAGCATGGTTTTCGAGGTGATGGCCAGGGTCAGCACCGGGGTGTCCGCCGGGTTGACCTTGTTGTACACCGGCGGCGCCGGCAAGTCGGTCGGCAGCAGGTTGGTCGCGGCGTTGATCGCGGCTTGCACCTGTTGTTCGGCGACGTCCATGTTGATGTCGAGGCTGAAACGCAGGGTCAGCACCGAGGCGCCGCCGGAACTGGTCGAGGCCATTTGCGTCAGGCCCGGCATCTGCCCGAACTGACGTTCAAGCGGCGCGGTGACAGCACTGGTCATCACGTCCGGGCTGGCGCCGGGGTACAGGGTCATGACGCGAATGGTCGGGTAATCGACCTGAGGCAGCGCCGACACGGGCAACAAGCGATACGCGATCAGGCCGGCCAGCACGATGGCCAGCATGCTCAGCGTTGTGGCTACCGGACGGAGGATGAACAGCCGCGAAATGTTCATGCGCCCTTCTTGGCCTTGTCAGTGACGGCGGCGTCAGTCGGGGTCGCGGCAGACTTGCCTTGCAAGTGTTCAGTCGGCGTGGTCGGCACTTGGTTGCTGTCGTTGACCACCTCCACTTCGCTGCCCTCCTTCAGGCGGTCGGTACCTTCCAGCACCACGCGATCACCCGCTGCCAGGCCTTCGGTGATGACCGTGTTTTCACCGTCACTGGCGCCGATTTTCAACTGGCGGATGGTGACTTTCCTGTCACCGTCCAGCGCATAGACGAAGGTGCCGTTGGTGCCGAACTGGATGGCGGCGGACGGTGCCAGAACCACGCCTTTGAGCGTATCGGCGAGCAGGTGCACGTTGACGAACTGATTGGGGAACAGCGACTGATCGCGGTTCTCGTAACGGGCCTTGAATTTCAGCGTGCCGGTGGCGACGTCGATCTGGTTGTCGAGGCTTTGCAGCACGCCGGTGGCTTGCAATTTGGTGTCGCCGCGATCCCAGGCTTCGGCCGGCAGTTTGGCGCCGCTGCGATAGCGCGAGAGCACGGTGTCCAGGCTGTTTTCCGGGAGTGTGAAGGCAACACTGATTGGCTGGGTCTGGGTGATCACCGCGAGGAACGTGGTGTCGTTCGCCGTAACGAGGTTGCCGACGTCGACCTGACGCAGGCCGACGCGACCGGCAATTGGCGCGCGGATTTTGGTGAATTCGAGATTAAGCTTTGCGTCGTTGACGGCTGCCTGATTGGTCTTGACCGTGCCCAGATACTGACCGACCAGCGCTTCGGCGGTGTCGAGGGTCTGTTTGGCGATGCTGTCTTCTTTGAACAGGCCGCGATAGCGCTCGACATCGACCTGTGCGTTTTTCAGCTGCGCCTGATTCTGCAGCAAGGTGCCTTCGGCCTGGAGCAAGGCGTTCTGGTAAGAACGCGGATCGATCTCAGCCAGCAGGTCGCCGGCCTTGACCATCTGGCCTTCTTCGAAGTTGATCTTCACCAGCTCACCGCCGACCCGGCTGCGCACGTTAATGGTGTTCAACGCAGTCACTGTGCCCAGCGCCTTGTAATACAGCGGGAAGTCACCCGTGACCGCCGGCGCGACGCGCACCGGAATCGGTCCGGAGCCACCGCCGAAGCCTGGGCGCATCATCCCCGAACGCCCGGTGTGCCCGGCCGCAGCCTTGTCTGCGCCCTCCTTGTGGGCTGAACCGGCTGGCCAGAATTTCCAGCACAGGACGGCGATAACCAACAAGACCAGCAGGCTGATCAGCCAGCGACGGGAGTGACGGGGGGACGATTGCATGGAGTGATTAACCATTGGGCGCGTGGGCTTCTTTTACAGGAGGCTGAACGATAAGCACTGGTGGGGGTAAAGCAAAGCAGCTTTACCGGCAATTTACCTTCAACTTACGTTTCAAGGTGTGAGGCAAAACACTGATACACAAATGAAAACGGCCTGGACAGGGCCAGGCCGTTAACAATTGTAAACCGCTTGTTTCAGAACACTTATTTCAGAACGGCCAAAGCCGCTTCGTAATTAGGCTCTTCCGCGATTTCCTTGACCAGTTCGCTGTGCAGGACGTTGTCGTTTTCGTCCAGAACCACGACGGCGCGAGCGGTCAGGCCTTTCAGCGGGCCGTCAGCGATGGCCACACCGTAGTTCTCGATGAACTCGGCACCGCGCAGGGTCGACAGGTTCTGCACGTTTTCCAGACCTTCGGCACCGCAGAAACGGGCCTGAGCGAACGGCAGGTCAGCCGAGATGCACAGCACCACGGTGTTGGCCACTTCGTTGGCCTGAGCGTTGAACTTGCGTACGGAAGTAGCGCAGGTCGGGGTGTCAACGCTTGGGAAGATGTTCAGCACTTTGCGCTTGCCGGCGAAGTCTTTCAGGGTGACGTCGGACAGATTGCCGGCAACCAGAGAAAAGGCTGGCGCCTTGGAACCGGCTTGTGGCAACTGGCCGTTGACTTGAACCGGATTGCCTTTAAGGGTGACTTGAGCCATGACTTGAGTCCTTCTGATGTTTTGATTGGAAAGCATGCAAGAGGCCGAAGTTAACCACGAAATTGTCCGACGACCTATGCCCTGTCTGGAAATTGTTGGGTGCGTGCGCGAAAAATTGTATACAACCGCGCAACCGATCCTCTGTAGGAGTGAGCCTGCTCGCGATGGCGGTGAATCAGGCAGCTATTTATTAACTGACACGACGCCATCGCGAGCAGGCTCACTCCTACAGGAGATCTGGTCAGCAGTGCTTTTGCTGCTTGTTAAAACGCCGGACTGCATCTTTATTCAGTGGACCTGTCGATTCATGCCCTGCCCGTTCGACCAAGCAGTGAATCCCCCACAATCCACGGAGTAACCGCCATGCGATTCATGATCCTTGTAAAAGCCAACGCCGCCTCTGAAGCTGGCATCATGCCCAGCGAAGAACTGATCACCGCGATGGGCAACTTCAATGAAGAGCTGGTCAAGGCCGGCATTCTGGTCGATTGCGATGGCCTGCACCCCAGCAGCAAAGGTGCCCGCGTGCACTTCTCCGGCGACAAACGTACGGTCATCGACGGGCCGTTCATCGAGACCAAAGAATTGGTGGCGGGCTACTGGATCTGGGAAGTGAAATCAAAAGAGGAAGCCATCGAATGGGTCAAGCGCTGCCCCAACCCGATGCCCGGCGAGTCCGATATTGAAATCCGCCAGATCTTCTCCGCCGAAGACTTCGGTGCCGAATTCACCCCCGAAGCGCGCGAGCAAGAAGAGCGCATCCGCGAACAAGCCAAGAAAAACGGCTAAACCGAATCGCCCGTGTATGAGCTGTCGCAGGCTGCGATCTTTTGATTCTGCTTTGATAGATCAAGGTCAAAAGATCGCAGCCTGCGGTAGTTCCTAAAGAAAGCGGAGTACTTAAATCGGTTGAATATTTGATGCCTGGTTTCCTTTGGGTCCCACTACGACTTCGTACGAAAGCTCTGATTCTCTGTAAAGGTTTTATGACCTGTGCTTTGAATCGCAGAGAAATGCGCAAAAAGATCTTCACCGCCCCCATCCGGCGCGACACCTGCTCATCAAACGCCCTTCCCCATATCCCGACAACTGTCAAACCTTACAGGGTGTGAATATCCACAGCCCTCTGCAGATCACTAACTATTCAGTACACAAATCCTCTGTGATCTTGCGCACAAAACCAAAGAATTAATCCATTCGACTGGCTATCTTCGGTTTAGCTGCTAGCGTCATTCAGACGTGTCCTACAGGCTTGATAAGAAAGGGATTACGCCATTAACGGCCGCCAAGTGCCGAGTTATCCAGTCAGCCACCAGGGAATCGGGGAATGATGTTGAATAAATGGGGATGCTACGCCTTGCTGTTGGCGAGTTCGCTGACGCCCATGGGTTGTGTCTGGGCGAATAACGCCGAGGAAGCCAACAAGAGCAACAACCCGCTGAACCTGGCCCCCGGCGCCAATCTTCAGGACTACTACACCCCCAAGCTGTACGACACCAACGTCCATACCAATGACGCCCTTTTGCGCGGCACCTTGCCAATCGCCCCGAACGATTTCATCGGGGTGCCGCAATTGCTCCGGGCCACCATGCCGATCAGCACCCGCCCCGACCCGCACGGTGGTTACAGCACCGGCATCGGCGACCTCAATCTGTTCGACATCTTCCTGCTCAAGACTGACGGTGTGCAATTGGGCATCGGCCCGCAGATCACCGCGCCGACCGCTGCCGAAGATGAGCTGGGCACCGGTAAGTGGCAGGCCGGCCTTGCCGCGATAGCCATTGATTCTTCGCCACGCGGGCTGCTTGGCGCACTGGTGCAGTACCAGAGTTCGTTCGCCGGCGATCACGATCGCCCCCACGTCGAAACGGCAACGATGCAGCCGTTCATCATCCATAACCTGGAAAAAGGCTGGTATCTGCGCTCCACCGGCACCTGGACGTTCGATCTGAAGAACGACACCCACTACATCCCGATCGGCCTCGGCGCGGGCAAGGTGTGGAAGTCCGGCAGCAACATTCTCAACGCCTTTGTCGAGCCGCAATGGACGGTAGAACGCAAAGGCGATGGGCTGCCGCAATTCACTCTGTTCGCTGGCATCAATGTCACCTTCGGCAAATAAGGACTTCGCCATGCACAGTGCACTTCGCGCCGCCGGCTTCAGCCTGATGACCATGTTTGTCAGTTGCGGTGTCGGCGCTCAGGATCTCGATACGCCGATCGGCAAGATCGCCATGCAGGGCGAACTGCCGGCCCATGAATCAATTGCCAAACTCTATGCCGAACTGGATTTCCAGCAGGCCACCCAGAGTTATCTGTGGGCGTTGCCGCTGGTCTCCTACGCGCAGTGGCAGGAAGAGTTTCGCGACAAGCTCGGCGCCCACAGCGGCGACCTGATGGTCCTTAACAGCTACGAAGACAAACTCGGCGTGATCACCGCCAACGCCACCACGCCGTACATTCTCGGCTTCGTCGACCTAAGCGAAACCGGGCCGCTGGTGATCGAACTGCCGCCGGGGCCGACCGCTGGCGGCATCGGTGATTTCTGGCAACGGGCGATCATCGACATGGGCCAGACCGGGCCGGACAAAGGTCAGGGTGGCAAATACCTGGTGCTGCCACCGGGCGCAGAGCCGCCAGCGGATGCCGATCAGTACTACTTGGCGAAATCGGAAACCATGAACGTGCTGGTGGGTTTCCGCGTGCTCGATCCGGACCCCGCCAAGGGCAAGGCTCTGGTCGAGCAGTTCAAGATGTACCCGTACGCCAAACGCAGTGAGCCGAGCAAAACCCGTTTGCTCTCCCCCGGCGGCAAAGCCTGGTCGGGCACGCAGCCGCGTGGTATCGCTTACTGGCAAAGCCTGCATCAGATCATCCAGAAAGAACCGGTCAACGAACGCGACCGTTTCTACATGGCCATGCTCGCCAGCCTCGGCATCGAGAAAGACAAACCTTTCAACCCCAACACTCATCAGCGTCAAGCGCTGGAGCAAGGCGCGCAGGTCGGTGAACTGATCGCCAAGGCCAACACCTTCGCCAAGCGTTTCCCTGATGCCCAATATTGGCCGGACCGGCATTGGGACACCGTGCTGAACATCGCCGAGCCGTCGCAACGCGTGGCCTATTACGACCAGTTGTGGGAACGCAGCGCATGGTTCTACGAAGCGGTCACCAACACCAAAGGCATGGTTTCCAAGACGCCGGGGCTGGGCCAGACCTACCTCGGCGCCTACACCGATGCCAAGGGCGAATGGCTGGACGGCGGCAAGAACTATCGCCTGCACGTCGGCACCCCGCCACCCGCCAAGCAGTTCTGGTCGATGACCGTTTACGACATCGACAGCCGCTGCCTGATCGACAATCCGCAGCGCAAGGCCGATTTGTCGTCGCGTCAGGACCTGAAGAAAAACCCCGACGGTTCGGTCGACCTGTACTTCGGCCCGACCGCGCCAAAGGGTTTCGAGAACAACTGGGTACAAACCCTGCCCGGCAAACACTGGTTCAGCTATTTCCGCCTGTATGCGCCGACCGAAGCCTATTTCGACAAGAGCTGGAAACTCGACGACATCACTGTCGTGCAGTGATTAAGGACATCCATGAACACACGCCATCTGTTGCTCACCGGCCTGACCCTCGCGTTGAGTTGCAACGCCTGGGCCGACTTCAGCGCAAGCCCTGAAGAGACCCGCGGTATCGCCAAGGAAGCCTATCTGTACGGGTTCCCGGTGGTTGAGATGTACAAGACCCTCTACACCCAGGCCGTCGACACTAAAAGCCCGAACTTCAAGGCACCGTTCAACCAGATCGGCAACACCGCCAAGGCCTTCACTGCCAAGGACACCGCGTTCGTCACACCGAACGCCGACACGCCCTACTCGTTCGTCTGGATGGACCTGCGTGCCGAACCGCTGATCCTGACCCTGCCGGCCATCGAGGAACACCGCTATTACTCGGTGCAATTGATCGACGCCTACACGCAGAACTTCGCGTATCTGGGGACCCGCAGCACCGGCAACAATGGCGGCCACTTCATGATCGCCGGGCCGGACTGGCAGGGTCAGCAACCGGTGAATATCGACCGTCTGCTGCGCAGCGAAAGCAACATCACTTATGCGCTGTACCGCACGCAGTTGTTTGATGAAAAGGACCTGGGCAAGGTCAAGCAGATCCAGAAGGGCTACAAGGTCGAAACCCTCAGCCATTACCTCAAACAGAAAGCCCCGGCGCCGGCGTCGAAGGTCAGTTGGCCCAAGCCAACCGCGACCATGAGCGAAACCCCGGATCTGTTTCGTTACCTGAACTTCATGCTCGCGTTCACCCCACCACAAGACGTGGAGAAAGACCTGCTCGCGCGCTTCGCGAAAATCGGCATTGGTGCCGGCGAACCGTTCGACGTAAACAAACTCAGCGCCGAACAACGCAAGGCATTGGAAGACGGCATCAGTGACGCCAAGGCCGAATTCGCCGCGTTCAAGAAAGACAAGGTCGATGCCCATCAGGTCAGCAGCGGAGATCTGTTCGGCACTCGCGATCACCTCAAGGGCAATTACCTGTATCGCTACGCCGGCGCCAACATGGGGATCTTCGGCAACTCTGCCGAAGAGGCGAATTACATCGGCTACTTCGTTGACAAGGATGGCCAACCCGCGGACGCCGCGAAACACGACTACACCCTGCATTTCGACAGGGGCGCCCTGCCCCCGGCGGATGCTTTCTGGTCGCTGACCATGTACGACGGCAAAAGCAAATTGCTGGTCGCCAATCCGCTCAACCGCTACCTGATCAACTCGCGAATGTTGCCGGATCTGAAGCTCGATGCTGACGGCGGTCTGACGCTTTACGTGCAACACAAAAATCCAGGCAAGGACAAACAGGCCAACTGGCTGCCGGCGCCGAACGGGCCGTTCTACGGGGTGCTGCGTCTGTACCTGCCAAAACCGGAAGTGGCCAGCGGCGAGTGGAAGATGCCGCTGTTGACGCCCGTGATCGTTAAACCATGAGCCCCCTTTCGACAAATCGCTGGAGCACTGTAATGGGCCCGAAGACATCCAGAAAAGTCGCATTGACAGCGCTTGGCCTGACCATGGCGCCACTGTTGAGCGTGGCGGATAACGCGCGCGACTGGCAGAACCTGCCCACCGATCTGAACATGGTGTTTGGTTATTACAACCGCATCGATACCAACACACCGATCGATACGGCGCTGCCCATCGAAGGCTTGTCTCTGGACGCCAACCTTTACATCGCCCGTTTTGCCCGATCGTTTGCAATTGACGGCCGTAACAGCGCGATTCAGATCTTGCAGCCTTATGCCGATATTTCGGCGTCCTTCGACAATGCGCAGTTTTTCGACGGTACCAAACACAATGGCGGTATGGCCGATACCCAAGTGGTGCTGGTGCATAACATCTTTGGCGGCCCGGCGCTGACCAAGGAAGAGTTCGCCAACTGGACGCCCGAGACGTTCCTCACTGGCGCGCTTTGGGTGACGGCTCCTACAGGCGATTACGACAAAGACCGGATCATCAACATCGGCTCGAACCGCTGGGCATTCAAACCGGAGGTCGCCTTTGGTACCCCGATTGGCCCTACCTGGCTCGAATTCAATACCTATGTGTCGTTGTACGGTGACAACGACGACTATCACGGCGATGGCAAGCTCGAACAGAAAGCGCTTTATGCCGTTGAGGGTCACTACAGCTACACCATCAACCGTGCGTTGTGGGCCTCGCTCGATGCGACTTACAGTCGTGGCGGCGAAACAAAAATCAACGGCGACTGGCAAGACAACAAACAGGAAAACGGCCTTTTGGGCGCCAGTGTCGGCTTCATGCTGTCACCTCAGTTTGGTGGGTTGATCGCCTACTCCGACACGGTCTCCGAACGCACCGGCTCACCGGATGTAAACACCTGGACATTACGCCTGCAGTACGCCTGGTAGCGGAGCCGCATCACGATGACGACAGCATGGAAGCGACCGGGTCTGGCCCTCTACACAGTAATGTTCAGCGGCCTCGCCTGCGCGGCGGGCGACTTGCCGTCCCTCGGCAACGCAACGACGCCGAGCACTGCCAAAGGCGATCCGGAAACCTGCCAGCGTCTGCAGCAAGACTTCGACATCGACCTGAAAAAAGTCGTCGCCGCCGGTTGCGATCCCTCCACCGAACAAATCGCCAAACTGATGGATAACCCGGTCGGCAACCTCGTGCTGCTGTTCAATCAATACGACTACACCGCGCTCAAAGGCCCGCACAGCAACGGTACGCGCATGCTCGGCAAATACAGTTTCATGCCGACCTTTCCGATTTCCCTTGGCGAAGACTGGAACCTGATCAACCGCCTGCCGATCAGCTACGTCAGCGCGCCGGTCAATCACAAGGCCGGCAACCTGATCGGCATGGGGCCGAACGAATTGCTGCACGATCGCGGCGACTTCGCCTCAGTGATTCAAGACCCGTTCGACCGTACCAGCGGCTTCGGCGATCTGGCCTACGTAGGCGTGTTCTCGCCCAAGGAGCCTATTCGTTTCAGTAGCGGCGGCAAAATGGTCTGGGGCTTCGGCCCGACGGCAATGTTCCCCACCGCCGAAGAAGACGTACTCGGCACTGGCAAATACTCGCTGGGCCCGGCGTTCGTCGCTGCCTATCTCGGCCCGGACTGGACGCTTGGCGTGTTCCCGCAACACTGGTGGTCGGTCGGCGGCGACAGCAAACGCAAGGACGTCAGCCTGACCAACGTGCAGTACTTCATTCAACGGGCGATTCCGGGGCCGGAGCAATGGCGCATCGGCATGACCCCCAACGTCACGGTCAACTGGAAGGCCGAGGATGGCAACAAAGTCACCTTCCCCATCGGCATCGGTGCCGGGCGGATTTTCAACTTCGGCAAATTGCCGGTGCGTATCTCCGGCGAGATTCAATACTCGGCAATCCACCCTGACGACCTGATCAGTAGCCGCTGGAATTTCCGGCTGTCGTTCATTCCGGTCATTCCGACGTTCATGTTTTGAGAAGGAAGCACAAGTCATGACAGCACTCAGCGACCTCAACGCCCTGCAAGCGAGCATTGCCGAATCCGTGCTCGGCCAGGATCAGGTGATCCGCCAGATCCTCCTTGGCCTGTTGGCGAACGGGCATTTGCTGCTGGAAAGCCTGCCGGGGTTGGCCAAGACGCGCACGGTAAAGGCATTGGCCAAGCACCTCGACGCCAAGATGAGCCGCATCCAGTTCACCCCGGACTTGCTGCCCTCGGACATCACCGGCGCGGAGGTGCTGCATCAGGTCGCCGGGCAGAATGAAATCCGTTTCCAGCAAGGGCCGTTGTTCGGCAACCTGATCCTCGCCGACGAGATCAACCGCGCCCCGGCGAAAGTCCAGGCGGCGCTGCTCGAAGCCATGGAAGAACGCCAGATCACCGTGGCCGGCAACAGTCATCCGCTGCCGGAACTGTTCATCGTGGTGGCCACGCAAAACCCTATCGAACAGGAAGGCACCTATCCGCTGCCGGAAGCGCAGATGGACCGGTTTCTGATGAAAGTCCTGTTGGATTATCCGAGCGCCGACAACGAAAGCCAGGTCTTGCGTTTATTGCGCGCCGAGGAGTTCGCCCAAGGCGCGAACACCGCGCCAGCCAAGGGTTTCAGCCTGTCGCAGGAAGTGATTTTCGCTGCGCGCAAGGAAGTCAGCGCGGTGCATGTTTCGCCGGCCATCGACACCTATCTGATCGACCTGATCAACGCCACGCGCCATCCGGCCGATTACGACGAAGACCTCGGCCGTTGGATCAACATTGGTGCGAGTCCACGTGGCGGCATTGGCCTGGATCGTTGCGCACGCGCCGATGCGTGGTTGCAGGGTCAGGATTTTGTTTCGCCGGACAACGTGCGTGCGGTAGTGCATCCGGTGCTGCGTCATCGTTTGCAATTGAGTTATGACGCGGTGGCCGATGGCGTGACGGCCGATCAGGTGCTCGACCGGATTCTCGACAAAGTGGCGATTCCGGCGTGAACGCTGACGGTCTGGTCTACGTCTCTCTGGCGCAATTGATGGCGCTGGAGTTCAAGGCCCGTGACCTGAGTTTTCTGGCGCGTCAGCCGCAGGGCAGCATCCTCGCCGGCAACCATGCCTCGCGCTTGCGTGGCCGTGGCTTGAATTTCGATGAGTTGCGCCGCTATCAGCCGGGTGACGACTTGCGCCACCTCGACTGGCGTGCCTCGTTGCGCACCGGCAAACCGGTGGTGCGCACGTTTACCGAAGAGCGCGACCGCCCGGCGCTGGTCGTGGTCGATCAGCGCATGTCGATGTTCTTTGGCTCGCAACGCAGCTTCAAATCTGCCCTCGCCGCTGAGTTGGCCGCGCTGGCGGCATGGATGGTGTTCAACGCAGGCGACCGGGTCGGCGGGCTGGTGTTCAACGATCAAAGCATCGACAGCGTGGCGCCGCTGCGCAGCCGTAAACGCGTGGAAGCTTTGCTCAGCCGGGTCGCCGAACAGAATCAGGCACTGAACGCCGCCAACCCCGATGCTGAAGACGAAGATCAACTCGACAAGGCCTTACAACGCTGCCTGGCATTGGCCGGGCATGATCATTTGATCTGCATCGTCAGCGACTTTGCCGGCGCCGGGGAGCGCACCTTGCAATTGATGCGGCAACTGCGCACGCACAACGATGTGATCGCTTTGCAAGTCTATGATCCGCTGGCGTTGAAACTGCCGAGCAACGGCCGGCTGCTGGTGACGCAAGGACAATTGCAGGTAGAACTGGCGGTCGAGAAACGCAGCGTGCATCAACCGTTGGGCGATTACCTGGGGGGGCGCCTCAAGGACGTCGCCACCTTGCTGCGGCGCAGTCAGGTACCGCTGATGATGTTCAGCACGGCCGAAGAGGCGCACGCGCAACTGCGTGCCGAACTTGGCAAGACTGCCGGCTCGCGGCGATGAATCCGAATATCCCGAGTATCGATCAGCTCAAGGAGCTGGGCTTGCCCGCGCCGGTGAGCTATGCGCCGCAGACGTGGGGTTGGTGGGTGTTGCTCGCGGTGTTGATCCTGATGGCGTTGATCATCGGCGTGCGCCGCCATTGGCAATGGCAGCGCGATCAGTATCGCCGCGAGGGTTTGGAACGGCTGGCGCAGTTGCGTGATCGCAGCACTGACCTCAATGCACTGCGCGAACTGCCTGAGCTGCTGAAACGCGTGGCCCTCTCGATGCCCACACAATCTCTTGATCGAAACCCGATCCCTGTAGGAGTGAGCCTGCTCGCGAAAGGGTCATCACATTCAACGCATTCATCAACTGATCGATCAGTATCGCGAGCAGGCTCACTCCTACAGGGGGTTGCAGCGCTGGGTCGCGAGGATTGGCAAAGTTTTTTGCAGCGGCACTGCAAGAAACCGCTACCCGCCGATTTCAGCGAGCAACTCGCTCAGTTGGCCTACGCCCCCGACGACACCCTGCGCGCCCTCCCCGAGTCGCAACGCCAGGCGCTGTTCGACACCTGCCAATACTGGGTGGAGCATCACCATGTGGCAGCTTGATTACCCGTGGCTGTTGCTTCTGCTGCCGCTGCCCTGGCTGGCTTACCGCTATTTGCCGGCCTACAACGAAGCGCGCAGCGCCGTGCGCGTACCGTTTTTCGGCGCCATGAGCCGCGCGGTCGGTGAAGCGCCAGCCAACGCCGGTACGCGGCGCAATGGGTGGCAATTGCTGCTGAACCTCGCGGTGTGGGCGCTGATTCTTTTGGCGGCGGCGCGCCCGGTGTTCGTCGAAAAGCCCATCGAACGCCAGCAACCGGTGCGCGACCTGATGCTCGCCATCGACATTTCGCAGTCCATGGAGACTGAAGACTTCACCAACGCCAGTGGCCAGAAAATCAATCGGCTGGCGGCAGTAAAAGACGTCGTGCAAGGCTTTATCGACAAGCGCAAGGACGACCGCCTCGGCCTGATCGTGTTCGGCAGCGGCGCCTATCCGCAGGCGCCGCTGACCCTTGATCACGCCAGCCTGTCGCTGTTGCTGGCCGACACTGGTATCGGCATGGCCGGCCCCAACACCGCCATCGGCGATGCCATCGGCCTCAGCCTGAAGCTGTTGGATCAGGCCCACGAACAGGAAAAAGTGCTGATCCTGCTCACCGACGGCAACGACACCAGCAGCGCGATCACCCCGGATCACGCCGCAGAAATGGCCGCCAACAAAGGCGTGGTCATCCACACCATCGGCATCGGTGATCCGAGTGCGTCGGGTGAGGCCAAAGTCAATCTGCCGGGCCTTGAGCAGATTGCCAAAACCACCGGTGGCCAGTTCTTCCGCGCCGAGGATCGCACCGCGTTGGATCAGGTCTACAGCACCCTCGACCGCCTCACCCCGCATCAGGTGAAAACCCTCAGCCACCAGCCCCAGCGCGAGTTGTTCTATTGGCCGCTGGGCATGGCGATGCTGTTGCTGGCCTTTTATCACCTCGGCGCAATGCTGTTGCCGCGGCTTTCACTCGCACGTCAGCGGCAGGAGGCCTGAGATGGAGATCAATCTCAGTGACTTCCACTTCCTGCGCCCGCTGTGGCTGCTGCTCGCTTTGTTCGGCGCGTTGCTGCCGCTGATCTGGCGCCGTACCCGCGACCTGCAACGACGCCTGCGCAGCAATATCGCCGAGCATTTGTTGCCGCATTTGTTGGTCACTCCGCAGGACAATCAACGCCTGCGCCCGGTGCATCTGTTGTGTGCGGTGTTGATACTCGGCGCGATCGCCGCCGCCGGGCCGACGTGGGAGCAGGATCGTCCGGATTTTCTGGAAAACCGCGCGCCGCTGATTGTTGGAGTGGATCTGTCGCCGTCGATGGATGCCAGCGATGTGCAGCCGACTCGACTGGAAGCGGCCAAGCACAAGCTGCACGACCTGATCCAGCGCCGCGCCGGGGCGCGCACCGCGCTGATCGCTTACGCCGGCAGTGCGCATCTGGTCTTGCCGCCGACCGATGATCCGGCACTGCTCGAGACCTTCATTGAGGCGTTGAGCACGGGATTGATCGACAAACCGGGCAAGGACGTCGGCGCGGTGATCGATCAGGCCAAACGCCTGCTCGATGCCGAAAAAACTCCGGGCAGTCTGCTGCTGATCACTGACGGCGCCGATACCGCGCAACTGGATGGCCTCGCCAAACACCTCGACGGCAGCGACTTGCAAGTACTGGTACTCGCGGTGGGCAACGAGGATGGCGGCATCATTCGCGACACCAATGGCCAGCCGCGCACCGATGCCAACGGACGTCCGGCGCTGGGCGGTTTCGACCCTGCAGCACTGAAAAAACTGGCGTCGACACTGGATGCACCGCTCGGCAGCCTGACCCTCAACAACGATGATCTGGACTGGATCGAACTGCACGCGCAACAGCACTTCCAGAGCGCCAGGGCCGAACAGCGCGAACTGCACTGGAAAGACGCCGGTTACTGGCTGTGCTGGCCGCTGCTGTTGTTGGCGCTATTCAGCGTGCGCAAGGGCTGGAGCGTCAACTGGATGCCGGCGGTGGCGCTCGCCGTGGGCCTCGGCTGGCCGGCAGCCCCGGCGCAAGCCAATGGGCTGACCGATGCGTTTTTCACCCGTGATCAGCAGGGTCGCTGGGCGTTCGAGCATGGGCATTTGCCGCAGGCCGCTGCACTGTTTGTCGACCCGTACTGGAAAGGCGTTGCGGCTTACCACGCGGCGGATTATGACCTCGCACTGGCGACGTTCGCGCGGCTGGACACGCCGCAGGCGTATTTCTATCTGGGCAACATTTACGTGCGGCGCTTCAAGTTCGATCAGGCGATTGCCGCCTACACGCAGGCGTTGAAACTGCAACCGCAGCTCCACGAAGCCACGGCCAACCTGGCCTTGGCGCGAGCGCTGCTGAAAGACACCGACAGCGCCGAAAAGAATGCGCCAGAGACCAAGCCGGATGAGGTGAAATTCGACAAGGCCCCGGGCAAGGGCCAGAGCAAAGCGGTCGAGACCGAGCAGGCGACATCGGATGCGCTGTGGTTGCAGAATCTCACGACCTCCCCGGCGAAGTTTCTCAAGCAGAAGTTCAGCTTGCAGGATCAGGCGGGGGCCAGGCCATGAACCCGGTCGCGGCCATCGCTGGCAAGCCAGCTCCCACAGGGATCTCCTGTGGATTTAAATATCTTGTTCACACTGCAAAACCCTGTGGGAGCTGGCTTGCCAGCGATGAGACCAGGTCAGTCGCCAGAAAACTCTGCATCCTGTTGCTGATCAGCCTGTTCAGCCTCAATGCTTTTGCCGCCGAACCCCAACTCAAAGTCCAGGCCCACCTGCAACCCGCCGCAGGCGCCATGGTCGGTGGCCTGATCGAACTGCAAGTCGACGTCCTCACCGACACCTGGTTCACCAGTGCCGCCACCCTGCCCGACCTCAAACTCGACGGCGTACTGGTGATGCCACCCGATGGCCAGGCGCAGCACCTCAATCAAACCATCGACGGCCAAGCCTTCAACGGCATGCGCTACAGCTACCTGCTCACCCCGAACGTCGCCCGCCGCTTCGACATTCCAGCGCTGACCGTGCGCGCCACACCCGCTCAGGCGACCAGCGAAATCAGCGCTCAGACCCAACCGTTGCAATTCAGCGCCGCCCAGCCGCCCGGCTTCAAACCCGGTGAAGTGCCGTTGGTGGCAACCGCCGTGCGCTTCAGCCAAACCACCATCAAATCGGCCACGCCGCTGAAAATGGGTGACAGCATCACCCGCCAACTGACCCTGCAAGCCGACGGCACACTGGCGATGGCCCTGCCGATCCCCACGCTGGGCGATGTCGCCGGCCTCAATCGTTATGCGAAAGCGCCGCAGGTCACCAGCCTTGATGACGGTCGCGGCGACATCCTCGGCGGTCAGCGTATCGACAGTGCGACCTATCGCATCGACAGCGCGGGTTCTTACTCTCTGCCGGCCATCGAAGTGAAATGGTGGGATGCAGGCACTCGTCAATTGCGTACCGCACAAGTACCCGCAGTGACTTTCGACGCAGCGGCGAACAGCGCCTACAAACCAGTGTTCTCGATCACTGAAGATCTCAAACAACTGAGCCAGAACCGCGTGCACTTCTCCACGCCTTGGCTGCTGTGGCTATTCGCTCTCATGGCAATCGTAGCGCTCGGTTATCTGAGCCGTGAGCCGCTCACTCACGCCTGGCGCGCCATGCAAGTGCGCAAACAGGCACGGCACGCCGAGTGGCTGCAATCGCCGGACTACGCCTGGCAACAAATCAATCCGCAACTCGAAGCCAGGCCTGCCCAGTTAAGCGCGTTGTATCTGTGGCTGCGGCGCAGTCACCTGGGTCTGAAGCTGGTCGATGCCGGGCCGCGCCTGCAAGGGTTGCTGCGCGGACTTTACGGTCGCGATCCGGCCACTGAAAAAACCCTGGTTCAACTGCGCCAATCGTTGACTACGCTTCACGCTCAGGTCGAACCACAGCCACAGAAATCCACCTCGGCCCTGCGCCCGCTCAACCCCGTTCACGACAAGGACTTCTCATGATCAACCCGATGCTGCACCGCCAACGTTTCGGCCTGGCCCTGTTGTTCGGCCTCGCTTTACCGCTGCTGGCTCAGGCCAACGAACCGCTGCCGTCGTGGAACGATGGCCCGGCGAAGAAGAGCATCATCGAGTTCGTTCAGACCGTGACCGACCAATCAAGCAAGGACTTCGTCAAACCCGCCGAGCGAATTGCCGTGTTCGATAACGACGGCACCCTGTGGAGCGAGCAGCCGATGTATTTCGAGCTGCTGTTCGCCCTCGACGAGGTCAAGCGCAATGCACCGCAACACCCGGAATGGAAAACCACCCAACCGTTCAAGGCCGTGATCGAAAACGACCACAAGGCGCTCGCTGCGGCGGGCATGGACGGCATCCTGAAGATCTTCGGCGCCACCCACACTGGCATGACCACGGAGGCCTTCGATGATTACGCCAAGACCTGGCTGAGCCAGGCGCGCCATCCGAAAACCGGTAAGCCGTACACCGAAATGATCTTCCAGCCGATGCTGGAAATGCTCGACTACCTGCGCAGCCAGGACTTCAAGACCTACATCGTCTCCGGCGGCGACACCGCGTTCATGCGCGCCTTCGCCGAGAAGGTCTACGGCATCCCGCCGGAACAGGTGATCGGCACTACGTTCGTCACTGCGTTCCAGTTCAAGGACGGCAAGGCCTCCATCGTGCGCACACAAAAACTGGCGCACAACGACGACGGTCCCGGCAAACCGGAAAGCATCGACGCGGTGATCGGCAAACGCCCGATTCTGGCCTTCGGCAATTCCGACGGTGACCTGCAAATGCTCCAGTGGACGGCGGCAGGGCCGGGCAAACGTTTCATGGGCCTGGTGCATCACACTGACGCGAAACGCGAATGGGCCTACGACCGTAAATCCGATATAGGCCGGCTCGACAAGGCCCTCGATGAAGCGAATTCCCGTGGCTGGACCGTGGTGGACATGGCGAGCGAATGGCGCCGCATCTACCCGTTCGATCCACCGGCAACCGAGCAAGTGCAATAAGAAAAAACGTGACGCAGGACCGCAGTAAACGTAAGTCGCAGCAAGCGACACCCCCGCGCAAAAGGAGCAAGTCAGATGACTCGCATACGCAAGTGGCTACCGAAACTCGCCCTGGTGGCAACCTCGGTGATGGCGCTGTCGGCAACCGCCACAGCGGCTGAAAAACCCAACATTCTGGTGATCTTCGGCGACGACATCGGCCAGACCAACATCAGTGCCTATTCGATGGGTGTGGTCGGCTACAAGACGCCGAACATCGACCGCATCGCCAAAGAAGGCATGATGTTCACCGACTACTATGCGGAGAACAGCTGCACCGCCGGCCGTTCTTCTTTCATTACCGGACAAACGCCATTGCGTACCGGTCTGTCGAAAGTCGGCATTCCGGGCGCACCGGTGGGCCTGCAAAAACGTGACATCACCATCGCCCAGGCGCTCAAGGGCCTGGGTTACGCCACCGGGCAATTCGGCAAGAACCACTTGGGCGACAAGGATGAATACCTGCCGACCAACCACGGTTTCGACGAGTTCTTCGGCAACCTGTATCACCTCAACGCCGAGGAAGAGCCTGAACGTCCGTATTGGCCAAAAGACGATGCCGAGTTCGTCAAGGCCAACACCCCGCGTGGCGTGATCCACAGCTTCGCCGATGGCAAGATCGAAGACACCGGTGCGCTGACCACCAAGCGCATGGAAACCATCGACGACGAAACCACCGCCGCCGCTCAGGCGTTCATCGAGAAACAGGCCAAGGCGGACAAGCCGTTCTTCGTCTGGATGAACACGACGCGCATGCACGTGTTCACCCACGTACGTGATTCGATGAAGGGCCAGAGCGGCATGCCCGGCAACGAATACGCCGATGGCATGCTTGAGCACGACGCCGACGTCGGCAAACTGCTGAAAACCATCGATGACCTGAAAATCGCCGACAACACCATCGTCGTCTACACCACCGACAACGGCCCGAACCAGTTCTCCTGGCCGGACGCGGCGACCACGCCGTTCCGCAACGAGAAGAACTCCAACTGGGAAGGTGCGTATCGGGTGCCGGCGATGATTCGCTGGCCGGGCAAGATCAAACCGGCTGAAGTGTCCAACGAGCTGTTTTCGGGGATGGACTGGTTCCCGACCCTGCTCGCGGCGGCGGGTGATGCCGACGTCAAAGGCAAGCTGCTCAAGGGCTGGGCGCCAACGGCTGGCGGGACCAACTTCAAGGTGCACCTGGACGGGTTCAACCAATTGCCATACCTGACCGGCCAACAGCCTAAAGGCGAGCGCAAGGAGTTCTACTACTTCAACGACGACGGCGTGCTGGTATCGATGCGCTTCGACAACTGGAAAGTGGTGTTCTGCGAGCAACGCGAACCAGGTGGTTTCCGCGTCTGGAGTGAACCGTTCGTGTGCCTGCGCGTACCGAAAATCCTCAACCTGAGAATGGACCCGTACGAGCGTGCCGACGTGGTTTCCGATCAGTACTACGATTGGCAGACCAAGAACGTTTACCTCGCTGCGCAAGCGGTCCAGAAATCGGCAGCGTTCCTGCAAACCTTCATTGAATATCCACCGAGCCAGAAACCGGCCAGCTTCAGCATCGACCAGATCCGTGCTGCGGTTGACGCGAAAATCGCTGAAAAAATGAAAGCGGCACCGACTGCACAGTAAGACGCTCGACCGCCGCCCGCCCTCACCGGCGGGCGGACCTGTTTTTGATCTGGGACCGTATTGGCCCCAATCGCTGGCAAGCCAGCTCCCACAGGTATTGTGGCTGTTCACAAAAGATGTGTTCACCAAAGGTCCCTTTGGCAAGCCAGCTCCCACAGGTATTGTGGTTGTTCACAAAAGATGTGTTCACCAAAGATCCCTGTGGGAGCTGGCTTGCCAGCGATTGGCCGGTACAGTCGCAGTTATTTTTGAACTGGAACAAGGCAACCGCAATGTCCTCACGTATCGCCAGCAAGCCGTCGGCCATACCCGCTTCGCATACCGCTTCGCCGGCGCTGTTGATTCCTGCTCTGCTGCTGTGCATTTCCGGCGCCGCCGCGCTGGTCTATCAGGTGCTGTGGATCAAGCAGCTGTCGCTGGTGGTCGGTGTCGAGGTATACGCGATCACCACTGGCATCAGCGCGTTTTTCGCCGGGCTGGCCATCGGTGGCTGGTTATTCGGGCGTTGGGCCGATCGCCTGCAACAACCGGTGCTGCTGTATGCCGGGCTGGAAGTGTTGGTAGCGATATTGGGTGTCGGCGCGACCGTGGCCATGAGCCTGGCGGCCAGTCCGTTTGCCTGGCTACAGGGTCACGTCGGCTTGCTGGCCTGGCTTTTGCCGTTTGCACTGGTCGACATCCCCGCCGTATTGATGGGCGGCACCCTCCCGGTGCTGGTGCGCGCGCTGGCGACTGATGCGGGCAAGGCCGGTGGGCAGTTGTATGCGGCCAATACCCTTGGAGCGATAGTCGGCACGTTGCTCGCCGCGTTCGTGCTGATCGCCACTCTTGGCGTGCGCGGCAGTGCGTTGTTTGCGGCGATGCTCAATCTGCTCGCTGCAGCCGCTGCACTGGCCTGGCAGCGCCGCCAGCCGACAGCGGTTGAAGCGCCGGTCAAACATCACAGCGAGAAAGCCGCCGACCGCACCGCGTTGTGGCTGTACTCCATCGCCGGTGGCGTGGCGCTCGGGTATGAAGTGGTCTGGTCGCAATCAATCGTGCAGTTCATGAGCACCCGCACCTATGCCTTCGCCGTGGTGCTGGCGACTTACCTGACCGGGCTGTTTATCGGCAGCGCCCTGCTCGCCCGTCGCGTCGAGCGCATTCGTGATCCGTGGGGCGTGTTCGGTTTGTTGATTGCCGGTGCCGGACTGATCGCGCTGGTGGAAATCGCCCTGCTAGGCCGCTGGCTGGTACTGGCACAGACCCAGGCCGAGACGTGGTTGCTAAGTCTGGGCGCCAGCGAACTGGCGGGCATGAGTGCGCGTTTTGCCGTCGCGGCGTTGAGCATCGTGTTTGTGCCGACGCTGCTGCTCGGCGCGGCATTTCCGCTGGCCTTGCGCCTGAGTGTCGGCCACGAGCGGATCGGCCGTGGCGTCGGCGCCGTGGTGGCGTTCAACACGCTGGGCGGAATTATCGGCGTGATGCTCTGCGGCTTTGTGCTGATCCCGCTGCTGGGGCTGGTGCGCACCCTGGGCCTGTTGGCGATCATCGCGGCGGCGGTCGGTTACTTCGCGGTGCGCAAGGGCCACGGTGTGAAGAAAGGCCGGCGGCAGGCGGTAGTGGCGCTGGGTCTGGTCTCGGTGCTGTTCGCTGTGCTGACACCGGTCAACAAGATCGCCAATCTATTACCCGGCGCACGCAGCGGTACGCTGGCGTTTTATCAAGAAGGTCGCGGCGGAACCGTGGCAGTGGTCGCCCAAGGCAAAGGCGAGAACACCTTCCACCGTTTATACATCCAGGGGGTTTCCAACACCGGCGATGCCATGCCGTCGCTGCGCTACATGCGCATTCAAGCGCTGCTGCCGCTGTTGATTCATAACGGCGAACCGCGTTCGACACTGGTGATCGGCTTCGGCACCGGTATTACCGCCGGCGCCATGCTGCGTTATCCGGGGCTGGAGCATCGCGTGGTCGCCGAGTTGCTGCCGGCGGTGGTCAATGCTGCGCCGCTGTTCAACGGCAATTTCAATGCGGCCAGTGATCCCGGCGTCGAAGTGCGTCTGCGCGACGGGCGCCAGGAACTGCTGCGCAGCGAACAGACTTACGATCTGATCACCCTCGAACCGCCACCGCCGTCGGCGGCCGGTGTGGTCAACCTGTATTCGCGGGATTTCTACCAGTTGGCCGCCAGTCGCTTGCAATCCCAAGGCCTGGTCGCGCAATGGCTGCCGCTGCCGACGCAGAACATCGATGACTCGCGCTCGCTGGTGCGCAGTTTCCTCGACGTCTTCCCCTACGCGAACCTCTGGACCAGCGAATTCCACGAAATGTTGCTGGTCGGTTCGATGCAGCCGATTGAACTGGACGTGGCGAAAATTACCGCGCGCTTCCAGCAGGACAGCGTGCGCGGCACTTTGCAGGATGTCGGCATCGGCTCGGCCGCCGCCCTGCTTTCGACCTGGGTCACTGACCGTAAAGGTCTGGAACGTTTCGCCGCCAGCGCTGCGGCGGTCACCGACGATCAACCGCGCATCGAGTACGCGCCGTGGGTGCGAGCCAAGGAAATCACCCGTGTACTGCCAGCGCTGCTCGATCTGTATCAGGCGCCGCCACTGTTGAACGCCGACGCCGGTTTCAATGAGCGGATGGCAGCGCATCGGCAGCGTCTGATGCAGTTCTATCGGGCGAGTCTGCATGCCTATGACGGCGATCGTGATGCCTGGGGTCGTGATATCCGCGAAGTGATGCGCGGTGACGGCGGCAATCCGTATTTCCGCTGGTTTATCGGTAACTGAACGGCGACTGAGGACTTTTCGACGCGAAACAGGTAGGGTGCGCAAAATCAAATTGCCACCACTGGACCGCGTCGCAGGTTTTCATGGAGTTGTACACGCAATGAGTTGCTGGACCGTCCTTGGCCTTTCGGCCGACGCCGATACGCGCAGTATCAAACGCCAATACGCCGCCCTGCTCAAAAAAACCCGTCCGGACGAAGATCCGGAGGGGTTTCAGCGCCTGCGCGATGCGTATGAACAAGCCCTCAATGACAAGGAATGGGCACAGTTCCACGCAGACCGTGAAGCCCCCGAGCCTGACGCCAGCCAATGGGACTTGACCGGCCTGACCGTGGTCGAAGCCGATGCCCTGCAACTGGTCACGCGCTCGCTGGACGGTATCAGCCTCGAAGAACTGCGCCAGCGTCACGCACTCGCCGTCGAGCAAGGGTGTGCGCACATCCTCGAAGAAACCCTGTTGCAGCATTGCATCGAACAACCGCAATCGTCCGGGCCGCTGGTGGATTGGGCGGTGCAGCAGTATCACTGGTTCAGTGCCTGGCAACGCCTTGAGCTGGACGAAGAATCCGTTGAACTGCTGCTGGCTCAACAGCGTGAGCGCGTCACCCAGCCCCTGTGCGATGCACTTGAGCAGCAAGACAGTGAAGCTTTTTTGCAGGCTTACCAGGATCGCGTCAACGTCCTCTGGCTTGAAGGCGAAGTGCACCGACAATGGTTCAACCGCTTTTTGAGTCAGTTGCTGCTGGACAGCCGTTACTGGTCTGCGCACATTTTCGAGCAGGTTTGCGCCGGCCAGGGCTGGCACGCAGGCCCGTCGAACCGCTGCCCCGAAAGCGAATGGAAACGACTGGTCGCGCGCCATGAGGCGCCGATTTTTCTGGCGCGACAGCGCCAGCTCGCCCAGGAACCGCTCGCCACGCCGCAACACCGCGCCGCACGCCTGTTGCTCGGCAGCGGCCCGTTCAGTCAGCGCCGCGCCCTGGCCCGGCGCCTGCACGAGGAGGACTGGGCTCAGTGCCGACAGTTGAGTTCAGCGCTGTACGCCAACACGCCCGAGATCTGGGCGGACATGCCCGGCGGCACCGCGTTCTTCTGGCGCGATTGGGAAACCCGTTTCAACGACTGGCCAACCTACGTGGGCGTCGTGCTGGCCTGCCTGATCGGCGCATTTACCCACTTCATCCCGCAGGGTCTGCGTCTCAGCGGGCTGATCAATATCGTCATGATCACAACGGTGGTGTTTGCAGTGATCGGCGCCGGGCTCAATTGGCTGGTGCATAATTTTGCCCATCGCTGGTGGGTGCTGGATGACCGGCTCAGTGCGCGGCTTTGCCTGGGTTTCGCCGCTGAGTCACCGCCGTTCGGGGTCCTGCGCGATCTGATTCCCTGTGCACTGATGGTGGCCGGGTTGAGCTGGTTTTTCGGCCCGATCGCCGGCGTAGTGTACGCCACGACGTTGGCGACTTTCGGGCTGATACGTCGGCGGCAGGTCAAGCCACACGTTTCCTGGGAACAGACCAACCCGCTGCTGAAAGTCTGTCTGACGACCCTCGCGACCATGCTGTTGATCGTTGTGCTCGGCGTGATCAATGTGATCGGCAGCCAAGGCACGGTCAAGCGCAACCAGGGGCTGCAACCCTGGACCGAACGCTTGTGCAGTCGCATGCCGGCGACCACCGCTGAATGCAGCGCACCGGCAACCGTTGAACAGTGGTACGGCAAGGAGGCGCACCCATGAATACCAAACTGCTGTTCCCGATCGGTCTGGTGATCGGTATCGTCGTCATGGGTTTGACCGGCGCCAGTCGCCCCTTCTCCCAACTCGACCTCTGGCTCGATCAACGCGATGCGCCGGTCACCGCCCAAGCCAATGCCTTGAGCCCGCTGATTGCCTGCATTAATCGGGTCGACGTGCAATGGCGCGTGGCTTATGACCTCTACAAGACCCCACAGCCACCTCGGCAGATCACCGAGCAATGGTTGCGCAGCCTCAGCGATTTTGAAGACAGCGATGCGCACAATGTGCGCGACATCCAGCGTGACCTGTGCTCCAGGCGTCTCGCTGAAAAGCTCGAGCTGTTGGCGTATCAGCCGGAACTGGCACAAACGGCAAATGCCTACGCTCGCGCGCTGGACCAGGTGGCGATGACGATACCAAGCGGCCGGTTTGACCGGGAAGCGAGCTTTGTCACCGGGACACAGAATGCCGCGGCCCTCATTGTCGAAAATGTTTTTATTCCGCCCGTGGCAGACAGTTACAACAGCGCTTCAATCGCACTGAGAGAAAGCCTGTTGCCCCTCGATGCCGCGCAGCGACCCGAACAGTTGAAGCGCCTGGAAGAACGCGTGGGCAAGGACATCCACTGGTATTTGCTGGCCTATATGATCCAGGCGCGAGAGACCATCGATTTGCTCGATGCAGCCATGAAAAACCGCACGCTGACTCCGCAACTGCTGGCCGACACCACGGCAAAACTGCAACAAGCCTGGGATCGTCGGGAACCCTTTCTTGTCGCGCAAACGAGTGGCGGTTTCCAGACCAAGACTGACGCGGCACGGGATCTGTGGTTGTACATCGGCAAGCCGTCGACCGTCTATCTACAGGCGTTGAACACTCTGCACAAGGACTGGCAGGAACACGCCCCACCGCAGCGCCTGCGCGACGACTTCTACACGGTCGGCCGCAGTTACGATGGGCTGCTCAGCTACTACAACCGCAGGGCCAGAGCCGAGTTCTGAGGCCGCACGCGGGATCGCTCACCCTGAACGATCCCGCTGCCGGATCTTACTTCGCCTTGAGTTTGAGGTAGGACTGATGCAAGTCCGAAGCCCAGCCATCGATCACGCCTTTGACGTCATTGGCTTTCATCACTTGCGAATCGTTTTCCAGTGGTTTACCGGTACCTTTGCGCACCACCTGGGCGACGACTTTGTTGTTGCCGCCGTCGAGGAATACCGCTTCGGTGGCCAGGGTGGTTTCCTGATCGCGGATGCCGCTAGCGGTACTGACCGCTGCTGCCACCAGCGCAATCGGAATGACTTCGTAAGGCTTGAGGCCTTCGGTCTTGCTGCTCACCGCAGTGATTGCCGCACGCACCACGATCACCCCTGGGCCAGGACCGGCGGCCAGTGGCAGCGACTTGCCGATTTCGCGTTTGAGTGCCTGATCGTAATAGCTGGTGATGCCGTTGAGGGTCTGCTGCGGAATCTTCGTGGTCGGTTGCGGTTTTGGATAGAGCTGGGTCGGTTCGATATAGACGCTGGTGAATTTGTTGATATCGACTTTCGGATCGATCCAGCGCATCACTTCGGCGCCGGACGGCGACTTGGCCTCCTTGAGCTGGCTGTAGTCCTTGAGAAACCCGGAGTATTCATCGGGAGCAACGGTTTTGCTCGAGCAGCCGACCACGCCGAGGGTGGCGATGCAGAGCGTGCCCATCATTACTGCTAGCTTCATGCTGTAACTCCTGTCAGAAGGCCTGAATGTATTGCTTGAGGGGGTGCTACAGGTATAGCCAAAACCTCGGCAATTGCGATTCGAAATCACAAAATTCATGCAAGACTGCGCGGCGCCTCACACGTGTCATTTGACAGACGCCGGGCATCCGGCAAAGCTGCACCGAGCTTGAACGCACGCCAGACGGCAAATGCACCTGGACTACGGAAGTCGCAATGCCCAAGCATAAAAATAAAACCGTACAACCTGACCCTGATTCGTCTCCATCCGCACTTTCCCGCTACTTGTTCCCCATCACCATCGGCGTCCTCTTGGCCGCCGTGGCGGGCATCGGCTGGTTTCTGTTCAGCCCAGCTCCGCCGCCGATAAAACCAGTCCCGCTCAGCACGCCCGTCGCCCCGCCCGCGAAACCGCAGACGGTGATTGCGAGCCAACCGGCAACGATGGTCGATGAGCAACAGTGCCAGGGCTGCCACACCGAACAGGTCAAGGACTGGCAAGGCTCGCACCACCAGTTGGCGATGCAACCGGCGACGGCCGAAACGATGCTCGGCGACTTCAGTAACGTGACGTTCAACGCTGAAAAGGAAACCACGCGGTTTACGCGCAAGGGCGATGAGTTCTGGGTCAACACGCCCGGCATCGACGGCAAGAATGCCGACTTCAAAGTCGCCTACACCTTCGGCATCGCCCCGCTGCAGCAATACCTGATCGAAGTCGGCGAAGGACGCCTGCAAGCGCTCGGCGTTGCCTGGGATACCGAGAAGAACCGCTGGTTTCATCTGTATGCTGGCCAAGGCGTCAACTTCAAGAATCCGCTGCACTGGAGCAAGCCAAGCCAGAACGCCAACTTCATGTGCGTCGAGTGCCACACCACCGGTTACAAGCGCAATTTCGATGCGGCCAGCAACACGTTCAACAGTCAGTGGAACAGCCTCGGCGTTGGCTGTCAGGCCTGCCATGGCCCGGCATCAAATCATCTGGAATGGACGCAGAAAAAAACCGACCTGATCCACGCCGGTTTCGATGTCAACCTCAAGGACAAGAACGCCACCGTAGAAATCGAAACCTGCGCCCGTTGCCACGCGCGCCGTGCGCCGCTGGGCGATGGCTACACCGTCGGCAAACGCCTGATGGACGATTACCTGCCGAGCACCCTCACCCGCGAGCTGTATGCACTGGACGGCAAGATCAAGGATGAAGTGTTCGAACACGGTTCATTCCTGCAAAGCAAGATGTTCGACAAGGGTGTGCGTTGCAGCAATTGCCACAACCCGCACAGCACCGAACTGAAAGCACCGGGCAACGCGGTGTGCCTGCAATGTCATAACACCGCCGGCAAGACCGCGGTCGAAGGGGTCGACGGCAAAGGCTTGCAAGCGAAGAACTACGACTCCATCGAACACACCCGTCACACCATGGGCCAACCCGGTTCGCAATGTGTCGATTGCCACATGCCCGGCAAGTTCTACATGGGCAATGACTTCCGGCATGACCACAGTTTCAGCATTCCCGATCCGGAACGTGCGCAAAAGCTTGGCACGCCGGACGCCTGTCTGACCTGTCATCAGGGCAAGGCTGGCGATAAGGTCACCGCGCAGTTCAAGTTGTGGAACGCCTCCACTGCCCCGCAAGCCCCGCGTTATGACGAAAGCCTGTGGCTGATCCGCAACGGCCATCCCGGCGCTGCCGACGCGTTGTACGCGCAATTGCAGCGCAGCAATCTGCCAGCGATTCAGCGCGCCACGTTGCTCGCGGAACTGCCGCTGTACCCCAGTGAACAAGCGCTGAAACTGGCAACCCAGGACCTGAAGAACCCGGCGCCGCAGGTACGAGAAAGTGCTGTGCGAGCGATCAGCGCGTTTCTGCCACCGCCGGAGCGGGCGCTGTTGTTGTCGCCGCTGTTGGCTGACCCGGTGAAAGCCGTGCGCATTGTCGCGGCCAGAGATCTGCTGAGTGTCGCGCACAACAATACGTTGGGTGCAGCGCAAGCCAACTGGGACACGGCGATCGCCGAGTACGAAACGGTGCAGAAGAGTCTGGCGGAACGCGCCGAGGCCAATCTGAACCTGGCGATGCTCTATCAGGCCAGTGGTCGCAGTTCGGAGGTTGAAGGTCTGCTGCGCAGCGCCCTGAAACGCGACCCGGATTTCTACCCGGCGCTGGTGACGCTGGTGCAATGGCTGGAGGCCAATGGGCGTGGTCAGGAAGCACAACAGCTGCTCAACGACAGTCTCAAGCAGCATCCGGACGCGGCCCTGTTGCAGCACACCCGCGGCCTGTCGCTGATCCGCGCCGGCAAAACCGCCGAGGCCATGACTGCCCTGCACAAAGCTGCGCAACTGGAGCCGCAGAACGCGCAATACGGGTATGTGCTGGCGGTGGCGCTGCACGACAGTGGCAAGGTTGATGAGGCGTGTGAGGTGCTGGAGGGACTGCTCAAGGTGCAACCGGCGAATCGCAATGCGCGGCTGTCGTTGATGCAGTATTACCTTGAGAACGGCAAGGAGCCGAAGGCGCAAGTGCTGCTGCAGGGCTGGAAGAAAATGAACATGGGCGATCCCGCCCTGAAGTAATCCACTACCCCCTATAGGAGCTGCCGCAGCCTGCGGCAGCTCCTATAGGGTTCAGGTTTTACCAGGAAGATTCGCCGCTGCGCAGGGCGATTTCGCGTCGGCTGTGGATGCGCATCGCCTTGATCAGCGACACCGTCCCGACCATCAGAATCGCCGCGCCAAACAGGAAGTCGATGTTGTATAGCTGGAAGTCCTGCACCGGCCCGATCAACAACCCTCGCACCACGGCAACGCCGACCAGCGTGGCCAGGAAGTCGATCCCAGGCGCGTCACGATAGAACACCAGCATCAACGGCAGGCACAGCACCAGCAGAAGCATCAGCACGACCACCTTGAACGAACCTTTGCGCTCGACGCTGAACGCGCATTCGTGCGGGCCGTAGGCCTTGTAGTCTTCGTCGCGGATCATCGAGGTTTTTTCGTTGATGTAGTCGACGCGGTTGTACTTCTGGATCGGTGTGAAGGTATTGGACATCTCCATCAGCGTGGTGATGTTCTTGAAGCGCAGGTCGATGCGTTCGCTGCCCTTGAGGTAATAGAGCACCGGTTTATAGCCATAACGGTAGGTATCGAACGGGAATTCGCTGACCTGGCCCTGAACGCCGATCGGGCGTGGCTCCAGTTCCGCGTAAGCACTTTTGTTGGTGGCCGAGAGGTTGCGGCTCAGTGGCTGCACCTTGACCTGTTCAAGGAAGATCGGCGTGGCGCCGTAGGTCCACTGCAACGGTTCCAGACGCAGGCGCAGTTCGTTGCGGCTCAGGTCATAACGGTTGAACGTGCGTTCGGAAACCACCAGCGAACCGCTGAGCATGAACTCGCCGCGCAGGTTGTTGGTGACGCGCAAGGTCAACTGATCCTTGCCCAGCAACGCCGCTTCGTTGGTCGGCGGAGTGCCGCACCACGCTGTGCTTTCGCCCGCACCGCCGAGTTGGCCGTCGCGGTTTTCCTTGAATACATAAAAGTAACTGGCCCACAGCGTCAGCAGCAAAAGAAACGCTGTGAGGCCGAGGATTTTCTTGCCCGGACTCACTGATCAGACTCCCTTCTTCGGTTCCATCGTCCAGCCGAAAACCCGCTGGCGACGGCGACTCTAACAAAAGGCCATCATCGACCCAAGGGAAAATGCCTGATCGGCGAAGGTTGTAAGGGTTTCCCCTGCATGCGTAACACCCTGTGGCGAGGGGATTTATCCCCGATCGGCTGCGCAGCAGTCGCAAACCCGGCGGACGCGGTTGAGCTGCGAGAGCCAATTGGCATGTTCAGGGGCCGCTGCGCAGCCCATCGGGGCGGTGCGACGTTTCGCTAAATCCCCTCACCACAACGTTACACACCAGAGGGAGTAAATCCCGTACTCAGCGTCGGCGGAATAGCGGACGTGGTTCGATGACTGAGCGGCCGTACAGCACGCTCATTCCCGCCAACCCCTTCAGCGCATCCTCAGCCGATTTGTCCTCGCGCACGGCAAAACTGTCGAAGCCACACTGGCGCATGTGGCTGAGTTGATCGCGCAGCACATCGCCAATCGCGCGCAACTCCCCTGTCCAGCCGAAACGACTGCGCAGCAAATACGCCTGACTGTAAGCGCGGCCGTCGCGAAAACTCGGGAAGTCGAGGGCAATCAGGGGCAGCGAGGCCAACCACGGAATAAGGCTTTCGACTTCATCGTCCGGCCCCAACCACACAGCGTGGGTCGACGGCGCTTCCAGCCAGTGAGCCAGCGGCAGAATCAAAAGTCCTGCGGGGCGCGGCGTTGATGGTTCACGAATCAATGTCCACGGATCATCCGCCACCATCCGCGCTACGCCCTGCTCCAGCCGCAGCAGATTATTCATGCCGAGACCTCCAGTGCTTTCGGATACACCCGCTCCTTGAACGGTTCCAGGCCAATCCGCGCCAAGGTATCGACAAACAACTCCTCACTCTCGCGGTAGCGCACAAAGGTGCCGATGATCCGCTCGATGACCTGCGGTACTTCGGCCGCGCTGAACGACGGACCAATGACTTTGCCCAGTGCGCTGTGCTTGCCCTGCGCGCCGCCGAGGGTGATCTGGTACCACTCGCTGCCGTTCTTGTCGACGCCAAGGATGCCGATATTGCCGATGTGGTGATGGCCGCAGGCATTCATGCAGCCGGAGATGTTCAGGCTGATGTCGCCCAGATCGTGCAGATAGTCGAGGTTGTCGAAACGCGCCTGAATCGCTTGGGCAATCGGGATCGATTTGGCATTGGCCAGCGCGCAGAAGTCGCCGCCAGGGCAGGCAATGATGTCGGTCAGCAAGCCAACGTTGGCGCTGCCCAGATTTCGCTCGCACGCCAGTTGCCACAAGGCATACAGATCGGCTTTCGGCACATCCGGCAGGACGATGTTCTGTTCATGGGCAATGCGGATCTCGCCGAAGCCGAAACGCTCCGACCAGTCGGCGACTGCCAGCATCTGCAACCCGGTGACGTCGCCCGGCGGCGATACCCCGCCCGGCTTGGTCGACAGGACCACGCTGGTGTAACCCGGCACCTTGTGCGGCTGCACGTTGCGCGCCACCCAACGGGCGAACGCCGGGCTCTCGGCGAGGCGCGTGCCGAAGTCCAGATCGGTATCCGGCAACGTCCGATAGGTCGGCGGAACGAAGGCGCTGGCAACCCGCTGATATTCGCCATCGGTGAGCTGCGCCGGACCGTCCTTGAGGTGCTGCCATTCTTCTTCCACTTCTTTGGCAAACGCCTCAATGCCCAACGCCTTGACCAGAATCTTGATCCGCGCCTTGTACTTGTTGTCGCGCCGGCCGTGGCGGTTGTAGACCCGCAGCACCGCTTCGACATACGACAACAGATGCTGCCACGGCAGCCCTTCGCGAATCTGCAAACCGAGGATCGGCGTGCGCCCCAATCCGCCACCGACGATCACTCGCAGGAGCATCTGGCCGTCGCGGCCGGGGTAAAGGTACAGGCCAATGTCGTGCATCATGATCGCCGCGCGATCCTGCTTCGCCGAGCAGATGGCGATCTTGAATTTGCGTGGCAGGAAGAGGAATTCCGGGTTGATCGTCGACCACTGCCGCAGGATCTCCGCCAGCGGTCGCGGGTCGATCATCTCGTCCGCCGCGACGCCGGCAAACGCTTCGGTGGTGATATTGCGCACGCAGTTGCCGGAGGTCTGGATCGCATGCATGTTGACCTGGGCCAGACGTTCGAGAATGTCCGGCACCTCCGCGAGTTCGATCCAGTTGAACTGCATGTTCTGCCGCGTGGTGAAGTGGCCGTAGCCACGGTCGTAATCAGCGGCGATGCTCGCAAGGGTGCGCATCTGTTCGGCGCTTAGCGTGCCGTAGGGAATCGCTACGCGCAGCATGTACGCATGCTTTTGCATGTACAGGCCGTTTTGCAGACGCAGCGGCAGAAACTCTTCTTCGCTCAATTCCCCGGCCATGAAACGCTCGACCTGATCGCGAAACTGCGCAACGCGCTCAAACACCAGTGCGCGGTCGTAATCATCGTATTGGTACATGCAACTGCCACCTCATCAGGACGCACACAATTCCTGTAGGAGTGAGCCTGCTCGCGATTGCGGTGTGTCAGTCGACATCTCTGTTGTCTGACACACCGCAATCGCGAGCAGGCTCACTCCTACAGATTTTGCGAGGACTATGGCACTACGGCGCAGCACGCAACAGATTCACCTGAAACGATAAAAACCGTATCAGGACGCGGCAGAACGCCGCAGGCAGCACCTCAATCTGATCCGCATAAATGAAAGATTCCTGAGCCTGTTTTGTTTCCGGTGGGGTTTCTACAGTGCAACCCATGCCAGACCGGGTGGCCTGGCAAGACTTTGCAACCGTGGATGAACTGACCATGAGCACAGCAACAATCGGACAGGCTTATAACTACAAGGTCGTCCGCCAATTCGTTATCGCGACGGTTTTCTGGGGTGTCGTGGGCATGGCGATGGGGGTATGGATCGCCTCGCAACTGGTATGGCCGGAGATGAATCTGGACTTGCCGTGGACCACCTTCGGTCGCTTGCGGCCCTTGCACACCAGCCTGGTGATTTTCGGCTTTGCCGGCAGCGCGCAATTCGCCGCCAGTTACTACGCGGTGCAGCGCACCTGCCAGGTGCGGCTGTACTCGGACAAACTTGCCGCGTTCACCTTCTGGGGCTGGCAATCGGTGATCGTGATCATGCTGATCACCCTGCCGATGGGCTACACCACCACCAAGGAATACGCCGAGATCGAATTCTCCGGCGCCGTGTGGATGGCTGTGGTCTGGGTCGCTTACGCCATCGTGTTTTTCACCACCGTGGTGCAGCGCAAGACCAAACACATCTACGTCGGCAACTGGTTTTTCGGCGCGTTCATTCTGGTGATCGCCATGTTGCACGTGGTCAATCACCTATCGATTCCGGTGGACTGGTTCAAGTCGTATCCGGTGTATTCCGGCGCCACCGACGCCATGGTGCAGTGGTGGTACGGACATAACGCGGTGGGCTTCTTCCTGACCACCGGGTTCCTCGGGATGATGTATTACTTCGTGCCGAAACAGGTGAACCGGCCGGTGTATTCGTACCGGTTGTCGATCGTGCATTTCTGGGCGCTGATCACCCTGTACATCTGGGCCGGCCCGCACCATTTGCACTACACCGCGCTGCCGGACTGGGCGCAATCGCTGGGCATGGCGATGTCGCTGATCCTGCTGGCGCCGAGCTGGGGCGGCATGATCAACGGCATGATGACCTTGTCCGGCGCCTGGCATAAATTGCGCACCGACCCGATCCTGCGCTTCCTCGTGCTGTCGCTGGCGTTCTACGGCATGTCTACGTTCGAGGGGCCGATGATGGCGATCAAGACCGTCAACGCCCTCTCCCACTACACCGACTGGACCATCGGCCACGTCCACGCCGGCGCGCTCGGCTGGGTGGCGATGATCACCTTCGGCGCGACCTATCACATGGTGCCCAAGGTCTTTGGCCGCGAGCAGATGTACAGCACGCCGCTGATCAACCTGCACTTCTGGCTGGCGACCATTGGCACGGTGCTCTACATCGCCTCGATGTGGGTCAACGGCATCACCCAAGGCCTGATGTGGCGGGCGATCAACGAAGACGGCACGCTGACTTACTCGTTTGTCGAGGCACTGCAGGCCAGTCATCCGGGGTTCATCGTGCGTTTTGCCGGCGGGGTGTTCTTCCTCAGCGGCATGTTGCTGATGGCTTACAACGTCTGGCGCACAGTGCGCGTCGCGGATGTGGCCATCGCCCACCGTGAAGCGCAGATCGCCTGAGACAGGGAGCCGGTTAATATGGATATTTTCTTCAATGTGTTGGGGGTGGTTTTTCTGTGGCTGGCGGTGGAGTACTGCCTGCGGCGGGAGACCGCGCAGAGTCTGGAGGATGCGAGCATGGTGCCGTTTGCCGATGATCCGGAGGTGGCGCGGCGGGTTGAGCTGGCCACGGGTAAAACCGTGAAGGCTGTGGCGCCGGAGGTGGCGAAACCGGGGTGGGTCAACCTGGATATGTGAGGGGTGTCAGTTGAGTGGCCCTCACTCTAGCCCTCTCCCAGAGGGAGAGGGCACTGACCGTGGTGTACTTTCGAGGTACACCGACCCGAGAAACCGAGTCGGGTTCAGGTTCTGGAAATCACGAAGGTCTGCTCCCTTGAATTTCGAGCCAGACTCAGGCTTTGAAAACCACGAAGATCAGCTCCCTTTCCCCCTCTCCCCCTTGGGGGAGAGGGTTGGGGTGAGGGGGTAAGTTCTTGATCTTAATTACGGTCGCGAGGAATCAGGCTCTGCAGTTGCTGCGCCAGAAAATCCGCATCAAACACAAAGGTATCCGGATCCTTCAGCCCATTGGTCTTGCGCCACTGCCACTCGCCGTTCGGCAACCCCACCAGCGAAATACTGCCGTAGCGCGCCGCCGTCAGGCCCATCACCGCCAGCGAAATCTGGCCCGCGCTGCCCATCACGTCGGGCACGAACTCCACCGGTTTGCCGGCGATCACGATGCTCAGCTTTTCAGTCTTGAAGGTCGAAGTCTCTACCGGGGTGCTCGGGCCGAAAGCGACATACGCCTCGCGGCTCACTTCCAGCAGATTCGGTGCCTGCACCGGCTCCAGCCATTGCTGGATATGGCTGAACAGTTCGCTGATGCGGGTTGCCCAGGTCTGTGACTGCGTTTCGAACAATTGCTTCTTGTGCGCTTCACTCTCGGCATAGTGACGAAGCATTTCGCCCAGCTGTTGTACGTCGTTCATCGGTACGTTCCTCGGTGAGCCTGCGTTCTCCGATAGTGACAGATCGAAGCGCCGGCGTACGTTAAACCTCAGAACCCGGCACCGGGACACTTTGCAAAAGGATCAACGGTACAGTTTGCCTGGCACTGGCATGCGCTTGCGAACAAATGGACACTCTGCCCAAGCCCAACCTTCATCACCAAGGGAAGTCCAATGCGCACCATCGGCATGATCGGCGGCATGAGCTGGGAGTCCAGCGCCGAATACTATCGACTCATCAATCAACAGGTCCGTGATCGTCTCGGCCCATTGCGCTCGGCACAAGTGCTGATGTACAGCGTCGATTTCGGCCCGGTCGAACAAGCCCAGCATGCCGGGCGCTGGGAAGACGCGGCGGCGATTCTGGTGGATGCCGCGCGCAGGCTTGAGGCCGGCGGCGCCGAATGCGTCGTGCTGTGTACCAACACCATGCACAAGGTCGCCGAGCAGATTCAGGCTGCGATCAGCATTCCGTTCCTGCACATTGCTGAACCGGCCGCGCACGCTGCGATTGCAATTGACGCGCGAACGGTCGGCTTGCTCGGTACGGCATTTACCATGGAACAAGACTTTCTCAAGCAGCGCCTGATTGCCCAGGGTTTGACGGTATTGGTGCCCGATGATGCTGAACGCCAGCAGGTGCACCGGATCATCTACGACGAGCTGTGTGTCGGGGTGATCAGCGAGGCATCCCGCAAGATCTACCAACAGGTGATCGAGTCGCTGACGGCGCGTGGCGCCCAGGCGATCATTCTCGGCTGCACGGAAATCGGCCTGCTGATCAAACCCGAACACAGCGCCCTGCCCTTGCTCGACACCACCGAGCTGCACGCGCAGTCGGCGGTGGCGTTCGCGCTGGGCGACTGACTCAGGCTTTGGGACGGTTGCGCAGACGGGCCATGCTCAGGGTGTCGACCCAATGCCCGTCGCGCACCGCGTAGTCGCGAAACAGACCTTCGGTCTCGAAACCGAACTTGCGATAGAGACCGATGGCCGCCTCGTTATCGGCGTACACCGACAGCTCGACGCGGTGCAGATTCATCCAGTTGTCGGCGACGTCCAGCGCCGCTGCCAGCAAGGCCGAGCCCACACCCTTGCCTTGCCACGCCACCGCAACGGCCATGCCGACGTTGCCGGCGTGGCTGCGGCGAATCCGCGAATAGTTTTCCAGCCCCAGATTGCCGATCACCACGCCCTGGTGCAGCGCCACCAGTTGCACCACGCGCTCGTTGTCCGGCATCAGTCGCTTGCGCCAGATTTCGGTGGCTTGAAACGGCATTTGCAACACCTGCCGGGTCACCGCCGGATCGTTGTACAGCGCGGTGATGCCCTCGACGTGGGATTCGTTGAAGCGCTCGATATGAATGGCGGGGGTGTGCTCGGGCATGGCGGATCGGTCCGTGATCGATGTGTGGCCGCCCACTCTAAACCGATCAACACGTTGTCTGCCATAGGTACATATTTGTAGGAGCGAGCCTGCTCGCGATAGCGGTGTATCAGTCGAAATTGATTAATCTGACACACCGCTATCGCGAGCAGGCTCACTCCTACAAGGGAATGTCGGCGTAGAGGGAATAAGGTCAGCTCTGGAACCATTCCTGGCGTTCGTTGAAGGTGTGGTGGATCAGTTCCACCAGCGTCTGCACTTCGGCGATATGTTGCGACTCGGCATTCACCGCCAGCCACGCCTGCAACTGCATCGACTCCTCGAACAACCCCGGCAATGCCACCAACCCACGGTCGTAGCGGCTCATGTAAATGGGCAGCAGGCCGATGCAAGCGCTGCACCGGATCATTTCCAGCATCAGCTCGTAAGACTGCATCTGCACCACCCCGGCCAGGCGTTGCTCGACGAGGTTGTTCCATGGGCGGAAGCTGTCGATCTGACGATCGTGCTGCCATTGCACCAGCATGAAATCGGCGAGGTCGTCAGCGCTGTCCGGGCGCGCGGTAACGCGGGAGTAGCGTTTGGCGATGTGCGGCAGATAGGCCAGGCTCGCAAGACGCTGCGGTTCGCTGGTGGCAAAGGTCGGGCCGGGATGCGCGGTGTCGCCGTGGGCGAGCCACAGCACGATGTCGGCGCTGACCGCACGCAGGGACAATTCGCTGTCGAGGGCGATGATCTCCAGACGTACGCTGGCGTTGCGCCGTAGCAGGGCGATCAAGTCACGGCCGAGGATGTCATGCAGGATCGATTCGGCGACGGCCAGACGTATCAACGGCTGCTCGACCACCGGCAGTTTGCGTTCGTTGGCCAGGGCGACCAGTTTGGCCTGCAGTTGCTGGCCTTCGCGGGTCAGGCTCAGGGCGCTGCCCTGAAAGCTGAACAAGGTGTGTTGCAGGGTTTGCTCAAGCTGCGCCAGTTGCTTGCGCAACAAGGTCGAACGCACATTGAGACTGCGCGCGGCTTGCATGAAGCAACCGCAGCGGGCGCTGACCAGAAAGTATTGCGCGACTTCGGCGTCGATCGTCGCGGCTTGCGCCAGCCAGGATTCGCTGGCGTCCTGCGCCCAGCGAAATTCGGCGCTGCCCTGTCGTCCTGCGGGTTCGGTGAATGACATCGATGACTCCCTGTCGATCTTTGTTGTTTGATGGCTTCCAGCACTTGATAAACATCTGAACCCTATGAGGGACCTGTGGGAGCTGGCTTGCCAGCGATGAGGTCGGCACATTCAACATCGCTAGACTGACATTCCGCTATCGCTGGCAAGCCAGCTCCCACAGGGGTTGTGGTGAAAGTGAAATCAGAGTTTTTCCTCAAGGACCTTGTTGAGTTCAGCGCCGTCGATACTCAGGGTCGCGGTGTTGAGCATGCCGTCCAGGTACGCCTGGGCAATCTGCTCCTGCCGTTGTGCACGCAAGGCCTGGGTCAGTTGATCGCGCAATTCATCCAGCGTCGCCGTACGGGCCGGTTGCTGTTCGGTGAGTTTGATCACATGAAACCCGGCCGCGCTTTGCACAGGGTCAGACACTGCGCCGACCTTGAGCCGTGCCACCGCGCCGCGCACTTCCGGCACCAGTTGCTGCAACGGTTGCAGCCCGGTGTCGCCGCCGTGTTCGGCGGTGACGCGATCCTGCGAATATTGCGTCGCCAGTGCGGCAAATTCCCCCGGTGCGGCCTGAGCTTTCTTGCTCAATTCCCCCGCCTGTTTGCGCACTGCCTCAAGGCTCTGCGGCTCATTCACACTCAGGAAAATCTGACTGACCCGATACAGCGCCGGCGTCTGCCAATTGGCTTTGCCGGCGTCATACGCCTGCTGCAACTCGGCCGCACTGGGATAATCGGCCGGCACTTGGCTGACCGAACGCAAATAATCGCGGAAGACAATCTGTTCAGTCGCCGCACGCGTCTGCCGTGCGACGTCGGGCCGCTGCGCCCAACCTTGGGCATCGGCCTGCTCCAGCACCGCTTTCTCGGCCAGGCGCGTACGAATCCAGCGCTCCAGCGCCTCACGATTGCCGCGCAGTTGCTCGCGGGTTTCGGCCGGGACAGTCGCCAGCAGTGCCTGCAATTCGGCCGGCGACACCTGCTGATTGCCCAACCTTGCCACCGCCGGCCCCCCGGCAACCGCCGCCACCGGCGCCGATTGCTGAGCGGCGACCGGGTCACTGCCCGGTCGCACGGCCAACGCCACGGCCACCACCAACAGCGCCACCGCAGCGGCGCTGATCACCATGGCAGGCTTTTTCACAGCGCGACTTCCTCTTGCTCGGCCACGGCCACGGCCACTTTGGCGGTCTGCGCGGCGGCGCCGTTCTGGGTGAAATCACGCAGATAGACGATGAATTCCTGCAACAGACGATCCCACAGTTCCAGATTGCCGCGCAGGTGATCGTTGCTCACGCCTGCCGCGACCACCACGTCCATTTCCATCACCAGAAACTCGCCCTGCAACGACAACCGCGCAAAACGACGGGTCGCGTTCCACTGCTCTGCCACACCCTGCGGCAACTCACCCTGCACGCGCAGCGCGCAACTGAAAGTGAAATCGACAAAGCTGCCCTGCTCCACTGCCGGGTTGCCGAAACGCACAGCGTAACCAATGCCTTGGCTGGCGCTGAGCAACTGAACGATGCCGTTCTGTTCGGTTTCGTTGACGCGATAACCGGCTGCTTGCAGAACTTCGGTCAGGGATTTTGGCGATACGTGGCTGATCAATTGAGTCATTGTTTCTTCCTTGTTTATCAGTCTTTTAAATCAGTGTGCGAGCGCGGCTTGCGGCGCGTCGAATTGAGTCTTGTAAAGGTCGTCACCGAACCCCTGGGCCAATTCATCGAACTTGACCCGGGCACTGCCCGCGAAGGGCTGGCGAATCTTCATCACCTCGGCCACATCGATGTTTTCGTAGGCGCTGAGGATCTGCTTGGCGACGCCGTACATCTGCTGATTCTTGACTGAACATTGCTGCACTTGTGTGTCACGTTCAGCCAATTGCGCTTGAAGCTTAGACCGTTCTGCCTCTTTGGCACGGGCCATGACCAGCAACTCGTCATAGGCCTTTTTGAACTTGCCGGTCTGCTCATTGCTGGCCGCCACTTGTGCCTGCGCCTGGCTGTGCAGGCTCTGCTGCTGCCCGGCCAGTTGCTCGGCAACGCCTTTGGCCTTGGCCAGTTCAGCGCTCAATTGCCTGATTTGCGCCTGCGCAGCCTTGGCCTCGTTCTGCGCCGCCAGTTGCGCGGCGCTGGCCTGGGCCTGCTGACTTTGCAGGGCCTGCAACTGCTGCGTGGTGCTGCGCAATTGCGTGCGCAGGCGTTCTTCCAGGCCTTCAGCAGTTGCCCCGGTGGCAATCAACATGCCGAGCCCCAGCCATAAAAAGCGGATTTTCATCACCCTCTCCCGGCGCCTTAGAAGCGCGTGTTGATCTCAAGCTGCAAGACGTCGATGTCGAACGGCGCGCCGTATACCGCTTCGGTGCTCATCCAGCGACCTGTCGCGTAAACGTTCTTCGCCAGACCGTAGTTACCGCCGATGAAATAGCCCTTGGCGTTGGTGCCGCCGAGGTGGAACGACGAGTCGTTGAAACCGTCCGGCAAGGCATCCGGCTGGATGTACTTGTAGCCGGCGAACATGTTCCAGTCGCCCTGTTTCTTCAGGTCCAGCGCACTGCCGAGGGTGAACTGCACCATCCACGCATTGGCGCCGCTTTCGATGTCGCCATTGCTGTCGAGGTTGTTGACGATCTGTCCGGCCGAGCGCTTACGCATGTCGCCTTCGTCGTAAGCGAGGTTGTGGATGTAGTTGCCCTGGCTACGCAGTTTGAAATCTTCTGGCAGGTCGGCATCCCAGACCAGGTTCAGATCGAGCAGGTTGAATTCGGACGCGAGGCCAACGAATTGCGGCTGCGGCGTGGTGGTCGGGTTGAGCGGGTTCGGCGTGATGTCACGCAGCAGGAATACGCTGTTGCCCTTCTGCATGAACGCCGCGCGGCTGCCGTCGCTGTCGCAACCCGGGGCGCCGGCCCACGGTTCGCAAGGGCTGGAGCGCTGGCCCTGAATGTCGTCGAAACGGTAGTAAGCCAGTGCGCCTTTCAAGCGGTTGTTGCTGTTGATCGCCCATTTGGCGCCGATCTGCGCGCCGTACAGCCACTTGTTGTCGCTTTCTTCCTTGTCGAAGCCGTTGCTGCTGGCGGTGTCGTTGGTGTAATCCACCGGGAACGCGCCGACGGTGCCGAACACGCCCCAGTCGCGACTGAGCTTGTGATCGAAAATCGCCGCCACACCGTCGAAGTTCAAGTCGTTGGAATAGAGCATGTCGGTGGACATGAACGGGTTGGCGAAGCGCCCGCCGGTCAGGGTCAATTCATCCGTAGGCTTCCAGTTCAGGTAACCCTGATCGAGCCAGATGTCTTTCTTGGCGAAACCGCCGCCGAGGCTTTGCGTGGTCGACACCGGGTTGTTGTCAGAGCCGGTGCCGATGCGGATGCCGGCAGTCCATTGCGGCGAGATCTCCGCTTTCATGCCCAGACGTGCACGAATGCGGAACTGGTTGGTGCGGTCTTCGCGGGTGTTGAGCAGCGGCGGCAGATTGGTGCTGCTGTTCGGGTTCACATCGTACGGGCCGTTGTTGTTGAGCTTGGCGAAGTCGACGATCTCGTTGCTGTTGCTGTCGGAGGAGTAGCGCGATTCGTCACGCAGACGAATGTCGCCGTCGAAGCTGATGCGCGCAGCCCATTCCGGGAAGCTGTTGGGCGCCGCCCAGTTTTCCTGTTTGGCGGTGGCCATGACTTCGGCCTTGACCTGATCGCGGATCTGGTCGCGCACGGCGGCTGGTACGTATTGCACCCGCACATCGCCCGGCGCGGCGACGGGTCCGGCGGCCACTACGGCGCTGGACGCGGCAGCCTGTTTGGCCTGCGCCGCTTCGTTCTGCGCCTGAGCGATCAGCGCATCGGCCTTGTCCTGTTTCAGAATGCCCTGCTCGACCAGCAAGCGGATCAGATTGATCGTGGCGTTCTCCGAGGGCGCAGGCGCCGCTGCGGCCTGACCGACCAGGGTCGCGATGACCATGCCGACCGCCAGGGACAATCGATTCACGTTGGAAATCATCTGCACACAACTCCTTTTCATACAGCTTTATGAATTCGGTTAACCCGGACGCCGCCCTTGCAGGGACATGCGCACAGGCAGGGTGATGGAGGCCGGCGGCCGTTCGCTCAGGTGCGGCGCGTTACGCAGTGCCGCCAACACCTGAGTGTCGATTTCGGGGTTGCCGCTGGACTTGATCAGCTCGACCCGGGTGATCTCACCGACGCTGCTCAACCACACATCGGCCTGCAACGTGAACGCGAGGTTGCGCAGGTCAGGGTTCTCGCGCAGTAGCTTCTGGAAGGTGAACGCGAGGAACTGGCTGTAAGTGCCGTTGCCCAGTCGTCCGCCACCGGCACCGGCCATGCCGCCGCCCTTGCCCGCGCCGATGTTGAACGCGTCGTTGCCGGACTGCGCATCGCCGTCCATTTGCATCGGATTGGCCAGATCGTCCGCCGGCGATGGCGGTGCTTCTTCCTCGGGCTTGACCTCTTCCGGTTCAGGCGTTGGCTCAGGCTCGACGACTTTTTCTTCCACCGGAGTTTCCGGCTCTGGTGGTTTCTCCGGCGGCGGAGGTGGCGGTGGCGGCAACGGAATGATCGTCGGCACCTTCGGCGCTTCGCGGCGGATGCCGCTCATGTCGTTGGCCCATTGCCACAGCAGATACGCGGCGATGGCGCCGAGCAGCAGCCCGGCGCCCCATTTCACAAAACGCAACGGCGACCGTTTCACGGGCAGCGGCTCGAAGGGCATTTGTGCAGTCATGACTCAGCCCTGACTCGGTTTGCCGGTCACAAGACCGACCTGGGACAGTTCGAGCCGGCGCAGCAGATCCAGCACTTCGATGACTTTCTGGTATTGCACCGTCGCGTCGCCGCGCACGATCACCGGGAAGTCCGGGCTCTGCGCCTTCTCGATGCGCAGGCGCTCTTCCAGCTCAGCCAGGGTCACCGGGTAGGCATCGAGGAACACCTGACCGCCGTCGTTGACCGAAATCGCCTTGGTCTTGGCCTCGGACAACGACACCGAAGCGCTGGCCTTGGGCAGGTTGATCTGAATCCCCGAGACCTGCGCCGTGGCGGTGAGGATGAACATCACCAGCACCACCATCAGCACGTCGACCAGCGGAGTGATGTTGATGCTGTCCACCGCTGCATCTTCGTCATCGTCGTGGGAGGCATTTACAGACGCCATGTCAGTGCTCCTCAGGCCGGTACGGAGTGGTTGGCGTGATGGCCGCGCTGATGCGATGCCTCACTGAACTGGCTCTCGCCGTGCATCTCGGCCAGACGGGTGATGAACTCGTCGACGAACACGCGCATGTCGGCGCTGACTTCCTTGTTGCGGGTGATCAGGCGGTTGTAGCCAAACAGCGCCGGGATCGCGACGAACAGACCCATCGCTGTGGCGAGCAATGCCGCCGCCATGCCCGGGGCGATCGCATTGATGTTGACGTCGCCGGCCATTGCCGTACCGAGGAACACCACCATAATCCCCAGCACGGTGCCGAGCAGGCCGATGTACGGGCCGCCGGCGATGGCGTTGGACAGGGTCGAGAGTTTCGAGCTGAGTTGCTGGTTTTCACGAGTACGCACGCCGTCCATGGAGCAGCGGATCGCTTCGATGGTCGCAGCGGAAACCGACGAGGTATCGGCGCCCTGCTCGCGGCGGGTGCGGATCTCTTTGACCGCGACTTGGTAGAGGCGCCATAGCGGCGAATACTGCAAACGCTGAGCGAGTTGCGCGTCGTCGGCAAACATCTCCAGACGCGTGCCGACCTTGGCGAATTGCACGCGGAAGTCTTCGTTGGCAGCGGTCACGCGGCTCAGGGTGCGGTTCTTGCGCAGCATGATGATCCACGACTGGAACATCATCAGCACCAGCACGGCGATGATCACCCAGGCGTCGACTGGCACCGCGTTGAGCAGGAAGCCGAGGCTGCCGAAACCAAAACCGGATTGCTCTTCATCGACGCCGTAAGCGACCAGTTTCGATTCGGCGCCTTGCGAGTTGGCGTCGGCCAGTAGCAATGGTGCCGGACGCGCGACTTTCGACAGGCGTAGTTCGTCGATGGCGCCTACGAACGGCTGGAAGGCACTCGCTGAAAGATCAGCGCCGATGGCCATGACCGAGTTGAATGCCGGCATCGCCAACGCCAAGGTCGCACCTTCGCGGCCGTTGATGTACAGGGTGACTTTCGAGCCTTCAGTGGTCAGCGCGACGTGCTGCCATTGGCCCGGATTCAGCGCTTGGGTAGCGACCGCACGTTGGCCGTCGATCTCCACAAACGGTACGCCTTGGTTGGCACCGATCAGCAGACTGTTGGCGCCTTCACGACGGGCCAGAATCAGTTGCTCGCCACTGGCCTGATCCAGACGCAGCCAGGCACTAAAGGTGAACGCGCTGCCAGCGTTGTGCTGCAACGAAGGACTGGCCGGCAGCAACAACGGCTGTCCGCTGAACTGCAAGGCCCGCCCTACTACGCCGTCAATCGCCGCGCCAGTCGCGCTTTGCGCGGTGTTGCCGTAGGCGGTGGTGTCTTTGGCCGGAGTACCGGTGGCGCCATCGAAGTGATAAAGCGCGGTGTAATTCGGATCGAAGGTCAGTTGGCCGTTGCCCGTCGCCGGGGCCTTCTGATTGCCGTAATACATCCAGATGTCCTGGCGCTGGCCGCCCTCGACATTCGGCACGTCGACCCAGATCAACGCCATGCCCATCAGCGCATCGAAGCTTTCGATCTGGTGATTGAGCACAGTCTTGTCGTCAGCCGCGACGAAGCGCAGATCCGAACCGTCCTCTTTCACCCCGTCAAAGGTGAAGTTGCCGGTGTGCAGGCGCACCAGCAGCGCGGTGCGGCCGAGGGCCTGATTGATCGCCGCGCCCTGCGGCGTGGTGTCGACGGCGATCTGTTTGCGGTAATGCCAGTCGTCCTGCCACCAGGCCTGAGCCGTGGCCGGGAGCACGAAGCCCAGGCAGATCAACAACGAAAGAATGAGGCGCTGCATGAACGTGCTCCTTTAAAAAGTGGCTTGAAGGTTGAAGTGCAGGCGCGATTCCTGTTTCGAGGTGTTCGGCCCTTCGAGTAGCGGGTAGCCCCAGTCGAGGCTGCCGGACAGCCATTTGCTCAGGCTGGCGCGGGTGCCGAGGCCGACGCTGGCCAGGGCGTAATTGGCGTCCTGATCCGGTAGCTCATCGCGCAGGTAAAGTTGTGCGCCTTCGGCAAAGGCGTAGAAACGCCAGTCCTGCATCCACGTGCCGGCGTACTTGGCGAGTGATGGCGTGCGGACTTCCTGACTGAGCAGCAAGCCGTCATCACCGGTGCGTTCGGCCGCCAGATAGCCGCGTACCGAAGTGGCGCCGCCGGCAGAAAATTGTTCGTTGGAAACCAGTGGCCCGGACGCCAACTGGAACGCGGCTTTGCTCGCGCTCTGCCAGTCGCTGTCGAAGGTCCAGGTGTAATTGGTATCGCCCTTGAGCACGGCGAAACTCGGCTTGGCGCGATAGCGTTTGTAGTCGAAGTCTTCGTCGGAACTGCCGTAACCGAAAATGCTGCGGGTGGCGGCGACCAGGCTCAGGCCGAGGCCGAGCTGGCTCTTTTCGCTGTAGCGATAGCCGTTGTAGGCGAAGGTGAACGGCGCGTATTGCAGCGGGACTTTGTCGCTCTCGCCGGACAGGGTCAGGCGTTCGTCGAAGTCCTTGAAGTCGATGCCGGCCGACAACGAGTTCGACCAGTTGCCACTGGAGGGCAGCGTGTAAATCGCCGAGACGCCATAGGAATGGCCCTTGCCGAGCACGTTGCTGCCGCCGATGGTGGCGACGTTGCTGTCGGACTGATATCCGGAGAACTGCACGCTCCAGCGCTCGGTCAGCGGCGCGGTGTAGGACCCAGACCAGACCTTGGCGTTGTCGGTTTCCTGTGGCGCCGTGAAGAACGTCAGGTTGACGCTATGGCCGAGTTGCCAAAGGTTGTTGTAGCCGAGGCTGGTGACGGTGCGCAGCTTTTCAGTGTCGGCGCTGTAATCGTTATTGAGGCCGACGCTGGCGGTCCACGGGTTCTGGTCTTCGACCTGCAAATCGACGTCCATGGTGCCCGGGCGCTGGCCTTCGCGAACCATTGGCATGACCTGCCGGCCCGGCGTCTTGTTGAGCTGCGCCAGTTCGCCCTGGACCTTGGCGAAGTCCGGCACCTCACCCTCCTTCAGCGCAGGGACATTGTCGCGGATGTCCAGTGGCGAATAATGTTTGGCGCCGACCACGCGGACCCGGCCGACCTTGGTTTCGCTGACTTGCAGATAGACGATGCCGTCGGCGACAGCTTGCTCCGGCAGCTCGACGAACACCGATTGATAGCCGCGCTCCTGATAAGCCTTCTGCAAGGCATCCCGCGCGCCTTCGATATCGTTCATGCCTTTCTGCGGGCCGAGAAACGGGTACACCGCTTCTTCAATCGCCCGCGCATCGAGCACAGTATTACCGCGCACGAAATATTCGTTGACGTCGACCAGACGCTGCGGCGCTGCGTTTTCGACAGCCTCCTCGGCCAATGCCGGCTGCACGCCCGCCGTCACCAGCAGCCAGCCCCACAGCGCCAGCCGTGACTTGAAAATCGGTTCCACACTACCCCCTGAATTCGCGATGACCTGTTGGCGCCTCAGCGCCTTGTGTGTTGCCGCTGTCAATTGCTGACGTGCGGGGCGCAGGCGTGCTTGCCGAGCCAGGTGTGCAGCAGCGCGAAGTTCAACGAGAACTCGGGCATTTGCAGCAAGGCACCGCAGAACACTTCGCCAATGATTTTCTGAATGAGTTGCACCGCCTGCGGGTTGTTGAGCAACGTGGCGATGTCGCGACTGAGGACGTTGAAACTCCAGACTTTCTGGTTCAGGCCGAGGCCGACGAACCAGCGGAACAGCAGGTTGTAATTGAGCTGTTCATACAGCTGCTGCTCGCTGGGCACCGAATACAGCAGTTGCAGCAGCAGGATGTGCATGACCGTTTGCGCGGGGATCAACATGCCGGGCTCGGCATTGAGGTCGTGCAAGAGTTCGCGATGGGTGTCGAGCAAATCGTCGATCTGTGGGCGCAACAGAACCAGCGAATGGCCCGGCGGAATGTAGCTGGACACTTCTTTCAAAGCGCCCTGCCAGTCATCCTGCGAAACAATCCAGACCCACGGCGCGCCGTAGCGATACACCGAAACCGGCTTCTTGCGCGCGGCTTCGACGATCTTCGACAAGCGTTGATCGAGTTCCTGCATGCCCACTTTCGAGTAGCGTTCCATAGTCCCCATTGCCTCACTCCCGGCGTCCCGCCTCGGCTTGTGAAAAGCGCCCCGTTGGGCCCCTCAAGCGCGTTACATAGGCATGACCGGACTGGCGATGTGCTACCGAACTTTTGTCATAAAAGCTTCATTTCAGGGGAGGAGCCAAAAGCAAAAGATCGCAGCCTTCGGCAACTCCTACAGGGATGCTTGATCTCTGTAGGAGTTGCCGAAGGCTGCGATCTTTTGATCTTTTGCGTGAACAGCTCAATTCGCGAGCCAAACTGCCTCACCCTTATACTTTTTCGCGAATAAAACAATCATTTGTTAATGAGAGAAAACAATCCAATAACCGTTATTTTAGTGGGATAACCTTGTTCATTCTGTCCCATTTCAAAAGTAAACACGCCATTAATTTCCCCATTTTTTGCGTACCAAACAGTCAGCTTCCCCGACAACGGCAAATAATGCACCAGGTAAGAATCCGACAAACTTGAAAACTTCACTGAAGACAACTTGGCGACATCAAACACTGCGAACTTATCGAATTTTGGAAACATCAGCTCCATGTCTGTCCAAGCCCTTCCGGCGTTGCCAATTGTCTCACGCACTCTCACCTTGTAGGCCTCCTCAGAAGGAGACAACTCAATTTCAGAGGGTTTAAGCGCCCCAAAAGGAGAATCCGTTACTACTTCAAATGTCCCTGTCGTGCTCATGATTAATTTCTCACTGTATCAAGTTTAAAAATTCGACTGACTGATCTTCCAGTTCACAGAGAAGAACGTCGTCTGGCTTTAGTAATAAACCGCGAGAAAAAGAGTGTCTACTGTCAAACCTGACAGTAGACAAAACACTAAAATCGCTATCCGACAACAATCAACAACCCTTAACTCAGGAATAAACTGACCAGCTATCGACGATTCTGCCGCCACGCACCGCCAGCAGATCACCGAATTGCAGGAGCACCGCTTCAGTCTGGGTCGGGCGCAGGAAGACTTGATCTTCGACCGTCAGGCCGACGGCATTCGAGCCATTGACCATCTCCTGATTCGAGCTGCGGCCGTAGACACTGTTGCTTTGCAATCCGGACGGCGATTCGAACTCGGCCATCCAGTTACCGCCGTAAATGAAAAAGGTCTGGCGCTGGTTCTGATCCCACCACGAGAACAGTTTCGACTTGTCATCCAGCGCCGGAATATTCACCGCGCCCGTGCTCTTCAACACCGGCGTGGCGATGTAGGCTGCCGGCACGTGCTCGACCAATGACGGCAAGTCGTAGTGCGTCGGTTTGAGCATCGCCGTGCCGACGGACACTTCGCTGCTGAGCTTTTCGTTTTCATGGATGCGATAACTCGGGCTGCCAGCGGTGTTCAGGCACAAGCCGTCGTGCCACAACGCCGGAAATTGCTGGCGAGTGAAATCCACGCAGCGCTGATAAATCACCATGACCTTGGCGAACAGCTCTTCTGGCGAACCCAGAATCCCCGGCACACCCATGCCCACGAACGGGTCGTAGCCCATGAACCCGGCGAATTCCAGATGCTGCGGGTTGGCGCTGATCAGCGTGAGCATCTGCCCCAGCACATTCACATCACTGACCCCGCCGCGATGCAGACCGACGTCCAGCTCGATGTTGATGCGCAGTCGCGTGCCCAAACCCTGAGCCAGCGCAAGGTACTGCTGCAAACGTTCAGGGCCGTCGAGCAGCCATTGCAGTTGCTTGCTCGGTTCGAATGAACCTTTGTGATTCTGATAGAACAATTCGGCCGAGCGCACCGGCAGTGGCTTGCCGAGCAGAATGTCCGACCGCGGGAACGCGATCGCATCGTGATTGAGAAACGGCTGATGAAACGACATCAGGCGCTGCGTCCCGGCACGCTGGCCGATGTAGTTCAACAGCCCCGGTGCCGGCAGGGATTTCTCCACCAGCCGCAGTTGCTTGCCGCCGCGCTTGACCGACTGCATGACCACATCGATGTTGTGATCGAGGCGATCCAGATCGATCAGCAACACCGGGCGCATCGGGCCTTTGTCCTTCAACTCTTGATTCAGCGCACGGAAATATTCGCTGTACGGCGCGCCCCGGTCGCCCGGACGCAACCAGGCGCCTACACCGATCAACAAAGCGCCGACACCCAGTGTGCCGAGCAGAAAATCACGTCGATTGACCGCCATCAGCTCACCCCCAGAATTGACGACAGATGCGCGTTGAGAAACCGGCCACTGGGGTCCAGCGCCTGGCGCACATCGATAAATTCGCGCCAGCGCGGGTACAGCGGTTGCAGGTTTTTCGCGTTGAGCGTGTGCAACTTGCCCCAATGCGGCCGGCCGTTGTACTTCCAGAAGATTGGCTCGACGGCGGCGAAAAAGTTGTGATGGTCCATCTGATAATGCTGGTGCACCGAGATTGAACAGCTGTCGCGGCCCTCGAACATGCTCAACGGAATATCGTCAGCCTTGACGTAGCGGTACTCGATGGGAAACCAGGTGCGCAGGTCCTTGTCCTGAATCAACTTGAGAATTTCGCGCAGGCACGCCGGGCCGTGTTCGGCGGGCACGGAGTATTCCATCTCGTTGAAGCGCACAGTGCGCACGTTGGCGTAGATGTCGAACGAATCGCCGACGCGGTCATCGAAACTCGCCAGATGGCGCAAGCTGTTAAGCAGCGTACGGCGCAGGTCGGGGAAGTCGCTGCCGTACTTGTCGATCTTCTCGATCAGGGTGACGAACTCGTTGCCGCCCTCCTCTTCGGGCGGAATCGGTGGTGTGGCCGGGTCATCGGTTTCGTTGAGGGCGATGGACAAGGCGTAATCGGAATGGGTGACGACGAGCATTTCCCAGTGCTGGTTTTCACGGGTGTTCTTGTCGAGGTCTTCCAGCAGCTCTTCGGTCTTGGCGATCCACTGGCGTTCGCGCAGGCGATAGGCCGGGCGGTTTTGCAGGCGGATTTTTGTCGCCACGCCGAGGGCACCAAGGGACACGCGCGCAGCGTTGAACACTTCGGGATGGCGCTGGCTATCGCAGTCGAGCACCTCGCCGCTGGCGGTCACCAATTGCATGCCGCAGACGTGAGCGGAATAGGACTGGAAGTTTTTCCCGGTGCCATGGGTCGAGGTCGAGATCGCCCCGGCAAGCGTCTGGTAATCGATGTCGGCCATGTTCTGCAGGGCCTGGCCGATGTCTTTCAGTGGCGCGCCCATACGTGACATCGGCGTGCCGGCGGCGAATTCGGCTTGCAGGGTTTTCGCATCGTGATCGAGCAGACCGTTGAAATAGCTCAGCGACAACAGTGTGCCGTCGGTAGGCACCAGTGCGCTGAAGGAATGCGCCGAACCGACCGGACGGATCTTGCCTTGCGCCTGCCTGATGACGGTTGTCAGCTCATCGAGGCTCTTTGGCGCCAGTCGCGCTGCCGGCAGACAACTCTGCCCGCCCGACCAGTTGCGCCACGGAATCAAGCGAGGCGCGCGCAGCAATTGGCCCAATGCCGGGGTGCTGGCCAACGCGCTGAACGCGCCGACGATACTTGCCCGTTGCAACAACTGACGCCGTGTCAGATCCATGGTCATGCGCGCACCCTTATTGTGGGAGAGGCTGGTCGGCCATGAAGCCGATCAATTGCAGAAATTGCTCTTCCGAGCACTCGACGCACTGGCCCATCGGCGGCATGCCGTTGTAGCCGTTGATCGCATGGTCGAGCAGCGTGTCGGCGCCCTGCTGGATACGCGGCTCCCAGGCCTGGCGATCACCGGTGAGCGGCGCGTTGGCGGCAGGGTTGGCGTGGCAGAGCTGGCAGCTGTTGGCGTAGATCTGTGCCAGTGCCGGGTCTTTGGGAATGGCGTTGCCGGCGATGCTGGAAGTGGTCGTCGGTCTGGCGTCATCGCCGCAGCCAGGCAACGCCATGGCCAACGCCAGCAGTACAGTGAGTTGGATTGCCCGCATAACGGCCTCGCTTATTGTTGTGATCACACCTTAAGACAGCGGCAGACAACGGTTGAGGGCATTGCGGGACATCGAGGGGGGCAAACGGGGCCAGCCCTCTCCCCCGATGATGAAGATCGTTCCCACGCTCCGCGTGGGAACGATCTTCAAGCCAGCCCGCTCTGTTGTGCGCCTTTGCGTGACATTCGGGTGACATTTGCGGGTTTAAATTTCGGCGCATTCAGGCGTATAACCTGTAGAGACTTTTGATCTGCACGCAGACATCAACACGGGGTAGCGACATGACCACAGCAAACATCCTTGGCAACCTGTTCCCTTCTGTCAGCGACATCCCGGAAAAATACCGCCTCGACGCTCAGGTCGAGCAACGCGAATATCTGGTCGACGGCCAGTTGCGCCGCTGGGACGGCCCGCTCGCCACCGTGCGCAGCCCGGTCTATCTAAAAGGTGAGAATGGCGACGAACAAGTCATCCTCGGCAGCACGCCGCTGCTCGATGCCGAGACCGCCCTCACCGCCCTCGACGCCGCCGTGCGTGCCTACGACCGTGGTCAGGGCCTGTGGCCGACCATGCGCGTGGCCGAACGTATCCAGCATGTCGAAGCCTTCCTCGGCCGCATGCGCCAGCAACGCGATGCTGTGGTGAAGTTGTTGATGTGGGAAATCGGCAAGAACCTCAAGGACTCGGAAAAAGAGTTCGATCGCACCTGCGACTACATCGTCGACACCATCAATGCGCTTAAAGAACTCGACCGCCGCTCCAGCCGTTTCGAGCTGGAGCAGGACACGCTCGGGCAGATCCGCCGCGTGCCGCTCGGCGTCGCGCTGTGCATGGGGCCTTACAACTATCCGCTGAACGAAACCTTCACCACGCTGATCCCGGCGTTGATCATGGGCAACACCGTGGTGTTCAAACCGGCCAAGCTCGGCGTGCTGCTGATTCGTCCGCTGCTGGAAGCGTTCCGCGACAGCTTCCCGACCGGGGTGATCAACGTCATCTACGGCAGCGGCCGCGAAACCGTCAGCGCGCTTATGGCCAGTGGCAAGATCGACATCTTCGCCTTCATCGGCACCAACAAAGCCGCCAGCGACCTGAAAAAGCTGCACCCGAAACCGCACCGCTTGCGTGCCGCGCTAGGTCTCGATGCGAAGAACCCCGGCATCGTCTTGCCGGAAGTCGATCTCGACAACGCCGTCAGCGAAGCGGTTACCGGCTCGCTGTCGTTCAACGGCCAGCGCTGCACCGCGCTGAAAATTCTCTTTGTGCATGAAGATGTGGTCGACAGTTTCATCGAGAAATTCAACGCGAAACTGGCCACCCTGAAACCGGGCATGCCGTGGGACAGCGGTGTGTCGCTGACGCCGCTGCCGGAGTCAGGCAAAGTCGATTATCTGCACGGCCTGGTGGCGGATGCGCGCAGCAAGGGCGCTGAAGTGGTCAACCCGAATGGCGGCGAATCCCGCGAGTCGTTCTTCTACCCGGCGGTGCTGTACCCGGTGAACCCGCAGATGCGCGTGTACCAGGAAGAACAGTTCGGGCCGGTGGTACCAATCGTGCCGTACCGTCACCTCGATACGGTGATCGACTACGTACTGGAGTCGGATTTCGGCCAGCAGTTGAGCATCTTCGGCACCAACCCGGGGGCGGTCGGCCGGCTGGTCGACACCTTTGCCAACCAGGTCGGGCGGATTAATCTCAACGCGCAGTGCCAGCGTGGCCCGGATACTTACCCGTTCAACGGCCGCAAGAACTCCGCCGAGGGCACGCTGTCGGTACACGATGCACTACGGGTCTTCTCGATCCGCACGCTGGTGGCAACCAAGTTCCAGGACAGCAACAAGGACCTGATCAGCGAGATCATTCGCGGACGTGATTCGAGCTTTCTGACCACCGACTACATTTTCTGACGAGGGCCTTGCACTGAGTACGTTCAGCACCCACCGACTGCCACCGCTGTTGCGCCGAATCCTGCGTCCGCTGCTGGACCCGTACCGGCGCTACCGACACGCCCGATTGATCCACGCGGTGCGGGTGGCATTGGGGTTGCTGGCGACGATTCTGCTGACCACCGGCATCAACCTGCCCCACGGTGAATGGGCGTCGGTGACCATGCTGGTGGTGATCGGCGGTTTGCAGCACCACGGCAACATCGGCAAGAAAGCCGCCGAACGCGCCACCGGCACGCTGATCGGTGCCGGCGTCGGTTTGTTGCTGGTGGCGCAGCAGGCGTGGCTGGGCATGCCGTGGCTCACCTACTTCGCCATGGCCGTGGTTTGCGGCTTTTTCTCCTATCACGCCATTGGCAAGGGTGGTTATACCGCCCTGCTCTCGGCGATCACCGTGTTTATTGTCGCCGGGCATGGCGACAACCCGATCACTGATGGCTTGTGGCGTGGAGTCGATATTCTGATCGGCATTGCCCTCGCCCTGGCTTTCTCTTTCGCCCTGCCGCTGTACGCGGTGTACTCGTGGCGCTACAACCTGGCAGATGCCTTGCGCGACTGCGCCACGGTGTACGGACGGATCATCAACGGTCAGCCGGTCAGTGCTGACGAGCACCTGAAACTGATGAGCCGCCTGAGCGCGGTGATGGTGCAATTGCGTTCGCTGATGCCGTCGGTGTCCAAGGAGGTGAAGATTTCCATGACCGAACTTGATGCGATCCAGCGCAACCTGCGCATGTGCATCAGCACCCTGGAAATCCTCGGCAACACCCGCCCCGATGCCAACGACCCGCAGGCCATGACCCATCTGCAATCAGCGTTGAAGGCTGAGCACAGAGTCATTCGCGTGCAACTGATCGGCATGGCGCGCGCGTTGAAGTCCGGCGCGACGCAACGGCTGGAGCGGCCGCTGGAATTGCCGGACGCCAGTCCCGATGCGCCGGTCTACAGCGCCCTCGATGGCTATCGATTGTTGACCCGGCAACTGGCGGCGAACATCGCCGAGATGCGCCAGCGCCTGGCGAAAACCGCACCGCGCTGGAACATCTGACGGTTACTGCGCAGCCAGTCGCCGAGCCTTGAAGCCCCAGCCTTGTTGCATGCCGGCAGCGGCCAGCAGTATCGCCGCCACACCCACCCATTGCAGGGTTTCCAGGCGATGGCCGAACGCGAACCAGTCAACGAAGATCGCGGCAATCGGGTAGATGAATGACAGTGCGCCGGTCAGAGCGGTCGGCAATTTCTGAATCGCACCGTACAACAGCACGTACATCAGGCCGGTGTGCACGATGCCCAATGTAATCAGACTGGCCCACGCGCTCGGTGCTTGCGGCATTGCGGAAAAGTGTGCGAACGGTGCGAGTAACAGCACCCCAGTGCACACTTGAATCAGTGCAATCAAGTGCGGTGGCGTGCCGGTCAGATGCTTGATGATCAATGCTGCAATCGCGTAAAGAAACGCCGCACCCAGCGCCAGTGCGATGCCCACCAGATAGTCGCTACCGCCCTCGCCTTGCTGGCCATGGGCACTGACGATCGCCAGCATCCCCATGAAGGAAATCGCCAGCCAGAACATTTTCTGCAGGGTGATTTTTTCGCCGAGAAACAGCGCCGCCAAACCGACCAGCATGAAAGGCTGCACGTTGTACACCGCCGTACCAATGGCAATGGAAGCCCGGGAATACGAGGCGAACAACAGTACCCAGTTGCCGACAATCGCCACGCCGCTGAGCACGGCGAGCAGGAATGTCGTGCGGGTCAGAATGGCCGGCCGCAGAAAGCCGAATGCTGCGCAGATCAACAGCAAGGTGCCAGCGCCGAACACACAGCGCCAGAACACCACGTCCAGCACCGGTTGCCCGGAAACCAGCACGAACCAGCCGATCGTCCCGGATATCAGCATCGCAGCGGTCATTTCAAATGAGCCGCGACGGAGTGTTTTGTCCATCATCAATCTCCTCTGCATTTGTCGAAAGCATGGCAAAAGTATGCCAAGCCAACGCAGGAGCGCTCCAGCGTAAAAAGCAGGCTAAACTGGCTTTCTGCCTTTTTTATCGAGGGTGATTTTCATCAATCGCCTAATACGGGAATTCGCCATGACCGATGACATCGACCAAGTTCTTATCAGTGCCTTGATGGCCGATTCGCGACGTTCGCTCAAGGCACTGGCGCAGATCAGCGGCCTGTCTTCACCCAGCGTGGCCGAGCGGTTGCGTAGGTTGGAGGAGCGCGGCGTGCTCAAGGGCTACACCGTCGAAATCGACCCCAAATGCTTTGGTTATCAATTGCAGGCGATCGTGCGGGTACGGCCGTTGCCGGGGCAGTTGCAGGAGGTTGAGCGGCAGATTCTGTCGATCCCGGAATTCACCGAGTGCGACAAGGTCACCGGCGAGGACTGCTTTATCGCCCGTCTGCACGTGCGCTCGATGGAGCAGCTGGACACCCTGCTAGATCGTCTCAATACGCTGGCCGAGACCAACACGGCGATCGTCAAGAAAACTCCGGTCAAGCGCCGTTTGCCGCCGATGGCTTAAGTGCTTTTTCCTGACGTTCGGCGTAAATTGAGGGTTTTCCGGCGAAGGATTGGCGGTATGAAAGTTCTGGCAATGATGCTGATGGCGGCGATGCTGGGCGGATGCGGGACGGTGCAGACCGTCGCGCGTAGCGATCAGGTGGCCGTGGACGATTTAAAGCGGAGCAAATCCTATTGCGGGGCGGTCCCTCGGATCTACAGCGGTGTGATGTACGATTTTTGTACGCTGCATGCGCCGATAGGCGAAGGTAACGCTTACAACGCGGCACTTCCGGGCTGGGCGATTGATGCCGTGGCCTCGGGGGTACTCGACACGTTGCTGTTGCCTTACACGATCTACAAGCAACAGGCCGATGGCAGCATCGTGATCAACTGATCAAAAGCCTCCGCATGTGGCTTTTCTGCAGGCAACAAAAAACCCGCCGAAGCGGGTTTTTTGTTGAAACGCAGACCTGAATCAGTCGTCGCGGCTCATGATGCCGAAGATCTGCAACAAGCTGATGAACAGGTTGTAGATCGATACATACAGGCTGATGGTCGCCATGATGTAGTTCCGCTCGCCGCCATGAATGATGGCGCTGGTCTGGAACAGAATGCAGACCGACGAGAACAGCACGAAACCTGCGCTGATCGCCAGTTGCAGACCGCTGATCTGGAAGAAGAAGCTTGCCAGCGTTGCACCCAGCAGGACGAAGAAACCTGCGGTGATGAAACCACCGAGGAAACTCATGTCCTTGCGGGTGATCAGCACGTAAGCCGACAGACCACCAAACACCAGTGCAGTCATGGCGAATGTGGAGCTGACCACTTCAGCGCCGCCCTGCATGCCCAGATAACGATTGAGAATCGGGCCGAGCAGGAAACCCATGAAACCGGTCAACGCAAACGCGGACACCAGGCCCCACGCGGAATCACGGAGTTTGTTGGTGAGGAAGAACAGCCCGTAGAAGCCGATCAGCACCACGAAAATATTCGGGTAGCCAACACGCATCTGCTGTGCGACGAAAGCCATGACGCCGCTGAATGCGAGGGTCAGAGCCAGTAGGCCGTAAGTGTTGCGCAGGACGCGGCTAACCTCTAGCTGCTCAGCCTGCACGCTGTTATTAACTGCGTAATCCTGTTCGCGCATGGCGACACTCCTGTTGGTTTGAAACGTTCAGTCGCAAAGATCATAACAGACGCTCTGTAACAAGCCATGCAGAGAGTTTGACAGTGTGTTTCATTCAGGTATTATGGCGCCCGCAACGCAACGGAGGTGTGGCCGAGTGGTTTAAGGCAACGGTCTTGAAAACCGTCGACTGTAACAGGTCCATGAGTTCGAATCCCATCGCCTCCGCCATCTTATGTACGACAAAGCCCTGACTTTTCAGGGCTTTGTCGTTTCTGGCTGTTGAGATTTTCGCTGAGCTCAAGGAAGCGTTACAAAACTTTTTGATACGCGTTACAAAACTTTCTGGCTTTTCTCCCTTCTCTGGCGTCCTGCCAAACGTAAAACACTCTTCATGTAACACGGTGCTACGCTGGGCTCTTTCACGGAGGAACGCCCATGCCAAATTCCGATCTGCTCCCTTCCCTGCTTTACAAAATCAATGAGAACCAACTCGCTCTCGAAGCCGCCATCATGGAGCTGACGAACTGGGTCGAGCAGTGCGGATCGGCCGACGTCGCCGAGAACGTCCGCGGCGCCCTCTGGGCAATCGACAAAAATGAGGAGTTCATCAAGATGACGCTTGCGGTTTTGATGACGCCCGACTGATACATACAGCCCGTAGCGAAGCTGTCACCGCTTACAACTCTACACTGAACCCTTTCATGCCCACGCTATCGGCAAAGCGCCACACCGCGGTCAGGCTCGACCAGGTGCGCAGCTGCTCACGCCGCGAGCGTACCGGCACCCAGCGGGCGCCGCTGCCGCCCAGGCGAATCGACACCCCCCAGTCGGGGCCGCCATCGATCCTGGCCACCAGGCATTCGCGCACCGCATGTTGTTCGACCAGGGCGCGCAACACCTCTTCATGGATGCCGGCGCCGATCATCCACCCAGCTCCGCATGGCGCTTTTGCGCGGCGGACTCCATGACCGCATAGAGGTTTTCGATGTCGATTGCGCTCAGTGCGTGGGCGGTTTCGATGCCCAAGACAAACCCTTCGGCGCGGCCGGCGTCGCGCAGCAGTTCGCCCAGACCGCTGGCGCCCTTGATGGCGGCCAGTAATTGAGACGCCTAGGCGCGAATCGCCGCCGGCAGGCTCAGTGCGGAAAATGCATCGTTCATCCCTACTCCCATTGCCAGCGGTTGGCCGACGGCACCAGCGTCAGCTCGAAGTGCCCGTCGTGGATCAGCAACCAGCCGCCGCCTGGTTGGTTGCAGCCGTCGATGATCTGGCCCTGCAGCATGCGTCCGTCGGGCAGCGTGAGCCGTAGCAGGTTGGCAGCCTTGGGCCCGTGCAGGTATTGCTGCAGTCCGATGCGCACACGTCCGGTCCCTGCAACGCTCAAGCGCACCGGACACTCGAAGGTGGTCCGCTCAATGGGCACCTGCCCCAGATAACGGGCGATCACCACCACGGTGGCCAAGCCCTCATAAACATCAGACATGCATGGTGTTCGGGAGATATCAGCCAGAACGTCAAGGGATGGTAGACCAGTCGAGGGGGGACTGGTTTCCACAGTGCGAAAAAAGGCCCCCACACCGGGGTCTGGTGTGGGGGCCGATTGAACATAGGTTGGAATTATGCGCATCTGGAAAAAATCACATGCGCAACGGCTCACTCCGTGCACTACCACTAGGCTTCGTTTTACCGAGCACATAGGCCACATGGGCCAAGCCCGAATTATTCGCACTTGGAACTACGGCTAGCAACGTCCAACCCTCGGCCAGTTTTTTGTTGGCCTGGCTCGCGCCAGCCACCTGCACCACTTCTACCGCGTCACTCATCTGCATTGATGTTGCTCCTTGTGATGATGGCCCAGTATAGGCAAAGCGATCGACGCGGTTGGCGCCCCTTCCTTAGGTGTCAAATTCAGTCGAGGAAACTTTGTTCCGCTGCGCTGCTAGATATTCGGATATGGCTTTCCTCGCTCTCTTTGCTTGCCCTGGACTGCGACCAGTTAAAAGACGGCATAACAAAGCAAAAAGAACCCCAGTGATCCAAAACATAAAACTGATCACAACGAGCCACCAAGCATAAACCCCATTGGCGGCCGACTCGGTAACCGTTAACCAGATCACCATCACCAGGAATGCTATCTGTACCACCGTTGAGAGATAGCCCCAAGCAGTGCGGATCAAGCCACAAAGGTCTGACAATCGATTGTTGAGGCGATCGTAACTGTAATAATCGGCGGTCATTTCCAGCAATCGTGGAGTAAAGCCCTCCACCATTAAATCTTCCTCCGCTACGCCCAATTTGAAAGCAAAACCTTGAAGTTCCTGTTTACCGCTTCTATTGATTTCCCATGAGGCGAGGAGCAGTACGACTACACCAAAGGCAACAGTCGCTAGCACAGCGCCAACTATATGAATTACGGCAATGAACATCTCAGCCCTCTTTCGGATTTTAAGTGGACAGTATTGGCGGCATGAAATCATTCGAATGAGGGGTGGAAGCAATCAGCCGTGAAAGCCGCTATGGACTTATAGCTGTCAGTCGATAGTGTTGCCAGAATCTCTGAGCCACTTGCTATAAGTGGCGTAATCGCGTGATTGCATCACTGATTGCTTTTGCATTTGTGTCTAAGGTTTCCATCGCCGTCACTGCGTTGTCTGCGACGGCCTCTGCGCCCTTCTCTGAAAGCCATTTAGTGACCTCTTCTATTGCAGCACCCAGGGCATGCTGGTTGTGCAGAAGCAATGTCAGAGCGTCTGCCGTGGCGATGTTGGCGTCTGAGTTGTTTGGCATGGATTCATCCTTGATCGAGGCATGTGCAGAGACTAGTCCATTGCAGCCGGACAGTGCTCAGCCAATCAATCGCGACACTCCATTTTTCGCATCAAAATAGCGCGCCAGTCCCATCTCAGTCCCATATGGCCTTTTTTCAGACGCCAAAAACCACAAACCCCCGACTTTCTCTAGGAAAATCAGGGGTTTGCGTTTACTGAATATGGCGGTGAAGGAGAGATTCGAACTCTCGAATCGCAAATATGGGCGACGAAAACTGCTGACCAGTTGGTGACGTCAAGGCGGCCCGATGCCCCGGCGAAGTTTAGCGAAACCGAACGATTCAGCAGAAAGCTGCCTCCTCCCTACAGTTCGTCGCCCCATCCTCGCCTCCTCGCTGCGCCTCGATTACTGTACATGCATACAGCTTTTGTACAGCGAACCACGCAGCATGAATTTCGACCAAGCGAAAACCCTCCGGCTCAAGCAATGGCGCGCCACACTCGACGACCAGGACTTCCGCATGCAAAATCCTGAAGGCCACCGGGAAACACTCCATGCGATGGCTGCGGCGCTGCATGGCGAAGGACTGATTGATCAGCTTGAGCAGTTCGACATGGGCGAAATGGCAGACGCCGCTTACTGGCACGCAGTCGAGGAGTTGCAGAACTCGCCGCCCCAGTACCGCGGAGCGTCGACCTATGACGTCGTGCGGATCGACAACGGAGAGTTGTTTGGCACGATCAGCCGCTCAATCTTCGACTTCGCAACGACCGAACCGCGCGGCGCTTCATCTTCTTATGACGGCAAGGTTTACTCGGGCCCCGAGGGGATACACCTGAATCTAGGACTTTCCCGGAATGTCGGCACGATCACGGGGCTGATTTTGGAGATGCACGGGCGGCGGTACCAATTGATCGAGACGCAGCGGATGATCCGCGGCATTTGCCACACCCCCATCGACGACCCGGATACTTACCGAGCGCTGGTTGATGCGGCTCAGATTGCCCAAGAGGACCGGGATCTGCGCGTCATTGAAAAGGTGCGACCTCACATCGAGTCAGCCGCCTTCTGCATCTGCCCTGCCTGCCTCGATCGCTTTGGTACGCGTGACGACTGCACCACATGCACCGGAAAAGGTTTTGTGATGAAGCCGGCGCCAGCGGGTCTACGCTGAAGGAACCATGCGAGGAACGGGCAATGTGCGGACGACTCTCCCAGTACAGCGGCATTCACGATTTCGTGGCGGCGCTCAGCATGCCGAACGCGCTGGTCAATTCGACCGGCGAGCAATCTTTCGATCGGTACAACGCCGCGCCGACCGCTCAACTCGCCCTCTTCCACCAGGAAGGCCAGTTCCTGCACGCCGACATGGTTCGTTGGGGGTGGCGGCCGCACTGGGCCAAGGATCGCTCTGCACCGATCAATGCCAGGGTAGAGAAAGTTGCCCACGGCCCATTCTTCCGCGCGATCTGGCCACACAGAGCGATCATCGCAATCAACAACTGGTTTGAATGGGTCGACGAAGGCGGTCCGAAGAAGCAGCCCTACCTGATCAGACACCGGGATCAGTCGCCGATACTGTGCGCCGCCATCGGCCAATACCCAAATGAAGAGCATGGCCCCGGCGAGCATGATGGCTTCGTGATTATCACCGCCGACAGCGCCGGTGGCATGGTCGACATCCACGATCGGCGACCGGTGGCGTTATCGCCTGAACTCGCCCGCGAATGGCTGGACCCGGCAACGCCGAAAGAGCGCGCCGAACAAATGGTTCTGCACCAGGGTGAGCCGACAGAGGTTTTCGAGTGGTTCAAGGTTGACCGGGCCGTGGGGAATGTTCGGAATCAGGGCCCGGAGCTGATAAAACCAGTCGACTGAATCAGCCCTTCGTCAGCGTTTTCAGGCGCTCCACCAGTGCGGCTTCAAAAATGATGTAGAGATTTTCAGCATCTCCGGCACGCAAAGCACCGCCGGTTTCCAAGCCAAGCACGAAGCCATCTGCCCGTGCTCCCGCCTTCACAGCGATGATCATCGAATCAGCCCGGACAATCTGCGCCAGTAGGCGATCCGCCTCTCGCTGCATCTTCTGGCTTAGCACCACGCCTTCCACGTCATCCCCCATTACCTTCACTACGACATCCAATAAATGACTGCAAGAACTACTGAAACCCAGATAATCGTCATCACGATTGAGTAACCAGCCATTTGTTTGTCCATTCCACCAGTCCTCCAGTTCGAATCTGAATGATGGTTTACGACCGGTGGCATCGCAAGAATGGCTCGGCGCCATCACTGCACCAGGTTCCGCACATACGCCTGGCACGCCTGCAGAGCGATCAGTCCTCGGTCACCGGTATCGGTGATGGCGATAATTCGTTGAGCATGCGCCGGGTCAAGTCGGGCTCGTACGGCTGCATGATCCACGCCGCCGGCGCCGGGGGTAGCTGGCACCCCACAGCCTTTGGCAACGTCGGTAGCGTCGAGGAGAACTGACAACCGCACATCAGCAGTGGCAAGGCGATCGCGCAGGCGATCCTGATCACGTTGGGCATCACTCATTTTCCTGAAGTGGGTTTGCTCGCTGGCTGCCAGGCGCTGCTCGAGCGCAAGTCGCTTGTCCTGCTCGGCCTGCTGCGCGGTGGCGGCGGCCTGGGTCAGTTGATTCATGGCGTCGGCGTGCAGTCGCGCCTGCTCGGCCAACTGCCTGCCGTAGCGCCAGTCCTGAAACTGCCAGGCGCTGCCGGCGCCGATCAGCACCAGCGCCAGCACGCCGACCAATTTCCCAGGCGCGACCATCACGGGACATCCTTGAAGAAAACGTGCCCGCCCAGCTTCAGTGTCTGTTTCGCCTTCGCCGCCCAGGCCGGCGCCTTGATGCTCGCGGCGTAGTAGTGCGTGGCTCCGCCGGTAGGGTCAGACACCTTGCCGTCGATCACCTGGTCAGCAGCGATCCGACATTGCGCCAGTTCGCGGAACGGGATCTGCTTCACGCCGATCAAGAACTGATAGTTCGGGTCGGCCTTGTTCCAGCAACTGAACTGGTATGGCTTCTGGCACACACCTGCGTAACCCTCCCCCCACCACGAATTTGTCTTGCCGTCATTCACACGGTTGCGGATCGCCCAGGCCACGGCGACCTGGCCGGCGGTACCTTCGCCGCGCGCCTCGCCCCACAGTGTGCGGGCGAGGATGTCGCGGTCTTTTTCGGTTGCAGTCATCACTTTTCTCCAGGCAAAAAAATACCCGCTCGATGGCGGGATGTTCTCGTTCAGTCGGCGTCAGACCGTTTATTCGGCGGCCAGCATTGGGGCGGCAATGATTTCGGGCGTAGCAGGCTCGACTGGCCAGGCCGGGGACTCAAACCAGCCCTCTTTGGTGGTGACCTTTCCCAGTGCGTACTTGTAGGCTTTCCACGCTTTCAGGCTGAGCGTCAGTGTGGCGTGCTCTGCCTCGTCTTCCGGAGTGGCCTCTCCAGCCTCCATGCCGTACCCCAGAGTGGCGACTCGATCAGCGATCCGATCAATCTGCACGACGGCGGAAGAGTTGCGGGTGGCAAGCTCCGCCCTTGCAGCGGCCAAGCGCGCGGCAGCGGCTTGCGCGTCCTTCTGGGCAAGGGTTATCAATTTTCCCCAATCGATAACGCCTTCCCGCGCAGGCCAGGGTACTTGCGCAGATGGCGGCTCATCGCTCGGGAGCGGCTCAGGCAAGACCACGGGCCCGTCGGCAACATTCACGAGCGGCAGGGGAAAAGCCTGAGCTTGGCTGTAGTTCTGTGGAAGAGGAAGAAGCAGGTTTAGCGTCAGCTCGCCGTTCTGCTTGTCGACATCGCCGGCGATCCAAATGCAACTGAACGCCCCAACGGGCAGCGTGTCCCCGTCAGACATTCGCGAAAAGTTGAATTGTTCGCCGTTGATGGTCAGCGTATCGCCAGCCTTGGATACCTCGAGCGTACCGTCCATACGGCAAGGAGACAGGTTAATGATCATTAGTACCACCGTCCGGACGCAAAAAAATTAAGCCATGCAAAACCGCCAGTAGCCGTCGGGGAGAATGCTACCCATCCGCCCCACGCGCTCTGCGTCTGCTCCACGTAATTGCCAGCCCACGAAAAAGCTACGCCGCTCGCCGCTGCGATGACTACAGGCAGGCCGACAAAGGCTGCCGGGAAGTTTCCCGGGTAAATCGCCGCACTGTTGAAAACACTGCCGTTCAAGTTACTCACGGCAGTGGTTGACATACGCGTCCAGCAATGAAGAGTTCCGTCAGCGTATTTGATGTAGCTGCCTTGCGCGTTCGCGCCCCTTTCGAGTATCGCGCCGGTAGGAACACCGGACGCCTGAGAGACGGTGCCAATGATGTTCGCTCGCTTGTAATTGACGGCATCGGCTGCATAAAGCTCGTCGAAGTTGCTTTGCGCTTTGGTAAACGCGCTACGCGGCGTATCGCCGCCGACACCAGTTGGGGCGGTGCCAAGATTGATCGTTTGTTTGGCCATGCGATTACTCAAATTCTGGTCAATAAAAAACCCGGATCTCCGGGTCGTCGTGCCACCAAATCGTTACGGGGTGAGGAAAGGCCGGGCGACAGTTCGCCACAGAACTTTAAGTATTCAAATATCGCGAGGCCGGGAACTTACAAACCGGTATAGCCAGACACGTATTATTTGTTCCCTGATAGTACCAATCTCCCCTAGCGACATTATTGTTTATCCTCAGCATCCTTACACCATCCGATAGTAAAGTTAAGCCGGCATACTGAGCATGACCTGTAAACCAATTCACTCCCCTATCAATGCTTGAAATGGATACAAAATCATCCGCATCAATGGTTAAGCCACTATCATAGTAATCAACCCAGTCACCTTGCGTCAGCTTCCAGTTTTTACTGAACTTGCTAAACTTGACGACGTTATCGCTGGATGTGTAGATGGTGTTGCCTTGATAGTCAAAAAGCTCCAAACCATAATCCGATGTGCTCTTCAGGTTGGAATACATGCATGAGACATATTCAAGTGTATAGTTTTGTAGATTGGGATTACCCCTTACAGCTGACACCACCAGAAAGCCGGTCCAATTACCCGGGCCACCGAAAAGGCCCGTGTAGATGGAAAGATCGTTGTGCACGCCCGAGACAAGCCGCACGAATATCTGAGGTGGCTCCTGGGTTCTGATGGGCTTATTGAACATCACAGAACCGTTGCCTTCCACATCCGTGTATTTAGACGTGATTTTAAAGGTGCCTCTTTCTGAGAATACCATTATTTTATAGTCACTCGAAATTATGACGGATCCATAATCATTGGCGACAGACAATCCGAAATCAGTCATTAAATCACCTTAACCACTTCAATAACGCATTCCACAGTGCTTTCTACCCACCGCTCTAACCATTTACCAGTGCCGTTTGGCGCCCTGTAATTCGCGTATGTATATATTGCAATCTGCGTCCCGCCCAAATCCTTATAAGTCGGAATAACAGACCTACCGAACGCCGCCCCCGTACTATAGTTACGAGGTGTTATCGTCACAAAACATGTAGACGGGTCGTAGCCGATCACATCCATCAATATGTAATCGCTTCGCGGCGCGGGCCTGGCACCTCCCCCGGAGGGGTTGGCCGGCAGAACCATGACCGCAAGCTTTTGTAATGTGAAGTCCCCCATATCCAAAGTAAGCGATCCATTTTCATTCCACACATTTATCCCGAAACTCATGCGGTTAGGTCTCCCAACTGGACTCGCTTAATACCGTTTTGATCAAAGACCTTGATTGCCCGGTTGGTCATCGTCAGTCGTCCGCCTCCCGGCGCCGGGCCGTTGAACTCAAGGTTGCCGGCCTTATCAAGGCGCCAACCTTGCACGCCGGGTATGTAGTTGTCCGACTGCAACGCTTGGCCGATCTTCAGCATCGTGATGCTGCCGTCCTGGATAAATGCTGAGTTCATGAACACCTGGCCGCCCTGCACCGCAAACGGCACAGATATAGCGCCGCCGGCGATGGTGTTGACGATGGCAAAGCGATCAGCACTGACCAGGAACTGGCTCTGCAGACCGGCGCCTGTGTTTTCGATACCGAGGCCAACACCGGCGGCGACGTATTGCCCGCCAGCAGTCACCTGCATCTTCACGGACCACATCGTTGAGGCCTTGCCGTCCAGCGTGGCCACAGCCTGGCTGACCGTCTGCACTGTGGCGCTGTTCTTATTCACCTCTGCCTTTACGGTTTCGATGCTCTTGGCAGTGGCAATTCCGTCCTCAAGCCGCGCTGACTGTTCCGACCAAACCCCTACATAAACCTGATCTGAGCCGGCGAAGCCGCCAGTGTCGCCGGCGAGCGCGGGATTCACCTGCACGTAGACGCCATCAAGCTTTGACGCCTGCGCAGTCAGCTGGTCTCCCTGATGCTCGATATCCAGTGTGTTTTTAGAGACCTGTGCCGCCAGCGCATTGGCCTCCTCCAAGACCTGGCCGATGTCTTCCCAATACATAGGGTTCGGCGGAGGCGTGTTGATCGGTACCGCCTGAGAAGCCTGATACAGGCGCCGACCCACTCGCACCGTGTCGCCTTTCAGATAGGTTGACGCAGGGTCGTACTCGAGTGCGTCGGCAATATTGTCGATCTGATCCTGAAGTCCAGGGATCTTGTCGATTTCACTGACAATATCTTGCCCCAGTTCGGTACGGCCGACTTGTCCTGCCATCGCTGCAAGATATGCAGAAACGTCATTTGAGGTCTGTGCCGGAACGTAGAGGAACGCGCTCTTGCCATAAGCGTTTGATGAGCGGATGAAGTAGTAATAGTTCTTCCAGAACCCCAGCCCAGTGTGCGTAAACGTCAAGCCCTGCCCAAGATATTCGGCATCAGCAGACGTTGCCGTCGGCGAGGTGCTAAAGAAGTACTCGTACGTCCCGCCATTCAAGCCGTTTTGCGAGTTACTCGGGATCAGCACGATGTTGTCGATAGACGACTGCACCACGCAGCTTTCCGGGATCGGAGGGCCATTGATGCTGACGGTGATCGTCACCTCACCCGATCGCGCCATTGGCCCGACAGCCGCCACGTTCATCGTGTAATTGCCAGACGGCAGGCCATTGATGGCGATCTCCGTCGAGGTGGCCGGCACGTTGTGCGACTGAATCGCTGTCGTGCCCTGGCGCACGATTACGATGTATTCCTTCACGATGCCGCTAGGCGGCAGCCAGGACAGGACACCCTGATTTACCTCGGCGGTGGTGTCCTGTGTCCACGTGAGATTGGTAGGGCTGCCAAGCCCGCCGGAAGGCAGGTTGATAAACCCGATAGGGTTATATGGCTGCCCCACCGCATCATCAAAGATTGCCGGCTCGTATTGCTTGACCTGGACGGTGCAGCCTTCGCTATCGCCCATAGACCAGTCCGAAACGATGAACTCGCCCAGGATGTTCAGCGACGGCAGGTTGACCCGCACAACGCGGCCCGGACGGCAGTTATAGCCGGCAAAGTTCATCGGAATGCTGATCGCACCACCCGCACGGCGCCGGCGCAGCTCCATGTTCGCCAGCCGCTGGGCCTGATAGGGGTCAGTGACATAGGAGTAGGTCAGCGTTTCCGCTGCCTCGCCACCGTCTTCGACAATCCATTCGGCAACACTGACCTCGGGGTAATCGGTCTCTGTCCACGATTGGGACGGGTCAATGAACGTACCTCGAACGGTGTTGATTGCCGAGTCGTTGGTCGGCTCGGTGCTGCCGGTGACGGTGCCGATCACCATGTCTTCAGTGATTTCGAAGTCGTACGGCCCGTAGTAGGCGCCGGCCTGGAACATCCAGCGACCACCAACTCGGATCAGGTGGCCACCAGCAGCGGCCTCGAGCTTCTGCAAGACGCCAGTGCGCTGCTCGTCTGCACCGATCACGCAACCGCTGCGGTAGCGCTGGCTGGTAGAGCCGTCCGCATTGGTGACGGCCTCGTCGCAGACGTTCGCACCACTCGCGAAAGTTTCGAAAACGATTTCGTCGTCAGGCACACCGCAGCGGGCGCGGAGATACCACAGCAGATGCAGCGCAGTGTTTGCGCTGTAGCCCGCCGTGTTGCTACGCGGGTCGTAAATATCGTTGCGACCGCGCACGACGAAACGAGTGTCGGGGATGCCGGACGGGAATTTTTCGGCGCTGTAAAAAAGAGAGATGCGGACAAAGGACAAACCACGACCGATCTGTGAGTCCTTCCAGTCCGGACAGTTGGCCTTGAGGAATGCATTCACCTGAGTCGGATCGACGACCAGCTCGTAGGTGGCATAGGCGCCGAACGAGCCGATTTCTTCCTCGCCGAGGTAGATGTTTTCGAGGGCATCGATCGCCCCTTCGCAAAGCACGTACACCAGGTGCAGCCATTCGCCCTCCCCCTGAGCGCCAGCCTGCTCCTGCGCCCACACAAGCACGCCACCAGTGGAAACGCGTCCAAGGATGTAGCGCACCGGTGCCTTTGATGAGCGCACGGTCTGCGCCGACGGCTCGTTGTCGCGCAACGGCGACTTGGTGTTGAGCTTTTCCTGCTGCTCAGACGCATAGAAGGCCAGTGCTGCACCGGCAACGGCGCCCCACGGCCCGCCTTGGGCAAAACCAACAACCGCACCGACAACAACCGAGGCAAGTTTTCTGACGCCGCCGCTCATTCAACCCTCCACGCGGCCAGTGGCTCGCATACGACACGGGCTACGCCGTCATCGGTTGTTGCCCAATAATCGCCAGCCCAGAAAACAGCCATGCTTCGGCCGCCAGGCGCGTCGTACAGCACGACGTCGCCGCGCTGTATGAAGCCCAGCGGCACCCTGGCGAAGTGGGCATCCCAAGCGGCCTCAAGGCTGCCGTGCTGTTTCTTCAGCTGCCGCTTCGCACCGGTTTCCGTCGTGTACTTACCGCGGTAGTTCTCCGCCGGGTCGACACCACAAACCGAGGCTGTGCAGTCGGCAGCGAACAGGCAGCAGTCAAATTCACCCCATGAAAAAGGCCGCTCTTGGGCGGCCTTGATCGTTTCGTTCAGACGGGTTGTCCAGTCTCGGTAGCGCATGGCTAGCTTCCATAGGTGAATGTTGGTGCGTCCTTCTTCGAGCCCCAGTAAATGGGCCACTCGGACATCTGGGCGATGGCGTAGAAGAACCGGTCGCCCTGATGGCGCGCGCGGTGGTTTTCATCGGTGAATCGTTCGGTGCCGGTACGGCTCCACTCGGCCATACGATCGATGACCGGGACAGTGATGCTGTTGCCGTCCTCGCCATTGCCAGCGAACGAGAACTTCGCCGCGTCCATGCGACCAGAGAAAAGAATGTCCGCCGCGTAGTTGCCGGCCTCGTCGAACACGATGAACAACACTTTCGCCATTCGACCGCGACAGCCGCGCACGTTGGTCTCGGACAAGATGTAGGCATCCAAGCCGCTGAGCGTTAGCTCAACCGACATCGGCGAGCCAGAGTTGTCGCTTTCCTGCGACTGGCTCACTTGGCCGAAATTGCCCACACCCAGATAAGTGATGCCGTCGACGACCAAGTCTCCGGTACCGGTGTGCGCGAAGACCATGCCGTCGACGAAGTCGAGCTGCACGGCATAGACCGGCATGAACCGCCCGGTGGCTATGATGTTCACCACGCTTTGGCTGAACGGAAATGCTGAGGGCATCAGAAAGCCTCCCTGAATTGGTATGAGCCGTTGGAAACGACCGGCTTGATCGACATGGCCCAGGTATCGGAAGTCATGCGCATTTCCGAGTACGGATTGAGGTACTCGACAGCGGTGCCGGCCGTGAGCGTCTTGCGGATGCGCTTGTTGAGCGACACCGTCACCCTCCCCTGCGCATTCGCCGATGCCGGATCGGTAACCTCAAACATCTCGCCCGCGATGGTGATGTAGTCGCCGGCTGTGAACACAGCAGCATTCGCCGGGGCGCCGCCGATGACCATCGATCGCGCCTGCGCGTTGCCGGTGACCACGGATAGAGCGCCGACATTGTTGGTACGACGGCGAGTAAACGCCGGCAGGTTGAACGTTCCAAACATTCCATCAAGGCGCCCAAGAAACGACGACAGCTCGCGCTCTTGGGCCCTGCTCAACACGCCAAAGGTCACCGTGCATTGCCAGTAGGCGCCCGGGTAGCCCACGATCTGTTGGGCATTTGAGAGCGTCGAGGTGAACGCCCTATTGTTATTGACGATGCCCCACGTCATTTCTGACGGGCACAGCGAAGCCGGCCACGTGAGAGCCATGTAGTACTCCTTAAAGGCTTAGCGCCGCGCGATCAGCTGGCGGATGGTTCCGTTCTGTTTCAAGTCGCGGACGACCAGCTCATAGCCACCTTTCGCACCCTGCATCGCTGCCTCCTTGACCATGCTGATGGTTGCGTCGTCAGGCGTTCCTTGAAAGCTGAAGTGTTGCTCGATGACAGGACCGGCACCGGAGGTTGAAGAAGCCGGCGCAGCGTTGGAGGCTTTAGCGCCCGAGGTTGAACCGACGAAACCGCCGTCTGCGTATCCTTTAGTGGATGCGTTCATGCGCTCGAGGAATTCCCGGGCACCAGGTTGCGCGACCACGTCCTTTCGGACTACGAACTCGCCGCCGTGCACCACGCCCTTCGGCTCGTACTTCCCACCGTCGCCGGTGTAGCCGCCATCGGAGAAGCCGAACTTCGAGGTGTACCCTGCCGCCGACGCGCCGAGGCTCGACGAGGTTGCAGCAGAAGATCCGGCAGCGAAGCCGTTACCTGCCGCCGACGCACCCGCCCCCGCAAAATCACTGAACAGCGATCCGAAAATACCCACCGCAGCCTGGCGGATTTGAATCCGGATCAGGTCCGCGATGATCCCGTCGGCCAAATCCTTGAAGGAAAGCTTCCCGGTTTTCACGAACTGGATGATGCCGTCTTCCATGTTGCTGAAGGCGTTGGTGAACAGCGTTCGGGTCTGGCCAGCCACATCGGCGGCCTGATCGGCGTAGTTTTGAAAGGCCGATCGCGCCCCGTTTGTCCAATCGCCCTGGGCGGCGTCGATCTTCCTGAATCCATCTTCCATGGCGGCCACCTGCTTCGGCAGGTATTCGTTGGTCAGGTCGATCTGAGCCTGCAGGTCTTGGCGCTGCTTCTCTGTTGTTGCGTTGGCCAGTTCGGTGCGCAACTGAAGGATGCGATCGTTTGTTTGCTGCTCAAGCTGGACACGTTGTTCGAGTCGAGCGGCCTCCTTATCTCCCATGCCGACAGCGCCGGCCTCAAGGTCGTACTGCGTGCGCTGGGTGGAAAGCTGCTTTTCCAGCTGCGCCCGGTACTGCTCGGCCTGGGTCAGACCTTGCGCACCCTTGATCGCTGCGGCGTAGTTGATCGAAACCTGCGCCAGCGCCTCGTTGTATTCGTCCTGGGTGATCTTCCCTTTAGACAGCAGCAGGGACAACTGACCTTGTTTCTCAACGTAGTCCTGAAGCGCGAACTTCGCAGGTTGGGCGGCCTTGTAGAGCTCATCGAAAGCCGTTTTTGCTGCGCTGATCTTCGATGTATCGCTTTTGCCTTTCGGCGCCTTGTTCGGAGTTACGCCTGAGGTTATCCGGTCCATTGCCTCCTGTGCTTGCTGCTCCGGTGTTTTACGAGGCTTGACTGGCTCGGTCTTCCCGTTGGTCAGCAGGCCATAACCGGCAAGATTCTGCTGTTCCTGAGGCTTTGTGATAAGGGCAGCATAAGAGGCAGCAGCAACTTTTTCGAGAGCTGTGATCTGTCTCTTGGCGCTTTCCTCTGCAGACTTCGCAGCCTCAAGGTCGGCCTTCTTTTTCGCTGCGACAACATCCTCAGCAGCCTGTATCGCAGCATAAGATGCCGTGATTTGGGACCGGAGGCTTTCCATCTCCACCTTGTTACGGTCCTTCACCGCCTGCTCGTACTTCTTCAACAGGTCGGTTTGCTCACCGGTCAGGCGTGCATATTGAATCTGCTGCGCAGTGAACCCGGCCTTTGCCGCGCTGTAAGCCGCCTCCTGCGCCGCATTTGCACCAATGAGGTCGCGAGTCTGCGTGAGCTGGGAAATGTATTTTTCCCAGGCCTGAGAGCCGCCGGACACTGCTGTAACGGAAGCGCCATGAGCACCAGCGAGATTTTTCGTAGAAGCAGATGCGCCATCTGATGCCTGCTGGCTTCGCGCGAGCAACTCACCATATCGGGCCGCGTCCTCGCTACTCGACGAATATGTATTGGCCAATCCAATGAGCGACGTTTTGTACTCATTGGTGATCTGGGTATTCGAAGACAGCCACCGGGTTAGCGATCCAAGACTTTGCTGCCCGGATTGCACCTGTGAAAAGAACTTTTCGAACTCTTCTCTAGTAGAACCGGCAAACTGCCCTGAGTAGATCAAGGCCTGAGTGGCTTTGTCTCGGTATTGTTCAAGAGCCTTTGCAGCAGAATCCGTCTCTTCTTTTTGTTTGGCCATCCAGTTCGATGACTGGTATTGGCGCTGCTCATCGTTGAGAGCCTTAAACTTTGCGATCGAATCGTCAATTGTCAGGTTCTGATCGATCAACGCTTGGGTTGCTGACTTGCTGCTGGTAGCGAAATAGAGAGCGGTACCAGCAAGAAGCGCCAAGGCAGTAGTAATTGCACCAATTGGGCCGCCGGCAAGGCCTAGCAAGCCTGCAGACAGCCTCGATCCCGCCCCTTGAGAGGCATTGAGACGTAACTGCGCCGCGTTCTGCTGATTGGTTGCAATGGTGTCAGCCTCTCTTGATGCAGACAGGCGCGCATTTCCGGCAGTTACTTGGCTTTGAGCAATTGCTTCTCTACCCAGAGTTTGATTCAGCGCTGTTTGGGCCTGCGCTTGCTGAATGGTTACCGCTGCTTCTGCCCTACGAATTTCGGCAAGCCGAGCAAGCGATTGCTGCCTTCCGACGTCTGTAATTTGCGATTTAAGGCGCTGCGTCTCGAGAGCTCTATCTGCCGCAAGTTGCTGCTGTACGCTCTGCAGTTGCGCCACAGAGTTCGCTTGCATTGACCTCGTAGCTGCTACCTCCACAAGCGCTCGTTGAGAAGCAGCAAGTGCCGCAGCTTCGTCAGTGACCGCCTTCCGCGTTGTTTGTGCCGCAGCAGCAGTTGAGACCACCTCCGCCTGTCTTTCTGCGACTATTTGAGCTTGGGTGGCGGTGATCGAGTCATATCGTGCTTTGGCTGATGCAGCCAGCGATATGACCAAGCCGGTTCCGGTCTTGGCTGCGTATGCGCCAGTAATAGCGATAAGAGCATCAATGTTTGACACCAATCCTTGAAAGCCTTGCACGCCGACACTAGCAATGCTCGACAACGAGGACGAAAGCGTTTTGATGTTTCCGATGATCTCGGGAGAGGCAAAAGCCTCGCCGAGGGCTTTCACTGAATCGATTGCTGGTTGTGTGTTGACTTGTCCGATCGCGGCTAAAAAGTTGTTTTTCAGCACCTGAGCTGCACGCTCAAACAAAGGCGGCATGGTTTCCACTTCTTTGTTCAGCGAAGTAAGGGATCGCAGCAAGGCGTTCATGACAATTTCAGAAGTGATTTTACCCTCGGCGGCCATGGCTCGGATCTGGCCGTTGGTAACTCCCAGGTATTCGGACAACGCGCGCGTGATGCGTGGGGCTTGCTCCATGACGCTGTTGAGCTCCTCACCGCGCAGCACACCTGAAGCCATTGCCTGCGAGAGCTGTATGCTTGCGGAGGTCGCCTCCTGCTGGGTTGCGCTCGATACCAAAAAAGCCTTGTTTACAGCATCGGTGGCTTTCAGGAGTTGCTCTTGCGAAAAGCCCGCCCCCCGAGTGGCGTTAGACATGCGTGTGAACAAGGTAACCGTGCTCTCAAGACTCGATCCGGTGGAGTTGGCCATAGCCTTGAGAGTTTCAAACGTTCTGGATGCCTCTGCAGTAGAGCTGCTCACAAGGTTGATCTGGCCGGCCATTGTTTTGAAACGATCCGTCATTTCCAGCAGCCCACTTGCGAGACGCCCAACCCCAAGCCCTGCCAAAACCCCTGCCGCTGCCCGCGCAGCATTGCCCAGGCCATTTACACTTACCGTAGCCTGACCTCCTGCACTCTGGAGGCCATTCAGGCTATTCCTCAGGTCATCAACCTGTTGGCGCGCATTCCGCGAGTCAATGATTATCGCGAGTCGTGATTCTTGCGCCATAGCTTTCTCCAGGCGAAAAAAAACCCGCCAGAGCGGGTTGTTAAATTTTTATCTGTTGCTGGCTATGCGCGGATTGGCGGTTTGCCACATGCGGGGCAGAACATACTTCCTCGCAAAATCATGCTTGAGCAGTTTGGACAAGGGACCGACCGTTTGGTGCGCTCGCTATTCAGTCTCTCGGCTTCTGCCGCTTGTTCGGCAACCTTGATCTGAGCTCTTCTTTCTCGCTCTTCGGCAGCGCGAGCATGAATAGCGTCGGACTGCTCAATGTCCATTTGCAGTGCCAGAGCGACTCTCTTTCCTGCCGCTCTCTGCCTCAAAAGATATACCCCGTGCCATATACCAAATGCCACAAGAAGAAAGAGGAGCACGCCACCAATCACCACCACTACAAACGCGTAAGCCCCAAGAGCCAGCAGTACAACACTTAGCAGCCATGGGACTATGTAGATAGCGATCAAAAAAAGTAGGACAGCAATAATTATTTGCATAAACCCTCCCTGTTGATGGCAGCAATCTACCACCATCATCGGGATGAACCAAAATCACACCTAGCATGGACCGACTTGCATCAGGTCAAGATTAAGCTGCGCGCGCTGCCTAAACGATGGAGAATCCGCAGCTTTAAGGCCGGAAAGGGAGATTTTCACGCCATGAAGATAACAATCGATGATCTTGGTTTGCAGGCAAAGGTTGCGGGGGTCGCGACTTATGATCTTGCTCAGTCGGGCAAAGATGATCCAGAGATAATGCAAGCTTGCTGTGATGCTGAAGCCAATAACTATTGGTCCCAAGCGGAGGGGAATCGAGTATGTGCCGCCCCATTTTATTTCGAGCGCTTAGCGATCTTGCACAGAAAGTCCAGAAACTATGTTGGGGAAATTGCTATTTGCGAACAATGGCAAACCATCACAGATGACTACAAGTCGCAACCAATCGTCAAAAGACGGAGCGCCGCCCTCGTTCATAAGGGCCCTCGTTCAGTAGCAATTCTTGCGAGATTAAAAAAAGCTCGCGAGCTATTAAAGAAAGCAACCCCGGCCTAGCTATGTTTTCTCGGAGACACATTTTCCTGCTGCTCGGCCCAATTGGTGCGGAACTCGTCATCAAGGGCGAAGATCGCGGCGTCAAATTCTGCCCTACCCAGCGAGGTGGGATAAATCGCCAAGTAATCCGTGATGATGCCAAGCGTTATCGGCGCCGGCGCGCCCATCATTCCGACATACTGGCGCGAGCGGCCAATCATCGAGTAGGCCTGAAGTATTTCGGCGGTTATGCCATCAACCAAAGGCACCGGCGGAACGCCTTTCCCTAGGCGTTCGTGCTTCCAGCGCTTTTTCTCGTTTTCCGCGCCTGCCCAGTCCCTGCTCCATTGGTACGCCGCGATGGCTTTCCCACCGTTTCCTTGGTTTTCTCCTCGGCTCGCATGGCGATATCGCTGCCGGTTTTCAGGGCGAGGAAATAGACATCAGGACGCACAGCGATGAGCAGCTTGCCCCGCTCTTGCGTGTATTCAGCATCGACACCAGGTGCGCCCGCCTCTTCCACCCCTTCCCAGTCGAGGATCAGATGCTTGCAGACCAGGTCGACCAGCATGTCGTCCATGCTTTCGATCTCTGCAATCTCGGTGTTCGACGGATCGAAGCCTTCCGTGCCGACGCCATAGCGCGAATCCACGGCTGCCTGATGACGCAAAATCAGTGCGTGGTGGGATTTAAATTTCGGATTGCCGGCCGATCCAATCTTGAGCCGCACTCCTTTGTCGATATCGACCCAGCGCGTGCCGTCCAGATCCAGCTTTGGGGCCTGAGTAATGACGAGAGCCATAGAATCCTCTGCGGTAGAAGGCCCGGCGCGCACCGCAGTGCGCACCAGGCAAAGGGTTAAACAGTGACGGTGATCGCAGCAGTGTCGGTCTTGGTGCCGTCTGCTTTGCTGGTCGCCGTGATAGTTGCGCTGCCCGCCGAAAGGCCAGTTACAAGCCCTGTTGCGCTTACGCTGGCAACGGCCGGTGCCGAAGATGTCCAGGTGACAAGCTGACTGGAGCCAACTGGCGTGACTACGGCTTCGAGGTCAACGGTCTCGTCTTCTGCAATGCTGGCCGTGGCCGGAGTGACGCTCACTGCAGCAATGACAATCGGCGCAGGCAGGCGAGTGATGGTCGGCGGTACGCGGCGCCCGGTATAGCTCAGCTCGACCTGAATGATGTCGGTCGATCCGCCATCCGGCCAGTCACCGCTCACTTCCATCTCCGGCAGCAGGAAGGTATAGCCACCGTCGCCGTTGTTAAGGGTGAACTCAAAGCTGAGCGCATCCCCAGTCTGCTGCGACTTCCAGAAGTTGTAGGCCGCTTTCGACCAGCTCATGGTGATCGAGCCGGATGGCGTAAATGTGGTGGGGATGATGTTGCCCGGGAATGGATTGCCATTACCGATGCAGCGCTGCGTCTGCACGGCGTTGTCGAACTGCAGATTGAAACTGTCGATGCAGGCATTGTCCTCGCCGAGCTGGATGCCGTTGATCTTCAGACCGTTGACGTCCTTGAAGCCGTACCGGCGCTGGTGCGCTTCGGATTGCGGATTGACGATGAACGAGGTGTTGTCGGCCTTGTCGTCCCAGGCAATGGCGGCGAAAGTGGTGGTTACGTTGATCTCGTTGTCGTTCGGGACATCGAAATTCATCGTCGCCACTTGAGCGCCGCGAGCGACAGCAGCAATACCAACGTCACTTGCGTAGGAGCCGATCGAGAACGAAATGCGATCGTTACCCATGGTTAGCACGTTGCCGACCCAGTCACGACCGAAGCAGGACGCCATGAAGTCATCAAGCGCGCCGTAGCGCAGCTTGGTTTCCACGTCGCCGCCGACGTCCACGGTGGTCTGGGCGGTGCCCTGCGCCATTCGGTCGGCACCAATCTCGTTGTTCTCTTCCGAGTTGTAAGTCGGCACCAGGCCGAAGCTGACCCGGGTCAGGACATTCCAGTCGCCGGGCGGGGTGATTCCGGGGGTGATCTCGCGCTTCCACGCGGTTGAGACCTTGGCACCACTGGACATGGGGTGTTTCTCCTATCAAAAGGCGTAAAAAAACCGCCATGTGGCGGTGGGTGTGGTGGGCTCAGTAGGCCCGGTATGGAATCTGCAAGTTGACCTGATACCAGCCTAGGCCATCGTCGCCGATCACCTGAGCGGATGCGGCAAAGCAGTCAAATGGCCCGGTCGGGTCGCTGTAGTACTCGAAGTGCTGAACCAGTGTGTCCGCTGCCTTCGTGATCGCCAGGGTGCCTTTGTAGGACGGCACAAAAAGCTGAATGACAAGAATGCCTGTGCGCCTTACAGATGGGCCCAGCCCAATTTCTGGCGTACTTGAAAGGCCTGGCACGTCGGCAAGTCGCGCCCAGATCGGTCGCCCTGCTGGGTCAAAGGGCACTGGAGCGTTCGGATAATCGACATCGGCGGCGGGAATGCCCGCCCACTGCGTCATGCGACCGATGACGATGCTGCGGATCTGTTCGAAGGTCATGATCTGTAAGCCTGCGAGACGCCATGAAACGCCACGCTGTAGACACCGGCGGGCGCCTGCTTTGAATGGCCCTGCTCCAGCTTCTCGGCGTAAGGGAGATTGGTTTGTAGGAATACTTGGGTGAACGGCTCAAGACCAGTCAGCGCCGAAGCCCCTGCGTTAATCGTGCCTCCGCCGTTGCGGTCAAACTTGGCTGGCTGCACGTATACCGGCGCACCGATGCTGATCACATGGCTACCGCGAAACCGACCAGTGTCCACTGGCGATCGCAGAACCACCTCGCTCAGCATGGCCAAGGCGATCACGCGCACGCGTCGAGTGATGTTCTCCTCGACGACATCAGCGAACAGCACAGGCGAAGTACTCCATCCTCCCGCCATGGTCATTTCCTCAACTGGATTTCGTAGTGTGCTTTCGCAGGGTCAGTGCCAGGACTGACGACCTGATAGACCGTTTGATCACCAGTCAGCAAATCCTCTGCGGTTATCTTGTGCCCGACAGCAGGTATATCCGTCGTCTCGTTGACCAGGCAGATCAGCATCACGTCGCCGACCTTGATATTCACGTTATCGATGCGCCGGCTGTCGTAATTGTCCAGAACGCCGCGCCCGGTGTAGGTCACGGACTGGGCGGTCGTCTCTTCGGTCACCGGGTCATATACGCCGGGGCCGAGGTACTCGCCGGTGAAAGACTGCACCGCATCGGCCAGGTCAGTGTCGAAGGCCTCGGCCAAGTCCGCTTGGATCTCTTCACGTAGGCCCATGGATCACCTGTACACGTTGAAGCTGAAGCTGCTGGCACGCCACTGCGCGAGAAGCCCCAGCGCGAACTGGACGCCGTCGGGCAGCGCGGTGGATTTGGTAGTGTCGATCGAGGCGAACGTCTTACTGGTAGTCACCGATCCGGCCTTTACCGTCTTGGCCTCCAGTGATCCCTCGGTGTGCTGCTGGTACAGCTTGCCCTCAGAGGCGACGACCGCCAGCTCGGCGCCGGCCTGTTTCACCTCGTCGGGAATCGCGTCCATGTCGATGCCGACCAGGTTGAGCGAAGTCAGATAGGCGTTCGCCTGCAGCACGGCGCGGGCCTTCTTGTCGTCTGGTGCCCATGAAGGCCCGAGCTCGGCGTCCACGTCCGCCACGGTGATGTAGGTAGCCATCAGGCCTCCGCTTGAATGAGTGGGGCCGAAACCCCGGGTGCTACTGGTTGGCCTTTAGCAGAGCGAGCAGCTCAGGTTTCGAGTCGTTGACCTTGTAGGTCACACCCTTGGCGTCGAGCTGTTCCTTGATCTGCACGACGGTCAGATCATCGAGAGCTGAGCCGTTGTTCTGCGGTCCAGGAGTCAGCCGCGCGACTTCTGCGCGGAGCGAATCAACTTCACCCAGCAGTTCATCGCGCTTGCTCTTCAGTGAGGCGATGCCTTCGTGAATAGAGGTCAATGCATCGAACAGGCGAATCGGCAGTTCGCCGGCGCCAGGATGTTCCAGTGGAGCGAGACCCTCGGCCGCTTCGATCAGCAGCACGATGCCGTCGCGCTCTGCATTCAACTTGCTGATCAGCTCCTGCAGTGCTGCGCCTTCCCCGCCGCTTTGGCCATCGATCACCAGAACCGTCGCGGGAGCAGCCTGTCGCAGTGTCACTTCAGGCACATCGAAGGCTTCACCCTCGCGGTCTTCGGTGACGTTTGCGTCGACGATGCGCAATCCGCGCTCCTTGGCCAGCGCCTTTACGTTTTCCCGGTACTGGTGGAACGGACCGGGCAGATACCAGATTTTGTCGCTCATGATCATGTCCTCGCGGAGCCGGGCACAAAGCCCGGCTCAACAGTCAGGGGTTACTTGGAGGCATCACCGATCAGAGCAACACCGGCGGTGTGCTTGATGCTGGTGGCGGTCTTGTCCCAGTTGGTGCCGGTCGCCAGTTCGGCGTCGGTCGGAGACTTGCCGCCGGCGGTGGTGTCCCAGGTGTAACCCTTCAGACCCAGGCCGAAGGTGTAATCGGTCTGCAGCGTGGTCTCGATGCGTTCCTTGCCGTTGGTGGTCTGAACGTTGCTGATGATGTCGCGGCCGTCGTGCACCATCGCCGCGCCTTGCACCAGCGACAGGACGATTTCCTTGTTCGGCGTACCGGTCTGCATGAGCGCCGGAGCGTCGGTAACCACCGAGATCTTGCCGAGGATGTCCACTACGCGGACGTTGCCCGCTTGGAACAGCTGCTCGCTGTTGGTGAGCGCCTGACCGACCAGCTTGTGGTAGGTGGTGCCCTGCATGATCTGGGTGACCAGCGACTGGCTCGCATCGCCGAACTTCGCGTGAGCGTTGTTCAGTGCAGCCTGGCTGATACCGGCGGTTGCAGACACGTCGTTCACGGCAGCTGCCTGAGCGGTGATGGCCGCCACCAGAGCAGCGATCGCAGTGTTCAACTGATCCTTCAGCAGAATCTCGGCAAACGCGCGCGATGCGACTTCGATGCCCTGCGCGGTTGGGCGCTCCAGCCAGGTCATTTGCGATGGCTCGTAGCGGATCGGGCCGAAACCGCCAGCCACTTTCACCGAGGAGTTCTTCAGTTCCGTCAGGTCGGTGATCGGCGCGGCACCGTTGGCGGCGTAGCGATCAACGCGGCGCTGGGCGGCAGCCAGGGTCTGGAAGAACGACTCCTGGAGGAAGTCGCCGGTGAAGCCGTCAGGCGACAGCAGGATGGCACCGCGGCTGGCAGCGTTGAACGCGACCAGCATCTGATCCAGAGTTTCGATGGTCGCCGGCATTACGTATTCGTTGAAGACCTGCATTTGCGACAGGGACATGAGTGATTTTCCTTATTTCTGAGGGAGGTCTGGGAACCGGCTCGCGATTGCGGCCTGTCGTTCCTCTTTGGTGCCGCCGATGTTTCCTTTTGCGGCCCCGCCGCCTTTCCCAGCACCGCCGGCCCCGCCGCCCGATGCCTTGCTACCAGCGATCAGCGGACCAAAGGCCGGATCGTTGGTGAATTCTGCTTTCAGCTCGTCCAGCGTTGCCGCGGAGAGCTTGCCGGCCGCGTCCAGCACGACGACGGTAGGTTTTCCGTCGCGCTGCTCAACGCTGAGTCGGCGTTCGATGTGGGGAAGCAATGCCTTGGCGCTGCCAGGGATGGCCAGAGTGGTCGCGATCTCGGTAGCAGTGCGGCCCACAGTCAGATCCCGGATTTGGCCTTGCAGAGTGTTGCGCTCCGACTCCAACGCACCGGTCAGCTCAGCTTCTCGGCGGTTGTATTTTTCGGACCAGCTTTGTTCGAGTTCTTCCACGTTGCCGGATTTGCGCGCAGCTTCTTCACGATCACGCTGCGCTTGCTCTTCAGCTTCGCGCTTCAAGCGCTTCGCCTCTTTGGCCTCGTTGAGGAGTGTGCTGAGCTGGTTTTTCAGCCCGGATACGTCTTCAGGCTGAGGCAGCCCCTCGATGTTCAAGACGAACTTGCCGTCCTTTTCGACGTACATGGATTGAACGGATTCGTCGACGCCATCAAGGCTGTCCAGTTGGAATTTCAAGGTCATTACTGTCTCCCAGAGACGTAGTGCAGGCCCTGCCTGCGGGCATAAAAAAACCCGCCGAAGCGGGTGCAATAGTGGTATCAACAAGCTCAGATCTGAATCATTTCCAATAGATCGATGTGACTTTGTTGAGGAGGGAAAGACATTTGCATATTGTCCATCTCCTTAACTGCTGAAACAACATCAAAAGTTGCAATTATCGAACTAGCCAAAGATAAATGATCAAACCACTTTATGTACTCTTCGATAGGCTTTCCGAGCTTAATCCAATGCATGATCAGATTAACCAGAAAAAACGCTGACCCCAACTTTCCGCCAGCATATTTACATCCGCCATCACTGCTAGCAACGACTGTCACTGCATGAATCAACTCTCCAAAACTAATTACATTCGCAACCACAAGAGAAAATTCAGCATCATAAATGCTTCGGATCTGAAATTTGAGAATTGAAGGAGTGAACTCTGGATCTCTATTATTTTTCAAATATGTAGCTAACGACAAATCAAGTTGCTCCCTGAAGTCGTTATGGGTACCAGTCATTGGCATCGATCTATTCCTATTTATTAAATTAGGAAAGATCCTACAATCCTGCGTACCCGAACGCCACCGTTTCACGGTTACGCAACTGCTGTAGGGACAGCGTCTTGCCATTGTCGTCGACGAACTTGTCAAGGTTCAGCTCTCCTTTGGAAAAGAGTGCGTACCGGCTCGGGCCGAGAACTTCACGCTGGAAAGACCCGGGCTGACGGGACAACCATTCTTGATACGTGACATTGCTGGATACCTGCTGAACACCTTCTGCTCCCACAGAGGGCCTGGTCGAGTCTGATATCTCCCGTCGGTACTCAGCTTTGATCACCGGAATCTCCGAAGTCCTACACCGCCAGTGGAAGGGCGGCGACGGCGCATCGAGAGGCACGATCTGGTTATCGACCGAGCGGCAGAACGGTGATGTGCGCCCATCGAGCGTGGCAATTCGACGCTTGCCCTCGATGATGTCCGCGTTAGCATTGAGCGTTGCCATTCGCGCCGAGCTGGCCACATGGTTCGTGATCGTTCGGACCAGCGAGTCGGCCTGATCGCGGTGCAGTTGGTGAATGCTGGTGAGGCGTTTCGCAATCTGCTGACTGGTTTCGCCAATTGACGAACCAATCTGAATCTCGCTGATGATCTCGGCCGCCTTCTTCGTTCCGAACTGGTCCAGAGCGCCGGCGATGCTGATGCGCTGCACGCCCTTCCTTGCCTCTAGCAGCATTGGATCGGCCAGTGCTGATGCGGCGACCATCTCCGCGGCAGGTGCATTGAGCTGCACAACGGCTTTGATAGCAGTGCCGAGCAGCTTGGCATTGAAGGCGGCCTCATAGACGGCAAACTCGCCAAGATCGAGCTGCGTACGGCCTTTCATGTCGTCGTAGATGCTCCGCAGATCACCCTGAAGCGTTTTAATCTGCGAAATGTACCGGCGGGTACCGTATGAACTTAGCCCCTCCGCTACGCGCGCCTTGGCTGTCCTGATGGCCTTGCTGATGAATACAGCCAGCCGCTTCATGTTCCCGCCGGCATATCGCTGGACATAGACCTGATGCCGAGTGGTGGCGTCCGTCAGGTAGCCTTCGTTACTCATCGTTTCCGCCTACCGGTGGCGCGCTGGCCAGCTCTTCATCAATCTTCTCGTCGGTACGATCAGCTTCAAGAACGCCGCCCTGACGCAGGTTCACTCGGACATCGGACTTGGCAATGAAGCCCTGTTGCCAGAGCTGTACCTGGGCAAGTATGTCTTGCGCAGTCATCGTCTCGTCGAAGAACGACTGATTGAGCCAGAACACCGTGCCCTTCTCGTCCGGCGCGTCCATCATGAAGCGCTCGGTGTCGAGGATGGCTCGCTTCAGGGCCTCGGATACGTTGCCGGCGATGGTGCCCAGCACGCTGTTGTCCGAGCTGTACCGGATTCGAACAGCCTCTGCCGTTTCGGCGCCGCTGCCCTTTTGGACGACGCGGGCGCCGATCATCAGCATCTGCTCTTCCTTGTCCTTCATCAGCTCGCGGGCCAGCTGGGTCTCCGTGGCCTGCAGCATGACTGCCGACCCCGACTTCCCGAGGTTGTGGCCGCGCCGAGAGCCGATGTGCATCCCGTTCGGGTTGAGTTTCGCGAACTCGTCGGCGTCAATGCTGGTGGTGATGAACAGTGTCGGTTGGCTGCTGATGAAGCCGCTCTCCTCCACCGTGGCGCTGTTGCCGTAGTGGAGGATGTTGACGTCGGCCAGGTCTTCCAGCGGCGACTTGTCGATACTGGCGTCGTTGTTCTGGGCGCCGTAGAAGCTGAACGGGATGTGATCGAATGGCTGCCCAGATTTGTCGGTAGGCTGCGTCTCCTCGACGCTTTCTTGGCCTTCCTTGTAGACGCGCTGTACATATGTCCCATCGACCAGCAGCAGGACCCGGTTCTGTGTGTATGTCTCGCGGGACAGATCGGTAGCGTTGAACTCAGACACGCATTCCCGCAGGTTCACGTACACCAGACGCTTTACACCGTCGATCACCTGCTCATCCCAGTCGATAATCGATAGAGCATCGTAGTGATGTATCAGGGCGCGCTTGGTGGCCAGATCAGCCATAGAGCTAACACCGCTTTCTGTAGCAACTGTCGGAAAATCGGCCAGAAAGCCACCTCTCCCGCTGTCCAGGCACTCGCCGACCGATTCCTTCGACAACTGTTCAAGACTGGTGCCGTCTCCGCTGGCGTTCTCCTTCAGATACTCCACCGCGGTTGGCAGTGACAGCTCCGCCGTCTTGCGAAACACCGCCCCCATCAGACCGGTGCGAGTGCGACCGGTGATGTTGAGAAACATCGCCCGCTTCTTGTACTGCTTGTAGCGAGCCAGGTTCTCCGGGGTTTTGTTTTCCGGGTCTGGCATCGGCAAATACTCGTCGTGCTTGCGCACCTCTCGCGCACCGGCTACGCAGCGTTTCACCAACTGCCAGCCAGGCAGGGCTTGTGCGTACTCTGCCCGGGGAGTGCTGAAATTCGCCATGGATGGCCTCAGAAGCTGAATGTGACAGGTATGTGGGTCATGGTGGCGCGCTTGGTTTTGGCTACAGCGAAGTAGCGCCATGCGTCAGCAGGGTGAGACGCCCAGTCGTGAAGCGGCCGGTCTTTCCAGCAGCCCTTCTTGTCGTCCCACTCTTTGCGGTAGTTCTCCAGCGCGGTGATGCCCTCTTCGCACTTCGCCTCGTCAAAGGCGCAGTGGGCGAGGATCTCTCGCGCCTGATCGATACCGTCGTCGACGCCGATCTTCGGCACGACCTGGAACGTCATGCGGTAGTGCTGGCCGTCGATCTCGTAGCCTTCGCGCGCCATTTCCCGGCGGGTCTTGGCATCGCTGCCAAACTCGCGGTTGTCGATGTCGTGCGGCCCCCAGTGCTCGGAGTAGGTGTAGCCCCTGTCCTTGAGCACCTTCATGTAGTGCCGCAAGCCTTCCCCGCTGTTCTGGTAGAAGTCGATGACGTGGTATTCGTTGCCGACCTGACGCACGAACCAGATGGCCGTGGAGTCGCCGACGCCGATGTCCCAGAAGGTCATCACCGGCAGGTGGCTGTTGTCTGGCAGCGTGCCGATGCGCTGAGCGGCGTAAAGCTTGGTGAACTGCTGGGCGTAGTAGGCGCCCTCGATCGACTGCTGGAAGGCTTCGGCAGGGATCGACGGGTATTCCCGCTTCATGTCGTCGCCGAGGGTCTTCTCCTTGGCGGCGTACCAGGCGCGCTGGCCCGGGTTCGTGTCGATGCCGTGCTTGGCGAACAGCTCGTTGAAGTAGTCGGTCAGGCGCTGCGGGATGACCGCCTCGGCCGGGTCAAGCCAGTAGGCCTGGTTCTTCCACCAGCTGAAGAAAAAGAACTTCCAGTCCAGCTTGCCCAGCGGCGTGCCGGACAGCAGTTGCTTCTCGGCGCTCTGTGAGTAGTCGAAGAAGTAGCCCGCCCGGCCTTCCGCCGTGGATTCGATCGTGACAAAACAGTCAGTGGCCACCGCCTCAAAGGCACCGGTGACGATCTCGCGGGCCTTGTGCGGAAACTTGGCGCAGATCTTCCCGAACTCGGAGACGTGCAGGTAACGCAGCGTGCCGCCCCGAAACGAGGTACTGACGTAGAGCGAACCGCCCTTGCTGAACACCAGCTCACCGGCAGCGTCGTTGCTCGCAGGGTTTGCAGCGCGGATCTCTTTCGGCAGGTTGTCGTAGGCGTACTTCACCTTCTCCCTGAACAGGCGCTTGGCGTCGTTCAGGGTGTGGGCGATCAGTGCGCACTTGGCCGACTCGAACAAAGCCGCGTCGAGCTGGATGATGCAGCACTCAGTGGTGAAGCCGAGCTGACGAGCCTTCAGGATGATGTTCCGGGTGTGCATCCCGTCGAAGTATTCAATCTGCTCGTCCGTCATCCTGAAGCGGACTTTCTTCCCGCCTTTGTCAGTTATGAAGTAGAGATTATTGAGCCTCCAACGCTTGTCCCGGAGCAGCTTCATGTGCTCGGGCTTCATGTCAGGCGTCCTTCGATAGTTCGTCCATCATCCTCGAGAGCTCGTCGGTTTCGTCCGTCTTCTCCTTCTCGTCCAGGCTGTATGCCTGACGCTCCAGCACCTGCAAGTTTTTCATTGCAGAGGAAAGCTGGAACAGTGTTTTGGAATTACTGGGTAACGCCACGGCTGCCAGCATCGAGGCCCGGCGCATGCCGTTGTTGTCTTCTGAAGTTTCATCCTCGATCGCGTCTTCGATCTCTTCGCGGCGCTGGATGGTCGTCATGAGATCATCCATCAGCAGGTTCGCAAGGATCGTCGCCTTGCGAATGTCTCGCCGGTGGCTGCGAACCACCCGGACGCCTTCCTCTGCCGCCTCTTCGATGATCTCGGCGTCAAGTTCGCAGTTCGCGCCTTGGTCGTTGCGAACCTCGCCGCGAACCAGCTTGCTGCGAACCTCTTTCCGCACCTGATCAGACAGGTCTCTTGCCCATCCAAGGGCCTTGGCCTTCTTCCTGATTGCGGTGTCGCTCACGCCGTGGCGCTCGGCGATGGTTCTGATGGAAAGCGAACCGGCCCGGTAGGCTCGTTCGATCGCCTCCCAGTCGGGTTGCTTGGTTGTCATTGGAAATCCTTAGTCTTGCTTGATGGTCATCGTGCGGATGGTGCCGCCGGTGTAGATGTCTCGCTTCATTGCGGCGCGAACCGCGTCCACTGCGCTTGCACCCATATCCATCGCTGCTAAGGCATAAGCGGAGCCACTGCCAATAGCGTCAGGGTTCGATGGGTCGAGCTCCTGCTTCCAAACACCTGTCTTGTCGTCGTGGCCGACCATCATCAGCTTGCCACCATCGACGACATAGCCCGAACACTCCACAGGAACAAGCGAGGGGGTTCCGAAGTAGGCGGCAATCAAAGCCTTCTCGTCGCATACAGCTCCAGCCAGGAAGAAACTGACTCCATCAACGGTCGCGCACTTCAAGCAATCATCTGAGACGATCGCGCCCGATCTGGTCTGCCGCGAGTCATAGGCGATAACACCGTCCTTGTAGGCAATGGTTGTCATGTGGGCCTCAGCTGAATGGATCCGCCGGTTTGGCGATCGAGCGAACGAACCACATGAAGCCCTGCTGAAGATTGGTCTTGGCCAACGCCAACAGCCGAGGGTCAACACCTTCAATCTGGCCGATCTGCTTGAACAGTTCGCCGGCGTCGGCTTCCAGAGCCTTGATCGAGTTCATGCCGTCGATTTCGGACTGGGTCAGGTCGCGGTAGCCGGTGATCTTCTTGTGCTGGTTATCCATGCTGCTCTCCTCGTCGCGTGTCGCGACACAATTTGCTGTACGCGAAAGGTGTCGCGAACAAAGTGATTGGCAAAAAAAGCTTGGTCAGTAAGTACAGAGGTGAAAGACTTAAGTTGAATTTACCTATTGAGAACCTCATGCCAATTGATGCGATTACAGCGATGGCCCACGCACGTGCCAACTTAAGGCACATTTCGGAAGCCAAAGACTCGAGTCAGCTCAATCGCCTGAAAACCGGCGCGATCGGATATAACCAGTCACTACTACTCTCAGGCGCGATCAACCAGGATCAATTGAGCGAGCTGTCATCCGAACTCGAAGCTGCTTGCCAGTCGTGGATCGCCCTGCACCCGTGAACCCGCGATCTACTCAGCCTTGCGCGCTGGTAGCTTGAAATCAGTCACCCGATCCGCAATGTTCCGGATCTTCTCCACCCCCAAAAATCCAACCCAGCCGCCGGCGAAGGTGGCCATGCTCTGGGGCAGGCCGAAGAAGTCCAGGCCGCTGATGATAGTCAAGGTCAGGCCGCCGCAGATCGCGCCTTCGACTAGCATCTGGCGACGCGTGCCGCCACCGTAGGTGATCCTCAAGACGGCCATGGCGCACGACAGCGCAGCCGCATAGAGGATTGGCGAATGCTGGCTCAACCACGCAAGCGCTATCGCCCATGTGTCTGGTTTGTCTGGCATGTTTGGCATCCGGGTTGCCTCCCCCTTGGGGAGATTGATAAATCCGGCGTCCGCTGCACTCCCAGCTCGGGGCAATGGGTGTGGGGAGCCGAAAACAAAAGGCCCCAATCGCGGGGCCAAAATTAGTGAGCGTTTACTGGGTTTAGCGCAGCCAAGAGCAGCGCCTGACCTTTGTGCAACTCAACATGGGCGAGGCTGGTCAGCTTCGAATCCGCGAACGAGTGTCGCTTAAGCAAGTCTTCCATTTCTTCGAGAGCGGCCCTCAAGCCAAGCGCTTTCTTCAGGACCTTCTCGTCGTGTTCGCCGCGCGCCTTCAGGACTGCTTCATGAACCTGCTCGAACGGCAGGCCTTCGCCAGATGGACTGGCTTTTTTGCACATGAACTCGGATGGCGTGTACACAGCTCCGAACACATGGCCTTCACGGTAGTAGAACGGGCTTTCGTAGCCGATCTCGAGCAGCGAAAACTTTTCACGCTGGTCGGTTTTCATCAGCTGCCCAGTAACCATGGAGAACTCGTAGCCTGGTAACTCCGAAAGCCGAGCCAGACCCGATTTCAGTCGACCGAGATCGCCACCGACCACTGCATCAACTACACACTGAACCGCCTGCTTCTCTGCCTCGGACATTTCCCTGCTCCTCAAACTAAAAAGCCCCTGCGAATGCAGAGGCCCTGAATAGGTGCGCTCGTCTTTCCGAGCTGTCGGCCAAAGACCTTCTCAACGTCGACGCCCCTTTGCATCGATCTCGCTGATCCAGTCTCGCGCCACCCTGCAGCATTGTGAGGTCAGGGCGCGCGGGCTGCCGGTGTTTATCCGTAGCACTGCACTTGCCGGCTTATCAGTGTCCAGACCTCCCGAAGACCGCTCTGGCTGCGATGATTTTTAGGCAATAAAAAACCCGGCGCGGTGGCCGGGTTTCGGTTTTTCGAGAGTAAGTTGCCGGAGGCAAAACTCTAACAGTGGCGAAATCATGCCATGAGCCGCACGGGAACGCAATAGGCCCTCAAGCGGCCTCGCGCATTTCGTAAATCACGGCGGCAACCGGGCTCAAAGCGCGGCGATCCAAATCCTCGCAGCACTCGAAAATCAGCTGGATTACACCGCCCCAATCCCGCTCCCAGTTGCACGATTCCAGTCGCACCTCGTACACCTGCCACATCCACGCCCGGAACTTTTCGGCGTTGGCCAGCGGGTCCTCGTTTGACGATTGGCCACCTTGGTGCATGTACCGGTACCGGCGCATGATCCCCTTCACCACGAACTCCAGCTTTTCCCGCTTCGCCGCAGTCATTCGCGGCGATCGGTTTTGCACCAGCAGAAAAACAACCTCTTCCGCCGCCTCGCGGATATCGTCGCTCTGCTCGGCCGCGTACATGAAGTCACCGAATACGCGGATCTGCGGGTGCAGTCGCTCGATCGCTGATTGGATGTGCCCAGCCAGTGCGCCGTGCACAGCATGGTTTGCCGTTGGCCCGCGTTCAGTGTTCTGCACCACCACGCCGAGCTGGACGACGTCGGAGGTCTGGCCGGGGGCCGGGTTGTATTTGCAGTCGTGCCAAGCCTGGCGCGCTGAGTTGATTTTCATGCTGCCTGCCCCTTTTTCAGTTCTCGGGTCTTGGCCCGGTATTCGGCCTTGATGGTTTTGATTTCGTCGACGGTGTACTTGCGGGGCTCATGAGGCCCTTCCAACCAAATCACTTTGTCGGCGCCGATGCGCAGCACCAACCGGATGCGGTACTCGACCGCGTTGCCGGACAGGTTGCGGTTGCACTTCACGCACTGGCGATGAATGTTCAGCGGCTCGAAACGCAGCTCCGGACAGGCGCCGACGGATCGGTAGTGCCCGGCGTCCCAACGGCTGCCGGTCATCAGGTCGTTGTCGTTCGGCATCGAGTCGCAGCTGATGCAAGGCAGGTGTGCGTCACGCAGGCGGACGTACTCGTTCACGGCGGCCTGGGCTTCGCGCAGGTGGTCAGCCCGGGTCTTTAACTTCTCTTTGCGGACCTTGATCTCGCGGCGCCCTACTTGCGCCAACGCCTTGCCGGCCTTCGCCTGATTGACGTCCTTGATGGCCAGACCGCACTTGTATCCACATACCACCTGCCCGAGTCGCTGCGGAACGAATGGGTCCCCGCAAGCTGGGTTCTTGCACTTCTTCGGCTTGGGCGCCTTCATCTCCTTGAGGGCTACGCGCATGGTTCGGCCTCCTTGGCTTTCTGCTGCTCAGGGGCGAAGTCGCCACGGAGAGGCATCAGACTCGTTTCTGCAAATGGCAGGCGATCGCCAATTACGCCGTGAGCACACCACCAGCCTTTGCGCATTGCGGGAATCGGGTGGCGCGCGCAATTGAGGTTGTCGCCAGGGTTTATCGCCTTGTAGAGCTCAACGACGCTCCCAGTAGGAAGAATGGGTAAGCTGATAAGCGTCAACGCCAGATCGCCCGGCTTGAAGTTATTGGTCATAGCGGCCATCCCAGTGGTCAGTTGCGCTCCACTTCACGCCATGCTCGGCGCCGAAGGCATGCATCAGTTCGAACAGATCACTGAACCACTTCTGCGACTGCTTGCGGGTCGATACGGCCATCACGACGAAGCCACCGTCGAGACCTGGCTCCGCGCGCTGCTTCTCCAGCGAGGCACTGAAAAGGCACTTCCAGTCTTCGCTGGTCAGCTTCTTGCCGTGCCAGACCACTTGCTTGGACACGTCCTTGAGCATTGCCCACATCTTGCGGTTGCAGACGTCTGGGCGTTTCTCATCCTTGATGACCACGATCTTGGGTTTGGTGAAGTCGGTTGCGTGCAGGACGCCCATGAGGCGGCTGATATCGCGCTGGCTGCGGATTGCGAATTCGTTCATGGCTCCTCCCGCTCGATCATGGATCGCAGGTCGCGATCGAGGTCGTGCACGGGCACCCAGTCGTGGCCGATGTTCATTTGCACCGCCACAAAGTCATTGCTCGGCTGATCGCATTTCTTGCGCAGCCAAGTGTAGAGAACGTGGGTTTCGGTCATGGCCGCCTTGTCCTCGTCCAAGTGATCGCAACGAAGGCGCAGCGCCTCGTTCTCTACCAGCAACTCAAGCGCCACCTCCTCCACGGTCTTCTCCCCGAGGAATTCCTGCAGCGCCTCGGTGTTGCGCTTCCAGTCAGCGCAGTCGGCACGGTACGACGCCGCCTCGGCCCACAGCAGCTTCTGGAGTTTTTGTTTGTCGATGGTCATCACTTGCGCTCCCGTGCAGCCAGCATTTCGTCTGCGAAGTGGTAAGCGGCAGCGGAGTACTCAGGCATCGATGTCCAGTTATGTCGTTTGCCTTCGGCGTCGGTATAACCCCAGCCACCAGCGATGATCATTGCGTTCAATGCCTGCATGGCGATCTCATCGCGAAGGCGCACCAAGTCTTCAGTTGCCGCTGTTTTTGCTTGTGGATTGGCCATTTCAGAAACCCTCCTTGCCGCGCTGAGATTCCCAATCGAACGGCACCACGATCATTCCGCCCTCGCGCAGACGGTCGACGCAGCGGTCGCCCAATGCGGCCGGCAACTGGCTGGCTTCGAGGTTGGAGATCACCACCGTTGGGCGCTCCTGCTCGTAGCGGCCGTTGATGATTGCGAACAGGGTCGTCAGCTCGAAGTCGCTCGGCTGCTCCTTGCTCACGCCTACCTCGTCCAGCACCAGCAGATCAGGATCGATCAGGCTCGACAGAATCTCGGCCTCGCTGCGTTCGCTGTGCTTGTCGTACGTGGATCGGATCGCCTGAAGGATTGCGCCGACAGTGCGGTACACGGCCGTGCGTGACGTGTTGTGCAGCAGCTCGTTGGCCATGCCGGCGCCGAGGTGCGTTTTCCCGGTACCCGGCTTGCCGATCAGCACCATGCAGCGACCGGTCTTCAGGATCTCGTCAAAGATCTGCACGTAGTGCTGGCAGAACCGGAGGGCTTTACGCTGGCCCTCGTTCTCGGCCTGGTAGTTGCCCAGGGTGCGAGTGGTGAAACGTTTCGGGATCAACGCATCGCCCAGCTTCCCAGCGAGGGAAATGCGCAGTTCCATCGCCTTGTTGGCCTGCTCGGCGGCTTCGGACTTCTCGCGGGCGATCCGAGTGCACTCCGGGCAATTGCTCTTCAGCTCACGGCCCAGCACGGAGTAGACCTTCTGGTCGTAGGCGCCGTGGGTTTCGCACTCAGCTGGCTGGATACGAGTGCCCGGCGGCAGTTCTGGAGTGGTTTGAACTGGCTCAGAGCGCATAGCTGCCGTCCTCCCGCATTTTCAGGCCGGAGGTGTAATCGCGGTCAGCGAAGCCGGTGTGGCGGGACTGCGGGAACGGGTGCACATTGCTGGCGACTTTCACTTCGTCTTCCCAGCGCTTGCCATTCAGCCATGTCGCTGGGTGGGGAATGAACTGCCCGCCATCCTTGACCCATGCCTCGCAAACGACTTGCGCAGCCAAGCCTTCAGCAATCTGGCCGAACAGGTCAGCAGTGACCTTGAGCTTCTTCCAGGCTTTTTCAGCTGCGGCCTTACCCTTCTTGTTCGGGTACATCTTCCAGAACTTCGGGAAGAGGTCATCCACCATCGGTGGAGTGTTGTTTGTATTCTTATCTGTATATGTATCTGTATCTTTATGGTTGCCATTTCGTTGCAACGAATCTTCAACGGTCGTTGAACGTTCGTTGAGTTCTAGTTGTTTTTTGAGGGCTTTTGCCCGTGCGGACGCCTTACCCGCGTTGGAGGCAGTGACGACTTTGCTGTTTACGGCCTCGAGATCTGCTTCGACGCGGAACTGCACCCAGTGCGTTTCCGTGACGTGGAAGAACTCACTCAACGTATCGGCAACGGAAGGCCAACGTTCGTTGGGAATCCGTGCGACGGTTGCGAGGCGATCGATGCGCAAAGGCTTGCCTGTCTGCCAGTAGCTGAACAGCAGGAGCATGTACGCGCCATGCTCCTCCGCAGTCAGGTGCGTGGTGTCGGCCAAGTAGTCGGCGACGTAGAACTGCATGTACGGAAGCGCGGCCATCATTCGACCCCCTTGAGATTGTGCTGAGCCCACAGGCCGGCAATCCAGTTGACGCCCTTGGGGGTGAATTTGGATTGGTTGTAGGCGTGGCCGCTGTCGCTGGTGCCGGCTTTGACTTCAAAGCGACCAGCGTCGATGTGAGGCTGATAGGCCTGCCACTCGCCGCCCATGCGATACATGATCTTTTTGTCGAGCAGGAACTCACGAAGGCGCGATTCGTTGGCCTTCAGGAGCTTCGCCACTTGGCGGAACCCCTTCAGCCCGGTTGACTCCACGTAGCGCTCAACGAAGGCAATCTTCGGCGCGGCCTCAATCAGGGCCTGATTGGCAGCCTGCTGAAGCTCGAACTGCTCAGCCCACGCGCGGGCGGCTGCGGCAGGATTGGAGAAGTCTGGGAGCCTGGCGAGAACCCGTGGCCCGTCGAGCTGTGCCTGCAGTTCATTGAGGCGCCGAATCACCTTGTGGCGCAGAGGAATGCTGTAGCCGGTCAACAAGGTCTCTGTCAGCTCCTTGTCCAACTCGAAAAGCGTGGTGTAACCACGACTGTCCTTGGTTTCTTGGACGTGGCTCAGATCTGAGCCATCTTTTTGCAACTCGTCGAGCATCTCGCGAATATCGCGGATGACGTTTTTGTGCAGCTTTCCAGTCAGCTCGGCGATCTCCGAACTACTCATGGTTACCGTGCGCGACACATTTTCCGAATTGAGAAAACGTGTCGTAGGGGTATTGCTGGCATGAGGTGAACTGTGCATAATCAGCTCCAGAACGTTTCGTTGTATGCAGTTGAAAGAGCCGGGATTGCGCCCCGGCTTTTTTGTGTCTGCGATTTGTCAGCTGTCACTTTTGAGTCCCTCTTTAGGGGCTAATTGGTACAGCCTGGCTGTAGGTCGCCTCATTCGAGACGGCCCACCCATTGCCAAAAACTCGATGGCAATTGCCTCAAGTGCTTCGGCGATGCTCATACCCTTACTCAGGGCAAATGCGGAAACCTGCCGCTTTGCGCCATCGCTCAGGTGCTCATAGTCGATTTCAGGCACGTGACCTCCAAAGGGCCTCTATGCGGCGCTAGACTGCTTGTCGTCCTTGCTGAGAGCTTCGATTGCACCGTTTTCTACGGCCCACTCGATCATCAAATACAGATACGTGGCGTGCTGCTCCTCCGCGCGCTCTGCTGCTCGACTCAGAATCCTGTCGAGTGTCTTGTTGAAGCGCACCTTCCTTGGCGTGTCGCGCTTGTGTGACTGATCGGCGTACATGGGTTGCTCCTTTGTGGCTTATGAAGTGATTAGGCTGCAGAGCGCTTTGCGGATTGAACCGGGAATGGACGCAGCTCTTCAGCCGTGTAGGTCCCGTTTTCATGGGCAATGACGTACACATCCCGACCGACTCGAAGAGCTTTGTTAAGAGCCCCCTGAGTCATTCCGAGAAGGATTGCGGTCTTGGTTTGCCCGTTTTTTTCCGCGAATTGGCATAGCGGGATTCGGCTCATGGCCATTCCTCCGTGGTTCATGCGCCAATTATTGCCTCGGGAATTGAAATAAATCAATGCCTGAGGAATTTGTTAGCTAATACCTGCGGAAATACACTCGCCCGCTATGAGTAAAGAGAAGAGAAAGCTTGAAGATTGGGAGCTCGCAGAATGCGCAGCCCTAAAGGCCCTGGTACTCCAGGAGAATTTCTCGCGCCCAAAAGAAAAGCGGATTACCCAAGAAATGGCTGGGGCAGCCCTCGGCATGAATCAGGGCTCGTTCAGCAATTACTTGAATGGTCGATTAGCTCTGAACAAGGACATAGCGGTAGGCATCTACAAGCTCTTCGGCATTCCAGCAGAGCTGTACAGCAAGCGACTGGCTGAAGAGATTGCTGATGTGGCAAAGATCTACACAGATAACGACTACCAAAAGAATGATCTGTATGCCCAAGCCAGCCCTGAGCACCGGATGGCTGTAGACGAAATGGCAAGCAGGATGCTGGGGATGACAGAGGAGCAAGCTCTGAAGCTCAAGCAGGCAATGGACCTATTGATGCCTAGTAATGACCCAAGAAAAAATTGATTACCCTCCCCTCCTCCCTGGTGGAATTCATGCCTTTACGCTTGAATCTCTCCGGTCTATAACCGTCGATAATTTCCCGAACTCTGTCCGAAGGCAGAGCCTGTTCGGCGCTCTTGGTATATACTTAGAGCTACTCGAAAGCACCGGTTTCAAAGGCTTTGCGTGGATCGACGGATCGTTCATGTGCGAAAAAGAAGAGCCTGATGATATCGATCTAGTCCTCGTTTTTGATTCCGAGGTAATCGATAACATTTCGGAATCTGCGCGCCCAGTCCTGAATGGACTTTTCGATACGCTTACCATTCTGAGTCGATTCAAGTTGCACGTATTCCAAGTCCGGGTCGAAGATGAGGCTGGTCTTGAATATTGGAAAAGGCAATTTGGAACTCAACGCGACGAGGTGACCCCTAAGGGTTTAGCCTCACTTGGAGTTAACCTATGACTGAGCAGGCAAATCGTATCGATTGGCTTGAGCGACAGCTTGCTCAGGTCAACCAATTCATCGATCGTGACACTCGAGCTCTCGAGTCAACGCCGGGAAAATATTCGCTCCAAATCGCTCTGAACTCGTGGCGCTCACATCAGGACGGGCTGCACCAGGAGTTGCGCCAAGCGAAGGCAGACCTTCAGCTGGAGGTAGTCCAGCTTAGGTTGATAGGTATGCGCATGGATGGGAGCATTCCGCTGAAGTTACTTAGTAAGCTCTCAGACTGCTTCAATCGCGCGCTGTCATATGCGGCCTATCACCTTCGCCATGGTTCTAATCCTAAGAGGGGCATACCAGAGAGCTTGGCTAGGGAAATGGATTTGAGGCTTTCCGATCTCGCATTTGGCTCTACCCGCCTAATATTTGCTGGAAATGTATCCCCGGATATGACTGGCGAGTCAATAATGGAAGGCGCGCTTGAGCAGATATTTGACGTCCTCAAGGCCCCTACAACTGATCGAATAAAAGAGCTTGTGTCTGTCATAGGGATTCCAGCGACGAAGGCGCTAAGTGACATGCTCGGAGCACTTGAGGCCAGCAAGATCGGTGCAGAGTTATCCTGGCCAGCCCCCAACTCAAAGATTTATCACTGGGGCGGAACTCTTGAGGCGGTACGCCTAACGCATGAGAGGCTCTCCGCACATCAGGACATTAAGCCGGAGCCCACAACGCTGTTTGGAGTGGTAGCAGACCTGAAGGAAAACGGAACCATTTATATCCGAAGCGGTGACACAAAGCAGAAGGTGTCTTACAACCGACAACAATTTCCCGAGATACAGAAGCTAAGCCTCGGAATGCCTATCTCCATCAAGGTTATGAAATACGTGCGCTATGTTGCTTCGGAAGACCGCGAGATAGTTACGTACAAGATGATCACTGAGGACTGACTGCTCCTCGCCCTCCCGGAAGCCCGCCATGAGCGGGCTTTTTTACGACCGAAGAAATTATTATTTCCTCAGGCATTGACGGCAATTAATTCCCCAGGCAATATTCATCCATCGCAGCGACACACAGCCACTGCGAAGGGCCTCAAGAGACCCGCCGCTCTTTAACAACCCGCGCCATAAACGATTACCCGGCTCACGCTGGGAGGTCAGCCCCGGCCACACCTGTGGGGCGAGATGAAGTCAGGTGAACAAAATCGCGCTGCCACTACTGGCGACCGGCGATCCGATAGCCCCGAAAGGCTACCAACGCGCAGAACTGCGACGGCGGACGAGGTGTTGACCGAACTGGCGAATGACCTGGTAGGAGGCGCGAGCAACACGGAATTTTTCACTGATGCACCTGGTGACGGGTGCATTGGGAAAACAACCGGAGGAAGGAAATGAACGACGAACAGATAGAACGCTTTCGCCAAATTGTTCAAGAGATTGCGACCGACGAGAGCGTCAGTTTTGATGAGGCTTTCGCGATCGCATCGAACTACTTGGCCTACTGGGTCAGTGAGATGCCAAAAGGAAGAGAGGCATCATCCAGCGGCGGATCGAGTCAGGCCTCGTAAAGAAATGCAGACCATTCCTGATCCTGTACGCGACAGAGAAAGATAGATGCTGACTGTCTTGAGGTCAGTGGGTCAGAAATGGATTTGACCCTATCTCTCAATAAGGACGTGCTTAGGGCGCTTGTTCCGAAGTACGTGCCTATCGGCATGCTGTAAGTTTTCCCGTCATCAAATCTAACCGTTCTCTTCAGGCCTAGCGCCTCCATCTTTTCGTGAAGGTCGGCGTAGTCCTCGCCATCGGCCCTGAACAACTCAACTCGAGCCATATATTCCGCCATAACTGCCACTCCTTGTATCGACCGTGGAGGTCGAAGCATATGGTTTTCCCTCGACTGTGGAAAGCGAGGAAACAGGGAGCCTGTCCCTATAAAAACAGGTACCACGACAGCCTGTCGTTAACTGCCCGATCCTCTCTATGAGAGCGCATCGGGGTGTGATCTGAGGCCAAGCCTCGGGCGGCGGATGTGCCAACAGGTAGCCTTAAGGGTTGCCCCATCTGCTCAATGCCGGTTGAGCCCCGGCCAGATCACACCCCGATGCGGACGAAACTGCGGCCTATAACCGCCCACCTGCATCAACGCGCAGAGCCGATCTGCGAAGCCAGTTTGGTAGCGCTGGCCGGTATCTCCACACCTGCCTTGCCGGGTATCGGCAGCAAGGAAAGGCATCCCTGCTGTAACAGGGCTCTCAATCACCCGCTTGCAGTGAGCCAAAGCAAGCCGACTTGCCGCCGTAAGCGGCTTCCACTTTCACCCGACACCACCCGAATGCACTCCCCTCCGCGCCCAACGGCAACCAGCGGAGCGGATGAGTGCATCCGAGTTTTGTTGGATCAACACCCGCCACCACGGAGGCGACCATGGCAACCAGCTATGCAGACAGTGCGCAGGCCCGAGAGTGGGACAGGCGCTACGACGACTGGGGGCGCCCGAAAGCGCCGAAGGTTGAAGACTTCCACGACTACGAAGCCGCTGAGCAGCAACGCACACAGCGTCAAGCGCTGATGGCCGCTCAGGAACTCGTAGACCGTAAGGCGCGGGCCAAGCGAGTCGCGGCAGCAGTGGTCGCTTACGGTGAGTTTTGGGGGTTGAAATGAACGTCCAACAGCGTGACCACCAAACAGCTTGTACCTGGATCGAAGGCGAGATCGAAAACATGATTCGCGACCTCGGCAAGCCCAACGCCAGCGCGGCAGCTACTTCGGCAATCACCCTCGCTTATCTGCTCCGTGCCATCGATACCAATGAGCATCGCCACTATCGCGCGCGCATCGACCAGATCTACGCCTCCTATAACGATTCGATCACGCAAGGAGCTGCAGCATGACTACCGCACCGGTTAAATCGTTGATTGATGACCAGTTGGCCGACATCGAACGCAGCCTAGCTGTTATCGGTGCGGGCATCCCACGGGACCTGCCTGTTGCAGCGCTTCCACCGAAGCTGGTGGCGGCGATCAAGTCGGGCCGAATCGCCGTGAGGTCCAAGTCATGAAGCTTGCCTACTGGGCTCTGACCACCGTCCTTCTCGCCGCATTAGCTGCGTACACCGTTTCGCGAGATTCGTCGGGCGTGTGCCAGGTGCCGCACTCGACCACCTACCGGGTGTTTCGATGACCAGCCTTCAGCGGGCACGCCGCGTTCTGATCCGGCGCGGTTCGTTCTCGGCCATCGGCGTTTTTACCTTCCTGATGCTGCTCAGCGCCCTGGCCGACCGCATCACACAGTAGGTCACCATGAACAACTCTCCTCGCTTGGCCGCCCAGTTCGACTGGAGGACGGTCGGCGCCTTCTCGCCCGAGCAGTTCAACGGCGAGCAGCGCAAAGAATACGAAGACGAAGCCCGCCGCATCGAACAGCAGTGGGACAACCAACCGAACTGAGGAAACTCGCGATGTTCAAGAAAGCCGAACGCAAGCAGGCCAAGCTACGGCTGGCACTTGCCGGGCCATCTGGATCAGGCAAAACCTACTCCGCCCTTCTGCTCGCACAGGGGATTGGCGGGCGAATCGCGGTGATCGACACCGAACATGGCAGCGCATCGCTGTACGCGGACATCGCAGACTTCGACACGGTTGAACTGCATGCGCCCTACTCGCCCGAGCGCTACGTCGAAGCCATCATCGCCGCCGAGCAAGCCGGTTACAACGTCCTGATCATCGACAGCTACTCCCATGAGTGGACCGGCTCCGGCGGATGCCTCGAGGCGAACGAGAAGCTTGCCCACCAGAAATTCAAAGGCAACACCTGGGCGGCGTGGAACGAGACGACGCCGCGCCACCGGCGGCTGACCGACAAGATCCTGACCAGTTCGCTGCACATCATCTGCACCATGCGGAGCAAGACGGAAACGGTCCAGGGTGAAGGGAAAAAGATCCTCAGCTGGGCATGAAGTCCGAGCAGCGCGACGGCACCGATTACGAGTTCACGGTGGTTCTGGACCTGACCCACGACGGTCATACCGCCATGGCAAGCAAGGATCGGACGAAGCTTTTCGAAGAACCTGAGCTGATCACTGCTGAGACCGGCCGGCGGTTGCTGGCCTGGCTGAACTCTGGTGTGAGCCCTGAAGAGCGCGCCAAGGAGCTGTTGGTGGATGCCCTGGCTGATATCGCCTCAGCCAAGGACATGGCCTCTTTGCAATCGGCATTCAACGCGGCCAAGGCGATTGCCGTCGGCTTCGATGATCTCGTTCAGCAGGTCGTGGCCGCCAAAGACAAGCGCAAAAACGAACTCTCCCCACAAAGGCAATCAGCATGACCGCATACATCTTCGACAGCGAAACAACCGGCTTGAACGAACCGCACCTGGTAGAGGCTGCGTGGCTGAAACTCAACAACTTGAGCAGTCTCGCTGTAACCGACTCGTTCCTGCACCGCTACAAGCCGGGCAAGCCGATTGAGTTGAGCGCGCTCGCCACCAGCCACATCCTCGACGAGGAATTGGCTGATTGCCCACCACACACCGATTTTGCTTTGCCGGGAGACGTCGTTTATCTGATCGGACATAACGTCGACTACGACTGGCGCGTGATAGGGGAGCCAGATGTGAAACGCATCTGCACCCAGGCCCTGAGCTCAAAGCTGTGGCCAAGCGCAGGCAGTCACACACAGTCGGCAATGATCTACCTGCACTACCGCGCCGAAGCGACCGGCCTACTCCGCAACGCCCACGCAGCGCTCGACGACGTGAAGAACTGCCGCCTGCTGCTGGTGAAGATTCTCGATCAGCTTGCGGCTGAGCTCGGCCGGCCGGTCAATGACTGGGAAGAGCTGTGGCAGATTTCCGAAGACGCCCGCATCCCTACGATCATCGGCTTCGGCAAACACAAAGGCACCGCCTTTGCTGACTTGCCGAGCGACTATCGGCGCTGGCTGTTGAATCAGCCGGACCTCGACCCATTTGTTCGAAAAGCGCTTTCGCGCTGATGGTGAATCATGATCAGCCTCAACCTCAACGCAGTTCGAGCAAAGCAAACTGAGTCGGATGAAATTGCCGCTGCGATGGCAGACTTCTGGACACGGCCCGGCGCCAGCTTCAAAGAGTTGCCGGCGCCCCGGATAAAGCCCAGACCTGCGCGGCGGGACTGGGTAGACCCTGAAACGGTCCTCAAACGTCGCCCGAAGCCGATATCGGCCTCTGACCGCAAGGCCCTGCGAAAAATGGCGGACTCGATATGAGCAAGCGCAAACCATGCAATCGTCGGGTGCAGATCGAGCGCAGCATGCGCGCCCTAGTCAACACCCACCACGCAGCTGTGATCAACATCGATCCAAGCGGCCTTCAGGTCATGATCAACTGGAAGAACGGCAAGCAGATCCTGTCGAGAGCGGTTTCCGACGCGCTCTGCGATGTCGCGCACCGCTGGACGATCTACATCGCGGGCATCTGCGTCCGTCAGGACGGCGCCCAATACATCAAGTCGATCGACATCAAGCCCTACGGCGTACACCTGGTGGAAAGGCTCTCGGATGTCCTTGAGCATTTCTACGAAGAGGTGAAGGCCGACTGCAACTCAAATCACCGCGTCGGCATGGGCTGGCTGGCCGTGCCCGGTGACACGCCGGTGCCCGAAGCACGGTTATCGGCGCTGCTGGCGTCGGTCGGCGCCTGGCATCAGGTGAAGGTCGCAGCGTGAGACGAACCACCAACCGGGCGGCCACGCGCCGCCGACAGACCTGGCTGCACTTGCCGGCCAGCGGAATTGAAGAGGTTAGGCCATGGCCAAGAGCAATGCAGATCGCTCAGCGAAAGCCGCGGCAAAGAGGAAGGAGCGCGGCGAAGAGGAAATCAGGCTGCACTGCCTGCCCGGCACGCGCCAAGCACTTGCTGAGCTGATGGCCTGGAGCGGCATCGAGGAACAGGGCGAGGCGATCACGCTGATGATTCACCACCTGCATGGACTTGGCCCCGGCGGTGCACTTCCCATGCTCACCCCGCCGCGACACGAATACGTGATTCCCGAAAACGTGTCGCGGAAATTGAAACTTGCCTATCAGCGGGAAGCGATGCGAATCGGCCGCGAAGGCTAAAGCTGCAGCGGGCGCTGAGTAAGCATCCGAGCAATTTTTCCCTGAGCAACGCGCAGTGCATTCGGGTTTTCGTGCAGATATGTTAGGAACCACAGCACTCCGGTGAGGTAGCTCGTCACAAGATCTTCAACTCTTACGAAGACGACCCCTTCTGACTTGTTAGACAGCTTTGGCGTGGACCCGTAGACATAACAGACGAGCCTGATCTCATCGCTATCACGGTTCGCAGAAGACTCTGCGGTACCCATGTGAAGCAGGCCGTTTCTTGCCTCCCAGATTTCGCGAGCAGTGCACGGCAATGGATCATAAGGTTGCATGTACGAGTCCACCCACTTCTGAAAGTCAGCAGGTCCAGACCTCAAAGGCTCCACGGACAGCCAGGCCATTTGCTCAATCGCAACATAGGTCAGCATCACCGCCTGCAGGTGATGCCCCCCATCGCGCAAGCAGGTTATCGAATCAGTCATCTGCTTAGCGAAAGAAAAAACTTCTTCTGTGCTCATCCAGCGCTCCTTGATCCGGCTCCATGCCGGGCCAAACACAAATACCGCAACGGCGGGCAATGCGCCAGTTCAGACGAAATTCGGCGGCTCAACGACTCGATGCGCCGAATCCATGTAGCTGGCCAGGTCGATCACCTCCCGAAGGAACACGACCACCTCCAGCTTCACCGCGTCGTCCGGCAGCCCTATCCGTTTCAGCATAGCCTTGGCGTCCTCTTCAATCGCCGCCAGCGCATCTACATCGCTCTTCAACCTCATGTCGGCCTCCTGCCAGTGTGAGCTGGGAGAATAGATACAACATCTGGTGACTTGCCGGCCAGCGAAATTGAAGAGGTAGGCCATGGCCAAGACTGGGCAAGAGCGATCGGCGAAGGCCGTGCTGAAGCGGATCGAGTTCGACGAGAAGGACTTGCGGCACCGTTGCAGGCTCGGCACGCGGCAGAAGCTGGAAGAGCTCATGGCCTGGAACGAGGATACCGAACAAGCTTCGGTGATTGAAGGCTGTCTACGCTATGTACATTCGCTTGGGCCAGATGGTGCGCGGGATGCTTTGAAAGCGCGCCACGAAATCGTAATTAGCGAAAACGTGGCGCGTGACTTTCGCAATCAAAGCTTGGTGGGACTGAAGCCTGATCCGGGCGACGAAGTCATCACGCCGGATTTAAATTTGGAGGGAGCGGAAGGATTTTAACCCTCTGCGGAACTGTCCGGCAGCTGCATTACTCGTCCGACTCTTAACAATTGAATATCGATCGCTCCCAGCGCCGCCCCGCCCCATCCAAATGCTGCTGTTATAGCCATCAAAATTACTCCTAGATCGATATGGTAAATGAGTGGAATTCCATCAGGTAATGGAAAACCGCACAACGTCACTAGGCTCGATGCAATAAAAAAATAGCTTAAGAGTTTTTCTTTCACGCGAGCTGTTAGCCCGTGCTCATGAGAAATCGCCGCTAAGCGATCACTGTAGTGGTCGCGATCTTACACCGCAGACACCATCGTTATCAAATTATGCCACCACCGGTCACGGAGGGAGGCACCTTAGTTTGCTTTACCTTTCATGGCGGTAATCAATCCAATAACGCCACGCTCGCTGCGCGATATCGCACAGGTCGTGTGTTGCGCCGCCCTTGGCGCCGTTGAGAAATTTCATTCTTGAAGGTGAACAGCAGAAAGCTGTACACAGCGCCGAGGATGCCCACCAGCAGCACCCACGCAAAAATGCGCAACAGGTGTCGCGCCGCATGGGGTGTGGACAGGAAAGGGCCGATCTGACGCAGGTAATTCTTCAATCGAATGCCCGCACGGTAGAGGCGGCCGGGGGTGGCGAAAATCAGACAACTATTAAAGAGTGTGCGCAGGCAGCTGGCTATGCCAGCGCATCAATGGATTCAAAGGTAACTCATGACAAACGCGATATTTGCGTTAGCTGATCCGGCGCGCATTCCCTTGTCAAACCCACCATTTCCACCTGTTGTAGCAGTGCGAAAGTACCGAGCGCTCAGAGGGATTTTTAAGTTGCCTCCAGCCGAAGAATAGTCCGTGAATACATAGCTTTGATGTAAAACGATCGGGTTTCCGTCACTGTTGAGTATTTGCAAGGCCACACCCTGAGCAGTCGAATCGGCACTCAGCTTCACGATACCCCGCGTGGAGTTTTGAGAGGGGGAATCTGATGTGGGCTTGAGGGTGTAAGTCACTTTTTTTATGCCTGCCGGGCAATTGTTGAGACTGATGTCAAATTTGACGGGCTCGGAATACGATCCGTTATTGGCAAAGATACTTATGTCATGCGAACCCATGTCGACTCTGATGTCAGGCGTTTCACAGGATTGAGGCACAATCGTTGTGCCATTGGTCGCCATTGCTAGTGGTGATACACCGTCTGCATGGAAAACCCCGAGTGTTCCTGCCGGGATTTTCTGTGCATCGAATACATCCGCTATTTTGATTAGTCGTAGCACGTGTCTTGTGGTGTCCCATCCGTATCCGCCCGCCTCTCGACGAATACCCGGATAAATGGGTATGGTTACATTGTCTTTGTAGGACCACTGCCATGCGAGCCCGGTATTTCCGATTGCGTAAACAAGGTCACCCGATTTAGACACACCGACATTGTTCTGAACACCATATGAAAACTCGTTAGTACATTTATACGAGCTGGGCGTTGGTCCCATTGTGAGTGGAGGGCTTTCATATACTACGGTGCCGTTGGGTGTATCACGAGGAATCGAAAGTGTAGCGGGTACTTGCATAGTGATAGTTGTTTGATGATGATTGGGGTAGAAGGAGCAAGTTGCCGCGACCGCGTAGTTTGAAGCGAAGAGCAGCGTCAGACATAGCGTATGAATCGCTTTCGTTAGCGGGACAGGGCGATGGAATTTGAAACGCTTCATGGAGAGGGCACTACGTATCGGTCAATGAGTGGCGTACGTTAGCCATGCTGAATGGTCTTGGGCATCAGGCGATTCTTAAAAAGCACTTGCCCTTAGCGGTAGGTTTAGTACGAAGCTGGCGGGCAGCAGCCCGAAGCATTTTGCTCGAACGAAAACGAGCCTTAACAAGGTAGGCCTGGGCATCGAAAGCCAGCGCAAATTTTCGCTCTTCCTCACCACCCTCCACCGACCGGGTGTGCCCGGCATAGGAATTACTACTTGAACATGGTCTCCACTCCGTTCGCTTCGACCACATCTTTAACCACTTTATCGTTCAACAACTGACCTTTTTTCAATACAATATTTCGTACGTAGTCAAACAACTCAATCCACGAAACTCCTTCATCACCGTTATTCCAAACCAAATCAGGCTGTTCTATTTCTGAAAGCATCATGTATGGTGTGCGAGCTCCTTCCCTTATTTCTTCTGGCGCGATCAAAACCACTCGAGCTGTTTCGAGCTTTTCAGCCCCGCTATGTGCCGCGAAATTGTGTCTATATGAAATGCCGATATCATGAAGTTCATGATACCTTTCATCGAGCTGCCTTCTTTCTAGTTTAACGGGTCTGCCATCACATTTAGAAAAACACTTCCCATAAAAAGTGAGCGAGGCAACAAACAATCCTTTCACAATATCGTAGGATTCTCTTTCCTGCCCGAAGTGGAATTCGCCATCAACCTTTGGCAATGAAGACCGAATCCTATCAATCTCTTTCATCCATACAATCGCACTCTTCAAATCCTTTTGAATAAGTGCATAACCTGCCATTTGATCGCAGATTTTTGAATCCAATATAACTCTCTTACAGGGACGGCCCTTATACTTGTAAATCCTGTACTTTTTTCCGCTTTTGCTATCAACAGAAAATTTATGACTCCATTCTTCGCCCAAAACACTTCCCCTAAAAATTCATCAGCCATCAATTTCAATAGGCAATCATAAGTCCAAAATTTCCTTATAAATACTATCACCACTGACCTGTGAGTCGTAAATCAAGAACTTTGCAGTAACCTGCTTCGACCGCTACGAACAACCCTACCTCGCCCCTTCAAAGTCAGCCGCTATAGCGGCAAGGACGAGTGTCAGAGGTAAGAAACAAAATCCCCTAAGCGTTCTCTGGCGATTGGTACGGCGTATTCAAGCAGCTCCAGCGGTACATTCTCTACGAACAGGGTCACTTCAAAGCGGAGTGTCTCGTCATTTCGAAAGATCTCAAATAACAGTCCGTTGTTACCTCTCCAACACTCAAGCGCAAGGCCATCGTGTCCTTCAACAACGCTTGAAGCGCAGCAAAACCGATATTCGACTCCGTGTACGACCACATCGCACCTCCCTATCTGAGGTGGGAAAGATACCTCTCCCCTCTATGAATTTGATAGCCGCTATAGCGGCAAGGACGAGCTCGCCCATGGAAATCAAAAAGGCTGGCCCTGACCACTACCGCTACGTCGATTCGATTGGGCCGGATGGCCTTACCGTAACGATGCAGACCTGGGTGGCATACGCCGAAACCCCAATGTGCTGGTATCTGCTGAGCGAGCACGACCACGACCGCTTAATGCGCGGCTGGCTGAGCGAAGCAGGTGCGAAAAAAGCACGAAAGCGCGTGCTCAAGCACCAGTACTTCAGCTCACGGTGCTTCGCCTACCAGGAAAAGGAGCGGGCCCTTAACTCGTACAAGTGCCGAAAGGAATGGCAAATCCGGCACGCCACGCTCTCGCTGGAGCGCGCCAAGTCCGCCATCGGGTACTTCGGCGACTCGACTGTCAGAGTGACGGATCCGCCTAGCGAGGCCGTTATCCCGAGCGATTACATCCAAAACTCATTCGCGTGGGAGTGACGCCATGATCACCAAGTGCGTACTCGGCTGCACCCTCTTCTTCTGGCTTCCATTGGTACTGACCATAAAGGCGGTGATCGGATGAGCAAACGAGCGATTCACCTTTACCCGTGGGACGGAGGCACCGAGGCCGACCAAGATCCGCCAGAACACGTTTACTGCGGCACCGATGGCGTAATGACCGACGAACAGCTCACCAATGACTGGCGGCGCGTCACCTGCAAGCGTTGCCTCAAGATCCACGAAAAAGAGCTGGCAGCGTTGGCGGCGGACGATCGAGACCAGAAGGTCAAGCTTTTCGATGAAGCTCAAGCCGTCACCATCACGCTCGGTCACCGGAATATCTCAACAGCCATCAAGGCTTTGGTCAGGGAGCGCGACGAGCTCAGGGATGAGCGAGACAACCTGCGCGCAGACCGTGACGGCCTACTTGAAGCAGGAGCGCACCTACTATGATCTTCGCCCCGCTCTACATGGCCTACCTCATCTACAAGGGGCCGTGGCGATGAATAGTTACCAGATCCTGATTGGCGACTGTTTGGAGCTGCTGCGGCGGATGCCCGATTGCAGCGTCGACAGCGTCGTCACCGACCCGCCGTACGGACTGTCCTTCATGGGCAAAAAATGGGACTACGACGTGCCGGCGACGGAGGTGTGGATCGAATGCTTGCGAGTACTCAAGCCGGGCGGCCACCTGTTGGCTTTCGCCGGCACTCGCACGCAGCACCGTATGGCTGTGCGCATCGAGGATGCCGGCTTCGAGATCCGCGACATGATCGCTTGGGTATATGGGTCGGGTTTTCCGAAATCGATGGACGTGAGCAAGGCGATCGATAAAGCCGAAGACTACAAGCTGCAAGCCTCTCATCGACGCGCGTGGGTGGCAGCGGTTCAAGAAGCTGGTCTGAAGCTGCCGGGCAACTCCCGACACGACTGGACTGTTGGTGAGCATGCCCCAGGCGAACAATGGTGGGCTGAGTTCGAGAATTGGCTACCCGGTCTCTCTAAAGAGCAGCGCCAAGCCATTGAGAGAATCGTAGTGGGCAAGGGGTTCAAACCGCGCCCGACATACCACACTGCTGATATTGGCGGCGAAGCAGAATGCAACGAATACGATATCACTACCCCTGCTACGCAGGCTGCCAGAAAATGGGAAGGCTGGGGCACCGCTCTCAAACCAGCACTCGAGCCAATCACTGTCGCTCGGAAACCATTTTCCAGCACGGTCGCTGCCAACGTCATAGCGCATGGAACCGGCGCCCTGAATATTGATCGATGCCGGGTAACAACCGGAGACGACACGGCTCGGATCAGTAACGGAGCAATCAAGGGCGGAAACTTCGCCGCGGGTGGATCTGCGCCCGGCCCGATCGCCGGCGGACATTCAGATGGACGCTGGCCCGCCAATCTAATCCACGACGGCAGCGCCGAGGTAGTCGCGCTGTTCCCCGCTCAGGCGGGCGCAGCGGCACCGGTGACAGGCAACGAACCGACGGCCAACGGCTTCAGCGGCCCGGTCAAGTACAGCGGGATGCGCGAGCGGGTGCCCGGCGCTTTCCACTCTGACAGTGGGAGTGCTGCCCGGTTCTTCTACTGCGCCAAGACCAGCCGAAAAGATCGAAACGAAGGCCTGCTCAGCTCGGACGCTCCAGCTGTCGCCAAGGAAGCAACCATGCGCGACTGCGAAACCGCCGAGTGGAGTACTCGCAACGGCAACAGCCATCCCACGGTGAAGCCGACTGACCTGATGGCCTACCTGCTGCGCCTGGTGACACCGTCCGGAGGCGTTGCTCTCGATCCATTCATGGGCAGCGGAAGCACCGGCAAGGCCGCTATGCGCGAAGGTTTCCAGTTCATCGGGTGCGAGATCGACGAGCAATACGCGGCGATCGCCCGGGCGCGTATCGATCACGAAATAACCCGACAGCAAGAACTGCAAGCCGAATCTGATCAGCTCGATCTATTCGGCACCGCATAACCCGTCCCCCCTACTCAACAGCCTGCCGGTGTACGGCGGGCGAGGAATTCGTATGCGCGAAAAAGTATCCATCCAAGACCTGGAAGGCGCAGATCTGGCTCTTTGGGCTGCCCGAGCCCAGGGCGTCGAAGAAAGGAAGGGAATCAAGCTGTACGCCTCCGGCCCTTGCCTTTACCGCGATACAGGCCCCGGCGGTGAACCCTTCCCTTTCCGACCCGACTCGAACCTCGGGGACTCAGCGATTTTGATTCAAGAGATGACGCAGGCAGGAATCTTGACCCTGTTCGGGCATGGCGCGCAGTTCGAGGGTCAAGGATTCGGACACGTCGGATTTACGGGAACGCCTTCTGCTGCGCTGACCCGCTGCTATATCGCTTGGAAACTTGGCCAGGACTTCACGGCAACTCCGACCAGCTAACCCATCACCACCTTCTGCCGCCACGCGCGGCATGGAGCAATACCTCATGGAAACCGAAATCCTCTCCGACGAGGAACTGGCCGAACTCACCGGCTACAAGGCCCGTGCCTACCAGCGCCGCTGGCTGATTGATCGCCAGTGGGTGTTCGTCGAAAGCCGCGGCAAGCGCCCGCTGGTGGGCCGCATGTATGCTCGCATGAAGCTGGGCATGATCAGCCCTACGATTGCCGATCCGAGCCCGCCGCCGGCTGCACCGGTATGGACACCCGACTTCTCGCAGGTGAATTAATATGCGCCCCCGCAAGACCGAAACCCGCAATTTGCCTCCCCGGATGTATCAGTGGACAAGAATAAGAAAGAGCGGAAAGGTGTGGGTCGCCTATTACTACCTGGACATGACAGGCAAGGCGATCCCGCTGGGCAAGGATCTGGATTTGGCCAGGATCAAATGGGCGGACCTGGAGGCGAAGGAAAAGCCGCTCGATTTGCGTACCATGAAGGGCATCTTTGACCGATATATACGCGACATAGTATCGAAGAAAGCACCGCGTACGCAGAAAGACAACCTTTCGGAAATCAAGCAGCTCCGTCCAATGTTCGATAGCGCTCCCATCGACTCTATAACCCCTGCAACTATCGCGGGGTACCGCGACGCTCGAACCGCCAAGGTTCGGGCGAATCGCGAGATTGCCACCCTCTCCCACGTTTTCAACATTGCTCGAGAATGGGGACTTACGACCAAAGAAAATCCCTGCCAGGGCGTGCGAAAAAACAAGGAAACACCGAGGGACTATTACGCGAATGATGTTGTTTGGGATGCTGTTTACGTAAAGGCAGCTCAAGAGCTGAAAGACGCGATGGACTTGGCATATCTGACCGGGCAAAGACCAGCAGATGTCCTGGTCATGCGGAAGGACGATGTCGATGGAAATTACTTGGGTGTGCAGCAGAACAAGACACATAAAAAGCTGCGTATCCAGATGACTGACGGTGATGAGCCAAACAGTCTGGGCCTGTTGATCGGGAAAATGGCCGAGCGCAATGCTCAGCACATTTGCAGCTATTTGATCGTGAGCGCACGCGGCAAGCGGATGACAGCGAAGATGCTTCGCGATCGATGGGACGACGCCAGAGAAAGGGCCAAGAAAGAAGCTGAAGAAAAAGGCAATGTTCAGCTGGCTGAGAAAATCGGAGGCTTCCAGTTCAGAGACATCAGGCCGAAAGCGGCGTCGGAAATCCTCGACGTCGGCGATGCGAGCCTACTCTTGGGGCACACCAAAGGAGACATTACCGAGCGCGTCTATCGACGAATTGGCGCCATTGCCAAGCCATCGAAATAGCCCCAAAAACCGTTACAAAACTCAAAATCCGCCCCTTGTAGAATGCGGGCTGTAGAGGTGTCAAAAAATAAACGTATCGTAACGAAAAGCGGCTACAGGCCCCGGTTTCATTGGCTTTGCATATCGGTCTTGAAAACCGTCGACTGTAACAGGTCCATGAGTTCGAATCCCATCGCCTCCGCCATCTTATGTACGACAAAGCCCTGATTTTTCAGGGCTTTGTCGTTTCTGGCGTTCAGGAATTTTGCTCCTCTCTTTATGGATCGTTTCCGCATCTTTTCGGTCATTTCCGCAACCCTGCTCTTCTGCCACCGCTGCGTCCCCCCTCCGCCGCCAGGTAGCCGACCACTGAGCCGAGACCCATGCGTTTGAGCAAAGGCACTGCCACCACGGCGGCGGCAAGCGAAGTGACGACACTCAACACTTGTCCTGCATTGCCTTCAGCGGCCATGGCAATGACCCTCATCCCACATCAGGATCGGTAATGCGGCCACGGCCAGGCGTGTTGAGCGGAGCTTGGGTCTAAAGCGCTCAGTTCCCCAAACGCTTCTGGACCCAGCAAAAGATCCGAAGCGCCCACCAAGAACGCTCGTTGCGATTGGGGGAAGGTCTTGCTTTGAAAGCCTGGACGAGTATTCATGGTGATTCCTGAAGACTCTCGATTCGTCCGCTCTTCAGACCCGTTAAAAACAGACTCAGATCCAACAAAAAAGACAGGATCGGCTTGGCATCACCCGCGTCGTAGCTATGGGTAAACAATCGGGCTTGAAAATCGCAGCGTTCAATCTGGCCACCTGCGGTGCCGTGAAGGGCCGTAAAAGGGGGGTGAAATTGCCACAAGTCGAGAAAGCGAAGTCAGCCAGACGGATAGCTGTTGGTGCAGATGCATCCAGCCGTGTAAGACCTCTGGAAACCCTCTTTCTCCTAGACGCCGTCAGTGGTTCACTCGGGGGAGTCTCATTACGAACTCACTTCCCTGCCCCTCTCCCGCACTAGTACCAATCACCGTTCCGCCGTGGGCTTCGATCAACTCACGCACTACGGTCAAACCAATACCCAGCCCTGCCCCATTGAAACCAACCGCGTGAACATCCTGTACAAATGGCTCGAAAATGAACGGCAGTGCTTTCGGAGTTATACCTATCCCGGTATCACGAATGCGTATCTCCAGATGTTCGACTTCAATCGTCGCAGTAAGGGAGACCGTGCCATCAGCAGGCGTATATTTGGCGGCGTTACCCAGTAGATTGCCAAGAATTTGAGCGAGGCGCGCTGGATCGCCATTAACCATCAATGCGCGTTCCGGCAGTTCCGAGCTGAAAGTCAAACCGTGAGCAACCATGACCGGGGCACAGGCATCTATCGCCTCATGAATGATTTGAGCCATATCGACACGTTGGCAATCAAGGCGAAACTTGCCGGTGCTGGCGCGGGCGATGTCGAGCAAGTCTTCGACCAACCGGGACATCTGCTTCACCTGCCCCTCTATCAACAACTGCATGCGCGGCAATTCTTCACTAGGTACACGTACCAGCCGGCCAGCAATCATGCTGATGGGGGTCAGAGGGTTGCGAAGTTCGTGTGCAACCAGGTTGAGGAAGTTGCGTTGCTGTTCCAGCGCATGTTCAGCGGCCGCCTGCAGTTCCTGGGCACTCAGTGCGGCTATCACCAACTGCTCGTTTGCCTCGCGCATCTCGAGGTACATTTGCTGCTCTGCCTGGGCCATTGTCGGATTTTCCGCATCCGACTGCGCCGACAGAATTGACAGCACCAACTGCTGATTGGCTTCAATCAATTGCTCAACATGGTGACTATCGACGAGTTGGGCATTGGCCTGGTTGAGTTCCTTATGAACCGCTGCCAGCACCGCACGCGCCGCGACCGTTTTCTGGCCGAGAAGGAACAGTTCGCGTGCTGCAGTCGCTATGGCTTGCTCATTCTTGCCGTGACCCTCGCTCATGATATTTCGCTCATCCTTCGAATGTGACCGTACGCTGCTGGGTAGGTCGCCCCCCTAACAAGCCTTCCCTGTCCGGCAACATTTCGCCGATCTGCAAGCCATCATCATCTATCTGGTACAACCTCAGCTCATCAGAATGAGCGCTGGCCCGAACCTTGACCACGGCCATGATGCGCAACAAGCGGCTCTGCACTTCTATGTAGCGCTGGACGATGATGGCGTCGGTGAGAAACGCCGTGCCGTAAGGACTGAAACGCAGATCGGTGTAGCGATCCTCCAACTCGGAGGTCATCAATACACTGACACCTGCACTAGTAAGAGCGGTCACCATGCGAGACAGCGACTCACGAAAGTCTTCTCGAAATGTCGGGGCCAACGCCAGTTCGAAGCCTGACAGGGAGTCAATCACTACCCGTGTAGCCTTCAGCCGATTGATCTCACTCAATAGCAAATGGACGATTTCGTCGATGGATAAGTCCGGCGCGCGGCTATCGACCAAACCGACCTTCCCGCTCTCAATCAACCCGGCGAGGGTGGCGTTCTGAGAGTGATTGGGGCGCTGCTCAAATACCGCGATCACGCCAGTCTCGCCATTGCGCGCACCCTCTGCGAGAAAGGTCGCAGCAAGAATGCTTTTGCCCGAGCCCGATGGCCCGGCCACCAGTAAGGAATAACCACGGGGCAAGCCGCCGCCGAGCATCTCATCGAGTTTGGGCACACCCATTTTCAGGCGCTGGACCGGAAAGGTCAGAGGGGCTTCGATCGGGTTGAGTTGGGCAGGCGCAAAAACCTTGATGCCCGACGTTGCGATGCGGAAGGTGTGCAGCCCCGGCAGCGTCGGCTGGCCGCGCATCTTCATGATTTCCATCTTGCGCACCATGGAATTGCGCTGAACGCTCTGACGCAACCAGATAAGGCCATCGGCGACAGTGAAAATCGGATTGGTGTCGGTTTCGCTGAAGTACTCGCCAATCAGGAAGGTTGTTGCCTGCCAAGTGGTCATCAGCATGCCCAGTTGCTGAACGAACTGCGGCAGATTGTTGTTCGGGTTGTCCTGTGTCTGGCTCGCAAGCACAACTGAACGAAACGAGTCGACGAACACCAGCGCCGGAGAGTGTGCCTCGACCTCAGCGACGATTCGGCGTAACACCTCATCCAAATCCCCTGCCAGGGTGTCACTGGCCAGGTTGATGTAACGGATCGACTGATTGATGGCTTCGTCGTCGAAAAAGTCGAATTGCTGTTGATACCGCAGCATTTTCAACGGCGGTTCGCCAAGCACGGTGAAGAACAATGCCGGGCGCTCGGGAGTCGCCAGGGCGAACATCATTTGATGCGCCAGGGTTGTTTTGCCACAGCCAGGCGGGCCGGCGATCAGGTTGAACGAGAACTCCGGCAACCCCCCGCCCAGCACCTCGTCCAGTCCTGGCACTCCGGTGGCCAAGCGCTTGATAGTCACTTTGGTGTTCATGGCGAGTTTTCCTGCGCAGATGTGTCGCTCAAAGAAGGTTTCCACACGTCACGAAGCAAGCGTGCGGTGAGCGAGGGCCCGATCAGGGTAGTGAGCAGTTCGTAGAAGGTGGTCAGAATCACTTCACCAAACAACAAGGCATCTGCTTCGCTTTCTGTAACGAGTTCAGAATTAAGAGCGCTCAGATCCAACGCTGTTTGCACACGTTCAGATATGTTGGCCAAGCGCGGCTGACGTGAGGCGCAGAGATGAAGGCTGCGTCGATACAGAGCTGCAACCCCCTGCTGACCAATGATGGGGGTAAGTGCTGTGTGGATAGCCTCCAAAATCGAGACAGTCGCTAGCGCGATGCACGCAGTATCAGCATTGGGGCCAACCCGGTGCGCCAGAGCAGCTACGATCTGGCGGCTCTCTTCGTTTAGCGCGGACATGGCTAGCTGATTTCTGATGGGCAGGTCTCGATAGTACACCCTATATCGCATCGCAGAGACTCAATTGGCCAGAGAGCCTTCTTTACTTTCAATTCCTGTAATTTATCGACCATATTGAGGTTTTTGGGCTGCAGATTTAAGAGAATGAATAGCTTTACCGGCACTGCTGCGTGAAACGTCAGTGAAGTGTCGATAGCCCCAGCGCAGAAATGGCGTTAGCATCCTACGCATTCGGTTTAACAGCATGTTTTTCAGATCAGGGTCGCATTGTGGAAAAGTTGAATCGCCTTCAGAGTGGAATCGAAGGCCTGGATGCTCTGCTCAAGGGGGGGCTGGTCTCAGGTGCTTCCTACATTATTCAGGGGCGCCCAGGGTCTGGCAAAACCATCCTCGCCAACCAACTTGGATTCCATCATGCGCGCAACGGCGGCCGTGTTCTGGTAGCGACACTCCTTGCCGAATCCCATGACCGACTTTTTCAATTTCTGTCCACCTTGAGTTTTTTCGACTCGTCTAAAGTTGGCGCTGAAATCCAGTTCGTCAGCGCATTCGATACCCTGGAAAACGAAGGCCTGGATGAAGTGGTTAAACTGCTGAGGCGTGAGATCAGCCGACAGAAGGCCACGGTCATGGTCGTGGACGGCTTGCTCAACGCGCGTTCCAAAGCCGACTCGCCAATCGACACCAAGAAGTTCATCTCTGAACTGCAAGGCCACGCCGCATTTGCCGGGTGCACCGTATTGTTTCTCACCAGTTCCCGACTGGATGACGGCAGCCCCGAACACACCATGGTTGATGGTGTGATCGAAATGGGAGAAGAGCTTTATGGCACACGCTCGGTGCGTCGTATTCAACTGCGTAAAACTCGTGGTAGTCCAGCACTGACCGGACTGCACGAGTGCGAGATCACCGAGAACGGTCTGGTGGTTTATCCGCGCCTGGAAAGCCTCTACAGCCACCCTACTTCGCCCGATAGCGCCAACATGACGCGTATCCCCAGTGGCATTCGTTCACTCGATGCCATATTGGGTGGCGGGTTGCACAGTTCCAGTGTGACCTTGGTCATAGGCCCGTCAGGAATCGGCAAGACGACGCTGGGTCTCAAGTTCCTGAGTGAGTCGACGGTGGAGGCACCGGGCCTGCATTTTGGTTTTTATGAAAGCCCGGAGCGGTTACGCCTGAAGGGTCAATCACTCGGGATCGACATCAAAAGCATGGAAGAAAGCGGTGCGTTGAGCATCGCCTGGCAACCAACCACCGAAGGTCTCCTGGACGGCCTGGGCGCAAGACTGTTGAGCCTCGTTGAAGAAAAGGGCATCAAGCGGTTATTCATCGACAGCCTGAGCGGTATGACACGGGTCTCGACGAATCCGGCCCGAATTACTGACTTCTACAGTGCACTCATGAACGAACTGCGCTCCAGGGGCGTGACAGTTTTTGCTTCCTGGGAAATGCGTGATCTGTTCGGGTCCGAGGTCAGCGCGCCGAACTCTGATCTTTCCAGCATCGTCGATAATCTGATGCTGATGCGCTTCTACGAGAATCATTCTGAACTAAGCAGGACTATTTCCATTCTGAAAGTAAGAGATAGCTCTTATGACCCTTCGCGATTTGAAGTGGTCATCCGTGACCAAGACGTTGATCTGAAAAAGGCTTCAAGAAATGAACCGCCAGTTTCTATTCCTACAGCGCTGCCAGGTTCATCTTCCTAGGTTTTTGATTCAGGCTGAATTCCCATGACCACCATCTTGGTCGTCGACGACGAATATTTGATTGCTGATATTCTCGGCTTTGCGCTGGAGGATGACGGCTTCATGGTAGTGAAAGCCAGCAATGGCAAAAAAGGGCTCGAGGTGCTTGAGCGAGAGCGGCCTGACCTGATCATTACCGACTTCATGATGCCTGTCATGGACGGACTCGAATTTGCCAAGGCCGTTCGCGCCTTGCCGTCGGCCAACCTCTTGCCGATCATTCTGATTAGCGGCGCGCAAGCGCACCTGGGCATGGAGAGGTCTGATCTGTTCGATGCTGTCCTGGAAAAGCCATTCAACATCGATTCGATCCTTGCCACTGTAAGGCGACTTCTGGCTGCACAGTGACACCGGATCAAATCCATCTTCAAGACTGAGTTTACCCACACTCCCCTGCACGCTTGATGGTATGTAGCAACCGTTGAGGAAATCCGCTTGAGACGTGGCTTCGGCACCTTCGGCGACCACCGTCAGACTGAGGTGATGGGCCATGGCAATAATGCCTTGGTCGATCGCTGCATCGTGACAGTCGGTGGCAATTTCCTGGATGAACGAGCGGTCGATCTTTTCGACGCAGCGATCCGACATTGCGCCAGCTCTCGGAAAGGGCTTTCTTTCACTAAGGTCAGGAACTGACAGTTGGATTCGGTTTTGTTCCAGCAACTGAACTGGTACGGTTTCTGACAAGCGCAGACTGAGATTGATAGTGTCGCGACCGAGCAGCGACTTGGTCGCGTAATCCTCCGTCGACGGAAGATAACAGGGGGGAATGGATTTTTCGGTGGAATCGAGAATCAGGGCGGAGCGGCAACGCTCATAACTCAGGAAACTACATGAGCCTCGCCCTGTCCGCCCCTGCCCTCATTCACTCCAGCGCACCACAATTACGGGATACCGCAAAAGTTTCATTTAGCGCACGAAGAGTGAAGAGGATGCAGTGATGACAACTGATGCTTAAACTGCGCGCTTCGGAGTAGGCGCATCAATGACGGACTGCAAGATCGTTGCGAAAATCTTATAGCTGTAACGATCTTCCTCCGGACTGACGAGAACCGCCCCGTCAGCGTTCAATACTGCCCCGTCATGACGAATGCTGAATCTTCCAAGCTGCGATCTTTCTCCTCCTTGACACAAAAACAAAACAGCTTCCGCCAGCCCGGCTTTCTCGGAAGAAATCGGATTGAGCTCAATCGAAAACTGTTTGCCCAGCACCTCACCCTCGATGCTGCGTTCTTTCGCAATGACAGAAGTCATGCCCATAAAATGATGAGTCGACAAATCTTGCCAATGCCCAACCTGATCAAGGATATGAGCGGAAGCACGAGTCCAATCCCTGTTAACGGTTGAGATGTTACGAAGAAAGTAACTAGGGTCCTGCATGAATTCCACTGCGTCAGCTCCGATTGAGTCCGTTTTAACCGAAAAAATTAAAACATTTCCGTTGTAACCGAAGTGTAACCAATTTGACATCACGCCGCACATATCCAATCACGAAGACCAACCTTCAAAGGTCGACACGAACCAATGATTCTGAAATCGAGTGATAACCAAAAAGTTCGCCCGGCTCCTGAATAAGGGTTCTAAACACTCTAGTCATTGGGTTTCGCTTCGACTATGGACACGATTGGAGCAAGGCACGATCTTCCGGGTGATTTTGCCTATTCGTGAACGCCCCTGATCTGATCGTTCAACGTGCGCCCGTGTGTGCGAAGACGTCCCCACACTGCCTGAGCGCTGCCGGAACCCAAGGCAAGTGCCAGCAGAACCAGCCAGATCAAGGCCCAATTGGACGGACTCGGTTTTTGACCAAGAATGACCATTGAACTGGCGATGCCAAATACCGGAATCAACAATGACAGCGGTGCCACCCGTGACACCGGATATTCCCGCAACAACAGATTCCAGCCCCAGTAACTGAAGTGCGTCGCGGCATAGACCTGGAACGCCAGTGAAAACAGCGTCATCGCATTGAGCTGCGCGGGTAACGCGGTAAACGGCGCCGAGCCATGTAACAGCCATGTCATCAGCAACAGGGGAATGGGTGGAAACAGACTCGCCCAGACCACGAAGGCGAAGATCTCACGCACCTTCGACACTTTGATAATGATGTTGCCGATGCTCCATGCCACGGCGCTGCCAATGACCAGCGCAAAACCTGCCGTCGATGCGTCACCGGGCCTGCACAGCACAATCCCCATCAACCCTGCGGCAGCCAGCCCACTCGCCAGCCATTGCAGTCGTCCCACGCGCTCGCCGAACAACAGCACACCCCAGCCCAGAGTGAAAAATGCACTGAGCTGGATCAGCAGCGATGCCGTACCGGGCGGCACGCCCCATGCAATCCCCTGGTTGATCATGGCCCACATGGCGACGCCAAAAATCAGTCCGTAAGCGGCCACCCAACGAAAGGCTACACGGGGTCGCTCGACGATAAAAACCCAAGGCAAGGCAGCCAGTGCGAAACGCAATGCCGTCAGCAACAGTGGGTCGATGTCGGCAAGACCGAGGCGGGTCACGGGGAAGTTAATTCCCCAAACGGCCGTCACCAGCACGGCGAGTAAAAGATGTTTCTTCTGCATGGTCAGGCATTTCCAGAGTCGAGCGTCAGTGCTCGTGCCGGAAGAAATATGCCGACAATCAGTCTGGCCCGCTTTCAACTGCAGGCCAGACTTCATTAGAATCGGGCCATGCACGAAATAACCCTGCCTCCTTACGAAAACACATCGCACGACGCTGTCGTGACAGCGCGGGATTATGCCGACGGAACGCTGTTCCCGACCCACGATCATCCGCGTGGGCAGTTCGCGTACGCAGCTAAGGGTGTCATCACCGTGTTCACCGAGCAGGGCAACTGGGTGGTACCGCCCCAGCGCGGCGTGTGGGTTCCGGCGCAACTGTCACATGCGATGCAAATGCGTGGCCCGGTGACCCTGCACAATACCTATATCGACCCCGCTGCCGCGCAGCGACTCGGGTTGTCCGAGCAATGTCAGGTCGTGGAGGTGTCGCCATTGCTGCGACAGTTGCTGTGGAAGGCAATCGAAGTGCCTGCGGGATACTCCGCCGAGGGCCGCGATGGCTTTCTGATGGGATTGTTGCTGCATGAAATTGCCGCCATGCCGGCCCTGTCACTCAATGCCCCGCTCCCGGCCGAGCCACGTCTGGCGTTGGTCTGCCGCGAGTTCCTCGCCCGGCCTTCGCTGGAAGTGGGGATCGATGATATGGCGCGACGCACGGGAATGAGCCGCCGCAGCTTCACCCGCCATTTTCGGCTGCACACCGGTATCAGTTACGTCGAATGGCGCCAACAGGCGTGCCTGCTCGCGGCGATCATTTTGTTGGGACAAGGTCAGTCGATCACAGAGGTCGCCATGGTCTTGGGTTACAGCAGCTCAAGTGCTTTTGCGACGGTTTTCAAACAGGTGCTGGGCGAGGTGCCGAGTCGGTACTTTTCGGGTCAGCCGCAGTAGAAACCACTGAAAATCCAAGGGATCGAGGTGGCCAGATGAACATGCATCAGTGGTAATCCTCTCCGGCGACTGCGCGCTGGTAGGCATCATCGGCCTCCCTGCGCAGATCGCGCCATTCAGCCCAACTCACCATGCCCAGCCGATCCATCTCATCCGACTGACGCAACAGTTCGTCGTGATAGGCGTCAGGGCAATCCATGCGCAGCTGTCTATTCTCCAATGCACGATGCCAGGCATCGAGGGCGAGCAATCGCGACGCCTGCGCTAGCGTCAGTTGATTCTTGAAGGCATTCATTTCACTCACCCCTGATATTTCCCGGTTGAGCGAGCGATCTGGATTCAGGTTCAAACCATCAGACGAACGACCTGCACGCTCGAACGCCCATTACCCTTGGCAGCTACGCCCGATTGTCGAGCGTCGCGGCTAACTCGACATTCATCTCGAATTGCTCACCAATCCCAATCATCGTCCGCTTACTGCCTTCAACTGACCCTTCACGGGTCCACAGAAACGGAAAGAACGAAAAGCACTGATCGGTTTTCAGTGTCTCCAGATCGTGCTGCCATCCGTTCCAGCGCAGACCGTCGTAAAACATTGCCAGGCGTTCGCTTACTGCCCAACCCAGAAAATCGGTGTAACCAATTTCCAACGGTTCCCAACGCAATGTATCGGGAGCCCAGTAATACATCGCCCCCATGTCATCACCCAAGGCGCCGCTATTGATGGCAAAGAATCCGCCCACAGCATCGTCGGCGACCAGCAGATAACCCACCCCACGGCCCTCATTCCAGTCGATCAGATTTCGCGACAACTGTGGGTCGCCTGAACCGAGTACACGCAGCCAGCCGTGGTCGATGACAAGCCCGCCCGTGTCGTAGGCAATCGAACCCAAGGTTGATCGGGTCGATACTTGAAGGCCGTACAGCACCTCGACGTTTCTGGAGGACGGCGGCAACAGCAGGAAGTCCAGAGCAGCGTCTTCGAGCATTTTTTCTATGAAGGGCAACGCGGGGTTGTAGTGATCTATCAGCTCTTGCGGGCTTTTCATCTGCCGATCCTTGGAAAAAACACGATTATAGCGATATCGTCAATGCACACGACCTCCGGGCGAATCCATTACATGACAGGGAATCATGGGCTCAAAGGCGCGGGCCGGAGCCGGGGCAACCAGCGCAAAGACCTTCATCAAGCGCCAAAGTTGAAGGCGATGGAAATTCGCGGCCTCGTCCCCTCATAACGTTTTACTGAATGCATCAGCCACGACGGAAACATGAGAAAAGTTCCACTTCTGGCGGCGCACGTACAGCTGAATCCGGCCGTCAGGCAATCTTCAACTCTCATGCGCAGAGCCGGATTGTAGGTCGATGCAACCATGCCGCGTGGATCTATAAACTCAAGATCACCGCCAACGTCCGGGTCATCCTCGCGGCCGCCATCATCGACCCAGTACACCCCTGACCAGAACGCACCGGGGTGACCGTGGAGTGCATTGCTGTGACCCGCTTCGTTGACGTTGGCCCAGGCATTGAGCTTCCATTCGAAAGCGGGCTCGGTCAGTCCGTATTGATCGCTGTGCACCGCTGTCAGTTGAACGGCGAACTCTGTGGCAAATCTGACCAGAGCATTGCAAGCATCCCCTCCCCACGCCGGGAAATCACTCGAGGATTGCCAGCCGCCGTCATTGCTGCGCTGTGCACCGTTGCGATCTTTGGCCATTCGCCGGGTAATCAGGGTTTTCAGCTCGTCGTTGAGCTTTTCTGCATCCGGATACTGAATACTTGCCAGCGGCGTTGTGAACAGTCGACGAATCTTTATCAGTTGAGGGTCTACCCGATTACAAGTCGACGGCATTGGCGATTCTCTACAGGACATTCGTTACAACAAACTATATGCGGCGCCCTGTAAGACTGAAGTAAACCTTTGTTAAAAATAGCGTTGAAAAAGTTAAATAGCGGATGGTGCAACTATGCTTTCAACTGCACCGCAATCCGCCATCGTGCTAAAACGCCAGCCTCCAGTCGTACAGGAAAGTCTCTGAATGCCCAAGAAACAGCCAGCCACCCGAGAGGCCGCAAGCGCCGCTGACATCGAGCGTTCTATCCAGGCCTTGAACAAAATGGCCGAACGCCTGTGGGGCGATGGTCGAGAAGCGGAAGCCAAAGCGCTGCTCGACGCGCTTGATGCGTTAAACCGGGCGCTGGACCGGATCAGAATTGGCGAAAGCCGCCGAGCAGCGACACTCCATTGAAACGCCGCAAAAGCGCAGTGCTACGGCTTGAGAATCAATAACGGATCGCCTTTCTTCACAATATACGTCGCCAACTCTGAGCCCTTGTCAGTGCCGATGTTGCTGGCGATATGCGCAACACCCTCCGGGATAAACAGCGAATCCCCAGCCTTCAGCGTCACGGGCGCCCTGCCCTCCAGTTGATATTCGAAGGTGCCGTTGATCACGAACGCCACCTCGACACCGGGATGCGCATGCCGTGGCGAGGTCACGCCCGGTTCGAAATCGACCCGTGCCTGAATCACTTCGCGATCGGCGGCGCCGAGGTCCTGGCGTACCAGATCGGTACGGCTCAGACCTTGCTGCCAACTCTTGGGTGTTGCGTCAGCGGCATGTGCGGCGCCGGCCAGGGACGCGAGTATTGCAGCGGTAGCCAGAAACAATGGACGGCGCATGATGTTGACCTCTCGAACGTAGTGGTGGTGTGACCGCTACTTTGCGCAAGGCATGTAAGGGTTATGTGTCGTAAACCTGCCGTTTGTTATTGGCGTGTGTCCCCGGCCGAGATTGATACACGCTTATACAAACGTTTCGCTGCTTTGCTGCATCAGCCATGTTCTCAGGGCGACGATTTTCTTCGAGTCCGCTGTTTCATGCGGCGTCACCAGATAGAAACCCAGATCGTCTTGCAGACGCAGATCAAACGGCGCCACCAGTCGGCCCGCCCGCAGATCATCATCCACATAGGTTGAGCGCCCGATGCATAAGCCCTGCCCGTCGACGGCGGCCTGCACCGCCATCATTGCCAGATCGAAGGTCAGCCGTGGTGCTTCGGCCAGTCGAGGTGGCTGCCCTGCCGCGCGCAACCAGAGGTTCCAGTCGCCGGCGGTCATGCCACTGACTTGCAGCATCGTGTTGTTGATCAAGTCGGCGGGTGTGTTCAGTGCCTTCGTGCCGCTGAGCAATGCCGGACTGCACACCGGAAAGACCTCATCGGACATCAGGAAATCAGCGCGCAAGTCCTTCCAGTCACCTCGACCATAGCGAATCGCCGCATCAATACCGCCGTGATGAAAATCCACCAGATCGGTGGATGCACTGACCCGCACATCGATATCCGGAAAGGCTTTTTGAAACGCCGGCAGGCGCGGCAATAGCCACTTGGACGCCACTGACACCAACGTGCTGATGGTCAGCACATCGTTGTTGCGCGACGCCAGCAACTGCTCCGTCGAATAGCGCAATTCATGGAATGCCGAGCGTACACCCGGCAAGTAGGCGTGCCCGCTTTCCGTCAGCGCCAGGCCGTCCTTGAGTCGCAGAAACAGCGGCACACCCAGCTCTTCTTCGAGGCGGCGGATCTGGTGACTGATGGCGGTCTGGGTGACGTTCAGCTCTTGCGCAGCCTTGGTAAAGCTCATGTGGCGAGCGGCACATTCGAAGGCTCTCAAGCCATTGAGAGAAGGCAACCTGACCACCATGTGACACTCCATGCCCATGAGATTTTGTCATACGCTATCACTCGAAATGACCTTTGCGAAAGCTTCGGCGACGGTGGATTCTAGCGCCTTCTTTCAGCAAGGAACCGCCATGAAACTGTATTTCGCGCCGATGACCTGCTCGTTGTCACCGCACATTGTGCTGCGGGAACTCGACCTGCCCTTTGAACTGGTTCGCGTGAACAACCAGACCAAACGCACAGCCGACGGCCGTGACTTTCGGGAGATCAATCCCAAGGGCTATGTTGCTGCGCTGGTGCTGGATAACGGTGAGGTGCTGACGGAGGGGCCGGCGATTGTGCAGTTTCTCGCTGACCAGGTTCCCGGGAACGCATTGGCGCCGGCTCAGGGCACTTGGGAGCGCACGCGGTTACAGGAACACCTGAATTTCATCAGCAGTGAAATCCATGGCGGCAGCGCGCCGCTGTTTAACAGCGAGATCCCGCAGGCGGTCAAGGCGATCTTCAAACACACCCTGTTCAAGCGGCTGGACTTCCTGAGCCAGATGCTTGCGACGCAGGATTACCTGATGGGCACATTCGGTGTCGCCGATGCTTATCTGTTTACCGTGCTGCAATGGCTGCCGGTGTTCAAGATCAACATCGAGCAGTGGCCGACGCTCGCTGCCTACATCAAGCGCATTGCCGAACGCCCGAGCGTGCGCGCGGCCATTGCAGCAGAAGAAGCCACACTGCCGATCTGATCTGTGCCGTTTGCCTTAACGGGCCATGTCGCCCGTGAATCTGTAAACTGGCGCGATCCTTACTCACTCGAACAAGAGATCAGCATGGCCAACCAAGACATCACCTTTACCCCGGATCCGGACGCCGACTCCATTTCCTCCGACGTCGCGACCTTCGGTGGGATCATGGTCTCCACCCAGATCCCGACCCGTGCCGATGGCAGCCTGGAACTGGGCGGCATCACCGAACAAAGCGAATGCACCCTGCAAGCACTGAAGGTTGCGCTGGAACGCGCCGGCAGTTCGATGGATCGGGTGATGCATCTGACCATCTACCTGACCGACATGGCTGACCGCGCAGCATTCAACGAGGTGTACAAGCGCTTCTTCGCCAAGCCGTGGCCTGTGCGTGCGGCGGTCGGCGTTGCCTCGCTGGCCGTTGAAGGCATGCGTGTGGAAGTGACTGCGATGGCTGCAAAGGCCTGATCCGACTCGATGTTGTAAACCACTGTGGGAGGGGGCTTGCTCCCACAGGTTTTGGTGTCGTACGCAAGGTTTTGTGGCGGTACAAATCATCGTGGGAGCTGGCTTGCCAGCGATGGCGTCGGCACATCACACATTGATGTCGCCTGATACTCCGCTTTCGCTGGCAAGCCAGCTCCCACAGGTTTTGGTGTCGTACGCAAGGTTTTGTGGCGGTACAAACATTGTGGGAGCTGGCTTGCCAGCGATGGCGTCGGCACATCACACATTAAAGTCGCCTGATACTCCGCTATCGCTGGCAAGCCAGCTCCCACAGGTTTTGGTGTCGACCATTGCATCTGTGCCATCGGGCAGCGCAGGCGTGCCGGGCGCGCGTTTCGCGGCTACAATGCGCGCCTAACCGTGACAGCCTGACTAAAAAAACTATGTCCTTGCCCAAGCATCATCTGGAATTGCTCAGCCCTGCCCGCGATGTCGCCATCGCCCGTGAGGCGATCCTGCACGGCGCCGACGCCGTGTACATCGGTGGCCCGAGCTTCGGCGCCCGCCACAACGCCTGCAACGAAGTGAGCGAGATAGCCGGTCTGGTGGAATTCGCCCGCAAGTATCACGCGCGCATCTTCACCACCATCAATACCATCCTGCACGACAACGAACTGGAGCCGGCGCGCAAGCTGATCCATCAGTTGTACGACGCCGGGGTCGACGCGCTGATCGTTCAGGATCTGGGCGTGATGGAGCTGGACATTCCGCCGATCGAGCTGCACGCCTCGACCCAGACCGACATCCGCACGCTGGAGCGGGCGAAGTTCCTCGACCAGGCCGGTTTCTCGCAACTGGTGCTGGCCCGTGAGCTGAACCTGCAAGAAATCCGCGCGATCGCCGACGAAACCGACGCCGCCATCGAATTCTTCATTCATGGCGCGTTGTGCGTGGCGTTCTCCGGCCAGTGCAACATTTCCCACGCGCAGACCGGGCGCAGCGCCAACCGTGGCGACTGCTCGCAGGCCTGCCGTTTGCCGTACACCCTCAAAGACGAAAAGGGTGGCGTGATCGCCTACGAAAAACACCTGCTGTCGATGAAAGACAACAACCAGAGCGCCAACATCCGTGCCCTGGTCGAAGCCGGTGTGCGCTCGTTCAAGATCGAAGGTCGCTACAAAGACATGGGCTATGTGAAGAACATCACGGCCTATTACCGCCAGCGCCTCGACGACGTGCTCGAAGATCGTCCGGACCTGGCCCGCGCCTCCAGCGGCCGCACCGCACACTTCTTCCTGCCGGACCCGGAAAAGACGTTCCACCGTGGCAGCACCGACTACTTCGTCACTGATCGCAAGATCGACATCGGCGCCTTCGACTCACCGACCTTCACCGGTCTGCCGGTGGGCACCGTCGAGAAAGTCGGCAAGCGTGACATGCAGGTCGTGACCCACGAACCGCTGTCCAACGGCGATGGCCTGAACGTGCTGGTCAAGCGTGAAGTGGTCGGTTTCCGCGCCAACATCGCCGAGCCAAAAGGCGAGTTCGAGGAAGACGGCGAGAAGCGCTATCGCTACCGCGTCGAGCCGAACGAAATGCCCGAAGGCCTGTTCAAGCTGCGCCCGAGCCACCCGCTCAATCGCAACCTCGACCACAACTGGCAACAGGCGCTGCAAAAGACCTCTTCCGAGCGTCGTGTGGCCCTGAGCTGGTTCGCCCGTCTGCGTGAAGAACAGCTGGAAATCACCGCTACCAGCGAAGAAGGCATCAGCGTCAGCGTCACCCTCGCCGGTCCGTTCGGTGTGGCCAACAAGCCTGAGCAAGCGCTGGAGCAATTGCGCGATCTGCTCGGCCAGCTCGGCACCACGCAGTACCACGCCACCGACATCAAACTCGATGCGCCACAGGCCTTCTTCATCCCCAACTCGCAGCTTAAATCCCTGCGCCGTGAAGTGATCGAAGCCCTGACTGCCGCCCGTGTCGCCGCGCATCCGCGTGGCAGCCGCAAAGCCGAAACCAGCCCGCCGCCGGTGTACCCGGATTCGCACCTGACGTTCCTCGCCAACGTGTACAACCAGAAGGCGCGCGACTTCTACCACCGTCACGGCGTGAAGCTGATCGATGCGGCGTACGAGGCGCACGAAGAGCCAGGCGAAGTGCCGGTGATGATCACCAAGCACTGCCTGCGTTTCTCCTTCAACCTGTGCCCGAAACAGGCCAAAGGCGTGACCGGTGTGCGCACCAAAGTCGCGCCAATGCAGTTGATCCACGGCGATGAAGTGCTGACGCTGAAGTTCGATTGCAAGCCGTGCGAGATGCACATCATCGGCAAGATGAAAGGCCACATCCTCAACCTGCCGCAACCGGGCAGCGTGGTCGGCCACATCAGCCCCGAAGACCTGATGAAAACCATCCCGCGCGCACCGCACTGAGTGCTTGGCGGGTACGGTGCTTAGGCGCCGTACTCGCCTGCCCTGCTTCGCGGCGGGACAAATCGCAGGCATAAAAAAACGCCAACTTCTTGCGAAGTTGGCGTTTTTTCGAATATGGCAGGGGCGGCTGGATTCGAACCAACGCATGGCAGGATCAAAACCTGCTGCCTTACCGCTTGGCGACGCCCCTACTGCTCTTTCCAGCGCCTCGTTGAGGTTCGCTGTGAGAACGGGGCGCAATTTACCAAGGTTTTTCCGCTTTGTGAAGCGCGAAATGAAATATTTTTTGTTTTAAAACAGCGACTTATTATTTTGGCTGGATTCTGGCCACTGATCTGCCCGTTTGGCGCTGTGTATCACACTGTGTACGAACCCCGCCGCGATACATCGCCACTCAACTACGACCCTCTTCGACACAGGCCAGATACGTCCCCACGCTGAAATGCACCCAAGGTTTGAAGGATTCATTCAGAACCCTTGGCCAAAGGCTCGCACAGGAGACGTCACCATGAAGATGGCACTGCACACCCGCAAAACCGCTTTCGGACTTTCGATGCTGGCGCTGTCGCTGTTCGGCGCTTTTGGCACGGCTCAGGCACAAACCACTGAACCTGCTGCGGTCAGCTATTCGGCGCCCTCGCTCTTCGGCCCGCTGAAACATGTGCAGGCGGGTGTGCTGGATGTGGCCTACGCCGAAACCGGCCCGGCCGATGGCCCGGTGGTGATTCTGCTGCACGGCTGGCCCTACGACATTCACAGCTACGACGAGGTCGCGCCGTTGCTGGCAGCCAAGGGTTACCGCGTGCTGATGCCATATGCGCGGGGTTATGGCGATACGCAATTCCTCTCCAAGGACACCCTGCGCAACGGCCAACCGGCGGCGCTGGCCAGTGACGTCATCGATTTCATGGACGCACTGAAGATCAAGCAAGCGGTGCTCGGCGGCTATGACTGGGGCGCACGTTCGGCGGACATCGTCTCGGCGCTGTGGCCGGAAAGGGTCAAGGCGCTGGTCTCGGTCAGCGGCTATCTGATCGGCAACCAGGCCGCCGGGCAGGATCCGCTGCCGCCCAAGGCTGAATTGCAGTGGTGGTATCAGTTCTACTTCGCCACCGACCGTGGTCGCGACGGCTACCAGAAAAACACCCACGACTTCGCCAAGCTGATCTGGCAACTGGCGTCACCGCAGTGGAAATTCGACGACGCCACCTTCGACAGTTCCGCCAAAGCGCTGCAGAACCCGGATCACGTCGACATCACCGTGTTCAACTATCGCTGGCGTCTGGGCCTGGTGCAGGGCGAAGCGAAATACGCAGCACTGGAACAAAAACTGGCCACCGCGCCGTCGATCAGCGTGCCGACCATCACCCTTGAAGGCGACGCCAACGGCGCACCGCACCCGGCGCCCGAGGATTACGCCAAGCGTTTTACTGGCAAATATCAGTTCCGCTTGATCAACGGCGGGATTGGCCACAACTTGCCGCAGGAAGACCCGCAGGCGTTTGCGCAAGCGGTGATCGACGCCGATCACCTGTAGAAAAAAAGCAGTCAGTCGCAAAGGCTGACTGCTTGATTATTTGAGGGTGGGATTGAGGATTGAGGGATGGTCACGTTTTGCAGATTCTTTGCCTGTACTGGCGTTATCGCGAGCAGGCGAAGGCCTACATTTGAAATGCGTTCCCCCTGTAGGAGTGAGCCTGCTCGCGATGACGCCCGACCAGACACCATCAACCCCGACTAACGTGCGCGATCAATCGGTTGGCACAACAAGATCCAACGCCTTGTTCACCGCCAACTCTCCCAACATGACCACTTGCGCAATGCCCAGCAGCGTATGGCGATTTGATCCCTCTAGCACCCCGGCAAAATTGCCGAGCATGACCGAGGCGGACGCCAGGGACCCGCAAGCGTTGGTCAGCAACGACTCAGTGTCTGCTTGCGGGTTGGTCATGAACAGAGCGTTGGGTGTGTAAGGTGTGGCCATGATCGCGGCAGGCAACAGGTAATGATCAAGCGCCCGCTCGGCCGCTTCGTGGAGCTTTCTTGAATTGGGCGATGCGTACGGGGACACCAGGTCTGTGGCCGTTGGTTCGGGTGGCTGGGACATCAGCTGAAACTCCAGACAAGAACCGTTTGAGGTTCTTTGATAGAAGGCGTGAAGCGTCGCGATCGCGGACGCTTCTGTGCAATGAGGGGGCAAGCCCCCTCACCCATCTGCGTTGCGACTAGTTCGGCAAGCGCTGGTTATCCAGGACTCGACCGATCACCAACTCGCTGAGCATGATCACCTGTTGCAGGATCAGCATCTTTCGGCGTTGCGAACTGTCGATCAAGTCGGCAAGTTCACGGGCCATGTCACTGGCGGAAGACAAGGTTTCAGTCGCCTCGACGAGCAGTGTTTCGTTATCCACCGTCGGGTCGATGAGGTAGATCCTGCCGGTTTTGCGGGTGGGGATTGAGGTCTTCAGTGCTGAGGGATTGAGATAAAAGTTGATGGCGCGTTCAGTGGCCTCTTTGATGTTCTGAGGTTCGAGCGCGGCGTCGTAGGGGATTGGGTCGGTTTCTGGCGGATTCGGCGTAATTTTGAACATAGATGACACTCGCTTAGCAAAAATAAGGAGCCATCACTCACGCTACCAAACGAGGGTGGTGACCATTACGCAGGTTGGTAGACCGGTCTAAGCGAGTAAACCCCGGCGCTCCCGAAGGAGCCCCACGCATGGCCACCATATAACACCGAGCCCCGAAAAGAGACTGCATATAGCGGCGCATAACGCTTAGAAAACGGGCTACCAAACCCGATCACTGTTTTGCAGTGACAGGGAAACGATACAGCCCGCCTCAAGGCGCGTAAGCCGGCGGATTCTGGCGTACGCGTAGGCAACGGCGCAAGGTGTTGTAGCCGTTATGGCGTAACAGTGCGTGTAAGTTAAACGTGTGCGCGAAATGGTGTTTAAGCAGCCTGCATGCCCTGGTGCTGGGATGCCTTGGCAGAGTTGGGCCAGATCGCGTTATTGCCATCGGTTCATTTTAAGTGTGGGCCAGATAAAGCGTAGCGGCTTGCCTCTGCCATCAAGTCATCGCACATAGGATTCGCCTTGAGGACGTGTGCAGCCGGGTCGATTATCGACAAACCCAGCGACGTCTCTTCTGTGGCGCAAGTCCAGACTTCTCCCATAGGCCCGACAATCTGGCTTTCACCTCGGAATGTCGCCTCTTCCCCTTCATACATTTCCACACCCGTACGATTGGCACAGATAAGCGGAGTGGCGTTTTCCATTGCGCGAATGCGCGCAAGCTGGGTTGTCCAAGGCCCACCATAGTTGGCTGGACAACACAGTAACTGCGCACCTTCGCGCACCAACAGGCGAGCGGCTTCTGGCATCCAAAGGTCGAAACAGGTCAGAACACCGAAACGGCAGAATCCGTCATCGAAACACTCCAATGAATCGCCTGGGGTGAAGATCAGCTTTTCTATACGAGACAGGTGGCACTTGCGTTGCTTGCCCAGCCAGCGTCCTCGCGATACGACAATCGCCGTATTGTAGATTTGATCGCCGTCACGCTCGGCGATACCCGCAATCAGCGTTGCATTCTTCTCCGCCGAAAGTTGCAGTAAGAATTGCGCCGTCGGCCCATCGAGCGGCGATTCAGCATGAAGAGACAATGCCTCACGCGAGTCGTGAAAGTAGCCGATGGTGCAAAGCTCGGGCATTACCAAGAGATCAAATTGTGCCGAGCCAACCGCATCGCGAATTTTATTGAAATTTGCGGCTGGGTCACCAAATGAAACCGGGTACTGCAAAAAAGCGGTCAGCATGAATTCTTACAACCATTTTTGGGGGGGATCTGAGCCCGGGATTATCTTCCCTTGGAAGGCGTCAAGTTTGGACTATTTCTTTACCGAATGTCAGGCAAGCCACCCAATTCGCATCAGATCAGTCGACCGCCTGGAAATACCGAAGTGAGCTCGGGCTGGCAACGGCGAGGGTTATTTGACGAGGCGTTTTTCTTTTGATGGGCGATAGCCGAAGTAAGAGCTGTGGCATTTGCTGAAATGGCTTGGCGAAACGAACCCGCATGCAACCAACACTGCCACCTGCGACAACTCGCTCAGGCTATCATCAGCCTGCTTCACCGAGTCCGGGTTACTCGTTGTGCAGCAACGGCTACCCGTTATGGTTGTATTAAAAACTTTTCAACTAACCTAACTGGAGAAAAAACGCACCACACCCGGTTCCTTTCTTATCTGAAAAATTATCATCCAGAAAAAGATATCCCATACCATCGGACAATATACCTTTGTTATTGGGCAGAGAGATGTCTATATCCCCACCATAAATAGACAACCGTCTGCGTCCTATATTTGATGACATGGATGGCTGCAACCACGCGTCTATGCCATCAAGTTTAGACGCCAAATTTTCATCATCATCAGAGTCAGGATTCGACGAAAGTAGAACTCTTCCACAATCCAATAAATTATTGGACGCTCCTATTCGTTCTTCGCTGGATCGGACATATCCTATAACAACAGCTTCAGACACTCCATTCAGAGCTCTTAGCTTCCTGTAATGGACTACCTCTCCCGGCAGGTACGGTATAAAAATCGAGATCCAATAATCTTCATTCATTAGCGCATCTGCAAACCATGAACCAGGAAAGGAGATTAGATGTGTAAGTGGCTGTCCATCTGTCGAGTGAGGCCAAACTACATCGCTCGGCAGATAGACTCCTCCGCCAGCATAGGCGTCGGCTTTCGTAGGCACTTCTTGGGTAAAAACCAACTCATTAAACATCTGTATCTCTCCGGTAATTTATTGGTCACAGCAGCAGTTAAGCGAATTTACATATTGGCCAGAGCGTTTGCGCAGGCGCCTGGCCTGCGAAGCCGACATTCGAGACTGACGGACGGCTCGTTGCCAAACGTCCATTTGCCGTTTAGAGGGTTTATCCGTTGCAGCATTAACGTCAGTTATCCAAGAATGTTAGTAACTGTGTAATCACGGATTCACCAGAAGAGGCCAATACCACCCTAATCTCGGCAGAACTTCCACTAGCAGACACTATGCCCCTACCAAGCACTTCTCCACCGGAAGTACACAAATCCAAGTAAACAATAAAATTCCCGGCATCAATTTCCTCTCCATCGAATACAAGTTCTACTTCACCAGGAAGAAATGTGACATAGGCGCTGAATTTATCGCCCGAATACTCGTAGTGACCATAATTTCTTTTTAGTACTATGCCTAGACGTCTCGAAGCCTCTTCGTGAATATCGCCTAAAAACTTATCAAGAACGTCAAGTATTTCCTGTCGCTCACTCATTATTTTGTCACCCTGTGGATAATCGATTTCAGTACGCCATTGGTCAGTGGGGGATTCTCTCTGGTACTCGCCCACTCTTTCAGTTTAGAGTCGGGATCAACCTTTTCTCCTTTTCCCTTGCATGACTTTGGAACTGTAGGCTCGGCTAGATCTACCCGAGGGGCAGCACCATAGCTGATCAGATTTTGAGTAGGTCACCGTAAAAAAACATATCATCAAATGAGAAAATGACTTTCGAACTCTTGGGAATTAGCAGTAATGAATTTTCATCAGAAGGGTAAAAAAAATCATTCCAAGATTTTAAAAAAACTTCACGTGGGACAATTCCTGCCGAGGACCGCCCCCAAAAAAACCATATGAAATCAGGAAAGCTCAGTCGTTCCACAAAGAATTTTAAAGGCTCAGACTTACATTCAAAGTCCAAAGCAACCTTCTCTTGCAGTTTGAAAGCATTGTTATCCAGCCCCATCAAGTCTTTAACTGGAATGAACGTATCCCACAGTCGTTGTGATTCCAGAGTTCCAAATAAGACTATTCTTTTCTTATCACTATCAGATAATAGGCAGTCCAGAGCATTGAACCGCCAGGCGATCGGATAGACATCTTCATCTATTTGATATTTATTCTTACTCATGACATATATGTCCTGCGCCGTCTGTTTTTACCTTCACTCCAGCTCTTCCACTTCGTTAAAGGTGACAGATTTATATAATGAAAAATGATGCAAAAATAAAAAGTACAGGAAGCAAAAATCGTATTCTGCGACTACTTGCCCGAATTTCAGAAGGCGACTTCGAGAAAAAGATTTTTTTCAAGTTAATAAATTGGAAGTTTAGATGGATCATCAACCATTATCCACTCTGCGAACTCTCCAGCAATACCGCCAAACTCGTCAAAAAAACAACTTAAGTCACCAGAAAAAACATCAAACGCGCCATGTCCATATTCGCCTGAAATTTTCGCGATCGCGACATATTGGCAGGTATTTTTGAAAAAACTGTATACATCTTGGCATATGAACAACTCATCACTCTGCAAAAAAACAGTCAGTATGGGAGGCGTAGTTTTTTCCACGCTTCGATGCCTTGAGAGTATTTCATATTTTTTGACATCTATTTCGTATCGTCTATGCGCATTCACTGCGCGCTCGAACTCCCCTTCTTTATCTCTAAACATAAAGAGCGGCATATAACGAAGTTCTTTATTTGATGGCGATTGCAGTTTTCCATTAATATCAATGTAGTAACACCTAGCAATTAACGACTTAATCGCCGCGAAGCCCTGTGTAGTTCTATCGAAACCAATGGAACCATTTTGATCTCCAGAGGCTAGCAGTGCGAAATCGTCATCAATTCCTGCCGGGATACTCCTAATACGACTGCTAGTGAACTTTTTGAAAGTATCGAATTTTGCCCGATAACAAATAATTTTGTAGTTCTTCACACTCCCCCCCGGACAAATGAATATTCTCAACTCACTTTTTCTGTTCTTTGCATGAACATGTGGAATACTGGAATCTATCAAAGACAGACTGGATTTAAATAGTATTAAAAACGTGATCTGCCCCTTAAAAACTCCACCAGATACATCATTCGTAAAATTGCTTCATGGCAGGCCTGACCAGCAGTGCGTAATCCTTGTTTATTTTCTCCATTTCCAGAAAAGCTTCATCTTCAATAGCCTGAATCAAGGTCAAGAATTGATTTGACGGCAATTTATCCCTCCACAGATATAAATGACTTAAAGACAGCGGAGAGTTATAAAGCTCATTGAAACTCCCACAAAGCGCATCAGGAACATCCGACATTATGCCCTTCATATACTTATCCCAATCAGTTGAAGCCTCCTTCCACAACTCATCAATATCGTCCCAATCAAGATCTGTTTCTGCCTCGAGAGGCAACTCCAGATTTTGGACCTGCATCACTGCTTCGATCAGAGCGTCAGAAACTTCAATCTGAAATTCATCGACGTCCAACCAATACAGCCGAATAGATACATTCGTTATAAGCCTAATCGAATTGGCGTTTTCGTTTAATATTTGTTTACTGATAACTTCGTAAAGCTCGGAAAATTTACTGATGATAAAACCGGAATCTTTCAGAGCTGCAAGCCTCTGAAAAAAATCGTTTTGCGTCTTGGCGACTCTAACTTCAGAAAAGTCTGCATCATAATAATAATTTGACCCTCCCTTCATTATCTCAAGGGCTTCTGCTCTTGCGGCATATTTTATATCATCTAGATTTGCAGCAAACCGTTCACCAAGCAGTTTTCCAGAAAAACAGTCCGTGCTTGCAATAAATATAACGTGATCAAAATTCATTTAGCGACCTGCTGAACACATAGGAGCCGAGCGTTCCTGGTGTTGATAACAACTGATAAAGCATTCACACCTCCCTCGCAGAGCTAATCCACAACACTTTTTCGACTTAGAGAAAACACATCGACAGACGAATTCTCAAGTAGCGCCTCAAAGGCATCAGCTCCGTTATCTTTTATATAACTAAGCTCAGAATCAAATATCGGAACAAGCCACGCAAAAATACAGCTGACATCATCCCTGCCAACACCTTCATGAGAAAAAGATTCATCTCCAAAAAAAACTGGGGGCTTGACCCATACGGCGGAAAAAAGGTGATTCTCAAAAACAACTCCTTCCCTTTGGACCAATTGATTATTCAATAATGCATAATTCGAAGCAAGTGCATCGTCTGCAAACTGTTTCACTATTGCTACCGCGTTCTTTGGAACCTCATGCTGATCAACAGATAGCAATAGCTCATGAAATATTATTTGTGGGGAAACGGCGGACTTAAGTCCTACATTCGAAAGTCCTAATGTGCAGAATGATACGACACCCTCTACACTCCCATCCCGACACTCAACGATTTGATAGGGATGCGCATCTTCAGAAAAACTCCATCCTTTTGAAATTTTTCCAAAATTTTTCTCGATGTGTTCAATAACGCTCACTTTCGATTTCCTTCTCTGCGGTTGCAGGATGCGCATTTTAGAATGACGCCCGCCGAATAATTGTCGAGAACCTCTTTTCGACTCGCGCCGTCCGGGAAATCCATTATATTAAAAGTTCGGAATGGTAAGCCCATGACCATCAGCGGACCATCCGAACTCAAGACAGAACCTGAAAAGCCTAATCCACTAATAACGTCAACAATAAATACGACGCCATTTAAAAGCTAACAGAGACAGTCCTTTCACGAGGTTTGAATTACAAACTCTCCCGCCAACAAATCTTCACCGACAATATTGCTTTTCAATAAAATATACCCCATATCACCGACAAAAATACTCTTATGGCTAAGTGCCGCTTTATTAAGCCGAGAATTATTGATCTGAAGAACATAAGTCAAGCTATCTCGACTCTCATCATCTTGAATCCATGCAGGAATGCCGGCGATCTTAGCGACTCCATTTTCATCGCTATCTTCAAAGCAGCTTTTTCATATATATTCCTTTAAAGATGAAGCGAGTAGAAGTGGCTTATCCCAGAAGGAATTTCATTTTCAGTGGTGACTGGTTAAAAATCTAGGGTTGCTCATATTTCTTTATACAGCACTCGAAAATTTTCTCGCCGCAAGTTTCACTATAATCAATAGAGACCTGCGTAGAAAAATCATCACTAATTAATCTAATTTCGTCGCTTCTGGTTTTATCAAAGTCAAACCCCGTACAAAGCAAAACTCCGCTCTCGACCACGTATGCTCCGCAGTATTTCCAATCCTCATCTACAAGCAAATAGTATTTTTGATTTTCGATTGCCGAAAAAGCAAAGCTAAGCGCTTCAACGGATAACGAATACTCTTTGCGCACGCAAGAAATTTCGCGCGCAGCCATCAATACTGCAATTATACTATCTGTTTCCGGCAAACTTAGAAGCAGCGACTCATCAAAAGATAACCCGACAAGAGAAGCCATCTTCATTTGATACTGACTCAGCACCTTTTTCCCTTGAGCCTTTCTATAAAGAATTTGTCTTTTATAAGGATCTATGTTCATTTGCAGCACCCTTGTTTATAGAAGGCCTTTCCTTTACCGTTGCGCAACTGAGGGCGACCATGCTTACTCATCCTTGGGCTTCCGTTATCCTCAAGCTTTACTTTACCTGCCTCCCAATGTGGTTTATCTGGATGACTTACGTCCATTGTTTGCTGCTGCACGGATGATTGTCCTTTACCTCCACCTGGTTGTGGTGAGTCGTAACGATACTCCCATCCTGATTTATTTTTGGATTGGCCACTGGGTTGCTGGCTTGTGGGTATACCGGCTTGCCTCATAGCTTCACGCCGAGCTGCTCTAGATGTACCAAGGGGATTATTTTCGCCACCTAGGGGTTCGTTACTTAGGCCCCATGGATCTGTCCACAGTACCGGGTTTGGCGCATAGGTATAAAGGTTGATGCCACCCGCGTAGCTGATAGGGTCCTTACTAATAAACCGCCCAACCCCCGGATCATAGTACCGATACCGGTTGTAATGCAGCCCCGTCTCATGATCGTGATACTGCCCCTGGAACCTGATCGGGTTCATCACGCCGTGCTGCCGTGCCCATTCCGAACGCTGTTCAGTCACCCGCCCCCACGCCTTGTACTGTGCGGTCCAGGCCATATTGCCTTGTGAATCCGTAAGTTCCTGCGGGGTGCCGAGGTGATCGCACTGATACCAGGCCAACGCGTCAAACGGTAATGCCGTTGCCTGGTGATTCCACAACGGGTCCTCATCCAGACTGTACTCACCGCTATAATCCGGCAGGCCAATCAGATCGATCGGCGCATGCCGTACAGCCTGCGCTACTGGGACAAAAGTCCCCGGTTCGAAGACGTAGTGCACCGTGCGGCCCGGCTCGCCATCGCTCTGCGCCGGGCTGCTTTCCCAGGCGAGGTTATCGCCATCCCAGCCGTATAAGGTGAAGCCGCAGCCCAGCTCCCGCTGTTTGCGCGCGTGTTCGTTTCTGTTCCAGAGGGAACCTGCTTCAGGCCGCTGTTTGTAGTGCGCACGGGAGTTTTTGTGCAGGCGGCGTCCCAGTGCGTCGTAGGCGAAATCCACGCTCAGGCGCGGGTCTTCGAAATGCACCAGTCGATCAAACAGGTCCCAACGCAGATCGCTGCGTTGGCCGTTGTGCCAGCGCTGGATCTGATTGCCGCGTTCGTCGTAGTCGTAATGCGTGCCGGCGTATTCGCGCAGCAGGTTATCAACGAGTTTGCTGCGCGGTGGGGTCAGGTCCAGTGGGCGGCGAATTTCCGTTGCCTTGTCGTCGAGCAGGTTACCGGCCGGGTCGAAGGCGAAGGTTTCCACGCCTTGGCGCGTTGAAGCGCTGAGCAGTCGGCCGACGGGGTCGTAGCGATAGGCGAGCGGCCCGCGACGGCTGTCGTTGATGTCGGTGAGTTGGCCCGCGGCGTCGTAGGTGTATTCGCGTTTGAGCAGTGTGGATTTGTCGTCGCTGCGGCCCAGCAGTTGCTCTTGCAGGCGCCCGGCAGGATCCCAGCTCTGGATTTGCAGCAGGTGGTTGCCTTGATGGCGGGCGACCTCGCGGTGAAGGTCGTCGCGTTCGTAACCGATCAGTTCGTGGTCGTCCAGGCGCAGACCGAGCAGGTGGCCGCTGCCGTACGTCAGCCAGCTGACGCGGTGGCCGTCCGGGCGCACGGTGGCCACTCGCTGGTTGAGCACGTCGTACTCGTGCTGCCAGATCGCGACGGTGGGTTTTTCCAGTCCGAGGTAATGTTGGTGTTCGCGCAGCAGATTGCCGGCCGGGTCGTGGAACCATTGCAGGCGGCTATCGGCGTTGTCAGCGAGCACCATGTTGCCGTTGCCGTCGTAGGCGAAGGTTTCGCTTTGCGACTGGTCGCCGAGGGTGGCGCGACGTTCGGTCAAGCGGCCCATCGGGTCGAAACTTACCGAGATGACGCGCTGGCCATTGATCGATTGGGCCAAGCGACCCGTTAAAGGGTCGTACTGATAACGTGTGCTGCGACCATCGAAGCCGCTTTCTTCCAGCAGGCGTCCGACCGGGTCGTAGTGAAAGTGCGCGCGTTGTTCGTTTTCGTTTTCCAGCGCCGTTAGCCGTCCGAGACGGTCCCAGCGATAGCGCAGGGTTTGCTCGGCGGCATCGACGCGCTCGGCGATCAAACCGGCCGCGCTATAGCTCCACGTGGTGCAGCGATCAAGACCATCGACATGGGCCAACAAGCGACCTTCGGCGTCACGATCAAAGCGCTCTTCGGTCTTGTCCGGGTGCTTGATCAGCACCAATTGGCCGGCCTTGTATTCGTATTCGGTGGCGTTGCCGGCGGCGTCGGTGAAGCAGATCATCTGCCCCAGTTCGTTGTATTCCCAGGCGCTGGTTTTGCCCGAGCAATCGATGTACTCGACCAATTGCCCAGCGTCGTTGTAGTCCAGCGTTTTTTCGTTGCCGTTGGCGTCCTTGATCGCGGTGGGCTGGCCGGACTTGTTGTAAGCGTATTCGGTTTTGTTGCCGAGCGGGTCGAGCGCTTCGACCAGGTTGCCCTGATCGTCATAGGCGCGCTGCCACTGGCCACCCTCGGCATCGCGGATTTTGATCAGCAGATCCTGATCGTCGTAGGCGTAGTGCATCACCGTGTGATCGGCGCGGATGTGCTCGAGGAGGTTGCTGCGCTCGTCGTAGCTGTAGCGATCGGTGCTGCCGTCGGCATTGACGCGGCGCACGATGTTTTTCGCATCGTCGCGGAAGAACCATTCCGAACGTTCATCGGCGTAGCGAATGCGGTACGTGTAGCCAAGGATGTCGTAGTAGTGCCAGGTCTCGTTGCCGAGCGCATCGGTGACATAGGTCAGACGGATGTTTTCGTCCCACTCCAGGCGCGTGTCGAAGCTGCCGTCATCGGCCCATTCGCGGATGGCTTTGGCCTTGGCGCCCGAACCGTCCCACTGCAGATTCATGCCTCGGCCGGTGCGGTCGGTGTAACGGGTGATCAGGTGATGTTGGTACTGATACGACCAGACTGAACCGTTCTCGTCCTGCGCCTGAATCAGGTCGCCATAGGCGTCGTAGCGGTAGGCGCAGAGTTGCCGCAGTGGAGCACCGTCAACGATTTGCCAGAGGCCGATCAGCCGGCCGTGATCGTCGATCATCGTGCCGAGGTGCAGATGCACTTTGCTGAAGTCGTTTTCCTGGTAGGTGATCAGGTCGGAGAGGACTGATTGTTCGCCGTGGCGATGCTCGTAATGCAGCATGATCCCGGCGCCATTGCGCAGAGAAATATTGGTCAGCACGAAGCGCTGGCCATGGCGGACGTAGGTTTCTTTGCGTTCGAAGCCACGGCACAGCAACAACTGATCTTCATTGTTGCGGACCAGCGTGATGTTTTCGATGGCGTCGTAGTGAAACAGACCGACCTTTGGCAGCGGATAGCTGTGGTCGCGGCCATCGGCGCCGTAGAACGTCAGGCCATCGTCCGCGCAGTCAAAACGCGTGGTGAATTCGTTGATCCAGCGAGCGCCGAGTTCGCTGTGATCGTAGGCGTCGAGGCGTGAGTTGTAAGTGCGTGTCCACTCGACCGGAAATGGGCCGGGCAGGCTGAAATCGGTATGGCTGAGGCTTTCCGAACCCAAGGCAAAATCAATGCTGTGATCGGTACTGGAACAGGCGCAGTTTTTCTTCGGCTCGGGCGCGCCTTTCGCCGGAGCTTGTTGGCCGCTGGATCCCAATTGACCATCGGACGCCGTGTGCTTTGCCTGACCGGTTTTATCTGGATGGACCGCGGTGCTCTGGCCATGAGCATTGCGCTTGCGCCACAGGGTCACGGCACTGGAGAGGATCAGCAGCAGCCAGCCGATGGAGTTCTGCACCGATTCATCGTCGAGCTTGCTCAGTTGGGTGCGCAGCTCAGGCCCCATCGCACGCAGTTTTTTGGTTTCGTCGGAAACGGTTTTTTTGAAGTCGTCGGGCACCAGGTTCTGCGCCACGCTGTTGGCCAGGCCCTTGCCAGCCGCTTTATAAGCACTCGCGGCAGCCCCGAATACATTGCTGAATGAGGCCAGCGGATCATTCTTGAATTGGTCGACTGCAGCGCTCGCCTGAGCGCTCGCCGCATTCAAATCACCTTTGGCATCCAGATTGCCGAAAGCCACCGCTTCGATGCCTTTGGCTATCTCGTTGATGACCTCTTCGCCGAGCTTGCCAGCGTCCGCGAGGATGCCGGGCAATTTACCTTTGGCCTGTTCAACAAAATCATCCAGAGTGCCGACAATCGAAGCGTTCAGGTGCCCGACCAACACTTCGATCACGGAGGTGCTGAGCAACAATTTGCTGCCGGCCTTCATCTCCTGGCGTACCAGAAACAGCGTCGGGCGCAGGGTCATGCGCGCCGCTGCCATCGCCGGCGGCAACGGCAAAACGCCGATCAGGTTGATGCCAAGGCTGGCCCACGCGAGCAAGTCGCGTTGCTTGGCGTTCGACAAGGTGACGATGTCACCCAGCGCATCGACCAGCGCCATGATGTTGCCCACCACCGGCACGAAGCCCGCGTAATTTTTGATTCGGTCAAGCGTGACCACACCATCCGTGGCCGATTGCAGCCAGGCATCGAAGGTCGCCGCACTGCTGGCGACGTCCTGAATATCGATGGCATTGAGTGGAACGATGGCAACTTGGGGCTCACGTTTTGCGACAGCAGTTTCAGTGGTCATTCACAGCATCTCACCCGCCAAAAAGGCCCGGGTCTGGAGGAAACAAGGTCAAGACTTCAACGAGAGGCGACACAAAGCCGCCTCTCTGAGGCACGCATCAAAGAAAAAATCCGGATTAGCTGACGACAGCCCCTTTCGGGCCACTGGCAATCAACGCGGCCCCGCAGGCGGTTTTCATGCCGTCGAGGGCGATGGGCGTGCCATCGACGGTGTAGGTGCTGCTGCCCTCGGCAATCGGGAATATCCCTTTGCACAACGGGCAACTGACCTTGTGACCGACCCCGGCAATCGGCTTGCCGTTGAGGTCGGTCCGGGAGAAGGCTTCGAGGACTTTGCCACCGTGGGTGGTGGAGTCGCCGAGGCGAATTGCGTCTTTCATGGTGTCACTCCTTTGACGGGCAAGCTGGTTGCCGCTACTGCGACATCAACATCAAGAAACGAAGGCGGCAAGTACATCGCTGGCAATCAGCTCATTTCTGGCGTCTTGCTGATCGGCGCCAGTCACGCGCCACACATTCCAACCGTTTTGCAGTTGGCGCTCACCGAATCGATCCATCACCGATTCCAGTGCGCTTTGCTTTTGCGCCGGCAAGGCATTGAGTTTTTCCTCACTGAACGCGTTGTATTCAAAAACATCCCTGATGTAGTGAACATCGACTGCGTTTCGAGTGGCCGCTGCCCATTTGCCGACCTGGCTGCGTCCCTTCCACATCAAAGGATGCGACTCGTCCGGGGTGTAAAAACCCAGGCCAAACCCGGTTCCGTAACCCTGGGTTTCCTGATAGGCATACAGGTATTCAAAGAGCTCGGCAAAGCCCTCCAGTCGCCAGAACGATTCGATCAGTTGATCGAGGCTCATGACCTCGTCTGCGACGCTCAAGAGCAAACCGTTTCTGCGCGAAAAAATTGCACTGACATTACAGTTCATCAGTTCGTCGCATTCATCCTTTGGCCAGATTCGCTCGGAAAAAAACTCTATCGCTTCGCTCTCGGGCGCCTGTAGAGTTTTTTCATAGTTCTTCTCGGAAAATTTGACAACCTTCCCGGATTTGCTGCCAAAGCGATCAATATCCATGCCCGCTTGCGCAAACCATGCCTTGAGAAACGGGCTGACCGCTGACAGTTGTACCAACGCCTCTTTTTTCAGATGGGCGACAAAGAAGTTGTAATGCTGACTCATATCTAGCGTCTCTTCGTTCTATTGGTTCTTGTGTAGCAATACATCAATCGTTTTTTCATCGAGCTCATCTTGAACACTGCTCACGAGTGCCGAGAACTGGCGAGCGTCTTCCAGGTTCTCGTATCGATTCAATGAAACCAGTTTGTCTCGCCACATTTTGCACACTTGGTCATTCATGGCTTGTCGTTTGTTTTCGTCGGCATCTATGAAGTGGGCGGCACAACGTCAACCAATAAGGTTACTCATACTGATCCGATCAAGCGTGACCACGCCATCCGTGGCCGATTGCAGCCAGGCATCGAAGGTCGCCGCACTGCTGGCGACGTCCTGAATATCGATGGCATTGAGTGGAACGATGGCAACTTGGGGCTCACGTTTTGCGACAGCAGTTTCAGTGGTCATTCACAGCATCTCACCCGCCAAAAAGGCCCGGGTCTGGAGGAAACAAGGTCAAGGCTTCAACGAGACGGCGACAAAAAGCCGCCTCTCTGAGGCACGCATCAAAGAAAAAATCCGGATTAGCTGACGACAGCCCCTTTCGGGCCACTGGCAATCAACGCGGCCCCGCAGGCGGTTTTCATGCCGTCGAGGGCGATGGGCGTGCCATCGACGGTGTAGGTGCTGCTGCCCTCGGCAATCGGGAATATCCCTTTGCACAACGGGCAACTGACCTTGTGACCAACCCCGGCAATCGGCTTGCCGTTGAGGTCGGTCCGGGAGAAGGCTTCGAGGACTTTGCCACCGTGGGTGGTGGAGTCGCCGAGGCGAATTGCGTCTTTCATGGTGTCACTCCTTTGACGGTCCGACGGGGCGCCGCTCTCGACTTCGACCCCGACAGGCAGCGAGACAGCCGTTGCGCTTTTTCAGTTGCTCAACTTCGAATCACGAAAACAGGGCGATAAAATCTTCGAAACTGTCGGCGATTTTTCGCCAATGATCATCCTCCCACCAGATGACGCTCGGATGCTTGCGATCGTCTCTGTAGTCGAAACAAAACGGGCTACCGTCACCCGCCATGCCAAAACAGATAATGTTCGAGAAGTCGGTGATGTCGGCAATGGCACCCGGCTCATCACTGACATCGCCGGGTTCACCGTAATAACCATCACAGACAAAGTCTTGCTTGAGCGCCTCGGACTTTTCCCGCAACTGTGACTCGCTCACATATACCTGCGCGAGCTCGGTCTCCAGCGTTTCGTCGAACGCGTCTTGCTCGTTTATCAGTCTGAGATTACAAAAGCCGTCTAACGCTTGATACTTGGAAGCGAAGGCGCTGTAAGCCTCGGGAAGGATCAGATCTTTGACTTTCATAATGGCTTTCTCTTTTGATATTCGGGTCTTGTTTTCGCGTACGCAATCGCCTTCAACGACGCGCTGGTGTTATTTTACTAGTCGTTTTTCTTTGGAGGGTCGGTAGCCGAAATATGAGCTGTAGCATTTGCTGAAATGGCTTGGAGAAACAAAGCCGCACGCTACTAGCACTTCCACTTGTGAAAGCTCAGTGTGTTGCAGCAACCGCCGCGCTTCAGTGATGCGCAGCTCCAGGTAATAGCGCTGCGGTGTAGTGCCGAGTTGCTCCTTGAACAGACGCTCCAACTGCCGGCGGGATCGGCCGGCGTAAACCGCCAGTTGCTCCAGCTCCAGCGGCTCCTCAAGGTTGGCATCCATCAACTTCACCACTTCACGCAACGGCGCACTGACGCAGATGTTTTCATCCGGTTTGATCCGCCGATACCGCGACTCTTCAAACGCCAGAATGTCTTCGATACCTTCGACCAACGCCTTGCCGTGCAAGCTCTTGATCCAGTCGAGCGCCATGTGGAACGCCCCGGACGGACTCGAGGCCGTGAGCCGGTCGCGATCGATCACGTAAGGCTCGCTGCTGACCTGAGTGGACTTGGCAATTTCAGTCAGGGCCGGGCGATGTTCCGGGTGAATCGCGCAGCGGTAACCGTCAAGCAATCCGGCGCGTCCGAGAAACCACGCGCCGTTCCACAAACCGGCGAGGGACACGCCCCGCTCCGCCGCCGCTCGCAACAGGCTGGTCAGTTCATCCGTTGCCTTCAGCTCGGTTCGATACCCGCCGCACACCACCAGCAGATCCAGATCAGCCAGCGCGGCCAGATCAATCCGTGCGTCCGGGCGAATGACCAAGCCCAGATCACTGACCACCTCACCCTCACCCAATCCGAACGTACGCGAAGCAAACAGCTCTGCCCGCAACAGATTGGCGGTGATGATCGTGTCCAGCGCCTGAGTAAAGGCCGGCAGCGAAAAGTGTTCGAGCAGCAGGAAACCGGTGCGGGTCATGCGGGTGTCAGCGGATTGCTCATTCAGATAGCGGAGGTTTTTCCCCTTCATGCCTCCGCTGAATTGGCGTCGTTCGATCAAGGTCAGGTCCATCGGTCATGTTGTTATCCGCCGATAGTTGGCCTGATCCGCCTCAGAGTCAATCACGCCTGTGGCTGATGGCTCGTGACGCAGTGAATACCGCCGCCTCCGGCCGCAATCGCATCAATGTTGAGCTGGACGATTTCACGATCCGGGTACAGCTCGGACAACAGGTCAAACGCCTTTTTGTCCGCCGCTTTGTCGCCGAATTCCGGCGCGATGATCGCGCCATTGATCACGAAGTAATTGATGTACCCGGCGGCAAAGTCAGCGTTGTCCTTGTTGAACTTGCTCTTGCGCGGCTTCAGTGGCGGCGAAATCGTGTGGATCTGCAATTTACGCCCGTCGGCATCGGTGGCGTTCTTGAGAATTTCCAGGTGCGCCAGCGTGACCTTGTGATCGTAGGACTCAGGGTCGGTGTCGAGGTTGGCGAGCACCACGCCGGGCTTGATGAAGCGCGCATAGAAATCGACGTGGGCATCGGTGATGTCTTTGTTCTTGATCCCCGGCAGCCAGATGATTTTGCGCAGGCCCAGACGTTCCTTCAATTCGGCCTCGACATCAGCCTTGCTCCAGTCCGGGTTACGGTTGCTGTTGATCCAGCTGCTCTCGGTCATTATCCCGGTGCCATGGCCATCGACTTCGATGCCGCCGCCCTCGCCCACCAGTTCGCTGCGCTGATAGGTCGCTTGCGCATCGGCGGCCACAAGTCGGGCGATTTTCGCGTCTTTGCTGTGCTGCTGTTTGTTGCCCCAGCCGCTGAAGTTGAAGTCCACGGCACCGAGGCCGCCCCTGTCGTCGATGACGAAATTGGCGCTGATGTCGCGCATCCAGATGTCATCGAGTGCAGCGGTGACATAAGTGATGTTGCGTGTGCCGCAGAATTCTTCGGCGATGCTGCGCTCGTTCTGGCGGCAGAACACGGTGACCGGTTCAAACCGGGCGATGGCGCGGGCAATGCGGCCGAGCGCTTCCTGGGCATCCTCGGTGAAGTCCTCCCAGATTGCATCCTGTGCGCCGAAGGCGATGTAGGCGCGCTCGTGTTTATCGCCCTCGTCGGGCATGAACCAGCGGCCCTGCGCAGCGGCGAACACTGTGCGCGGCGACAGGCCGAGGCCCATCACCGCTGCACTGACACCGGCAACCACCGAGGCCTGTTTGATGAAATCGCGACGAGTCGTCATGTGTACATTTCCTGAATATCGGTGAAGGCCGGCGCTTGCTCGCCGGCCGTGAATCATTGGCGGGTGGCGGTTTTGAATTTGGTCCAGGTGCGCATACGCGCTCGCATGTCGGCCTGGGAAATGTCCTTGCCGGTAATCAACCGAGCATAGGTCGCTTCGTCGAGGTAGATGTCCGGGTTGTCGCGCATCACCGCATCGACACTTGCCCGCGCCTTGGCGCTGGATGTCGGGTAACCGGTGGCATTGCTAATCGCCGCCATGTTCTCCGGGCGCATGACGAAGTTGATGAACGCATAGGCGTATTCCGGGTGTCGGGCGTCCACGGGAATGGCCATGGTGTCCATCCAGATCGTCGTGCCCTCACGCGGCACTCGATACTGAAATTTGGTGTGCTTGCCGGCGCTGTCCGAGGTGCGTTGCGCCTGGGTCATGTCGCCGCTGTAACCGAGGGACAGGCACAGATTGCCATTGACCAGATCGGTCACCGGTTGCGACTGGAACTTGCGAATGTACGGCCGCAGTTTCATCAGCAAATCACTCGCTGCCGCCAGATCCGCCGGTTTGGCGCTGCGCGGATCGCGGCCGAGGTAATTGAGCACGACGGCGAGCACTTCGTCCGGCGAGTCGATCACCGAGATCCCGCAGTTGGCGAATTTAGCCGCCAGTTCTGGTTTGAACAGCATGTCCAGGCTGTTGACCGGCGCATCGGCCATGCGCTGTTTGATCTGCTCCTCGTTGTAGGTCAGGCCGATGGTGCCCCAGGTGTACGGCACCGTGGCTTTTTGCGAGTGCTCGTAGTGGCTGCGCAATTTCTGCAAACCGGGCTCGATGTCATCCATTGCCGTCAGCTTCGCTTGATCCAGCGGCATCAGGCTGCCGGCGCGCACGAGGCGCTCGGCCACGGTGTCGCCGGGGAAGATCAGGTCGTAACCGCTGCCGCCGGACAGCATCTTCGCCTCTAGCGTTTCGCTGCCATCGAGAACGTCGTAGATCACCTTGATCCCGGTTTCGGCGGTGAAACGGCTCAGGGTGTCTTCGGCAAAATAATCGGCCCAGTTGTACAGCCGCAGGGTCTTGTCTTCGGCATGCAGTGACGGCATGAAGCAGGTCAGTGCCAGGCCTATCGCGCCGAGCCAGCGTTTGTGGTGGGTAACCATAATCAAACCCCTTGAGTGTTCCAGCGTGCATGGAGGTGACGACCGTCCTGACTCAGCAGCGGCCCGTACATGTCCGGGCGACGATCGCGGTAGATGCCCCAGTTCAAACGCTCTTCGCGCATGGCGGCCAGATCGAGGCTGTGCAGCAGCACGCCGGTGCTGTCGCGGTCGGCTGCGGCGAGCAATTGGCCCTTGTGATCGCTGATGAACGATGAGCCGTAGAAGCTCATTTGCAGGCTCGGATCGGTAGTCGCGACTTCTCGGCCAACTCGATTCGATGCCACCACCGGCAGTAGATTGGCGGCGGCGTGGCCGCGCATGGTCATCTGCCAATGGTCGCGGGAATCCAGCGTCGCGCAGCCCGGTTCAGAGCCGATAGCCGTCGGGTAGAGCAAGACTTCCGCACCCATCAACGCCAGGCACCGCGCCGTTTCCGGGAACCACTGATCCCAACAGATGCCGACGCCGAGGCGGCCAAACGCGGTGTCCCAGACTCTGAAACCGGTGTCGCCGGGGCTGAAATATTCCTTTTCCTGATAGCCGATGGCGTTGGGGATGTGGGTCTTGCGATACACCCCCAACAGGCGCCCGTCAGCATCGGCCACGCTTAGCGAATTGAAGTAGGCATTACCGGCCTTCTCGAACCAGCTCAGCGGCAACACCACGCCCAGCTCCCGGGCCAGTGCGGCGAAGCGATCCAGCACGCGGCTGTCGCGATACTCCTCGGCCAGCGCCATGTGTTTATGGTTTTGTTCGATGCAGAAGTACGGCGTGGCGAACAGTTCCTGCAACAGGATGACTTGCGCGCCCTTCCCCGCAGCTTCCCGCACCAGACGTTCCGCCTGATCAAGATTGCCGGGTAAATCCCAGGTGCACGGCATCTGGGTTGTGGCGATGGTCAGTAGCGTCATCGTTCACGCCTCCAGAGGCCAGGCTGGCTGCTGCTGGGTGATGCAATGCACACCGCCGCCGCCATGGGCCAGATTATTGATCCGCACCGGCACCACTTCACGACCGGGGAAGGCTTGCTTCAGTATTTTCGCCGCAACGTGGTCGGCCTCGATACCGTAGGCCGGCATGATGATCGCGCCGTTGGCGATGTAGAAATTGGTGTACGACGCGCAAAAGACTTTGGCCTCGGTGTCGACCGCCTCGGAGGCTTCGAACAGTTCGATCAGCTCGAATTTACGGCCCTGGGCATCAGTCGCCAGTTCCAGTGCGCGGCGGTTTTCCCGGGCCACTTCGGCATACACCGAGCTTTGGTCATGGGTCGCATCCACCAGCAGCACACCCGGACGAGCGAAGGCGCACACGCCATCGACGTGGCCATCCGTGACGTCGCCAGTGACATAATCCGGATCGCCCGGCAGCCAGATGGTTTTCTTCACGCCGAGCAGGCGGCTGAAGATTTCTTCCATCTCGGCTTTGCTCATGCCCGGGTTGCGATTGGGGTTGAGCAGCACCGATTCGGTGGTGATCAGCGTGCCTTCGCCGTCGACATGAATCGCCCCGCCCTCGTTGCTCAGCGGCGTGCCGAAGCACTCCAGGCCCAAGTGATTGAGCGCACGACGCGCCACGCTTTCATCCAGATCATGCGCCGACTTGCCGCCCCAGGCATTGAAGCGCCAGCTGACTCCGGCAAGCCCAAGTTGCGGGTGGCAGATAAAGCTTGGACCGGAATCACGGAACCAGCTGTCGTTGACCGCCAACGGGATCAACTCGACGTTCGGCCCGCACAAGGCTTTGGCGCTGGCGATAGCCGAGGGATCGACGACCATTTTTACCGGTTCGAAGCGGGCGATGGCATTGGCCACGCCGGCAAAATCCTGCTGTACCAGCGGCAAGGTCACACCCCAAGCGGATTGCCAAAGGGCCTCGTTATGTGGCCAGACCATCCACGTCGCCGCGTGCGGCACCCATTCGGCCGGCATCATCCAACCGCTGTTTTTAATATCGTTGTGCTGCATGATAAGCCTCGTCAGTTAAGCTGTTGTGTTCAATGGCGCCTATGCTACGGGCCATAAAAACAGCGAACAAACGATGGATTTAGCGCACAACTGATTAGAGGAACTTATCGATCATGCTCAAGCACTGGCCCCCACTCAGCTCGCTGCGCGGCTTTGAAGCCGCCGCCCGGCTGGGCAGTTTTCACAAGGCTGCCGACGAGTTGCACCTCACGCAGTCGGCGATCAGCCAGCAGATCCGCAGCCTGGAGACGTATCTGGAACAACCGCTGTTTTTCCGCAACGGTCGCAGCGTGGCGCTCACCGATGCCGGTAATGATTTGCTCAGCACCACGCAGGCGATGCTGCAGCAATTGGCGGTCGGGATTCGTCGTCTCGGGCAGTATCAGAAGCCCAATCAACTGGTGCTCAACACCACACCGGCGTTCGCCCGGCATTGGCTGTTGCCGCGACTGGGGGCGTTTCGCCGGGAGCATCCGCAGGTCGATCTGTGGATCTTCAGTACCGATGAAGTGCCGGACATGACCACGCAGACCATCGATCTGGCGGTGCGCGACGACATCAGTTCGCAGGCGGAGTGCAGCTTCAAAGTGCTGTATGCCGATCGTCTTTATCCGGCGTGCCATCCAAGCGTGTTCGAGCTGCCTGCCGCGCAACGCACCACATTGCATGGTGAGCGGGAAATGGACTGGAGCCATTGGGCAGTAGAGGCCGGAATCGATGTCGGCCAGCAGGATCAGGGCCTGAATTTTTCCGATCCGGGCTTGCTGCTCGATGCCGCTTGTTCAGGTCTCGGTATCGCGCTGGTGAGTCAGTTGCTCAGCCGGCAGGCAAGGGCTGACGGCGTGTTGCAGCCCTTGGTCGAGGACACCATTCGCGGGCCTAACTGGGCACTGCTGACTCACCGTGACAGTGAAAATGACCCGATGGCCCAGCGTTTTACCGCGTGGCTATCGGATCATCTGCAGTCAGCCTGACTGGCGATCAAACGACTGAAAAGGCACCGGCACCGACTCTTTCTTCTAGGCGTCCAAACAGCACGTAGTGCTGATAGCCACTGGAGAAGGAGCCGTTGTGGACGGCCTGTCGGACGTCGTCATTCAATTGAAGGTATCGGGCTTCATCGAAGTTTTCGGCACTGACTTCACCGGCCCGGCCAAGTTGTTCGCTATCAATCGGCAAACCCGCAATGCTGCGCTGCTGGAAATCGATCATGCGATTGATTGCATGACTTTCAAGCGCGCCCTTGCCGGGATACATCGCGTAGATGTGCATCCCTTTGTTGACGCACCGATCACACATGTCGACGCAGTTTTTCTGGGTGTTTTTACGCTGCATCAACTCGTCGACAGCGATGTCGAGATACTTGCCGACCTGGTATTCGCTTTGATTGAAGATCGTGCAACACAGCACTGTATTGCCGTTGCAGTCGATCACCAGCCAATTGTCCTTGAGCGTGCACGCTTGTTTGTGGAAGTTCTGCACAACATTGACCAGATCATCGTAAGGCGGCAATGCCAGCCTTTTCAGGGTCTCGTGGTCGGTTTCAGTCACCGAAGGATCGTGTTCGACAATGGCCAGCACTTTTTCCAGCGGCATCATCACGGAATAACCCGTGCCGAATGTGAAGCCGAGACGCTCACTGAACTCGCGCATAAGCATTTCTTCTTCGAGGTTGTCCAGATAACGATGGTAATAAACGTCGATCCGGGTATTCAGACCATGCTGCTGCACGAGTTCACTGAGGGTGATCATGTTCTGTTTTACAACTTCGATATCCCCCCCGACATGCCCCTTCGAGTAGGTCTCCTGGTAAAACCCTGACAGCGAGATACGAAAGAAACCCGGCTCGGCCAACAAGGCTTTTTCCATGTTTTTGGCCAGGTTCAGGTTAGTGCTGACGCCACTGTTGATGCCCGCCGCATTGATGATCTCGATGAACTCGCCGATCTTTGGATGCACCAGAGGCTCAGTCCAGTTGTAGAGAAAGATAGAGCTGACGCCTTCACGCTTGGCTTTCTCGACGATCGCCCGGAACATGTCGAGCTGCATGGCTTTTTTGTAGTTGAGGTTTTCCGAGTTACCCATCGGACAAGAGGGGCAGCTCAGATTGCAGGCGCCGACGATATCGATGTACATATTCATGTGAAATTCCTTGAACCCAGAGCTTTTCTGGTCAACGCCTCAGGTCTGCGGGACGCCAGCAGTGTTGGTTATTTGACGGCTTCGGAGCGAGCTAGCAAAAACTGCACCAGTCACTCTCTACGCCATTAACTTCACCACCCAATCGATAAACACTGCTCTCGCAGGCCTGAGGCGATGCGCCACATCCGATCGTGACCGCCGTCGGCGTGACGTGGTTGTACGGCTTCGATTTCGAGATCAAGGTGATAGCCAGGGTCCCCGAAACACACTGACCTCTCCCGCAGGAGAAACGTGGCGTAAAACATCACCGGCCGTCGTAGCTGGTCTTTGAGCCACCGGCTGCGTATAACCTCGCCGTTTCGTCTACCCTGACTTTGCGCCTGCGCCGATTGCTCAGCACAGGCGCACCGACATTGACGCTCATGAAACGGAGATCTCCATGCTCAAGCGAACCCTGGCACTGACGGCCGGTCTGGCCCTGTCTCTATCCGCACTGGTGACGCACGCCGCTGACGTGTTGAAAGTCAGCGCAATTCCCGATGAAGCCCCGACCGAATTGCTGCGCAAGTTCGAGCCGTTGGGTGCTTATCTGGAGCAGCAATTGGGCATGAAAGTGCAATTCGTGCCGGTGGCCGATTACCCGGCAGTGGTTGAAGCGCTGGCCACCGACCGTCTCGACATGGCCTGGCTGGGCGGTTTCACCTTTGTTCAGGCACGCTTGAAGACTGACGCCACCACCCCGGTGATTCCGCTGGTGCAGCGTGAACAGGATGCGCAGTTCACCAGCAAGTTCATCACCGCCGACCCTAATGTCAAAAGCCTTGCCGACCTGAAAGGCAAGACCTTCGCCTTTGGTTCCGTCTCCTCGACTTCCGGCAGCCTGATGCCGCGTTATTTCATGCTGAAAAATGACGGCATCAAGCCTGAAGCGTATTTCAGCCGCGTCGCCTACTCCGGCGCCCATGACGCCACCGTGGCCTGGGTGCAGGCCGGCAAGGTCGATGCCGGTGTGTTGAACGCCAGTGTCTGGCAGAAACTGGTGGATGCCGGCAAGGTCGACACCAACAAGGTCAAAGTCTTCGCCACCACCCCGCCCTACTTCGATTACAACTGGACGGTGCGTGGCACGCTCGATCCGGCACTGGCGGCGAAGATTAAAAAAGCCTTCCTCGATCTCGACCCGGCCAACCTCGAGCAGAAGAAGATCCTCGATCTGCAAGCGGCGACCCGCTTCATCGACACCAAGCCTGACAACTACAAGGGCATCGAGGAAGCCGCCCGCGCTGCCGACCTGCTGAAATGACGCTTCGCCTTAACCAATGCAGCCTGCGCCACGCCAATGGGGTCGATGCGCTTCGCGGTATCGACTTGCAGATTGGCGTTGGCGAACAGGTCGCTATCATCGGCCCGTCCGGGGCCGGTAAATCGACATTGCTCAATCTGCTGGCCACCGCTCTGCGGCCGAGCAGCGGTGAGGTGGAAGTGCTGGGCGAGCGCGCCTGGCACTTGTCGGCTCAAAAGCGGCAACGCCTGCGTGCGCGGATCGGCCTGGTGCACCAGGCGCCGCCCCTGCCGTTGCGTCAGCGCGTGGTAACGGCGGTGCTGGCCGGCAAACTCGGGCAATGGAGTCTGGGCAAAAGTCTGCTGAACCTGCTGCATCCGCTGGACGTGCCCGGTGCCCGTGCGGCGTTGGCGCGTCTGGACCTCGGCGACAAACTGTTCGCCCATTGCCAGCAATTGTCCGGCGGTCAGTTGCAGCGAGTCGGCATTGCCCGCGTGCTGTATCAGGCGCCGGAAATTCTGCTGGCGGATGAGCCGGTATCAGCGATGGACCCGGTGATGGCCGGGCACACCCTGTCGATCCTGTCGCGCCATGCCCGCGAACACAACGTCACGCTGGTGGCGAGCCTGCACGCGGTAGATCTGGCGCTGTCGCACTTCCCGCGCATCATCGGCTTGCGTGACGGACAGATCCTCTTCGACAGCCCTGCCGATCAAGTCAGCCGAGCGATGCTCGACGCGCTGTACGCCAACGAACAATTGCAATCGCCAGCCGTTGCGCTCGCGCCTTTGACTGTGCAGATCCCACGATGCTGAGAGCCGATTCACGCGATCCCGCCGCTTGGCCACGTTTGCTGCTGACGCTGTTGGCGATTGCTTTACTGTGGCCGGGAATCCAGCTCAGCGAACTGGATCTGCGCGTATTGCTGCCCGACAGCCAGAATGAAATGGGCCGGTTTGTCGCGCAATTCTGGCCGCCTGCGCACGATGAAGCTTTCCTGCAGTTGCTGTTCAAAGCCACCTTGCAGACTTTGGCAATCGCCACCGCCGGCATGGCGTTGGCGCTGCTGTTGGCCGTTCCCGCCGGCCTGTTGGCGAGCCGTGCCTTGTCGCTGTCCGCTGCTTCACGCGGCGGGGTGCCGAGCCGCCTCGGCCGCTTGTTGCGCTGGCCGGTGCGCGGTTTGTTGATCTTCCTGCGCAGCGTGCCGGAGATCGTCTGGGCGCTGTTGTTCGTGCGCGCGGTAGGCCTCGGGCCGGCGGCGGGTGTGCTGGCGATTGCCATCACTTACAGCGGCATGCTCGGCAAGGTCTACGCGGAAATTTTCGAATCCACCGACCAGCGTCCGGCGCATGCCTTGCTGCAATCGGGCAGTGGTCGGCTGGCCAGTTTTGCTTACGGCATCCTGCCCAACGTCGCCGCAGAACTGCTGTCGTACACGGTCTATCGCTGGGAGTGTGCGATCCGCGCTTCGGTGGTGATGGGCTTTGTCGGCGCCGGTGGGCTGGGCCAGCAGATCGACCTGTCGATCCGCATGTTTGCCGGTGGTGAAGTCGCGAGCATTCTGCTGACTTTCCTGCTGTTGGTATTGGCGGCCGATCAACTCAGCCGTTTGTTGCGCTGGAGGCTGGCATGAATCGTCTGATCAATCTGTTGCTGATCGCCGGCATCGCTTTGGCGGTTGTTGCTTCGTTCGCTTATCTGAGCCTCGATCTCGGCGAGTTGGGCAGTGCCACCAGCCTGAAGCAGATGGGCGCGTATGTGCAGCGCTTTCTCAGCCCGGACTTGAGCGCCGATTACCTGAAAGCGATTTTCCACGGTTCGCTGGAAACGTTAGCCATGTCAGCCTTGGGAACTTTGCTCGCGGCGCTGTTCGGCATCGTCCTCGCCCTGCCCGCCGCCGGGCGTTTCGGCTGGCCGTTGCGCAGTGCTGCGCGCCTGTTGCTCAACGGCCTGCGGGCGATTCCGGAACTGGTCTGGGCGGCGCTGATGGTGCTCGCCGCTGGCCTCGGCCCCAACGCCGGCACCCTCGCCCTCGCCCTGCATACCACTGGCGTGCTTGGCCGGTTGTTCGCCGAAGCGCTGGAAAACACACCGCCGCAACCGGCCGAGGCGATCCGCTTGCAGGGCGGCAACCCGATGCTCGCGTTCTGCTACGGCACCCTGCCCAACCTTGCCCCGCAACTGCTCGCCTACGTTCTGTATCGCTGGGAAAACAACATCCGCATGGCCAGCGTATTGGGATTCGTCGGTGCTGGCGGACTTGGGCAGATGTTGTATGTGAGCCTGAGCTTGTTTCAGGAAGCACAGGCGAGCACGGTGATCCTGGCGATGCTGGTGCTGGTGTTTGCGGTGGACTGGTTGAGCGCGTGGAGCCGCCAGCGCTGGGTCAAGGCGTAGGCGGCCCGGTCGGATCAGTTCAGTGAAATGTTGTGTTGAGTGGCCGTATCGACGTTGATATGGCTCAAACGCCCGTGGAGATCGAACAGCAAGTAATCGGCGCCGAAACAGCGTACCTGCGCACCGTGCAAAGGCCATTGCAGCGTGGCGCAGAGTTGGTCGCTGCCACGATGAATGAAATGCCAGCGCATCTCCTGATCGTTGATCAAGTAGCGGATCAGCATCCATTGGCCATGCAGATACACCTCAAGCAGATCGGTTTCTTCGCCATGCAGCCCCGGTAGCCGATAGCCCTTGCGCCCGCCGATCCACTCCACTACCAGCACAGGATCTTCATTGTCGGCCAGTTTGAGTTGTGCGCTGAGTACCCGACCATCCGTATCGAGCAGCTGGAAACTGCCTACAGGCACGGCCGGCATCAAATCCCGAGTGATCAATCGACGTTCGGGCAAGCGGTAGTGCCACAGATACAAGCCGTGGTCCGGGTGAGTCAGCCACAGCAGTTCGTTTTGCGCATCATCTTTCATGCCGCAGACCTGCCCCGGCAAATCGCTGACATGCCACAGCGTTTCGAAGCCATGATCGACATCCACCACCCGCACCTGCCGCCCCCGGCCGAGGGTCCAGGTCAAACCGTCGAATGATCGGGCGAACACATCGAACATTTGCACGCCCAGGTCCGTCGCGCTGCGGGTGACCAGATCGAGCTTGCTGATGCGCCAGACATCATCGCGGCGGGCCAGCACCAGCACGACCTGACGGTCATGGGCCAGCACGATGTTGTGTGCCGGCACCGAAAAATGACACAGGGTCTGGCCGTGCGCATCGATAACCACCGCCCCCGCCTCGCCCAACGCGAGTAAGTAACGCCCATCCTCCAGCGGCACCGCGTCGAGAATCTTGCGGTTGCCCATGAACGGGGCTGTCCATTCAAGTGGCTCACTCACCTTCGACAGCGGGACGCTTGCGGCGAGGGTCGGCAACGCCCCCGGCAGATCGGCCTGCAACAACTTGTCCTTGCTCATGCTGACCAGTGCCTGCAATTGCTGATGCGACAAGCGCCCATGGCCGTCGATCTGGTCGGCCAGCACCGCGTGCACGATGGCACCGGCCAGCCATGCCAGTGCATTCACGTGCGTCTTGTGCTGCAACAAAATCTCGGCCAATGCCGCGCGCTCGGCGTGACGCTCCGGATCATCGCGCAGTTTCTCGACCCATTCGGCATACGTCTGCAAGGTATCGGGCAACAGCGCCGCCCGTTTGACCAATGCGCCCAACGCCAGCGCGCCTCCCGCCGCTTCGGCATCCAGCAGCCACTGGGCGGCGCGTTTACGCTCCGCGCTCAGCGGCCAGATCACTTCGACGGCTTGCAGCCACAGGCCCTTGCGGGTCAGCGATTCGGCCCATTCCAGACGCAAACGGTCGGCGCTCTCTGGCCACTTGCCTTGCAGCAATGTCACGGCGGCGGCAAACGCATTGTCACGTCGGGCGACCAGCAAGGCGCGCTGCCAGTTATCGGCCAGACACAACAACCGTACGATCATCGCGGACGGCATATCCCAGGCCAGCGCGAGGTCGGCGGCTTGCTGCAAGCGGCCGTGCTTCTCCAGATAGTCGAGCGACTCCTGACGCACCTTGAGCAGTTCAGCGAGCACGAAGACGGCTTCTTCAATGCGGCCCGCGCGGTCGAGGCGCTCAAAGGTCTGCCGGTAGACCTGCCGCAGATGCGCTTCCATGTCGTGTTCGAACCTGATCGAGCGCGTGGGCCCACGGCCGTGGTCAATCATCAGATCCTGACGTCGCTGCGGCGTACCGAACGATTGCTCGCCGCTGCTTTGCTCGCTGCCCAATGGAATCGCGTGACGCAGCGCCTCTGCGAAATCGCCGTCCTCGAACATCTCGAGCATGCGCCGCATGTAAGCGGCCTGGCGCTTGCCATACAGGGCCGAGAGGCGCAAATTTTCAGTCAGGCGCGTCACCCAGCGCCGCCAGCGCGAGGGCTTGGCTTTGGCCGGTGTGGCGCGGGGTTCAATACCTGGTTCGGCGGCGCGGGGTGCCGCAGGCTGCACCGGCACCGGCCGGCGCAACACGTGGCGCAACCCGGCCAATATCAAGGTCAGGGCAATACCACCGATCAATGTGCCGACCACGATGCCGCTGATTTGCACCGATACCGGCGTCGCTGTCTTCGCCGGCAAGCCTTGCAGGCCAGGATTTTGCCCCTGCGACCCCATCCAGAAAATCGCTATCAGAATCACCAGGGTCACGCTGAGCTTCAGCCACGGCAAAGGCGTATCGGCCGATTGCGTCCAGCCGGTTTCTTTCGCCGTGACGGCTTGATAGACCGGCCCTTTCGCAGCTTTTTGCTGGCGATCAAGCAAGGCCTGCATGACCTGTTCCTGCTCGGGACTGACCGGACGCAACGCGTCGCCGAGAATTTCCCGAACGTCGGTGACCACGGCCACGGGTTCAAGCACTGGCTCCGGTAGCACGTTTCGGCAGTCATAGGTGTCGAGCAAAGTGAGGCCATTGATATCAAGCCAGTCACCCGGTGCCAGGGCCTCGGCATCGCGCAAATATTGGGCACTGACGTGACTGCCGCGCACCAGCCAGATATCGGCGGCCGGCAGGCTGCGGATTTCCTGTGGGTCGAGCAGCGCCGAACACAGTGTGTTGCCTTGGCGAATCAGCGGCCAACCGGTCAATGCCTCGCATTGCACGGCGATGGGCTGGCGAAAACGCAGCAGATCACCGTCGGCGAAACGGTAGGCCCGGGCCTCGGTTTGCCAGTGTTCGAGGAGCTGCCGGACGCGTTCGGCCTCGCTGAAACGCTCGGCGGCGAACCACAGGCCTTCAATGTGTTGATGACCGGTCAACACCGGGCGGCGGATCAACGCTGCGTTATGCTCAAGCATCGCTGCCGTCCTTGTTTTCCGGATGTTCATTACAAATGATCTGCAAACGCAGAAGGCGTTGCGGGACCGCGTACACCAGCAGTTCGCGGGCCTTGGTCAGCACGGCGATCACGCCGCTCAGCGGGCAAAAGCTGTATTTGACGATGGGGGCGGCGGTGGTAAACAACACGCGCTGACCGCCTTCGCAGTACACAGCGATAGCGTGCTGGTTGGGGGCAAGCAACAACAGTGAATAACGCTCGTTGTCCTCTTGCAGCAGGCCGATGCCCTTCCAGCCGGGAGCCAGCACGATGCGTTCGATTTCCGAGGCCGCGCCCTTGGCTGACACCACGCCCCAACTCTCGCACCCGTCGCTTATCCTCAGCACCGCGCAACCGCCAAAGCCCCTGCGCCATAAAGGACTGGCGGCGAACAGCACCTGATCGACTTGATTGGCGAGACCCACCACATGCGCCGCCGTGACATCGCCGTCAGCGTTGACCGAGTGCGTGTGCAATCGATCACCCTCACGACGTGCATACACCACGACGTCACTGTCAACCTTGGCCATGCTCAACACGTCCGCCGCTAAGCGGTGGGTGCGCCGGGTTTTGGGTTTGGCCGGCGTACGGCCGGTTTCCACTACCCAGAACGCCAGATGCCCCTGGCCGTCGAGCAGAAACAATCGGCCCGTCGACTTATTGCGCAACCCGGCTACCGGCAGGAGCGACGCGGTGCCTGGCGGCAGCTTGAGTTCTTCAAGGCCCGGTTTGTCGACCGGTTTCAGCCCGGGCATGCTCCAGAACGTCAATTGCCACTGATCACTCAAAACGGCGCCCAAGGCCTTGCCGTTGAAGGTCGCCGCCAGTGCCGTTTGCTGCGCAGACCATAGACTTTTGCGGATTTCGAGGGGTTTCTTCTGGTTGTGCACCGGTAGCTTGATCACCACCATGCCGGGCTCACCGAGCAGTTTCAGGGCGACATGCGTACCCGCGCTGGAAATCACCGGCTGCAAGGTCAGCGACACTCGCGGGACGCGGCCCTTCGCGGTCGGTGCGGCTGCGACCACTTCACCTTCGAAATGGCCTTTGAGCAACTGCAAGGCCAGGCGCTCGTCGGGAAGCGGCAGCGACACTCGACGAGCGCCCTCCGCGTGCAGAGCCACCGACAGACTGCGTCCGTCGAGGCTGCGCGAGACCTGCACGCGATGGCTGCAGGGCAAACCCTCGGTCGCGGGCAAGCGCTGCCCCACCAGCCAGCATTCGCCGACGGGCTCCGGTTGCGCATTCAAGCCGTCACGCCAGGCCTGCCAGTGCCCGGCGTCAACGGTTTTAAAGGTACGGGCGCTGAGCAAGCGTTTGAGCTGTGCAGCGCTGTCGAGCGCATGCAGCTGCGGCGCCTGCTGCAAAATGCCCCAGCGCAGCTCGGCGCCGGCGTCTTTGGCGCGACGCGCAAGGAGGATCAGCAAGGCCATGTGCACCAGACGCGCAGCGCCCAGTTGCAACGGCCCGGCATCGAACAACACCACCATCAAGCGGCTGGCCTGATGCGAGCGATATTGCGGCGCGAGAAACAGATGCTCGCCCACCACGGCCCTGCGCAAAAACTCATCAGGCACTTCATCGGCCAACAGCCATTCACTCGACAACAAACGCTCATAAGGGCCGCGACGTTGCAGATCGGCCAAGCCATCGGGCTCGGGCACGCCGCCCTGCTGTTGGCCACGCAGCGGACCGAGCAGCGGATCCAGACGCCCGAACAGGTCGGCAAACAGCGGCAGTTGTGCCGGAGCAAACCATTGCAGCCAGTCGCGCCAGGGTTGCAGCGATTCAGGTAATTGCATCAGCAGCCCGCCCAGTAAGCGCCAATGCGCTGCAAATGCTGCGTCGTCACCGGCAACAAACGATCCAGCGGCACCACGGCGGCGGGCTCGCGCCAGAGCAGCAGCGGCGCCCGGGCGAATCGGCTGGACAGCGCCTGCCCCAGCAGGTCTGTCGGGCGGTCGGGTTCCCAACTGGTCGGCAGCCACAGTCCCGGTGCGCGATCGTCCATCGCCGCATACGCCACGCCGTCGACCCACGGCAGATCCGCCGCGGCACCGGTCACCACCAACACGTCGCGATTGGCCGTGGCCTGCAGGCGCCCGGCCTGTTCCTCGGGGATCAGCAACAAGCGTGCGTGCAAACGCCGTGCTACGTCGCCCCACGCCACGGCGGCCTGGGGCTCGACCGGAGTCTGCCGTGACTGCCAGGCCCAACTCAGCGGTTTGATCGTCATGCCGCAGACGTCAGCAGACGCGCCACCTGACCGCGCACGTCCTGCAACGACGACGGAATGGTCTGATCATTGAAGTTGGCATCAATCTCACGCAGCAGGCCTTCAAGCAAGGCACTGGCCGGTGGTTCGCTGCGGGCCAGATACTCCTCGCCGGTTTCCAGCAAGCGACTGAGCCGCGACAGCGGTTGCAAGGTCGCCTCTTCCACCGCGCTGAACAAATGGCTGTTGCTCGACTGCGCGAAGATCTCGCGCAGCACTTCGCGGCCATGTTGTTGGGTTTCCTTGGTCGGCAGTACATACAGCAGCGGCCACAGGTCCGCCTCGCTGGCTTCAAGTCGCCCGCCAAGCAACGCCGCAGCGGCGATCAAGCGCTGGGATTTGACGATGCGCCGATCCGACAACTGAATGCCAGCCTCGCGCAGACGCCGAATGGCCTGAGCCAGTGCCGGGCGCACGGCAGTCAGATCGACGTTTTTCAAAGCCTGGCCAAGGGTGTCGAGTTGGCTCAGGCCCAGCAGTTGCTGCACCGGGCGCTGCTCGGACTGCCAGCCACCGGCGAGCATCGCTTCGAGCTGATTGTCTGGCACCGATTCGACAAACAGGTGCAGCAGGAAGCGGTCACCGAATGCCGCCAACGCTTCATCATCCGGCAGACCATTGGAGGCGCCGACACACACCCGCAACGGGCACTGGATCTGCGTGTGGCCACGGCGGAAGCGGCGTTCGTTGAGCACGCCGAGCAAAGTATTGAGGATCGCCGTCGAACCGAGGAAAACCTCGTCGAGAAAGACGATATCGGCTTCCGGCAGCATGCCGCTGACGTCGGTTTCCACCGTGCCTTCGCGCAGCTTTTTCAGGTCGACTGCGCCAAACAGCTCCGAGGGTTCGGTGAAACGCCCCAGCAGGTATTCGAAATAGCGCCCGCCCATCGATTGCGCCACGCGCCGCACCACCGCACTTTTCGCCGTACCGGGTGGGCCGATGACCAGAATGTGCTCCTGCGCTACAGCGGCCAGCACAATCAGCTCGGCCAATTGCTCGCGCCCCACCAGCCCCTCGGTGGCGACCCGCACGGCCTGACGGATTTGCGCGGCAGCGCTCTGCAATGAAGCGTTCATGGACATCTTCCCTGAAAGTGGTTTTTTGATGGGTGGCTGACCGGCTGCTATCGGCCGCCGGCAGTTGATCTTTAATCGACGCCTTTGGCGAGTGGATATCTGCCAGAAGCTGATTATGCTTCAGGAAACCGTGCAGCAATGCGCGGCCGTCAGACTGTGCAGGTTTCACGCGAGAGCAATGCGGCATACGCCACAAGGCCAGAGTGCGATAGCGGTAACGGGGGACTCCGGCCTACGACAATAAGCACGACGGAGAGCACCCATGGCTACAATCGACACAGCATCCACCGGCAGTCCACCCCGCAGCGGCGGCATCACCAAGGAGGAGCGCAAGGTCATCTTCGCTTCGTCCCTCGGCACGGTGTTCGAGTGGTACGACTTTTACCTCTACGGCTCACTGGCGGCGATCATCGCCAAGCACTTCTTCGCCGGCGTCAACGAAACCACCGCGTTCATTTTTGCCCTGTTGGCGTTTGCAGCGGGGTTCGCGGTGCGGCCGTTCGGCGCGATCGTGTTTGGCCGGCTCGGCGACATGATCGGGCGCAAGCACACGTTCCTGATCACCATCGTGATCATGGGGGTCTCGACGGCGATCGTCGGTTTGCTGCCCGGCTACGCGACCATCGGCGTCGCCGCGCCAGTCATTCTGATCACCCTGCGCTTGCTGCAAGGTCTGGCACTGGGCGGTGAATATGGCGGCGCGGCCACTTACGTCGCTGAACATGCGCCACGCAATAAACGCGGTTTCTTCACCTCATGGATTCAAACCACCGCGACCCTTGGCCTGTTTCTGTCGCTGCTGGTGATCCTCGCTTGCCGCACCGCGCTGGGCACCGAAGCGTTCGAAGCCTGGGGCTGGCGGATTCCGTTTCTACTGTCGATCCTGCTGCTGATCGTCTCGGTGTACATCCGCCTGCAACTGAGCGAGTCGCCGGTGTTCCAGAAAATGAAGGCCGAAGGCAAGGCGTCGAAGGCGCCGCTGACCGAATCCTTCGCCCGCTGGGACAACCTCAAAGTGGTGATCATGTCGCTGCTTGGCGGTACGGCCGGGCAAGCAGTGGTCTGGTACACCGGGCAATTTTATGCGCTGTTTTTCCTGTTGCAGACGCTGAAAATCGACCCGCAGACCGCCAACCTGCTGATCGCCGGTTCGCTGCTGATCGGTACGCCGTTCTTCGTGATCTTCGGCAGCCTCTCCGACCGCATCGGGCGCAAGCCGATCATCATGGTCGGGTGCATGCTGGCGGCGCTGACCTACTTTCCGATCTTCCATGCGTTGACCCAGTACGGTAACCCCGACGTGTTCATCGCCCAGGAGAAAAACCCGGTCAAGGTGATCGCCAATCCCGATCAGTGTTCGTTCCAGTTCGACCCGGTGGGCAAGGCCAAATTCACCAGTTCCTGCGACCTGGCCAAGACCCTGCTGGCGAAACGGGCGATCCCTTATGAGAACGTGATCGCCGAACCGGGCACCGTCGCGCAAGTGCGCATCGGTGACAAAGTCGTCGAGAGCTTCGAGGGCAGCGCCCTGCCCGCCGCCGACTTCAAGACCCGCAACGACGCCTTCACCGCGACCCTCGGCACTGCACTGAAAGAAGCGGGTTATCCGGAAAAGGCTGACCCTGCAAAAACCAACTATCCGATGGTGTTGCTCCTGCTGACCATCCTGGTGATCTACGTGACCATGGTGTACGGGCCCATTGCGGCGTGGCTGGTCGAGCTGTTCCCGACCCGCATCCGCTACACCTCAATGTCACTGCCCTATCACATCGGCAACGGCTGGTTTGGCGGTTTCCTGCCGACGGTGGCATTCGCGATGGTGGCGGCCACCGGGGATATCTACTACGGGCTGTGGTACCCGATCGTGATTGCGGTGATGACGGCGATACTCGGCACGTTCTTCCTGCCGGAAACCAAGGATCGCGACATCCTCAAGGATTGAACTGACCTCAGGCCGCTCGAATGCGGCCAACCTGTGGGAGTGGGCTTGCTCGCTCCCACAGGGGGTTGGTGTTAACGCGGAACTGGCGTTTTCACCGTCGGTTCGCAGTCGAAAAAAAATCGAACGCTCGTCGCAGTGCTACCTCCAACGTTTACACCCATGGAGGTCAACGATATGAACAGCAACGACGACAAAACCCCGAACGCCCCACCTACCGATACATCGGGCAAACCCGTGAACGTGGTCGAGCGCGATTTGCAGGACCGGGACGATGACACCCGTGCTGTGGACGAGGTCATCACGCCTTCCTCCACCCGCGTCAAAGAGCAGGATGCTGAAGAGCTGCAGCGCAAGGTCGATGAGATTGAGCGCAAGGTCGCGGATGGGAATTGAGATTCATGGTGATTGTTGGATTCACCCCCTCACCCCAGCCCTCTCCCCCAAGGGGGCGAGGGGGAAAGGGAGCCGACCGGGTACAGTTCAGAACCTGAGTTCGACTCTAAATCTCAGTTCGGGTACCTCGAAAGAACAGAACACCATGGTCAGTCCCCTCTCAATCTAGGAGAGGGGAAAGTGAGCCGATCTCTAGTGGGATCAAACCTGAGTTCGGCGCGACAGTTCAGGTCGGTGTATCACGAAAGAACAACGCGATCAGTCCCCTCTCCCTCTGGGAGTGTATGTACCGGAGACATGGTGGACACATGTTCGGAGACATGGTGGACGGTTTTAGATCTTCTTACCTGCCGTAACGATCTGCAAGTTCAAGTCGATTCGGGCAATACGATGTCTACTCCAGTAGACATCGCGGATGCCATCTTCCGTCGTTTCCCTGATAGCTACTGACCTCCCATAAAAAGCTTTTCCGACTGTGTATTCACGGTTCCGCCAGTAGATCTCGCCCTTCACCTGAACCTTCCTGACCACATCCCCATCGTCGTACTCCGGCGCCGCGGGCTGCTCCTGATATTCCCGTGGGCTGCTGCTGTAGCGAGTAGCAGGCACCTGCATGTCCAACGCTTGATGTGGACGCTTCTGGTTGTAGATATCACGCCAGATATCAAACGCCCGTTGTGCACCGTTGAGATCAATAAAATGTCGGTCTCGCAGGACTTCATTTTTCAGGCTGCGGTGGAAGCGTTCCAGCTTTCCTTGGGTTTGCGGATGATAAGGTCGAGAGTGCCCGACCTTGATGCCCTGACTCATCAGCCAGACCTCCAGCGCGGTATAAACGCCAGTCTGGTCACCCCAGGGTGAACCGTTGTCCATCGTCATGCGCAAAGGCAGACCATGACGCCGAAAGACCCTGATTAGATGCTCCTGAACGGTTTCACGTCGCTCATCGAGGCAGGCCGCGATACACAGCGAAAACCGCGAATGATCGTCCAGTATCGTCAACGGATGGCAACGTCCCTGAGCCAGGCTGATATGGCCCTTGAAGTCCATCTGCCAAAGATCGTTGGGCGCTTCATGCTCGAAGCGGATAAACGGTTTAATCTCAGCGGCCTTTGAATCAACGCGTGAATGACGCTGTAAAACCGCATGCACGGTACTGACCGAAGGCATTACTGCGCCGCTGTCTTCCAGCACACGTTTGAGCTTGCGAGCGCCCCAAGCCGCGTATTCCTCACTCACGGTCAGAATCTGCTGCTCAACCTCGTCAGCGCAGCGTTTGGGTGACGTCTTCGGTCGTCGAGACTGATCGATCAAGCCCTCTGCACCTGAAGTTTCAAACCTGTTGAGCCATTTGTAGGCAGTGCTTGGGCTGATATTGAATCGGCGGCAAAGCTGCCGGACATTGGCTCCTTCTTGCCGAGCCAAATGCACGAACTCTGAACGAAGCTGCACGGTGGACACCTCTTCCCAGGACACAGGTCATCTCCTTGGTGATGAGCAATGTGTCTATTAAAAAGTGTCCACCATGTCTCCGAACACCTGTCCACCATGTCTCCGGTACATACAGGGAGAGGGTTAGGGTGAGGGCTTCGACGTATTCAGTTTCACCGCCTCTCGAATCAGTGCCACCAAGGCCTTTTCATCAATCTCCTCGCCCTCATGCACATCAATCGCCCGTCGCGTATTGCCTTCAAGGCTTGAATTGAACAATCCCGTCGGATCCTCCAGGGACGCACCTTTTGCAAAAGTCATTTTCACCACTGACTTGTAAGTCTCCCCGGTGCAGATAATCCCGCCATGCGACCACGTCGGCACGCGCCATTTCCACTCTTCGACTATCTCGGGATCAGCCTTGTGCATGATCGCGCGGATCTGTGCCAGGGTTTCACCGCGCCAGTCACTCAGGTCCTTGATGCGCTGATCAATCTGCACTGATGCTGCGATTGCTTCTTCGTTCTTCATGACGTGTCCTCAACGTCTTCGGGTGCAAAAACTCTAGACGGTGATCAGACAGTGGTCGAGTTACCACGCGACAGCGCGCATTCATGAGCCTCGCTCATCAGCTTATGCAGCAATCACCGTATTGTTGAGCGAACACCCGCTATATAGGTTGGCGCATCACTTTGAGGAGAGACGCCATGCCCACCCCGACCAACGTTATTGTCGTCATTGGCGCCGGTTCGATCGGTCAGGCCGTTGCCCGTCGCGTCAGTGTCGGCAAACACGTCGTGCTGGCGGATTTGAAACAGGACAACGCTGACGCTGCGGCCCGCGTCCTGCTGGATGCCGGTTTCAAAGTGACCACTTGCATCGTTGACGTGGGCTCTCGCGAATCCATTCAGGCGTTGGTCACCGGCAGCGATTTCCTGATGGATGGCGGCGTTACAGCGGCGTACTGGTACGGCGATCTGGCGCCGGAATAAGCAGCGCTTTCACCAGGCTCAAAGCGTTGCCTATCGCGGCGCCGCTGGCGGTGTTGTCGAAGATGCACCAGGTTGCGGCGCCCTCCTCTGAGGCGATCTGCAACGCTCGCGCAATTTGTTGCAGGTACGGCAAATCGTAGGCGCTGTGGTAGATGCGCGGCGAACCGTGCAAGCGCCAATACTTCGTGCCCTGCCAGCCTCTCGGTGAAGCGTCATTGCTGATACGCGAGGGGTCTACCGCCGCTTGGCTGATTTGGTACTTGATCAAAAGCGCTTCGCCGCCGACCCATGATTCGTGGCGCGGCTCCAGCACCACAGGCCCGGAGAAACGCTGGCGCAGTGCGCTGAAAAACCCTTCGGCAACGGCCGCATCAAACGCCAGCGACGGCGGTAACTGCACCAGCAGGCAGCCCAGGCGATCGCCTGATCCGCTGCATTGCCCAAGGAATTCTTCCAGCGCAGCCTCACAGCCGATCAGGCGCAGTTCATGGGTGATGTGTTTGGGGATCTTCACTGAAAAAGCAAAACCCTCCGGCACCGAATCCGCCCAACGTTCGTAGGTCTGTCGGCGATGCGGGCGATAGAACGAGCTGTTGATTTCGACGCTGTTGAATTGCGCGGCATAGCGCTGCAAATGCGTGCCGTCAGCCGGGAATGCCGGCCAATGTTCACGCGCAAGACTCCAGCCTGCACAGCCGATGAAAATCAATTGCCTGCCTCCATTCCAATGTAGGAGCTGCCGCAGGCTGCGATCTTTTGATGTTGTTTTTGAAGATCAAAAGATCGCAGCCGTCGGCAACTCCTACAGGTTTCGCGAGGAAATTCGGGTTATTTTTTGCCGGGCAGTACCGAGCTCAGCACTTGTTTGGCGGCTTGGACGATGATTCCGGCCTCATCCGGATCGCCCTTGAGCAAGGTCGTGGCGAATTTCTTCGCCTGCTCAAGCTTGATGTGCGGTGGCAGCGGCGGCACGTTCGGATCGGTCTTGAATTCGATCAACACCGGAACGTCCGAGGCCAATGCCTGCTCCCAGGCCGCGGCGACGTCCTCTTCGCGATCAACAAAAATGCCCTTCAGGCCGATGGAAATGGCGAACAGGTGATACGGCACATCCGGAATACTCTGCGACGCTTCGAACTTGGGATCGCCTTCCATCACCCGCTGCTCCCAGGTGACCTGATTGAGATCTTCGTTGTTGAACACCGCACAGATCCATTTCGGGCTTTGCCACTGCCGCCAGTATTTGGCGACGGTGATCAGCTCGGCCATGTTGTTCATTTGCATGGCGCCGTCGCCCACCAGGGCAATCACCGAACGCTCGGGGTAGGCGAATTTCGCCGCAATCGCATACGGCACCGCGGCGCCCATCGAGGCCAGACCGCCGGACAGCGAGCACTTCATGCCACGGCGGATTTTCAGGTCGCGGGCATACCAGTTGGCGCACGAACCCGAATCGCTGGTGATGATCGCCTCGTCCGGCAGGCGCGGTGACAACTCGTACACCACCCGTTGCGGATTGATCGGTCTGGCCTTGGCCATGGCGCGTTTTTCCAGGGTCTTCTCCCAGGTGCCGCGCCAGCCTTCGACCTTCTTGCGCCATTTGCCCGAGGTTTTCTGTTCCAGCAGCGGCAGCAACGCGGCGAGTGTTTCAGCCGCGTCGCCCTGCAGATTGACCTCCATCGGGTAGCGCAGACTGAGCATGTCCGGCTGCAAGTCGATCTGCACGCCCCGCGCCTGACCTTCCTTGGGCAAAAATTCCGAATACGGGAAACCCGAGCCGATCATCAGCAACGTGTCGCACTCGGTCATCAGTTTGTAGCTGGGCTCAGTGCCGAGCAAGCCGATGCTGCCGGTGACCCACGGCAGATCGTCGGGCAGCACGGCTTTACCGAGCAAGGCTTTGGCGACTCCGGCGCCGAGTTTTTCGGCGACGGCGATCACTTCATCCGTGGCTTGCAGAGCACCGGCACCGACCAGAATTGCGACTTTTTCACCGGCATTCAAAACCTCGGCGGCACGCTGCAAATCCGCCTCGTACGGCAGCACTCTCGGCTTGCTGTACCCGACACCGGAATGTGCGGTGCCGTGGGCGCGGGCCGGCGCTTCGTAGGGAAGATCCTGCAAATCATTGGGCAGGATAATCGCCGTGACGCGGCGTTCGCCGACGGCCGTGCGCACCGCGCGGTCGAGCAAGTGGCGCACTTGCGACGGTGCCGAAGCCTGCTGCACAAAGGCGCCAGCGACGTCCTTGAACATCGAGACCAGATCCAGCTCCTGCTGGTAGTGGCTGCCCAGTGCAGTGCGCGCCTGCTGACCGACAATCGCCAGCACCGGCATGTGGTCCATCCGCGCATCGTAGAGCCCGGTAATCAGGTGCGATGCGCCCGGCCCTGAAGTCGCGATGCACACACCCAACTCCCCGGTGAACTTGGCGTGGGCCGAGGCCATGAACGCGGCCATTTCTTCATGGCGCGCCTGAATGAATTCGATCTTTCCCTTGGCCCGGTCGAGCGCGCCGAACACGCCATTGATGCCGTCACCCGGATAACCAAAAATCCGCGTGACGCCCCATTGGCTGAGCCGCTCAACCAGAAAATCTCCAACTGTCATCGTCATCGTGTTCCTCGCCTTTCACCGGTGCATGGAGCATTCCCGGCAGTGCATCCGCCGAGAGGTGTAAGGGTCTGGACAGTCGGGCTGGCGACGAAGTTTCGATTGATTTGCCAGGGCAACGCCCTGCCCCGGTGTTTGCGCGCAAAATCACCGGCGCGGCACAATGCGCCTCATCAACAGATTTACAAGGGACGAATCGACATGGACTTACCCGCGATATGGCACCCGCGATTCGCTGACGCACAGATCGAACAACAAACCATCGGTGAGTCCCGCGCCGATGTACTGCGGATTACGCCGGCGGGTTCAGCGCCGCTGTTTGTGAAGTCTGAACAGGTGATGACCTGGGGCGAACTGCCCGGTGAAGTGCAGCGGTTGCGCTGGCTGGCAGAGCAGGATCTCCCGGCGCCTCGGGTGCTCGATACCACCACTGAAAATGAGCGCAACTGGTTGCTGATGACGGCTGTGCCCGGTCGCGATCTGGCCAGCAGCGCGCACCTGGCGCCGGAGCAGATCGTGACGCTCGCGGCCACAGCCTTGCGATCACTGCACGCGGTCGCCATCGCCAGCTGCCCGTTCGATCACCGCCTCGACGCAAAAATCGCCCTCGCCCGCGAGCATCTGCTGGCGGGCCTGATTGACGAGGAAGACTTCGACGATTCACGTCTGGGTCGCAGTGCTGAAGCGGTGTTCCAGCAAATGCTCGCCGAGCGTCCTGATCACGAGGATCTGGTGGTGACACACGGCGATGCGTGTCTGCCCAACCTGCTCGCTGACAATGGCAAGTTCAGCGGGTTTGTCGACTGCGGGCGACTTGGCGTCTCTGACCGTTATCAGGACTTGGCGTTGGCCGCCAACAGCATTACCTACAACCTCGGCGAGCAGTGGGTGCCAGTGTTTTTCGAGGCCTATGGCGTAGAGCCTGATCTGCAACGGATTGCCTTTTATCAGTTGCTTGACGAGTTTTTCTGAGGCGCCGGAAGCGTTCAGCACTCAACGATGCGGATGCACCGTCCACGCCACCAGTTTGATCACGACGGGCCGAACAACAAGGATGCACAGGAATGCCACCGGCATCGCCAACTTGTACGCGTGCAGCGCATTACTCAGGTAGTCGTTATCAATGCCGGAGTTGGCGGCGGTGATCACCAGTGACATCAGAAACGCCATGATCGTCGCCATGTACAAGGCAAACACATAGGGTGTGGCACGCGGTGACAGCTTGCGACGGCTGACAATCAAAGCATCGGTGCTGGTTGTTTGATTCATATGGCGTTTCCATCCATTGACAGGGAGCGGGCACCTTAACAAGCGCGACTCCCCTCAACTAGACGGCTAATCGCAGGTACTTTATAAAGCACAACTTACGAATCAAACCGTTCTCGGCAGGCCATGGATGAATCTATTAGCGGCAATTGCCAGTTTTATCAAAGTGGTGGAATCGGGCTCCATTGTCGGCGCCGCCAAAGCCCTGGGCGTCAGTGCGGCAGCGGTGAGCCAGACGATAAATCGTCTGGAGACGCATCTCGGCGTGAGACTTCTGCAGCGCACCACGCGGAGCATGGCGCTGACTGAAAACGGCGCGGTGTACTACGACAAGGTCAAGCGCATCGCGGCAGATCTGGAGTCGGCGCAAAGCTCAATCAGCAACGAACAGACCGAACTGCAAGGACGGCTGAGCATTGCCTCCACTTCTGCATTCGGACGGCATGTGCTCGCACCATTGATCGCCGGGTTCGCGGCGCTGCACCCGCGCCTTCTGCTGGAGCTGTCGACCACCAACCGCAAGATCAATCACATCCAGGACGGCATCGACTTGAGCCTGCGGATCAAACCGCAACTGGAAGATGGCATTGTTGCGCGCAAGATCGTTTCGCTGCCCTTCATCATGTGCGCCGCCCCAGCCTATCTGGAGCGCGCAGGCGCGCCGCAATCGCCGGACGATCTGCAAAACCATGCGTGCCTGGCGTTCCGTTACCCATTGGACGGGCGCTTTCTTCGTTGGACTTTCTCGCGAGACGGCCAGAGTTACGAGGCCAATATCAATGCCACGACCATCAGCGATGACATCGATGCACTGGCGCAGATGGCGGTCAACGGTGCGGGCATCACGCGACTGGCCGAGTTCGTGGCGGCACCGTACATCGCAAGCGGCCAACTGCTGCCGCTGTTTCAGAACCAGGACGGAGCAGGTCACGGCTTTGTCGAGCGAATGGACATTTATGCCTGTGTGCAGGAGCGTGCGGCGATGACGCCGAAGGTCAAGGCATTCATGGACTATCTGATCGAACACTTGAAGATGCGTTGGCCGCAAGAAGATGCTTTGACCGCACCGTTTCAAGCATCCACTGACAAGGAGTTGCTGTGAACACATCGCGTTATGCCAAGGGCTCCGGCCGGCCTCCCGTGCATCTGGCCTCGATAAATACAGAGGGCTCGGCGGCAGGCCATCTGGTTTTTGCTGGCGGTGTTTCCGGGGACCGACACGTACCCTTCTGCTCTCACGACGAACTGCTGGGCATGCTCAAAGACCTGATACGTGCGCGTGTACCTTTTTCGGTTGGCGGCATGTGTCCCGGCCCAGCGGATGAAGTCGGTTTGCTGATCGACAACGCAGAGCTGACGGGACCCTGCATCGAGCTGTCCTGGACCGGCTCGCAGCAATGGATTGTGCGCGAAACTGCCAACGCTTCTGGCGAATGGCAGCAAGAACCGGACGCCAGCGAAATCGCCAATCTGATTTTCAGTCCGGACTCGCTGAAGCGCGCCGATTAAGGCAAAGTCCACCTCGCCAATCGAGGCTCATCACGGAAGATAAAAACAATGAAACGTGCTTTCGGCGCTCTGCTTCTTTTCTGCCTGACCACCCACGTATTCGCTGACGACAACCCTATCGGTTTCCAGCTCTCGACCCTGGCGGACGCGAACAATGAGCGTCCGTTGGAAATGGTCGTCTGGTACCCGGCCAGTGCAACCACTGCCGCGCCGGAACTGGTCGCCGACAACCCGGCGTTTGTCGGTGTAATGGTCGCGAAAAATGCGCCACCTGCTGCCGGTGAACACCCGTTGGTAGTGCTCTCACATGGTTACCGCGGCAATTGGAGCAACCAGGCATGGCTGGCCAGCGCGCTCGCGCACCAGGGTTATATCGTCGCGGCGGTCAATCATCCCGGCAGCACCACGCATGACCGCAGCCCTCAGGCGGCGGCGCAGTTATGGCTGCGTCCTGCGGATGTCAGTAGAGCCATCGATGCGGTGACGGCTCAGCCGAAAAAGTTCGGTACGGTCGCGAAACCGCGCATTGCCGTCGTGGGCCACTCTCTCGGCGGCTGGACCAGCCTGGAAATCGCCGGCGCGCGTTTCGACACCGAGCGTTTCGGCGAAGACTGCAAAGTCCATTCGCAATTGGCCAGTTGCTCTGTTTATCAGCAGATGAATCCCGCCAGCAGAGCGGATTCGAAGACACGACTGGCCGCCGACTTGCGCGACAAACGCGTCTCTGCCGTGGTTTCACTGGACCTCGGTTTCTCACGTGGTTTCACCGATGCCAGCCTTGCGGCACTGCCTGTTCCGGTACTGGTCATCGCAGCCGGTGTGCCGTCGCAAGACCTTCCCGCTCAACTTGAGTCCGCCGATCTGGTCAAGCGATTGCCGAAAACATTGAGCCAATACGTCGAGATCAGCGACGCCAGCCACTTCAGTTTCATGTCGCCATGCAAGCCTGGCGCGATGGCAATGCTGGAAGAAGACGCACCCGGCGACGGCATCATCTGCACCGATGGCGACGGCGGACGCGCGCGCACGGAAATCCAGCAACAGACGATTTCGCTGATCAGCGAGTTTCTGGCGCGCTTTGCTGCGGATTGAAATAGGTCGGGTATTTATCACCAATAAGGGAACACGCCACACAGGGCATTTCCCTTATAGCCATACAGAAGCGGCCCAATGCCTGTGCATATCGTGATGTAACGATAAATCGAGCTGGCATCCATCGGGATTTTTCCCTACGGTGTTCATCTGTTCTCAGCCAGTCACGATGAGGTCCGTTTCATGAGCAAAGCGCCCTACGTTCCGCCCAAGGTCTGGAAAAATGAAGCGCCATCCGGTGGTCAGTTCGCCAGTATCAACCGCCCGATTGCCGGGCCGACCCATGAGAAAACGCTGCCGGTGGGCAAGCATCCGTTGCAACTCTACTCGCTGGCCACGCCCAACGGGGTGAAGGTCACCATCCTCCTCGAAGAGCTGCTGGCGCTGGGGCACAGCGCCGCCGAGTACGACGCTTGGCTGATCCGCATTGGTGAGGGCGATCAATTCTCCAGCGGTTTCGTCGAGATCAATCCGAACTCGAAAATCCCTGCACTGCTGGACCGCAGCGTCGAGCCGCCGATTCGGGTGTTCGAGTCAGGCTCGATCCTGCTGTATCTCGCGGAGAAGTTCGGCGCATTCCTGCCCAAGGATCCGGCAGGACGCACCGAAACCCTCAACTGGTTGTTCTGGCAGATGGGCGCTGCGCCTTACCTGGGCGGCGGGTTCGGGCATTTCTATGCCTATGCGCCGGAGAAAATGGAATACCCGATCAATCGCTTCACCATGGAAGCCAAGCGCCAACTGGATGTGCTGGATCGACGTCTGGCCGAAAGCCCCTACCTGGCCGGCGAGCACTACAGCATCGCCGATATCGCGGTCTGGCCCTGGTACGGGCAGTTGGTGCGCAACAATGTTTATTCGGCGGCGGAGTTTCTCGCAGCCGATGAGTACACCCATGTGCAGCGCTGGGCAGAGGCAATCGCCCAGCGTCCGGCGGTCATCCGTGGGCAGCGCGTCAACCGCACGTGGGGTGATGAAGCGAGCCAGGTGCCTGAGCGCCATGACGCTGAAGACCTGAGCTGATCAAAGCGTTCCCCTCCCTCTGACCGCGCCCGATCAAACTTCATGTTGATCGGGCGCGGTCACGCAACTTGGCCGTTCTGCACCCTCTCCTGGATCTACTGATTTCCACCAGTGGCTTTGATTTGCGCCGTGGCGGTGATCGTTTCCCTACGCCGCAAATGTGAAAAATTTGTTAACCAATTGAAGTCAGTACCTTTCTCCAACCGAATCAATCTGACATGCTAATGCGAATACTTCTTACATGCATGTGCATCAGATTCGTTTTGGTAATTTTTGGGGAAGCAGATTGATGTCGTTTCACACCCGCCACCGCCGTTCGAACCTCTCACCCAACCTGCTGGCACTCGCCATTGGCATGGTCAGCCTCTCATCCGTTTCAGCTGATGAAGCTCCACCGCCATCGCCGGAAAATGCTGCCCCTCCCGCCACACTGGAACTCGGCGCGACCGAGATCGGTGCTACCCAGATGAGCAGCACCACCGAGGGTTCGCAGTCTTACACGACTGGCCCCATGCAAACCGCGACCAAGCTGTCGCTGACCATGCGCGAAACGCCTCAAGCCGTCACCGTCATCACCCGTCAACGCATGGACGATCAGGGCATGACCAGCATCAACGACGTGGTGCGCGGCACGCCGGGCTTGTTCCTCAACCAGTCCAGCGGTCCGGGCCGACAGGCTTACAGCGCGCGCGGGTTCGACATCGACAACATCATGTACGACGGCCTGCCCAGCTCCTATCAGCCGTACTCGATGGCGGTGCAACCGAACCTGGCGATGTTCGACCGGGTTGAAATCGTTCGCGGTGCTACCGGTCTGGTCACGGGTGCCGGCAACCCGTCAGCCGCCATCAACATGGTGCGTAAACGCCCGACGGCCACGCCTCAAGTGACACTCACCGGTGCAGCTGGCAGTTGGGATGATTATCGCGGCGAGATCGACGCTTCCGGCCCTTTGAACGACAGCGGTACGTTGCGTGGCCGTGTAGTGGGCTCCTATCAGGGCGCCGACAGTTTCCGCGACAAGGAACAAAACGATCACGGCCTGTTCTACGCCATCGGTGAAGCCGACCTGAGCGAAAGCACCACCGCGACTCTGGGTTTCTCCCGGCAAAATGAACAGACCAACTACTTCTGGGGCGGGTTGCCGATCGGCACCAACGGCCACCACCTTGATCTGCCCCGCTCCACTTACCCCGGCACCGACTGGGAAAACAAGAAACTGCAGATCGACACGGTCTTCGGCGAAGTCGAGCATCGCTTCGACAACGACTGGAAACTCCACGTCGCCGGTTCTTCCTCGACGCTCAACGGCGAGTTCTCCGGCACTTACCTGTCGCGCTACAACGGCCCGCTGGAAACCACGGCTTACCAATCGCACAACACCGACAAGCAAAACGCTTTCGACGGTTTTGCCAGCGGCCCGTTCGAAGCCTTCGGCCGCACCCACGAACTGGTCGTCGGCTCCAGCCATCGCGTCTACGATGCGACCTCCAAGGAGTACGATCCGTACACCACGGCCTGGCCGATCGGTGCGCCAAAGCCGGACTTCGTGCGTGACGGTAAAACGCGCAGCGTTGCCACTCAGGACGCCGTTTACCTGACCACCCGTTTGAGCCTGGCCGATCCGCTGACGCTGATCCTCGGCAGTCGCCTGGACTGGTATGACTACGATGACCGCACCGGCGACGGCGACTACAAGGTCACCCGCAACCTGACGCGTTATGCCGGCCTGATCTACAAGCTGGACGAGCATCATTCCGTCTACGCCAGCTACACCGACATCTTCACCCCGCAAACCTCGAAGGATCTTTCCGGCAAAGTGCTGGATCCGATCGTCGGTGAAAACTACGAAGTCGGCATCAAGGGCGAATATTTCAACGGCGCCCTCAACGCCAGTCTGGCCGTGTTCCAGATGGACCAGACCAACCGCGCAACCCTGGCGGAAAATCAGTTCGGTTGCCCGGTCATGACCTGCTACAACGGCTCAGGCAAAGTGCGCAGCCAAGGCATCGACATGGAACTGCAAGGCGCGCTGACCGAAAACTGGCAGCTGGGCGCTGGCTACACCTACACCCGCGCGCATTACATCAAGGATGAAAACCCGGCCAACAATAATCAGAAATTCAAAACCGACACACCCGAGCACCTGTTCAAGGTCTCGACGGTGTACCGCTTCCAGGGCCCGCTACAAAAACTCCGCGTCGGTGGCAACGTCTACTGGCAAAGCCGCATGTACAACGACGTCGCGCTTGCCAATGGCGGCAACTATCGACTCGAACAAGGCGGCTACGCGACCACCGACCTGATGGCCGGATACGAACTCACCAAGCACCTCGACCTGCAAGTCAACGCGAACAATATCTTTGACCGCGTCTACTATTCCGCCATCGGCAGCAACATCACGTGGGGTTCCAACGACAACTACGGCAATCCGCGCAGTTACATGCTGACCGCCAAATACAAGTTCTGAGTCGCGCACGCCGGCGACGACACTGGCCAAGGGCGCCCCGGAAAATCCGCGGCGCCCTTGGCGTTCCTGCACCTGGCCCATTAGCAATAGGCGACAAGAAGCGATAGTCTCTGCCCGACATCATCGCGAAGCGCCCCCATGACCAACCCAGAGTTCACACCAGACATTGAAGCCATCCGCAGCATTGATGCGGTGCCCGTGATCCTGAGCATGGTCAAGCACCTCACCGGCATGCGCTTCGCCGCTGTGGCTCGGGTCACCGAAAGGAACTGGGTGGCCTGCGCGGTCGACGACTCCATTGATTTCGGGCTCAAACCCGGTGGCGAACTGGTACTCGAATCGACCATCTGTCACGAAATCCGCCAACACAAACAACCCGTGATCTTCGGCCATGCCAGCCTGCATCCGCTGTTTTCGCAACATCACACGCCGAGAACCTATGGGCTGGAGAGCTACATATCCATTCCCATCGTCAAAGCCAACGGCGATTTTTTCGGCACGCTCTGTGCGATCGATTCCGTACCGGCCAATCTGGACGAACCGGCCATTGCCAAGACGCTGACGCTGTTCGCCCAACTGATTGCCATGAGCCTCGACACGCAAAGTCGTCTGCTGGCCACCAAAACAGAGTTGGATAGCGCCAATGAGCTGGGCCGGCTGCGCGAGCAGTTCATCGCAGTGCTCGGGCATGACCTGCGCACACCGCTGAGCGCCATTCGCATGAGCGCCGACCTGCTGGAAAGCAAGACCGAAGACAAACGCTCGCTGAATTTCATTGCGGCAATCCGCAACAGTTCGGTGCGCATGGGGGTGCTGATCGAAAACATCCTCGACTTTGCCCGGGGTCGCCTCGGTGGCGGGATTCCGGTGCAGCGCAAACTGGTGGACGACTTGCAGCGCACGCTGCTGCTGACCCTTGAAGAAATCAAAGTGAGCCATCCACAGGCAATCATCAGCCATGCACTGGATGTACCAGCGGGGGTTTACTGCGACGCGTTGCGCATCAGCCAGTTGCTGTCCAACCTGTTGGGCAACGCGGTCACCCATGGTTCAACCGATGCGCCGATCGTCCTCAAGGCCTACGCCGAGAACGACGAGATTGTCATTTCGCTAACCAACCAAGGCACGCCGATCCCAGCGCAATTGATGCCACTGCTGTTCGAGCCTTTTTCCCGGTCAGAAGCCGGTCAGCGCTGTGAAGGCCTGGGCCTGGGGCTTTACATCGCCTCGCAGATTGCGGCGGCACACAACGGCACGTTGAGCGTGACCTCGGACGTTGAATCGGGAACGCGATTTGTGGCGCGGTTCCCGGCACAGTTCAAATGGGTCTGATCCCCCGCCCCGCCCTTACGCCGTCTGCCGGCGCATCGTCAGGATGGCCGCGCCAAAGCCGATAAAGGTCGTCCCCACGACTCGACTGACCCAGCGCGACAGCGCGGGCCGGGTCAATACGCCTTTGGCCCGCGATGCGATCGCGGCATAGACGCTCAACGACGACACCGATAACGCCATGAAGATCGCGGTAAGGATCAGAAATTGCGGCAGCAACGCCGCGCCCTGATCGATGAACTGCGGGAACAGCGCGGTGAAAAACATCGTTGCCTTGGGATTGGTTACGGCGGTCAGAAAGGCTGATTTGTAGAGCTTGCCGCGAGTCGGGCGCGGCTTGTTCGCGTCGCCCTCGAGAGCGTCCGGGAGCATCGGGCCCTTTTTGAACAACTGCTTGACCCCGAGGTAGAACAGGTAGCCGGCGCCGATGATCTTCACTGCATTGAACAGCCACTCGGAACTCGCCAATACAGCGCCCAAGCCGAGCATGGCCGCGGCTGACAGGCAAAACAGACCACTGGCATTGCCCAGTGACGACCAGATCGTGCTGCGTTGCCCGTGGGCCAGACTGTTGTTGATCGCCATCAGCGTGGCGGGGCCGGGGCTGGCGATGGCGATCGCAGCAACCAGGGTAAACGCCAGAATCGAGTGAGAATCCATTTTCAATGCTCGTGGTAAGTGGTGGGCTGCATATTACAGGAGCCGGGCGCGCTGTCAGGCCCGGCTGCTTGCTTTTCAACGGCTATAACTTCCTCTGAGCCACGATTGGCTGCCGAGGAGAGCGCTATCCGCATGGACACGCGTAATCGTTTCGAACCCGCAGAATCTGCCTACAGGCCGCGTCCACCTTCGGGGGGTCGACAAACCTCCGCTCAGCTACCACCATTGCCCTCTCCTTAAAAATGACAGCGAGGCGTGTAATGAGCCAACCGACTATTCGTGCGTTGATCCTGGATGACTACGCCAATAACGCCTTTCGTGAAGCGCAGATCAGCCGCCCGCAGCCGCAAGCCCATGAAGTGCTGGTGCGTGTCGTCGCCAGCGGTGTGAACCCGATCGACTACAAGATTCGTTCCGGCAATGCGCCGTACGCCATGCCGGAACTGCCGGCGATTCTCGGCACGGACATGGCGGGTGTCATCGAAGCCGTAGGCGCCGACATCCAGCATCTGGCCGTGGGTGATGAGGTTTACGGGATGGTCGGAGGCGTGCGCGGCTTGCCCGGCTCACTTGCCGAATACATCGCGGTGGATGCCGATCTGGTGTCGCGCAAACCCAAGAATCTGGACTTTCGCGAAGCGGCAGCGATCCCGCTGGTGTTCCTGACGGCCTGGGAAGGTCTGGTGGATCGCGCCCATGTCCAGGCCGGGCAGAAAGTGCTGGTGCATGGCGGTGCCGGCGGTGTCGGTCACATGGCGGTGCAGATTGCCAAGGCACTCGGCGCCGAGGTGTTCGCCACGGTCTCGCCGGGCAAGCGTTCGATTGTCGAAGGCTACGGCGCCACAGCCATCGACTACCGCGACGTGCCGGTCGAGCAATACGTGAATCAGTACACCGCCGGCAAAGGTTTCGATGTGATCTATGACACAGTCGGCGGCAAGAGCCTCGATGACGCTTTTGCTGCGATTCGCCTGTATGGCCACGTCACCAGTTGCGCGGCGTTCGGCACCCACAACCTGGCTACCGGTTCGCTGCGCAGTGCAACGCTGTCGGGGATTTTTGTGTTGCTGCCGATGCTTACCGGTACCGGACGCAAGCACCACGCCGAGATTCTCGGTTATGCCACGCGATTGATCGAGGAAGGCAAGGTCAAGCCATTGCTGCATTCGCAGCGTTTTACCCTGAGTGAGGCGCGTCAGGCTCATGATGCGGTGGAGCAAGGCACGGGCGTCGGCAAAGTGGTGATCGATATCGTCTGAACATCAACGATTGCAGGCAAAAAAAAGCCCCGCGACCGAATGAAGGCACGGGGCAAAAAATTGGTTGGTTGCGGCCAACCAAAGGAGCTCTGTCAGATACGGTGAACGGGTGAAATCAGATGCAGTCCTGAGCCGCCCGCTCAAAACTCGACGGCAGGAAGTTCGAGGCCAACAGGTGACGCTCATAGAGAAACACCTTGCCGCCACTGCCGGCCTTGTAGGCTTCCAGCACGTTGTCCGCCGCCACCTTGCTCGGAACGACGATCCGGTAGCTGCGCTGGGTCTGCGACACAGTCGGGTTCAGTGCGCTGCCCTGCAACTTCGGCACCACGCAATCGGCGTACTGAGCCGGCGTCTTGCGGGTCTGCAAGGTCAGGGTCGGGTCGTTCGGCGCGGAGGCGCAACCGGCAAGCAACAAAGAAGCAACTGTCATGGCAGGCACGAATAAAGGACGCATCGGTGTAATCCTGAAAATAAAGGTTCGGTTCTACCGGCAACGGTCCAGCTTCACGGCGCCGCCGCTGCCTTTTATGTTTTAAGTGTTCAGCTTGCGGACACCAACGCCTTGAGTGAGCTGTCGAACTGCTTCAGTGCGTTGAGTTGCAAGTCCCGTTGTTTCTCGATCTGCGCAGCGATTTGCGGCGCGGCCTGATTGTGGACCCAGACCGATGGCAGCTGTTTTTCCACCGCCCCTTCGGCCTTGCCGATGTATTGCAGGTCGGCATCGTAGAAACGTGCAGTGAAACGCGCTTCAACCAGGCTGTTGCGTTGGGTCAACAGGCGATTGAAAGTGTCGAGCTTCACCACCACATCCGGATGGGCCTGAATCAACGCATCAAGGCTGTCGTAAACGGTCACGGACAAGAACTGTTGCTGCAGCGAACTCACCAGCCAGTCGATGGCCAATTCCGGATCGGAGCTTTCGACGAAGGCTTCGCGAATCCGCGAGTCGAGCGCATCTTTCGCGCCGTTGACCGCCATGTCGTGGTAACGCTCAAGGTATTGCAGGTTGTCCAGGGTGTTTTCGCTGTACAGCACACCGACGGTCTGCGAGTGCTGCAACGTGGCACTGCTGCCCGTGATGGTTTGAAAATGACACGACCGGGCATCGTCTGCGTAGGTCGGTGCAGCGGCAGCGCCCATCAGCAGTGCGGCCAGCGCCAGTCGAGTCAGAATGTTCATCGCGCAAATTCCTTGAGCTGCGTTTCGATGGAGGCGATTTTCCGCCCATTGCCGCGAAAGCAGAACTTGCGTTTCGTGATGGTCACTATTACTTCTAGCGATAGTTGCGCGACGTGCAGACTGATACACACTCAAACACAACTAGAAAAACATGAATGAGGAACCCTCCTTGAGAACGTTTGACCTGATCCGAGACGCCGTTCTGCCCGATTTTCGCGAGCGGGTGGCTGAATACCTGGTCCAGTACGAAAGTGTATTGCTCAATAGAAACGACGCCGACCCGCAACTCATTCGGGACACCGCCCATGAGTTGCGCGGTTACTTGCGCGGCCTCAACACCACACGGGTATTGGGTATGGCGTACTGGGAGGAGCTGGATCGACGGGTCGTCGATACGTGGCTCGCGCCGGACGAATGACCGACTAGACTTTCCGGGCTGCCAATGTCCCTGTCTGTTCACCCGGAGGTGTCCCATGAGCAACACCGAACCCACAACGTTCAACGGCTGGGCCGCGACCGCTGCCGGCGCGCCACTGGAGCGTTACAGCTATGACCCCGGTGCATTGGGCGAAGACGATGTCGAAGTCGCTGTGGAATATTGCGGTGTCTGCCACTCCGACCAGTCACTGATCGACAATGACTGGGGCATCAGCCGCTATCCGTTCGTCCCGGGCCACGAAGTGGTGGGCAAGATCGTGCGCATGGGGTCACAGGTGCGCGGTCTCGAACTGGGTCAGCGGGTCGGGATCGGTTGGTACAAGGGCAGTTGCATGCACTGCTCGTCCTGTATCTCTGGCTCACAACAACTGTGCGGCACTGCGCAACCGACCATCATCGGCAGCAACGGCGGGTTCGCCGACCGTTTGCGCGCGCACTGGGCGTGGGCGATTCCGGTACCCGAAAAGCTTGATCCGGCGCTGGTCGGGCCACTGTTCTGTGCAGGCTCGACGGTGTTCAACCCGCTGCTGCAATTCGGCGTCAAACCCACCGACCGGGTCGGCGTGGTCGGCATCGGTGGCCTCGGTCATCTGGCGCTGCGCTTTCTCAATGCCTGGGGCTGCGAAGTCAGCGCATTCACCTCATCGCTGAACAAGCAGGACGAAGCCAAACGTCTTGGCGCGCATAACGTCGTCGCCTCAACCGACAGCAAAGCGTTGAAGGCGATTGCCGGCACTCTGGACTTCCTGCTGATCAGCGCCAACGCCGACCTTGACTGGCCGGCCATGCTGGCCACCCTGCGCGGCAATGGCCGGTTGCACTTTGTCGGCATTGTGCCCAGCGCCATCCCGGTGCATGTGTTCGATCTGATTCCGCAGCAAAAGTCGCTCTCCGCCTCGCCGGTAGGCTCGCCGGGCACCATGGCGACCATGCTGGAATTCTGTGCGCGGCACCAGATCCTGCCGCAAGTTGAGATGTTTCCCATGAGCAAAGTCAACGAGGCGGTCGAGCATCTGCGTAGCGGCAAGGCGCGCTACCGCGTGGTGCTGGACGCCAGTCAATAAAACAACGGCGCGTCGGCCATTGCCGGACGCGCCGCCCCTCCTGCCAAAACAGCCCCGAACGCTTACAATCGCCCGTCTAACTGCCAATCAGACAGGCTCTGCCAGAAATGCCGCTCGACCCTCCTACGATGTTGACTATCTCGATCGCCCTCGCCGCCGCCGCGGCGCTGTATCTGGCGATCGAGTGGCGCAGTATTCGTGAGCCCTCGCTACTGTTCTGGAGCGCTGGTTTCGCCACGATTACCGTGGGTTCAACCCTTGCCCTGCTGCGCAGCAGTGGCTTTGTGTTGATCGGCATCTGGTTCGCCAACGGCCTGTTGGTGACCGCCCACTTTCTGTTTCTGCTGGGTGTTGCACGCTTCACCCAGACACGCCTGTCTCGCGGCTGGTCGCTGATCTTTGTCATTTGGCTGGTCATGCTGGTGTTGCCGGAAGGACCGCTGTGGTCGAAGGTGATGCTGGCGGCCAACTCGCTGCTGGTGGCGCTGTCGACGCTCAAGGCGAGTTTTCTGCTGCGCCCCCACGGCAAGTCGCTAAGCGTCGGTGCGGTGCAACTGCGCTACGTCTTGCTGGCCCACGGGATTTTCTATGTTCTCAAAGCGCTGACCGTGATGATTCCCGGCACGCTCATCGATCTGGCGGCGTTTCGTGGCGAGATCATTCAGATCTCGCTGGTCGAAGGCACCATGGCGATCATGCTGATTGCGCTGTCGATGACCGGCACCGAACGCTACCGCCGCGAAAAAGAGATCGCCCGCCTCGCGGCCCGCGATCCGCTGACGGCCCTGTACAACCGCCGCGCCCTCGAAATGCGCGCACCGCGCTTGTTGCAGGACACCTCGCCGCAACGTCCCGGCGCTCTGTTGCTGATCGATATCGACAATTTCAAACTGGTCAACGACCAGTACGGCCACACCGCCGGCGACCGCTTGCTGATCGCCTTGAGCGAGTTGATCCGCGCGCTCCTGCCCCGCGAAGCGCTGACGGCGCGTCTGGGCGGTGACGAGTTCGTGATCCTGTTGGCCCACGCCTCCAATGAACGCATAGTTGAACTCGGCGACGCCTTGCGCGAGCAGTTCCTGACAACCTCTTCACAGACATTCCCGACGCCTGACGCCGTAACGTTGAGCATCGGTGCCACGATTTTCGACACACCGCCCGCCAGTCTCGCCGCACTGATCGAACAAGGCGACGCCGCGCTCTACGAATCCAAACGCGGCGGGCGTAACCGCATCCGCCTGACCGGGCGCACCACTCCAGGATGACCACCCCCATGTCCAGCCTCGACACCTCACTGCAAGACAGCGCCGCCCCCGAGGGCGTTTGCTATGGCTGCGGCGGCCGCAATCCGCACGGCCTGCACATCAAAAGCCACTGGCACGAAGACGGCATCCACGTTGTCGCTGAACATTTGCCTGACGCCCAATACTGTGGCTGGCCGGAACTGGTTTACGGCGGGCTGATCGCGATGCTGGTCGATTGCCACTCCAACTGGACCGCAATGGCTTATCACTACCGCGCAGAAAACCGCGATCCTGGGACCCTGCCGCGCATCGACTGCGTCACCGGCAACCTTGGCATCAAGTTCATCAAACCGACGCCGATGGGCGTAGCGCTGACCCTGAAGGCGAAAGTCGAAGGTGAAGTCGGGCGCAAGACCCGGGTGATCTGCGAGGTGTTTGCAGGGGACGTGCTGACAGCGGTGGGCGACTCGGTGTTTGTGCGGGTCGACACCGCGCAGTTGGCAGCGTCGGCGCAGGGACGCTAAGGCCTGACGGCCAGACGAAGTGCTCGATACGCCGTCACCAATTGCTCCTGCGTGAACGCCAGATTGCGCCCGCTCGGATTGGGCAATATCCACACCGCTGCCCCACCAAAGGTGCTGTCCTGACGCCCCCACTGCACCTCACGCTGACCGGACAACGCGGCAAACGCCGCTTTGCCCAGAAACGCGACAAACCCGGGGGCGTAACGCCTGATCTTTAGCTCGAAGTTGGCGGCAGCGGCATTGAATTCATCCAGGGACAGCTGATCCGCTCGCGCCGTCGGGCGATCCACGACAGCGGTCAATCCGCAGTGATACTGCAGGATCGTCCGGTCATTTTCCGGGCGAATCTCTTCAGGCGTGAACCCGGCCAGATGCAGCGTGCGCCAGAACCGGTTGCCACGGCCGGCGAAGTGATGCCCTTGTGCGGCGGCCAGCAGGCCGGGATTGATGCCGCAAAAGATCACCGAAAGATCATTCACAAGAATGTCCTCAAGCCCCTCACCTGCCATATCGTTCCCTTTTTGCTATTTTCACTCGGGCATTGCCCCGTATAGAGCCACGGAAGGTAGCGTAAACCATGGAGCCATCTCAATGAGTCAACAGATTCGCCTCGCATCCCACTTCGATGCCCAAGCCATAAGCCAAGTCATTGTCGCTGCTTTGCGTGAATCCAACGCCCAACACTACTCGCCAGAAATCATTGATCAGGTGGAGAAAAGCTTCTCTCCTGCGGCGATCCTGCAGTTGTTGAATCAACGTCGGATGTTTGTGGCGACAATCGATCAGCAAGTCATTGCAACGGCAAGCCTTGATGGTGACGTGGTTCGAAGCGTATTTGTTACACCATCTCACCAAGGCGCCGGAATCGGGAAGCTGCTGATGGCGACTCTCGAGACAGTCGCCACCAAGGAGGGCGCCCAGAGCCTTCGTGTACCCTCCTCTATCACCGCCGAAGATTTCTACACTTCGCTGGGGTTCGAAAAAGTTCGAGACGAATTTCATGGCATTGAGCGCACGATCATCATGGAAAAACGGCTGAGACCTTCATTAAAAACCGTAGATTGCACGCCCCAACAACAAAAACTTCGCGAGACACTTGTTCTACTTTATGGACGGCTCGAAGAAATCGTCAAAGGCAAAAGACCGTTTGGCAGCTTCATTGAGCCCGACGAGTTGACAAAGAAATTTCATTTCAACTTGGAAACCTATCCTCGACTGGAGATGTTGTTCTCGCCTGAAGATTGCGAGACGTTGGCCGACTACGCAACGATGAGCAAGGAAGCACTTTTGGCCAGTGCGACAACTCCGCTGGAGCGTCTGATGATCGCAACGATATGGAAACAAGACGATCTGGGAAAAATCGGCCACATCGCAGCGGGTATTGTTGAGAGCAATAAAAACTCCGCCAATGACCCAATAGACAAGAAAGCACCGGTATTCAAGCAATTTGGCCGTCATCTGTCTGAGCCAGCCTCTCAACCAATCGTCGACCAACATAGTTTGCGTGCGTTCAGGTATCTGCTCGGCCAAGACCTGTGCGATGGCCGACACACGCTCGAAACAGTAACGGTGGGAGAAGTTAAACTTTATACAGAGTGGGTTCGAGGTCTGATCGAAGCTATCCCCTTCGATGCCCGAGCGGATCAGATGTATGAATTTGACAAGTCAATGTACGCACTTGGCAAGGCAACAAAATCTTTCATTGCCGCAGTAATCCCTTCTAAAAAAGATGCCTGAGAGGCAGATTTTTTGAGAAACCCGTGGTGAGAGAATCCCTCACCATGGGCCCACCGACTACTTAGACAAAACCGCCACGTTGGCCCGCGCCGAATGCAGCTTCTTGTAGCTCTCGATCAAGCGCAGATGCCGGTCCAGTCCTTCCAGCTTCATGCTCGTCGGCGTCAAACCATAGAAGCGCACGCTACCGTTTACCGAACCAATGGCCGCGTCCATGCGCTCGTCGCCGAACATGCGGCGGAAGTTGGTTTCGTAGTCAGCCAGCACCAGGTCCTCGTCCAGTTCCATCTCCAGCACCACGTTCACCGCTTGATAGAACAAGCCGCGTTCGACGGTGTTGTCGTTGTATTGCAGGAAGGCTTCGACCAGGTCTTTCGCTTGATCGTACTTCTGCAAGGCGAGGTAGATCAGCAGGCGCAGTTCGAGGATGGTCAACTTGCCCCACGGCGTGTTGTCATCGAACTCGACGCCGATCAGCGTAGTGATTTCGGTGTAATCGTCCAGCTCGCTGTTTTCCAGGCCCTGGGCGAGGTTACGCAGGCCGACTTTGCTCAGGCTGTGCAGGTTGAGGATGTCGGCACGGAATTGCAGGGCTTTGTTGGTGTTGTCCCAGATCAGGTCTTCGACCGGGTAGATCTCCGAGTAGTCTGGCACCAGAATCCGGCAGGCCTTGGCACCGATGTGCTCATAGACCGCCATGTAGACTTCTTTGCCCATGTCTTCGAGGATGCCGAACAGTGTTGCGGCTTCTTCGGCGTTGGAGTCTTCGCCTTGACCGGAGAAGTCCCACTCGACGAATTCGAAGTCTGGCTTGGCACTGAAGAAGCGCCACGACACCACACCGCTGGAGTCGATGAAGTGCTCGACGAAGTTGTTCGGCTCGGTTACAGCCTGACCCGAGAAAGTCGGCTGCGGCAAGTCGTTCAGACCCTCGAAGCTACGACCCTGCAACAATTCGGTCAGGCTGCGCTCCAGCGCCACTTCCAGGCTTGGGTGCGCGCCAAACGAGGCAAACACACCGCCGGTGCGCGGGTTCATCAGGGTCACGCACATCACCGGGAATTCACCGCCCAGCGACGCGTCCTTGACCAGCACCGGAAAGCCCTGTTCTTCCAGACCCTTGATACCGGCCAGAATGCTCGGGTACTTCTCGAGCACTGCCTGCGGCACATCCGGCAGGGCCATTTCACCTTCGAGGATTTCGCGTTTGACCGCGCGTTCAAAGATTTCCGATAGGCACTGCACCTGCGCTTCGGCCAGCGTGTTGCCAGCGCTCATGCCGTTGCTGAGGAACAGGTTTTCGATCAGGTTGGACGGGAAGTACACCACTTCATTGTCGGACTGGCGCACGAACGGCAGCGAGCAGATGCCGCGCTGGGTGTTGCCGGAGTTGGTGTCGTAGAGGTGCGAACCGAGCAGCTCGCCATCGCGGTTGTAAATGCCGAGGCAGTATTCGTCGAGGATTTCGGTTGGCAGCGCATCTTTCGGCCCGGGCTTGAACCAGCGCTCGTCCGGGTAATGCACGAACTCGGCATTGGCGATCTCTTCGCCCCAGAACTGATCGTTGTAGAAAAAGTTGCAGTTCAGCCGCTCGATGAACTCGCCCAGCGCCGAGGCCAGCGCGCCCTCTTTGGTCGCGCCCTTGCCGTTGGTGAAGCACATTGGCGAGTGCGCGTCGCGGATATGCAGCGACCAGACGTTCGGCACGATGTTGCGCCACGAAGCGATTTCGATCTTCATGCCCAGGTCGGCGAGAATCCCCGACATGTTGGCGATGGTCTGCTCCAGCGGCAGATCCTTGCCGGCGATGTAAGTGCCCGCTTCTGAAGTGGAATGCGGCATCAACAGCGCCTGAGCATCGGCGTCGAGATTTTCCACCTCTTCAATGATGAACTCGGGACCGGTCTGCACGACCTTCTTCACGGTGCAACGGTCGATGGAGCGCAGGATGCCCAGGCGATCCTTTTCCGAGATGTCAGCCGGCAGCTCGACCTGGATCTTGAAGATCTGGTTGTAGCGGTTTTCCGGGTCGACGATGTTGTTCTGCGACAGGCGAATGTTTTCAGTGGGAATGTTGCGCGTGTCGCAGTACAACTTCACAAAGTAAGCCGCGCACAAGGCCGACGACGCCAGGAAGTAATCGAACGGTCCCGGTGCCGAGCCATCGCCCTTGTAACGAATGGGCTGATCGGCGATCACCGTGAAGTCGTCGAACTTGGCTTCAAGTCGAAGGTTGTCGAGAAAGTTGACCTTGATTTCCATGCGGGATTACCAGAATACGGCTAAACGAATGGCGGCCATTATCCGGTTTTTGAGCGGGAAGTCTTGTGCTTTCGGGAATCGCCGCTGACCGGCGCAACGCGGTTTACGGGCCGCAGATGCATGCCCGCAGCGAGTTTTGCGGGTCAGTCGTCAATTGTTGCAAACACGCCAAGGCAAAGACTCGTCGGGTTCACTACGCTTCTACAGATTCGGATCAATGCAATCGCGAAAAAGAATCTGAACATTGTGCACGCGCCACTGTTCCAGATTCAGAAGACTGCGGATCAAGGACGAGCGAATGGATATTTCCAGTTATGCGGCGCCTGCTCCACCCCGGCAAAGTGCCGTCACCCGTCGCCTGGCGGTCGCCGTTGGCGCGCTGTTCATCACCGGTGTGATCGCAGCGATCGTTGCCCTGCTCGGCATCGCCAACCGGCTCGACAGCGAAGAAATCAACAAAACCCGGTTCTATTCCGCTCGCGCCGTGGAAAACCGCATCACTGCGTCAAAAAACTACATCACCAGTTACGCCAACTGGACCACAGCGTATGAGCACCTCGGCGATCAGGTCGACACGAACTGGGCCTATACCGAGCAAAATGTCGGCAAAACCCTGTTCACCACGGACGGCTATGACGGCGTGTTTGTGCTGGATCGCGAGCGGACCAAATACGCCGTGGTTCGCGGACAAATGCTCGACTCGGACATCTCCGCGTTTCTCGGGGCCAGTGCCGCGTCGCTGCTGGATCAGGTGCAAAGTCAAAGCGACCTGACCCAGGCCGTCAGCAGCTATTCACTGTTCGAGGGCTGGCCGGCACTGGTCTCGGCGGCGGCGATCTTGCCCAACGATGAACGGCCACTGGACCCCGCGCAGAAAGCCTCGGTGCTGGTGTTCGTCGAGAAGCTCACCCCGACCAAGCTGCGCAAGATCGGCAGCGGTTATGGCTTGAACAACCTGACTCTGGCACTGGATGAAACCCTTGATCCGGCCCGACCTCGGGTATCGCTGGACAACACGGGTTACAGCCTGATTGCAGATCTGGAACGCCCGGGGCGCCAGTTATTGTGGTCATTGCTGCCTACCCTCGGCGCAACAATGGTGGTGCTGATGTTGCTGACCGCGTACTTCTTTCGCCACGCCTTGCGCTCATCGCAATACGTCGACAAAAGTTTTGCAGTGATGCAGAGCTCGAATCTGGCGCTGGAAAGTGCCAACCGTGGACTTGAAGCCAGTGAAGAACGTTTTCGTGCGGTGGCAGAAGCCGCTTCGGACTGGATCTGGGAAGTTGATCGGGATCTGTCGCTGACCTATTTATCGGCACGGTTCAGTGAAGTGACCGGTTATCCGCAAACCTTCTGGCTAGGTCAAGGCATCAGCCAACTGTTGTTCTGCGACACCACGCCGCTGGAACTGTGGCTGAAAAAACTCACTGAAGAAGGCCATGCCAGCGACTTGCGTTGCACCTACCGCGACCATTCCGGCCAGCAACGTCACTGTCGCCTCTCCGCGCGCCCGATCTTCGACAAGCATGCCGTCATCGGTTATCGCGGCACCGCCAGCGACATCACCGACGAAGTCGCCGCCCATGCACAGATCCAGCACCTGTCCATGCATGATGCCCTGACCGGCCTGCCCAACCGCAACAAACTGGCGCGTTATCTGGATGAGGCACTGATGCTTCGCGAGCACGCGCCAGCGCTGTCATTGTTGATGATCGATCTGGACAACTTCAAACCGATCAACGACTCACTCGGCCACCCTGCCGGTGATGCAGTGCTGCAAGAAGTCGCCGCCCGCCTGCGTGAATGCACCCGCGACGACGACATTGTCGCCCGCCTCGGCGGCGACGAATTCGTCGTGGTGCTCAACGGTATGGACAGCCGCCACGAAATCGACAAGTTCTGCACACGCCTGATCGGCAGCCTGCATCAACCGGTGATCTTCGAAGATCATCCGCTGCACATCGGCGCCAGCATCGGCATCGCCCTCAGTCGCCGCCACGGTTTCGCCCCCGGCGAGCTGATCCGCTACGCCGACATCGCGCTGTATCAGGCCAAATCCGAGGGCAAGAACACCTGGTGTTATTTCGAAGCGCACATGAGCGACCAGATCCAGACGCGCCGGCAACTGGAGGACGATATGCGCCATGCGCTCAAGCACAACGAATTCGTCCTGCACTATCAACCGCGCTACAAGGTCGACGGCAAGCAGATTGTCTCAGTCGAGGCACTGGTGCGCTGGCAACATCCAACCAAGGGCCTGCTTGGGCCGGACCTGTTTATCCCGCTGGCGGAGCAGACCGATCTGATCGTCCCGCTCGGTCGCTGGGTGTTGCGCGAAGCCTGCGAGACGGCGTTGAGCTGGCCGGAAGACATTCTGCTGTCGGTCAACCTTTCCCCGGCGCAGTTTGCCGTGACCGACGTGGTTGAGGATGTCCGCGAAGTGCTGGTTGCCACACGTTTTCCGGCGAGTCGCCTGGAGCTGGAAATCACCGAAAACGTCATGCTCAACGATACCGACGGCGCGCTGACCACCATGAATGCGCTGAAAGAACTGGGCGTGCGCCTGAACATGGACGACTTTGGCACCGGTTACTCGTCACTGGGTTACCTGCGCGCATATCCGTTCGACGGGATCAAGATCGACAAGCGTTTTATCGCCTCGATCAGCAGCGGCGCCAATGACCGGGCGGTGGTGCAAGCCATCATTGGTCTGGGCAAAGCCATGGGCCTGACGGTCACAGCTGAGGGCGTCGAAACCGAAGAGCAACTGGATATTCTTGGCGTGGATCAGTGCAATGAAGTGCAGGGGTATTTCATGAGCCGCCCGATCGACAAAGCGGCGTTCGCACGCCTGTTGCAAACGTCGAGAAGCGCACAGCCGGCTAAACCGAAAGCAAAAAAAGACCGCTCTCGCAGCGGCCTTAATCTGGAGGGTTTATAGCGCCGATCAACCGGTATTCGCATGGGCCGTTTCAGCCGGGTGTCTGATCCGCATCGCCCCGGAACACGCTGCCCGCATCCCGCACCAGTTGCCGCCATTCGGCGCTGGTGATCAGTCCCTGCTCCTCCATTTCATCGGCTGCCTTGAGCAACTCGTCGTACTGCTCCTCCGGGTCCATCCGCAGTTGCGACTGCGTCGCCAGTTTGCGCCATGCCGCCAGTAATTCTTTCTTGCGCTGATCGAACATAGGTTTTTCTCGTGAAGGACTCACTCGGTAGAAAGAAACCTCCTCCCGGAGGTTCAGCGCAGTCGACGGGCGGATTACCGCACCTGTGATCTTCCTCACATATCCGGCGCTCTGTATCATTCGCCCCCTCCCCCGACGCTGCACGCCAAGCCCGCAAGGAACGCGCATGAACTTCTTCAAAAAGCTGTTCACCTCATCGAAAAAACCTGCCATACAGGCCCCGGAACACGCCGAAGAGCACATCGAGTCGTTCGGTTATGACGACCTGAGCGAGGCTGAAAAAGCCAACTTCGCCGAGCGTGAAGCCAGCCAGAAAGCCCTGGATCGGCATTGGAATGCTATCGGCACCAGCGAAAAAGACGTCCTTGGTTACATGATCAGCCCGAGTTTCATGGGCGGCCCCGACTGGCCATCAACCCGGCAAGCCTACCGCGTGGTGCGTCGTGGTGACTCGATCATCCTCACGACCGAAGGCATGTCAGACCCGTTCGATGGCGCCGAAGGCATGGGCAATGGTTTCGAGATGGAGTTGTTCATCGAAACATCGGACATTCCCGAGCATGCGCTCGGCGCGCCGGGTGACGTCGACCCCTTCCAGCGCAGTTGGGCATTCGAGCTGTTGAAACACCTCGCGGCCGAAGTGGCGCACGCTGGCGGGCTGGTCCATCGGCTGGAGAAATACGGTTCGATGTCGTATGAAATTCCGGGCTTCAGCAAATCGGATTACATGAGCGAGCAACTGCCCGCGCATTTCGTCACCGACGACGACATGACCGGCATGGTGATTGGCGCTCCCGAGCCGGATTTCTCCACCCGCATCGATGACATGCCTTTGTCGCCGGTCAGACTGGTCTGCGTGACATTGATCACCGCTGCCGAGCTCGAATACATACGTACGGGTGGGCAAAGCGCGCGGGATGATCTGGTTGCCCGCCTGAAGGAAGCCGGTGTCGGGCATATCAGCCGTCTTGATCGTGCCAGCGTGGTGTGACCCGGCGCGTCGCTGGCCCGCAGTAGCGTTGTTGCCACCGCGCAGTGAGCTGGCTGCGCGTGTCGGATTTACCGGCAGAAAGCAAATTCCCATGTGTTTACTTCGTTCTTTCTTACGTCGCAATGTTCATTGCCTGCCCCTGTCTGCCTGGAGTTTTCTCGATGTCCGCGACCAAATCCCTGCCCACTGCCCTGCTGGGCCTGGCCCTCGCCTGTCCGGCGATGGCTGAGACTCAAGGTCTGGAACTGGGACAAGTGCTGATTTCGGCCGAGGATCGCAGCGGCTCGGACGCGGCAGTCGAGGACGCCAAGTCCCGGCTCGCGCAAGTGCCCGGGGGCACCAACGTGGTCGATATGCGCCAGCCGTTACAGGGCCGCGTGGCGAGCAATCAGGATGTCTTGGCCTATCAGCCGGGGGTCTATGCGCAATCGGCGGGCAACGAAGGGGTGAAGATTTCGATTCGCGGCTCGGGCATCAACCGTGCACCGGGCGCGCATGCTTCGGGGCTGTACACGATGCTCGACGGCTTGCCGCTGACCGGCCCCGGCGGCACGCCTTACGAATTGCTTGAACCACTGTGGGTCGACCATGTGGAAGTGCTGCGCGGTGCCAACGGCTTTGATCGTGGCTCGCTGGCCTTGGGCGGCGCTATCGATTACGTCAGCCACACGGGCTACGAAGCGCCGAAGCTGCAAGTGCGTTACGCCACCGGCAGCCATGGTTATCAGCAGCGTCAGGTGAGTTCCGGGCAGGTGCTGGGCGACTTCGATTACTACGTGTCGCTGACCGATTCGAACGCCGACGGCTATCAGGATCACACCGCCAGCGAGAGCCAGGGTGTGATCGCCAACTTCGATTATCGCTTCAACCCGAACCTGGAAACGCGCTTCTACATTCGTTATCGCCAGACCGACAACGACCTCGCCGGGCGCGTGACCAAGCATTCCATCGAACACGACCCGCGCGCGGCCAACCCGGCTTATGTATCCCGCGACGACAGCCGCAAACAACCGGGCAGCACCTTCATCGGCAACAAAACCACGTTCTACATCGACGACGACTCGAGCATCCAGACCGGCCTCGTCTACCACGACTATCCGATGGACCTGCGCGAAGGCCCGAACCGCTTGAAGGTGGCCTACACCGATGTCAGCGGCACCTTCGATTACAAGCGCCGCGACACCTTGTGGGGCATGGAAAGCCATAGCAATGTGGGCCTGCGCGTGACCAAGCACTTGCCCAATGACGGCGCGAGCGAGCTGGTGCGCATTCCTACCGCGCCCAACACATCTGGCTATGCACCGGGCACGCATATGCGCAACTTCACTTATCAGGGCTCGGACACTGTCCTGCATTTTGGCAACGATCTGGAAATCGCTGACGACCTGTGGCTGACCACCGGCCTCGCCGCCATCTACACCCGTCGCGAAAGTGCCGTCACCTACCCGCAAAGCGGCGGCAAAACCAGCATGAACGACTGGGACTACGCCCCCCGCCTGGGCCTGCGTTATCAGGTAACGCCTGATCTGCAAGTATTCGGCAACCTCAGCCGTTCGGTCGAAGCTCCGCACCCGTGGTCGCTGATCTACAGCTCCAACGTTCGCTTCCCGAAAGACAGCGGTGCGGCGACCGGCACCCAGCGCGACCCGATCAAACTGCAAAACCAGACCGCCACCACCCTCGAACTCGGCGGTCGCGGCGACAGCGCCTTCGGCGAATGGAGCCTGGCCTGGTATTACGCACAAGTGCGTCACGAATTGCTTTCCGTGCTGCCCGACGCCAACGCGGTCACGCCTTATGAGCTCAACGCCAGCCCCACCGTACATCAAGGCGTCGAAGCCAGTTTGAACAGCAAACTCTGGTCAGCCGATGACGGCCGCCAACTGAGCCTGCGTCAGGCGTATACCTTCAGCGATTTCCACTACCGCGATGATGATCGCTTCAGTGATAACCGCCTGCCGGGATTGCCGATGCACTACTACCAGGGGGAATTACGCTACGACTGGCCGCAAGGATTCTTTGCGGCGATGAATACCCAATTGGTGTCGAAAGTTGCCGTGGATTACGCCAATAGTTACTACGCCGATCCGTACGCGCTATTTGGCGCGACGCTGGGTTACAACGCACCGAAGGGCGACTGGCAGACCTGGCTGGACCTGCGCAACCTGACCAACAAGCACTACGCAGCAACGGTGACGCCGGGGTATGACGACAAAGGGCTGGATGCCGCGCGGTCTACGCCGGGTGAGGGAATGGGGGTGTATGTCGGGGTGTCGTGGAGTTTGCTCTGAGGGCACTGCTCGGCGCGGTATCCATGCCGACGCTGCGATTTTTGAGAAGATCGCAGTCGCCCAGAAACGTTTAACTCAGCGAAACATTCGTTCCTGCATCAGCGTGCTCGGGATCAGCAGCGTCTGGGTGTAATAAGCCTTGTAGCCATACGCCGTAATACGCACTTTGCACGGAATAAAAGACTGCTTGATCAGTAAAGGCCTGATGGCTTCGTAGTCATTCAGATCGTGTTGAGTTCCGTCGGGTCTGACATTATAGAAAAGAAGCTCAGTGGTGAATTCATAGCCGGATGGATTCTCGCTGTTTTCCTCGACACGACCTTCGGCTTTTACGTTGATAGCGTGTTCTGATGAGAACTCCATATCTCCGTCTAATGAACAGATCAATGTCGGATTGAGTTGATTGGATCTTTCGTAATGATTGAAAGCAATCAACAAATTCACGGTCGAGCTGAAATTCACAATAAAAGAATTATTGGCGCTTTTCTCGAAAGACAACAGCGCAAGTTCGGCTGGAGGTATGACAGGTGTTTTGGCGCACCCGGCGCAGAGCAGCATCAAGAAGACACTAACGCAATGAGAGGAATTCATGGATCAGACCCGCTTTCAAGGTCGCGGCGCCCGATAGATCAGGGTCACGGGGAGAAACTCTGCCACCGCTGAGTTCATTAAGCGATCAGGGAAACCCTGACAGGGACGATCGCAAAAGAGCGCGTGGCCGTCATGAAAGACCACGCGCATCCTGTTTACCTTTTGTACTTAGTGCAGGTTGAGCAAGGCGAACAGCCCAACGATAACCATCAGCACCGACATGTACTGCATCGGCACGAAGAACAACGTGTGCTTTTTGCGGAAAACGACTTCGCCGCCAGTGGCGGGGTCAATGTAGGTTTTGCCCGGTGCGTTATTCAGCTTGTGACCAATAAAGGCATTAGCTGCAGCGGCAACCAGTAAGCCAACACCGACACCTAGCCCATTTGGAAGTCCGGCGAAAGAAATCAGACCCACCAATGGAATCAGAATAGAAAGAATGCCCCAGCCTTGCCAGATAAGAAACATAACGCGTCCCTGTTAATTTTTGAGGCGCGCAATCTAACAAACAACTATGCGTTGCGGCAACAACTAGTAATATCTTTGTCCAGCCGATGACGGTACGTTTTTTTTGTGAGCGATGACAGGCAGAATGAAGCGCCCTTGTTGCCTTCCCGTTCATGTCTGATTTCAGGGAGTAGTCGAATGGACATCACGAATCACCCGCAAGAGAACTCACTGGAGCAATCGCTCAGACTGGCCGCCGACGAGCCTGCCCATCGGCCCGAGTTCTTCCGGATTTTGCTGAACTCCACTGTCTATGTTCTCGGTTCGACGGACGCTGAGGACGGCACAGTGGATCTGGAGGCCGGCAGCAAAGTCAGCATCGCGCATTGGGAAAAACCGGACGGTACTTCTGTCATCCCGTTTTTTTCCTCGCTGCAAACGCTACAGAAATCGATAGACAGCGAGGAGTCCTACCTCGAGCTCCCGGCCAGATCCTTGTTCGAGATGACGCAAGGCACCCACCTCTTCCTGAATCCGAAATCGCCTTATGGAAAAGAGTTCTTCCCGGAAGAGGTACGCAATCTGCTATCTGACCAAGTCGGCCAAAAGGCGACAGTCCGCAAGGTAGAAAAAGAAACCAAAGTGCTGCTCGGGCAACCGGCCCAGTACCCGTCGAAGATGGTGCAGTCGCTGACGCAACTACTGGCCAGCCACCGCAACGTGAAGCGTGCATTTCTTGCGCTGATGCACGACACCTCGGTGGACGAGAAACCGCATCTGATCGTCGGTATCGAGGCCGATGGCGATATTGAACTGGTCATGCGCGAAGCGGGCAATGTCGCGGGAGATACGGCTCCCGACGGTGAGCCCGTAGACCTCTATCGCGTGTCTGAAAGCGAGTCAGGGCTTAGCGACTATTTCCTTGAACAAACGACGCCTTTCTACGAACGCAAACAAGTGAGCAAGTGGCGTTCGATCTTTGGTTTTGGCAAGAAATGACGGAGACCACGTTGCCCGGCCCCGGAAAAATCGCCCTCACCGATCAGGCTGCCATTGTGAATACCTGGGGAGACCTTCTCCTTCCAGCCAGGCGGCGTCATGCTCGGTCCAGATGTGATACTCAGCTTGGCTGCCAGGGTCTTCGTCCAACGTGGCAACTCGCACGATCATAGCGGCTGAGCCGATTCGCTCAGCCGCGAGATGCGATCCGCAGTGGCAGCAGAAGTGTCGGATCTTCCCCGGAGACGATTCGAAAGCCCTCAGTGCCGCCAGGCCCTGAGTCCATCTGAAATGCTCCCTTCGAACTCCAGCCGTAGAGACATACGCCGCTGCATGGGTCTTGCGGCAAGTCACGCAATGACAATGGCTGATCGGCATATCAATGCTGTCGATCTCATAACCTACGGCCCCACAGGCGCAGCTTCCTTTCATCTATCCTCCGGTTTTTGTCACGGCTTGGCCGCAGGTCGTCTGGATGCCAAAGCCCTGGAAGTTACAAGCACGTTGGAAAAGCGATAGTGTCTGCTATCAGTGTGAAGGGCAGATCAAGAATGATGAGAGGCCCCACCAAAGGCATCAAGCTTGTGAACTCCACTTTCGTCCCCTCGAAGCAGCTATAGCCCCCGTAAGAATCCGCAATGAGGAAGGCACATCCACCGATTTGAGACGCGGCGAAAATCAGCATGAGCTTCCGTAGCACATAATTTCCTTATTACTTTTAAATTGACTGCCTTGAAGACGCTATCGGGAAAATTACCGAATGCCATCACACCTCCTGCCAGCACGCGCGGCACGGTGAGACGACAAACCGGACTCAGGGCTGCAGGCCTCGATGGATGTTGCGCATTTAACCGAACAAAGAGATGCGAACACGCTTGAGCAGTACATCCGCAATCGTAATGGCAAAAAAGTCATGCCTACAAGGCGAATAGCGAACCATGGCCAAAATTGGGAACCGGAAACAAACAAGGGCTTGCATCAGCTTTCGCCCGCAAACCCTTGATTTAAGATGGTGCCCGAAGCCGGAATCGAACCGGCACGCCCTTACGAGCGGGGGATTTTAAGTCCCATGCGTCTACCAGTTTCGCCATTCGGGCGGTAGCGCGGTGTTGCTCTGTTCAACTGCCGAGTCGCAATCCTACAGGATCAGGCTCTAGCGGCAGTGCGGGAAATATATACATCACTCCCCAGTGAAGCAAGTTCGCAATGGCCGATTTTCAAGACTAAATCTTGCAGCACACTGTAAATAAAAAAGCTCCGTAAATCATGGATCTACGGAGCTTGTTTATAGTGGAGGCCGAGGTCGGAATCGAACCGGCGTAGGTGGATTTGCAATCCACTGCATAACCATTTTGCTACTCGGCCTCAAAGCATTTGCTGTCAGTAGCACAACAACAAACACTGTACAAATTGGAGCGGGAAACGAGACTCGAACTCGCGACCCCGACCTTGGCAAGGTCGTGCTCTACCAACTGAGCTATTCCCGCTTGGTGTGGCGCATTCTATAGATTTCAGAAGCCCCGTCAACCCTTTGATTCAAAAAAGTTTTATTTCTTTTCAACATCGGTTTTCAGATGTGGCCAGGCGGCACGAAGGTATTGAACCATCGACCACAAAGTCAGGCCGGCCGACACCATCAGCAAGGCATAACCCAACACAACCCAGAAGCTGAAATCCCTTGGATTGGCCAAGAGAATCACCAGCGCGAGCATCTGCGCAGCGGTTTTCCACTTTCCGAGATTTGAAACGGCCACATGAGCACGAGCGCCGAGCTCGGCCATCCACTCGCGCAATGCCGATACGACAATCTCGCGACCGATGATGACGGCAGCTGGCAACGTAAGCCAGAGATTGCCGTGCTCTTGCACCAGCAGTACCAGCGCAACCGCAACCATGAGCTTGTCGGCGACCGGATCAAGGAACGCTCCGAAAGGAGTGCTTTGTTCGAGACGGCGGGCGAGATAACCATCCAGCCAATCCGTGGCTGCCGCAAAGGCAAACACCGAGGCGGAGGCCATGTAGCTCCACTGATAAGGCAGATAGAACAGCAAAATGAAGATCGGGATGAGCAGAACGCGTAGAACGGTAATCAGATTAGGGATATTCATCGGCACAACTGGCTACGAGGTGAAGGGGCATTCTACTCGCTATGCAGGTTTGCATAAATCGACTCTGCGAGCTTTTTACTGATCCCCGGGGCTTTGGCGATCTCTTCGATGCTTGCACGAGACAGCTCCTGCAATCCACCGAAATGTTTCAACAAGTCGCGACGACGGGTTGGGCCGACGCCGGCAACGCCCTCCAGCGTTGACGTCCGGCGGGTTTTGCCGCGACGGGCTCGGTGTCCGGTAATTGCAAAACGGTGGGCCTCATCGCGAATCTGCTGGATCAGATGCAGCGCCGGGGAGTCACCGCGCAACGTGAACTCGTGCGCCGCATCATTCAGATACAAAGTTTCAAAACCAGCTTTGCGGGTCGCGCCCTTGGCGACACCCAGCAAGATCAGGTCCGGCACGGCCAGTTCGTTGAGAACATCACGGGCCATCGATAGCTGCCCCTTGCCGCCGTCGACCAGCAAGATATCCGGCAACTTGCCCTCGCCGTCCTTGAGTTTGCTGAAACGCCGCGTCAAGGCCTGATGCATGGCGGCATAGTCATCCCCCGCCGTGACACCCTCGATGTTATAGCGACGGTAGTCCGACTTGATTGCACCTTCCGGACCAAACACCACGCAGGACGCGACCGTCGCCTCACCACTGGAGTGACTGATGTCATAGCATTCCAAGCGCTGCGGAGGCTCATCCAGCTTCAACACTTCAGCCAAGGCCTCAAAGCGTGCCGCGGTGTGCTGACGATTGGCCAGCCGCGCGCCCAACGCCTGCTCCGCATTGGTGACAGCCAGTTGCTGCCAACGCGCTCGCGTGCCCCGCACCCGATGACTGATGGCCAGTTCCCGGCCACGCAATTCATGAATCGCTTCGATCAGCGTCGGGAAATCCTCGTGTACGACGTTGACAATCAGTTCACTCGGCAAGTCGCGTTCCGGACTGCTGATGAAGTATTGGCCAAGGAACGCGGCCATGACTTCCGATACGTCCTCTTCGATACCGACCTGCGGAAAGAAGTTTTTGCTACCTAATACGCGTCCGCCACGGACACTGATCAAATGGACGCAGGCACCACCCGGGTTGACGAATGCAGCGATGACATCGATATCGCCAGTGCCGCCCTCCATGCTCTGTTGATCCTGAACGCGGCGCAACAATGCAATCTGATCGCGCAACTCAGCGGCGCGTTCGAACTCCAGGTTGATCGCTGCCTCTTCCATCGCCGTGGACAGCTCATTGGTCAGTGCGTGACTGCGCCCTTCGAGAAACATCACCGAGTGACGCACGTCTTCGGCATAAACCTCAGGCTCGACCAGACCGACGCAAGGCGCCTTGCAACGCTTGATCTGATATTGCAGGCACGGGCGGGTTCGATTCTTGTAATAGCTGTCTTCACACTGTCGGACGAAAAACGTCTTTTGCAGCAGGCTCAGACTTTCGCGAATGGCACCCGCGCTCGGATAAGGCCCGAAATATTTGCCTTTGGCTTTTTTCGCCCCGCGATGGATGCTGAGGCGCGGAAACTGTCCGTCCGAGAGAAACACGTAAGGATAGGATTTGTCGTCGCGCAACAGGATGTTGTACGGCGGCCGCCATTCCTTGATCAGCGTCTGCTCAAGCAACAGCGCTTCGGTTTCGTTGGCGGTAATGGTCGTTTCGACCTGCGCAATGCGACCGACCAACGCAGCGGTTTTCGGCGCCAGACCGGTCTTGCGAAAGTAACTCGCCAAGCGTTTCTTGAGGTTCTTGGCCTTGCCGACATACAAGAGACGCGCATCGCTGTCGAACATGCGATACACGCCGGGGCGCCCGCTGACGGTCGACAGGAAGGCGCTGGAATCGAATGCTTCAGTCATGGTCAGAGGCTGGCATCAACCATGCCGTGACGAACCGCCAACAGCGTCAACTCGACGTCGCTGCTGATCGAAAGCTTCTCGAAAATACGGTAGCGATAGGTGTTCACGGTTTTCGGCGACAAACACAACTTGTCGGAAATGATCTGTACCTTCTGGCAGCCGACAATCATCAACGCGATCTGGATTTCTCGCTCGGACAACGCATCGAACGGAGAATCATTGGACGGTTGAAAGGACTTGATCGCCAACTGCTGAGCAATCTGCGGGCTGATGTAGCGCTGCCCGGCAAACACCAGCCGAATGGCCTGCACCATTTCCGGCAACCCGGCACCCTTGGTGAGATAACCCGCAGCGCCGGCTTGCAGCAAGCGAGTAGGAAAAGGGTCCTCCTCACATACAGTAACCGCGACCACCTTGATGTCAGGGTGACTGCGCAGCAGTTTACGCGTGGCTTCCAGGCCGCCGATGCCAGGCATCTTGACGTCCATCAGGACCACATCGGGTTTCAACTCTCGGGCCTTGATCAGGGATTCTTCCCCGGACTCGGCCTGGCCCACTACCTGCAAGCCATCAATATCGGCCAGCATCCGTGTAATGCCTGTACGAACGAGATCATGGTCATCGACCACTAGCACCCTAATCAAGCAGACACCTCGCGATATGGTCTTATTGGGATGCCGGACACCTTAGCAAAAAGTGCCCGACAGACCTAGCGGCAAGCAGCATTTAAAAAGTTTCAATTCATCATCGAAGGCTTGCCGGCCGTGGGTTTCAGAGCACAGGTGTACTGATATCCAGCTGCATTCGCAGAAAACACTCGTCCTCGCCTTGTACGTGTAGTCCTTTTCTTTCATACAAATGTTTCGCCGGATTGTTTTCGAAGACTGTCAGGCGCAAAGCCGGCCGCTGCTCTTCCTGGGCCATGCCGATAACCTGATCAATCGCCCAGGAACCCGCGCCCTGGCGGTGAAAGGCTTGAGCAATCTGCAGTTCACGAATATATAACGCCCGCCTGTCCCGGCTGAGACTGAAAAAACCTATCGCCACATCATCACGCAATATCAGCCAGTTCTCGCGTCCCGACCAGGCTACGTCGAATGCTTCGTCCTGCCACAACAGATCATGATGAATGTAGTAAGGCAGCATGTTCTGGCAAGTGAGATTGCGTGAAAATGCCAGATCCTCTGGCGCCGCTTTCCGCAACTGGAATGTCATTCAGCCCGCCATCACAGGAACGACCCGCCCCTGCCAGGTTCCGGCGTCTCGTTGGGCAACCAGCAAAAGGTCACCCACTCCCGGCGCGGAAGCGACCAATGAACCGTTTTCGGACCATATCGCGCTGCGCCCTGCCGACTGCCATCCGCCAGTAAGGCCACCGTGGTTGGCCATCAACACGGCCATCGCGTGTTGCCGTGCATAACCCTGAAGCAGCGCGGTGTCTGCCGCGTAACCTTTTTCGCTGATCAATACGCCTGCTGCGTACAGGTCAGCCCCTTGTTCAGCCGCCGCAGCCGCGTGACTGGCGTGGGAAAAATCGGCGCAGACCGCCAGCGCAACCTTGTGGTTGCCGATGTCCAGGGCAGGCCCTCCGAACCCAGGGGCGAAAACAAGCTCTTCGCCCGGGTGCAAATGCTGTTTGCTGTACACCACGAGCGAGCCATCAGCACCCAGAATCAGAGCACCAATCAACACTCCAGGATGATTTTCCAATCGGACAGGCATACCGACGACCGTCGTTATGCCAAGCTCACGAGCAACTTCGCGCAACGGCTGAAGGACTGCGTCTTGCGGGTCGACGGCCAATGCTGCAGCCTCCTCGCCTTCATAGCCCGTCAGGGACAACTCCGGAAAAACCAGCAGTTGCACGCCCTGCCCCGCTGCAGCTTCGATGAAGCGCATATGGCGAGCAATGTTGGCGGCAAGATCACCGGCAATGGAGGTTGCCTGGGCAGCGGCAATGGTCAGTGTCGACATGATTCTTCCATGGTCATCAGGCAAAGTGCCGAGTGTGGCACAACTGACGCTGCGCTCAAGCAATAGGCGTTTTGTTGCTCACGCGATAGCAATTTCTGATTGCTGAGGCATATCGGGCTCTAGTAAGCTCGGCGCATTCATCGGAGACAGACCATGTTCAACGCCCTTTCACAGCTTCTTGCCGTCAGCGCCATGCGCTCGGTTGCGGCTGTCTGGGTGAATGACGTTTGCGCTTCGGTCAGCTTTTATTTTGGGTATTGGTTTAGCCACTGGCGCGCCTGATACCCACACGGCGCCCATGAAGACGGGTCGCCTACCAGAGATTTCTCAACCCCCGGTCGGCTTCCCGATCGGGGGTTTTGTTTTTTCAGGCCCAGACTTTTTCCGCAACACACCAGACACTTTTGAGGATTCACAAAATGAACTACGCCACTTATTACCGTTACGACAGCTTTAGCGCCTGGCGATTTACCAGCCTCCGCTCGGGACAGCCTGCCGCCTCCGATCGGTCACCCACAGGTGGCAAACACACCCATGTAGCCAATACGGCCAATTGTCGAACACCCCAGTAGGGCTGAGCGAGCGGGAACAACCCGCCGCCTGCCCAGGAAGACCGAATATGAACTCGTCCGTTTCTGCTCTGCCGCTGTCCACCCTCAATTCCGCCAACGAAGCACTGACCCTGCGTCTGCCCAGCTCGTTGCAACTCAAACAGCAGTTGCCATTGAGCAACGCCTTGAGCCAACAAGTCGCCGCCCACCGCCAAGCGGTCCGCGCAATTCTCAATGGTGAAGACCAGCGCCTGCTGGTAATCGTCGGCCCTTGCTCCATCCACGATCCTCAGTCCGCCCTTGAATACGCTGGCAAGCTCGCCCGACTGGCTGAAGCCGTCAGCGGCGAGATGCTGCTGGTGATGCGTGCCTATGTCGAAAAACCGCGCACCACCGTCGGCTGGAAAGGTCTGGCCTACGACCCGCACCTGGATGGCAGTGACGACATGGCCGGCGGCCTGACACTGTCCCGCGAGCTGATGCTGGAAATGATCCGCCTCGGTTTGCCAGTGGCCACCGAACTGTTGCAACCCATGGCTGCGGGTTACTTCGATGACCTGCTCAGTTGGGTGGCCATTGGTGCACGTACCACCGAATCACAAATACATCGTGAAATGGCCAGCGGCCTGAGCATGCCGGTAGGCTTCAAGAACGGCACCGACGGCGGAGCGACCGTTGCGGTTGACGCCATGCGCTCGGCAGCCCATCCACATCGGCATTTCGGGGTCGATAGTCAGGGACACCCGGCGATTATTCAAACGCCAGGCAACCCGGATACTCACCTGGTGTTGCGCGGCGGGCACCACGGACCCAACCATGATCGTGAGAGCGTGGCCAGAATCCACGCTGACTTGAACCGATTGAAAATCCCCAGCCGCATCATGGTCGATTGCAGCCACGCCAACAGCGGCAAGGATCCATTGCGCCAGCCGGGAGTCTTCAACGAGGTCCTGGAGCAACGCTTGCAGGGTGATCGCTCACTGATCGGCATGATGCTGGAGTCTCATCTTTTCGAGGGCTGTCAGCCGCTGAGTGCATCGCTGCGTTACGGCGTTTCGATTACCGATGGTTGCCTGGGTTTCAGCGCAACGGAGCAACTTCTGCTCCAGGCAGCTCGACGTCTTGGCGCGTGCACCAGAGGCTGATCGCACGGCCCACCTTCCGGTTCAGCAGAGAATCGGAGGGTGGGCCAGGTTCAACCTACGCCTCTACCCGCACCTGTGTCGCCGCGGAAGGCTGACTGACATCGTCCAATCGCTCTACCGTGTAGGAAACACGTACAGTCGATCCCTGGTGTTCGCGCCAGAAGCGCTGTGGAACGATAAAAATCAGCGGTTTCCCTGCGGTTTCCCGAGTGATGTCGCGATCATCCCTGTGACTGAAAAAATCACCGTCACACTTGAGATAGACCAGTTCACCCTCCTGGGTCCGGGCATTGCCGATCACCACGGTGACGCCATCAGTTGAATCCTCTGCCAACAGCACGCCATCTTCTGCCTCAAGCACATCGGGCGCGTCCAGCTCGCTTTGCAAGAACGGGGTGACGAGAACTCTCGCAGTATCGGACTCGCGAACCGCACCATTCGCCTGCTCGACTCGGTAACGAACCGTCACCTCGCCACCGAGGTGCGCTGCGATGTACTCGGCAGGTACCCAGAAGGAAAGGGTTTCTGCGACAGCAAAGGCCTCGACCTTCAATCGATCGCTGAACGCCAACGGCGAGGCGTCCCCAGACCACATCAACGACACCTGGTCACCTACCGCCATTTTGCCGTACGGCTGGAGAGTGACGAGTACACCTTCCACCACCCGTGCCGGATCCAGTGTCCCGCTTATTGCTCCCTCGATCTGCGGAGCAAGCAACTGCGCACGCGTATCTCCCACAGTCAATTGCAGGGGCGCAGACAATGCGGGCTCGGGCAGACCCGCGCTGGCAAGCGTCCAGTAGATATCCAGAGCGCCGCCATCCAAAGCGGCAACGTGCATGCCTTTGATCACGAAAATGACGTCTTTGCCAACTTGCGCCGCGCTGACATAGCGAACCTTTTCATGCTGGTAAACAAAGCCCTCGATATCCAGACCCTCCCAGCTCAGCAGCAACCGATCTCCACACGCCATATTTGTATAAGGAGCAATACGAACGACGACCTGACTCAGCGAAGGGTCGAGCACATCGCCCTCCAGTGAGTCGAGTGTTGCGGCAGGCAATAGCTGATTTGTTGTGCAGGGGCTGACGGGGTGGCGCATCCGGTAGCAAAACTCGATTTCATGGGTGTTCATTCGTGGCTCGACTCCTTGGACAAAACGCTGCCTTCATGACGGCGTCGACAGCCCACATTGAACGAGATTGCTGATGCAACCGATATCAGCCCAATACGCCGCATACATGACGCAAAGGCTACGAGCGCAGTAGGCAACCTACGCAAAATCGACTCACTGCAGGCGTAAGACGGCCAGAACTTCCGATTCGGACTTCACATGTATCCGAAACGTCGTACAGCCCCTAGTCCATATTCAACGGCCAAGTGAAGCCTCTTCGTACTTCCTCAGCGGGACGGGTGTTTTAGAGTGACCCACAGATTTCCCCAATGAACTTCTGCGAAAAAGGTAAGAACATGCAACGGAATGCTACAACTCGTTATCCCGTGCTTTTGGTACACGGCCTGTTCGGATTCGAGCGTATCGGCCATTTCGAGCTGTTTCATGAGGTCAAGGACGCTCTGAAAACAGCAGGCAGCCGAGTGTTTGTTCCCCACCTCTCCGCCACTCACGACAACGAAGTAAGAGGTGAGCAACTACTGAAGCAAATCGAAAGCGTCCTGAGAGGCACAGGAGCCGCCAAAGTCAACCTCATCGGACACAGTCAGGGAGCATTGGCCGCTCGCTATGCTGCGGCGCTTGCGCCACACAGCGTGGCCTCGGTGACATCGGTCAGTGGCCCGAACCACGGCTCGGAACTGGCTGACTTCCTGCGCAAGGCGCTGGTGCCGGGCCGACTGCCGGAAGTTGTGGCGCAAAACGTGGCGACACTGTTCGCTGATTTCATTTCGCTGGTCAGTGGTAGCCCCACCCTGCCGCAGAACGCCTTGGCGGCACTCAATGCACTGACAACCGAGGGCGTGGGTGCCTTCAACGACAGGTTTCCGCAAGGCCTGCCCCACACGTGGGGCGGGCAAGGTGCCGCACAGGTCAATGGTGTGCGCTATTACTCCTGGAGCGGCGTCCTGCCTGCAACAGGCCTGCCATCATTCGACCCGATTCAAGGCGCCTGTCAGGCGCTCTCGCAATATTTCATGACCGAAGGGGATCAGAATGACGGCTTCGTCGGGCGCTTCAGCTCGCATTTGGGCCAGGTTATCCGTTCCGACTATCCGCTGGACCACTTGAGCACTCTGCGCCGCAGTGCCGGCACCGTCGCCAGCCTGCTCGACCCCATTGCGCTTTACGTCGAACATGCCGCGCGCCTGCGAGCAGTGAATCTCTGAACAGGCTGCTGACAAACGAACGGAACTTTGCCGAGAATTCGCCCACTGAATCCGGTAGGCTCCGCACTTTACTGAAATAGATTGGAGAGTTTTCCCATGGCTAAAGCCACTGCCCGCCACATCCTGGTTTCCAGCGAAGACAAGTGCAACGAACTCAAGGCCCAGATCGAAGGCGGCGCTGATTTCGCCGAAGTTGCCAAGGCCAACTCCACCTGCCCGTCCAGCCGTCAGGGCGGTGATCTGGGCTCGTTCGGTCCTGGCCAGATGGTCAAGGAATTCGACACCGTCGTGTTCAGCGCGCCAATCAACGTCGTGCAAGGCCCGGTGAAGACCCAGTTCGGTTATCACCTGCTGGAAGTCACTAGCCGTCAGGACTGATCCATCGCCTGATTGCTGTGCCAACGGCCCGCCTTTTGGTGGGCCGTTGTATTTCAGCAACACATACGACTGGCGACTGGCGCGCCTCTCGCGTACAACTTGCGCATATCGACTACCCGTTCCAAGGCTGACAATGCGACTGGTTTTCCCCACATTGATGCTCACCGCCCTCGCCCTGCTGTCGGGCGCCGCCGGTGTGAACGCTGCACCGCAACATGCGTTGACCGTGTATGGCGAACCTGCCAAGTACCCCGCAGGCTTCAGTCACTTCGACTACACCAATCCGCAAGCCCCCAAAGGCGGGACGATGCGCCGCTCGGCGATCGAAATCGGTCACTTCGATCATGTGCTTCCTTATATAGACAAGGGCATCGGTGTCACCCAGATCGACGGCCTGCTGTATTCGCCGCTGGCCCAGCGCTCGATGGACGAGCCTTACACCGTTTACGGTCTGGTCGCACAGAAGATGGAGCGCTCGGACGACGGTCTGTCGTTGCGCTTCTTCATCAATCCCAAGGCCCGCTTCGCTGACGGCAAACCGATCACCGCCGAAGATGTGCGCTACAGCTACGACCTGTTGATGACCCAGGGCAGCCTGCGTTATCGCACTCAGTTTGCCGACGTCAAAGGTGTCGAAGTGGAAGCGCCGCTGACCGTGCGCTTCGATTTCAAAAGCAACGAAAACCGCACCCTGCCACTTGATATCGCGACCCTGCCGGTATTCCCCGAACACTGGTGGAAGAGTCGCGATTTCGCTGGCGGTGGCGGATACGAACCGCCACTGGGCAGTGGCCCCTATCGCGTCGGCAAAGTCGACTCGGGGCGCAGCATCACCTTCGAACGCAATCCAGATTGGTGGGGCAAGGATTTGCCCGTAAGCCGCGGCCTGTACAATTTCGACCACTTCAGCATCGAGTATTTCGGCGACACCGATGTTGCGCGACAAGTGCTGCGCGGCGGTGCCTATGACTACAACCGCGAGTTCTCCGCCACCGGTTATTCGATCGGCTATGACAGCCCCGCCCTGAGCGACGGCCGCCTGCAAAAGGCGCATCTGGCCACCGAAGCACCGCAATCGGCGCAAGGCTTTGTGTTCAACCTGCAAAAACCGATGTTCCAGGATCGTCGCGTGCGTCAGGCACTGGCGATGCTCTGGGATTTCGAGTGGAGCAACCGGCAGATGATGCGCAACCTGTACATCCGCCAGCAAAGCTACTTTTCCAATACCGACCTTGCGGCGCGAGAACTGCCCGATGCGCAAGAACTGAAAATCCTTGAGCCGCTGCGCGGACAGGTTCCCGACGAAGTTTTCACAAAAGTCTTCGAGGCGCCGAAAACCGATGGCAGCGGCCTGATCCGTGACAAACAATTGCAGGCTCTTGAACTGCTTGAGCAGGCCGGGTGGACACCGGATGGCGATCAACTGGTGAATGCCGAGGGCGAACCGCTGAGCTTCACCTTCCTGGTCAGTCAGAACGGCATGGACCGCCTGTTGCTGCCATACAAACGCACACTGAAACAGATCGGCATCGACCTCAATATCCGCCGCATCGACTCCTCGCAGTACGTCAACCGCTTGATGAGCCGCGACTACGACATGATCGTCACCGGCTACCCCGTCACCACCTCTCCGGGCGGCGAATTGCTCAATTACTTCGGATCGGCGTCAGCCAACGATCCGGGCGCCAACAATTACATGGTGCTGAAAAACCCTGCGGTCGACACATTGATCAATGGCCTGATCCGCGCCTCGACCCAATCCGACATGCTGCACTACGCCCACGCGCTGGACCGGGTGCTGCAATGGAACTACTACTGGATCCCCAATTACTACCCGCCGGGCACCTCGACAGTCTGGTGGAACCGTTTCGGCATTCCGTCGGTGCAGGCCAGCAACGACGAAGCCATCGAGAGCTGGTGGGAAATCAGCAGCACGCCGCTGACCAATCAACAGATGACGGCTGAAAAAATCGCCCGTGGCAGACCCGGAGGACCACGCTGATGTGGGGTTACATACTGCGGCGCCTGCTGCTGATCATTCCGACGCTGGTGATTATTCTGCTGGTCAATTTCGTCATCATTCAAGCGGCGCCCGGTGGCCCGGTCGAGCAGGCGATCGCGCACCTGCAAGGCATTGGCGCAAGCAATGTCGGCGGCGGTTCGAGCGAAACCATGAGCGGCACATCGCGCGCCAGCCGTGGCCTTGATCCGCAACTGATCAAGGACATCGAAAAACAGTACGGCTTCGACAAACCGGCCCATGAACGCCTGTGGCTGATGCTCAAGAACTATGCGCAACTGGACTTCGGCAAGAGCTTCTTCCGTGGCGCAACGGTCACCGACCTGATCCTGGAAAAAATGCCGGTTACCATTTCCCTCGGTCTCTGGGCGACGCTGATTACCTATCTGGTTTCAATCCCGCTGGGCATCCGCAAGGCTGTACATCACGGCAGTCATTTCGATATCTGGAGCAGCACGGCGATCATCATCGGCTACGCAATGCCGGCGTTCCTGTTCGCGATGTTTCTGATCGTGGTGTTTGCCGGTGGCACTTCGCTGAACTGGTTCCCGGTGCGCGGCCTGGTCTCGGACAACTTTGAATCGCTGTCGACCCTGGGCAAGATCGCCGACTACTTCTGGCATCTGGTCTTGCCGGTGACGGCACTGGTCATCGGTGGTTTTGCGACGTTGACCATCCTCACCAAGAACTCGTTTCTCAATGAAATCACCCGCCAATACGTCGTCACTGCCCGGGCGAAAGGCTTGAGCGAGCGTCGCGTGCTTTACGGCCACGTATTCCGTAACGCCATGCTGCTGGTGGTGTCGGGTATTCCCCAGGCGTTCATCAGCGTGTTCTTCGCCGGCTCCTTGCTCATCGAAGTGATTTTCTCCCTCGACGGCCTCGGCCGCATGAGCTACGAAGCGGCAGTGTCGCGCGATTATCCGGTGGTGTTCGGCTCGCTGTTCATCTTTACCCTGTTCGGCCTGCTGATAAAACTGATCGGCGACCTGTGTTACACCCTCGTCGATCCGCGCATCGACTTCGCCGCGAGGAATGCCTGATGTTCAAGCTCTCGCCGTTGGGTCGTCGCCGCTTCGAGAATTTCAAGAAAAACCGCCGTGGCTGGTGGTCGTTGTGGCTGTTCATCGGACTGTTTGTCGTCACGCTGGGGGGCGAGTTGATCGCCAACGACAAGCCGTTGGTGGTCAGCTATCAGGGCCAATGGTATTTCCCGGTCTTCAAACGCCACACCGAGCAGGAGTTCGGCGGGCAACTGCCGTTCCAGGCCGATTACCGCAGCGACTATGTGCAGAACCTGATCCGCAAGGACGGTGGCTGGCTGCTGTTTCCGCCGATTCCGTTCAGCGACGACACGCCGAACTATGACCTCAACAAACCGGCACCGAGCCCGCCGACTGCAGTCAACTGGCTGGGCACCGACGATCAGTCGCGGGACGTGCTGGCCCGGGTGATTTTCGGTGCGCGGGTATCGATTCTGTTTGCGTTGATGCTGACGTTTGTCAGCGCCTTGATCGGTATCGCGGCCGGTGCCTTGCAGGGTTATTACGGGGGCTGGGTCGACCTGCTCGGGCAACGCCTGCTGGAAGTCTGGTCGGGATTGCCGGTGCTCTATCTGCTGATCATCCTCTCCGGTTTCGTCGAGCCGAATTTCTGGTGGCTGCTGGGGATCATGGCGTTGTTTTCCTGGCTGGCACTGGTCGACGTGGTGCGCGCCGAGTTCCTGCGCGGGCGCAATCTGGAATACGTCAAAGCCGCGCGCGCCTTGGGCCTGACTGACCGCAAAGTGATTGTCCGGCACATCCTGCCAAACGCCATGAACGCGACGTTGAGTTATTTGCCGTTCATTTTGACCGGAGCCATTTCCACGCTCACGGCGCTGGACTTCCTCGGCTTCGGCATGCCAGCCGGCAGTGCTTCACTGGGCGAACTGATCGGCCAGGGCAAACAGAACCTGCAGGCACCCTGGCTGGGGCTGACAGCGTTTTTCACTCTGGCGCTGATTCTTTCTTTACTGGTGTTCATCGGCGAAGCGTTGCGTGACGCCTTCGACCCTCGATCCTGAAGCGTGGCCATGACTGACAACCTGATTGAAATCCGAAATCTCAATGTCGCCTTCCATGGCCAGACCGTGGTGCGCGACCTGTGCCTGGATATTCGCGCCGGCGAGTGCCTGGCCCTGGTCGGCGAATCCGGTTCGGGCAAATCGGTAACGGCCCATTCGATTCTGCAATTGCTCCCCGAATCGGAAGCGCAAACCACCGGCAGTATTCGCTATCGCGGGCAGGAACTGGTCGGGGCTGACCCCAAGGTCTTGCGCGAGCTGCGCGGTAATCGCATCGCCATGATCTTTCAGGAGCCGATGACCTCGCTCAATCCGCTGCACACCATCGAAAAGCAGATCGGTGAAACCCTGTTGCTGCACCGGGGCCTCGGTGGCAAAGCGGCGCAACAACGGATTGTTGAACTGCTCGGCCTCGTCGGCATCCAGAAACCCGAGGAACGGCTCAAGGCGTATCCGCATCAACTGTCTGGCGGACAACGGCAACGGGTGATGATCGCCATGGCACTGGCCTGCGAACCGGAGCTATTGATCGCCGACGAGCCGACCACCGCCCTCGACGTCACCGTGCAACGCAAGATCCTGCTGCTGCTCAAATCCTTGCAACAACGCTTGGGCATGTCGCTGCTGTTGATCAGCCACGACCTCAATCTGGTGCGCAGCATTGCTCAGCGCGTCTGTGTGATGAAGGCCGGTGAGATCGTCGAGCAAGCGCCCTGCGAAACCCTGTTCACCGAACCGAAACATCCTTACAGCTGCGTTCTGCTCAACGCCGAGCCCGAGGGTGAAGCCCTGCCCCGGGATGAGCGTGAAAACGTATTGGAAGTCGATGATCTGCGGGTTGATTTCGTCGTCGGCGGCGGGCTGTTTCAGCGCAAACAATACCTGCGCGCGGTGGATGGCATCAGCCTGAACATCCAGCGCGGCAAGACCCTGGGCATTGTCGGTGAATCCGGTTCAGGCAAGTCGACGCTGGGCCAGGCGATCCTGCGGCTGCTCGATTCCAAAGGCAGCATCCGCTTCCAGGGCGAAGCGCTCGATGGCCTCAACCAGAAACAGCTACGCCCGTGGCGGCGGCAGATGCAGGTGGTGTTTCAGGATCCGTTCGGCAGCCTCAGCCCGCGAATGTCGGTGGCGCAAATCATCAGCGAAGGCCTGGAAGTGCATTGCGAATCGACCGCCGATGAATGCGATGAGCAAGTGATCCGCGTACTTAAGGAAGTGGGCCTGGATCCGCAGAGCCGTCATCGCTACCCCCACGAGTTTTCCGGCGGTCAGCGCCAACGCATCGCCATCGCCCGCGCACTGGTATTGAAACCGGCGCTGATCCTGCTGGACGAACCGACTTCGGCACTCGACCGCACGGTACAAAAACAAGTGGTCGCCCTGCTCCGCCAGCTCCAGGAAAAACACGGTCTGACCTACTTGTTCATCAGCCACGACCTGGCGGTGGTCCGCGCCCTCGCCCACGACATGATCGTGATCAAGGACGGCAAAGTGGTCGAGCGCGGGGCCAGTCACGAGGTGTTTGATTCGCCGCAGCATCCGTACACCAAAGAGCTGTTGGCGGCGGCGCATCCGGGGTAGGCATAATCGGCACTCGATTTGAAACCGAGTCGCGGCCATCGCTGGCAAGCCAGCTCCCACAGGATTTTCGGTCGTTCACAGATACTGTGCTCACCAGAAAAACTGTGGGAGCTGGCTTGCCAGCGATGGCGTCGGCACTGTCAACCAAAACTGCGGATCAGCCTTCATGAACACCACCGAAAGCCTCAAGGACTACCAACGGGTTCGCACCCTGGCGATCCGCTCGTTGTTCGAGATCATCGAGCAATCGAGCGAAGGCACGGTGATTGTCGATCGCGATGCCAACATCGTCTGGATGAACGAGCGCTATGCCCGCCGGTTTGGTCTGGAATCCGCCGCAGGCGCCATCGGCAAGCCGTGTGAAAGTGTGATCCCCGGCAGTCTCTTGCGCGAAGTGGTGCGCACCGGCCGGCCGATCTTGCTCGACATGCAGGACACGCCAAAAGAGCCGTTGGTGGTCATGCGTCTGCCGATTCACGACGACGCCGGCAGCGTGATCGGCGCCATCGGTTTTGCCTTGTTCGATGAGTTGCGCACCCTCTCGCCGATGCTCAAGCGTTATCTGAGCATGCAGGAAGAACTGGCGTCGACTCGTTCATTGCTGCGGGCGCGACAGACCAAGTACAACTTTGCGCATTTCATCGGCACCAGCGCCGCCAGCCTCGAAGTCAAACGCCGTGCTCGGCGCAGTGCCAGCGCCGAGTCCCCGGTGTTGCTGCTCGGCGAAACCGGCACCGGCAAAGAGCTGCTGGCCCAGGCCATCCACAGCGCCTCGCCCCGGGCGCACAAAGCCTTTGTCAGCATCAACAGCGCGGCGATTCCCGAAGCCCTGCTGGAAGCCGAGTTTTTTGGCACAGCGCCAGGCGCTTTCACCGGGGCCGATCGCAAGGGCCGCACCGGCAAACTGCAAATCGCTCAGGGCGGCACGTTGTTCCTCGACGAAATTGGCGACATGCCGCTGCCGCTGCAAAGCAAACTGCTGCGTGTGTTGCAGGAAAAGGAGTTCGAGCCTGTGGGCTCCAACGAAGTGATTCAGAGCGATGTGCGGGTAATCGCCGCCACGTCAACGGATCTGCAAGCGGCGATCAAACGCGGCGAGTTCCGCGCCGACTTGTATTACCGACTCAACGTGCTGCCGATCAACGTGCCGCCGTTACGGGACAGACTGGATGACCTGCCAGCGCTCAGCGAAGCCATTCTTGAAGAGCTGCGCAGCCAGCATGAACTGAACCGCGAAGCGCTGGCCCTGCTTGGCCAGCATGCCTGGCCGGGCAATATTCGCGAGTTGCGCAATGTGCTGGAACGGGCGGCGCTGCTCAGTGACGACCTGATGCTGACGGAAAATGACATACGCGCGGCCATTGGCACGTTTTCCCCGGTGGAGCGAACTTCGGCACCGATGGTTGAAGCGCTGACCGAAGAAACCTTCGCTCAGGCGCGGGAACGATTTGACCGGCAGTTGATTCAATCTGCTCTCGCGCAATGCGCAGGCAAGGTGCCGGAGACAGCGGCTCGACTGGGGCTTGGACGCTCGACCCTGTACAAAAAAATGGTGGCGCTGGGAATCGCCGAGTCTCAATAAAGAGACTTTTCTCTCAAAAAAAAGACACCATCAAAAGCATCGCTGGCAAGCCAGCTCCCACAGGTTAATCACAGTTCCTGTGGGAGCTGGCTTGCCAGCGATGACGTCAGCAAGTCCAACAAAAATCTCTAGACAGAGACAATTTAATTTTCCCGCCTTCCAGAAACCTCATTAAATCCATATATTTCAATAGCTTACCTATCTGGCACAAAACTCGCTAAGCGCTCTCCTACACCCGTTTCAACCACAAAAATAACAATTCCGGAGAGACACACCATGAGTGTGATCATTGCCCTGGCAGCCCTCGCGCTGCTGATGCTGGCGGCCTACCGTGGCTATAGCGTCATCCTTTTCGCCCCGATCGCCGCCCTCGGCGCGGTCCTGCTCACCGACCCTTCCGCCGTCGCCCCTGCCTTCACCGGGGTGTTCATGGAAAAAATGGTCGGTTTCATCAAGCTGTACTTTCCCGTGTTCCTGCTCGGCGCCGTGTTCGGCAAGTTGATCGAGCTCTCGGGGTTCTCGCGTTCGATCGTTGCGGCAGCGATTCGCCTCTTGGGCACCAAGCAGGCGATGCTGGTGATCGTGCTGGTCTGCGCCCTGCTCACCTACGGCGGCGTTTCGCTGTTTGTGGTGGTGTTCGCGGTCTACCCGTTTGCGGCAGAGATGTTTCGCCAGAGCAATATCCCCAAACGCCTGATCCCGGCCACCATCGCCCTCGGCGCGTTTTCGTTCACCATGGACGCCCTGCCCGGCACGCCGCAAATCCAGAACATCATCCCCAGCACCTTCTTCAACACCACTGCATGGGCGGCGCCGTGGCTGGGGGTGATCGGCACGATCTTCGTGTTCTGCGCCGGTATGCTGTTTCTCCAGCGCCAACGCAACAAGGCCCAGCGCGCCGGTGAAGGCTATGGCACCGAGCTGCGCAACGAACCGGAAACCGCCGAAGACCTGAAGCTGCCGAACCCATGGATTGCGCTGTCGCCCCTGCTGGCGGTGGGCATCATGAACCTGTTGTTCACCCAGTGGATTCCACAGTGGTACGGCAAGACCCACAGCCTCGCACTGCCGGGCATGGCCACACCGGTCACCACCGAAATCGCCAAACTGACGGCGATCTGGGCGGTGCAGGCGGCATTGCTGGTCGGGATTCTGATGGTACTGGCGTTCGGCTTTCAGGCGATTCGCAGCAAACTCGCCGAGGGCAGCAAAAGTGCGGTCAGCGGTGCGCTGCTGGCGGCGATGAACACCGCTTCGGAATACGGCTTCGGCGCGGTGATTGCGTCACTGCCGGGCTTTCTGGTGCTGGCCGACTGGCTCAAGCAAATCCCCAATCCGCTGGTCAACGAGGCCATTACCGTGACGTTGCTGGCCGGTATCACCGGCTCTGCCTCGGGCGGTATGAGCATTGCGCTGGCGGCGATGTCCGAGCAGTTCATCAGCGCGGCACACGCAGCGAACATTCCCCTGGAAGTGCTGCACCGCGTGGCCGCGATGGCCAGCGGCGGCATGGACACCCTGCCGCACAACGGCGCGGTAATCACGCTGCTGGCGGTCACCGGACTGACCCATCGCGAAGCTTATAAAGACATTTTCTGTATTACGCTGATCAAGACCCTGGCGGTTTTTGTAGTGATCGGCACTTTCTACGCCACTGGCATTGTGTGAGGCATTCATGACGACTCTTTCTGGCAAGACTGCATTGGTCACCGGCTCCACCAGCGGCATCGGTCTGGGCATTGCCCTCGTGCTGGCAAAGGCCGGGGCCAACGTGATTCTCAATGGTTTCGGCGATGCTGCCCCGGTGATTGCCGAGGTCGCGCAGTTCGGCGGCAAGGTCGGCCATCACCCGGCCGACGTCAGCGATCCGGCGCAGATCGCCGACATGGTCGACTACGCCGAGCGCGAATTTGGCGGCGTCGACATTCTGGTCAACAACGCCGGCATCCAGCATGTCGCCGCCGTTGAAGAGTTCCCGATCGAGCGCTGGGACTCGATCATCGCCATCAACCTCTCGTCGGTGTTTCACAGCACGCGCCTGAGTTTGCCGGGCATGCGCGCCAAGGGTTGGGGCCGAATCATCAATATCGCCTCCGTGCACGGTCAGGTCGGCTCAACCGGCAAGGCTGCCTACGTTGCGGCGAAACACGGGGTGATCGGCCTGACCAAAGTGGTCGGTCTGGAAACCGCGACCAGCAACGTCACCTGCAACGCGATCTGCCCGGGCTGGGTTCTGACGCCGCTGGTGCAGAAGCAGATCGACGACCGTGCTGCCACGGGTGTCGATCCGCAGCAGGCGCAACACGATTTGCTGGCCGAGAAGCAGCCGTCACTGGCGTTCGTCACGCCGCAGCATCTGGGTGAACTGGTGTTGTTCCTGTGCAGCGAGGCTGGTAGCCAGGTGCGCGGGGCGGCGTGGAATATTGATGGGGGATGGCTGGCGCAGTAAATCTTCAACTGACCCGGTGTGATCCTGACCTTGTGCGTGAATCAGATAACAAGAGGCAAACAATGTCCGACATCCTCTGGCAACCCGACGCCAACCGTATCGCCCATTCGCGCATGGACACGTTCCGGCGCTTGGTCAATCAGCGCCATTCGCTGGACCTTGACGACTACCCTGCCCTGCACCAGTGGAGCATCGATCAGCGTGAAGCGTTCTGGCAGGCCATCGTCGATTTTTTCGGCATCAGCTTCCATACCCAACCCGACGCGGTCCTGCGTGAGGGCACGAAAATGCCCAGTGCCGAATGGTTTCCCGGCGCCACCCTGAACTTCGCCGAACACCTGTTGCGGCGGCGCGACGATGCCGTTGCGGTCATCAGCGTGGCGGAGAACGGTCAGCGCGAGCAATTGACCTGGGCCGAACTGGCCAGTCAGGTCGCAGGATTCCAAGCCAGTCTGCAAGCAGCGGGCGTTGGCCTCGGCGACCGGGTGGCGGCATGCATGCCCAATACCTGGCAGACGCTGGTGGGGATGCTGGCGACCACCAGCCTCGGAGCGATCTGGTCGTGTTCCTCTCCGGACTTCGGCACCCACGGGGTGATCGACCGCTTCGGCCAGATCGAGCCGAAGGTGCTGATCACCTGCGCCGGTTATCGTTACGCTGGCAAAGAGATCGACCAGACAACCAAGCTCAATGAAATTCTGGCGCAACTGCCGACGCTGCAACAGTTGATCATCGTGCCCTACGCGCGCCCGCAGGCTCGCGTGCAGGATTACCGGACGCAGGCGGATGTCACGCTGTGGGAAGAGTTTTACCACCCCGGCGGTGAGCCGCGTTTCGTGCCGGTGCCGTTCGCGCATCCGCTGTACGTGCTGTATTCCAGCGGCACCACCGGCGTGCCGAAATGCATCGTGCACAGCACCGGCGGTGTCCTGCTGCAACACGTCAAGGAACACGGTCTGCATGTCGACCTCGGCCCCGGCGATCGCCTGTTCTACTACACCACTTGCGGCTGGATGATGTGGAACTGGCTGGTCTCGGCGCTTGCGGTCGGCAGTGCTGTGGTGTTGTACGACGGCTCGCCGTTTCATCCGGACGAACAGCGCTTGCCGGATCTGCTTCAGGACGAACGTGTCAGCGTCTTCGGCACCAGCCCGAAATTTCTCGCGACGCTGGAGAGCAGCGGCCTCAAGCCTCGCGAAAGCCACGATCTGAGCCACCTGAAAACCTTGCTTTGCACGGGTTCGGCGCTGTCACCACAGAGCTACGACTTCGTCTACCGCGATTTCAAATCCGACGTCTGCCTGGCCTCGATGTCCGGCGGCACCGATATCGTTTCCTGCTTCGTCAACGGCAATCCGCTGTCGGCGGTACGTCGCGGCGAAATCATGGGCAAAAGTCTGGGCATGGCGGTTGAGGTGTGGAATGACGCCGGCCAACCGCTGATCGGCGAGAAAGGCGAACCGGTTTGCACCCGGCATTTCCCGGCGATACCGATCGGCTTGTGGAACGATGCCGACGGAGAAAAACTGCGCAAATCCTATTTCAGCCTGTTCCCCGGCGTCTGGGCGCAAGGCGATTACGCCGAACAACTGCCCCACGGCGCGATGATGATTCACGGTCGATCCGACGCCGTGCTCAATCCCGGCGGCGTGCGCATTGGTACAGCGGAGATCTATCGGCAGGTGGAAAAAGTCCCGCAAGTGCTCGACAGCGTGGCAATCGGGCAGCAGTGGCAGGATGACGTGCGCGTGGTGCTGTTTGTGCGGTTGCAGGATGGCGTTGCACTGGATGAACCCCTGCAGGAGCAGATCCGTCAGGTGATCCGCGCGAACACCACACCCCGTCATGTACCGGCGAAGATTGTTCAGGTCACGGATATTCCGCGCACCATCAGCGGCAAAGTCGTGGAACTTGCCGTGAGAAACGTGGTGCACGGGGAGCCGGTGAAAAACACCGATGCACTGGCCAACCCGCAAGCATTAGAACAATTTCGCGACAGAAGTGAATTGAGCTGTTGATCCTCTAGTCCATCAATCCCCACTCACCCGAGGAGGATGGCGGCAACCCGGGGCCGGCATCGTCATGCAATTTCAAACGCAACCGCAGGTTGTTTACCGAGTCCGCATGTTTGAGCGCCTCCTCCTCACTGATCACTTTCTCCACCACCAGCGCAAACAGTGCGGCATCAAACGTCTGCATGCCAAGCTCGGCAGACTTCTCCATGATGCCCTTCAACTCGGTGAATTCGTTTCGACGAATCAGATCCGTCACTGTCGGTGTACCCAGCATGACCTCGACCGCGGCCCTGCGCTGTCCGTCCAGCGTGCGCACCAACCGCTGTGAGACAAAGGCCCTCAGGTTGTTGCCCAGCGCATGCAACAACTGCGGGCGACGCTCTTCGGTGAACATGTTGGTGATCCGGTCCAGCGCCTGATTGGCGTTATTTGCATGCAGGGTTGAAAGCACCAGATGCCCGGTCTCGGCAAACGCCAGCGCATGCTCCATGGTTTCGCGGTCACGAATTTCGCCGATCAGCACCACGTCCGGCGCCTGGCGCAGAGTGTTTTTCAGCGCAGCGTGAAAACTGCGGGTGTCGACGCCGACTTCTCGCTGGTTGATGATTGAGCGTTGATGCCGGTGGATGTACTCGATCGGGTCTTCGATGGTGACGATGTGCCCGCTACTATGGCGATTGCGGTGGTCGATAAGCGCTGCCAATGACGTCGACTTACCGGAATCGGTGGCGCCGACAAACAGGATCAGGCCCTGTTTGAGCATCACGGTTTCAAGCAGTATGGCCGGCAGCTTCAAATCTTCGAAACGCGGGATGTCGAGTTTGACGTTACGGATCACGATCGACACATCATTGCGCTGTTTGAAAATGTTGACCCGGAAGCGGCCAATCCCGGTACGCGAGATCGCCAGGTTCATTTCCAGATCCCGGTCGAACTCCCGGCGCTGCTCGGCGTCCATCAGTGAGGTGGCGACAGTCGCCAACTCGCCGGGTTTGAAGGGTTGCTCGCTTAGCGGCGTGAGCACGCCGTCGAACCTTGCACTGGGTGGCGCGCCCGTGGACAGAAACAGATCCGAACCGTGCCGGCTTGCCAGTTGTTTAAGCAGTGCGTCGATTTCCATGACAAAAAGCACCCGTGAAGCTTGCAATGAACAGAGAGGGCCCGCGCCGTGACGCAAGGGGCCAAACCGCGTCTACCGAACTAGGATAGTAGACGCCGTCTCACCGACTGATGCTCAGGACTGATGTAATGAACGCTGTACCGACCACTGACGATGCCCAAGTATTGATCGCCCGAACGGATTGGAGTCGTACTCCGTTGGGCGCGTCTGGCACCTGGCCGCAGAGCTTGCGAACCGCGGTGGACATCGTGATTCATTCGCCGATGCCGATGTTGCTGCTGTGGGGTGCGGAGCTGACGCAGATCTACAACAACGGCTTTGCCCTGCTCGCCGGAAGCAAGCATCCGCACGCTTTCGGACAACCTGCGCACCAGATATGGCCAGAACTTCGAGACTTTACTGACCCGATTTACAGCGCCGTCCTACAAGGCCAGGTGCGCACCTACAGTGAGCGGCGTTTCACCTTGCAGCGTGAGGGCAAGGAATCGGATTTCTGGCTTGATCTGACTTACAGTCCAATCCGCGATGAGAGCGCGCAAGTGGCCGGGATTCTGGTGACCGCCATCGAAACCAACGAGCGCCGGCGCATCGCGCTGGAACTGCAACAGCGCTCCGATGACAGCCTCAAGGCCCAGCGCGAAACCGAAGAGCGCCTGCAACTGGCGCTTGCCGCAACTGATGCAGTGGGCACCTGGGACTGGGACATCGGCGAAGATCGCTTCATTGCCGACGCCCATTTCGCCCAGTTGCACGGCATCGATCCGGCGCGCGCCGCGCAGTTGCCCATCAGCGATTACCTGCACGGCGTGCATCCCGAAGACCGCGCGCTGGTCGCCCGCAGCATCAAGCATTGCATCACTCACGGCACTGAATATGCGGAGGAATACCGCTTGTTGCTGCCTGGTGGCGAACAGCGTTGGGTGTTTGCCCGCGGGCGCTGCTACAAGGATCACCATGGCCGCCCGATGCGCTTCCTCGGTGCTGCCCTGGATCTGACCGAACGCAAACATACCGAACAGGCGTTGCGCCAAAGCCAGACCGAGCTGCAGTTGATCATCAACGCCATGCCGATCCTGATTAGTTACGTCGACCACGAAGAACGTTTTCGTCTGAACAACGCGGCGTATCTCGACTGGTACGGGCTGACTCCGCAGGAGTTGTACGGCCGCACGATTCGCGAAGTGATCGGCGAAGAGGCCTATTTTCTGCGCGCAGCGTATATCGCCGAAGCGCTGGCTGGCCGCCCCTGCTCGTTCAGCCTCTATACCCATCACCGTGACGGCAGCGCCCGGCATGCGCTGATGAATTACTTGCCGCGTCACGGCCCCGATGGCGCGGTCAACGGTTTCTACATTTTCGTGATCGACGAAACCGAACGTAAAAAGACCGAAGAAGCACTGCGCAATCTCAACGAGACCCTTGAGGAGCGAGTCAGTGCCCGCACGGATCAACTGGCGCAGGCCAATCAACGTTTGCAGAACGAGATGTTCGAGCGTGAGCGCGCCGAAGATGCGTTGCGCCATGCGCAGAAGATGGAAGCGGTCGGCCAGCTCACTGGCGGCATCGCCCATGACTTCAACAACATGCTCACCGGGATCATCGGCAGCCTCGACCTGATGCAACGCTATATCGCCAATGGTCGGGCCGACGAGATCGGCCGTTTCACCGAAGCAGCGGTGTCCTCGGCCAACCGTGCAGCCGCCCTCACCCACCGTTTACTGGCGTTTTCGCGGCGCCAGTCGCTGGATCGCAAGACCCTGAACGTCAACGAGCTGATCCATTCGCTGGAGGATCTGATCCGTCGCACCAAGGGCGATCCGATCGAACTCACCTTGCGTCTGGCCGAAGACGTGTGGCCGGTCAGCACGGATGTCAGCCAACTGGAAAATGCCCTGCTCAATCTGGTGATCAACGCCCGCGACGCCATGCCCGAGGGCGGTGAGCTGCTGATCGAGACGGCCAACGTCTATCTCGATGGCAGTGACCTTACGACGCTGGAACCGGTCAAGGCTGGCGACTACTTGATGTTGGCGGTCAGCGACAACGGCACCGGCATGACGCCTTCGGTGCGCTCCAAGGCCTTCGATCCGTTTTTCACCACCAAACCCATCGGCCAGGGCACCGGCCTCGGGTTGTCGATGATTTATGGTTTTGCCCAGCAATCCGGCGGCCATGTCAGCCTCGACAGTTTGCCGGGCCAGGGCACTTGCGTGCGCCTGTACTTGCCGCGCTTGCATGGCATCGAGCCTGAATTCCCGTCTGTCGAGCCGATCGAGCAGACGTCGCCCACTGCAACAGGTGAAACCGTGGTGGTGGTCGAAGATGACCCGGCGGTGCGCATGCTGGTCACCGATCTGTTGAAGAGCCTGGGTTACCAGGCTCATGAAGCGGAAGACGCCAAGACCGCCCTGCCGCTGCTGGAGTCGGATTTGCGCGTGGATCTGCTGGTCACCGACGTTGGCCTGCCGGGCATGAATGGTCGGCAACTGGCAGAGATCGCCCGCCAGCGTCGCCCGACGCTCAAAGTGCTGTTCATGACCGGGTATGCGCAGAATGCCGCCGAGCGTCAGGGCTTCCTGGAGGATGGCATGGACATGGTGGCCAAACCGTTTTCGATTGAACTGCTGGCCAGCAAGATCCGCACGATGATCAGCCAAACGCCTTGAGTTGAGGCATAATCCGCGCCCCGCCGTCACCCCGTTATCAGGTACCGCAAGATGAAAGCCCAAGCCCGCCACATTCTGGTGAAAACCGCCGAAGAGGCCGAACAGCTCAAACAACGCATTGCCAAGGGCGAAGCGTTTGATGTGCTGGCGAAGAAATACTCGACCTGCCCGTCCGGCAAGCGCGGCGGTGATCTGGGTGAAGTGCGGCCGGGGCAGATGGTCGGTGCGATTGATGCGGTGATCTTCAAGAAGCCCTTACGCACGGTGCATGGGCCGATCAAGAGCAAGTTTGGTTATCACCTGGTGCAGGTGTTTTACCGGGATTAGGGTTGTCTTTAGGACCCCATCGCGGGCAAGCCCGCTCCCACAGGAGAACGTAGTCCAATGTGGGAGCGAGCCTGCTCGCGAACCGATTGCGCAGCAAGCGGCCATTCACCGCCTATTTCGGAATCAATGCCCCCGGCACTTGAATCACCCGACTGGCCAACTGATGCCCTGCCTCTGCCGCCTCGGCCGGACTGCCACCCATCAGACGGCTGGCCAGATACGCCGCACTGAACGAGTCCCCCGCCGCCGTGGTGTCCACCACCTTTTCAACCTTCTGCGCCGGCACTTCAAACGCTTCGCCATCACAGCGGATCAGGCATGCTTCGGCGCCGCGCTTGAGCACCACTTCCGGCGTGCCGATCTGCGCGTAAGCCTCGAATACCGCAGCGCAATCGGCAAAACCGAACAGTGCCTGCTCGTCATCCACCGTCAATAACGCCAGGTCTATGTGCGGAAGAACGCTGCGGTAAGCCGCCCGTGCCTCTTCCGGTGACGCCCACAAACGGGGCCGGTAGTTGTTGTCGAAGACGATCCGCGCATCGCGTTGGCGGGCTTCGATCAGGGTCTGGATCAAACGGTCGCGGCCCTGGGCACCAAGAACGGCCAGGGTGATGCCGCTGAAATACAGCACATCGTAATCCGCCAGCGCGGCCAGAATCGGTTCGGCGGCCGGCGTGGTGAAGCAATCGCGCACGGCGGCTTCGTTGCGCCAGTAGAGAAAACGCCGTTCGCCATTGGCATCGGTCTGGATGCAATACAGGCCGGGCAGCCGTCCGGGCAGGCGTTGCACCCTTTGCAGGCCGATGCCTTCGTCGGCCCAACTGGCGCACATGGCGTCGCTGAAACTGTCATCGCCCAGCGCCGTGACGTAGTCGACCTGGGCCTTGTCGCCCAAGGCGCGGGACAGGTAGACGGCGGTGTTGAGGGTATCGCCGCCAAAGCTTTGCTGCAGGCTGCCGTCGGCACGCTGCTGGAGTTCGATCATGCATTCGCCGATCAGGGCGATGCGCGGGGTGTTGGGGCCCAATGGGCTCAGGCTGGTCATCTTGTGGTGTCTCTGGTTGATCGATGGTGTCTGGTCTGGCCTCATCGCTGGCAAGCCAGCTCCCACAGGGTTTTCGGTCGTTCACAAATGTTGTGTACACCAAAAAACTGTGGGAGCTGGCTTGCCAGCGATGGCCGTTACACGGTTTCGAGACTTAGAAACAGGTTTGCATGCTCTCGATCACCGACAACTGCTCGTCCACCAGCAATCCCACACGCCACTTGTCGAAGGTCAGGCACGGGTGCGAAGTGCCGAAGGAAATGATGTCGCCCACGCGCAGTTCAACCCCCGGCGCTACAGTCATGAATGCATGCTGATCCATCACCGCCGTGACCTTGCACGCGCCAACGTCCTCACCCACCGCCGGCACCAATCCGGCCTTGTAACGCAACAACGGCACCGGCAGACCGGCATCGAATGCGACATCACGTTTGCCCAAGGCAATCACCGCAAACCCAGGCTCCGGAAGCGATTGCACGTGCGCCCAGACTTCCAGCGCCGGACGCAGGCCTTCGTGCAGATCGCTGCGACGGTCGAGCACGCAGCATTGCGCTTCTTTGTAGATACCATGGTCGTGCGCCACGTAGCTGCCCGGACGCAACACGCTGAGGAAGCGGCCGCCGGCATTCTGCGCTTCGAACGATTCGGCAATCAGGTCGTACCACGCCGAACCGGAAGCAGTGATGATCGGTTTGGCGATGGCAAACGCGCCGCTGTCCTGCAACTGCACGGCCAGACGCACCAGTGACGCGGCGAATTCGCGAATGCCGCTGACCGCGTGATCACCATGAATCACGCCTTCATAACCTTCGATACCGGTCAGGGCCAGCGCCGGTTGCGCGTTGATCGCCTTGGCCAGCTCGATGACTTCCTGCTCGCTGCGGCAACCGCAACGGCCGCCGACTACGCCGTACTCGATCATCACGTTGAGCTTCACGCCGCGCGAGGCGAAGTAAGCGCCAAGATCGGCGACGTTGTCCGGGTGATCGACCATGCAATAGAAATCAAACGTCGGGTCGGCGAGCAGATCGGCAATCAGCGCCATATTCGGTGTGCCAACCAGTTGGTTGGCCATCAGCACCCGCCGTACACCGTGGGCGTAAGCAGCGCGGGTCTGGGTGGCGCTGGCGAGGGTGATGCCCCACGCGCCGGCGTCGAGCTGACGCTTGAACAGCGCCGGGGTCATGCTGGTCTTGCCGTGAGGCGCGAGTTCGGCGCCGCTGTCGCTGACGAACTTCTGCATCCAGCGAATGTTGTGCTCCAGTGCTTCGCGGTGCAGCACCAGCGCCGGCAGGCTGACGTCACGCACCAGGTGCGCGCCGATGGCGGCGTCGCCCTTTTCCACAGCAGTATTGATGGCAGTCGTCATGGTCAAACTCCTCGCGTTCATTCGCGGCCGCAGGCAGTCGCGATTATTCGTTGATCCGCCGGGCGAGGCTGTTGGCGCTCTCGATCAGTACCCGGCGATAGTCGTTGTAATTGTTCTTCGCATCGGCCCGTGGAGCGACGATGCACAGGGTGCAGATGGCCACGCCGTAAAGGTCTTTGACCGGGGCGGCGAAGCAATGAGTGAAGGTGTCGGCGACGCTGTCGAAAGAAAAGAATCCGTCGATGCCGGCCTGACGGATTTCCGCCAGAAAGCGTTCCAGCGGCAAGCGTTCGCCGTCGGGCAGGATGTAGTCGTCTTCGTCGATCAGGTCGATGATCTGCTGGTCGCTCAAATGCGCCAGCAACAGGCGCCCGGAGGCGGTCCACGGGATCGGCGCGTTTTCGCCGATGTCGGAAGAAATGCGGAAATGCCGCTCGCCCTCCTTCATCAATGCCACCGTGTATTTGCGCCCGTTGAGCAGGCACATCTGCGCGGTCTCGCGGGTCTGGCTGACGATCTCCTGCAAAGCGTGATCGGCCTCGCGACTGAGGTCGAAATGACGCAAATGCGCCTGCCCGAGGAAATACAACTGACGGCCGAGATAGACGTGACCGTCCTTGCCCACCGGTTCCAGAATCCGCCGTTCCAGCAAGGACGCGACCAGTTCGTAGACCGTGGATTTCGGGCTGCCGATACCGTTGGCGATGTCGTTGGGACGCAGCGGCTGGCCGATTTCCTTGAGGAAATCGAGGATATCGAACGCCCGGTCCAGACCACGGGCCCGGCGCTTGATGGTGTCTTCGGTCATGTCAGTGGTTCCCATAAAAGTTGCCGGGATGGTAACGGGCTCGTGAAGTTGTGTCAGTTGGATCGTCACCCTCACCCCCCGCCCTCTCCCAGGGGGAGAGGGAGCCTGACCGTATCAATGCATGACTAGCTGACAAACGCTGGAGTCTGCATCGATAGAGATCAGTCCCCTCTCCCTCCGGGAGAGGGTTAGGGTGAGGGAGAGCCTTTGACTCAAGCCTTCTTCTTGTACGCAATGCAATCAATCTCGACCTTGCAGTCGACCATCATGCTCGCCTGCACACAGGCCCGCGCCGGGGCATGTTCCGGTTTGAAGTATTCGCCAAACACCTTGTTGAAGCTGCTGAAATCCCGCGGATCATCCAGCCACACTCCGGCACGCACCACGTCTTCCAGGCCATAACCGGCCTCTTCGAGAATCGCGATGAGGTTCTTCATGGTCTGGTGGGTCTGCTCGACGATGCCGCCAATAATGATCTCGCCATCCACCGCCGGCACCTGCCCGGACACATGCAGCCAGCCATCCGCTTCAACAGCGCGGGCGAAAGGACGTGGCTGACCACCAGCGGCGGTGCTGCCGGTGCCGTAACGCGTAATGCTCATGGGTACTTCTCCTGATTACAAAACGAAAAATTAAAACCGCGTGCTTTTCAGAAACTCAGCCAGACGCGGCGATTGCGGGCGCTCGAACAGTTCCTTGGGAGGCCCCTGCTCTTCGATGCGCCCCTGATTCATGAATACGATCTTGTCCGAAACCTCGAAGGCGAAACGCATTTCGTGGGTCACCAGCAGCATGGTCATGCCGTCTTCGGCGAGGCCCTTGATCACGTTGAGCACTTCGCCCACCAGTTCCGGGTCGAGGGCTGAGGTCACTTCGTCGAACAGCATCAGGCTCGGGTTCATCGCAATCGCCCGGGCAATCGCCACGCGCTGTTGCTGACCACCGGACAGCTGGCCGGGAAAATGATTACGGCGTTCCAGCAGACCAACCCGCTCCAGCCATTTCTCGGCCAGTACCACGGCTTCGTCCTTGTGCATTTTCTTCACCTTGAGCAGGCCCAACGTGACGTTCTGCAACGCCGTCAAATGCGGGAACAGGTTGAATTGCTGAAACGCCATGCCGGTCATCGCACGATGGCGGGCGATGACTTTTTCGCCATGGCGTACGCGTTTGCCGTTGACCTCGTCGTAGCCGATGGACTCGCCGTCGAGCAGGATCTGCCCGCCCTGGAACTCTTCAAGCATGTTCACGCAGCGCAACAGCGTGGTCTTGCCGGAGCCACTGGAACCGATCAGCGTCACCACATTGCCGCGTTGCATGCTGAGGTCGACACCCTTGAGCACTTCGACCGCGCCGTACTGTTTGTGCAGGCCACGAATGTCCAGCAGTGGCTGGCCGTTTGGAACGTTGGAAACTTGAGCTTCAGTCATGGCAAGGCCACCCGCTTTTCAATGTGCCGGCCGAGTAACTCGATGCCGTAGTTGATGACGAAAAACAGAAAACCGGCGAACAGATAGAACTCCAGGGTCATGAAGGTTCGAGCGATGATCTGTTGGGTGCTGAGGAGCAATTCGGCGACGCCGATCACCGAAAGCAAGGTCGAGGCCTTGACGATCTCGGTGGACGAGTTGACCCACGTTGGCAGGATCTGCCGCAGTGCCTGAGGCAACAGCACGTAGCCAAGGGATTGATAAAACGTCAGGCCGATGGCCTTGCTGGCTTCCATTTGCCCACGAGGCAAGGCTTGCAAAGCCCCGCGCACAATCTCGGCAACGTGCGAGCCGCAGAACAGCGTCAGACCCAAAGCGCCGGCCTGAAACGCGCTGATCTGCCAGCCCAGCGCCGGCGCCATATAGAAGCACGCGAGCACCAGTACAAACACCGGGGTGCCGCGAATCAGGTCAACGTAAAAGCGAAACGGCGCGCGCATCCAGAACCTGCCGTAAGTCAGCACCAGACCGGTGACGACACCGAGCAGCGTGCCAAACAGAATCGCCAGCGCCGACACCTGCACACTGGTCAGAAAACCTTGCAGCAGGGTTTCCCGCGCCACCCACAACTCATGCAACCAACTAGGCGATTGGTACATCGCAGCCTCCTATCGGCGGATCGCCAGTCGCTGCTCGAGGTAACGCAGCAGCATGGCAATGAGGTAACAGGCCGCGACATAGAGCGCCGTGGTCACCAGCCAGGTTTCGATCACCCGGTAGCTCTCGACATTGATCTTGCGCGCGTAATAGGTCAGCTCCGGCACCGCAATCGCGGCGGCCAGCGAGGTGTCCTTGAACAGCGAAATGAAGTTGTTCGACAACGCCGGCAACACGTTGCGCAGCATCACCGGCACCGTGACATAAGCCTTGACCTGCCATTCGCCGAGACCGATAGCCAACCCGGCTTCACGCTGGCCCTTGGGAATGCTGAGCAAACCGCCACGAAACACCTCCGTCAGGTACGCCCCGGCATACAGCGACAGGGTGATGATGAACGACGGAATCTTGTCCAGCCGGATCCCCAGGCTCGGCAACGCAAAGTAGATCAAAAGAATCAACACCAGAATCGGCGTGTTACGGATCACCGTGACGTACACCGAGGCCAGCACCCGCAGGGCGCGATGCTTTGACAGCAAGGCAAACGCCATCAGCAGGCCAATCACGCAGCCGATGGCGATCGACACCAGCGCCAGTTCAAGACCCAGACCGAGCCCCGCCAGCAAGCTGTCGAAATCGCGCCACACGGCGGCAAAGTTCAACTGATAGTTCATGGTCAGCAGTACCTTGAGCGGGGCGATGGGCTCGCCCCACTCTCACGGGATCATTTGAATTCGACAGGGAAACCGATTGCGGGCGACGGCAGATCAACGCCGAACCACTGTTTGAACGATGCCGCATAGGTCGGGAATTCAACGCCGGTCATGGCTTCATGCAGCGCGGTGTTGACGAAGTTCAGCCAGTCCTGATCGCCGCGTTTGACCGCGCAAGCGTAGGTCTGCGGGCTCCAGGCGTAAGTCGGGCTGCGATAGCGGCCAGGGTTCTGCACCATCAGGTATTTGACCGAAGACTGGTCGGTGGCGGCGGCATCGGCACGGCCGGAGTTAACCGCCTGATACATCAGGTCGACGCTGTCGTACTGATCGACCTTGGCCTTGGGCAGTGCCTGATGCACCAGTTCTTCGGCATAGACGTTTTGCAGCACCGCTACGGTGACGCTGTCGCCGCCGGCCTGCAAATCTTCGATTTCCTTGTACTTGCTGTTGTTCGGCAGCAGTAGGCCAACGCCTTCGCGGTAGTACGGCAGGGTGAACGCAACTTGCTGCGCACGGCTGGCAGTAACAGTGATGAACTGGCAGCTCATGTCGACTTTGTCGGTGAGCAGATTGGGAATCCGCGCATCGGACGACTGCACGACAAACTCGACTTTGCTCGGATCGTTGAACAGACCTTTGGCCACCATCCTGGCGATGTCGATATCAAAACCCTGCAACTTGCCGTCCGCGCCCTGAAAGTGCCACGGCGCATTGGTGCTGCCGGTGCCCACAATCAATTTCCCACGGGCCAGAACCGCATCGAGCTTGCTGTCGGCTGCCTGGGCCATACCCATGGCAGCGGACGAAGCCGCAAGAACAAAAACACACGCTTTGAACAACGAAGGACGGCGATGCATGGCAAGCACTCCAGGATGGTGTTTATTCCGCTATACCGGAACACGGTTTGTTACTACGGAATAGACAGCAGAAAGTGTGCCACAGGATTGATTCAAAATCCTCGGCGAATCGAAAAACCAATCAGTTCAAACGGTTAGAAAAATCCGGGAATGAAAAAGCAGCCGACACATTTCCCGGGTTCGCGCTACCGAAGGCAACCCGATGGGAAGTAACGTCACATTTGTGTGCATCTGATTGCTCGATTGAGTCCACGACCAAACCCAACTCGGGAATTAAAAGACGTCCGAGCAGCGACAGCCGTTCATCGGATTTACGGCTGCACCTGTCAGAGTTGACAGTTGTCGAGTGCCGGTTTTACGAGCCTACTTCGCAGGCCAAACATGGCTTGAAACCACTCCCGATAAGGATATTCGTAATGGCTAATCTCGTTAAGAACGGCGATTTTTCTCAGCAAGGCGCGCATTGGACGGCGACCGATCCAGAGAATGTGAGATTTGTAACCGGTCATTGCATTATTGCTGCACCAGACTCAATCAGTCAGGACGTTCCCACTGGCGCTGGCGGCGGAGGACAATTCATGCTTTTCGCCAGAGTGAAAACACTTTCTGGCCATGGTGCTCGTATCACTGTGCAGCCGCTTCCCACAGGCGAGCCAGTTCACCTTGACCTTCATGGCGGTGCGGAGTGGGACGTGCTGTCGGCGAAATTCGAGGTACAGATCTCGACAATCGCTTTCAGGGTCACACTGGAAGCCAGTGATGGCGAGTTTGGTGTCCCAGGCTCTTATTTTGGCGATGTGACGCTCTCGAAACTGCTCTGACACTGAAGTCTGACAAAAGGGGTCATCGGCCTGCGGTGACTCGTTTCTTCATCCTGGGTATGCATTGCCGACGTAGTGAGAAAAGGAGTTTCCAATGAGTTCGACAGGCCTTCACTCAATGCTGCCGCCGACCTACCGCAAAGCCCTGAAAACCTGGCGCCCGGTGATCCTCTACTTCGCCAACGAACACTGCCCCGCGTGCGAATGGGCCGGGCCGGTGTTCCGGCAGATCGCCGAGCCTTATCGGCATCGCGCCAATATCTACATGCTCAACACCAGCGAATCGCCGCGCCATCCGCAGGTGACGGGCACGCCAACGGTACTGTTCTACAAGGACGGCAGGCTGGTTAAAAACCTCAAAGGCATCGGCACTGAAGAAACCCTCGCACGGGATTTCGCCGAGCATATCGGCAAAACCAAAGCCCCCGCTGCGCCCCTTAAACGACTGCATGACCTGCCCTGGTTACGCCAGATACTTAGCACTCTGCGCACTGTTCCACGTGCGCGCCTGCGGGTTCTGTAATGAACGTGCCGCCTGAATGAACAGACTTGAAGCAGCGGTAACAACCAGACATCAACAAGGGATTGGATATGACGAATTTAATCAAGAATGGCGAGTTCACCGAAGGCGAAGATAATTGGTCAGTTACCCATCCAGAGCATGTGCGTATCAGCGACGGTGAGTGCACGATCGCTTCCCCCGGCTCCATCAGCCAGGAGGTCGCTTTTCATTCTGAAGTCGAAGAGTATGCGCTGTCCGCCAGAATGAAGACTGCGCCCGGCTTCACGACTCGCGTTTTATTGACCCTACATCCTGCTGGCGACGAGCTTGAGCTGACGCTAAAAGACGCTTCGAACTGGCAAGTGTTGACTGACTGGATCATCGCGCCACCAGGAACGACCAGAGCCACGGTCACGCTTCAGGCAGACGGAGCAACCGGAGTAGCCGCCTCGCAATTTGGCAGTCTGGTGCTTCTGAGTCTAAACAAGAAAAAGCCGAAAAACGTACCGGCCTGAATTGTCCGCGTGGTGGCGATCTCTTTTTGGTGGTCGAGCACATGGACTGTGTTGCCAGCGTCTCCAAACAAGCGCATTCGCGTTCAGGCTCGCTCCCGCATTGGAATGCATTTCCCTGTGGCAGCGAGCCTGCTCGCGAAGAGCTCATAAAAGTCCATAAAAGTCGGTAAAAAGCTTCGGCATTACGCGGCCTCTCGCACCAACAACACCTGCGTCACACGACGCTCTTCAACCGCCACCACAGTCATGTACCAGCCCGCATGCTCCAGACGGTCACCTTTAATCGGCAATCGATCCAGGAGGCTCATCACCAACCCCGCGACCGTCTGATAGTCCTCGGTCGCCTCGGCACCAAATCCGGTGCGTTGACGCACTCGCGACAGATTCAACGCACCACTGACGAGAAACCCGCCCTGCGCCTCGAGCACATCCGGGCCTTCTACTTCGCTGGCATCAGGCAGCTCACCGGCAATCGACTCCAGAATGTCGGTCATGGTCAGCACGCCGACGAAGTCACCGAATTCGTTGACCACGAAAGCAATGTGGGTCGACGCCGCGCGCATCTGCTCCAGTGCGTTGAGGATCGAAAAGCTGTCGAGCAGGTTGATGGTCTTACGTGCCAGATGCTCCAGGTTGGGCTCGGCGCCAGCCAGGTATTCCTTGAGCAACTCTTTCTTGTGCACGAAGCCCAATGGTTCATCCACCACACCGTCGCGGATCAGCGGCAGACGCGAGTAGGACGAGTGCATCAACTTCGTGCGAATCGCCTCGGCATCGTCCGCCAGATCGATGGTGTCGACGTCGGCGCGCACGGTCATCAGGCTGCGGATCGGCCGCTCGGCCAGTTGCAGCACGCCGCTGATCATCACGCGCTCACGGCGGTCGAACAGCTCGGCGCTCGGCGCGTCACCATCGTCCAGCAGGTCGGAAATCTCTTCGCCGACCTCCTCCACCGCCAGCTTGCGACCGCCCAGCAAACGCATCACCGCATGGGCCGTACGTTCACGTATCGGCCGCAAGCCCTGCATCGAACGTTTGCGTCGGGCCCGGGCGATCTGGTTGAACACCTCGATCAGGATCGAGAAACCGATGGCCGCGTACAGATAGCCTTTCGGGATGTGGAAACCCAGACCTTCGGCGGTCAGGGCGAAACCGATCATCATCAAGAAGCCCAGACACAGCATGATCACCGTCGGGTGTGCGTTGACGAAGCGGGTCAGCGGCTTGCTCGCGACAATCATCAGGCCAATGGAGATGATCACGGCGATCATCATCACCGCCAGTTCATCGACCATGCCCACGGCGGTAATCACCGCGTCCAGCGAGAACACCGCGTCGAGCACCACGATCTGCGCGACAATCGGCCAGAACAGCGCATAAGCGGTGTTGGTCGAGCGCTCGCCGACATGGCCTTCCAGCCGTTCGTGCAATTCCATGGTGGCTTTGAACAGCAGGAACACGCCACCGAACAGCATGATCAAGTCACGCCCGGAGAAGCTCTTGTCGAACACCTCGAACAACGGCTGCGTAAGGGTGACCAGCCAGGAAATACTCGCCAACAGGCCCAAGCGCATGATCAGCGCCAGCGACAGGCCGATGATTCGGGCTCGGTCGCGCTGATGCGGTGGCAGTTTGTCGGCAAGAATTGCAATGAACACCAGGTTGTCGATACCCAGCACCAGTTCCAGCACGATCAAGGTCAACAAGCCTAACCAGGCCGTGGGATCCGCTAACCATTCCATAAAATGTCTCTATCTCTCTTCAGTGAATTCAGGCTGCCGGACACGGCAAAGCGCAACGCGAAGGCTGTGAAGCCGCGTTATCAACGATAGTCAGGTGTCGGAAAACTGGATGCTGCGAGTGCGTCAAGACCGCGCCGTGGCGCGAAGGGAAGGTACGACTGGGAGGCTCCAAGAGGGTGTTCATGTAGATCCTGAATGAAAAAAGGCCTTGAAGCGTACAGGCAGGAGTGACTTTTCCTACAGTGCGAAATCATTTCAAAATCTGTACGCCGTAAAGGTGGGGGGTTACTGATGACCTCTTCGCGAGCAAGCCCGATCCCACATGGGAACGCGGTCACCCGTGGGAGCGAGCCTGCTCGCGAAGGGGCCAGAGAGAAAACGACTAACGTCCGGCAAAGCGCAATCGGGACAGCTCGCGCAAATCGCCTTCGACGTAATAGTCATTGGTCCAACGGTCATCCACCGCCAACGGACTGACCTGCTTCAACGCCAGTTTTTTCGCGAAATATCGAAAGCGGTAATGCTCATAAAACCGCAACAGCTCCAGGCCATAACGATCGGCCAGATCGGTATCACCGCGAATGATCAGGTAGTTCTCGTCGTTGCCATTGCTGGCCGAAGCACTGAGGTTGTGACTGCCACTGATGATGGTCGGAGCGTCCGTGGTGAAGTCGGTGACCACCGCTTTGGTGTGCACCAGCAAATTACCTTTCTGGCCTTTCATGTTTTCACGCAGCCAACCTTCCAGACCGGTGTTGAGCAACGCCGTTGCGGCGAACTCGGCCGTGCGGTCGGCGTGGAATCCGGTGATGCGGCTGACCGTGTTTTGCAGGCCATAACGCAAAATGTCGTCATGCGGCCGGCCGAGCAAGGCGTTGAGGATCGCATCGGGCAACGTAAACGCAGTGACAAACAAGACGTCCTTGCGGGCCGCTTCAATGATTCTGACGAACTCGCGCAGATCGCCACCGCCGGTACGCGGCGAGAACCCGGCAAACAGTGGCTGCGCACGGTCCATCGGGTTGTGCTCGGTGATCCAGTCGCGGGTCTTGCCGACGTCGTCTGGCAGCGCCCAGATCTGCTCGAAGACTTGCAGGTAACTGGCCCCCATCGCCTTCTCGTCCAGTACATGCACGACGTTGGCCTGGCGGTAAACGCCGTTCGCAGTGAAGTTGGTACTGCCGCACAACACGGCTTGGGGCTGGCGTTGACCGGCCGCATCGAGTTGGCTGAGAACGATGTATTTGTTGTGGAAGATGTTGTGCGTGACGCGCCCGCGTTTGCTCGACGCGGGCAGTTTGGCCAGGCTCGCTTCGTTGATTGTGGTGTCTTCGTCATCGGGTCGGGCGTGATACAGAACGCGAATCCGTACACCACGCTCGAAGGCTGCATTCACGGCGTCGAGGATGGCTTGCAATTGATATTCGTAAATGGCGATGTCCAGTGCCCACTGCCCATCGACCGCGCGCTCGATAAACCCCAGCAAACGTGCGAGCAAGCCGTTCTCCAGCCATTGTCGCGCCGCATCAGGCCAGGCTTCGATGGGTATGTTTTTGTTGGCGCTGATCTGCGCATCGAGGTCGGGAAACTTGCGCTGGAACGCCTGACTGGCGGCCACGGCACGATTGAAAATCACGCTTTGATCGGCTGGATGACCGTCGTCGCTGATGACGGTCAGTTCCAGAAACTCACCCAGTTGGGGAGCCTCCGGCGTGCCATAAGCGAGGTGGACGCGATAGTGAATGGTCATCCCCGGATTCACCGCGTAATCGGCCCAGCGGAATTTCTGTAGCGGGGCCTTATCGCTGGGGGTGGCGTGAAACTGCGGGAACGTGTGGGGTTTACCGGGGAAGGTCAGGCTGTTGAAGAGAAACAGCCAAGGCTTGTCGCCTTGCTGTTTTTCGATGGCGAATCCGAGCAGGCCTTTGCGCCGGGGTTCGGCCAGATCCATCGCCAGCAGCACGCCGTTGGTACCGGCGTAGGCTTTGACGCGGAAGTCGTCCTGAGGGTTCTTGACCAGAATGCGCATCGCTCACTCCTTGTGATTGCGGCTGGGGTGCAGCATAGAGCAGTGCTGCGAATTGTGGTCAACAGATCCGAATCCGAGTGGAGGCCATCGCGGGCAAGCCCGGCTCCCACAGTTCCCGAGGCGGACACAATGCCTGGGGTCAACAGAAAAACCTGTGGGAGCGGGCTTGCCCGCGCTGAGTCCCGGTCAGACGACACCTGAATCAGAGGTCGTCGATGTGCCGATAATCCGCTGCTAACGCCCCCGCCAGATCCCGCGCTCGGCCCAAGCGAATCGGCCCGCGTTCGATATCGATCAACAGACCCGGACAATCCAGCGTCGGCAAGCCTGACCAGGCTTTCAAACGCCCGTCCGTGACCACCAGCAAGCGTTGCTGCTCGGCCGGAAAACGCTTGCGCCGCACCGTCAGCCATTGCTGCGCCTGCGCCAGTGCCGCGAGCAACGGCGTTCCGCCCCCCGCGCCCAAAGCATCGAGCCAGACACGCAAACCGCTGGACGCCTTCAAGCCCTGCACCTGCCACTTCGGCGCCGCGCCACTGGCGGTCAGTAACGCCAGCCGCGCACGCTGGCGATAGGCGTCATCAAACAGTTGCGCGAGCAGGCCTTTGGCATCGCGCAGCGCCTGATGGCGGCGCGTCGAGGCAGAAGCATCGACGATCACCAGCCACAACTCATGGGGCGAACGAGTGCGCAGTTGAAACAACAGATCTTCCCGGCTTTGCGGGCGGCCGTTAAGCAGCGTTCCCGGCCAGTTCACCGCGCCACTGCGAGCCGCATGACGTTTGCCCTGGCGTCCGTTATCCAACCGTCCGGCGCGGGGTCTGGCATTCGCCCCCGCGTCAGACCGGGGGCGAATGCCTAGGGCTTTTTTTCCAGCGGCCAGCTCGGCACTTCGCGGCGGGCACCGGTGGCAAGTGCCGGGGCCGGCATGTCGCCCCACTGGCCCTGCCCTTCGCTCGGGTTCGGACTGGCCGCCGCGTTTGCCGGGGATTGCGCGGGTTGTTGAGGAGTGGAAGGCATTTGTTCGCGACGACGATGGCGCAGGGCAAATTCGGCGACAGCGTCGATATCCTCTTCGGCGATGGCCGTGGCGCCACGCCATGCCGCGTGAGCGCGAGCCGCGCGCAACCACACCAGATCAGCGCGCAAGCCATCGACGCTGGCCGCGAAACAACGCTCGGTGATGTGCGCCAGCGCGACATCGTCCAGAGGAATGCCGGCCAACGCGCTGCGGGCGTTTTCGCAACGCTCGCGCAGGGCCTGTTGTGCGCTTTCCCACTGGGCACAGAATCCTTGTGGATCGCTGTCGAAATCCAGCCGCCGGCGAATGATCTGCCCGCGCTCGGTCGGTGCGGTATGGCCACTGAGCGCGACGTTGATGCCGAAGCGATCAAGCAACTGCGGGCGCAACTCGCCCTCTTCCGGGTTCATGGTGCCGATCAGTACAAACTTCGCCGAATGCCGGTGGGAAATACCGTCGCGCTCGATCAGGTTGGTGCCGCTGGCAGCGACGTCGAGCAACAGATCGACCAGATGATCGGGCAGCAGATTGACTTCATCGACATAGAGCACGCCACCGTCAGCCTTGGCCAACACGCCGGGGGAAAACTGCGCGCGGCCGTCGCTGAGGGCGGCATCGAGATCGAGCGTGCCGACCAGGCGCTCCTCGGTCGCGCCCAGCGGCAAAGTGACGAACTGGCCGCTGGCGAGCAGATCTGCGAGGCCTCGGGCCAGGGTGGATTTGGCCATGCCACGCGGGCCTTCGATCAGCACACCGCCGATTTTCGGGTCGATGGCGGTGAGGCACAGGGCGAGTTTCAGGTCATCGGCGCCGACCACGGCGGAGAGCGGGAAATGTGGGGTGTCAGTCATTTGGGCTTTTCTCTTTCGTGGTCTTTGGTGTGCTTGAGGGTTGCCGGGTGTCAGGTAGAAATGCCCTCACCCTAGCCCTCTCCCAGAGGGAGAGGGAACTGACCGTGGTGCTCTTTTGAGGTCCACCGACTTGAGCTATCCAGTCGAACTCAAATTTTGAACAGCACACAGATCGGCTCCCTTTCCCGTGGTGCTCTTTTGAGGTCCAACGACTGAACTATCCAGTCGAACTCCAGTTTTGAACAGCACACAGATCGGCTCCCTTTCCCCCTCTCCCCCTTGGGGGAGAGGGCTGGGGTGAGGGGGTGGCGTTCTTGAGTGCGTTACATCTCTTCTTCTATATCGAGCAACAGATTCTCCAGCGCCTCTTTATAAGCACCAGGTTCCTGCCACATCCCCCGCTGCTGCGCTTCCAGCATGCGTTCGGTCATGTCGCGCAATGCATGCGGATTATGCTCGCGGACAAATTCCCGGGTCGCCGGATCCAGCAGATACGCATCGGCCAACAATGCGTACTGGTGATCGTCGATCAACTGCGTCGTCGCATCGAACGCAAACAGATTATCGACCGTCGCCGCCAGTTCGAACGCGCCTTTATAGCCGTGCCGCTTGACCCCGTCGATCCATTTCGGGTTCGCCGCCCGCGAACGGATCACCCGGTTCAGCTCTTCTTTCAAGGTGCGGATCTTCGGCAGATCCGGCTGGCTGTGATCGCCGTGATAACTGGCCGCCGCTTCGCCGCGCAGGGTTTCCACGGCGGCGAGCATGCCGCCCTGGAACTGGTAATAGTCGTTGGAGTCGAGCAAGTCGTGCTCGCGGTTGTCCTGATTCTGCAGCACCGCTTGCACTTGACTCAAACGCTGGACGAACTGTTCGCGAGCGGCGGTGCCTTCGTCCGCACCGCCATAAGCGTAGGCGCCCCAGTTCAGGTAAACCTCGGCCAGATCCTCGCGGCTCTGCCACAGCCGACCGTCGATGGCGCCCTGCACGCCTGCGCCATAGGCACCCGGTTTGGCGCCGAAGATCCGCCATCCGGCCTGACGCCGTGCAGCGTCTTCATCGAGGCCCGATTGCAGCAGTGCCTCGCGTTCGGCGCGGACTTTGGCGGCCAGCGGATTGAGATCGTCCGGCTCGTCCAGTGCAGCGACTGCTTGCACTGCAGCATCGAACAGGCGAATCAGGTTGGCGAACGCGTCGCGGAAGAAACCCGAAACCCGCAAGGTCACATCGACACGCGGACGGTCGAGCAGGCTCAGCGGCAGAATCTCGAAGTCATCGACCCGTTGGCTGCCGGTGGCCCACACCGGACGCACACCCATCAGCGCCATGGCCTGGGCAATGTCATCGCCGCCCGTGCGCATGGTCGCGGTGCCCCAGACCGACAGGCCGAGCTGGCGCAGGTGATCGCCGTGATCCTGCAAGTGCCGTTCAAGAATCAGCGTGGCCGACTGAAAACCGATGCGCCAGGCAGTGGTGGTCGGCAGGTTGCGCACGTCCACCGAGTAGAAGTTGCGTCCGGTTGGCAGCACATCGAGACGGCCACGGCTAGGAGCGCCGCTCGGGCCAGCGGGGACGAAACGCCCGCTCAAGGCGTCGAGCAGGCCGCGCATTTCGGCGGGGCCGCAGGCGTCGAGGCGTGGGGCGACGACTTCGCGCAGGTTTTCGAGGATCGCGTCGACTTCAGCCCCACGCGGACCCTGTAGGAGCGAGCCTGCTCGCGATGGTGTCAGGTCGGACAATTCAGTTTTGAATGACACACCGCTATCGCGAGCAGGCTCACTCCTACAGGGGTTGTGCAATGTCTGGGAGATCAGTTCGGCGGCGAACAATTCGAGGCGTTCTCGGGTATCGCCGGCGGTGCGCCAAACCTCGTCGCTGACCGATACCAGTTCCTCCGGCCGCGGGCCAAGCCACGAATCGGCCAGTGCACAATCGAGTGGATCGAAACCCAATTCAAACGCCTTCGCCAACGCCCGCAGCAAACTCGACTGCGCACCCTTGCCATCGCCGCGCGGAATGCGCAGCAGCGCCAGTAGCGTATCGATACGCAAACGCCCGGTCGGTGACTCACCGAAAATATGCAACCCATCGCGGATCTGCGATTCCTTCAAGTCGCACAAATAGGTATCGAGACGCGGCAGCCAGATCGCCGCATCGGCATCGCTGTCCAGCGCCGCATCGAGTTGCAGCTCGCGGTCGATTTGCGTGTCACGCACCAGTTGCAGAATGTCCCGCTGCAGTTCACGGGCGCGGCGCGGATCGAGCAGTTGCGCCTCGTAATATTCGTCGGCCAGCAGTTCCAGATTACGCAGCGGGCCGTAGGTTTCGGCGCGCGTCAGCGGCGGCATCAGGTGATCGATGATCACCGCTTGCGTACGCCGTTTGGCCTGGGCGCCCTCGCCCGGGTCGTTGACGATAAATGGATAGATATTCGGCAGCGGCCCGAGCAATGCATCCGGCCAGCAGTTCTCGGAAAGCCCGACGCCTTTGCCCGGCAGCCATTCGAGGTTGCCGTGTTTGCCGACGTGGATCACGCCGTGGGCACCGTAGTTACTGCGCAGCCAGAAGTAGAAGGCGAGATATCCGTGGGGCGGCACCAGATCCGGATCGTGATACACCGCGCTCGGATCGACCTGATACCCCCGCGCAGGTTGAATGCCGACGAAGGTCAGGCCAAAGCGCAGGCCAGCGATCATCATGCGCCCGTCGCGACACATCGGATCGTTTTGCGGCGGCCCCCACCGCTCGATCACGGCAGCGCGATTGGCCTCAGGCAGCGCGTTGAACATGGTCAGGTAATCATCCATCGCCAGGCTTTGCTGGCATGGGCGCAGGTCAAGCGTATCGAGGTCATTGCTGACGCCACCGAGCAACTGCTGGATCAACTCGGTGCCGCTCTCCGGCAACTGCGCCGTGAGCGGATAACCTTCGGCCTGCAAGGCGCGCAGGATATTCAGCGCCGCCGCCGGCGTATCCAGACCGACACCGTTGCCGATGCGTCCGTCACGAGTCGGGTAGTTGGCGAGAATCAGCGCAATGCGTTTCCCGGCATTCGGCACCCGCGCCAGATCGATCCAGCGTCGCGCCAGTTCGGCGACGAAATCCATCCGCTCGGGTTGCGCGCGATAACAGACCACGTCGGACTGGCTGCGCTCACTGCGCCAGGCCAGATCCTTGAAGCTGATCGGGCGGCTGATGATGCGCCCGTCGAGTTCCGGCAAGGCAATGTGCATCGCCAGATCCCGTGGACCGAGGCCCTGCTCGCTGTCACGCCAGCCGGGCTCGTTGTCCTGGGCACAGATGGCCTGGATCACCGGAATATTGCGACGAAACGGCCGTAAATGCGGCGCTTCAGGGCTGGACTGGGCGAAACCGGTGGTATTAAGAATCACCCCTGCCTCGACCTCATCCAGCCAATCTTCGACGACCGACAGACAGCCGGGCTCTTTCAGACTGGCCACGGCAATCGGCAACGGATTAAGCCCCGCCGCTTGCAAGCGCTTACAGAAAACATCGATGAAGGCGGTGTTCGCCGCTTGCAGGTGCGAACGGTAAAACAGCAGCGCCGCGACCGGTTGATCAGGCAGCCAATCGGCTTGCCAGTCACTCAGCGCAGCGGTGTTTTTGTTCGGGTGGTAAATCGCCGTGCGCGGCAGGGTCTGCGGCTCACCCCAGGCGTAATCGCGGCCGAGCCAACGGTTGCCCAGGCAGCGGAAGAAATCCAGCGCGTTGCCCATGCCGCCCTGACGCAAGAATTGCCAGAGCCGGTCGCGATCCTCGGCGCCGACGGTGCTCAAGTCGCTGAGTTCCGGATCGGGGCGATCATCACCCGGCACCAGAATCACCTGTACACCACGCTCGGACAGTTCGATCAAACGCTCGACGCCGTAGCGCCAATAGGCAATGCCGCCGTGCAGCGAAATCAGAATGACCTTGGCGTGACGCAGCACTTCATCGACGTACAAATCGACCGAAGCATGATTTTGCACCTGCATCGGGTTGGCCAGACGCAGGCTCGGATAATCCTCGGGCAACTGCTGCACGGCTTCGGCGAGCAGCGCCAGACTGGAGTCGCCGCTGCACAGGATCACCAGCTCGGCGGGGGTTTGTCCAAGGTCGGCAATGTTGTCATCCGACACGAAACCGCCGGGCTGGGTCCTGAGCAGGTGCATGGTTTAAACGCTGAGCGCGGCGCGCAGTTGCGCTTCGAGTTGCGCCGCGTCGAGCTCCTGACCGATCAACACCAGGCGCGTAACGCGCGATTCATCGGCGCCCCACTGACGGTCGAAGTGCTTGTCGAAACGCGTACCCACACCCTGAATCAGCAGGCGCATTGGCTTGTTCGGAATGGCCGCGAAGCCCTTCACGCGCAGGATGCCATGCTTGACCACCAGTTGCGTCAGCGCGTCGAGCAGCAGGCTCTCGTCGGCTTGCGGCAGTTCGATGGAGATCGAATCGAAGGCGTCGTGATCGTGGTCATCGTGTTCGTCATCGCCTTCACCGTGGTGGTGATCGTGATGGCTGTGGCGGCTGTCGATGTGTTCTTCAGAACCGGCACCGAGGCCGATCAGCACGTCCAGCGGCAGGCGACCGTTGCTGGCTTCGATGATTTTCACCGCTGGCGGCAACTCTTCGGCGACTTCAGCGCGGACGCGAGCGAGATCTTCCGGGCTGGTCTGGTCGGCCTTGTTGAGGATTACGAGGTCGGCGCTGGCCAGTTGGTCGGCAAACAGTTCGTGCAGCGGCGACTCGTGGTCGAGGTTCGGGTCGAGTTTGCGCTGGGCATCGACCTGATCAGGGAACGCAGCGAAAGTGCCAGCGGCCACGGCCGGACTGTCGACCACGGTGATCACCGCATCCACGGTGCAGGCGCTGCGGATTTCCGGCCACTGGAAGGCTTGAACCAATGGCTTCGGCAGGGCCAGGCCGGAAGTTTCGATGAGGATGTGATCGAGGTCGCCACGACGGGCAACCAGTTCGCGCATCACCGGGAAGAATTCTTCCTGAACGGTGCAGCACAGGCAGCCGTTTGCCAGTTCGTAGACGCGACCGGTGGCTTCTTCTTCGGTGCAGCCGATGGTGCATTGCTTGAGGATTTCACCGTCGATGCCCAACTCGCCGAACTCGTTGACGATCACCGCGATACGGCGGCCTTGGGCGTTGTCGAGCATGTGCCGCAGCAGTGTGGTTTTGCCCGAGCCGAGGAAGCCGGTGACGATGGTGACGGGGAGTTTGGCCAGTGTTTTCATCGGATGCCCTTTGGCAAGGTGGCGGGCAAACGGGACGAAATCCGCGGCGCAGACGCGCGCGGAAGAATTCGCCACCGGATCACCCCGCCCGGTTGTAGTGAGAATCTTTGACGAGGCAGGTCTCCTGGCTGACGGTGTTCAGGCCTTGGGCCTGGTATTCGCTGCGCCTTCCCGCTGGCTCATGGGTTGAGCTGGCAGTGGCGTGGCAGTGAATTTCACCGTTCACAGTTGCGGGGGCAGCCGCGGCTTGGACCGCGTTCCCTTCTTAGCTCCGGTTTGTGCCGGAGAACCTCGAAAGCGCAAGGCTACGCATGGTGTGGTGGCGGGTCAATGGGGTTGGGTTTTAGGTTTGGGGGCATATCCGTTGCTGCGGGTGTTGCTGATTAGGGTTCCGCCCTTACGGCGGGTCACTTTTGGCAAACGCCCCAAAAGTAACCAAAAGGGCTGCTCCCTGACGTACGGCACTTCGCTTAGGCTCAGTGTTCCCTCGCTACGGCGTCCATCCGGGGGCATCGCCTCCGGTTTGCTGCGCTGCACCTCCTCTCGATGTGTTTGGCTTCGCCAAACGGCGCTGCGCGCCTACCCCGGATGAACACCTCCGCTCGGCCTGCCGATGGGCCTGAAGATCAAGAGCAGGATCAACAGCCAGATCAAGAGCCAGATCAAGAGCCAGATCAAGAGCCAGATCAAGAGCCAGATCAAGAGCCCCTCACCCTAGCCCTCTCCCGGAGGGAGAGGGGACTGACCGAGGTGTTTGGGAGAGGTACACCGACTCGAAATACCGAGTCGAACTCAGATTCTGAAAGGCTCAAAAATCAGCTCCCTCTCCTTGGGGAGAGGGCTGGGGTGAGGGGCAAATCCAACACAAAACCAAAGCCGACCGCACGCTTCTCAACACTCAACACTCAACACTCAACACAATGAGCGTCAGCTCAAGTACCGCTCTTGACCTTCACCAATCAACACAATGAGCGTTAGCTCGAGTACTGCTTTTGATCTCCACCACTCAACACAATGAGCGTTAGCTCAAGTACCGCCCTTGATCTTCACCACTCAACACAATGAGCGTTAGCTCGAGTACCGCTCTTGATCTCAAGCGCCCGTCGGAAGGCTGAGCGGAGGGGTTGATCCGGGGTGGGAGCGCAGCGACCGTTTGGCGCAGCCAAACACATCGAGAGGAGGTGCAGCGAAGCAAACCGGAGGCGATGCCCCCCGGATCAATCCCGCAGCGAAGGAACCCGAGCCACAGCGAGGGCCGTACGTCAGGGTAAAGCCTTTTTGGTTACTTTTTCGGCGTCTGGAAAAAGTGACCCGCCGTAAGGGCGGAACCATAGGCAGCCGTTACCGCAGCAACGGATCCACCCCCGCAAAAAATTGACTAAAAACCCACCCCCATGCTCTCCTACACAACTTGTTACGGGTGCCCTTCACAGGGTGAAACGGGAAACCGGTGAATCATGTGCTTTACTCTTAAGCCATGTCAGTCCGGTGCTGCCCCCGCAACGGTAAGCGAGCGAAGCGTCAAAACCACTGTGCCCGCAAGGCATGGGAAGGTGACGCTTGCAGGTCGGCCTGACGCCAACCCCTCGTGAGCCCGGAGACCGGCCCATAACACACAGCCGCGCATTTGTGCGTTGCTGAACATAACAAACCCGCGGTGGGCGGGCGCTGTTCGAACCTCTGCGTGCCCGACTCGCAGGGGTTTTCATGCGCTCTATTCACCCGCTGACACTCCAGAGGGAAGCGCCATGTCGATCATCAGCAGCACCGGCAGCAACACAGACAAAATCGCCAGCAGCAGCACACTGAGCCAACGTCTGACCGCCGCCATCTTCGCGTCGATTCTCGGCGCCAGCCTCGTCTATTTCGCCGGTTTCTCGCACATCGAAGCGGTCCATAACGCTGCCCACGATACCCGCCACAGCGCCGCGTTCCCGTGCCACTGAGACCCGCCGACATGATCAAGCGAATTGCACAAACCGCAGGTTTCACTGGCCTTCTGGCCGCCCTGCTCCTCACGCTGCTGCAAAGTTTCTGGGTGTCGCCGCTGATTCTGCAGGCCGAAACCTTCGAGAAAGCCGAACCTGTGGCGGAAGTTCACGAACACGCCGCCGGCACCGCCGCACACACCCACGATGCCGAAGCCTGGGAGCCGGAAAACGGCTGGCAGCGCGTCGTCTCGACCACTGGCGGCAATCTGGTAGTGGCCGTTGGTTTCGCTTTGATGCTCGCCGGTCTCTACACCCTGCGCGCGCCGACCAAGACCTCGCAAGGTCTGCTTTGGGGCCTCGCTGGTTACGCCACTTTCGTACTGGCGCCGACGCTGGGCTTGCCGCCTGAACTGCCAGGCACTGCCGCAGCGGATCTGGCTTCGCGGCAGATCTGGTGGATCAGCACCGCCGCCTCCACCGCTGCCGGTCTGGCGCTGATTGCGTTCAGACGGCACTGGCTGATGAAAGTCCTCGGCGTGGCAATTCTCGCCGTGCCACATGTGATCGGCGCACCACAACCGGAAGTGCATTCGATGCTGGCTCCGGAAGCCCTCGAAGCCCAGTTCAAAATCGCTTCGCAGCTGACCAACGTCGCGTTCTGGCTGGCTCTCGGCCTGATCAGCGCCTGGCTGTTCCGCCGCAATAGCGATGGTCAATACCACGCATGAGCAATGACAGCGCAGCGCCGACCTTTGTGGTCGGCCTGGGCTGCCAGCGCGGCTGCCCCGCCAGCACGTTGCGCGCGTTATTCGATCAAGCCTTGCAGGCCCATCGCATCGACCTCGTCGCGGTCAAGGCACTGGCCAGCATCGACTTGAAGCGCGATGAGCCCGGTTTACAGGAACTCGCCGCGCAACTGGCCCTGCCCCTGCTGTACTTCAGCAGTGAAGAACTGGCCAGCTACCAACAGCGACTGAGCCACCATTCGCAAATCGCCTACGAACGCACGGGTTGCTACGGCGTGGCGGAAAGCGCGGCACTGGCCCTCGCCGAGCAACTGATTCAGGCCCCGGCAAAACTGCTGATTTCCCGACAAAAATACGCACAGGCAACGTTGGCATTGGCCGGCGCTGCGTAAAATCCCGATAATCCCCGCCATCGATCATGAGCAATCTTCATCTGAAGCGTTGCCGTGCCTCTTTTTCAAAGGATTCAACGATGACTGTTTACTTCATCGGCGCCGGCCCCGGCGACCCGGAATTGATCACCGTCAAAGGCCAGCGGCTGATCCGCAGTTGCCCGGTGATCATCTACGCAGGTTCGCTGGTGCCGGCGGCAGTGCTTGACGGTCATCAGGCTGAAACCGTGGTCAACAGCGCGGAGTTGCACCTGGAGCAGATCATCGAATTGATCAAAACCGCCCATGCCAAAGGTCAGGATGTGGCGCGGGTTCACTCGGGTGATCCGAGCCTTTATGGCGCGATTGGCGAGCAGATTCGCTATCTGCGCGAGTTGAATATTCCATTCGAAATCATCCCCGGCGTCACCGCCACCGCCGCCTGCGCGGCGTTGCTCGGCGCCGAACTGACGCTGCCGGACGTGTCGCAAAGCGTGATTCTGACCCGTTATGCCGATAAGACCGCGATGCCGGCCGGCGAAGAACTCGGAAATCTGGCGCAACATGGCGCGACCATGGCGATTCATCTGGGGGTCAATCACCTGGAGAAGATCATCGCCGAACTGTTGCCGCATTACGGCGCAGATTGTCCGATCGCGGTGATTCACCGGGCGACATGGCCGGATCAGGATTGGGTGGTGGGGACGCTGGCGGATATTGCCGGGAAGGTTGCGGCCAAAGGGTTTCGGCGCACGGCGTTGATTCTGGTTGGACGGGTGCTGGGGAGTGAGGTGTTTAGCGAGTCATCGTTGTATCGCGCTGGGCATGCTCACCTTTACAGACCGTGAATTGAATGACTTTTGTGGCTGGGTACAAAACCTGTGGTGAGGGGATTTATCCCCGACGGGTTGCGAAGCAGCCCCAAAAAGAGGAACTGCTGCGCAGTTCATCGGGGATAAATCCCCTCGCCACAAAGTAGCCAGACAATGATCACTCTGGTGCATGCAGAAACAGGCATAAAAAAACGGCGCTCACGGGGCGCCGTTTTTCATGTCCGCAGCGAACACCTTAGTAGTAGGCGTTTTCTTTCTGCGTGTGGTCGGTCACGTCGCGAACGCCTTTAAGTTCCGGAATGCGCTCAAGCAGCGTGCGCTCGATACCTTCCTTCAAGGTCACGTCGGCCTGGCCGCAGCCCTGGCAACCGCCACCGAACTGCAACACGGCGATGCCGTCTTCAACCACATCGATCAGGCTGACCTGACCGCCGTGGCTGGCCAGCCCCGGGTTTATTTCGGTTTGCAGGTAATAGTTGATGCGCTCGTTGACCGGGCTGTCGGCGTTGACCATCGGCACTTTGGCGTTTGGCGCCTTGATGGTCAGTTGGCCACCCATGCGATCGGTGGCGTAGTCGACGACGGCGTCATCGAGAAACGCTTCGCTGAACGAATCGATATACGCGGTGAAGCTTTTCAGCCCCAGCGCTGTATCTTCGGGTTTTTCTTCGCCCGGCTTGCAGTAGGCAATGCAGGTTTCGGCGTACTGGGTGCCAGGCTGGGTGATAAAGACGCGGATACCGATGCCCGGGGTGTTCTGCTTGGACAGCAGATCGGCCAAGTAATCGTGGGCGGCGTCGGTGATGGTAATAGCGGTCATGGAAACTCCTCGCAGGCTTGTGGCGGAGTTTACGCCAATCGTTGCGCCGGACAAAGTCCTAGTATTTTTGTCGGGAAAGATTCTCGACAGGCGCGTCGTCAATCCGTGCCTTGAGCCAACGGTAACTGCGTTTTTCCACCCATTCGTAGCTCAACCACGAACCGACGCCGATCGCCAGCGCACACACGGCGAACATCAGATAGGGATTGATCCCGTAGCGTCGAGCGATAAATCCCCCCGCCGACAGCACCAATACATGCATCAGATAAACCGAATAGGAACAATCACCGAGCAATTTCAGCACTCGATTGCGCTCGACATAGCGCTCCAGTGCGATACAGGCCATCACCAGCACCGCACTCGGCACGCCCCAGTTCAGCAGCCGCGGTGCCGGAGCCAGATGATAAATCGCCAACAAGGCGCCGACGATGCCCAGCAACGGTAGCCACAATCCCGCGCCGATCCACCCACGACGGTAGAGCACGCCAATGCCGATCCCCAGCAAAAATTCGTAGACGATGTCCGCCCGGTAGAACTCGTTGACCCAGCCGAATGCCTGGCAGGCACTAAACAGCAGCGCCGCCACCACCAGCAAGCGAACCTGCCAGCGAAATACCAGGGCACAGGCGAACAGCACGTAAAACAGCATTTCGTAATTGAGGGTCCAGCCGACATTCAGTGTCGGATAGATGCCGTAACCGCCGGGATTCTCGGTTGGAATGAACAGCAGCGACAGCAGCAGATGGCTCCAGTCCAGCGTTTGATCCGGCAGCAACGGCTGGGCAAACACCACCAGCAACGCCATCAGCAACGTGTACAGCCAATACGCCGGGACGATGCGAAACAATCGATACAGCAGGAATTGCCCCGGCCGCAGGGTTTTGTCTTCGGTCGAGAGGAAAATCACCAGACCGCTGATGACGAAGAAAATGTCGACGCCCACTGCTCCCTTGTCGATGAACCACTGGCCCACCGGACCTCGCGCTTCAAAGTCGAAGAAAATCTGCATGAAGTGATGGCAGACCACCGTCCACGCGGCGAGCGCACGCAGGGCCTGCACTGAAATCAACATCGACCGCTCCCGTCCGCAATTGCTGAAGTGCCACTAAACCCTGTGGGAGCGGGCTTGCCCGCGATGGCGGAGTGCCAGGCCACATAAATGTTGAATGCGCCGCCCTCATCGCTGGCAAGCCAGCTCCCACAGGGAATTTGGATCTAGTTAGAAATTGGGACAGCAGATCACTCTCAAACGATCAAAGATTCTCGTAGCGGTTCATGTCCAGCACGCCCTCTTCCACCGGATCGGTTTCGTGGAGGTACTGGCTCAGATCGTGGAAATAGAACCAGAATTGCGGATGACTGCGGCGAATGCCCCAGCGTTCGACGATTTTCTCGAAACGATTGGCATCCTTGGCGTTTTCCATCGCATCGACAAACGCCGGAACCTGATCGGCCGGGATGTTGAAGATGAAGTTCGGATAACTGCTGAGCACGCCCGGATAAATGGTCAGCGTATCCAGCCCCGGTTGATAACGCAGCGACTCACCGAGCAAAAACGCCACGTTGCTGTGGGCACGGTTGCGCAACAGGCTGTAGACCTCGCGTTTGCCGCTGGCCGTTGCGATGCGCAACATGGTTGCTTCCGGCAATTGATCGATGACTTTCAGGCCAGCGGCCGGACGCGAAGCCAGGCGACTGAGGGCCTGTTCGGCATTTTGCAGCGCCGGATCAATGTTCGGCCGCGAGCAATACGCGCCATCACAGCGGTTGATCGGATCGGGCCGCGCATTGAGGTCGCCATAACGTGCGAGCAATTGCATGGCGAAGTCGTATTTCGGGTCTTTCTCGTCGAGCTTGAGCGCGGTCGGCTTGTCGTCGTCGATGGCTTCATAGTCGAGCCACATCTTGAACTGGCCGCTGCTCTGGTACCAATCGTTGAGGTAGTCCTCGCGGGAATCGGCCGGCATCAGGCGCAGGAAATTCTGTTCGGCGCCGTTGCGGATCAAGTCGAAATACAAACGGGTTTGCGCCTGATGGGAGACGTTACCGAATACATCGAAGTTGACCGCCAACTGGTAATACGTGCGTTCCAGCAACGGATAGTCGAACAGCCACAGGGTCTGCGGCACTTCACCGATCAGGCCTTTGGTCACCGAAGCGCTGTCGAAGTGGCGGAAGATGCTCAACAGCGCGTTGTCGTTGCCGGCCCACAACGTCGACCAGCTCGGCGCGGGAATATCGGCGTAGCTGTCGCGGCGCAAAGCCTCGTACTCGTTTCGTTTGTTGCGGTAGTTATGCCACAGGCTCAAAACGCTGCCGACATCGTCGTTCTGCCCCGGCATGGCCAACAGCGGCGTGGCCTGGCCGCGATAGTTGGGGTCGGTGATGTACAGGTCATGTTCCGGCGCCTGGAACAGCGCCCAGAAGTTGTCGCGGATCACGTCAGTCGCGATCTGCCCACGGCACACCGGACCGCGAATAAAGGTGCGGACGAAGTATTCGGCGTTATCGAGCATGAACTGATAACGCGCCTGCGCCGGAATCGCTTCAAACGTGGCAAACGGGTTGGCGCGACTTTGCGGGCCGTAGCCGGGCAACGCGCTGACTTGCCAGTTGCCGTTGTAGAACAGGCTTTTGACCCGAGCCATCTTCGCCGCGCTGAGCGGATAGGTGATGTGGGTTTTATGCACGATCACCCCTTGCACCGGCCACAAGCGGTAATACACCTGGGTGCCCGGATCATCGTTGGGGCGACGGGTGGCAATCAGGTCGATCGGCTGACCTGTCGGGGTGCGCGAGCGCACCCACTGAAAGTAGTGCCCCGGCTCGCCATCCTTGAAATAGATGTGCGCCAGAAACAAGTGCTCGAACAACCAGCGCCCGACCAGACTCTGGCGAGCGCCCGGCGCATTGAGCAGGTTTTCCCACTGAACGATCTGCATCGCCTCTTTGGCACTCGGCGCCAGCCCTTGCTCGTCAATCGGCGCACCTGAGGCCAGCCAACGCTGCAACGTCTGATACTGCTGATCGGTGAGGCCGGTCACCGCCAACGGCATGCCTTCCTTCGGATGCGCCCCGGCATAGCCCTCGAATTCGGCGGGCATCGCACACATGTTCTCGCGATTGAGACCGAGCACGATGTCTTCCGGGAGTTTGGCGTTCGGCGTCAACGGGGTTTTGTGCCCCAGCTCAAGCATGCGCGCCATCAACGCGGCCTGACTTCCCTGGGCATCAAGCACCGAATAGAAGCCCTTCTGCTGCCAGGCGCGTTTGCCGAAGGCGTCGTAGAACAAGCGCGTGGTCGGTGCCGCTTGTGTGCGTTCGCCGTCATAGACCGGCATCTTGCTCGCGCCCCGGCCCGCGCCTTCGCCACTGCCCAGATTGAGCTGGCAGGCAGAGTCATAGCACGCATGGCAGGCCACGCACTTCTCGGTGAAGATTGGCTGGATGTCGCGGGTGTAGGAAATGGAAGGCGAGATCGAAGGCTCTTGCGCCGCCGCACCAAAGCTTAAGAACAGCAACACAGTGCTGATGACGCGGTACGACATGCCCTTGATCCCGATCCTGAAAAAAACGCCACGATTCTACAGTATGACGCTCGTACCAACATGAGCGATATTCATGCAAAAGCCTCACATGCTCCAAAACCGCACAGGTTTGTTATGATCCCGCTCCTTCGTAATGGTCTTTCCGAGTAGTCCAAATGTCCGATCGCAGCGTCCGCCTTCAAGCTCTCAAGCAAGCCCTCAAAGAGCGCATCCTGATACTCGACGGCGGTATGGGCACGATGATCCAGAGCTACAAGCTCGAAGAGCAGGATTATCGCGGCAAGCGCTTCGCTGACTGGCCGAGTGACGTCAAAGGCAACAACGACTTGCTGGTGATCACTCGTCCGGACGTGATCGGTGGCATCGAGAAAGCCTATCTGGATGCCGGCGCCGACATTCTCGAAACCAACACCTTCAACGCCACGCGCATTTCCATGGCCGATTACGGCATGGAAGAGCTGGCCTACGAACTAAACGTAGAAGGCGCCCGCCTGGCCCGCAAGGTCGCCGATGCCAAGACCGCCGAGAACCCGGCCAAGCCGCGCTTCGTCGCCGGCGTGCTCGGCCCGACCAGCCGTACCTGTTCGCTGTCGCCTGACGTCAACAACCCGGGCTACCGCAACGTCACCTTTGATGAGCTGGTGGAGAACTACACCGAAGCCACCAAAGGTCTGATCGAGGGCGGCGCCGACCTGATCCTGATCGAAACCATTTTCGACACCCTCAACGCCAAAGCAGCGATCTTCGCCGTGCAAGGTGTGTTCGAAGAGCTGCATATCGAACTGCCGATCATGATTTCCGGGACCATCACCGATGCCTCCGGTCGTACCCTGTCGGGCCAGACCACCGAAGCGTTCTGGAACTCAGTGGCGCACGCCAAGCCAATCTCGGTCGGCCTCAACTGCGCACTCGGCGCCAGTGAGCTGCGCCCGTACCTGGAAGAGCTGTCGAACAAGGCCAGCACCCACGTTTCTGCACACCCGAACGCCGGCCTGCCGAACGAATTCGGCGAGTACGACGAACTGCCGTCGGAAACCGCAAAAGTCATCGAGGAGTTCGCCCAAAGCGGTTTCCTCAACATCGTCGGCGGTTGCTGCGGCACCACGCCGGGGCATATCGAAGCCATCGCCAAAGCCGTCGCCGGTTACGCGCCGCGTCAGATTCCGGACATTCCCAAGGCCTGCCGTCTCTCGGGTCTGGAGCCGTTCACCATTGATCGCAGCTCGTTGTTCGTCAACGTCGGCGAGCGCACCAACATCACCGGCTCGGCGAAATTCGCCCGGCTGATCCGTGAAGACAACTACACCGAAGCGCTGGAAGTCGCCCTGCAACAGGTCGAGGCCGGTGCGCAGGTGATCGACATCAACATGGACGAAGGGATGCTCGATTCGAAGAAGGCCATGGTGACCTTCCTCAATCTGATCGCCGGTGAACCGGACATCTCGCGCGTACCGATCATGATCGACTCGTCGAAATGGGAAGTGATCGAAGCAGGCCTCAAGTGCATTCAGGGCAAAGGCATCGTCAACTCGATCAGCATGAAAGAAGGCGTCGAGCAGTTCATCCATCACGCCAAACTGTGCAAACGCTACGGTGCTGCCGTGGTGGTGATGGCGTTTGACGAAGCCGGCCAAGCCGACACCGAAGCGCGCAAGAAAGAAATCTGCAAACGTTCCTACGACATTCTGGTCAACGAAGTCGGCTTCCCGCCGGAAGACATCATCTTCGACCCGAACATCTTCGCCGTCGCCACCGGTATCGAAGAACACAACAACTACGCTGTGGACTTCATCAATGCCTGTGCCTACATCCGCGACGAACTGCCGTATGCGCTGACCTCGGGCGGCGTGTCCAACGTGTCGTTCTCGTTCCGTGGCAACAACCCGGTGCGCGAGGCGATTCACTCGGTGTTCCTGCTGTATGCGATCCGCGCCGGCCTGACCATGGGCATCGTCAACGCCGGTCAACTGGAGATTTACGATCAGATCCCGGTCGAGCTGCGCGACGCCGTTGAAGACGTGATCCTCAACCGCACGCCAGAAGGCACCGACGCCCTCCTCGCCATCGCTGACAAGTTCAAGGGCGACGGCAGTGTCAAGGAAGCCGAGACCGAAGAGTGGCGCAGTTGGGAGGTCAACAAGCGTCTGGAGCATGCGCTGGTCAAAGGCATCACCACGCACATCGTTGAAGACACCGAAGAATCGCGCCAGTCGTTCGCCCGTCCGATCGAAGTGATCGAAGGCCCGCTGATGTCCGGCATGAACATCGTCGGCGACCTGTTCGGCGCCGGCAAAATGTTCCTGCCGCAGGTGGTGAAATCCGCCCGCGTAATGAAGCAGGCCGTAGCGCACTTGATCCCGTTCATCGAACTGGAAAAAGGCGACAAGCCGGAAGCCAAGGGCAAGATTCTCATGGCCACGGTGAAGGGTGACGTGCACGACATCGGCAAGAACATCGTTGGCGTGGTGCTCGGTTGCAACGGCTATGACATCGTCGACCTCGGCGTGATGGTCCCGGCAGAGAAGATTCTGCAAGTGGCCAAGGAGCAGAAGTGCGACATCATCGGCCTCTCCGGCCTGATCACACCGTCGCTGGATGAGATGGTCCATGTGGCCCGCGAGATGCAGCGTCAGGACTTCCACCTGCCGCTGATGATCGGTGGCGCGACCACGTCCAAAGCGCACACCGCGGTGAAGATCGAGCCGAAGTACAGCAACGACGCCGTGGTCTATGTCACCGACGCCTCGCGCGCGGTGGGCGTGGCCACACAGCTGCTGTCGAAAGAATTGAAGGCCGGTTTCGTCGAGAAGACCCGTCTGGAATACATCGATGTGCGCGAACGCACTTCCAATCGCAGCGCTCGCACCGAACGCCTGAGCTACGCCGCTGCTGTCGCCAAGAAGCCGCAGTTCGACTGGGCCACCTACGAGCCGGTCAAACCGACGTTCACCGGCAGCAAGGTGCTGGACAACATCGATTTGAAGGTATTGGCCGAATACATCGACTGGACGCCTTTCTTCATCTCTTGGGATCTGGCCGGCAAGTTCCCGCGCATCCTCGAAGACGAAGTGGTCGGTGAAGCCGCCACCGCGCTGTACAAGGACGCGCAGGAAATGCTCGCCAAACTGATCGACGAGAAGCTGATCAGTGCCCGTGCGGTGTTCGGGTTCTGGCCGGCCAATCAGGTGCATGACGATGACATCGAGCTGTACGGCGATGACGGCAAGCCAATGGCCAAGCTGCATCATCTGCGCCAGCAAATCATCAAGACCGACGGCAAACCGAACTTCTCCCTCGCCGACTTCGTGGCACCTAAGGACAGCGAAGTGACCGACTACGTCGGTGGTTTTATCACCACCGCCGGCATCGGCGCCGAAGAAGTGGCCAAGGCTTATCAGGACGCTGGTGACGATTACAACTCGATCATGGTCAAGGCCCTCGCCGACCGCCTGGCCGAAGCTTGCGCCGAGTGGCTGCACCAGCAGGTGCGCAAAGAACACTGGGGTTATGCCAAGGACGAAGTGCTCGACAACGACGCGCTGATCAAAGAGCAATACAGCGGTATCCGCCCTGCCCCGGGTTATCCGGCCTGCCCGGATCACACCGAGAAAGCGGCGCTGTTTGCCTTGCTCGACCCCGAAGCCGAAGAAATGCGTGCTGGCCGTAGCGGCGTGTTCCTCACCGAACACTACGCTATGTTCCCGGCGGCAGCGGTCAGCGGCTGGTACTTCGCCCACCCGCAAGCGCAGTACTTCGCGGTGGGCAAGATCGACAAGGATCAGGTGCAGAGCTATACCTCGCGCAAGGGTCAGGAACTGAGTGTGACCGAGCGCTGGCTGGCACCGAATCTGGGTTACGACAACTGAGACCCGGCCCGGGCATGAGCGCAAATCGCGCTCATGCCCGGGCAACCGCGCAATCATTGGCGATGTGACGGGCCTGGCTGGGGTGACGGCGGCGTGGGTGGCACCGCGTCCCCTATCGAGGCCAGCGCCTGCATTTCTGCACGCGACAGCTCCATCAGATTAGCGGTGCGGGCACTGGCCAACTCAACCTCCAGCTCATGCAGCGCCTTCGTGTATTGCTCCAGAGCGGGCCCCTCGGTTCTGTCGGGATGCGCATCCTCGACCTCATCCTGGCGTTTAGAGGCGTTACGCTCAACCGCATCGAATGCGTCCGGATGGCGCTCGCGCAGATACCGCTCCCAGTAATCACGCGAAATCAGATCCTCGATAAACACATCGGAGGCCTCGTCGGCGAGCACCGAGGCACGTGCGCGGGCCAGTTGCTGCCCACGAATCGGTCTGCCGAACATCATGTGCTCGGGTTGCCCCGGCAGCTCCAGCCCATCGGGCCAGCCCGAGGTCATGCCGATTCGATATTCCAGACGCACTTCTGCCCTGTCCTGTCCGCGCCCGGCGCGCTCTGCCAGACGGTCGACGCGGCCCAGACGAAAGAGCCGGCGCGACAGATCCAGCAAGGCGCGTCCGCGCTGCTCCGGGCGCTGGCGCGGAATATCGCGCAATGCGTTGTACTCATAGACCCGGCTTTCCAGTTCGCTGAAGGACAGGATGCGCCCGTCGGAACAGGCGCCGTGGGTCTCGGCATTGATGAACAACAGTTGCCGCAGTTCGGTGTTTTCCGTGGCGGCTTGTATGACACGCCATACGCGATGCGTCAGGTCGGCGCGCGACAGGCGGAAATCACTGGTATCGCGCAGCGTCGACAGCAAGTGAAAAAACGCCTGGCGGTCATCTTCCTGGGCGAGCTGCACCCACAGGCTGGTTCGGCCGGATCGCACTTCAGCGCGGGTATCGACGAGCCACGGCTGCAAGGCTGAGTCAGACACCTCGAATGACGGATTGAGCAGGGTTTCGATGGGTTGCACATTGGCATGGGTATCGTCGCCATCACTGTCGCTGTCGCCCGGAGAATCGATGTCGGAATCGAAATCGCTGTCCGAGTCGCTGATAATCGCGCTGATGCGCAAATCGAGTTCCTGACGCGAAATACCCATCACCGCAACGTCGCCGTGTGCAGCGCTGTAATTGCGCATTTGCTCAAGGCTCATCAGCGACAACTGATAAGTGTCGGCGAGCTGCGTGCCGCCAACCAGTGGCTCATGGGTGCCGTCCAACAGTCGATCCGGAATGACCCTGAAATCGTTGCCGCTCAGGTTCAGGGTCCGCAGGTTCGGCGCCTCCAGCGTCCCTTCCGGCCACCGCACCAGACCGTTGTAGGCCAGATTCAGCGTCTCCAGACGATTGAAGGTGCGGGCATCGAATTGATTGAGGTGGTTATGACCCACGTCCAGCCAGCGCAATTGATCACGACCGGGCAGCCGGTACAACGATTGCGCATCAGCGAACTGGTTGCCGTTGAGCTCCAGGCGTTGCAGCCGGCTCATGCTGAGCACCGCTTGCGGCAGCGCACTCAGTTCGTTGCCGTTGAGCACCAAAGTGCTCAACTGCGGGAAAGCCTGCAAAAAGCCATTGGACCCCTGCGCGGTGATTCGCGACCCCGTCAGATTCAGCGTCCGCACGTGGTCGAATTCGGCTGTCAGCGAAGGCAGGTCGCCGGTGCGCGGCCCCATCAGGCTGAGCTCCTGGCCGGCGTCGGGGGTCAGGGCTGTCACCCCGTCCTGCCAGCATTCGCGAATGCTCAGGGCGGCGAATCCGCGCCCATCGGCGCTGACCACCGCATGGGGCGAACGGGTCTCGCGGGTAAAGATCCAGCCATTGAGCTGGCGCGTCAGTGACTCGTTGGTCTGCTGCCATTCGCCGAGACGGTTGCTGATCTGGTCGTCGCTCATCCCCGCGCTGCGCAGTCGCGAAATGCATTGCTCGGCTTCCGCGGGCGAGATCACTGGATTCAGATTCTGCAGACGTTCAGCGAATCCTGAGGCCTGCGTGCCGGTATTTGCCCTGCGGGGCAGCGGCAACAGGTACTCGACGATGGACCTGGCCGTCTCGCCGGGAGGAAAATCTGCCGGTACGGGTTCCAGCGCAAATCGCTGCAGCGCCCCTACCGGCAACCCCCTGACGTTCTCCACGCGTTGCTGCGCTGCGTTCAACGCGGCTTGGCCTTCGGGACTGAAGGCATTCCCGGTCAGGCTGGTTTTGAGCAGCGCCTCATCGTCGGCCAGAACCGCTGGCGGCAACGACTCGATGGCATTGTCGCGCAGGTCGGCCCAATCAAGCTGCGGCAAATGCTCGGCACCTGCGGGCCATGCCTCGAGTTCAGTGGCGCGCAGGTTCAGCGCCTTGAGCTTCGTCAGCGCGCTGACGTCCAGGGCAGTCAGCGGATTCTGGCTGGCATTCAGGTATTCAAGGCTGGACATGCGGCTGAACTGGCTCTGCACGTGCGGCGTGACGACTACGCTGTTGTAGGAGATATCGAGACGGCTAAGTTGCGGCAGATCGCCCGGTCCGATGGGCAGTTCACTCAAGCCATTGCCGCTGATTTCCAGGGTTTGCGTGCCGCCGAAAGCCCGAATGAAACCGCGCACCTGCTCGACCGGCGCATCCAGCCAGCCCAGCCGCAAGGTGGTCACATCGGCGAAAATCCCGGCCGGCAATGGCGGCAGTTCGCTGATCTTTTCATAGCCCAGCAATTGCGACATTTGCGCGCCCGATGCGGGCAATTCGAACAGGGTCACTTTTTCATTCAAGCCATAGCGGGCTCGCACCACGGCGCGCCAGTTGATCTCCAGTGCGCGCAGAACGCTGGCATTGGGTTCCTCGGTCCAGCGCAACGCTCGCCGGGCGGTGCGTAGTTCTGCCGACGTGCCGGGCTCATAGAACTGGCGAAAGATCCCGGCGTGTTCGGCGCGTAACGCTTCTACGGCGGCGAGCCTCGTCGCGGGCGTATCCCAGAGGGTGAGGATCCGCTCAGGCAAGGGGTTGATGACACCGGGCTCACCGGTCAGAAACGCCAGTTCCCCGTAGCAGAAACCGCGAACCATCAGAGGCAGGTCAACCAGATGCCCCAACGGCCCGGCGTAATTCCTGACGTATTCGTACGCGGGTTTGAAAGCTTCATGGGTGAACTTCGACCAATCCAGCGACAGCCCCGCCCAGAGTTTTTCATGTCCGCTGTACAGCGCCTGCGGAATGACATTGATCGAGGTGTTGGCCAGATCCAGGCGCTCCAGTTGCGGGAGGTGCTGCGCAAAGGCAGGCCATTGCGTCATGGCCGGCGCATCGATCGTGAGGCTCTTCAACTGCGTGAGCGGCGCCAGATCGAGGTTGTGCATGGCGGCAGGATCGACTCCCTCGCACTCAATGTGCAGCGTTTCAAGTGACGTCAGTCCCTGTAATCGTGTGGGAAAATCGGCGGCCAGCTTGAACGCATGGGATCTGAATCGCAGGTTCTTCAGCGAGCGCATCGCACTGAGCGAATGCGGTACGGTCGTCAGCGGCTGCGCACCGGCCGTGTAGGTGTCGAGAAAGTTGCCGCGTTCGCCCAGCGAGAGTTTTTCCACGTCGGGAAAGCGCGCCAGAAAATCATCGGCATTGGCATCCGTCAGCCCGCGCCCGCCCACGGACAACTCGCGGATGTGGCTGAAATCGGTGGTCAACCCCGGCAACGGCTCGAGACTGCTGATCACCAAGCGATCCGCACCGGGTAGCTCTGCGGCCAACGGCGCCTGGCGCCAACAGGCCTTGAGCGCTTGTGCGGTCAGGGTTTTGCGCTCATACGTTGCCTGTGCGTCGGAGCGTGCCGGCGCATCGCGCAACGGCTGCTCCGGCGCGGGCCCCAGCCATCGGTCAAGCGCGGCATTCAGCCCGTCCCAATCGCGCTGCCGGTGCTGCAACAGGTTGAAAATATCCTTGTCGGTTTTCCCCGCCTGCAACTGCCGGAGGACGAAGCCGTTGGCCTGCTGATCGGTCAACTGCGGATACACATCGCGCACGCGCACGGTCAGGTGCGGGTTCAAGCCAGGGCCGCGACCACTGGCGTAGTAGCCCAACAGTCGTTCGTTGATCCGTGTTGGCGGTTTGAACCAGGCGGCCTGCGGTTCCAGCAGAGTCACGGCCTCAGTGCGATGCTGAACGGCATGCTCGATGATCCTGCGGCGTAACTCGGCACTCTGGCTGACCTCAGGCACCGCAAGGCTGCGACGGGCGTCATCGGGCAAGGCGTGCATGATCGAGACATAGAAATTGTCGCCGGCGTCTGGCTGGCTGTTGAGCGCTTCGCCACGCTCATCGAAGGCCTGAAAGCGTTGGCCTTTTTTGACCAGGTATTTTTTGTCGTGGGCGCTCTCGCTGCCGACGCTGTCGAGCAGCGCGCCGCGCTGGCTGCCCTCGCGGACTTCGAGGCGCACGGTGTCCGGCCAGCCCGGCAGGTTTTGCAAGGTGTGCAAAGCCAGACGCCGGCTATCGGCGGTGGCGATATTTTCACTGCGCAGCCCCGCGTAAGCGCGAGTCTGGCGTCCCTGTTGCTGAAACCAGCGCGCCTCCTCCAGCAGACGCAGGGGCACTCCTCGGTTGGCGTTGAGCCGCTCGATTTCTTCAGGCCGGGCATGCGCGAGGATTTCCTCGGCCGCGGCATCGCCGAGTCCCGGACAGGTCCTCCGTAGCAATCGGACGCGCGCGTCTGCCGGCGAAGTGCCGCGATAAATGCTGTCGAAAATCGCCGGCTGGCGAGTCCGGGCGTAATCGGCAATCTGCTGACTGAATTCTTCGGCACGGGCATAGCGCAAGCGCGCCCCGCCCTCACCGAGCAGTCGAATGATTTCAGGCTCATCGAGCTGGGCGAGAATGCGTGCCGTCAGGTCGCCGCGCAGGATGTCGGCGCGGCTCACCCTGATCGGCGCCCTGACGACCGCGCCGCGAATCTTGGGGCTGGCGCCATAGGTGAGCGACTCGCCGGTCAATCGATCCCCATCGAACACCTGCAGCACGCGGCTGGCCGGCCAGCGCGGCATTTCCGTCACCAGCGGCAATGCGTACAGATACAGCGAATCAACCGCTTGGCTGCCGCGCAGTTGCGCGATGACCCGTGCCGAATCCGCATCGGCCCGGAACAGACGCATGGCGTCCTGTAACTCGGGTGGGGGCGGCGCGTTATCCAGATGCATCTTGCGCAGCGCGTTATCGCTGACGCCGCTGATATCGGCCACCTTGAGCAACTGCGCATCGGAAAATTCTTCGGCGGCATGGCCCATACGCCGCAACAGGGTCAACCGGTCCCACTGCAGAGGACGTTCCAGGGTATGCCGCCAGGCACCGCGGCCATTGTGTTCAAGCAATGGCTGGTAAGCGTCAGGATCGGAGGGATGCCTGATGCGCCATTTGCCCAGTGATTCATCAAAGAACTGTTGGTAAGCCTGACCGCCCTGGCGCATGTAGGTTGTTCCATCGACCCGATGCTGCCCTGACAGATTCGGACCGCCGCTGGCCTCCAGTGCCACCGGGGAAGCATAAGCACGCAGATCCGGTTTCCACAGCCGGGTTTTGCCATTGGGCAATGTCACCGGGCGCAGATCTTCGAGCACTGCGGGTGCTTCGGCCGCCTGAAACTTGCGTACCCCGGCGCCCACCCCGGCCATCAACGCAATCTGCACGAGGTTTTCTGCCACATCCACCAGATGATCCTTGGCTGCCCGGCGATCGCCCTCCCCCCACTCGACCGCACCTTCAAGGGTTTCGTACAACAACTGGCCGGCCATCACTACCATCATTACTTCGCCCAGGACTGGCACGAACATCGACACCAGGTTCAGGCCCAGCAGACCGACCTCCATCAGGTGGGCCAGCTTCGCCTCTCGGGCCTTGGCGTCGACCTCTTGGGTCGGCACCGCATGACTGCGCGCATCGGCCAGCACTTTGGCGCAATGTTGCTGGTAGAGGTATTCCCAGAGATCCTCGTTTTCCGCCCAGATGCCTCGCCCCTTGCGCGTGAGGGTAGAGGGTGCGAGATACGGATCCGCTGCCGGCGCAAGTTTCGCCGGACGTTCGGGCGGCAGCTCCCTGATATGGGTAAATGCTGCGGTGTGAGTAAACGCGTTGACAATCGTGCGCCAGGGCGAGCGCCACGGATCGCTGGGGGAGTCGGCGGCCTTTTGCGTGAACTGGCTGAAATAGTACGGTCGCTGGTCGTAGGGGACGAACTGGCTGAAAAAGCGTTGGTACGGGGTCGGCTCTGCGCCGGTGACCGCGGCGCTTCCTGCAGTGAACAGGCTCTTGAACTCTTGCTTCATCTGCGCGCCGCTGTAGCGCTTGAGCGGATGTTCGGGATCGTTGGGAACGTAGAGAATCACTTCGTCGCTGTAGCGATATTTTTCGCAGATCGAGAACGCCACGCAGCCAGTCATGCGCTTTCTCATCAGGCCCAGGTCTTCGAACCAGACCTGCTTGCGGCCCATCCACGGATGCCTCTCGCCGTTGATCACCGAAACGATCATCGTGTAGTCCGCCGGTTCAATGTCCTTTTTCAACAGCGCCAGTTCAGCGGCGGCGCGCAGAGCTGCCTTCTGACTGGCGATGAACGGCTCGCGAAGTGCGGTGGGTGCAGTCGTGGCGGCCGGATAAAAGAAGCCCTTCAGATACGCCTGGTATTGCTTGCCGATGTCCAGGCTGCGGCACAACGTCAGAAACTGGCTGACGCTGAGGTTGACCGGCACCGCTTCGTAAGTGTCCGTTGTAGCGGTTTGCTTAACGAACCCGGAAGTCTTGTGATAGGCCCCCGGTTTGCATTCGTAATCTTCGAAATTGTGCAGTGCGGCGTCGAGCATCGACAGCTTGAGCACTTCGAACGATGACAGTTCGATCTCGAAAATGCTGATTTCCAGTGGGCGTCGCAGGCACAGCAGGATCTTGTCGACATCCACTTGCAGCTGGAATCGGTCCTTCAGGGCCTTGATCAACAGGGGCCGGGCGAATGCTTCAACGTCCTGAAACGTCGCCATGCTTTGGTCCAGACGGTTCTGCGCCTCAAGACTGGCGACGAAGCTCACATTCAAGGCCTCGCGCTGGTCAGGTGCGGCGTTGCGGTACCACGGTGGCAGCGTTGTATGAATGTCCTTGAATGCCTGGCGTCTTTGCGTCGAAGCGTCGGTCAGCCATTGGGGGATGGATTGTTCGAGGAAGTCGCCGTGCAGGCTTTGGGTTGCCGCTGGCCGGACTGTTGGCGCAATGGATGGGATGACGGTCATGGTCGCTCCTTTTTGGTGGAGCCAAGAGCAGACCATCTCGAACATTCGCATCTGCGGTAGATAGATATCGCACGGTGAGTGGAAACCAATCGACTGTATGGGCGCGCGCGGGCAGGCCATCGAGTGGCAAGTTGGCTATGCTCTTCTGGACAACTGACGCTACGAGGGATTTATGGACGATCCAGTCGACAACAAACCGCCGAGCTTCTGGCAAATGTTGCACAGCGTGATGGCGGCAGCGTTCGGGGTGCAGAGCGGCAAAAACCGGGCAAGGGACTTCACCCACGGCAAGCCCAGCCATTTCGTGCTGCTGGGCATTCTGTTCACGGCGGTGTTCGCCCTGACGCTGTTTGCCATCGTCAAACTGGTGCTGCATTTCGCCGGGGTTTGACGAGTTTCAGCGCATCAGGGTCTGCAAGGTGAACGGATAACGGTAGGAAGCCGGGCGGCCCTTGGCCGAGAGTTTGCGAAAACTCACGCCGTAGTCTGGCGACTCACCCATGGCCAGCATTTGCCGGGCCTGCCTTTTGTCGATCAGTTGCAACAAGGGCAACTGCCGGTCACGCCCGCCGAACTGATTCAGATCGACGCCTTGCTGATAGTCATGCACTTCCACCAGGGCCCAGCCGCCCAGGGTGAAGTGCCCGCCCAACAATGCACTCAGACGCCCGTCGACCATCGCCTGCAAAGCCGCCGGTGAAGTATTGACCGCGCTGAACAGGGCGTCTTTGCCCGGGACCTTGCCGGCCTCGGAAAACGCGCGCATTGCGCCGAACGCCATCTCATCATTGGCCGACCACACCAGCGACACCTTCGGATAGCGGGCGAACAGTTGTTTCGCCTGTTCGTAGGCACGTTGCTGCGTCCAGCCGCTGTAGACCAGTTGACGCAGGCGTACCTGCGGATGCTCGGCCAAAGCGCGCTGCATGCCGTGTTCGCGCAACTGCGCCGACGGGGTGATCTTCAGACCGGAGAACGCCAGCACTTCAATCGGCTCATTCGCGGCAACGGGCGGGTGCAGACGAATCAGTTCCTTCATCATCAGATAACCGCCCTCCTCGTCGTTCGGCACCAGACTGCCGATGCGGTCGGTGCGCTCGCCGACCAAGGCCTGCTGATTGGGGGTCAGTGCGGCATTCACGATAAACAGCTTTACCCCGCTGTTTTGCGCAAGTCGCAGGATCTGCGGGGCAACGTATTGTTCGTTGGCGAATATCAGATAATCGGGCCGATTCGAGCCCTGCAACGCCAGACGCGCCTGTGCCAAGGTGAGTTCAGGCTGGCGTTGGGAATAGAGGATTTGCAGATCGATCCCCAAGTCCCGGGCGGCCGCCTGCATGAATTGTGAATAGTTGAGCCAAAAGGCTTCCTGCGTCGAGCCCGGGTTAAGAAACAGCACCGACTCCGCCCGTGCGCAGGTGGAAAACACCGCACCGAAGAGCAGAAAGCTGACGTGGAGAAACTTGAACATTAATCATCCGGGCCCAAGGAAAAATGGCCGCGCATTATAGCCATCCAGACACCGGCTATTGACGCCTGATCCCGTTTTTTGTCCGACAATCGTCGGGCGCGGACCCGGATGGGTCGTTTACTGATGACTGACCCAGAATACCGCTGTCCCCACGACCAGAATGATCAGGAACAAAATGGCCCATGCATCAACGCTGCTATCGCTTTTCCTTGCCTTGGTCGGATTGCTCATTGCATCGCCTCTTATCGGTTTTATCGGTGATTGCAGAAAGACTCGTCCACAGTTAAGACGATGATTGTCCGCACGACAAATGTGGAATAGCTAATAACTGTTCTCGTTAGGCGATTTGGTTCTTTACATATACTCAAACATCACTTTTGCGCATAACTGCAAACGGGTATATTGCCCCGGCTCCGTTAGGGAGTGCGCGGCCGTGCGCGCAGAATTGCAGAGGCACCATCGGACTCCAGCAAGCGAAAACGCAGCGTTTTCCGAGTAGCCCAAAGCCTGAGAACAGGACTTATATGTACGTATACGACGAGTACGATCAGCGGATCATCGAGGACCGCGTCAAGCAGTTCCGTGATCAGACCCGACGCTATCTGGCAGGTGAGCTGAGCGAAGAAGAATTCCGCCCCCTGCGCCTGCAAAATGGCCTGTACATCCAGCGTTTTGCGCCGATGTTGCGTGTTGCGGTGCCTTACGGCCAACTGACTTCGCGTCAGACGCGCATGATGGCCAAGATTGCCCGCGACTACGACAAGGGCTACGCCCACATCAGTACCCGGCAGAACGTGCAGTTCAACTGGCCGGCGGTGGAAGACATCCCGGACATCCTCGCCGAACTGGCCACCGTGCAGATGCACGCGATCCAGACCAGCGGCAACTGCCTGCGCAACGTCACCACCGACCAGTTCGCCGGTGTCGCCGCCGACGAATTGATCGACCCGCGCCCATGGTGCGAAATCGTCCGTCAGTGGACCACCTTCCACCCGGAATTCGCCTACCTGCCGCGTAAATTCAAGATCGCCGTCAACGGTTCGACCGCTGACCGCGCCGCCATCGAAGTTCACGACATCGGTCTTGAACCCGTGCATAACGAAGCCGGCGAACTGGGTTTCCGCGTGCTGGTGGGCGGTGGCCTGGGTCGTACTCCGGTCGTCGGTGCGTTCATCAACGAGTTCCTGCCATGGCAGGATCTGTTGAGCTATCTCGACGCCATCCTGCGGGTCTACAACCGCTACGGCCGTCGCGACAACAAATACAAGGCGCGGATCAAGATCCTCGTCAAAGCCCTCACGCCTGAAGTGTTCGCACAGAAAGTCGATGCGGAAATGGAACACCTGCGCGGTGGCCAGACTACATTGACCGAAGCGGAGCTGCATCGCGTCGCCAAGCACTTCGTTGATCCGGACTACAAGGCGCTGGACAACCAGACCGCCGAGCTGGCCGCACTCGACAAGGAACATCCAGGCTTCGCCCGCTGGCGCACCCGTAACACCCTGGCGCACAAAAAGCCGGGTTATGTGGCCGTGACCCTGTCGCTGAAACCGACCGGCGTCGCGCCGGGCGACATCACCGACAAGCAGCTCGACGCCGTTGCCGATCTGGCCGACCGCTACAGCTTCGGCCAACTGCGCACCTCCCACGAGCAGAACATCATTCTTGCCGACGTCGAGCAGAGCCAGTTGTTCACCCTGTGGGGCGAGCTGCGTGAAGGCGGTTTCGCGACGCCGAACATCGGCCTGCTGACCGACATCATCTGCTGCCCGGGCGGTGATTTCTGCTCGCTGGCCAACGCCAAGTCGATCCCGATTGCCGAATCGATCCAGCGCCGTTTCGATGACCTCGATTACCTGTTCGACATCGGTGAGCTGGACCTGAACATCTCCGGATGCATGAACGCCTGTGGTCACCACCATGTGGGCCACATCGGCATTCTCGGCGTGGACAAGAAAGGCGAAGAGTTCTATCAGGTCTCCCTCGGCGGCAGCGCCAGCCGTGACGCGAGCCTGGGCAAGATCCTCGGCCCGTCCTTCGCTCAGGAAGCCATGCCTGACGTCATTTCGAAGCTGATCGACGTGTACGTGGAACAACGTACCGAAGACGAGCGCTTCATCGACACCTATCAGCGTATTGGCATCGACCTCTTCAAGGAACGCGTCTATGCAGCGAATCATTAAGAACAACGAAGTCGTCGACGAAACCTGGCACTTGCTGCCCAAGGATTTCAACATCGACGAAATCAGCAATTGCGACGATCTGATCGTTCCACTGCAACTGTGGCGCGAGCACAGTCGCATGCTCAAGGCCCGCGACGGTGGCTTGGGCGTATGGCTGGACGCCGACGAAGAAGCCGAGGAAATCGGTGACGACGTCGCCGAGTTTCAGGTCATTGCGTTGAACTTCCCGGCGTTCACCGACGGCCGCAACTACTCCAATGCACGCCTTTTGCGTGACCGTTACGGTTTCAAAGGCGAGCTGCGGGCAATCGGCGACGTGTTGCGCGACCAGTTGTTCTACATGCACCGCTGTGGCTTCGACGCCTTTGCCGTGCGTGCGGACAAAGATCCCTACGAAGCCCTGGAAGGTCTCAAGGACTTCTCGGTGACCTATCAGGCCGCCACTGACGAACCGCTGCCGCTGTTCCGGCGTCGCTAGGCTTTCGGCCTTCCCTGCTGACAAAAAGCTGCGGACAAAAAAACGCCGGTCAATGACCGGCGTTTTTTATGCCTGCCTGTTTTACCAGAAACGTTGCTGCGTCAAACGACTCCACCAGCTCAACAGCACGCGATCCACCGAACCGCTGGCCGCCATGCCGATGCGCTCTTGCAGACTTTTGCGTTCGGCGTAATGCAAGTGATAGACCTCGGCCTGTTTGGCTTTCTGGGCGAGGTATTCATCACTGGTCTTGAGTTCATCGACCAGTTGCATGTCCAGCGCCGCGACGCCGAGCCAGACTTCGCCGGTCGCCACTTCGTCGATGGCCAGTTGCGGGCGGTAGCGGGCAACGAAGTTCTTGAACAGTTGGTGGGTGATGTCCAGGTCTTCCTGGAACTTCTCGCGGCCCTTTTCGGTGTTTTCGCCGAACACGGTCAAAGTGCGTTTGTACTCACCGGCGGTCAGCACTTCAAAATCGATATCGTGCTTCTTCAGCAAGCGATTGACGTTAGGCAACTGCGCAACCACACCGATCGAGCCCAGAATCGCAAACGGCGCACTGATGATCTTCTCGCCGATGCACGCCATCATGTAGCCGCCGCTCGCCGCGACCTTGTCGATGCAAACCGTCAGCGGCACACCGGCTTCGCGGATACGCGCCAGTTGCGACGACGCCAGACCGTAGCTGTGCACCATGCCGCCGCCACTTTCCAGACGCAGGACGACTTCATCCTTGGGTGTGGCGAGGGTCAGCAATGCGGTGATTTCGTGGCGCAGGCTCTCGGTGGCCGAGGCCTTGATGTCGCCATCGAAATCGAGCACGAACACGCGAGATTTGGCCTCGGGCTTGTTCTTTTGCTTCTTCGCGCTTTTCTCGGACTTGGCCTCGCCCTTGCGCAACGCCTTGAGCTGGTCCTTGTCGAGCAGCGTCTGCTCCAGACGCTCACGCAGGCCCTTATAGAAATCATTGAGCTTGCTGACCTGCAGCTGCCCCGCCGACTTGCGCCGCCCCTTGCTGCGCAGCGCGGCAAAACTGGCAAGCACCACCAGGATGGCGATCACCAGGGTGACGGTCTTGGCCAGGAAACTGGCGTATTCGGTGAAAAACTCCACAGAGACTCCTTAAAACGATGCGTGGATGTACGGCACACGCGGAATGGTTCCAGCATACCCATGCGCCGGCTCGTCGGCCAGCCGTGAAAACTCTGGCAACACGCCTGTAACGGGCATTTCAAACAAGCGTATGTTTTTTCATTGACAGCTCAGCATCATCCTCATAACCTCGCCAAACCTTCAACGTACCGGGATGACGCGGACGTGGGCAGCATCTATCTGATTCGACATGGCCAGGCCTCCTTTGGTGCAGACGACTATGACGTCCTGTCGCCGACCGGTGTGCGCCAGGCAGAAATCCTCGGCCAACACCTGGCCGAACTGGGGATTCGCTTCGATCGCTGCCTGTCGGGTGACCTGCGGCGCCAGCAACACACGGCCACCAGCGCGCTGGAACAGTTCACTGCCCAAGGCCTGTCGGTACCAACGCTGGAAACCGATTCTGCCTTCAACGAATTCGATGCCGACGCGGTGATTCGCGCTCTGCTGCCGGCGATGCTGCCGGAAGAACCGGAGGCCCTCGAGATCCTGCGCAACGCCGCGCAAAACCGTGGTGAGTTCCAGCGCATCTTCGCCTTGATCATCGAGCGCTGGCTGACGGGAACCTACGATACTCCGGGGCTGGAGAGCTGGCTGGGCTTCGTCGAGCGAGTCCGGGGCGGGTTGCATCGCATCCTTGAGCAGGCGGAAAAAAACCAGAAAATCGCCGTGTTTACCTCGGGCGGCACCATCACCGCCCTGCTCCACCTCATTACGCAAATGCCTGCCAGACAGGCCTTTGAATTGAACTGGCAAATCGTCAACACCTCGCTCAACCAGCTGAAGTTCCGCGGTCGCGAGGTGGCTTTGGCCTCCTTCAACAGTCATGCACATCTGCAACTGTTGAAGGCCCCGGAACTCATCACTTTTCGTTGAGTCCGGATTACCGTGAACCTTGCTGTATCAACCAAATAAGGATTGAACCATGACCTCCGTAGCTGACGCCGTACAAGCAATGAAAGCCAAGTTCAACCCAGCCGCTGCTGCCGGTCTGGATCTGGTCTTCGGTTTCCGCATCGACGACACCAAGAACTTCTCGCTGATCGTCAAGGACAGCACCTGCGAGCTGCAAGAAGGCGAGAACCCGGACGCCCAGGTCACTCTGGTGATGGACGGCGAAACCCTGGAAGGCATCGTCGACGGTTCGACCGACGGCATGCAGGCGTTCATGGGCGGCAAACTGCGCGCTGAAGGCGACATGATGCTGGCGATGAAACTGTCCGAGCTGTTCCCTTCGTAAGACTGCCGTTCGCTTACAAACAAATCCCGCCTGTTTGGCGGGATTTGTCGTTTCAGGGTCACTGGATGCCGTCGGCGTCCAGCTCCTTGAAGACCTGCCGATCGGCGATCTGGGTCTGACTGTCGGGGTACATCAACTGGACGCTGCCACCGGGGATGATTTCACCGGTTTGCGCATCACGGGCGAAGGTGATGACATACCGCTCACCCTGATACTTCAGGTAAATGTTGTAATAATCCTGCGGCTGATCCGGCGCTGCAAAAGCGCTGTAGCGATAGCGGGTCCGTGGCACCAGCATTGGCCAGTGCTTTTGTAGCAACTCGCCACTCACTTCGGGATCCGCAGACTCCAGAGCAACAATCGCCGTCGCGACCAATTCATCGTTATTTGCCGAGGTCAGAATTAGTGGCTGTGTGCGTTGCATGGTGATGAGACTGACCTTGCCATTCACAACATCCCGACGGTACATACCGTTGCTAAACCACCTGGAAGCATCAAAGCGGTTCTCTTCAGGGCTCCAGTCGCCGTAATACATATCAACCCTTGAAGGGTAGAGATAAACACTCAACGGAAGAATGACAGCAAGCAGCACGAGCGCTTGAACGACCCTGGTCCTGAAAAAATGACTTTTCACTCGATGACCTGCGAACGTCTGCGTCGACGACTTACGTTCAATATTTGAATTTCGCCTGCGGAGTTTTTCAAACTCTGCAGTTCAACGCTTTGCGTCAGCCGCTTTTTCAAGCTCGCGCTGTACTTGCAGGTATGCGACTTCTTCATCACTCCCTTTCACCAAGTGCGAAGCCATGGCTCCGGTCAGCAGCTGCTTGTCGTTGACGTCCCAATCCAGAGTGACGACGTAGGTATTGTGCTGAAGCGTTACAAACAGCCAATAGGAATCCACTGGCTTGTCCGGTTCAGCGAATGCGCTGTAGGCATAGCGTATTTGACGGCGCAAATCCGGGGTATTCAGGACAAGATCTTCTGTGTCGACCTTCGGATATTTCTGTTCGATCGCCACCAGAACCTTGGTCAAAAGAACGTCGTTTTCAATCGACTGCAAGCTTTCCGGCTTGTTACGCAGCATTGTCAACGGACTCGCCTGCGGCGGCGTCTCCATCAAACGCGGGCGGTACATGCCAGAGCTGAACCACCGAGTGGCGTCAAAGCGGACTTCTTCGGGACTCCAGGCGCCGTAATACATCATCACTTTGGCGGACATATGATCTTCCTTGGCGTAAATAAATAGTGTTGCAGCGCTGACGACGGCCAACAGTATGCATAAAAGGCGCTGTTTACCCGATAACAGCCTTGTTTTCATATGGGTTTATAGGCACAGAGTTGCTTGGGAACACCATCAGGCGTGTTACCTGAGCGAACATCACGATGTGCACCTAAAGCATCAAGGGGGAAGCCAACCTTTTTTTCATAAAACGCCCGACTGTCGTCGTGCGCCATCAAATCACGCTGTTCATCAGTGATCGTGGGTTTTGGTGCCTGCGGTGCCTGTTCTCCAGGAATTTGCGCAGTGGGATCATTCGCCTGCTTGCGATGCGCTGCCAATTTTCGCTGATAGGCAGTCTTCTGACCTCTGTATGCCTCCATTGCCTGGGCATCACTACTCGCCTGCTTACGAATCCCCGGCACGGACTCGCGTTCGGCCGACGTGCCGTAGGTGGTGTCGTAATTGCTGCGTCGTGGAAACGCCCAAACAGTGGTCTGAGTCGAGTTGGCCAGAATCTGGGCCAGACTGCGTTCGTAATGAGGATCTTCGCCCTCATTCACTTTGAAATCGGCGTCGATACCCAAACCGGTACGGCAGGCATACGAGTAAATCTTGGCACCGTAAGCAAATGCCTCGGGCTTGAACATCTGGGCCTGCGCATCACGCAGCCGATAACTGTCGTTTTTATCCAGTTCGTAGCCCAGTTCAATACTGCCCACTACACCGTGGGAGAAAAAATCCAGTTGTTTGATTTCCCGGCCCCGACGTTGCCGGGTGGCAATGAAGTCGACAACACCAGAGATGGAATCCATCTCCCGATACTGCGCACCGTGTTGGTTCTCCACGACGTCTTTCAAAGCCGCCAGCAAGTTATCCGGGTAATCATTCTTGAACACCAGAAATACACGCTGGACAGAGAAGTTAGGAGTACCTGCCGGGTACTTGGTGAGTTGACGGATGCCCTGATTGATAAAGCGCATCTTGTTGCCTTTCTGGCCGCGAACCTTCTCGTATAGCGACATGTAGGATGCCCCCACTACAGTCACATAGTCCTGCGCCAGTGTGCCCTTGACCTGCGTCGTCGCGTGTTGATCGCTTGTCTCGCCCTGTTTCTTGTCCGGTGTCGCCACGTTGAACCTTCCTTAGTAAGCGATGCCCAGTGCATCCAGGTGAGCGGCGGCTTCCTTGCCCCATTGCACGACAATGGACGTCGGGTCGGCGGTGAACACTCGTGCGGCGTTGCCGTGGTTGTCGGTATGGCCGACAAGGCGTTGGCCATCACCGGTTTCGATGCAAAAGAGCATGTCGGGAATGGCTTCGCCGGTGGTTTCGTCCACCAGTTGGAAGCGTTCGCTGTGTTTGGGGACCGTCACTATCGGAGTGAACGGCGCGGCGCCGGCCTGAGTGCCGACGAAGACGTCGCCAGAGCCGGTGATGATCATGCCGCCGTGGGCGGTGGCACTGCCGAGAAATGCAATGGGTTGGCCATTGATCAGGATATTGCCGATGCCTTCGCTGACCGCATCGCCGCAGGCCGTGGCGTCGCCGACGCGCAGCACCGGCATGCCGTTGATGTTCACATTGGGTGAACCGGCGGTGCTTGCATTGGTGCCGTGGCCGGTTACCGGGCAGGCGTTGAGATCACTGAGTCGGGCGGCAGGTTTTGCCATCATCTACATCCTTGTGAGAGCCAAGCCGCGGAATGTACCGGATCTAGACCAGGGATAAAAGTCTGTCCTTGGCTGCAAGGGGCAAATCCGGCGCAGCGAACGAGGCTGCCAGCAACTCTCGCGTATAAGGATGGCGCGCCTCGCGAAACAGTTCATCCGTCGCGCCACGCTCCACCACCCCGCCGTCCTTCATCACAATCAAGTCATGCGCCAGCGCCCGCACCACCGCCAGATCGTGGCTGATAAACAGGTAGGTCAAGCCGTGTTCCTCCTGCAATCGCCGCAACAACCCAACGATCTGCTTTTGCACCGTACGATCGAGCGCCGAGGTCGGTTCATCCAGCAGGATCAGGTCCGGTTTGAGCACCAGTGCGCGGGCGATGGCGATGCGTTGTCGCTGACCGCCGGAAAACTCATGGGGATAGCGATGACGCGTTGCAGGGTCGAGGCCGACTTCGCGGAGCACATCGATCACCGCCTGCTCGCGCTCGCCAGCGTTCAAATCACTGTGCACGCGCAATCCTTCGGCGATGATCTGCTCCACGCAAAGACGCGGGCTGAGACTGCCGAACGGATCCTGAAACACCACTTGCAGACGTTTGCGCAGGGGCCGCAGTTGCTTGCCGCTCAGTTGCTCCAGCGCCTCGCCCTGAAAGCGAATCTGGCCCTCGGCATCGATCAGACGCAGGATCGCCTGCCCCAGAGTGGATTTGCCGGAACCTGACTCGCCGACAATCCCCAGGGTCTTGCCCCGCTGCAGCGTCAGGCCAATCCCCTTCACCGCCTCCAGATAAGTCCTGGGCCGCAGCCAGCCGCCGCCCAGCCGAAAGCGCACATTGAGATCACTCACCTGCAACAGATCTTCTGCCGCATCGCGACAAAGCGCCGTACCCCCCGGTTCGGCATTGAGCAATTCAATGCTGTAAGGATGCTGCGGTGCACTGAACAATTGTTCGCAAGGCGCCTGCTCGACAATCAGACCACCGCGCATCACTGCCACGCGCTGAGCGATAGTGCGCACCAGATTAAGGTCATGGCTGATGATCAACAGCGCCATGCCCAGACGCGTCTGCAACTGCTTCAACAGCAGCAGAATCTTGCGCTGCACAGTCACGTCCAGCGCTGTGGTCGGCTCGTCGGCGATCAGCAACTGCGGTTCGCACGCCAGCGCCATCGCGATCATCACCCGTTGCCGCTGGCCACCGGAAAGTTGATGCGGATACGCCTTCAGCCGTTCGCGTGGGCGCTGAATGCCGACCAGTTCCAGCAGTTCAAGAATACGTGCGCGGGCAGCCGCGCCGGCCAGGCCCTTGTGCAGGGCAAGGCTTTCACCGAGTTGCCGTTCGATGGTGTGCAGCGGGTTCAACGAGCTCATCGGCTCCTGAAAAATCATCGCGATGCGATTGCCGCGCAGTTGCCGCAGATACCGCTCATGCACGCCCAACAACTCTTCACCGGCATAACGAATGCTGCCGTCGATCCGCGTGATGGCCGGGTCGAGCAGTTGCAGGATGCTGTGTGCCGTCACCGATTTGCCGGAACCGGACTCGCCCACCAGTGCCAGGCATTCACCGGGACGGATGTCGAGGTCGATGCCGTGCACCACTTTCTGGCCATTGAAGGCCACTCGCAGGTCGCGTATTTCGATCAGGTTATCGCTCATTTTCAGGTCCTTGGATCAAACGCGTCGCGACAGGCTTCGCCGATAAAAACAAGCAGGGAAAGGATCAGCGCCAGCGCGAAAAACGCGGTCAAGCCAAGCCATGGCGCTTGCAGATTGTTTTTGCCCTGGCCAATCAGTTCCCCCAGTGAGGCGCTGCCGGCCGGCATGCCAAAACCGAGAAAATCCAGTGCTGACAACGTCGCAATCGCGCCGGTAAGAATGAACGGCAGGTAGGTCAACGTCGCGCTCATGGCATTGGGCAAGATGTGCCGGACGATCACCTGCGCATCACCCACCCCCAGTGCCCGTGCGGCTTTCACGTACTCAAGCCCGCGGCTGCGAAGGAATTCGGCGCGCACCACATCAACCAGACTGAGCCAGGAAAACAGCGCCATGATCCCCAGCAACCACCAGAAATTCGGCTCGACGAACCCAGACAGAATGATCAGCAGATACAACACCGGCAGCCCCGACCACACCTCCAGCAAGCGTTGCCCGATGAGGTCGACCCAACCACCGTAGTAGCCCTGCAACGCACCGGCCGCGATGCCGATCAGCGCGCTGGCGACGGTCAGAGCCAAGGCAAACAACAGCGACACCCGCGCACCGAAGATCACCCGTGCCAGCACATCCCGCGCCTGATCGTCGGTGCCCAGCCAGTTCTCGCCACTTGGCGGGCTCGGCGCCGGTTCCGTGAGGTCGTAATTGACCGTGTCGAAACCGAACGGGATCGGCGCGAACCACATCCGCCCGCCCTGCCCCTCGATCAACTGACGCACCTGCGCGCTGCGATAGTCCGGCTGAAACGGCAGTTCGCCGGCAAAGTCCTGCTCGGTGTAGCGCTTGAACGCCGGGAAGTACCAGTCGCCCTGATAGCTCACCAACAGCGGCTTGTCATTGGCGACCAGTTCGCCGCCCAGGCTCAGGCCGAACAGCGCGAGAAACAGCCACAACGACCACCAGCCGCGCCGATGCGCCCTGAACCGCGCCCAGCGACGCTGGCCGATAGGAGATAACGTCAGCATCAGGCAGCCCTCGCAGTGAAGTCTATGCGCGGGTCGACCAGCGTGTAGCACAGGTCGCCGAGCAGCTTTATCAGCAGGCCGAACAGGGTGAAGATGAACAGCGAACCGAACACCACCGGATAGTCGCGCGACACCGCCGCTTCGTAGCTGAGACGGCCAAGGCCATCGAGGGAGAAGATCACTTCGATCAGCAGCGAACCGCCAAAGAACACAGTGACCAAGGCCTGAGGCAATCCGGCAACCACCAGCAGCATCGCATTGCGAAACACATGGCCGTACAACACCTGCCGCTCACTCAAACCCTTGGCCCGCGCGGTGACCACATACAGCCGTGAGATTTCATTGAGAAAGCTGTTCTTGGTGAGGATTGTCAGCGTGGCAAAACCGCCGATCACCAGTGCTGTCACCGGAAGCACCAGATGCCAGAAGTAATCGGCAATCTTGCCCCACAGCGACAGCTCGGCGAAGTTGTCCGAGACCAGCCCGCGCACCGGAAACCAGTCCAGCGCCGTGCCGCCGGCAAACACCACGATCAGCAGCAGCGCAAACAGAAACCCCGGCATCGCGTAACCGATAATGATCGCCGCACTGCTCCAGACATCGAACGCCGAGCCGTTGTGCACGGCCTTGCGAATGCCGAGCGGAATCGACACAAGATAAGTGATCAAGGTCGCCCACAAGCCCAGCGACAGGGTCACCGGCAGCTTCTGCCAGATCAACTCGGTGACGCTGGCGCCGTGAAAAAAACTTTGTCCGAAATCCAGTTGCGCGTAGTTCTTGAGCAGCAGCCACAAACGCTCGCTGGCAGGCTTGTCAAAGCCATACTGGCGCTCGATGTCGGCCACCAGTTGCGGATCAAGGCCGCGAGTCGCGCGGGATTCGCCGCCGACGCTCTCGACATGGCTGGAGCCGACTGCAGCCCCGACGCCAATCCCCTGTAACCGCGCAATGGCTTGCTCCACCGGGCCACCCGGTGCGGCTTGAACGATGACGAAATTGACCAGCAGAATCGCCAGTAACGTCGGCACGATCAGCAGCAGGCGTCGCAGGCTATAACCCCACATGGGCGTACTCCTTTTGCTGGTTTTGCATCTGGGTCGAGGTCAGCGCCGTGGGACTGATTTCCCACCAGGTGTCGAGGCCGGCGTCGTACAGCGGCGCAATCGCCGGGCGACCGAAACGGTTCCACCAAACGGTGGAAAGGCCCGGCGGGTAATAGTTGGGCACCCAGTAATACCCCCACTGCAACACCCGATCCAGGGCACGGGCGTGACGCAGCAGGCTTTCGCGGTTATCGGCCTGTACCAGCCCTTCAAGCAGCGCGTCGACTGCCGGATCGCGCAGCGTCATGTAGTTGTTCGAACCCGGATCGTCGGCCCCGTCGGCGCCAAAGAAATTGAACATCTCGCGCCCCGGCGCCTGACTCACCGGGTAACCGACGACGATCATGTCGTAGTCGCGATTGCGCACGCGGTTGGTGTACTGCGCAGTGTCGACCTGACGGATATCGAAGCCGATGCCGATCTGCGCCAGATTGCGCTTGAACGGCAGCAACAAGCGTTCGAAGCCCTTCTGGCCATTGAGAAAAGTGAACTGCAGGGGTTCGCCTTTGGCGTTGACCAACTGATCACCCTGGGGTTTCCAGCCAGCCGCCTCCAGCAGTTTCAACGCTTGCAGTTGTTCGGCGCGGATGTTGCCGCTGCCATCGGTTTTCGGCGCCTCGAAGACCTGGGTGAAAACCTCGTCGGGAATCTTGCCGCGCAACGGCTCAAGGATTTTCAGTTCCTCGGCATCAGGCAGTTCGGTGGCCGACAAGGCGCTGTGTGAAAAGTAGCTGCGCTGACGCAAGTACATGCTGCGCATCATCTGCCGGTTGGTCCATTCGAAATCCCAGAGCATGGCGATTGCCTGCCGTACCCGGCGGTCCTGAAACTGCGGCTTTTGCAGATTGAACACAAAACCCTGCGTGCCTTGGGCCGCGCCGGGTGCGAGGTGCTCACGGCGCAATCTGCCCTGTTCCAGCGCCGCGCCGGCATAGCCGATGGTGAAACTGGTCGCCGAGAACTCACGGTTGTAGTCGAAGCCGCCGGCCTTCAGCACCTGACGCGCGACGTCGGTGTCGGCGAAGAATTCCACGCTCAAATGATCGAAGTTATACAGACCGCGAGTGATCGGCAGATCCTTGGCCCACCAGTCCGTGATCCGTTGAAATTTCACGCTGCGTCCGGCATCCACCGCACTGATTCGATAGGGGCCACTGCCCGGCGGAATCTCGAAACCGCCACCGTCGGCGAAGTTACGGGTGCGCCACCAATGCTCGGGTAGCACCGGCAGCGTCGCCAGATCCAGCGGCAAGGTGCGGCTGTCATTGTTCTTGAAAATGAAACGCACCTGAGTCGGCGACTCCACCTGCACTTCAGCGACGTCACGAAACTGCTGGCGGTATTTGAGGCTGCCCTGGGTGGTCAGCAACTCGAAGGTGTAGCGCACGTCTTCGGCGGTGATCGGCGAGCCGTCTTCAAAACGTGCGTGAGGGTTCAGATAGAAACGCAGCCAGCGCCGATCGGCGTCCAGCTCCATCTGCTGCGCCACCAGACCATAAACGCTGTAGGGCTCATCCTTGCTGCGATAGGCCAGCGGCGCGTAAAGCCAGCCGTCGACATCCGCCACGCCGGTGCCTTTGTCGATGTAGGGAATCAGATGATCGAACGGTCCGCTTTCCAGCGAAGACCGACGCAGTGTGCCGCCCTTGGGTGCGTCGGGATTGGCGTAGGCCAGGTGCTGGAAGTCGGCGGCGTACTTGGGGGCTTCGCCGTAGACGGTGAGCGCCGGTTGTGGGGTCGCCCAACCGAACGGCGTTAAAAGCACACAGGCGCTGAATAAAATGAGTCTGGAGAACATTGGCAGATCCCTTTTTACGGTGCTGCTAATGGCCTCATCGCTGGCAAGCCAGCTCCCACAGGTTTTCTGCTGCTCGCGAATTCCTGTGCAAGCTGGCTTGCCAGCGATGAGGCCCTGGCAATCACTACACAACCTGCCTACCTGTGATGTGCAACAGGCCGGCGATTTTTATAGGGCAGGCTTTAGATCAATCAGTGACTAAAACCCGCTAACACTGACCATTTTTAAAACTTGTAACTGACCCGCGTGTACAGCGTCCGCCCGAACGGGTCGCCATATTTCGGGTCGTAGCCGCTCTGGAAGGTGTAGGTCTGGTTACTGAACGGCGGCTCGCGGTCGAACAGGTTTTTCGCGCCGAGGGTTACGCTCAGGGTCTTGCGCCAGGTGTAGGTGCCGGCGAGGTCCCAGACGTTGTATGAGCCAACGTAGTCGTGGGACTCGCGATCCGAATCGTGATAACCGCTGGTGTAACGGTTGGTCAGCGCCACCCCGTACGGGCCGTAATTCCAGCTGCCGGTCAGGCTGTGCCGCCAGCGGGCCACGGCGCCGGCCGAGGCGAAGTCACCGCCACGGAAATCACCCAGCTTGTCGATGTAATCGCCCTTGAGCTGTTGCTGATAGTCATAGCGGGTGACGTAAGTGCCTTGCAGACCGATGCCGAAATTGCCGTACGGGGTAGTCGGCAGGCGATAGTCGAAACTGACGTCGACGCCGTTGGTCTTGATCTTGCCAAGGTTGGCCAGACCGGTGACGACGTGGTCTATGGAACCGTCAGGCTTGCGGATCAGGCGATCCGGGTACAGCTCGGGATTTTCAAACACCGCCGACTCGGGAAACTCGGCGATCTGATTGGCGATGTCGATCCACCAGAAATCCAGCCCGGCCGTCAGGCGTTCGAACGGCTGATAGACAAAACCGAGGGTGACGTTACGCGCAGTCTCCGGGCTCAGGTCGGTGTTGCCACCGCTGGTACGGTTGAACTGCTGCGCGCAGTCGCGGTTGGCGATGCCGCCGTTGCTCGGGTTGCCGCCAGCGCACAGGCGCGGGTCGTTGTAGTTGGCGTTGGTGAACGTCGTGAAGTTGGGGTTGTACAGTTCATACAGCGACGGCGCACGGAAACCTTCGCTGTAGGCACCGCGCACCACCAGTTCCTTGAACGGCTGGAAGCGGAACGAATATTTCGGGTTGGTGGTGCTGCCGAAATCGCTGTACTTGTCGTGGCGCACGGCGGCAGACAGCTCCAGGCTGTCGAGCACCGGCACGTTGACCTCGGCGTACTCGGCCGAGACGCTGCGATCCCCGGCCACGCTGCCGTTCGGGTCGACACCGAGGCTTTGCACATCACCGGCGAATTGGGCGAAATCCTGATGGAAGTCTTCCTTGCGGTACTCACCTCCCAAGGCCAGAGCTGAGGGACCGGCACCAAACCAGTCGCCAATTTCGCGGCTGATCCGCCCGTCGATTGCCTTTACACGCCCGACCGCCGTGGCGTAATCGCCGTCCACCGCATTGGCCGCCAACAGCGCGGAACCGGCGGCGGTCTGTGGACCGAACGGGTTGATCACGCCATTGGCAATACCGGCGCTGACAGCGCGGTCATTCACGTAGCCGCTTTGAATGGTGTTGACCACTTTGTTCTGGTTGTACGAGGCACCGACGTTGTAGTCCCAGCCCACCAGCGTGCCGTCAAAACTCAGCAGCAAACGCTGACCGGTGTTGTCGTCCTCATGCTGACGCGCCCCCACTGCGGTTTCTCGCCAATTCACATCGACCGGTTGTGTCGGGTCGAGGGCAAAACCGTTCGGCCCCGGAGTGATGCCGTTACCTGGATAGAACGTGGTACCGGGATTGACCTGATTGCCCATCAACGTACCCGGACCAATCTGCGTGCGATTTTCATTGCGCGCCCAGAAGTATTCGAGGCTGACGTTGTGATCGTCCGACAGCTTGCCGGTGGCTTTGGCGAAGGCCGAGGTCTTTTCGGTTTCCGGCACCAGATCGAGATAGTTCCACAGGCTCTGGCGGCAAATACCGTTGCGCGAGAGCAAACCAGGCGCGTTGCAACCGGAACCGGCCAACGGGTTGGTGGCGTTGCTGCCCTGACTCCAGTTGGCCGGCGAGGCGGTGCCGGAGGTGTAATCGAGGCCGCGGTTGGGCTGGTAGTTGTAGGTGTAACCACGGTCCTCGGCGGCCAGCCGCTGCTGTTTGTCGTAACTGACCACGCCGAACACGTTGAAGCGATCATCCTGCAAATCACCAAAACCCCAGCTGCCGCTGAAGTTACGGCTTTCTCCACCACCGGAATGTGTCGGTGTGTCGTAATTGGTGCTGATCTGGCCTTCGGTGAGACTGGTCTTGGTGATGAAGTTGATCACCCCGCCAATCGCATCGGTGCCGTACAAAGCCGACGCGCCGTCGCGCAGCACTTCCACCCGGTCGATCGCGGCGAACGGAATGGTATTGAGATCAACGCCAGATCCGTTGATCGCGTTGGTGGCGTTGTTACTCAGGCGCCGACCGTTGAGCAGCACCAGCGTCTTGTTCGGGCCGATCCCGCGCAGATCCGCGTAAGACGCCCCGCCACTGCTCGACCCCACCGAGCGCCCGGAGCCGACCGAAGACTGGTTGGCGGAAATGCGACTGACCAGCTCTTCCGTGGTGGTGACGCCCTGCTCGCGCAACTCTTCGACGCGCAGAATCGTCACTGGCACTGCAGTTTCTGCATCGACCCGACGAATCGCCGTGCCGGTGACTTCGACACGCTGCAGCTGTGTGGTCGGCTCGGTCACAGTGCTCTCGGCGGCAATCGCCGGCAGCGTGTTGATTGCCAGCAGCAAGGCCAGGCTCAAAGGGGATTTAACGGGTGAAAAATGGATCATGAACAGCCATCCCTGCGTTTTGGTTTATGCAGGGATGTGCGATGACGAATAAGGTTTTATAGGGTTGGTGTTAGACCGTTGGGTGATGAGGTTATGCAAAAAACGAAATCCGCACAGATCATGCCGATGCCATCTCCCTGAGTAACCGGGTATCCAGTCCAAACCGCTCTTGAGAGACCATTTTGAACTGCCCCTCCGCCAGTTCGCAGCTCACCAGTAGATTCCACGAGTGCCGGGTTGCCGCGGAGGGGATCAGCACAAACGGATGTTCAGCCAGTAAAGCGTCGGCAAAATCCCGTTGATTGGGTGAAGGCCGCGCAGGGCTCAACCAGTAAGGATTCGGCACTTCCTCTGGCTGCACCACTCTGACCTTGGCGTCGCTGATGACCTCGAAACAGGTCAGTACATAAGGCTCACTGTCCAGCACATCAAAACTGTGATTGGCTGCCACTTCCAGAATGGCCGACGACGGGTCGACCGATGCATAAACCACTCGCCGACCGGGGGCATTCCATCGTCCCCCGTTCAGCTTTGAACCAATCCCGCTGTCCCAGGTGCATCCGTAGACTTCCGGGTCCAGCCGCCAGGCATACCACTGCCCGTCCCACGGCAATGGATTCATTGGTGGACTCCGTAGATGATCTGCCCAAGGTACTGCTCCACCATCTGGAAACCCAGTGAATGCCGGGTCAGTTCCGACGGCACGTAACCGTTCAAATAGGGGGTGGGCTGCTGCAGCCACTCTTCTGCCTTTGATTGACGCCCAAATGCCCGAATAGCCATCTGCAACACCAAGGCATACTGGTAGGCGACGACACTCTGATGCGGGTCAAGCCGTACCGACAAGCCTTCCTTCATGAGCCGGCGCACGGTTCGGACAGATTTGCCGGTGATGCGTTTGACCATCTCGCCTTGCTGGTACAGCTCGGAAGTGGACAGCATGTTGACGACGTCGCTGAGCTCAAAGCCCTGTTCTGTCAGCTCGACGATCAAAGTGGCATCGTCACCGACGTTCTGACCATGCACGAGTATGTCGACAGGTTTGCCTTCGACTTTTTTCAGCCCCGTGAGTCGAGGCGTTTTCACTGCGGGCATCGCGACATCCTCCATGGGGCATCGGGCGCGATCGTCGCGCCAGTAATGGCGAGGGGAATACGTTGGGGTTTCGATCTCGATGTGTGGGGTTCGCATCATTCATCCTTTGTCTGGGGTCTGAGCGTTCGAGCCGCTCAGCGACTTCAATGTCATGACTGATGCTATAGATCGCGCTTCCGACGACCAACCTGAAAAAGTCGTCGGAAATATCCCCTACCCGTCGCAAAACCCTGCCTTTTCCGTAGGACGTAAACGCGAGGCATCCTGCCATCAGCTGCCGAAGTGATAACTCACATCCAGCCACCACTGACGCCCGTACGGGTCGTAGTTGCCGGTCGGGTAATAAGGCCAGCCTGCGGAATCGTCGTGTTTGATCTGATTGAGCACGTTGTTCACGGTCAGACCGACACTCGCCCGGTCATTGAGCTTGTAGCGCGCACTGGCGTTGAACACTGTCCACGGCGACAGACGCCCATCCCCCGCGCCATTGGTGACGGAGCCGTAGCGAATGCCCATCAGCGTTGCCGTGGCTTGCTGATAGTCCCAGGTCAGGCTGGCGTTGACCTTGCTGCGCCAGTCGTAGTTGGTGCGCGAGGTGCGCCAATCCTGGGTTGGGGCCTCATCGGATTCCTTGTAGTAATGCGACAGCACCAGGGTGTAGCCCAGCGTCGAGCTGAACGCACCGTACTGGCCGGCGCCCCAGCGAATGTTGCTCTTGAAGTCCAGACCGCTGACCCGCTCGCTGGCAGCGTTGATCGCATTCACCCGCACGCGCTGCAATTGGTTCGGATCGACGGCGGCGTTGCCAGCATTGCGGTCGATACGCGCCAGCGTCGACTGGCAGTTGGCCGAGTTGATGTCCTGGGTGCCGTTGCGGCATTCGTTCTCCTGCTGCAACAAGCGGTTCTCGTCGACCGTGGTCAGCAGGTCATCGATCTCCACACGCCAGAAATCCGTGGAGAAATCGAAATTGCGCGACGGCGACCAGACAAAACCATAGGTCCACGATTTTCCGCGTTCGGATTCAAGGTCGGCGGTGCCACTTTGCGTGTAGTCGACCCGCCCGCGATCACAGGCGCCCTCCAAGCCTTGGCTGCAACCGTAGTAGTCGACCTGTGCCGGGTAGTAACCGTTGCTGTCCGATTGATAGATGTAGTTAAGGTCCGGCGCGCGGAAACTGGTGCCATAACTGCCGCGCAACAACAGGCTGGTGACGGGCCGCCATTCCAGCCCGAGGTTGTAGGTCTTCTGTTGCTCGGTGCGGCCGCTGAATTTGTATTGGTCCCAGCGCCCCGCTGCGGTCGCCAGAATCGTGTCGGTGAGTGGAATGCTGAACTCGCCGCCCGCCGCATAACGCTTGCGCGAACCGCCGGAGCTTTGCGCGGGAGACACGCCATAGAACGTGCCATCGTTAAGGCCGTCATCCGGGTCGACGCGGTACTCCTGCTTGCCCGCCTCCAGCACGCCGGCAAATCCCACCGGGCCTGCCGGCAGATCAAACAGATCGCCATTGACCGAGGCGTTGTAACTGGTCGACACCGATTTGCTGCTCTGGGTCAGGTTGCTGCGAAACTGCTGCCACTCCTGCGGCGTCAGCGGCCGGTCAAGGCGCGATGCGTCCGGGGCGAATACCGGGTAACCGCCGCTGGTACCCAGTTGCGGGCCGAGGTAGAAATCCTGAATCGATGACAGCGGCGTGTAGCGGGTTGTCCGTACGCTGCGATATTCCGAGCGGTTGGCCGCCAGATCGTAGCGCCAGCCAGTGTCGGCAATCTTGTCGGAAAGACCGAGGGTGCCGGTCCACGAAGTGTCGCGCCACTTGCTGTTATTGCTGGTGCGCCCACCGATTTCCTCTTCGCCGTAGCGTCGATACCAGCGCTCCAGATTGCCGCTGTTCTGGTTGATGAAATCCGGCGAAGTGAAGGTCGGGCCGCGGGTGTTGTTCTGGATGTGGTCGAGGCCGTACATCAAGTCGGCAAACACCTCTCCGCTGTCGCTGAAGTGCCAGGTGCCGCGGCTGTAGCCGTCGTAGTTTTCCTTTTGCGTCTGGATAGTCCAGTAATCGTTGTACATCTGATCGGTGCGGCAGCGGCCACCACTGTTGACCAGTTTGTTGTCGAAGGTGCCCTGATAGGCACCGCACCCCGGCCCCAGATAACGGCTATTAGTCAGGTCGCGGCGATAACCGACGTCCGCCAGCGGGCCGCTTTGCATGAAGCCACGGTCGTCAGCCCAGATCGGGTCGCGGTGGGTCAGCTCCAGGCCGAACAGACCGTCGAAATCGCCCCAGCTGCCACCGCCACTGATCTGCAAGCGCTGATTATCGCCACCGCCACGCTCTGTCGTGCCGCCCTTGAGGTTGACGTCGACACCGTTGATTTGCTTCTTGAGGATGATGTTGACAACCCCGGCAATCGCATCCGAGCCGTAGATCGCCGAGGCGCCGCTGCTGAGGATTTCGATGCGTTCGATGACCGCCGACGGAATGTTCGCAAGGTTGGTGAAATTGACCTTGCCGTCGTACGGCGTCGGGTAATCGGCGACGCGCCGCCCGTTGATCAGCACCAGCGTGTGATTGGGGCCGAGGCCGCGCAGGTTCAGCGCACTCGCCGCCGGCTGCCAGGTGTTGCCGTAATCCTCGCCCTGGGTCATGCCGGTGTTTTGCGTCTGGGTCGCCAAGGCGTCGTAGACGTTTTTATAGCCGCGCGCTTCCATTTCCTCGTGGGTGATGACGTTCACGGGTGTCGCACCGTCGCTCTGTGCGCGGGCAATGCGCGAGCCGGTGACGGTGACTTTCTCCATGCGGTAATCGGCGCTGGTGGTGGGTGCCACAGTGGTGACTTTTGCCGGTACGGAAGTCACGGCTTCGCCTTCGCGGATGCTCAGCCCCTGAGCGCTTTGCTCGACTTGCAGACCGCTGCCGAGCAATGCCTTCTCCACCGCTTGGCGACCACCCAATGCCCCGCGTACGGCGCTGCTGCGTTTGCCCTGCACCAGATTCTGGCTGAAGGAAATCGGCACACCGGTCTGCCGCGAGATATCCAGCAGCACCTCGTCGAGCGGGCCGCTGGCAATGTCGAAGGTGAACACGGCCGCAGTCGGTTGCTGGGCGAAAACATTCAATGGACTGATGCCCATCGCCAACGCAGCGGCGAGGGTCAGTCGAGGTAATTGTTGTTTGAATGAGAACATCGAGGGGCTTCCCTGTTGAAGGCGTCTGCAGGGAATGAGCAGCGGGCCGGCACTTTTTATAGGTCGGCAATTAGGCCAAGAAGTCATATCCCTATAACCGAATTTGATGCATCCCTTTATCTGGACTCACCTCCCCCTCGGCAGCTACTACACAGCCGGGCGGTGTATTTACGAGCGCGGTTCGATGCTGACCCAGTAAGGGTTGTGCCAGGTGACGCGGATCGGCAGTGAATGCTCCAGCAACTGCAGCGTCTGGTCACTGTCGTCCAGCGGATAGAGGCCGCTCAAGCGCAAGTCGGCAACCTCTGGGCTCACATGCAAGATGCCACGACGGTAACGGCGCAAGCTGTCGATGACTTCGCTCAAGGGACGGTCACGAACTTCCAGCCGTCCTTGCACCCACGCACTTTCATGGCCTTTGTTGCGTTGCAGACTAAGGATGTTCTGGCTGTTGAACAGCAGGTTCTCCCCCGCCTCCACCACTTGTCGCGCACCGCCCGAGGTGACCACTTCGACCTGTGAATGGAGCATCACCAAACGCGTGGCATCCTCGCCCTGCTCGACGAGAAATTTCGTCCCCATTGCGCGCATCCGACCGTGCTCGGTCTCGACCACAAACGGCCGCGCCGGGTCCTTGGCCACGTCCACCAGCAACTCCCCGCTGCGCAACGCGAGCAAGCGTTGATGAGCATCGAACACAGGCAGCACACGACTGCGCGCATTGAGCGTCAATGCACTGCCGTCTTCCAGGGTGAAATCACGCCGCTCACCGGTGCCAGTTGCCAATTCGCCCACCTCCGGCAACCAGCCATAGCGCCGTCCGAGCAACCCGGCCAGCAGCGCAACACCGAGCACGCTCAAGCTGCCGCTGATAAAGCGGCGGCGGCTCGATGGTGCGTTAAGGCTGTGCAGCAGACTGTTGCGCGGCAGCCCGCGCAGGCTCGGATTACGCAGCAGGTTCAGACCGCCGCCCATTTGCTCGATGATCTGTTGGTGTCGTGGATCGGCCGTGCGCCAGGCGTCGAACGCGGCGCGCTCGCCCAGGCTGACTTCGCCCGATTGCAACAACGCCATCCATTGCGCCGCTTCATCGATCACCGCTTCGTCGGCCCTCATGCCTGCATCGCCTGATAGCAACGTTTGAACGCCTCGACCATGTACTGCTGCACGCGACTGGTGGAAACCCCAAGGCGTTCGCCGATTTCGCTGTAGGTCAGACCGTCGAGCTGGTGGTAGAGAAACGCCGCTTTGGCTTTCGCCGATAGGCCGTTGAGCAAACGATCGACCGCCAGCAATGCCTCGATCACCAGCGCGCGTTCTTCCGGCGAGGGATGCACCGGTTCCGGTGCCAGCGCCAGGCTTTCCAGATAGGCGCGCTCCAGGTCCTGACGGCGCCAGCCCTCGTACACCAGACGCCGGGCGATGGTGGTCAACAACGCACGCGGCTCGCGGATCGCCGTCGGGTCCGGCAATGCCAAAACCCGCAAAAAGGTTTCCGAAGCGATGTCCTGCGCACTGTGCGGGCAGCCCAGCGTGCGGCCGACGGCAGCGCACAGCCAGCGATAGTCCTTTTGGAACATCTGCCCGATGATCTGGTAATGCGGGTTATGCCCACCCATGTCTTGCTCCCTGAAACGGGCTCCACCCGCTGCGAAAAACCATCGTTCTGCCGGGATCGTCCGGCTCTGATCAGGCGCGACTGTGCAATAGCGCTTCATACATTTGAAGTAATAAAAAATATACATAAGCGAACTATTTGACATATGACGCTTCATCGCCCCAGAAACATTGGCTGACACAACGTTGACCTCGATCACTGGTGTGCGGGTGGCCACTCATTACTCTTCCGGCTCCATCGAAGGCCAGGGAAGGCTCACCGGGAGCCTGCGGCTGATCCCACTCAAGGAAGAACTTTCATGCGACCACTCAAGATCATTCTGCTGTCGTCAGCGTTCAACGGCCTGACCCAGCGTGCCTGGCTGGAACTGCGTGAGGCCGGGCATTCGCCCAGCGTCGTGGTGTTTACCGACGAGGCCTCGGTGTGCGAACAGATCGAGCACAGCGGCGCCGATCTGGTGATCTGCCCGTTCCTCAAGGACCGCGTACCGCAAGCACTCTGGAGTAACTCCGAGCGCCCGGTGGTGATCATTCATCCGGGCATCGTCGGCGATCGTGGTGCCAGTGCTCTGGATTGGGCGATCACCAATGAGCTGTCGAGCTGGGGCGTGACCGCGCTGCAAGCGGTCGAGGAAATGGACGCCGGTCCGGTCTGGGCGACTTGCGAGTTCAATCTGCCGACGGGCCTGCGCAAGTCCGAGCTGTATAACGGTCGGGTCAGCGACGCGGCCATTGTTTGCATTCGCGAAGTGGTGGAAAAATTCATCGAAGGCTTCCAACCGGTGCCGCTGGATTACACCAATTCCGCTGTGCGCGGACGTTTGCAGCCGAACATGAAACAGGTCGACCGCAGTTTCAGCTGGCACGATTGCGCCCGCTTCATCAAACGCTGCATCGATGCGGCGGACGGCCAGCCCGGGGTCCTGGCGAGTCTCGCCGGCGGTCAGTATTACGTGTACGACGCCCATCTGGATTCGCGCAGCGGCCTGCCCGGCGAGATTCTCGCGGTGCATGACGATGCGGTACTGGTCGCGGCGGGAGACCACAGCGTGTGGATCGGTTCGTTGCGGCGCAAACCGCAGCCCGGCGAAGAAACCTTCAAGCAACCGGCGCGGCATGTCCTGGCCGATCAATTGGCCGATGTGCCGAGGCTGGACTGGTCGGTGGCCAGCCAGCCGTTCAGTGACGAGGCGTATCAGCCGATTCGTTACCGCGAATCCGGGCATGTCGGCGAGCTGACCTTCGAGTTCTACAACGGCGCGATGAGCACCGAGCAATGTCAGCGCATGGTCGATGCACTGCGCTGGGCCAAGTCCCGCGACACTCAGGTGCTGTTGATCAAGGGCGGGCGCGGCAGTTTTTCCAACGGCGTGCATTTGAATGTGATTCAGGCAGCGCAGGATCCGGGCGCTGAAGCCTGGGCGAATATTCAGGCGATCGACGATGTCTGTGAAGAGCTGCTGACGGCGCGGCAACTGGTGGTCAGCGGCGTCACCGGCAATGCCGGCGCTGGTGGTGTGATGCTCGCCCTGGCAGCCGATATCGTGTTTGCCCGGGCCGATATCGTGCTCAACCCGCATTACAAGAGCATGGGCCTGTATGGCTCGGAATACTGGACCTACAGCCTGCCCCGCGCCGTCGGCCCGGCGATGGCCGAGCAATTGACTCAGGCGTGTCTGCCGGTGAGCGCGGTGCAGGCGTGGCAACTGGGTATGGTTCAGGAAATCGGCCCGCGCTGCCCGGATGAGTTTTCCCTGTGGTTGTTGCAACGGGCCAACAGCGTTTTGAGTGACCCGACCTATGCGGCGGTGCGTGAACGCAAGTTGCGGGTTGATCAGGTGCTGATCCAGCAATGCCGCGAAAACGAGTTGCAGGAAATGCAGGAAGACATGCTTTACAACCGCAACGGCTTCGCCGAGAAGTGCCGGCACTTTGTGTACAAGCGCAAGGCGTGTGGCACGCCGGCGCGGTTGGTCGAGGATTGGGCGCGGGTGCAAGAGATTGAACTGACCGACTGATCTTCAGCGTCTACGAGGGCCCCATCGCTGGCAAGCCAGCTCCCACAGTGTCCGTGGCGTACCCAGACTCTATGTACACCGCAAAACCTGTGGGAGCCTGGCTTGCCAGCGATGAACGATGACGCGGTGTCAGGGCAGCACTTACAATGCGTGTACCTCAAACACCGGCCCGCCCATGGACATCGATCTCGCCCGCACCTTCCTCGAAATTGTCCGCCACGGCAGTCTCGCCGCCGCCGCGCAAAAGCTCTTCGTCACGCAAACAGCGATCACCGCCCGCGTCCAGAAACTCGAAAGCCAACTAGGCAGCACCCTGTTCGTGCGCAACCGCGCCGGGGCGAAATTGACGCCGAACGGCGAAGCGTTCGTGGTCTACGCCAATCAACTGGTGCAGACGTGGGAGGCCGCGCGTCGCGACTTGCCGTTGCCCGAGGGCTATCACAATGTGCTGCACATCGGTGGCGAAGTCAGCCTGTGCAATCCGTTGATGCTCAGTTGGGCTGCGGAACTGCGCGAGAAAATTCCCGGGCATGCCCTGCGCATGGAAATCCGCGACGGCGAAAACCTGCTGCGCCAACTCGAACTCGGTGTGCTCGACGCGGCGCTGGTCTATCAGCCGGAATACTGGCCCGGCCTGCAAGTCGAGCAAGTGCTGGAGGAAAAGCTGATTCTGGTGCGCACACCGGAGCGCGCCGACCCTTACGTCTACATTGACTGGGGCCCGGACTTCCGTCGCCAGCACGATGCCGCCCTGCCGGAAAAAGCCAAAGCCGCGCTGAGCTTCAACCTCGGCCCGCTGGCTCTGCAATACATCCTCGAACACGGCGGCAGCGGTTATTTCCGCACCCGCGTGGTGCGCACGTATCTGGAAAGCGGTGCCCTGGAACCGGTGACCAAAGCCCCTGAATTCAGCTATCCGACCTATCTGGTGTACTCCCGCGACCGCGACTCGGCGACGCTGCAACAGGCCTTCGACCTGCTGCGCAAAGTGATCGAGGCCGATGACGACTGGTCGCAACGCTGGAATCCATTGAGCTGAATCCGCCGTTTTACACCGGATCATGGCGCATGTGACCTCAAGGTCCGGCCTGCACAAATGGCCGGATCGGCTAATCTGCCGGGTATAACAACAATACCTACGGGTGAACGCAGTGAGGCAGACCACCGAGGCATTTCGCAGCCGCTATCGTGCGGCGATCCATCCGTTCTACAACCCGTGGCTGCACGGCGCCTTCGTGCTGCTGTTCGGTGTGCTGGCCATCGGCGCATTCTGGAGCAGCGTCGACCAGGCCCATTGGCTGGAATGGCTGACCGTGCCACTGACGCTGTTGTTCTTCAACTTTGGCGTGTACATGGTCCATCGCCATCTCGGCCACCATAAAAAAGCCTTTGCGAAACTGTTCTACGCCCGCCACGCCGGCGACCATCACAGCTTCTTCACCCCCGGCCACATGACCTACGACAGCGCCCGCGACTGGCGGGTGATTCTGTTTCCGGCGTGGTTGATCGTAATCCATACGCTACTGATCACCCTGCCCTTGTGGTGGCTGATCGCACAGGTCAACGCCAACGTCGCCGGACTGTTCGGTGGCTGTATGGTCCTCGGCTATCTGACCTACGAAGTGTTTCACGCCGCCGAACACCTGCCACCGGCCAATCCCCTCACGCGCCTGCCGTGGATCCGGCAGATGCGCCGTCTGCACGAACTGCATCACCGCCGCGAGCGCATGCAGGAGCGCAATTTCAACATCGTTCTGCCGCTGATGGACTACCTGTTCGGCACCCTGTACTGGGAGCCGGAAGTCGCCCCTTTGAGTTATTCGAGAATGCCCATGACCCGTCAACAGCACACGATCGATATCGCCGGCGAACCGATTGCCGTACTCGCCTATGCCGCCACGGTCAGCCGTTGGCCCGAGTGGCACCCGTCGTCGCTGAAAATCGACGGCCCGCAGGGGCCGCTGCATGCGGGCTCGGGTTTTGAAGAAGACATTCATGCCGGCGGCCGGGCAGGTCATCTCCGTTGGCAAGTGACCGAGTACCTGCCGGGCCGGCGCTGGTGCGCACGGGCTCGGGGTGATCACGGCTTGTCGCTTGAGCTGACGTATGAATGCGCGGCCGAAGGTGGCGGCACAAGATTCGTGCGCACCCTGGACTATCGCTTCGACGGTCTGGGCATGCGCATCGCCAATCGACTGTTGCTGAAACGGCGCATCGAGCGCGAATCCTGCGCATCCATGCTCGCGTTACGGGACAGGGCTGCGCAGTATCTGGCGTCAGTGAGGGCCAGCGCATGAGGTGGCAGCGGGTGCTGTTGCTGCTGATTGCCGTGGTCATCGCGTTTTTACTGCTGATGCCCACCCGGATTGAGCCGGTCGCCTGGCAACCGTCACCGGCGCCCTCGCTCAAGGAAGGCGTTTATGCAGAAAACCAACGTCTGAAGAACACAGCGCAGGTCGGACCGAGCGACATCGAGGGACCGGAAGCGTTGCTGTTGGAAAATGACTTTTTGATCACCGGACTGCATGACGGCCGACTGATCCGCAGCAGCCTCGATGGCCAGCAACGCAAAGTGCTGGCCGATACCGGTGGGCGGCCGCTGGGCCTGGCGCGGCATCCCAACGGATTGCTGGTGATTGCTGACGGGGTCAAGGGCTTGCTGTCACTCGATGCTCAGGGCCAGTTGATTGCCCTGACCACCGCTGCCAATGGTCTGACGTTCGGCTTTACCGATGACGTGGCAATCGACAAATCCGGGCACTACGCCTACTTCAGCGATGCCTCCAGCCGTTGGGGCTATGGCCATGATGGCGAGGCGATCATCGAACATGGCGGTGACGGACGCTTGTTGCGCTACGACTTCCAGACCGGCAAGACCAGCGTATTGCTGGACAAACTGGAGTTCGCCAACGGCGTGACCCTCGGCCCCGATGACGCCTATGTGCTGGTCAACGAAACCGGTGCCTATCGCATCAGCCGCTTCTGGCTGACCGGGCCCAAGGCAGGCACCCACGAACTGTTCATCGACAACCTGCCGGGACTGCCGGACAACCTCGCATTCAACGGTCGCGACCGCTTCTGGGTAGCGCTGTATGCGCCGCGCAACGCCTTGCTAGATGGCACAGCCGGGCATCCGTTCGTCCGCAAGATGATTGTGCGCGCGCTGACCGTACTGCCGAAACCGGTGGAGAAGCGCGGGTTTGTACTGGGGCTGGATCTGCAGGGCAAGGTGATTGCCAATTTGCAGGACGCCAGCAGCGGCAATTATTCGCCGATTACCACGGTTCGCGAGTACGGGGACTGGTTGTATTTCGGCTCGTTGAAGGCGACGCATATGGCGCGGTTGCCGTTGGTTGAAGCACTGAAGTGAGTCCGCCGGATATGTGCTGGTCTGGCTGACGCTATCGCTGGCAAGCCAGCTCCCACAGGTACCGGATCGTTCGCAATATATGTTAACGACAGCGATCCTTGTGGGAGCTGGCTTGCCAGCGATAGCGGTCTGTCAGTTGCTGGACTTGTCGAACTTTTCGGGGTCTTCGTCTTCGGGAAGATCCTTGTCCGGTTCTTCAGGATTGGCGGTGGTATGCGCCGGGCTGTTGGGTTCAGGATGGGTGGGCACGGGGTCAAATGCGCCCTGCTCTTCACTGGGAAATTTGGGATCGTTCATAAGGCACCTCGCAAAGAGTCGATGATTGAGGACTCTGAACATTCGAGGTGCCGGTCGGGCCTGTCGTTCCAGTCAATCCGCAACCGTAGGTCGGCGGATCAGAATGGGGTCAGGTCGGGGTCTGCAAATGGCTGACGATTTCGTCCTTGACCTTCAGACGTTTCTCTTTGAGTTTCTTCAGGGTGTCGTCGCTGGGAGCATCCGAGGTGGCGGTTTCGGCCTTGACCACATCGGCATCAGCCTGGGAATACTTGTTGATCAGTGAATCCAGTCGCGGATCCTGGGTGCGTTTTTGCTGGATCTCTTCCTTCGTGCAGCTCAAGTCCTGAAACAGGTCATGGGGAACCGGCATGGAACACCTCCGTCAGTTGATCGGGTGGCCAGCGCGACCGATTGCGCTGACCAGTTATCAGAATGGCCTCGGTCGGGCCGTTCTGTCGACCACCTGTCAGACCAGCGGTGTCCGTTCGTCGCCCTGTCGCAAATGCGATAAAACCTTTGTCCGTCGCCTCGCCTCCATTGCATAACGCTCACAACAAACTGCGTGGAGAAACACAATGGACGGATTCAACCTGCGTCACCTGGCACTGGCTGTCGCTTTAAGCACCGGCATGGGCAGCGCCTTCGCGGCCACCGACAATGACTTCGTCGATAACGCCGCTGCCGGTGGCATCGCCGAAATCGAAACCAGCCGCCTCGCCCTGGAAAAAAGCCAGTCGGCCGACATCAAGAAGTTTGCCGAAATGATGATCACCGATCACAGCAAGGCGAATGACGAACTGGCGACGATTGCCAAGGCTCACGACATCGAAGTACCGGACACCACCACATTGGTCAAACAGGCCAAAGAGAAAATTCTCGAAGTGCGTGATGAATCCTTCGATGCGGCCTACGCCAACAACCAGGTCAAGGCCCACGAAGAAACCATCGAGCTGTTCAAGAAAGAAGCCAATACCGTGACTGACGACAAGGTCAAGGGTGCCCCTGAATTGAAGGCGTTCGCGCAGAAAATGTTGCCGGCGCTGGAAAAACACCTGGCCGCGGCGAAAGAGCTGCAGGCCAAGCATCCGAGCAAGTAAAAAGCCTGCCCTCACCCTAACCCTCTCCCAGAGGTAGAGGGGACTGACCGGGTTGTATTTTCGAAATACACCGACGTGAACCACCGAGGTGAATCCGGTTTGAAAAGCCCCCAATCGGCTCCCTTTCCCCCTCTCCCAATGGGAGAGGGAACTGACCGCGTTGTTCCTGCGGGCGCACTAAAGTGAACCACCGAGGTGAATCCATTTTTGAAAAGCCCCCGATCGGCTCCCTTTCCCCCTCTCCCATTGGGAGAGGGCTGGGGTGAGGGGCTGGTTCTGATAGGCACTACAAAACCCGAACAAAAAAATGCCGCATCCAAAAATGCGGCATTTGGCATTTCAACCCCGACTAACCCCCATCAGTATCAATATCCGCATCCGTCTCCTCCCCCGGGTGCGGGCGATCCGGCTTTGGCTTGAAACCCGGACTGAACTCATTGTCGTTATCGGTATGCTGATTCTTCTGATCCACTGCCGGATCAGCACTTTGCGCCTGGTCGGTTTCGCCCTGCTTTTGCGCAGGTTGTGTCGGCGCCGGTTGACCCGGCACCTGCGGGTCGATCGCCGGATCATTGCGATTGATCGGCTCCCCGGCCTGATTTTGCTGTTGCTCGTTCATAAGCACCTCGTAGGTCTTGGCCAGCACGACTGAAACCAGCCGGGCCTTGAAGATTCGAATCCGGCACCGCGCCATCGTTCAAAACATCGCGCCTTGCTGGCATGCCGACTAGAGTTACCGGGACGTTTCTTGCGCCCGGGCAAAAATATCCTCGCAAGACCGAACAACTATTTCGAACGGCAACGGTCATTGACTTCGCGCCGATCAATTTTGCGAAATCGGCCCCTCATTCGCTACGGAGCAACAGGCACATGGCAGCACTGCAGAACAGCACACTCGATGCGATGAAAAACAAACAGGCACAGCTGCTGGGCGAATGGATCAATAGCCTGGAATCCAGCGGCGGCACGCGCAATCTGAAAGGTCAGGACCTGCAGCAACAGACCAGCGAATTCCTGCAATTGGTGGTCAGCGGTCTTGAGAGCGACAACGGCACCAACATCAATGCGCCGGGCTGGGACGCCACTCGGCAGTTCCTCGAAAAGCTTTCGCATAGCCGCGCCCTGCTCGGTCAGGATTCGCAACAGACCGCCAGTTTCATTTTCTCGCTCAAGGGACCGCTGTTTGCCCTGCTGCAGAATCACTACAAAGAACAACCGGCCCTGCTCGCCGAACAGCTGTGGGAAGTCTCCGAGCTGCTCGACGCGTTCGGCCTGCACACCATCCGCACCTTCCAGAAATCCCGTGAAGCGGTGATCAAGCGTCAGCAGGAAGAACTGCTGGAGCTGTCCACCCCCGTGGTCAAGCTGTGGGACGGCGTGCTGGCCCTGCCGATGATCGGCACCCTTGATTCGCAACGCACTCAGGTGGTGATGGAATCGCTGCTGCAACGCATCGTCGACACCGGTTCGGAAATCGCCATCATCGACATCACCGGCGTGCCGACCGTCGACACCCTGGTCGCCCAGCATCTGCTGAAAACCGTGACGGCGATCCGCCTGATGGGGGCCGATTGCATCATAAGTGGCGTGCGCCCGCAGATCGCGCAAACCATCGTTCACCTCGGCCTCGACCTGCAAGGTGTGGTCACCAAGGCCAATCTGGCCGACGCGCTGAAACTGGCCCTGACCCGCCTGGGTGTCAGCCTCGTCAAGACGGGTTAAGCATGGAACGTATTCCGATTCTTCAAATGGGCGACTTCCTGCTGGTGACCATCCAGGTCGACATGCATGACCAACTCGCCCTGACCCTGCAGGACGATCTGTCCGAACGCATCAGCAAAACCTCGGCGCGCGGGGTGTTGATCGACATCTCGGCGCTGGACATGGTCGATTCGTTCATTGGCCGGATGATCAGTACGATCTCCGGGCTGTCGAAAATCATGGACGCCGAAACCATGCTGGTCGGCATGCAACCGGCGGTAGCGATCACCCTGGTCGAACTCGGCCTGACCCTGCCCGGCGTCAGCACGGCGCTGAACGTCGAGCGGGGGATGAAACTGCTGCGAGAACGAGTACTTGCGCAATGATCGTGCGCAGCAGCGGAACTCAACCCATCCATATCGAGCAGGACGTGGTGCTGGCGCGCCAGACTGCACGCAAACTGGCGACCGAGTGCGGCATGCGCCTGATCGACCTGACCAAAATGGTCACGGCGGTCAGTGAACTGGCGCGCAACACCATGGTTTACGGTGGCGGCGGCGACATGGACTGGCAGATCCTCGATGACGATCACAAGGTCGGTTTGCGCCTGACCTTTCGCGACGAGGGTCCGGGCATTGCCGACATCAAACTGGCCATGACCGATGGCTGGACCTCCGGCAGCGGCATGGGCCTGGGCCTGACCGGCGCCAAACGCCTGGTCGAAGAGTTCGAACTGGACACCGAGCCTGGTAAAGGCACTCGCATAACGATTACCCGATGGACATGAACATCAGCGGGTCACTGACCCAGGTATTACTGATCGAAGACAACAGCCAGATCGGCCATGCCCGCCGTAGCGCACAACACCTCGCCGAACAACATGGTTTTGGTGAAAGCGATGCGGGGCGCGTGGCACTCATAGCCACCGAGCTTGCGAGCAACCTGCTCAAGCATGCCGGTCACGGCGAACTGCACCTGCGGTTGTTGCCGCGACAGGGCGACGCCGGTATCGAGTTGATCGCGGTAGACCGAGCCAAGGGTTTCGATCTGCAGGCGTGTCTGGCCGACGGTTTTTCCACTGGCGGCACTCAGGGCATTGGCCTGGGTGCGGTGTCACGCCAGGCCGACGTGTTTGACGTGTATGCCGACCATCGCGGCGCCGTGCTTCTCGCCCGGTTGTATCCGCGCAGCGACCGCCAGGCGGATCTGCTGTACGGCGTCAGCCAGCACTCACTGCATAATGATCCAGCCTGCGGCGATGTCTGGCATCTGGCGTATCACGGTGACGACATCAGTGCACTGATCGTTGACGGTCTCGGTCACGGCGAGGACGCCGAGCGTGCCGGTCGGGCCGGAGAGCAAGCCTTCGTTGACGCGCCGTTCAGCTCCCCTGTGGTGCTGATGGAAGATATGCACCGCGAGATGATCGGCACCCGTGGCGGCGCCGTGGCGTTTGCACAGTTTCGCGCCGACCGCGCCAGCCTGACGTTTGCCGGGGTCGGCAACATCGGCGCCAGTCTGATTGCCGCTGACAAATCGCGCGGCCTGGCCTCACATCCCGGCATCGTTGGCGGCCAATACCGAAAAGCCCAGCCCTTTGACTATGCTCACGTGAACGGACATTTATTGATCATGTACAGCGACGGCTTGCAGTCCCGTTGGAATCTTCAAGACTACCCCGGTCTGGTGCACCGCCATCCCGCCGTGATAGCCAGCGTCCTGCACCGCGATTTCTGTCGCGGGCGCGACGATGTAACGGTACTGGTCGTTGCCCTGGAGGCCGCCCATGGCTGAGTCGCTCAACTTGAGCAATGCCGAACAGGCCGCGCTGATCGCGCAACTGCAAAGCGAAACGGCGGCCCTGCGTGAAGAACTCGACGAAACCAACCAGGGCGTGCTGGCGCTGTACGCCGAACTCGACACTCAGGCCGAAGAACTGCGTCAGGCCTCGGATCTGAAAAGCCGCTTTCTGTCGTACATGAGCCACGAATTTCGCACCCCGCTGGGTTCGATCCTCAGCGTCAACAGCTTGCTGGCCGACGAGCTGGACGGGCCGCTGAGCCCCGAACAGCACAAACAGGTGGCGTTCGTCAGCAGCGCTGCCCGTGAACTCAGCGACATGGTCGATGACTTGCTCGATCTGGCGAAAATCGAAGCCGGGCGCATCAGCATCTCCCCTGCGTGGTTCGACATGTTTGACCTGTTCTCCGCCCTGCGGGGAATGTTCCGGCCGATTGTCGATGCGACGGCAGTGGACCTGATCTTTGAAGAACCGGTCGGCCTGCCGCGCCTGTACACCGACGACAAGAAACTCGCGCAGATCCTGCGCAATTTCATTTCCAACTCGCTGAAGTTCACCACCCGTGGCGAAGTGCGGGTCTCGGCGCGGCTTGAAGGTGCAGATAAGGTGCGCTTTGCCGTCAGCGACACTGGAATAGGTATCGCCGCCGAGTTGCATGGCGCATTGTTCGAGGACTTTTCCCAGGTCGACTCGCCGTTGCAGAAACGCCTGCGCGGCACCGGTCTGGGCCTGTCGTTGTGCAAACGCTTCGCCGCCCTGTTGGGTGGCGAGGTCGGCATGGACAGCGCACCGGGGGTCGGTTCGACCTTTTTCGTGATCATTCCGTTGGCGATCGCTCAGGAGAACGTCGATGAAACGTGACATGCGCCTGTTGATCGTCGATGACAACGTCGCCACCCGCTACGCCTTGCGCAAGCGTCTGGAACGCCACGGCTATGAGGTGCTGGAGGCTGGCACCGGTACCGACGGCCTGGCGTTGATCGAGCGCGAACCGCTCGATGCGCTGATTCTCGACGTCAACCTGCCGGACATGAGCGGCTTCGACATTGTCCGTATCCTGCGGGCCGACACGCGCACCGCGTTGCTGCCGGTAATCCATGTCTCGGCCGCGTCGATCCAGACCGGCGACATCATCACCGGCCTCAACGCCGGGGCCGATGCCTACCTGATTCATCCGGTCGACCCGGACGTGCTGCTGGCGACCTTGCGCACGCTGCTGCGGGTGCGCGACACGGAAAATGCCCTGCGCGAAAGCGAGGCGCGGTTTCGCGAGATTTTCGCCAATGTTTCCGCGCCGATTGCGGTGCTCGACGCCAATCTCAAGGTGCATGAGTGCAACCACGCATTCAACCAACTGATTCTGGATAACCAGGGTTCACAAACCCTGAGCGAATGTTTTGCCGACGAACAAGGCGCCATTCTCAATGAACTGCGTTTGCGCCTGGTTGATGGCGAGCGCTGGAAAGGCACGCTGAACATGCGCGTGCAGGGTGAAATTCGCGAAACCGAGTGGCAGATTTCGCCATATCGCACGCCACAACTGAGCCTGGTGTTCGTCGAGGACGTCACCGAACACCGCCATCGCGAACGTTCGCATCTGGCCCGGCTGGACGACACCACCACGCAACTGGCGCGTGCCGAATCGCAGCTGCTGCAAGTGCAGAAAATGGATGCGCTGGGCAAGCTCACCGGCGGCATCGCCCACGACTTCAACAACCTGCTGACCGGCATCATCACCAGCCTTGAGTTGATCCAGAAACGCATCGCCGATGACCGACCGGACAAGGTCAAGCTGTACGCTGAGGCGGCGCTGAATTCAGCGATGAGCGCGGCCGCCCTCACCCATCGTCTGCTGGCGTTCGCTCGCCAGCAACCGCTGGACACGCGGCCAGTGGATATCAACGAACACGTGCGTTCACTTGAAGAACTGTTGGTGCGCACCATCGGTGAACGGATTGCCCTCAAGCTTGAGCTGACCAACAAACCGGCAATTGCCCTGGTCGATCCGAGTCAGTTGGAAAGCGCAATGCTGAACCTGGTGATCAATGCCCGCGACGCGCTGCCTCAGGGCGGCAACATCTGGGTCAGCACTTACGCGGCGTATTCCCACGGCGATCCGAATCTGGCCGATGGCGCCTATGTGGCGTTGTCGGTGCGCGATGACGGCACCGGCATTGACCACAACGTGATCGACAAGGTGTTCGATCCGTTCTTCACCACCAAACCCCTGGGTCAGGGCACCGGATTGGGGTTGTCGACGATTTATGGTTTTGCCCGGCAGTCCGGCGGCGACGCGCACATCCGCAGCGTGGCCCGACGCGGCACCGAAGTGACGATCATGCTGCCGGCCACCAGCGATCCGACCGGAGTCGATATTCCAGCGGTGACGGTCAATCCGCAAGGCACCGGCGAGCACGTGTTGATTGTCGAAGACATGCCGTCGGTGCGCATGTTCGTCACTGAAGTGCTGGAGGATGCCGGCTATCGCTGCACCCAGGCGGCTGACATCGAAACCGCGCTGGAGCGTCTGCAAAATGACCCGTCGATCAACCTGCTGCTGAGCGACGTCGGCTTGCCGCGCATGAGCGGCCGCGAACTGGCAGACATTGCCCGGGGCTGGCGCGAGGGATTGCCGATCCTGTTCATGACCGGCTACACCGAAACGGCGATCAATCGCCAGGTATTCCTCGGCGAGGGCATGGAGCTGCTGATCAAACCGTTCCAGATCAGCGAACTGCTCGACAAGGTTCGCCGCACGATCGACGGCGCCTGACCCACCGCTATCGCTGGCAAGCCAGCTCCCACAGGTTTTGTGGTGTACCTGGAATACCAGTACACACCAGATCCCACAGGTTTTGCGGTGTACCTGGAATATCAATACACACCAGATCCCACAGGTTTTGCGGTGTACCTGGAATATCAGTACACACCAGACCCACAGTTTGGGGTGTACCTGAAATATCACTACACACCAGATCCCACAGTTTGGGTGTACCTGGAATACCAGTACACACCGGTCACTGTGGGAGCTGGCTTGCCAGCGATGAGGGCAGAACGGTCGGCGCTGTTATCGGCTCAAGGCGCGGGTGAGGAACGGCGCAGTCCGGCTCTTCTTGCTGGCGGCGACTTTCTGTGGAGTGCCGGCGACAACGATCTTGCCACCCTGATCCCCTGCCCCCGGGCCGATGTCGATCACCCAGTCACTCTGCGCCACCACACGCATTTCATGCTCGACCACAATCACCGTGTGCCCCGCTGTCACCAGCGTATCCAGTTGCTCCAACAGCCGATCGACATCGCGCGGATGCAGGCCGGTGGTCGGTTCATCCAGTACATACAAGGTTGCGCCACGCTGATTGCGCTGCAACTCGGTGGCCAGTTTGATCCGTTGCGCCTCGCCCCCGGACAATTCCGTAGCCGGTTGGCCGAGCCGCAGATAACCCAGGCCGATATCGTGCAACACCTCCAGCGAACGGCGAATACCCGGCTGCCCGGCAAACACCGCCAGCGCTTCATCGACGGTCAGTTGCAACACCTGCGCGATGCTCAAGCCTTCCCATAAAACTGCCAAAGTCTGCGGGTTGTACCGTGCGCCATGGCAGGTCGTGCAAGGTGCATACACGCTGGGCATGAACAGCAACTCGACACTGACAAACCCTTCACCTTCGCACGTCGCGCAACGGCCCTTGGCGACGTTGAAGGAAAACTGTCCGGCGTCATACCCCGCCGCCCGCGCTTCGGGCGTCGCGGCGAACAGCTTGCGCACGTTGTCGAACAGCCCGGTGTACGTCGCCAGATTGGAACGTGGGGTGCGGCCGATAGGTTTCTGATCGACCTGCACCAGCCGTTTGATCGACTCCAGACCGGCAATGACCTGACCGCTGCTGACTTGCGGCGCATCGTCTTCAAGACTGGGTTCTTCAGTTTCAGTCTCGACAGGCGGACGTCCCAGTTGCGCACCGACCAGTTCCAGCAACGCCTGACTGACCAGACTCGACTTGCCGGAACCGGACACACCCGTCACCGAAGTGAAACAGCCCAAGGGAAATTCGGCGCTGAGGTTGCTCAGGTTATTGCGGCTGATGCCCGCCAGTTTCAGCCAGCCCGAGGGCTTGCGCGCCGCCCGTGTCGGGCGCTGCTGGTCGGCGAACAGATAGGCGCGGGTCTGCGACTCTTCAACCTCGGCCAGCCCGGCAGGCGGGCCGCTGTACAACACCCGCCCGCCCTTCTCGCCCGCCGCTGGCCCGACATCGATCAGCCAGTCGGCGCGGCGCATGGTTTCCAGATCATGCTCGACCACAAACAGCGTATTGCCCTCGGCCTTCAAGCGCTGCAAAGCCTCGAACAGCGCCTCGCCATCGGCGGGATGCAGACCGGCAGAAGGCTCGTCGAGCACGTAGATCACCCCGAACAACTGCGAGCCCAATTGCGTGGCCAGACGCAACCGCTGCAACTCACCGGACGATAATGTCGGCGTGCTGCGCTCCAGTGCCAGATAGCCCAGACCCAGATCGGTCAGGGTACTGACCCGCTCCAGCAGATCCTCGGCAATCCGTTGCGCGGCCAGACGCTTTTCCAGTGACAGGTTCGGCGTGTGGCGCACATCCGGCGCGCTGGCGTGGCCACTGGCACCCTGGGCGACACGTTGCTGACGCGCTGCACGGGTCTGCGCATGGCTCAAGGTCTCGCCGGTTTCCTCGGCATGATCCAGGTAACTCGTCGCCGCCACCGGCCGCAACACTTCGGCGACTTGCAGCAGCGGCATTTGCGACAGCTCGCCAATGTCGTACCCGGCAAACGTCACCGACAACGCCTCACGCTTCAGACGTTTGCCCCCGCACAACGGGCAAGGGCTGCCAAGCATGAACTGCGCAACGCGCTTCTTCATCAGCGCACTTTGCGAATGCGTGAACGTGTGCAGGATGTAGCGGCGCGCGCCAGTGAAAGTGCCCTGATAACTCGGCTCCATCTTGCGCTTGAGGGCCACGCGGGTTTCTTCCGGGGTCAGCCCGGCGTACACCGGCACGGTCGGGGTTTCTTCGGTGAAGAGAATCCAGTCGCGCTGTTTCTTCGGCAACTTGCGCCACGGGATGTCGACGTCGATGCCCATGGTCACGAGGATGTCGCGCAGGTTCTGCCCCTGCCATGCCAGCGGCCAGGAGGCGACGGCGCGTTGGCGAATGGTCAGGTTCGGATCGGGCACCATCAGCGCTTCGGTGACTTCATACACCCGGCCCAGACCATGACATTGGGGGCAGGCGCCCTGTGGCGTGTTCGGCGAAAAATCCTCGGCGTACAACATCGCCTGCCCCGGCGGGTAACTGCCGGCGCGGGAATAAAGCATGCGGATCAGGCTCGACAGCGTGGTGACGCTACCCACCGACGAGCGCGTGCTCGGTGTCCCGCGTTGCTGTTGCAGCGCCACGGCTGGCGGCAGGCCTTCGATGGAATCGACATCCGGCACACCGACCTGATCGATCAGCCGTCGCGCATACGGCGCCACCGATTCGAAATAGCGCCGTTGCGCTTCGGCATACAAGGTCGAGAACGCCAGCGACGACTTGCCCGACCCGGACACCCCGGTGAACACCACCAGGGCATCGCGGGGGATGTCGACGTCGACATTCTTCAGGTTGTGCTCACGGGCGCCGCGCACCCGAACCATGCCGTCGGGTGCTTTGGAAGAACGTTTGGAAGTCATTGGCGGGCCTTTTCTGAAAAGTTGCAATCTCCGTAATTGCCGAGATCTTTGTGGCAAGTGAAACCTTTGTGGTGAGGGGATTTATCCCCGATTGGCTGCGCAGCAGTCACAGATACTGATAATAAGTTCACCTGGAAAACTGCTTGGGAGCGCTGCGCACTCCATCGGGGATAAATCCCCTCACCACAAATAATCACCTGCCCCTGAAAACACTTCTGTCGCAGGTCAGGCACCCAACACCGAACGAATCATCTGCAACAGCGCTTCGGGGCCATAAGGTTTGCCTAACAAATGTGTGTCGGGGCTGAGTTGGTGATTGCGCGAAATGATGTCGCGGGTGTGCCCGGAGGTGAACAGCACCGCCACCGGTGGCGACTGCACCTTGGCCCACGCCGCCAGGTCGGAGCTCTTGATCAGCCCCGGCATGACCACGTCGGTGAAAATCAGGTCGATGTCGGCGCCCTCCAGCAGCATTTGCATCGCAACATCGCCATTGGCGGCAGTCAGCACGCGATAGCCTTCCTCGCGCAGCAATTCCATCGCCGAGGCGCGCACCGCGTCGTTGTCCTCGACCACCAGAATCGTCTCGTGCCCCCCGTGCTGCTGCGGGTCTATGCTCGGCGACTCATCAACGATCGTGCGCAGGCTGCGCGGAAAGTACAACTGCACCCGCGTTCCCTCGCCCACGGTGCTGTCGATCTCGACATGCCCGCCGCTCTGCTTGACGAAGCCGAACACCATGCTCAGGCCGAGCCCGGTGCCCTGGCCGTCGGCCTTGGTGGTGAAGAACGGCTCGAAGACCTGCTCGAGCATCTGCGGCGGGATGCCCACGCCGGTATCGCTGACCGCTACGCGGACAAACTCCCCCGGGAGAATGCCTTTACCGATGCAGAACTCGCGGTTGAGCTTTACGTTGGAAGCGCTGAGTTCAATGGTGCCCTCGCCCTTCATCGCATCGCGGGCATTGATGGCCAGGTTGAGAATGGCGTTTTCCAGTTGATTGCGGTCGACGTTGATGTGCCACGGCTCGTGCGGCAACTGCACGTCGATCTGGATGGTTTCGCCCAATGCCCGTTGCAGTAACTCACCCACCCCTTCGAAAATTTTCCGCGGATTGCACACTGCGGGTGACAGCGGTTGACGGCGGGCGAACGCGAGCAATTGCGACGACAGCTTGGCGCCACGCTCGACCGCTGCCAGCGAGGCGCTGACCCGCCGTTGTACGTTGGCGTTGTCCGGCTCATGGCGCGCCAGCAAATGCAGGTTGCCGGCGATCACTTGCAACAGGTTATTGAAGTCATGGGCGACGCCACCGGTGAGTCCGCCAATCGCTTCGAGCTTCTGCGACTGACGCAATTGTTCTTCGGCGGTCAGGCGCGCCTCGACTTCATCGGCCACACGCTGCTCAAGGTTACGGGTGAATTTCAGCAGCGATTCTTCGGCGGTCTTGCGTTCATGGATATCGATCAGGACGCCGGGGAAACGCAAGGCCTGGCCGCGCTCGTTGAACTCGCAGCCGCCGCTGGCCAGAACCCACAGGTAACTGCCATCGCTGCGCAACACCCGGTATTCGGCGTTATATGGCTCGCCGGTCTGCACGCAATGGGCGACGCGTTCCTGTACCCAGGCACGGTCATCGGGGTGAATACGTGATTCGGCAATGTGCTGCGCCAGATTGCTCAGGTCATGCTTCGGCGGATAGGAAAACGTGCGGGCAAAACGCTCATCGGCCGACAGCACATTGTTCTTCACGTCCCAGACGAAAGAACCGAGCAAGGCCCCGGCATTCAGCGCCAACCGCACCCGCTCGTTGTCAGCGCGATAGGCTTCCTCGGCGGCCTGGCGCAAACGCTCGGAACGAATGAATTCGGTGGTTTCCACCACCATCGCCATCACCCCGGACGGGCGTCCTTCGTCGTCAGCCACGGGGCTGTAATAGAGATCCATCCAGACATCTTCGGGCACGCCGTTGCGCAGCAGCACCAGTTCCTTGTTGCGATACGACAAGGTGCCGCCGGCCAGACAGGTGTCCACCACATGCCGGTTGAACTCGGCGACCTCCGGCCAGCCCAGCTCCACCGGAGAGCCCAGCAGGTACGGATGGCGGCCACCGGCGAATTCGGAGTAGGCATCGTTGTAGATCATGTAACCGGCATGCCCCCAGAGCATCACCATCGGCAGCGGCGAAGCGAGCATCATCTGCACCGTGCTGCACAGGCTGGCCGGCCAGTCCTGCAACGGACCTAGTTCAGTGGCGCTCCAGTCAAACGCACAAATGCGTCCGGCCATTTCGCCTTTCCAGCCGCCACAGCCGTGGCTATCCGATAAAAACTGCATCGACTGACTCAGTGTCCTGTGGTGGTTGCCCGATAAACCGCGACGCCCAATACAACGCAACGCCCGTGTGTTTCGAGCGTCGCCGAACGCATTGGTTTCATTAGAGGTATAGCCGATTTCGCTCTACCCGGAACTCAGACCCCGATCAAGTGCTTGAGCGGATGGTAGCCAGTTTTCATCTTCGCGGCGACGTCCAGAATCGCCTTCTCGATGCCATTGAGATGCACGCAGGTCAACTCGATGGCGGCGCTCTGATTACCGGCCTCGATGTACTCGATCAGGCGCAAGTGTTCATCGTCGCGGCAGGCTTCGTGGCTGTCGTCATCCAGCGCGGCGGCGTACAGTGATGCGCGGGAAATCAGCTTCTGGAACCAGTCGAGCAACACCGGATTATTGAGGCTGCGCGCCAGTTTGATGTGGAACTCGCCGAGCAGGTGAATCAGCCGTTGGTGATCCCCCGCCGCGTGCGCTTGGTCTTCCAGGAGCAGGTGCTCGCGCAGATCCTGCATCGCTGCCGTGTCCTTGCGCCGGCACAGTTCGGTGACGATGCCGATCTCGATCAGGCGCCGGGTTTCGAACAGCGAACGGATCTCTTCGTTGCTCGGTAACGACACCAATGCACCCTTATTGGGCTCGGTGGTGACCAGTCCATCGGCCTCCAATTGCTTGAGCGCGGCACGCACCGACGTGCGGCTGACATTGAATAACTCCGCCAACGAGGCCTCGCCCAGCTTCATGCCAGGGCGCAACGAGCGCTTGCTGATCGCCTCGTAAACCCCTTGGTAGACGCGGTCGACCGTGGTTTCCGGTTTCTTTTCGGTCATTCGAAAGCTCCTTCAATGCTGGCAGCGCAGCCGGGCGCATTAACTGCCGCGCAGAATATCGCCTTCAGCGTGAAGATGCAGGTTCTTGATCAAGAGTTGAATGAGAGCGCGGTCGTGCGAGTGCGGGGGGCGACCTGGACAGAGGAGTCCAGTGCGAGGGGTCAACAGATGTGGCGAGGAAGATTGCTCCCTCGCCACAAAGGCATCAGTGTTTCAAGGCTTAGTCGGTGCCGTATTTCGGCGAACGCGGCCCGTACAGCAGGCCCGCCGGATGCCCGGCCGACAGCAGGCGATTGCTCGCCACACCGGCAATCGGATAACCGGCATCGGTGGAGCTGTTGATGATCTGCTTCACCGCCGCCGTGATCAGCATGCCGATCAGACCGCCGCCACTGTTGTTGCCGCCCTCTTCGCTCGACGCCCGCGCCGAGCCGGTCCACAGCGTCGTGCCGGTTTTCAGATCAACCAGTTTCGCTGTCGCCGTCACCGCCGTTTCGCTGCTGATCACCATGTAACGCGTACCGTACTCGGTCACGGTGATGTACAGCGCCGCGTCGGCGCCGAAGATTTCCTTCAGCTTGGCCGGTGGTGCCTGATGGATGTCATCCGGGGTGGTCAGGCCGTTCTGGCGGAACGTCTCGTCGACCAACGTGATGGGCAACACGTAGTAACCGGCCTCGGCCAGCGGGAACGTCACCTGCGACAGCAGGCTGTACGACGCCTTGACGTCCGGCGAGGTGTTCAGCGGCGGCAGCACCAGAATGCTTTTCGGCCGGGCTTGCTTGTACGCCGAATAGTCCACGGACTTGGGAGCGACGCAGCCACCGAGCACGGTCAGCGCCAGCGCTGCGCCCAACAGTTTTACTACGCGCGAGATCATTGGGCTTCACCGGTCTTGGCGTTTTTTAGCAGAAAGTCCATGTAAGTCCCGGACTCGGGAAACAGGGTCTTCTCGGTGCGCAACTGCTGCACCATCTGATCGTCCTTGCCCATGCTCAGGTACAGCAGACCGAGATGTGCGTGGTAACCCGGCGGAACGGCTTTGCCACTGGCGCGGATCTTTTGCAGATCGGTTTCCAGCGCTTCGGCCTGGGCTTCTTTCGGCGTTTCGCTTTTGAAGTATTCGTAGACCTGCGGCTGGTAGCCTTCCCACTGGTACAGGGTTTGCGGACTGCTGCAACCGGCCAGCAAGGCGCTGGCGGCCAGCGTCAGGGCCATCAGCGGCCGCGACAGAATCGAATTCATGGGGTGTTGCTCCTTGCAAATGGGGGCTTTCAGTTGCCCGGTTTCCAGGCACCGGCGTTCATGCCATCGACCAGACGATTGATCGCCTCGCGCATGGCCAGATCGAGAACTTTGCCGTTGAGGGTCGAGTCGTAGGCAGCGGTGCCGCCGAAGCCGACGATTTCGCGGTTGGACAAGGCGTACTCGCCGGCGCCCTGGGTCGAATACACCACTTCGGACGTGCTGATATTGACGATATTCAGGTTGACCTTGGCGTAGGCAACCTGGGTCTTGCCGCGACCGAGAATGCCGAACAACTGGTGATCGCCCGTCTCTTTGCGGCCGAACTCGGTGACGTCACCGGTGACCACGTAATCGGCGCCTTTGAGACGCTGGGCCTGGCCCTTGATCGCCGCTTCCTGTTGGATTTCGCCCATGTTGTCGCGATCCAGCACGCTGAAGCGATTGGTCTGCTGCAAGTGGGTGATCAGGATGGTCTTGGCCTGACCGCCTAGACGATCGACGCCATCGGAGAAGATCCCGCGCATGTAGCTGGAGCGGTTATCGAACTTGCCCACCGCCATTGGCACGCGAACACCGGTCCAGACTTGCGTGGCGCTTTCAACTTTAGCCACTGGCAACGCGCGGGAGCTTTCGGTGGCGCAGCCGGAGAGCGTGGTGGCCAGCGTGCCAAGCACGGCGATGGCAACGCCCGAGACCAACATCCGGGAGATCATTCTCACTGGGTATTTCCTTCTTGAAAAACGGTATGTCCCGGCGTGATAAAGCGCTGGGCAGCGGAAAAGGGCCGGCATTATGACAAAGTGCCATCACTGAAGACAGATTTTTTTGACGTCAGTTAATTGGCTTGACTTGGTCCTACACAAATCCACTGTGGGAGCGAGCCTGCTCGCGAAAGCGGTGTATTGATCGTTCCCACGCTCTGCGTGGGAATGCAGCCACGGACGCTCCGCGTCCGCTGTGACGCGGAACGTCACGGGAGGCGTTACCACGCAGAGCGTGGGAACGATCAGACAGGGGGTTTTGTGTTTGGCCTGAGGTGGAAGAATCAGTGGAAGTCGCGGCTCTGCACGCGGATGCCGTTGAGCAGCGGGCTCAGGTCGCTCAGACGCCCGGCGATCAGGTGGCGCACTTCGCCTTGACGTTCCCAGCGGCCATCGACCCTGAGCAGTTGCGAGCCGACCAGCACCTGGCGCTGACGCTCGGCCAGATCGCGCCAGACCACCACATTGACGTTGCCGAACTCGTCTTCCAGGGTGACAAAGGTCACGCCGCTGGCGGTGCCCGGTCGTTGCCGGCCCGTGACCAGACCGGCAATGCTCACCGGCCGCCCGTGTTCAACATCGAGCAACTCTTGCGAACTGCGGCAGCGCAGCGCCTTCAATTCGCCCCGCAACAGCGCCAGCGGATGCGGCCCCAGCGTGGTGCCCACCGTCGTGTAATCGGCGTGCAGATCCTCGCCGACGCTGGGTTTTGGCAGCACCACATCAGGCTCTTCCTGGCTCGGCAATCCGGCAAACAACCCAAGTTGTTTCTGCACCCCGGCGACTTCCCAGCGCGCCCGGTGACGATGCCCGGCCAGGCCGCGTAATGCTCCGGAATCCGCCAGCAACGCCTGCGCCCGACTGTCGAGCGCAGCCCGCTCGCCCAGATCGGCAACGTCGGCAAACGCCCCACGCGCACGCGCCGCTTCAATGCGCTGGGCATCGTCTTCGCGAAAACCCTTGATCATGCGCAGGCCCATGCGAATCGCCGGTTGCGCGCCGCTGATCGGTTCCAGGCTGCAATCCCAGTCACTGGCGCGCACGTCCACTGGACGAATCTGCAACTGATGCCGCCGGGCGTCCTGGAGAATCTGATCGGGGCTGTAGAAACCCATCGGCCAACTGTTGATCAGCGCACAGGCGAAGGCCGCCGGTTCGTGGCACTTGAGCCAGCAACTGGCGTAGGTCAACAAGGCGAAACTGGCGGCGTGGGATTCGGGGAAACCGTAGCTGCCGAAACCCTTGATCTGCTCGAAGATCTGCGCGGCGAATTCTTCCGTGTAGCCGTTTTTCTTCATGCCGGCGGCCAGACGTGCCTTGTGCGGCTCCAGACCGCCGTGACGTTTCCACGCGGCCATGGAGCGGCGCAACTGATCGGCCTCACCGGGGCTGTAGTCGGCGGCGACAATGGCGATCTGCATCACCTGTTCCTGAAACAGCGGTACGCCGAGGGTTCTTTCCAGCACCACCTTGAGTTCTGGCGACGGATAGGTTTCCTCTTCTTCCTTGTTCCGCCGGCGCAGATACGGATGCACCATCCCGCCCTGAATCGGCCCCGGCCGGACGATGGCCACTTCGATCACCAGATCATAGAACTTCGCCGGTTTCAGGCGCGGCAGCATCGACATCTGCGCTCGCGATTCGATCTGGAACACGCCGATGGTGTCGGCGCGGCTGATCATCTCGTAGGTCGGTTTGTCTTCGGCCGGGATGTTCGCCAGGCTCAGATCCATATTGCGATGGCGGCGCAGCAAGTCGAAACAGCGGCGGATCGCGCTGAGCATGCCCAGCGCGAGGATATCGACCTTGAGCAGCCCCACCGCGTCGAGGTCATCCTTGTCCCACTGAATGATCGTGCGGTCGGCCATTGCCGCGTTCTCCACCGGCACCAGTGTGTCCAGCGGCTGCTCGGAAATCACGAAACCGCCGGGGTGTTGCGACAGGTGCCGGGGGAAGCCGATCAGTTGCCCGGTCAGGCTCAAAACCCGGCGCAGCACCGGGCTGTCGGGGTCAAACCCGCCTTCGAGCAAGCGCGCCACTGGCGGCGTTTCATCGCTCCAGTGGCCGCAGCAATCGGCCAATGCGTTGATCTGATCCGGCGGCAACCCCAGCGCCTTGGCCACATCGCGCACGGCCCCGGCGGCGTGATAGGTGCTGACCACCGCCGTCAGCGCCGCGCGATGACGGCCATAACGACGGAACACGTATTGCAGGACTTCTTCGCGGCGTTCGTGTTCGAAGTCGACATCGATGTCCGGTGGCTCGTTGCGCTCTTTCGACATGAATCGCTCGAACAGCAACGTCGTGCGATCCGGATCGATCTCGGTAATACCCAAGGCAAAACACACCGCCGAGTTGGCCGCCGAACCCCGCCCCTGACAGAGGATGTGCTGCTTGCGAGCGAAGCTCACCACGTCGTGTACGGTGAGAAAGTAGCTTTCGTAGCCGAGTTCGGCGATCAGTTCCAGCTCAGCGTCGATCTGCTTGAGCACTTTGGCCTGCGGTCCTTGCGGCCAGCGCCAGGCGATGCCTTCTTCGGTCAAATGCCGCAACCAGGAACTGCCGGTATGCCCCTCCGGCACCAACTCCTTGGGGTATTGATAACGCAACTGGCCGAGATCGAAGGTGCAGCGTCGGGCCAGCTTCACTGATGCCTCCAGCAATGCCGACGGATACAGCTCGCGCACTATCTCAACGCTACGCAAATGCCGCTCGCCATTGGGATGTAAACGCAATCCGGCCTCGGCCACCGGCATGTGATGGCGGATCGCGGTCATGGTGTCCTGCAAGGCACGCCGGCCCCGGGCGTGCATATGCACATCGCCACTGGCCACGGCGGGAATCTGCAACTCGGCGGCCAGACTCAGCAGCATCGCCAACCGTCGCTGATCGTCCTGCCCGCGATGCAGTTGTACCGCCAGCCACAGCCGTTCACCGAAGGTCTGTTTCAGCCAACGGCCCTCCTCCACATCCTCCACAGTGTCCGGCACCCACAACACCAACAACCCGGGCAGCGCTTCGCTGAAGTCCTCGCGCAGCACTTGATACTGGCCTTTCTGCGTACGACGCCGGGCACGGGTGATCAAACCGCACAGCGCCTGATAACCCTCAAGGTTCTCCACCAGCAGCACCAGTTTCGGGCCGTTGTCGATACGGATCTCGCTGCCGATGATCAGCGGCAGCTCAACGGATTTCGCCGCTTGCCAGGCGCGAACGATCCCGGCCAGGGTGCATTCGTCGGTGATCGCCAGCGCCTGATAGCCGTGCTTTTTCGCCCGCTGAAACAGTTCCAGCGCACTGGACGCACCGCGCTGAAAACTGAAGTTCGACAGGCAGTGCAGTTCGGCGTAGCCAGCGTTCATGCAAACCAGCCCTGCAGCCACAACGGACCGTCCTCGCCCACCGCCCGATAGGCCCAGCCTTGCTGACCGGCGCGGTTCTGGATCAGGTAGTAATCGCGACGCACATCGTCACCATCCCACCAGCCGGATTCGATGCGCTCGGGGCCCATGAGGATCCGCGCCGAACCTTGCGGCACGCTCTGCGGCTCGCCGAGCAACCAGCCCGGGCGGTGGACACTGGGCAAGCCTGAGCACGGTTGTTTATCGACGCCGTTTTGCCAGGCGCACTCTGGCCGGTGATCCGCCTGAAAGCGCAGCCCTTGTACCGCGTCATCCCCCAGCCGAGCGCGCAGGCGTTCGCGCAATTGCTCCCAGGGCAAGGTCTGCTGCGGACGGTCGTCGAACAGCTCCTGAAACTGCGGCACAAAACTCGGCAGATCTTCGGCGCGCAAACGGAAGCCACGCACCGGTGCCTCGACCTGCACCTGCTCCAGCCGACCACGGGCCAGTTCGAAGAGCATCGCCGGATCGCGTTCGGCGCTGAGCAGACCGACCTTGATCACGGTGTCCGGCAGCCCGGCGTGTTCCAGATGCAGACCAAAGCGCTGCACGCCGCTGTCACGCCCGCACAGGAACGCCGACAGATCACCGGTCAGACGCCGTAACGGGAATAACAAGGCCTGATGGGATTGCACGTCGAAATTCAGTTCGATGCGCACATCGAAACGATCCGGCGGCAAGTAAAACTCCAGCGCCAATGGCCGCGCACCGAACAAGGTGTCGAGGTGTTTGAGCATCGGCGCCTCGAAACGCCGGGCCAGCGCCTGGCGGGGCAGGCTCTGCACCTGACTCAGATTGCGCAGGCCCATGCGCGACAACGCCGTGGCCACGCCCGGCTCCAGACCGACGCGGTCGATCGGCAACTGGCCGAGGTGATGCTGCAAGGCCTCGCCGTCCGGCACCACCAGCCCGTCATAAGCGTTGGCCAGAATGCGCGCGGCCGCGGGGTTGGGCGCCGCGACAATGCGATGACGGAAACCCAGATCGGTCAGTTCCTTGCGCAGTCGTGCTTCGAACTGCGCCCAGGAACCGAACAGACCCAGGCTGGATTCGATCTCGAACACCACGGTGCGTGGGTAATGCACGCTGACTTGCGCACTGAAACCGTAGGCCCACGCGGCGAGAAACCGCTGCCAGTGTTCAACCTCGGCCACCTCGTAATCGGCGGTGGCGAAACCTTTGCTCATGGCCTGCGCGGCCGTCATCGACTGGCCGGGGCGCAAGCCGAGCTGGCGTGCCGCCGGGTTGACCGCTTGCAACACCCGACGCTGGGCCGGACCGCTCAGCAGCACCAACGGCTCAGCAGGATCGGGCCGCTGACGCAGCACGGCGTCGAGGGCCAATTGCGGAAAAACAATACACACCCAGCGCATGACGACCTCAATGCCCCACGGCAAAGGCAATCGGCGCTGTACGCGCCAGTCCGCCACGGCACTTGAGCACGCGCAGTTGCGCAGGTTTGGCATCGATGGCAATGCGCAGCGCTGCCGGCGACGGGTTGACCGCTTCGCTCAACGGTCGCCAGGCGAATGCCAGGGTCTGGCCGGTTTCCGCCGCCACCTGCAAGCGCCGCAATGCGCGGTCGTCAGCCTTGTGCGGCCAGCACAGCACCGCGCCGCAACTGCCCGAGCGCAGGCATTGTTCCGCGGCCCACAAGGCATCGCGTTCACTGGCCTGGATCACCGACAACTGGCGCAGATCGACCCCGGCGTTTTCCCATGCCTGCGGATACGGCACAAACGGTGGCGCCACCAGCACGATGCGCTCGCCTGCCGCCGAGAGTCGCGCCAGCGTCGGCCAGACCAGTTGCAGTTCGCCGACACCGGGGCCGGCCAGCAGAATTTCGCTCAGTGCCGCCTCCGGCCAGCCACCGCCGGGCAATGCCGCGTCCAGCGCGGCATGGCCGGTGGGTTGTGGACTGGCCGCCGGAGGCGCAGGCCGGCCCTTCCAGACCTGGCCGCCATTGAACAGCGTATCCAACGCAACGACGGCGCCCATCAGCCTTGCCTCACCAGACCGCAGAACACCCCTTCGATGGCCAGATCCTGATCATCGCCCACGACAATCGGCTGATACGCCGGGTTGCGCGGCAACAGCCGCACCGTGTCGCCGACACGTTCAAAACGTTTGATGGTGACTTCTCCGTCGAGCCGCGCCACGACGATCTGGCCATTCAACGCCTCGGGATTACGCCGCACGCCGACCAGATCGCCGTCGAGAATGCCGTCCTCGATCATCGAGTCGCCCTGCACCCGCAGCATGTAATCGGGTGTGCGGGAGAACAGCGCCGGGTCGAGCATCAAGCGGCTATGGATATCGGCATCGGCGCCAATCGGTGCACCGGCGGCCACCCGACCGAGCACCGGGATGTCGAGCAATTCCGGACGTGGCGGTTGCCCGAGCAAACGAATGCCCCGGGCCTGATGCGGATTGACCTCGATAAACCCGGCTTCGGTGAGCGCCAGCACATGCTTGCGCGCCACGCTACGGGAGGCAAAACCAAAAGCCTCGCTGATTTCAGCGAGGCTTGGGGGCTGACCGTGTTCGGCGATGCGTTCGCGGATAAAGGTCAGGATGGCGGTACGGCGGGGAGTCAGATTCGTCATGGAGTACATTTGTACTCCTGTAGGATTTTCCTGACAAGCGCCACAGGTCGGCCTACACCTTGATCGTTCCCACGCTCCGCGTGGGAATGCAGCCCGTGACGCTCCGCGTCACTGGACGCAGAGCGTCCCCAGAGGCATTCCCACGCAGAGCGTGGAAACGATCAAGGACTGGGTGTCAGTTGAGGCCGCGTTCAGCGAGGAATGCGCCGATGTAATCGATGAACGCCACGACTTTCGCCGTGGCCCGCCGATGGCTCGGGTACACCGCCAGAATGTGCGGGCCGAAGGTATCCGGGTCGATGTCGTAGTCGGCCATGACCCGCACCAGACGCCCGTCGGCAATGTACGGCGCGGCGCTCCACAGCGGCGTGTGCAGCAAACCGCGCCCGGCCAGGGCGCTGGCCAGCAACAGGTCGTAATTGTCACTGCGTAATAACGGTGTTGCAGGTTGTGCCAGGCTCAAGCGCTGGCCATCGCGCTCGGCCCACCAGAATTCACGGCTGAGCAACGGATGCCGGTACAGCAGCCATTCATGCTGATCGAGGGTTTGCGGGTTCACCGGCAAACCCTTGCGCGCCAGATATTCCGGGCTGCCGCAAAGGGCCAGGCGATTGCTGCCGACCACCCGCGCAATCAGCCCCGGCAGGTCATCATGGCCTTCGCGCAAGGCCAGGTCATAACCGCTTTCGAGCAGATTGACGAACGCGTCGCACAGGTCCACTTGCAGGCTGATCTGCGGATATTGCTGCAAGAAACCGTCGCACACCTGATCGAGAAACGCCCGTCCATACGCCAGCGGCGCAGTGATTTTCAAGCTGCCGCGCAAACCATGTTGCAGCTGTTCGATTTCCTCGCTGGCCTCCTCCAGCCGCTGCAACACCAACCGTGCGGTTTCCAGATACACCCGGCCGATCTCGGTCAGCAAAATCCGCCGCGTGCTGCGTTCGAACAGCCGCGCGCCGAGTTCCGTTTCGAGGTGATTGACCGCTTTGGTCAGGGCTGACGGGGTCTTGCCGAGTTGCTCGGCAGCGCGACTGAAACTGCCGAGCTGGGCCGTGACCACAAACATTTTCAATGCACCCAACTTGTCCATGCTTTTTCCATTCAGGCAAAAACGTTTTTCGTGAGGGAGGCGTTCTGTTGGCCGTTGCCAGCCACTAATCTGGCCATCAGACGCAATAACAAGGAAATCTTCAATGAAAAGATTCATCCCGAGCCTGTTGGCTGCCGCCGTAAGTTTTGCCTCGATGGAAGCCATGGCCGCTACCGATCTGGTGCTGCTCAACGGCAAGATTTTCACTGCTGACCGCACTCAACCCAAGGTTCAGGCACTGGCCGTAGAGAATGGCAAGGTGCTGAAAGTCGGCAGCGATGCGCAGATCAAAGCGCTGATCGAACCCGGTACCCAAGTGATCGACCTCAAAGGCAAAGCACTGATGCCCGGCCTGATCGACAGCCATTCCCACGCGATTTTCGGTGGACTGGAAATGGTCTCGGCGAACATGGAAGACGAAGTCGTCGCCCTCGATGAGCTGGAAAACAACCTGCGCACCTGGCGTGACGACGGTACGGCCAGACACGGCGATGTCTTGAGCATCGCGGGCATGAGTTCGAAGTACTGGGCACAAGCCGAAGCCTTGGGCAAAACCTTCAACAGTGGCGAATGGGCCAACGTGCCGGTGGTGTTCATTGGCAGTGACCACCACACCGCGTGGGCCAACAACGTCATGCTCAAGCGCGCCGGCATCGACGCCGCAATGCTGAAAACCCTGCCCGACGCGGAAAAAGACACCATCGGCAAACTGGTCAGCGGCGAACCCAACGGCTTTGTGGTCGATGCCGGTTGGGATCGGGTCGCCTCGAAAATGCCGGTGCCGAGTGCCGCCGACATGCTCAAAGCCGCACAGTCCGCCGTACGTTTCAATAACAGCCTCGGCATCACGGCGTGGATGGACCCCGCCGCCAACGCCGCACCGGGCGAAGCGGTTTTCGCCCTCAAGCCCACCGAGAAAACCGTCGGCGTGCTGCCGGCCTATAAGGCCTTGTCGGAAAGCGGCGACATGAGCGTCCACGTCGCCGCATTGTTAGTGGCCAATCCAAAAAGCGTGCCGGCCGACCTCGATACGCTGGAAAAGGTGCGCCAGCAATTCCAGGGCATCCCCAACCTGACCCTGCCCGGCATCAAGATCTTCGCCGACGGCGTGATCGAATACCCGGCGCAAAGCGCAGCGATGATCGATCCCTACAGCAACTCGCACAAACAGGGCGAACTACTGATCGACCCGCAGCATTTCGGCGAACTGGTCAGCGCCATCGACCAGCGCGGCTGGCTGGTGCACATTCATGCCATCGGCGACCGCGCGGTGCGCGAATCGCTGAACGGCATCGCCCAGGCGCGCAAGGATCGCCAGAGTGGCGTGACGCACTCGATCACCCACCTGCAAATGGTCAATCCAAAAGAGTTCGCCCGCTTCAAGCCGCTGAACGTGATCGCCTCGATGCAATTGCTCTGGGCCAGCGCCGACGATTACACCACCGACATGATCAAGCCCTACGTCAGCGCCCTCGCCTTTCGCTATCAATACCCGGCGCATTCGCTGCTGAAACAGGGCGCGACGATTGCCGGCGCCAGTGACTGGCCGGTGTCGTCGCCGAACCCGTTCAACGCCATGGCCCAGGCGATCACCCGCGTCGGCCCGCTGGGCGTGCTCAACGCCGACGAGCGTCTGGACCGCGAAACCATGTTCTACGCCTACACCGCCAACGCGGCACGCACCATCGGCCTGGACCAGCAGATCGGTTCGCTGACACCGGGCAAACAGGCCGACTTCATCGTGCTCGACCGCGATGTGTTCAGCGTCGACGCCAAAGCCCTGCATGACACCCAGGTTTTGCAAACCTGGTTCGGCGGCCGTCAGGTCTACACCGCCGCCCAATAACACCAAAAATCCCCCTGTAGGAGTGAGCCTGCTCGCGATAGCGGTGTGTCAGTCACCATCCGCGCTGAATGAACCACCGCTTTCGCGAGCAGGCTCGCTCCCACAAGGTCTGTGAGGGTGGCTGAGATTGCATCCCCCACAGTTTTCGTACTGCCCAATAAAAATCACAACATCGGGACTTCACATGAAAGCCTTGCCTCTGTTCGCCCTGAGTTTCTTGAGCGTGCTGCCCTTGAGCAGCTTTGCGATCCCCTTGAACGACGACTTCGCCGTGCTGGTGGATCTGACCCTGGCCAGCGATTACCGCACCCGCGGTATCTCGCAGACCCAGAATGACCCGGCGCTTCAGGCCGGTCTGACCCTCGCTCACAGCAGTGGCTTGTACCTCGGCGCCTGGAGTTCAAACGTCGATTTCGGCGGCGGTCTGAAAACCCGTCAGGAAGTCGATTACTACGCCGGTTGGCTGTGGCAGGCCACTGATGAGGTCAGCCTGGATCTGGGCTATCTCAAGTACGCCTATCCCAAGGAAAGTCAGTTCAATCAGAGTGAGGTCTACGGGATTTTCGGCGCTTACGGGGTGAAAGTGGCGGCGTATTACTCCAGCGATGCGCCGGGGATCGACAGCAAGCAGAGTTCGCTTTACAGCTATGTCAGTTATGAAACCGGGTTGCCATTCGATTCAGGCCTGAAATTGCGTTACGGCAATATGGATTTCAAGGACCCGCACCTGTACTCCACGTCGGGGCATGGCGAAGAGTCGTACCGGGAATGGGAAGTCAAAGTCACTCACAATCTGGCCGGTGTGGTACTGGGCTTGAGCTATATCGACACCGATCTGTCGCAGGCGCAATGCCTGAGTAATTGGGGCTTCAAGGATGTGTGCACGGCCACCGTCGTCGCCAGCGTCAGCAAATCCTTCTGACCAGCGAAATCACCTGTAGGAGTGAGCCTGCTCGCGATAGCGCTGTGTCAGATAACACATCGACACCTGACACATCGCTATCGCGAGCAGGCTCACTCCTACAGGGTTTCGCTGTGCGTTCGGCGTTTGTTACGGGATGTTTACGAATTTTTTACTAATGTTCTTCTACAGTTACCCGCGCAACCGCGTGGGTTTTCTATTCATGTAGAGGAATGTTTGACATGGCTTTGGGCAACGGACTGCGTTTACCGTCCATCACTCCTACCCGACTGGTGCTGCTGTTTTCCCTGGCGCTGGTGGCGTTGTACAACCTGGCGACCTGGAAGGCGCTGGGCACGCTGATTACCCTGCAGGGCGCGCACAAACTGGCGTTCTTCGCCTCTTTCGGGGTGTTTCTGTGGGCGGCCATCACCCTGCTGCTGACCCTGGTGTCGTTTCGCTGGACGCTGAAACCGGTGCTCACGGTGGTCGCCCTGCTCTCGGCCTGCGCCGCGTATTTCATGAACGAATACGGAATCACCATCGACACGGTGATGATCCAGAACGTCTTCGAAACCAATCCCGCCGAAGCCACTGCACTGTTCAACGGCAAACTGCTGACCTATGTGCTGCTGCTCGGCGTGCTGCCGGCGGCGTTGATCTGGCGTTGGCCGGTGAGTTACCGGCCGTTCTTTCGCGGTTTGCTCAACAAGATCCTGGTGATCGTCGCCTGCGTACTGGTCATCGCCGTCTCGGTGGGTGCGTTCTATTCGACCTATGCGCCGATCTTTCGTGAAGAAGACAAGCTCACTCACTTCATCAACCCGACCAACTACATCTACGCGATCAGCAAATACACCAAGCAGCGTCTGGGGATCAAAAAGCACTTCGTGGTGCAGACCATCGGCGAAGACGCGGTGATGAGCGCCAAGGCTGCCAGCCGCGAGAGGAAATCGCTGATGGTCTTCGTGGTCGGCGAAACCGCCCGCGCCGATCATTTTTCCCTGAACGGTTACGAGCGCGAGACCAACCCCGAGCTGAGCAAGCTGGACATCCTCAACTTCACCCAAGTGCATTCCTGCGGCACGTCCACCGCGGTGTCGGTGCCGTGCATGTTTTCGATGTTCCCGCGTGAGGATTACAGCGACAAGAAAGGCAAAACCTACGAGGGCCTGCTGGATATCCTGCAACGGGTCGGCGTGCAAGTGCTGTGGCTGGACAACAACAGCGATTGCAAAGGCACCTGCCTGCGCGTGCCCAATCGCGATATTTCCAAGAACCAGCCAGGGCCGTTCTGCGACGGCAACAACTGCCTGGATGAGGCCTTGCTGGCGGATCTGCAAAGCTACATCGACAGCCTCAAGGGCCACGCGATCATCGTCCTGCACGCCGATGGCAGCCACGGCCCCGAGTATTACGAGCGCTATCCGAAAGAGATGGAGCGTTTCAAACCGATCTGCCACACCAACCAGTTGGGCAGTTGCAGCCGCGATGAACTGGTCAACGTGTACGACAACACGATTTTGTACACCGACCATTTCCTCGCCAAGGTGATTGAGCTGCTCAAGCGCAATCAGCAGACCCTGGATACATCGATGATCTATGTCTCCGATCATGGCGAGTCGCTGGGCGAGAACGGCTTGTACCTGCACGCGGCGCCGTATGCGCTCGCACCGGAGGCACAGACCCATGTGCCGATGGTGATGTGGTTTGGCGACAACACCCTGGCCCACGAAGGCATTGACCGCGGTTGCCTGCAAGGCAAGACCGGGCAGGCTGATTTGAGCCATGACAACCTGTTTCATTCGGTGTTGGGTCTGTTTGAAGTCAAGACTTCGCTGTATCAACCGGGGCTGGACATATTCCACGGATGCCGGCCTTCCATGACGGCTGCGCAATAGTTCAGGCACTGAAGATCCCTGTGGGAGCTGGCTTGCCAGCGATGGCGGTTTGTCAGTCACTACAGATGCCGGATGTGCCGACCTCATCGCTGGCAAGCCAGCTCCCACAGGGATCTTCAGTGTTCTCAGGGGGTGAGGTTTGCGAGGTAGGCCCACGGATAGATCCCGCGTTGGTGGCCGTCGCTGAACACCAGTTGCACGCCGTAGCCCTGGGGATTGAGTTCGATCAGGCGCACACGGTCATCGACCAGCGGCACCATGCCTTTGAGGCGAAATGCGCGGCATTGCGAGCACGGGCACTGGCGGCGCAATTCGGCGTGGTTGAGATGCTGTTCGCGGCCGTCCGGCCAGCTCAACCGCAGCATCTGCTGGCTCTGCGAGTTCCCCACTGACAGCGGGTTCATTGCAACTGACTCAAGGCAATGCGCACGGCTTTGCGCACTTCCGGGTCGCCATCATCCTGCGCCGCCTGCAATGCGGCCACGGCGCCGCGATCATTCAGTTCACCCAAGGCCAGTGCGGCTTCCTTGCGCAGGTTGCTGATGCGATGGCCGAGGGTTTCGATCAGCGCGTCCAGCGCCGGAGCGAAACGCAAGCGGCCGAGGCTGCGAGTGGCGCGTAAACGCACTTGCCAATAATCGTCACCCAAGGCGTCGACCAGTGCCGGGCCGGCGTCGCTGTGGCCGACCTTGCCCAAAGTCGTCGCAGCTTCTTCGCGCACCTGCCAGGCGTCGTCCTGCAAGGCCTGACGCAGGGCCGGAAGGACTTCAGCACCAGAGGCCAGACCAAGGGCACCGGTGGCAGCGCGGCGGACTTCGGTGTCCGGATCGTCGCTGGCCAGTCGTGCCAATGCCGGTAATGCATCGAGTTGCTTGAGCCAGCCGAGTACGCCCACGGCTTCGCGGCGCACATTGGCGTCGGCATCATTAAGTGCCGCGAGAGCGGCCGGCGCGGCATCGGCGCAACGCAATTCACGCAGGGCACGGAACGCGGCGATGCGTACGCTGACGTCGGCATGATCGGTCCACGGCAGAATCACCCGCCTCGCCGCCTCGGTCTTGAGCAGGCTCAAACTTTGGGCTGCGGCGGCTTGCACGGCAGGCGACGGGTCGGTCAACGCTTCGCACAAGGCTTGCACAACAGGCTGATCTTCCCAGGCCTCCAGCAACCGCGCGGCTTCAGCGCGGACTTCTTCGGCGGGATCCTGAGCGAGGCGATCGACCAGCCAGAGCAAGCCATCCGGCTCCTCCAGATCGGCCAGATCGATCAGGGCAATGCGCCGCACAGCGGCGTCGTCGGCGGTCAGGCGCGGTTGCAGGGCGAGGATGTCTTCGTTAACGGTCACAGCAAAAATAGAGGTCATAAGGCAAATCGCGGCAAAGGGTTTTCGGGAGGCAGGCCGAGCGGATTAAGGCGTGGCAGCGGTCGGTTGTCGTCGTGACGCAGCAGGTCGAGGCAGTGGCGCTTGAGTCGGGAGAACTCGGGGCTGGTGACCAGTTCGCTGGTGCGTGGCCGGGCGAAGTCGAGACGCAAGTCTTCGATGATGCGCCCCGGCCGTGCGCTCATTACCAGCAAGCGGTCGGCGAGAAACAGCGCCTCGTCGATGTCATGGGTGACGAAGACCACGGTGGTGCGGATGCGCGTCCAGATGTCCAGCAGCAGTTCCTGCATGTTCAACCGCGTCAGTGCATCCAGTGCGCCGAACGGTTCGTCCATCAGCAACAGGCGCGGGCGGTTGACCAGCACTCGGGCAATCTCGACGCGCTGCTGCATGCCGCCGGAGAGTTGATCGGGCCAGCGTTCGGCAAAGCCGTCGAGGCCGACCAGGTTGAGAATTTCGTCCGCCGCGCGATGGCGCTCAGCCTTGCCGATGCCACGCATTTTCAAACCGAAGGCGACGTTGTCGCGCACCGTGCGCCACGGGAACAGCGTGTGATGCTGGAACACCATGCCGCGCTGCGGCGACGGCCCGGACACTTCGCCGCCATCGACTTTCAGGCTGCCGGCATGAGCGCTCAGATGCCCGGCCAGCGCGCCGAGCAAGGTCGATTTGCCGCAACCGGACGGGCCGAGAATGCACACGAACTGGCCCGGTTCGATCTGGCAATCGAGGCCCTGCACCGCTTCGAACGCTTCACGGCCTTCGCCAAGGACAATCGACAATTGGCGAATATCGATCCGCCCTTCCGGGGTTTGCATCACACTCATCAGGCTTTTCCTCGCGGTCGATGCCAGGGCGTGAACAACCCACCGAGGCGTTTGATCAGCAGACTGCTGCCCATGCCCAATACGCCAATCAAGAGCATGCCGACGACGATATCGGCGTAGTTCTGAATGGTGTAGGACTCCCAGGTGTAGTAACCGATACCGAACTGGCCGGAGATCATTTCCGCTGTCACCAGGCAGAACCACGACGTGCCCATGCCGATGGCGAGGCCGGTGATGATGCTTGGCGCAGCGCCGGGCAGGATCACTTCCAGCAGGATCGCCCGGCGCCCGGCCCCAAGACTTTTCGCTGAAGCGATCAGGCGCGGATCGACGCCTTCGACGCCGTGCACGGTGTTGAGCAGAATCGGGAACAGGGCGCCGGTGAAGGTGATGAAGACCATCGATAGCTCGGAGGATGGGAACATCAGGATGGCCAGTGGAATCCATGCCACGGCGGGGATCGGGCGCAGGACTTCGAGTGGCGGCAGTAACAAATCTTCGGCCCATTTCGAGCGGCCGATGGCCAGGCCCAGGGCGATGCCGATGAGCAATGCGGCGAGGTAACCGGCGAAGACGCGGCTAAGGCTGGCGGTCAGGTGTTGCAGGAGCTTGCCGGAATCGCCGAGGCCGAGTGCGGCTTCGATCACGGCCAAGGGAGTTGGCACGTTGGCGAAGGTGACCAGGCCGAGGTTCCAGTGGTGGCTGGCGGCGAGTTGCCAGAATAGAAGGCAGAGCAGCAGAGATGCGGCCCTCGGAACCCAGCGTGTGATGGATATGAACATAGCTCTTCCTCAGTACAACGCACCCTGTGGGAGCGGGCTTGCCCGCGATGGCGGACTTACATTCAGCAAATATGTTGGCTGTACCGGCCTCATCGCGGGCAAGCCCGCTCCCACAGGTGAATGTGGTGTGCATGAAATCAGCGGATGGCAACGGCTTGGGTCGTGGCATCGGTAAAGTCGAAAACCTTGCCACCCTGCGCCGCCGCATATTGCTGCGCCTGGCCCTTGAGCAGAAACGCACTCAAGCGACCCTTGGCATCACTGGCGAACCACGCCTGATCGGCGAGCAACTTGATCCCGCTGTCGCTGGCCTGCGCATACACCGCACGGATGTTTTTGCCTTCCTGCTTCAGTGCAGCGAGCGCGGTGAACGCTGATTCGGCGGAGGCGTATTGGCGCACCTTGTCCTCACCGCGCACCCAGATTTCGGCGACGTGGCTGAAGTCGGTGATCGCTTTACCGGTCGCCGCATCCGTGGCCTTCAGCGGCGTCTGCGCGTAGTTGGCCAACTGCGCGGTGTAATCGAGATTCGATGCCTTGAACGCCGCACGGATGTATTGATCATCGATGAAGGTGTTGAGATCGAGGCCACGATCGGCCTTCTTCAGCAACTTCAACGTTTCAATGGCGGTTCCGACAGCCTGGCGATATTCCGGCTTCCAGCTCAGGTCGCGGGTCTGCACGCCGAGCGGGCCGTGGAACAGGTAATTGACCTCGGCATCGACGCCGGTGACTTTGGCGATCAGCTCGCTGTACTTTTCAGGTTCAGCCGCGAGCAGTTGATTGGCCTCAATGCTCGCACGCAGGTAAGCGACGACGATCTCCGGGTACTGTTTCGCGTAGGCCTGATCCACCAATGCGCCGTGGAAAGTCGGCGCATTGGCCTGGGCGCCGTCGTAAATCTTGCGAGCGAAACCACGGCTGGGAAACAGCTCGGCGAACGGCACAAAATCAGCGTGGGCGTCGATCTTGCCGGCTTGCAACGCGGAGCCGGCAACTTCCGGCGGCTGAGCGATGATGTTCACATCCTTGAGCGGATCCCAGCCCTGCTCCGCCACCGCGCGCAACAACATGCCGTGGGCGGTCGAGGCGAATGGCACGGAAATGGTCTTGCCCTTGAGTTCGCTCAGCGACTGCACGCCGGACGCGCTCGGCACGACGATGCCGTTGCCGCTGCCCTTGATACTGCCCGACAGCACGCTGATGAACAGGCTGTGTTTGCCGGCGGTTTCGAACGCGACACCGTTGAACGCACCGGGGAAATCGGCCATGGCGCCGAAGTCGAGTTTGCCGGCGACCATCTCGTTGGTCAGCGGTGCGCCGCTGGTGAAGTTTTTCCACTGCACCTCGTACTTGGCGTCTTTGTAGGCGCCGTCGTGGGGCAGGTATTTGTCGAGCAGACCGAGCTCACGAATCAACAAGCCGCCGGCGGCGCAGTTGATGGTGGTGTCCTGGGTGCCGATGGCAATGCGGATGGTTTCGGCCGAGGCCGACAAGGTGAACGAAGCCAGTACCAGACCGGCGATTGCTGCACGCAACATGGTTGTTTCCCCTCGAATCATTTATTGGATGTTCGTCTCCGCCGCGATCAGGGCGCGGTGGGAAACGAGGGGTGTTTTTGAATCAGGCGTCCGGGGGTGACCGGATGGCTTTTTGTGTTGTCCTTGCTGGCCTCATCGCTGGCAAGCCAGCTCCCACAGGGTTTTCGGGTGTTTGCAAGATCTATGTCCGAACAAAAATCCCTGTGGGAGCTGGCTTGCCAGCGATGAGGCCCTATCAGTCAACGCAATAAATAAGGAATGTCGACTTTCACGGCCCCGGTCGGGCAATCCTTTTCGCACGGCATGCAGTACCAGCATTCATCGAACGCCATATAGGCCTTTTGCGTGGCCGGGTTGATCGCCAGCAAGTCCATCGGGCAGACATCCACGCACACGGTGCAGCCCTTTTCGGCGATGCATTTGTCCTCGTCCACGGTGACGGGGGCGTTGGAGCGGAAGAAGATTTCCTGAGCTTGATAGGCCATGGTTCGGACTCTTTGATGTATTGATGTATCAAGCGGCAAAAGCGCCCACCCGCAAGCGGTCGTAAGCCTGCATTTCTTCAGCATCGAGGGGGATGATGTAGGGCTCGACGGCTTTCTTGAAGCTGGTCATCTGCCCGTCCTCGCCCTTCTTCAGATGGCAATGGCAGAACCATTCACTGTCGTTGCGCTGCGGGTGATCGACGCGATAGTGGTACAGGCCCCAACGGCTTTCGGCGCGGAACAACGAGGCGCGCGCGGCCATTTCGGCGCAGTCGCGGATCACGCTGGTTTCCATCGCGCGCATCAGTTCATGGGCGTTGTTGGCCTTCATCTGCTCGAGATCGCGCTCGATATCGCTGAAACGTTGCAGACCAATCTGCATCTTCTTGGTCACTTTCGGCGGTTGCAGGTAATCGTTGACGAAGCGCCGCAGCTTGTACTCGACCTGTGCCGGCGGCAGACCGTGTTCGCGATCCAGCGGTGCGTAGACCCGCGCTTTCTCTTTCTCGATTTGCCCGGCATCCAGCGCGGAAAACTCACGCCCGGCGACGAAATCCGCCGCGTTGTGCCCGGCAAACCAGCCGTAGGTAAACGCGCCGAGCATGTAGTTGTGCGGCACGGCGGCCATGTCACCGGCCGAGTACAAGCCTTTCACCGACGTCTCGGCGCGCTCGTTGACCCACACGCCCGACGCCGAATGGCCGCTGCAAAAGCCGATTTCCGAGATGTGCATCTCGACCATCTGCGTACGGTAGTCAGTGCCGCGATTGGCGTGGAACTGGCCGCGACTCGGACGCTCGTTGCTGTGCAGGATTTCCTCGATGTTCTGGATGGTTTCCTCGGCCAGGTGATCGAGCTTGAGAAACACCGGGCCGTTGCCGCTTTCCAGTTCCTGGTGAAACTCCCACATCATCTGCCCGCTCCAGTAGTCGCACTCGATGAAACGTTCACCCTTGTTGTTGGCGGTGTAGCCGCCCAAGGGACCGGTGACGTAAGCGCAGGCCGGGCCGTTGTAATCCTTGATCAACGGGTTGATCTGGAAGCACTCGAGGTTGGCCAGTTCGGCCCCGGCGTGATAGGCCATCGCGTAACCGTCGCCGGCGTTGGTCGGGTTTTCGTAGGTGCCCATCAGGTAACCCGATGATGGCAAGCCGAGGCGCCCCGCCGCGCCGCACGCGAGGATCACTGCTTTGGCCTTGATCACATGGAAGTCGGCGGTGCGGCAATCGAAGCCCATCACGCCATTGACGGCGCCCTCCTCGTCGGTCAGCAAACGCGTGCACACCAGGCGATTGGTGATGCTCACCCGTGCGCGTTTCAACTGGCGATAAAGGACTTTCTTGATGTCGTGCCCTTCCGGCATCGGCAGCACATAGGCGCCCATGTGATGGACTTTTTTCACCGCGTAATCGCCGGTTTCGTCCTTTTCGAACTTCACACCCCAGCGGTCGAGCTGCTCGATGGTTTCGAAACTGTGCGTCGCGTAGGCGTACACCGCTGCCTGATTGACGATGCCGTCGTTGGCGATGGTGATTTCCTTGGTGTACTGCTCGGGCGTCGAGTGACCGGGGATGATCGCGTTGTTCAGGCCGTCCATGCCCATGCTGATCGCGCCGCTGCGTTTGACGTTGGCCTTGTCGACCAGCAGCACACGCAAGTCACGGTTCTTTTCCTTGGCCTTGATGGCCGCCATCGGACCTGCGGTGCCGCCGCCGATGACGACGATGTCGTATTCCTGTTCGAGAACGTTGCGGGTCATGCCTGCTCCCCTTTTTGCCGGTCGATCCGCAGGCGGTACTGGAACGCATCGCCACGGTAGTAAAGGTGTTCGAAGTCCAGCGGCTGGCCGTTGGCGTCGTGGGTCAGGCGTTCGATGCGCATGATCGGCGAGCCGGCCTCGACGTTGAGGGCCTGGGTCAGATCGCTGTCAGCGAGCACCGCGTCAATGGCCAGATCGGCGTGGCCGAGGGCGATGCCGCAGTCGTTTTCGAGAATCAGGAAGATGTCGCGGGTGACCAGATCAGCCTTCTCCAGACGTTCGCCGACGCCTTTGGGCAGGTAGGTGATTTCCAGCGAGATGGGCTCGCGGTTGATCAGCCGCACGCGCTTGATCTGCGCCACGGTTTCGCCTTCGGCGACCTGCAAACGCTCGGCGACGCGCTTGTCGGCCGGGATGAATTTGAAACTGCGCAGGCGGTTGATCACCTCGTAACCACGACCGGTCATGGACTCGGCGAGGCCTTGCAGGCTGCTGACGTTCTGAAAGGTTTTCGGTTTGGCAACGAAAGTGCCTTTGCCGTGAATCTTGAAGATCAGCCCTTCCTTCTGCAGATCGCCCAAGGCCTGGCGCACGGTGATGCGGCTGACTTTGAACAGCGCACCGAGTTCGCTTTCGGAAGGCATCTGGCTGTCTTGCGGGTATTCGCCGTCGAGAATGCGCGCACGGAGGACATCGCGCAGTTGGGTGTGCAGCGGCACGCTGGAAAGAGATAGAACGTTATCGGTCATCACGGGATCACTTGTTATAACGAGTTATGACGTGATCTTAGAGTTGTTATGACATGCTTGAGAAATACCGAATGGGCATAACCTTAGATGCATGGCACACGCTGTCACCTGTGGGAGCTGGCTTGCCAGCGATGGCGTCCTGTCAGCCAACGGATTGGCTATCTGAAGCACCGCTATCGCTGGCAAGCCAGCTCCCACAGGGGGATGGTGTAAGACTGGTGGTCAGTGGCGCTTGAGGATCTGGTCCATGACCCAGTCGGTTTTGAGGGCTTGTTCTGCCATGGCCGGGTGTTGCGAGTCGCCACGGATGTGCGCGTTCATGCCGAGGACGTGATGCCACTGAATGTGATCGTGATGGGGGATTTCCAGACTGATCTGTTCGTCGGCAAATAGCTGGACCGGGTGCTCATCGAATACGGAAAAACTGATCCGCCCGAGGCTGCCAATGATCTCGACGCGATCCTCGCGCCGATCCGCGACAAAGCTCCAGCAGCCCATGCCCAGCGCCCCTGAAGCAAACCGCCAACTGGCGCTGACGGCGTCCTCAGCCGCATACAACCCGGCTTGCCGTGCGGTGAATCCGGCGACTTCAACAATGTCGCCAAGCAGATACTGGAACAGATCAAAACCATGGCTGGCCAGATCGGCGAAGTAACCGCCGCCGGCCACCGCCGGATCGGTGCGCCAGTTATCGCGACCTTCCAGATCCGTTGCTGATGGCGCCTTGGTCAGCGTCCAGCTCAAATGCCGCACGTCACCAATACGCCCCAGCTCCAGCCACTGACGCACCTGCGCAAAACGCGGCAACGAACGGCGATAGTAGGAAACGAACAGGTGCAGGCCTGCGTCGGCAAACGTCTGCTGCATCTCGCGGCTTTGCCCGGCGTTGAGCGCCATGGGCTTTTCCACACAGCAATGTTTGCCGGCGGCAGCGACTTTGAGGCTGTAGGCGTGGTGACTGTCGGGGGGCGTGGCGATGTACACCGCATCCACCTCGGGGTCGTTGATCAGCGCATCGACATCGGTATAGACCCGGGCGATGCCGTGGCGCGTGGCGTAATCGCTCACCGCTTCAAGGCGTCGCCCCATCACCGCCACCAACGCCGAACCTGGGGCCTTGTAGAAGGCCGGTCCGCTTTTGCGTTCAGCGACGCTGCCGCAACCGATCATGCCCCAACGCACCACGTTCATGTCTACTCCCTGTATTTGAAGGCCTTAGCCGATGCGCAAAGCGCGCAGATCCAGATGCCCGTCCTTGAGTGGCGGGCACCAGTAATAGCCGCCGGTGATCGGACGGCTGATGCGATACAGACCGTCGGTGATGCCGTCTTCCAGACCGCTCATGCGGCGCAGTTGCGCTTCGAACGCATCCAGCGAAAAACCGAACGCGAGGAACATCAGGCCGGCGCGATCACCCTCGATCCACGGCATTGAGCGGCGCACGACGAACGCTTCCGGCGCAAAACTTTCCTGCGCGGTGCGTTTGACGTGGGCGGAGACCGGCGCGTCGTCGATCTCTTCGTTGTCGCTCAGGCGCCGGCCCATGATGTTGTCCTTGTCTTCGGCGGACAGCTTATGGAATCCCTTGAGATCGTGCTGCCATTGCTGGATCGCGGCGAAGCTGCCGCCGACCAGGCCTTCGGCGCCGTCACCCAGCAATGCAGCGGCGACGGCCGCGTCATCGTGCGGGTTTTCCGTGCCGTCCTCGTAGCCAGTCAGGTCGTGGCCGTCCTTGTGGCGGAAGGCTTCCTGCACATCTGCCAGACGCAGTGCCGGCGCCAGTGCGGCTTCGAAGGCATTGCAGCGGTTGAGCAACTCGCCACGGTCAACGCCGTGCAGCCAGACCCACAACGCATGCTGGGTCGACGGGTTTTCCACGCCGACGCCGGTCATGGCCGGGAAGCTGCGCAGGCCGTCGATTTCCACGTTGAGGGCCTTGGCCAGGGACTCGCCGAAACCGACCACTGCCGATTTGCCGTCCACCAGGTTCATCAGGTTGTCGATCGCCTGCGGCAGTGCTTCAACCGATTCGAGGGCGAAAAACAGATGACGTGCTTGTGGCGGAACAGGGGTGGCGAGAATGCCCGGCTGGTAGTAACTCATGTGAACTCCTTGGAAAGTGCGCGGGAGTTTACCTGTGGCCGGAGGGTTTGTGGGGTTGAAACGCTGATGTACTAAGCACGAAGTTCCCTTGTGGCGAGGGGATTTATCCCCGATGGGCTGCGCAGCGGCCCCAATTCAGCCACCACTGGTCAGCCTGATTCACCGCGTATTGAGGTTTTGGGGCCGCTTCGCAGCCCATCGGGGATAAATCCCCTCGCCACAGGGTTCATCTAAACCGTTGCGATGCTCTCAACCCGCCACGCACTCGGGCTCATCCCCGTCCAGCGCTTGAACGCCCGGCGAAAACTGCGCACATCGCTGTATCCGACCTCCTCGGTAATCCGCTCGATCGGCATGTCCGGATTGGCCAGCAAACTCATCGTCCGCGCCTGCCGTACTTGCTCCAGCAGTGCTTCAAAAGTCAGCGAATGTTCGGTCAGGCGCCGACGCAAAGTGCGGCTGCTCATGTTCAGGTCACCGGCAATCTTTTCGATATGGCTGCCCCGGCTCAGGTCCCGGGCAATCGCCCGCTCCACCGCCTGAATCAGATCAAGTTTCTGATGCACCTGCGCCGCCTCCAGCTCCAGCAACGCCACTGCCTGACGCAACGCCAGCGAGTGGTGATTCGGTAGATTCACATCAAGCCATTGCACGTCGATCAACATGCGATTGTGCAGGCAACCGAAACGCACCTGCGGCCCGAGCAGGCGGTGATATTCGCTCAGGTAATCCGGGGCAGCATGCATGAACTCCACGGCAATTGCCTGGAAATCGGCCCCCGCCAGCGCCCGGCCATACACCAGCAGACTGGCGAAAAACTCCTCGACCGCGAACACCTGCACATCGGCGAACGGCAAGCGGCATTCGGCATCGAGATGGACCTGCTCACCGACCACATCGACGCTGGACACCACAATCCCGCCCGACGTGTGCTGATGGCGAATCCCCAGGGCAAAGGCATCGCGCAAGGTCTTGCACAGCGAGAGCACATGACCGAGCAGCCCCAGCGTGCCCAGTACATTCTGCGCGCCGACCCACAGGCCCAGGCCCTGATTGGGCAGCACCTTGAGCGCGCGCTGAATCATCGCCACGGCCTGACGATAGGAAATCCGCTGCGCTGGATCCTGCAAATCTTCGAGGGTAAAACCCAGCCCACGGCACAGGCTTTCAGGGTCGACGCCTTTGTTCTGCGCGACTTCGGCGAGGGTTTGCAGGAGAAATGGCGATACCAACGCCAGTTCAAAGGTCGGGTCTTGGACTTTTACGTTCATGAGGGCGAGACATTCCGGAGCACGCTTGATTGTTATTTTTGTAACCGGTTATGTCGAAAGAAGTTAGCACAGGGTTGGCGCACTGTCCGCAGAAGTCCCCCTAACTGTCCGCCAATACCCTGCCCTGTCGGGCGCCAAGCGCTTATTTCTATAGTGCCGGGCGTTCTGCGTGCCGGCGTTGCGCCCAATCACAATAATAATGAGGACGGATATGAACCCGAACCGCGCGACTTACCGTTGCCGCCTGGCCCTGACATTACTGGCCGGCACCGCGACCCTGCCGGCCCTGGCCACCGAAGCCGGCGTCGACAACATCGGCACCGGCACCGACGGCTTCTTCATGCTGCCGCTGGAAGTCGACAGCCTTCCGGAGAACATGGTCGCGTTCAACCTCTACTACAACCATTACAAGGCGCGAAAACTCAATATCAGCTCGTTTGGCGGCAAAGTGCCGAATGTCGAGATCGAATCCACCGCCGTCATTCCACGCCTCGATTATCTGAGCCCCGTGCGGATATTCGGCGGACGTCTGGCCGGCTACATTGCCCAGCCGTGGTTGAAGCAGGAAGTCTCGGTGTTCGGCCTCAGCGACACCCGCGAAGGCATGGGCGACACCACCATCGCGCCGATCATTCTGTGGGACATGGGCAAGAACCTGACCCTCGGTGCCGCCGTGGAAATCACCGTGCCGACCGGCGAATACAGCGTCGATCGGCTGGCCAACACCAGCAACAATTTTTACACCTACAAACCGCTGTTCTCCTTCACTTGGCTGCCGACGGACAAGACCGAAGTCTCGATGAAGACCACTTACAGCTTCAACGAGAAGAACAAGGACACCGATTACAAATCGGGGCAGATCTTCCACTTCGATTATTCCGCCAGCTACAAGATCACCGACGATCTGATGCTCGGCATCAACGGCTACTACCTCAAGCAGACCACCGACGACAAACAGTTCGGCCACACCGTGCAGTTTGCCGGGCAGGACGTCGATGACGGCGTGCGTGGCAAGGTCTTCGCGATTGGTCCGGCGCTGCACTTCACCTTCCTCAAGTACGCCAGTGCGGAGATTCGCTGGGCCAAGGAATTTGATGTGGAGAACCGGCCGGAAGGGGAAATGTTGTGGGCGAAAGTCAGCATTCCTTACGCTTTCTGACCCCACCGCAATCCCCTGTGGGAGTGAGCCTGCTCGCGATAGCGGTGTATCAGTTACTGATGTGCTGTCTGACACACCGCTATCGCGAGCAGGCTCACTCCTACAAGGGTTGTGGCCAGTTCCGAAGTTTTTAGCAGAAAAAAAGGGCGGCCAAATGGCCGCCCAAACGTACTACACGAGAGTCTTTTACAACGTCAGTTGTCCACGCTCCTCCTCGGTCAACTGCTGTTTCGCCTGTTCATCCAGCGCCCCCGCGCCCAGCACCTGCACCGGGCTGTTCGGGTTGTAACCCGGAGCCGGCGCGCGGCTGGCGCCATCGCGGGACGGCGCGAGTTGTTCGTTGCCGAAACTCAGCACCTGCACGGTAAACACCGATGCCTGATTCTGTCGCGCTGCCGCCTGCTGCTGACGGGCGACGTCTTCCGCCGCCTGGGTGGCGGACGATGCGGCGGAACTGGCCGAAGTAATTGCCCCGGTATTCACCGCCGACACCACCGGGACGCCAGTCGACTTGCCCTGCACCGAGATGTTGGCGGCGTTGACCACCGTCAGCGCGGCGATGTTGACGTTGCCCGACACACGAATCCCCGCCTCGCCCGCATCAATCGTGCCCAACGGTGCGATCAGGTCGATGTCGCCGGGCTTCACTTCGGCAATCGGATTGAGCGTGGCGATACCGGCGCCGGTGCTCGGTACCGATGGCGACAGGGTCACGTTGCCCCAGTTGTCGTAGACGCGTTTCGGCGGGGTGTAGACCACAGTGGTTTTCGAGCCACGACCGGCGTTGATATCACCCTCGGCCGACCAGCCGAGAATCGAGCCGCCGAAGGTGGTCATGATCCGGCTCTGACCGAGCAGGATGCTGCCCTGCGAATAGAGCTGAATGTTGCCCGAGCCCTGGGTGATGATCCCCGCCGTCGACGGTGGCGCTGCGCCTTCGATGCCGAATACCTGACCACCGCCCGGCGTAAGCATCTGGATGTCGCCGCCGAACAGGGTCTTGACCCCGGCGCCGCCGTACAGCGTGATGTCGCCGTCGTAGCGGATCGGATTGCCGGCCACATCGGTGGTCGGGAACAGCGCGGCAATGGCATTGCGACCGCGCAGGTAACTGCCTTTGCGCGGGCCGTCGACATCGTTGTATTCCAGGCCACCGGCACGCAGTTCGGCGAAGTACACCTGACGGGCGAAGATCGCCTGCTCGGCACTCGGCAACGCGGCGTAGAACGCTTGCGCCTGTTCGGCGCTGCCGCTGAAGCCGTAACCGAGGGTCAACCAGCTCTGTAGTTCGTCGAGATAGGTTTTGACCACCTTGCCCGGTTGCGCGCTGAGCGAGGTATCCGGATTGGCAACATTCAGCGTGTTCAGATACCGCGCGATGAACCGCAAATAATCCGGCCCCTGTGCCCCTGCGCCAGCCTGCAACACCACGCTCGCGCCAGACCGGTTATCCCCGGCCACCAACGGCCCTATGCTGTTGATGCTGGCGCGATCCTCCATGAGGATGTTGCGCCCGGCATTCACGTCCAGAACACCCGGTCCGGCGATGTCGAAACTGCTATAGAGGATGTCGCGCCCGGCCGAGACCCGAGAGACATCGCCCGGCTGGCTGTGCACGAACAGATTGCCGCTAGAGGCGATCTGCTCGTTACTGCGGCCCCTGCCCTCGCTGGCCGAATACGTCTGTTGTCCCAGGTTCGTACCGGAAGCGACGATGTCGCGCCCCGCCACCATCCACACCGGACCCGCGGCTTCATACCAGGTGCGTTTCGTGGTCTCGAAGAACAATGTCTCGCCCGTACGAATCCCCACCAGATCACCGGTCAATGCATAGAAACGCGCCGGCCCCTGGACACGGCTCAACCCCGAGTAACTATCAGGACCAAAAGCAAAGAGTGGGTAGCGCGTATTGGTCTCCGCCAGCACACCGTCGCTGCCGGCGTTGCTCATGATCGGTCGGCTGTAGACGTTGTTGCCGTAGCCATTGAATGCAGGTGCAAAGGGTGTCGCGATGGCCGATGGGCTGGCACCTGACTGGTTGATGGCGTAGCCACCGGCATAGATCGAATCGCCTGCGATCAGCTCAAGCTGCCCCGCGTTCGAAGGCGCCAGCAGCAGCGAATAGTTCAGGGCCGGTGCAGCGTTGCCTACACCGTAAGCCGCTGACGGCCCGACATAAATCGAACCCTGGCCCGCGACGGCGCGCAGTATCGACGGGATCACGTAGCGATCATCGGTGGGCGACGTATTGAGCCCGTCGATTTTCCCTTGGACGGTGGTTTCCATCAGTTGGGTGTTCGGCGTCAGATTGCCGCCTGCCGAGAATAAATCGATGGCCGTGTGATCGGTCCACAGCGAAAACCCCGTCAAACCGCCACCGGCGTGGTAAACGCCATCGGCCGTGGTAAACGGTGTCGAGTTCTGCAGACGCACGCGGCCTGGGTCCGCAGCGCCACCGAGTACCAGATCGCCTCGGGTATTGAGGCGCATACCCGAGTCGCCGGGAATCAGCACCACCCCGCCGCTGGCATTGCTGGCCGTCGAATTGAACGGATCGAAGGCGCGCGTTTCCCTTGGGTCGTGAAACAGCGAAGACGCGCCGTACTGCAGATTGACCCCGCCCAACGCGGCGCCCGTCAGTTGCGCAGCACCACGCAGGTTGATGATCGCGCCCTGCAAATCGTGCGTCGGCGTGCCTGTACCCGACAGGCCCGCGCGTGCTTGCAGAGACGGATTGAGGGTGCCACCGAGACGAATATCCAGGTCTCCGCCCCCGGTCAGTTGCAGGTTGCCGTCGCTACCGACGCGGCCGGTGCTGCCGACCGCCACGATCAGGCCCTGACTGCGTGGGTAAGCCGCATACTTTTCATCGCCCATGGCCTTGAGCATGCCGGCATCCCCGGTGGCGCTCAAACTGATGTTGCCGCCGCCCAACGTACCGAAACCGGTGAAGCCCACCAGATAGGGTTTGCTTTCCACACCCTGCATTGGTAGAGGCTGCGCAGCGTAGCTGCCAAAGTTGATCCACCAGGCCGTCGGCACATCGTCGTTTCCCGTCCCCTGGCGCCACAGCCAATTGCCCACCGCGACACTTGGAAGCTGGTCACGCGTGCCGTCGGCAACGGCAGTGGTACGACGGCCGAGCACGTCACCCGACACCGACCCGCCGGCATTGATCGTCAGGTTACCGCCCATCTGCGGATACCAGGCCTGATAAAGACTGGCACTGCCGCCATCGACCCATTTTTCGGCATCGCTGCCCGCGCTGCCCAACACCGAACCATCGGCCGACAGACGCCCTCGTGCCTGGTTGTAACGCGCATCGACGTTGCTCGATTGAGTGCCGGCGGTGTACACGCCAAACGGTGAAGCCATGCTCACGTTACCGGCAGCCATCAGGTCCAGGTCACCGGTGCCGGTGCGCAACACGCTGAACATTTGCGAATGGGCTTCGGCGCTCTTGCGGGGATTGTTTTCGATGCACAGCGCCGGATCGATGCTGCACCAGAACAATTCGTCATCGTTCATCGGCGTGTAATCCGGCATGCCCATCCAGTTACCCGGCGCCCACACCGTGCGCGCCATCGGCGCACAGGCGTCGGGCGCGATCTCGCAAAGCAGCAGGTATTCCTCTGGAACCGGTTCGTACGGAGTAAAGCCATACTCGTTACCTACGGCCCAGACCAGTTTGCCGGCCACCTCGATCATGGTCACACCATAGTGGGTGTCCGCCAGCTGCAAGTTGCCGGCGCTGGCCTGAGGTTTCACTGCACGGCTGTCGGCTGCGGCCAGATCGGCGCCTGCCACCATGCGCATCGACCACGACGCACTGCCTGCCGGCAGCATGCTGGCAATCGCCCAGTTGCGACCTTGTTGTGTGCCATTGGACGGACGCAGATCGAGGAACACGGTGCCGTCCGCCAGCTTCACATTGGTCATGGATGGAATCAGCGAACCACGTAACAGCTCCAGCGTAGTGCTCAGCAAGACGCCGACCGTTTTATTGTCGCCATCGACAGCACCCGGCAGCGGCACACCTTTGGGCCAGAGCAGGGTCTGTAACGCAGTGGCGTTGTTCAAACGAATGCCTGCGCCCAAACGACTGCCTGCCGGCAGGGTCACAGCGTTTTCGAGCAATGTGCCGGCGGCATACAGCAGATTGCCCACCGAGTCATGCACATCGCCAGCCAGCACGGTTCCGGCCTCAAGCGTATAGGGTGCGGCCAGCGTGCCCTGAACCGGCAACACAGTACCCGCGGCCAGCGTGGCGGCCTGAATCGGCAAGTCGTAGTTCAATGTTGCACCGACCGGGAAAAGCGTACCTTCGGCAAGGCTCACCCCGGCGCCCGGCACAATCAGGTCGCCACCGTACGGCTGAATGCCCGGTACCAGTTTCCAGCCAGCATCGTCGGCAGTTTCCGGCGGCGGCGCAAAACCGTCGTTGATGCTGCCGTAGATATCGAGATTGCCACCCGCCCGGATCAACAGGCTGCCCGCCTCACCGCTGCCATACACCGAGGTTCGGCGAGCGTTCGGGTTGAGGCTTGCATAACGGTAGCCGGACAGATCGAGATCGCCCTGTACAACCAGATCACCGTCGGCAGATTTACTGACGATTTCGACACCCGGGCGCAGGTGAAATACATCCGCGTAGGTCGCATTGTTGAGGCCGGCCAGTTTACGTTGCAGCAGATCACTGTTGTTCAGTGCCGCGTTGATAAAGCCGTCGCTCTCAGTGTGAATGCGGTCCAGGTAGCCCTGATCGATCACCTGATACGGGCGACCGCTGGCCGCCGGATCGGTGCCGTCGACGGCATCGCTGTAGCGGCGCACGGCGTTCAGCCCAATGGAGCGGGCACCTTGAATATTCACCGCGCCGCTGGCATCAATCGCAATGTCATTGCCGCCCAGGCGCGGTGCATTCAGCTCCAGCGTCCCACGCGCCAGACCATCGCGTTGTCCCGCCAGGTTTCCAGCCACTGCATCCGTGCCGTGACTCAGATCGATCCGTGCACCGGCGGCCAACGTCAGTACACCGTCAGCGGAATTGAGCTCGACCATGGCGCGGTTCGGCGCGTCGATGATCTGGCCGTAGCTGTCGACTCGCAGCACGCGGCCATGAGCATCCAGCACCGCGTCACCGGTCAGGCTCAAGCCGTTTTTGCCGGCCAGACGAATGCTGCCGACCCGTTCGCCACTGGCATCGATCAGCCCGGCCACGGTGAGGCTGCCGCTGTCCACCGAGACATTGACCTCGCCGGCCTTGAGCCCGTCACCGATGACCAGATCACCTTGCTTGAACTGGAAGCTGCGGCTTCCAGTCACTGCGCCCTCATTCAGGCGCTGGTTGAGGCTGGCGAAGGCCTGGCTCAAATCACCCTGCAGACGCTGAGCGCGAATGTCCACACCGGCGGCCTTGTACGGCACCCAGGTGCCGCCCGCATCGTAGTAGCCGCTGCTGCTGCCGACGATCTGCCCTTGCAGGTCAACCTGTCCGGCGTCGACGGCCAGGGCCACGACACTGAGTTGGCCGGCCTGATTGTTGACTGCCGACAGATCGATCCGCGAACCCGCCGCCTGATGAATATTGCCTGCGCTGCTGTGCAACGACACATCGCCGCCCCAGCTGTATTTCTTCACATCGTTGAACGGCAGGACGCGACCTGCCATGTCCACCTGCGCGCCGCTGCCAAGCGTCAGATCGTCCTCGGCATTGACCAGCAGTTTGCCGCTGGCAAGCACGATGCGACTGTCGAGCACAACGCTGCGTGCCGACAGACTCAGTTGCGCGCCGAGGGCATCCGCCACCGCCGTGGTGGCGGTGCCGCTCAGGCTCAGGTTGTTGCCGGCCTTGAGCTCGCTGACCGAGGCGGCTTCGCCGGTCAACAATGGCGTGCGCAGGTTGAGATTGCCACCGCTGTAGCTGAACCCCGTGACCGCGTCGTAAGCCCCTTGCGATTCGTACACCGCCAGGCTGCCCTTGTGGTTGGCGGTGATGCGTTCGCTGGCATTGAGGTTGACGTTGGCAAAACCCAGAGTGAGTCGGTTGTTGAGATCCAGACCATTGGGTTGTGGATTCGGGCCATAACCCAGTTCGATCCGTTGCGCCTGAATATCCAGCGTGCCGTGGCCGTTGCCAGCGCCATCCTTGACCACCGTGCCCGGCGCTTGCGTGGCACCGTTCCAGATCAGATTCCGGGTGCGAATCGTCGCCACGTCGCGGACACCTCCCGAGCCATAGATGGCCGGGGTGCCCAGCACCAGATTCTGCAATCGGCTCTCGCCGGTCTGTGGGTCGAGCGTGTCGAGGGTGACATCGCCGAAAAAGTTGAATGCATCGCGGGCCACCAGACTCAGGGTTTCCAGGGCTGGCGCGCCGAATTGCGTGTCGCCCTGCAACAAACGATCAAGCACGTTCTGGTTCAGCGTCAGGCCTGCGGGCAGACGACCGGTGGCCGCTGCCAGTGCTTGCGCACTGCCGGCATTCACCACGCCGACCGACAGTCCCAACTGGCGGGTGCCGAAACGAACGCTCTCGCCCATTTCGAAGTCTTTGTCGGTGGCGGCGATGATGCTGCCATTGGAGTACAGCAACGCCGGCGCCGTGCACTCGGCGGTCGGACAGGCGCCAATACGGATGCTCCCGCCTCCGCCCGGAGAAGGCGCAAGCACTGGCGTCCAGCCATTGGAGACCACCAGCAGGCTGTTGCGCTCCGGTACATAGATGAAACCGGCCGCCGCATCGTACGCAACGGCGCCGCGCCCCAAGGTATTGATGCCCGCTCCCGCATCAATCGTGATGCCGCCATTGGCGCTGGTGGTGCTTAGCACGACCTCCGGCGCCGAGAGGATGGCTCCCTCTCTCAGCGTGATGGCGGAGGTGCTGCCGATCATTTTTATGGAGCTGCCTTCCGCGCCGTAATACACGGTCGGGGTGCCACCGATGGTCAGTCGTCCGGCATTCAGCGCATTGAGGGTGTCGGCATACAGCGATACACCGGTAAACCCCGCCGTGCGCGTCCGCCCGGCGCCGAGAATCTCGAACTCACCGCCGGTATAACCGCCCTGGACGACAGTGGTGCCCATCACCCCGCCATCGGCGGGCTTGAACAGCACCCGCCCATTGAAGTCGAGAGCGTTGTCATGTTCGCCGCCGCTGACCATGCGCAGGTGCAGCGTGTTGCCGTCCAGCGGCGTGCGAGCACGTGGCAGGCCGCGCCGTGCGGCATCGTTGAGAACAAATTGGGTGTAGCCGGTTTCGTTGTACTGCGAATAACGCCGCAGGACATCGGCAGACGTCACAATCACCTGGCTGGGCAGGCTGTCACGAATGCCGGTATTGGCAATCGACATCTGCCCGGAACTGGTCCAGGAACCGTTGCGCAACGGCAACGCGCTGCCCATCGGGCCGGCCATCGCCTGACCATTGATTTCGACCCGGAAGGCACCCGGTAACAAGGCGAAGGTTGACGGCAGCAAAGTGTAGGTGCCCGGCGCCAGCCCGGGAATACCGGCCTGGAGCGTGATCTGCTGGCCGATACGCGGATCGACGGCGCCGGCCTCGGCGAGCATCGGCGCATAACGGCTCTGGTCACCCGCGACAATGGCATAAACGGGGTTGCTGGCCAGTCCCGGCAGGCTGAAGGTGCCATCGGTGGCATTGCGTACCAGCGGATTGAAACGTGCGTCGGTAGAGCCGCCTCGCCCGGAAACAAAACCGGCCCCGCGCAAATCGCCGCCCCCCGCAAGATCGATCAGCGCGCCGGCCTGTACATCGGTGTATTGCGCGTCGAGTATCACCCCGGATGTCGCACCGGCAATGCCATTGAGGATCACCGACTTGCCGTTGTATCGATAGTCGATCCCGTCGGTGGTTCCGCCATAAGGCATGACCAGTCCGGCGGCACTGACAGACGTCACGCTCCCGGGCAGCAGGTGCAATTCACGGGTTTTGACAAAAACGTCCTCACCCAGCGCAATGAGACCCAACGGCGCACGAATCACGCCCCCCTGCTCAATGTGGCCAGCGCTCAATGTGAGGCTGCCGAACACCGAGTAAGGCAGTGTCGTCGGCGCCGCCCCGTGACTGCTGATACGCAACGTATGCTCCGGCACCGATCCGGCCTGGCTCTGATAACCCACGCGCACTTCAGCCTGGACACCACTGGCCGGATAGATTTGCGCTGCACGCAAGTGCATGTCACCGGGTGTCCACAGACGGCTTCGCTGTTGCTCATCGCTCGGCGCGAGAAATCTCATGTCGCCTGCGCTGTCGAGCGTCACCTCAGCAAAGCCACGCCGACTGACCTTGAGCTCCGGTGCTCCTGCTTGCAAAACAGTCCCTTCGGTGCCAAAAGACAGCGAACTCCCAAGGTCCAGCAGGTTCGCAGAGGCGTTGAACTGCGCAGTGGACAACAGCGCGGTCGGGTTGCTCATGACCCGTGGACGAATCTTGCTGTCCGAACTCAGGTAAGTGCCCACCCCGGACAGGCGCAGATAAGGCGCACTGAGGTTGACCCGAGTGCTGTCCTTCGCCGACTCGGCCAGGGAAATGGAACCGGCGAACAGACTCAGACTCTGCCCCATGTTCAGGTCGACATCGCCCTCGAACGACATCAGGCCGTTGCTCAGCAGACTGACGTTATCGAAACCGCCACTGGTTAATTGATCAGCACTCAGACGCGTCCGTCCATAACGTAAAAGTGCCGCGGCTTCGCCCGCTTGCAGCGTCTGCGGCAGTGCCTCCGTCGGCCCTTGGCCGATGATCAATTCCCGTGGCACCCGCACCGCATTGGTCATGACCGCGGCACCGTAGGCTGGCGTGTCCAGCGCGATTTCCAGACGTCCGCCCGCCGCGCCTGCACCACCGGCGCCGGCCTGCAGACTGCCTTCGATAAACAGGCCATTGTAGGAGCTCAAGGCAATGCGTCCGCCATCGGTGGCCACGCGAACCGGTCCTTGCCCGGTATTGTCCAGCACCGCTTGCGTGCCGGAAGCCTCCAGACGCGCACCTTGACGGACGATGACGTAAGCGTCGGCGGCGGTCGCGGTGGCCTTCTTCGCATCAATTTCGCCACCGAGGATGATCGAGCCGCCCTTGCCGACCTGACCGTAGACTCTGCCCAACGCATCCACTGCTGTCGCGGCCCGACCGGCGACATCGAGCACGGCATGCTCACCGAGCCAGATCGAACGGTTGTGCGCCGTCGGATCCGCCTCTTGCAACGACGTTGCCACATCAATCGAGCCGAATTGCTGCTGACGGATATCAATGCTGCCGCCCCACGCGTTGAGCTCACCGTCCACCGTGATCTGACCTGCCCCGCGCAAGCTGATGCGCTGACCGGGATCGACGTTGATCCGTGAGCCCTGGCCGATGGACAACGGGCTGTCGGCGGGGTCAATCAAACCGGGGAACGTTGCGCCGGCCTGCAATGCAACGGAGGCACCAGCTCTTTGCGTCAGTACGCCCTTGAGCGGATTTTCCTGGAACAGCGTCGGCGTCCAAAGCTCAAGGGCATTGCCTGGTGTCGTACCGGACGGCACGTTCGAGGCTGATTCGGCGAAACGATAGACCGGCATCAGCACATCGAGGGCGGTGTCATCAGCCAGTTCCAGGCCCTTCAAACCGATGATGTTGTAGGCGCTGAAGCCCGAGCGGAACAGTCCCGGCGCCAGACGCAACGTCTGTCCATCGAGGCCCTCGCTGGCAGAGCCGATCAGCACCTTATTGGCCTGCAGGGTCAGCGTACCGCCGCCGCTCACGCCGTAACCTTGAATGTCACCATCAAGCACCATGTGTGACTGGCCGGGCGCGCTGTTGGTGCTGGATTCAAGGGTCACGTCGCCCCCCTTGCCGCCACGGGTCTTGCCGTTGGCCAGTATCGCGCCGCCCGACGAGACATCGACTTGACTGCCACTGGCCAGAAGGATGTCGCCGCTGCTGCGGATCGACACCGTCCCGCCGTCGATGTACGCCAGTCCGCCAGCGTCGTCCGGGTTGCTCGACAGGTTGCTCCAGAGACCTTGAGTCTGCAAATGCACACCCTGTGCAACGGCCACCCGCGCCTGTTTAGCCGCTGGCACCGGGAGGCTGACGTCGTCGCGTCGATTCGTGGCGAGCTGGTTCAACACGTTGCCAAGACGCAGGCTGCCACCTTGCGCTACCAGGTCAGCGTTGACCTGTACCTCAGGGCTGAACAGCGTGATGTCACCGCCATTGTCCAGCGCCACGCGGTCATTGACCTCAATGCTGTTTTTGGCGGAAATCTTCAGCGCCCCCAGCTTGAATCCATTAAGCAGCCCGGCATCGAGAAACAGTTTGCCCCGACGCTCTTCAGCGACCGCGCCAGCCAATCCTGAATCAGTACCGGTGTCACGCACGCCCCCGACCTGCACTTGATCCAGCAGCGGGCTGAGCTGATAAAGCAAGCCCGAACTGGCAGCGACATAGGCGGCATCGTAGCCACCCACGATCAACTGCCCACGCCGTGCCCGGGAGGTCTGCGCCTGCTCATATCCGTCGAGACCGGCCCGGGGGGCCGGGTTTGCCGTTCGCCCTGAAACACCTCGCCCAACAGTTGACCGTCCAGCACGGCGTTGCCCGTGGCAATCACCAATTGCCCGGCGTCACGACCCACGGTATACCCGGCTTCCAGACGACGCGTCGGCGCGATCAATGGGCTATAGAAATATTCAGTCTGCCCCCAGCGCTCACTGCTACTTTCGTAACCTTTGTAAAGACCGCTGTAGAGAATGTCGCCCGGCGCACGGGAGACTTCGTATAAGCGCCCGTCGGCACCGCGCAGCCAGCTCTGGCGAATCTCGCCGCTTTGCACATCGAGCGTGCCGCCGGACAAATTGATCAGCGAACCTTTTTCGCTGATCACATCATTGCCGGAAAATCTCACTTCACCGCCCTGAGCCATCCATTCACCGATACCGTGGCCCTGGGTGCCAAGGTAACCGCCCACTTCCAGCAGCCCGCCGGCGGTGTACCAGCGGTCAGTGGCGTAACCGTTGGTGCCCACCGGCACGAAGACCAATTCGCGAACATCGACCCAGACATCGTTACTGTTCAGCGCACCGCTCTGGCGATTGACCGAGGCATCGCGCTGCTCGTTACCCTGCACGTTGATCTTGATGTTGTTGGCTTCCATGGCCACTTTCACGCCCAGGGCGCCGGAGACATCAATCACCGCCCCGTCGCGCACCAGACTGCGCTGGCCGGCAGCCACGGCGACCTGACCGCCAGTAGCGAGGGTGATCGAGCCTCGTTGAAACTCGACGGTACCCCCGCTGCCGATATCGATGCGTGACTGGTCACTGCGAATCCGGTTGTCGGCATTCACACCGATCAGCGCCGACTCGCGCTGACTGTCGAGGGCGGTCAGGTCGCTGCTGTCGAGCAGGATTGCACTGACGCTGCCTTCGCCCAATGTCACACGGCCCCGAGTGTCAGTGGCCGGATTGAGCAAATGCACGGTGCCACGCGTCGCGACCGAAGTGCTCGCCAGCAGCACGCCGTTTTGCACGACGTCGCGGCCAGTCAGAGTGATGTCGCCCGTCGCGGCCTGAATCAGGCCGGTGTTGCTGACCTTGCCGGTGCTGTCAGCCTTGAAACCGGGAATGACCTCGCTGCCAAAGGTCGTGGAATAACCATTACCCTCGGTGCCCGAACCTTTACGAATGTAGAAGCGGTCACCCGCGCCGAGGACAGTCTGACCTTTGGCCGTGCTGATAGAGCCGTCGTTCTGCACTTCCTTGCCGAGCAACAGGGTGTAGCCGCCGGAATCGGTGGAAAGCGCAGGTTTGCGTGTTTCAATCGCGGCACCACGTTCCACAAGGACTTTGCCGGCAGCGTCGGTGAAGGTTGGCTGGCTGCCCTTGCTGTCGAAATACAGACCACGGTCGCGGAACTGCACATCGCTGATATCCGCCGCTGCCGCCACCAGGTTACGCACATTGACCTGACTGCTGCCGCTGAACACGATGCCGTTGCGGTTAATCAGCATGACGGTACCGTCCGCCTTGATCTGTCCTTGAATCTGGCTGGGCCGCGCGCTCGGATCATTGACCCGGTTGAGCACCGCCCAGTTGGACTGCTGGGCAAATTCCATCGTGGTATTGCGCCCGACGTTGAAGGTTTCCCAATTGAGAATCGCCTTGTCGGCAGTCTGCTCGATCTTCACCGAGGTCTTGCCGTCGGCCTGGGTTTGTTGCGGGCCTTTGGCATTCATCCAGCCCTGGGCCAGGCTGTTGTCGACTTTCAGACCGCCCTCGCCCAGTCCATCGGGCACCACTTGCACGCTGCCCAGTGCGGCGGCGCGTCCGGCCGCTTGTGCCGCCTGCTGGGCGGCGATCGCCGCCACGGTGTTGTTGAGTGTCTGCAACGAACGCTGTAACTGCTGATCGGCCCGCTGCTGCTGGGCCAGCGGTGGCGTCATCCCCGGCAAACCACCCACGCCAGGTCTCGCCGCCGCTGCTTGCTGCGCAACACCTTTAGCGGCAAACCAGCTCGAGCTGAACGCGGTTGCGGCCTCGGCACTGCCCGCCACCAGACACAACGCCATCGCCTGGGCCAGCGGCTTGAGCAACCACTGGGCCGGATCGCCAGCGCCACGGTTTGCAGGCTGGACACGGGTACTGCGACGGGAGGTGCGAGCAAGCATCACTACAGATCCTTTTTGATTGCAGGCCGGTTCAGCCCTGCTGTTACGACATAGGCAGTTGGCGAGCATCACGACCGAACGGATGTCACACAAATTTCATGTTCGAGGTGTAAATCGGCAAAAAAAATGGCAGCAGCCCGAAGGCAGCTGCCATTTCATTGCGCGTGAAACGAGGCTTGCTTAAGGACGACCGACACCGTTGCAGGCGTTGGCGTTGTTGATGTCCAGGTTGTTGCCCGAGCTGTTGGTGATGAAGTTGGCGGTCACGGCGGTTTTCCAGTTGTTTGGAACCGGCGTGAAGCTGTGGGCAACGGTGGCAACGTTGTTGCCCGGGTTGCTGTAGTGAGTAGTCAGGAAGGCTTTGACATCAGCGGCCACGGCTGCGTCCTTGTAGCACTGGCCGAAGATGAAGTTGGTGTAAGCCACGATCGGATAACCGGTGGCCGGGTTAGGCACGACTGGCGCCCACTGTGCCGGGTTGGCCGGCGCGGTTGGCAAGGCAGCAGTGCTGAGTGCCAGGGTCACGTTGGCGTTGGTTGGCTGTACGCCATTGACGCGGGCAACCACGGCGTTGCTGGTTGCGTTCACGCCGTCCGGACCGACGTAACCGATGGAACCGTCTACGGCGTTCACGGCAGTCGCCACGTCAGCGGTGTTGGCTACGCCGACCCAAGTCGAAGGCAGAGCAGAACCGGCTGGCAGACGAGCGTTGCTGAAGGTGGAGTTGACGGCGAATTTGCCTGGGCAAACAGCATTCAAGTGGCGGCTGAGGATTTCAGTGGTGCCACTGGAAACGTTGCGGTAAACCACACGGATCGGGGTGGTGTCGGAAGTGCCCAACAGGGTACCCCAATCGGTCACGCTGCCCGAAAGCGCGTTGCACAGCTGAGTGCTGGTCAGGTTAAGCGCGGTCTGGCCGGCTTTTTTGTACGGAATGGCAACCGAAGTGGCCACCGATGGCAACTGGATCAGCGGGCCGTATGAAGTACCGAAGTTGGTGGTGTAGGTGCTGAGTTCCGAAGCGCTGAGAATCGAATCGCTACCGGCGAAGTGCACAGTGCCGGTGGTGCTGAACTGTGCAGAGTTGTTGGTCAGGAAAGCACTTTTGCCAACGCCGCTACCGGTCACGGCGTAGCTGAAGTTGGCAGGCAGGATGCTGTTGGCAGAGCCTTTGTACAGAGCGGCAGGCAGTGAAGCGCCACCACCGGTTACGGCCATGGCCTGGGCAGAGGCCAATGCGGCGACAGTCAGTGAGGCTGCGATCAGAGTGCGCTTGAACATGAAGAATCTCCTTTTCAACTGGGTTGTGAACACAGGGTTTCGGATGGCTTGCATGACACTGGGAGGACTCACCGGGCCCTCGCTAGCGCTGGCCTTGGTTGAGTCGCACTGAGAAATTCGCAGTTTCCGGTGACAGATAAAGGAAAAAACCTCGGGAGCTGCGGGGTGTTTCTGAAGGGATTTTCTCGGGTGTTTGTCGGATGCTGCGCAGCGTCTGGATCGCGGGTTTGGCTGAATCGGGCTGGAGCCGTTGGCGGGTGGTTGCAGATGACAGAAAGGAGAACCCGAGGATGGGGGAAACATGGCTCGGGTGATGGAGAATCTTTTGCAAAAACTTTGAATTTTCTATTGACCTGACTGGCCTCATCGCTGGCAAGCCAGCTCCCACAAGGAGCCATGTCGTCAATGCGATCTGCGACACAACACAAAAACCTGTGGGAGCTGGCTTGCCAGCGATGAGGCCGACCCGGTCACCATCAATATTTCAGACACACCACTACTGGACCAGTTGGTTGATCTCGATGATCGGCAACAACACCGCCATCACAATCACCAGCACCACCCCGCCCATCACCACAATCATCAGCGGTTCGAGCAACGCCGTCATGCCCATCGCCCGCCGCTCGATATCGCGGGACAACGTCTGCGCCGCCCGCTCCAGCATAGGCGGCAGCGAACCGGTTTTCTCACCACTGGCGATCAGGTGAATCAGCACCGGCGGGAAGACATTTTCCACTCGCAATGCTGCGGCGAGGTTGACGCCTTCGCGCACCTTGGCCGTCGCCTCAGTGACACTTAGGCTCAAGCGATCGTTGGACAGTGTCTGCCGCGCTGCTTCCAATGCGCGCAACAACGGCACCCCGGCGCCGCCGAGAATCGCCAGGGTCGAAGCGAAACGTGCGGTGTTCAGCCCCAGAATGAACCGCCCGAACAGCGGCAACTTCAGCACCCGATGATGCCAACTCAAACGCGCCGCTGGATTGCGCAGATACAAACGCCAGCTCCAAAAACTTGCGGCCATGATCCCTGCACACAGCCAGCCCCAACTGCGGATGAAATCACTCGCGTTGAGCATCGCCAGGGTCAATCCCGGCAGATCCTGCCGTGCCTGGGAAAATGCACTGACCACCTGCGGCACCACGTAGCTGAGCAGGAAAATCACAATGCCGATCGACACCAGCCCGACCACGCCCGGATAGATAAACGCGGTGAGAATCTTGCCGCGCAGGTTGTTGCGCTCCTCGATGTAATCCGCCAGCCGTTCCATCACCTGCGCGAGGTCGCCGGATTCCTCGCCCGCGGCAATCAGCGCACGATAGATCTCCGGAAAATCCCGTGGCCGCGCCGCCAGCGATTCCGCCAGACGCATGCCGCTGCGCACATCGGCGCGCACGGCGCTGAGGGTGTGGGCGATGTGTTTTTTCTCGGCCTGCTCGACCGTGGCACTCAGCGCGGCCTCCAGCGGCAGACTGGCGCCCAACAGACTCGCCAATTGCCGCGTGGCCCAGGCCAGATCGTTGTCCGAGAGCTTGGCGCTGAACAATCCGCCACCGCCATGGCTGGCGACATTGCTTTCCTTGTGTACCGACAACGCGGTCAACCCGCGCCCGCGTAACACACTGAAAGCGGCGCCCTGACTGTCCGCCTCAAGGTGCCCGGATTCGATCTTGCCGGTCGCATCGGCGGCTTCAAAACGATAGCGATTCATCAGGCGTCCCGTGTCACACGCAAGATTTCTTCAGGGGCGGTGGCGCCACTGCGGATCCAGCGCTCACCGTCCTCGCGCAGGCTGAACATCCCGGCCTTGGCTGCCGATGCACGCAGAGCCTGCTCCCCTGCCCCTTGGTGAATCAGGGTGCGGATGTCGTCGTCGATGCAGAACAATTCGTGAATGCCGGTGCGGCCGCTGTAACCGGTGTGATTGCACGCCGCACAACCGACCGGGCGCCATGTCCCCGGTGTCGCCGGGTCTTCCTGCTTGCACTGATTGCACAGGCGTCGCACCAAGCGTTGCGCGAGTACGCCGAGCATCGACGAGGCCAGCAGAAACGGCTCGACGCCCATGTCGATCAAGCGGTTGACCGCCGACACCGCGTCGTTGGTGTGCAACGTTGCCAGCACCAAATGCCCGGTCAGCGACGCCTGCACGGCGATTTGTGCGGTTTCCAGATCGCGGATCTCGCCGATCATGATGATGTCCGGGTCCTGGCGCAGGATCGCTCGCAGCGCCAGCGCGAAGGTCATGTCGATCTTGGCGTTGACCTGAATCTGGCTGATGCCCGGCAGGTCGTATTCCACCGGGTCTTCAACGGTGAGGATATTGCTGGTACTCGCATCGAGTCGCGCCAGGGCGGCGTACAGGCTGGTGGTCTTGCCGCTGCCGGTCGGCCCGGTAACCAGCACGATGCCGTGGGGCTGGCGGATCAGGTGATCGAGTTTGGCCAGCACTTGCGCGTCCATGCCGAGGGTTTCCAGGTGCAGACGCCCGGCCTGCTTGTCGAGCAAGCGCATCACCACCCTTTCGCCATGTCCAGTCGGCACCGTTGAAACGCGGATATCGATTGGTCGCCCGGCCACGCGCAAAGCGATGCGTCCATCCTGCGGCAGGCGTTTTTCGGCGATATCGAGCTGCGCCATGATCTTGATCCGCGATACCAACGCACCGTGCAATGCCTTGCGCGGCGAGACCACGTCGCGCAGGGTGCCGTCGACGCGATAGCGCACCACCGAATGGGTTTCAAACGGCTCAATGTGAATGTCACTGGCCTCATCGCGCGCGGCTTGGGTGAGCAAAGCGTTGATCATGCGAATCACCGGCGCGCCGTCCTGGGTGTCGAGCAGGTCGGTGATTTCCGGCATGTCTTGCATCAAGCGGTCGAGGTCGACTTCGTTTTCCGCGGCCCCAACCACTGCTGCCGCACTACCCGTGTCGGCATACGCACTGGCAAGCAAGCCATCCAGTTCGTCATCGCGCACGCGCTGAATCGTGGTCGCACCAAACTGCCGCCGCGCCTCGCTGATCGACCAACCCGGCGTCGACGGGCACACCGTCAGTACGCCATCGCACAAAAGAATCCGCTGTGCCTTGGCCCAGGCGTAAGGCAACACACTCATCGCCGCCCCTCCGCAACCCGAATGATCTCCCCGGTGGCAATGCAATCCCTTGGAGCACTGGGATCCCCTGTGGCGAGGGGATTTATCCCCGATCGGCTGCGCAGCAGTCGTAAATCCTGCACACGCGGTTCATCAGTAAAATCCGGGTGACTGGTTTTGGGGCTGCTGCGCAACCCATCGGGGATAAATCCCCTCACCACAAAGGCATCACTCACATTGAGGGCAGGTTTCAAAAGCGTGTGCTCCCTTCAATAGGCACGGCTTTGATGGTTGCTCGCGGCCCCGAACTCGGCCCCACCGCCGGCACACCCTGCGCCGCCGCCGGCAACTGCGGCGCCTGCATGTCCGGCATCGCCCAGCTGCGTTCCGGCTGCAAACCACCCTGCGCCCGGCGCATGAAGTCGTAGCGATTTAGGGTGATGCTGCGCCCCGCCTCGCTGTCGCGAATGATGTACGGGCGCAGGAACACCATCAGGTTGGTCTTGGTGATCGCCCGGCGTTCATTGCGAAACAATGCGCCGAAGCCGGGGATCGTCGATAACCATGGCACCGCGTCATTGCTCTGGCTGTAACCGTCCTGGAGCAAGCCGCCGAGCACCATGATCTGGCCGTCATCGAGCAGGATGCTGGTATCGATTGCGCGTTTGTTGGTGACGATGCCCGCAGCTTTTGCGCTGCTGGAGGCACGCTCATCAATGCTGCTGACTTCCTGGTAGATATCGAGCTTCACCGTGCCGCCCTCGGAGATCTGCGGGCGCACATTGAGCTTCAAGCCAACCTCTTCACGGGTCACCGTCTGGAACGGGTTATTGCTGGTGCCCCCGCCGCCCGTAACATAACTGCCGCTGACAAACGGAATGGTCTGGCCAACAAAAATACTCGCCGCTTCGTTGTCCAGCGTCAGCAGGTTCGGCGTCGACAGCACGTTGGTGCCGCCCTTGCTCTTCAAAGCCCGGGCCAGCACTTTCAGGTCAAGAATCTTGCCGATGCCGGGGATATCCACCGTGCCGTTGACGTAACCGAGGTTCAAGCCTTGCGGCAGCACGTCGAGGCTGGTTTTGCCACTGAGATTGATCCCCGAACCCCCCAGATTCGCGCCACCGATCACGCCATTACCGCCGAGGTTGCCGGTCTGCCATTGCACGCCGAACTCACTGGCATCGTCCTCGCCGACTTCGACGATCAGGCTTTCGATCACCACTTGCGCACGCCGTTGGTCAAGCAGATCGATGACTTCGCGCAGGTTGCGATACAGCGGTTCCGGCGCGGAAATCAACAAAGTGTTGGTGGTGGCGTCGGCCTGAATGGTCACGCCACCGGCACTGAAGGCGACGTTCTGCTCGCTGGCCTGATTAGCGCCGCTGCTGGTGCCGCCACTGCCTTGGGCGTAACTGCCACCGGTACTTCCGCTGCTATTGCTGGTCGATGTCGTGCCGCTGCTTTGCGCACCACTCTGGCCGTTCTGCCCAGCATTGCCGCCAGTGCTCGCACCCATGGCACTGAGCACCGAACGCGCACTGTCGCTGGTGCCGCTGTCGCTCTCGCCCGTGAGCAAACCGCGCAATGCCTGCGCCAGTTTCGCCGCTTGCGCGTTGCGCAAATAAACCACATGCAAATTGCTTGGATTGCTCTGCGCATTGTCGAGTTTGTAGATCAGGTTACGCGCCAACTCGGTACGCTCCGGACTGCCGGCGCGAATGATGATGGTGTTGGAACGTGGATCACCAATCACCGCGATTTTCTGCGTCGGATCATTGCCCGGCGCATCGAGCAAATCCGCCACCATCGGCGCAATGTCGGCAGCGATACCGTTCTGGATCTGCACCACATCCGTGTCAATCGCACTCGGCGAATCAATGCTCGCAATCAACTGCGCCACGCGGGTCAGGTTGTCCGCGTAATCGGTGATGACGATGGTGTTATTGCCCGGATAGGCGTTGATCGGATTGTTCGGCGAAACAATCGGGCGCAGCACCGGAATAAGGTTCACCGCGTTCTCGTATTGCAAACGAAACGTACGGGTGAGCATGCCGTTACCCGCCGGTTTGTCAGCGCTGTAAATTGGCCCACCCAACAACTTCGCATCCGCCTCCGGCACCACCTGCGCCACGCCGCCGACATCAACGACGCTGAAACCCTGCATACGCAACGCCGCTAGCAGCATGTCGTAAGCCTGCCGCGCCGGCACCTGACCTTCCGAGACCAGCGTCAACGTGCCCTTGACCCGAGGGTCGACCAGAAACTGCTGCCCGGTCGAACGCGACAGCGCCCGCACCACCGCTTGAATATCGGCGTCGACAAAATTCAGCGTCACCGGTTGATCGCCCAAAGGATTGCTCGGCAACGCAATACCCGACGCCGCCGCGCCGCTGCGCGCACGCTTGCTGATGTTGTGCAATTGCTTCGGCACAGGTCGCGCCTGCGCCTGTGCGCGCTCGCGGTCGAGCACCGCGTCGCCGCTGCGCTGGGTGTTGGCCAGCGGCCGGCCCAGCTCACTGTCGACCAGCAACGGCGGCTGATTCTGTGGTGTGGTGGTGTTGCTGCACGCGCTCAACGCCATCAGCAACATCGGCAACGCCAGACGTGCCGGTTTGGATCCTGACCCCTTCATGAAGCTTCCTTAGCGCCCAGCGCCTGATCCATGCGAACGGTGCCTGACAAAGTGCCGGCAGTGACTTCGGTCGAGGGGTTGTCTGCGCGTTGCAAACGGGCCTCGACCACTTGCAGAGAAAGTTGTGCCGGGTTGCTCAACAGCCAGTCGAGCACGGCGTCGGCCGGTGCCGCGTCGAAGGTCAGCAGCCAGGCACCGGCCTCCCCGGCCTGCAATTGATAGTGCCCGGCGAGGCCGCTGGCCTGCAGGGTCTGCTCCAGCGACTGCGCCACGGTTTGCCCGTCCGGGCGCACGCTGACTTCGCGCAGCAGCACTTCCAGCGCTTCGGTCTGGGCGCGCAGCTTTGGCGTTTCGGTTTCCCAATAAGTGATTTTCTTCAGCGGCGGCTGGATCAGCGCGACCCATAGCAGCAGGCCGAGCAGCGCTATGGCCATGCCGGCAACCATGCTTTTTTCGCGCAACGCCAACGGCTGCCAACGGGCCTGCAACTGAGTGTTAACGCGCTGCCACTTGGCGCGGTACAGCGCGAGCGAGGCCCTATTCATCTTCTTCTGCTCCGCCGCTGTCATCGCTGTCGCTTGGGGTGGCTTCAGTGGCCGGACGCAAGGTCCAACCCTCCTCATCTGCCGTCACGCTGATACCGGCCTGGGCCAAGGTGCTTTGCCAGTCCTGATCATTGCCGCCACGACGGGCTTCACTGAGCAGACTCAGTTGCAAGGTGCCGTCGACAAATGTCAGCCGCTCGACACTGCCCGCCATCGACGGCATGCCGCTGCCGGCCTGCAACACCAGACGATTGAAAGTCTGCGCCGGATCATCCGCCGTGCTCTTCTGCCGCGCCGCCAGTTGCTGACGGGCCTGTTGCAACGGGTTGAGGATCACCGGCAACTCAGGGAACGCCTGCTTTACCCGCAGGTTCATCTGGCTTTTCAATTGCTGACCCTGCCCGGCTTCGCGGGCGGCATACAGGTTCAAACCGATCACCCACACCGCCACGGCCAACGCTGACAGAGCGATCGCCCTGCCCCAGCCACGATGCTCGGTTTGTTGCTGCTGGACTGCGCCATGCAATCCCCAACCGGGTAGCGGCCCGGTCCAGCGCTGCGCATCGGCCATCGGCAATTCGGCGCCCGGCGGCGGTTGATCGCCGATCCAATGCAAAGTGACGCCCGGTTCCCATACGACACCGTCGAGGCCGTCATCGAACAACGGCTGCACCCGCGCCACTTGCACGCTGTCGCGCAGCAACAAATGCCCATCCTGCACGCACGCCACCGTGCCGGGCAGCACCGGCAAACTGTAAGGCGCCGGGTAGAGACCGCGCAGGTTCAGCCCAGCGCTTTTGAGCAACTGGCCAAAACGCAACAAGTGCTGCCGAGGCGCCCAGGCGATCTGCACCTGCCCGGCCTCGTCCCGCGCGCTGTGCGCAATGTGCATCTCGCTGCTGTCGCCCAGCATCAAGGCCTGCGCCGCACACTGTACCGCCGCGACGATCTTGTTCGCAGGCAGCGGCGGCAAATCGAGACTCGCCAACAGGCTGTCGGCCGGGTGCAGAAAACACACCAGCGGCGGCACTTTCGACTGCTGACTCAACTGGCTCAAACTGTGGCGTTCCTCCCGCGTGACCTGGCCCTGACGATCCAGCCAGGCGCAGTGCAATTGACTGTGCAGATCCAGTTCCGCCAAGGGCGGCAACGCCACCTTCAACTGGCTCATACGCCCACCCGCGACCAGATCACTTGCGGCAAGCGGTCCTGGCTGCGATGCAGCAACGCCTCAAGACTGACCCGCCGCTGATCGCGCCGCGCCTCGCCACGCAGGCGAAACCAGTCACTGGTGATGCCAACCTTGACGCTGGTCAGCTCCAGTTGCGGCATGCGCAAACGGTTAACGAAATCGCCCCGGTTGATAAACCAGCGTCCGGCATCACGCTCATTGATCAATGCCTGCGCACGCTCCAACGACAGCCCCGGCACATAAGCAGCTAAAACCGGCGCAGTGGCAGTGTTGCCATTGAGCCAAGTCGTCGCGGGAATCACCGTCAGGTACGGCGCCAGTTTGCCGATCAGCGCCTCATTAACGCCGTCGACACTGCGCAAATCATCGATGCTGCGCAGCATTGGCAACGTCGGATTCTGCGGTTTGCGTGAAGCGTTTGGAGAGGTCGCGCGACCACTGTCGAAACCACTTTTCGGCGCCTCGGCAATCTGCGGATTCAACAGTCGCGGGTACGAAGCAATCACCCGCTGACTGATGCGCTGACTCAACCCGGCACTGACCCCGATCAACTCGCACAAGCGCTGAAACGCCGCGACCTGCGCTTCATCGACCCGCTCGTTGGCCACCAGATTGCGCAAGTTGAACTTGCCCTGCTCATCCTCCAGTCGCCCCTCAAAACCTTGCGCGGAGAGACGCTGCGCCCACGGCTGATCGAGCCGGGTCAACGGGTCGCGCTGACGTTCATCCCAGAGCAATTGCCGGCTGATCTCCAACCCGCCCTGCACCACCCAACGCCCCTGCACACGCTGCTGATCCGCCTCCAGCGCACGGGTCGACACGCTCTGGCGCGTCAACATGCCCGCCGCAATCACCGCCACCACGGCGGCAATCAACAACGCGCTGATAATCGCCATGCCCTGTTGCTTCGCCCCCTCAGGCGAGCGGCTGTTCATGGCCGGCCTTACAACTGCCAGGAACCGATATCGGCATTCACGCCGTCGCCGTCAGGCTGACCGTCGGCACCGAGGGAAAAGATGTCGATCTCGCCATTGGCGCCGGGGTTGAGGTACTGATAAGGACGCCCCCAAGGATCGTTCGGCAAGCGCTCCAGGTACGAGCGCCAATTGCTGTTCTTCGCATCCGCCGGCCGCTCCACCAACACCTTCAGGCCCTGGTTCATGCTCGGATAAGTGCCGTGGTCGAGGCGATACAACTTCAACGCCTGCATCAACCCACCAATGTCCTGCTTCGCCGCCGTCGCCCGCGCCTGATCCGGCCGGTCGAGCACCTTGGGCACCACCATCGCCGCGAGAATCCCCAGAATCACCACGACCACCATGATCTCGATCAGGGTAAAACCCTGCTGCCCACGCGGCGTGCGCATCGGTTGCTGAAGCGATTTGAAAGGTGCGATATCCATCTCGACATTCCCTGGCTTGATTCGATTCGACGCGCAGTGTTGCAAGAAGATATGTCAGGGATGTTGAAAATCCTCGGGTGTTTTCGTCGTCAAGCCGTCAAGGACGCGGGTTAGCGTCGAGTGCTGGGTTTGGGTTTTGGGCCAGTTATGCGTGCGCGTTCGCGGGAAGAAGGTTTCACGTTGATTGAGGTGCTGGTGGCGCTGGCGATTATTGCTGTGGCGATGTCGGCGGCTGTGCGCGTGGCGGGGTTGATGACGCAGAGCAGCGGGATTCTGCGGGATCGGTCGGTGGCGATGATTGCGGCGCAGAGTCGGATGGCGGAGTTGCGACTGGAAGGCAAGTTGCCGATGGGTATGAAAGCGCTGGATTGCGATCAGGGGCGGTTGTTGTTGCGCTGCGAACAGGTAATCGCAGCGGCAGAGAATGGGCGGTTGCTGAAGATCGGCATTCAAGTATTCGACCGCAGCCAGGATGCGCCGCCCCTGGCAAAACTCGAAACCCTACTAAACCGCCCCCTGTAGGAGCTGCCGCAGGTTTTGTGGTGTTTGCAGATTTTGCACTCACCAAAGAACGCTGTGGGAGCGGGCTTGCCCTCGAAGGCGCCAGAACAGACACCCATCAATCACCAGGTGACCCCGACACGCGCATCACCCCGTCAATTACAAATTATCTAACACCCGATTCACCGCCAGCACTCCCTATAACCGAACACGGCAATCGGTCGAATATCGGCTTCCGCCCGATGACTGACTAACCTGCCATCCCTGCCAGACATTCATATGCCCGTCAGCGTTGCGGATAAGGTACACCAAGCTCCCAGCGTGATTGCCAATGCGCGATGTATTGACGCGAAACCTCCGCCATATCTCGAATCACAACCACATTTTCCGAGTTAGCCTTTTCGGCGGACGGAGCGAAATTGAACGAACCTGTTTCGACCGTATTACCGTCGACGATGATGGTTTTGTCGTGATGAAGATGGAAATGTTCATTGGTACGCAGCTGCACGCCGTTCAAAACCACAAGGTCCATCGCCGTCTTACTGGACTTGCCCAGATTTCGCTTTTTATCGACCACTATGCGCACCTCCACCCCACGCTTCTTCGCATCAATCAAAGCCTGCACGATATCGGGAGCCTGGAACGCATAGGCGAGCATTTGAATGCTGTGCTGCGCAGACCCGATGGTTTCCAAAACCAGCTTTCGCGCCGAACCTTCCGGGGAAAAACCGACCTGCACGCTTGGTTCGGCATGGGATATGGCCGCAATACTGAGCAAGATCGCCAGCGCGGCGCATTGCAATCTAGTCATGTTTGAAGACCTTGAGTTGACCAGGCGGGACGTTTTAATTGCAGGATGCCAGCCCATCTGAGCTACCTCTTCTCGGAAAAGATCAGCAACAGAACCAGCAACTATCCTGCAAAGTCGCAATGTATCTGCATGCTCTCTGTCGGGTTGCGGTGAATCTTGAAGCCGCACTGCATCAGCGCAGCCTTGACCTCGTTGAGAACGCCGAGATGTTCAGCCGCCCTGCTGTGTTGAAGGCTCGGCGATGTAAATACTCCCAACGGCAAAAATCGCAGTCTCTTTCCATTCAGAATGATCGAAACATCCACATGAGAGCCATCCACGTCATGCCCATTGGAGCCGAATATATCGCTCACTTCGTCTTTTCGGCCTGGGTAGCAAGCGCAAAACAACCGGATGCCCAGCCACCTCGACAGGAACCTGAACAACCCCAGCTGACTGCTTTTATTTTCATAACCCCGAACGAGCAGTAGTTGAACTGACGGGGGAAGCTTCGACTGAGCTTCAATCAATTTAAGGAAGACATTTTGTTCAATCAGTACTTCAGAGGATGGCCAGCGAGGTTTGACCTTCAAGCCCTGATTCTCTCCCTTGAGAAGGGTCAACATAGCGTTCGAACTCTATTTTCAACTATTTGATTTCGCGAAATTTAGCATGGGCGAGCGTCCCTCTGCTTAAAGGCAAATATCCAGGCTGTCGGGCCGCCATCGCGCTCAAGCCAACTCCCACAGGTTTCAGCACCCAGACACACTATCCGTGACCAACCCAAAACCCTGTAGGAGTGAGCCTGCTCGCGAAGGCGCCAGAACGGACACCCAATCAATCACCAGATGTACCCGACACCTGCATCAATCCGCCAATTGCAGATTATCCAGCGCCCGATTCACCGCCAGCTCGCCAAGCATGATCAACTGCGCAATCCCCAACAACGCCCGACGCTGCGCCGCCGGCAACAGACTGGCGCAGTCCTGCGCAATGGTTTTGGCCGAAGCGAGTGTTTCACTGGCATCGATCAGCAGCTCTTCGTTTTTGTTGTCCGCAGTCACGGCATACATCCCACGGGTTTTCCGAGGCGGCGGCGTGGAGCCGGGTGGGCAGAGGTAATGGTCGAGCGCGCGGTCGGCGGCTTCGTGGAGTTTTCTGGAATCGAGGGATTCGTACGGCGAAACCGAGTCGGTTTCGGGCGGGTTGGGTGTTGGTTTGATCATGGTGAAGCTCCTATTAGAGTGGAGCCGCCATAACTGTCGCTAAACAGAAAGGTGGCGGCTGTACGCAGGTTAGCGAACCGGTTATAGGCACCCGGCAGACCCAAGGGTCTCCCGCATACAGCCACCATAGCGGAGTTGCAGACATTGAATCTGCGACAAAGCATGGAACGCTGATGCACCTATTTATAAGTCGAGTCGCTAAACCCGATCGCTGATTCACCAGCGACCGCACCACAATAGAACCCGCCTCCAAGGCGCACAAGCCGGCGGATTCTGGCGTAGCTGTAGGCAAAGGCGCAAGGATTTGTAGCCTGAGAGAGTGTTTGAAGATGTCTTTTAAACATTGGTGTTTATGGGGGCCCCTCATTCCGTCTCGGATCCCTCAACAGATTCGTTCCGTTGTCCCAACAGACAAAAGAAAATGGCCGAGATTGCCAGTCGTAACTGACAACCTCGGCCAAATGAACAGCTCTATTTTTTCCGGCACATCTCAACGTCATCCTGGGTTTTCAGGTCTGTATCAATTCCCAAGCGGTACCGGCAGTAGTCGATAATCCTCCCCCGCTCCTCTGCCGTCAGGCGCTCTACCTTCCTGATCTCACCGTCGTTTGCGTGGATGTTGTAGAACTTCATCTGAAACGCGGGGTGCCTCTTGATGAAGACAATCGTCTCGATGTCACCATCCTCAAGGGCTTCGTAGTAACCGACGTAGAGCATCGTTATCACGGCGAGGATTACTGCGATTAAAAGCTTTTTCATTCTTGCGGCGCCGGAGGTAGAAGTAGTTGGGTCTTGGCAGGAAAGAAGGCTAATTGTTTTTTCAGAAAATGAATCAGTCGCCATTTTTCACTGCTAGCCCAACTCCCACAGGTATCAGCACCCTACACAATATCTGTGATCGACATAAAACCCTGTAGGAGTGAGCCTGCTCGCGAAAGCGCAAGAATGGACACCTGATCAATCACCAGGTGATCCTGACACCCGCATCAATCCGCCAATTGCAGATTATCCAGCGCCCGATTCACCGCCAGCTCCCCGAGCATGATCAACTGCGCAATCCCCAACAACGCCCGACGCTGCGCCGCTGGCAACAGACTGGCGCAGTCCTGCGCGATGGTTTTGGCCGAAGCAAGTGTTTCACTGGCATCGATCAGCAGCTCTTCGTTTTTGTTGTCCGCAGTCACGGCATACATCCCGCGGATTCTACGTGGGGGCGGCGTGGAACCGGGTGGACAGAGGTAATGGTCGAGAGCGCGGTCGGCGGCTTCGTGGAGTTTTTTTGAGTCGAGGGATTCGTAGGGAGAAACCGAGTCGGTTTCGGGCGGGTTGGGTGTTGGTTTGATCATGAGTGAATCTCCAAATCATAGAAAAGGAGCCATCATCTTTCGCTACCAAACGAAGGGGTGGTGGCCATACGAAGGTTGGTAGACCGGTGACTTGGAGAACCGGCGCGCCCGAAGACGCCCTGCGCATGGCCACCATAAATACACAGCCCCAAAAAGGCCTGTATCGGGTGACGCTCTGCGCCAAGTCAAAACCGGGCTACCAAACCCGATCGCTGATTCGTCAGCGAGCGGACCACAATAGAATCCGACCCAAGAGCGCACAAGCCGGCGGATTCTGGCGTAGCTGTAGGCAATGGCGCAAGGATGTGTAGCCTGGAAGAGTGTTTGGAGATGTCTTTTTAAACATTGGTGTTTATCGAGGCCTCATTGCATCACGCCTCCTTAATAGATTCATCCCCTTAACCCCCAGCTAAACCTCGAAACAACGCTATTGCTGCGTGGCGGGAGAACCACATATCGATTGACCTACACGGTAAAAATATCGGTCTGTCACGTTTCCAAAGCTCTATGCATCTGCGCTATGGCCAAATGGCATTATTAGCGCTACATTTCTTTCGTGGCGCCACGGACGAGGATTGGAACCAATAGGCGCACAAACTATGCGAAGCGAATAGAGGTGACCGGTGGTGGAGAAAAGGAACGTTTTTATCAGCCATGTTCACAAGGACGATCATGGACTACAGAAACTCAAGGATTTGCTAGCTCCAAAAGGAATGGAGGTAAGAGACTCCTCCATCCATACAGGGAAATTCAATAATGCTACGGACGAGCACTATATAAAGACGCAGATCCTTGCTCCCGCTATCAACTGGGCGGGTATATTTATTTGCTACGTTTCCCCCCAGACAAAGAACAGTGATTGGGTTAACTGGGAAATCGAATATGCTGCCAAACAAGGCAAGCGTATTGTAGGTATTTGGGAGCATGGCGAAAAAGAGTGCGACCTCCCTAGCGCTCTTACAGAGTATGCCGACGCACTAGTTGGATGGAATGGAGATGCCATCATTGATGCTATCAACGGGAAGGATTCTTGGGAAAAACCTGATGGGAATGCGTGCGAGCCAGTGCCATTGAAGAGGCATCCATGCTGATGCCTCGTATTTATTCTTATGTTGTGCGATATGACAGTGGATTCGCTCCCAATCCATTCTACAACTACTGCACACTCGCAACCTGCAAGCCAAAAATCCGTCAAGGAGCTCAAATTGGTGATTGGGTAATCGGTAGCGGCAGTAATGATCGAAATGTCCGACTTGGTGGGCATCTCGTTTACGCAATGCGTGTAACTGAGGCAATGACATTTGATGAATATTGTTTAGACCCTCGATTTGAATCAAAAAAGCCCTTCCGCAATGGCAGTCGAAAACAAAGCTGCGGAGACAACATATATTTCCGGGCAGCGGTTGGGACCGATTGGCAGCAGCGAGATTCATTTCACTCCCTGCCAGATGGTTCGGTCAACCCGGATCACGTGGCCCGTGACTCGGGTGTCAACAGAGTGCTAATTAGTGAGGACTTTGTATACTTTGGAGGAAGTGGCCCTGAGTTTCCCAACAACCTGAAAGACCAACAAGGTCGCGAGTTGTGTAAACAAGGCATCGGGCTTACCACTTTTGATGATGTACAACTAATTGCAAATCTTGAAAAATGGGTTCGTAGTTTTGGCGTCCATGGTTATCAGGGCGCTCCATTCGAATGGCTGACTATTCGCAGGTAACCGATGAAAAAAGAAGGATCTCTATTGCTCTCGGATTACGCTGCAGAAATTGCAGATACAGACGTGCTTGACCCAAGCGACTTTAATCCTATTCTTCAGGGTCTATACGGGGAAGTCGGTGGAATAATGGCTACGGCCAAAAAAAGTGTTCGAGAGGGGACGGCTTACCCTGGTTTCAAAAAGGCAGCAGAAGAAGAGTTTGGCGATACGCTTTGGTATTTAGCTGCGCTCTGCAGGCGCCTGCAGATTCCTCTTGAAGATATATTTTCGGAAGCAGCGAATCATGGACATTTCCGGAATGTAGGGGCCGCAAGTGATGTAGCTGAAGGTGCGTTGGCCTATATAGCTGTGCCTGTTGATTCTGCTATTTCTCTCGATGACACATTGATTTGCCTTGGGCAATCGGCTGCGGCGTTACTGGGAGGTACTCCTACCCGTCACGACTTGACTACTTTCGCGCGGGCCTTTCTAGACTCTATGCACGCGGCCAAACTTGCATTTTCGGAGGTCGCTCGCGGCAATCTCAGGAAGGCTCGCGGTGCATTTTTAGAACCCGACGCACTAGATTTAGTTGACCTTGATTTCGACTGCGATTTTGGAATCGAAGAACAACTTCCTAGAAACTTCAAAATACGAGTGAATCAGCGAGGAAGTGGAAAAAGTTACCTCCAATGGAAGGAGGTATTCATTGGAGATCCTCTAAGTGACAACATTGCTGATCGTGACGGTTACCGCTTCCATGATGTCTTTCACTTTGCTTATGCTGCAATCCTGCACTGGTCACCTGTAACCCGAGCACTGATCAAGCACAAACGAAAGAGTAATCCGAAGTATGATGAAGAGCAGGACAATGGTCGAGCCATCGTGGTGGAAGAAGGTGTTTCAGCATGGATATTCTCTAGAGCGAAGGAACTGAATTTTTTTGCCGAACAAGACAAGGTATCACTTGGTCTTCTCAAGACAATTGGCGAATTCGTGACTGGTTATGAAGTGGAGAAATGCCCGCTGAAGCTCTGGGAAAGGGCAATTCTGGATGGTTATACTGTGTTTCGCCAGCTTAAGGCGAACCAAGGTGGTTGGATCATTGGAAACCGAAATGAACGCACCATCACATACATGCCGCTTGAGTCTGAAAAATGAAGATCCACCCATTTGTAGGTGCAGTTGCGTCTCTGCAGTTTGAAGATTGCTTCAATCCGTATTCGGATCGTTGTGAAATTCATGATAGACGTGATGCACCACGTCGCCGTGCTATCACGCTGTCCGCGGTATTGAGTCGTGCAGTTGAGGAACCCGTTGACGCCATATGGATCGGAAGAGACCTCGGATATCGCGGAGGGCGCCGTACCGGATTAGCCCTAACTGACGATGTTCACATTAGTGAACACGCCCGACGCTGGAATCTTGAACTGCTTCCTGAGCGACCGACTATAGGCAATGCTGTGGCCGAACGGACAGCTGCAGTCATATGGGGCATGCTTGAACAGATTGACGCTCGCATCTTTCTATGGAATGTCTTTCCTCTTCATCCGCATAAAGCAGGAGATCCGTTCACAAACAGACAGCACAACGCTCGTGAAAGGCGAGCAGGCGAAGAGCTTCTCCAGCAGCTCATCAAATTGCTTCGGCCTTCTCGGATTGTGGCGATAGGCAACGATGCTGCAGCTGCGGCAAATCGCATTACTGATTCGGTACCGGTGATCTGCGTGAGGCATCCCAGCTATGGAGGGCAAACGCAATTCCAGAAACAAATTTCAGAACTTTACGGGCCATCCATGAGGAGTAACGGCTCATTGTTTTGATGAAGTTTGATTATTTAAAACAGCTATTTACTTTGCCCAAAATTTTTGGTCGTGAATCTCTATATTCAAAGATCTCTGCCGAATTTTTGATGCGCAAATTGGAGGACGGTTTTCCACCATCCTCCCAATCTTTTTTAAAACTTCAATCCGCATCGCTTTGAACTTTATCCAAATGCGTGTGAAAAATTTGCGCAAAGTCCACATTATTAAGATCAGCACCTGAAAAATAACCGTGATTCTTTGCTAAATCCAAAGCAGCCCCGCCAGGGGATGGTATGGGTAAAACTTTAGCTGTAGGATGGAATTTTCTGAAGAGTTCAAACTCACTTTCCACTCCTTCCATGCCGCCAATAAAGACAGCCGCAACTAGGTCATCGCGCGACAGCATTTTTTCTCGCATTAGCAGAAGACTCGCATCTATCCCCTCGGGTTTTGCGTCGGTAAAAACAACATTTTGAAAGTGATCATTTTCTTCCGGATAGCGATCTTCAAAGAATCTACTCTGATACAGGATCACCGTATCAGAATAATCAACGCCCAAATCTTCGCATATGCTCCAAATCATGGGAGTAATAGCGGGATGCCCTCCCCAAACAATCTTATGTTGACGTATTACTGAAATAACGAGTTCTCTTACAGCACATTGGATTAAGAATGGATTGGCGGTTTCGTGATACGAGCCGCGGTCCACAAGTGGAACGCTGGCTGAAAGAAAAATTGCGCCCACGGTTTAGACCTCCCAGTCCGCAAATTGCCACCCGGATTCGCTAGCTTTGACCCATCGCGCAGAGCGAATGTGCTGTCCAAGCCAGTCTAAATGCCCCTGCCATCGGGGGTGTAAACCAACATGATCGTATACAACGGCAACTGATTGATCTGGGGAATTACTGGACGCGTCGTGCAACGTAGTCGACGTTGGAACACCTACTGTAGGGTAAACGACAACATTTCGTCCGTCTGGAAGTTTGATATAGACCGCCTTATTAGGGCCAACTCCGATGAACTGTCCGCCAATCGTTTGAATAGCGTTACGCAAATTGCTCACTAGATTTACGGAGCGCACGGCATGGCTCTGACTGCGAACCTCTTCAATCTGTAAGCAGATTCGCTCCACAGCACTTTCTGCGAGGCGTCCTGTAGCATCATCAACTTCTTCAGCTAACAACTCTGTGCGACTGGCAGTGGATGTTCGCAAAGATGGCGTGCAATCGGGCCAACCTACCCTTAAAACGCTAATACCTTTAGCCAGAGCGCGTCCAAACTCTGCGCTAGTCCATCGGCTTTCAAAATAGCCAGGTGTGTCAAGCATCACCAGAACGTCGGAATCGCAAAGTCGATGCCATAGCATCGTCTGAAAGTCCTCAGCTGGTGCAATACCATGCGTATCGAGAAATACATCGAATAATCGAGCGGACAGTGCATCGAAAAGTTGTAATGCTGCCTCACGGGCCTCGTTACGGCGGTAGCTTACAAATACTCGGCGCTGACGAGGTAGTAACCCCGCACACTCAAGTAATGCGGTGGCGATCCGTTGTAACCCGTTTGGGTTATAGGCTAAACAGTTGATGGGACGCAGTAACTCAGGAATCTCAGCGCTCACTCGCTCAACGTTGGACGCTATTGGGAGAATCGGGATGCCTCGTTCCAGCAGCTTCGCAATATTGCCGAGGGGAGGATTCGAGCCACCGAAAAAGACCGCTGCAGATGAACACTGTTGGTCAGTATTGAACGCATCCGGGCATATCTCCCATCCAACTTCCTGCCCTAGTCGTAGATTGAACATGCCGACAGCAGATGCGACGATTTCTTCAAGCTCAGAAATCTGGGTGGACGTGGGTGAGCCAAGCACTGCGAGTTGATAGAGGGCCATGCTCTTCCTTGTGATTTCAGCGGCAACGTTGTTGGTCGAAATACGTAGCCATATGAACAAAGAAATAGAAAATCGGCAAGCAGGCTGAATCGACCCGAATTATTACCTGTCCAACCGCAATTAATTTCAACTAAAAAATCATGGCCGAGTCAGTTTCGGCAACACCACCCCCTCCCCCAACCTCTCAACCCCCAACCGCACCCTCTCCCCCCCTGCTCAATCACCACCCCATCCCCCTCCACCGCCACCAGCTTCACCCCAGGCCCAACCTTCTCCCCCTGCAAAAAACTCCTCGGCGGCCCATCGTTCAGGCTCAGTATCGCCACCGCGCCCCGACTCCCCGCCATCACCCCGCTCACCTTGATATCCACCGGCGCCGTTTGATTGGAAAACCATTGCAACGCCGGGCTATCACTGCGCGCCGCGAGCAATTGCGGGGCTGCCGGCGGGGTGTGGGATTCGGCGGTGGTCAGCAGCAGCGACGACCATGTCGCCACGCCGACCAGCGCTGCGAGCAGCGCGAGTGCCTGGACCATTTGGGGTGGGGAAAAGCGTGCGGTGAAGGTCATGGGTTGAATCTCCTTTTTGTCCCTGCTGTCAGCCTACGCGGCAATTCTCTCCGTTTTATTTCACACGCCTTACATGTTGGCCGTGCACGATGGCGCAGGACGCAAAGGAGCGCGCGCGCGATGAACAGGCAAGAGGGTTTTACGCTGATCGAGTTGATGGTGGTGCTGGTGATCATCGGCATCGCCAGTGCGGCGATCAGCTTGAGTATCAAGCCTGATCCGTTGCAGTTGCTGCGCAAGGATGCCGAGCGTGTGGCGCAGTTGCTGCAGGTGGCGCAGGCGGAGGCGCGCGCGGATGGTCGGCCGATCGTGTGGGTGAGTGATGCCAAGGGGTTTCGGTTTAGTCGGCACAGTGACAGTGGCAAGGGGTTTGATCATTTCGCGCAGGATCCGCAGTTGCGGCCGCGTGCCTGGCAGAGTCCGAAGGTGGAGGTGCGGGTGGAGCCGAAACAGCGGGTTGTGCTGAACGCTGAGTGGATCAATCCGCCGCTGCAATTGACGTTGTCGGATGGGATGAATCGCTTGAGTGTGTTGCGTGATGGCAGTGGAAGGATCAGCCTGCAATGAAGCGCCAGCAAGGGTTTACGTTGATTGAGGTGATGGTCGCGATTTTGTTGATGGCGGTGGTGAGTTTGATTGCCTGGCGGGGGCTGGACAGTGTGACGCGGGCGGACAGTCATTTGCAGGCCAGCAGTGAGCAGAGTGACGGTTTGTTGCGGGCGCTGAATCAGTTGCAGCGGGATGTGGAGATGCGGGCGGGGGTTGAGTTGACTGAGCCGAAGAAGGTTGGGGTGGATGATGAGCCGCCGAGCGCGCCGGCCGCTCTGACTGTGCGCAGTAGCGACAGTAAGGGTTTTCGGATGGACATTATTCGCACGGCGGCGGATCAGCCGGGGGCTTTGCAGCGGGTGCGGTGGTGGGTCAAGGGCGACACGTTGTATCGGGCGGTGGCTGAGGCGCGGAGTCGGTATCCGTTGCCGGCGCCTGGGAATGGGGTGGCGGTGTTGCAGGAGGTCAGTGATGTGCAGGTGCGGCTTTGGGAGGTGGATAAGGGGTGGCGGCAGTTGAGTGGGAATCGGCGGGAGGATCCGTTGGGGTTGGAGATTCGGTTGAGTCGGGGGACGGCGCAGGGGGTGGAGAAGTATCGGCAGGTGATTGGGCCGTTGGAGTGATTTGCGGGCCATGAATAAAATGTGGGAATGGGTGGAGTCAGTTGTGGATTGGTTGGCTGGTAGGCCGTCATCGCTGGCAAGCCAGCTCCCACAGGGATTGGGTGAGGTCAGTGGGATTGGTTGGCTGTGAGGTCGTCATCGCGAGCAGGCTCACTCCTACAGTTGGATCGGGTACATCAGCAAGAGATTGGTTGGCTGGCAGGCCGTCATCGCTGGCAAGCCAGCTCCACAGGGATTGGGTGAGTTCAGTGGGGATTGGTTGGCTGTGAGGTCGTCATCGCGAGCAGGCTCACTCCTACAGTTGGATCGGGTGCATCAGCAAGAGATTGGCTGGCTGGCTGGCCGTCATCGCTGGCAAGCCAGATCCCACAGGGATTGGGTGAGGTCAGTTGGGGAATGGTTGGCTGTGAGGTCGTCATCGCGAGCAGGCTCGCTCCTACAGTTGGATCGGGTGCATCAGCAAGAGATTGGTTGGCTGGCAGGCCGTCATCGCTGGCAAGCCAGCTCCCACAGGGATTGGGTGAAGTCAGTTGGGGGATTGGTTGGCTGTGAGGTCGTCATCGCGAGCAGGCTCGCTCCTACAGTTGGATCGGGTACATCAGCAAGAGATTGGTTGGCTGGATGGCCGCCTTCGCGAGCAGGCTCGCTCCCACACAAAAGCAACAGCAAGATCAAAAGATCGCAGCCTTCGGCAGCTCCTACAGGGGTGATATGTACCACCCGCACGCGGCGAATGCCGCACCACTCAAAGGATGAGCGTTAGCTCGGCTGCAGCTTTTGATCTTGATCCACGGGCGACGTCGGAAGGCTGAGTGGAGGGATTCATCCGGGGGTGGGAGCGCAGCGACCGTTTGGCGCAGCCAAATGCATCGAGAGGAGGTGCAGCGAAGCAAACCGGAGGCGATGCCCCCGGATGGATCCCGGAGCGAAGGAACCCCGAGCCTCAGCGAGCGGGCCGCACGTAGGAGCAAGCCTTTTGGGTTACCTTTTCGGCGTTTGGAAAAGGTGACCCGCCGTAAGGGCGGAACCCTAAGCAGCCGTTACCGCAGCAACGGATATGTACCCAGTCAAACCCACTAGCTCAAAACCACAACGCCACCCGGCAACTCGGTGCATTTGACCCCGTAGGCATCCCGAATCAGCAATGCAACGCCAGCAAGTTGGTCAAGGCTGAACCGCGCCTGCACCCGCCGCTGCCCAAGCTCACGGTTGAGCAGCAACAACATCCCCGGTCGATACCGGTTGATCTCATCAATCATCTGACTCAGCGTAGCGCCGTTAAACACCAACACTTGCTGCCGCCAGTTCATCACCGCCGCCGTATCGACACTCTGCACACTGCCAACCTGCCCCGCGTCATAAGTCACCTGCTGACCCGGCTCAAGACGCAGACTACGACCTTCAACATCCACTTCAACCGCGCCATCGAGGCAGGTCACGCAGACTTGCTGATCGGTATTACGCAGGTTGAAACGCCCCTGACTGGCACGCAACCACCCTCCCCCAGCCTGCATCGCCAGCGGCAACCGCGCCGTCTGCACTTCAACTTCACCACTGACCAACTCAAAACCCTGCACACCGTCAGACACTGCACGCTGATTGATCCGCGTCTGCGTGTTCAACTCCAGACTCACCCCCTGCGCCGGTTCGAAACGCCGCTGCTGGCCGACTTCAGTAATGAAGTCCGCACCCAGCCCTTCGAAGCCACCAGGAATCGTCCCGCGCACCAGCAAAAACGCCGCCGACGCGGCAATCGCCCCACCGAGAAAGGCACGACGACCAAACCCACGCGGTGCCTGCAATCCTTCGGCGGCGGGCTGCAGGTTGTGCCACAACACCTTGGCCTGCTCGAAAGCCTGCGCATGCTCGGCGCTCTGTGCGCACCATTCGCGCAGGGCGCGGGCGTCGGCCACGGTGGCGCGGCCGGAGGTCAGCAGGACCAGCCAGTCGCGGGCTTCGCTGTGCAGATTGTCGGCCGCCGATGGCTCGGCAGGTGTCAGTCGAAAGATGTTCAAACGCGCAGATTCTCAACGAATTGATCGGGCACTATTCAGAAGACGGTTTTCCGGCCCCGCGACCGAACCGCTGAAACACTTTTCTTTCCAGTTTCGCGGCGCAGAAGCCCAATGCGGCTTTGATTTCCTTTTCAACCATGCGCGTAGAAATGCCGAAACGCTGGGAAATTTCCAGGTGCGGCGCCTCTTCCAGACGCGCCGCAATGAAGATCTTGCGACGGCGTGCGGGCAGTTCGTAGAGGGCGCTGAGCAACGACTGGATTTCCTTTTGCCCGCCCACTACCCGCGCCGGGTCCAGCGCTTCGTCACCCATTTGCAGCAGCTCCTCGACTTCCTCGCCAGTGAGTAGCCGCGCATCGGCCTGACGGCGGTCGGCGGCGATGTTCAGGGCCATGCGATAGAGGTAGGCATTGGGTCGCAGGACGTTCGGCGGCGTCTCCATGCGGTCGACCCGCAGGTAGGTTTCGTGCAGCACGTCGTTGGCCAGATCTTCCGAACCGAGACGCCTGCGCAGGCGCACCCGAAAGTCCTCGTAGGACGTCAGGAACAGTTGGACCATCGAACCTTGTCCGGTGTCTTTCATCCCCCGGAAACTCCTTCCCATTTGGTGCATTCCATGCGTTTCCCTGACGACTCCGGTAACAACAGCAATGTGACCGGCTGACGCAAAGCGCTGGGCGTCGGCCGGTCGATCCTGAGATTGCGAAAACTCTCCACCAGCGCGTTGTCGCGCCGTACATCACCGGTCGAAGTGACCAACCGGTTGTGCTGCACCACGCCGTCGCGGCCGACCCACACCTGCAACACCGCGCGATAACTGCCCGGACGGGTCAGCGGCGAACGGCACAGGTTGCGCTCGATGGCAGCCTGCACCGCCGTGGCGTAACTGCGGTTGACCGCGACGCTCTCGGGCGTCTGTTTTTGTGGCGGCGCCGGCACGTCTTCGACCTGCGCCACTTGCAACGTAAATGCATCGTCCCGGGCATACCGCGCCATCAAACCACTGCCGCCGAGCAATCGACGCAGGGCATCGGCGGCGGTGTATTCACCGTCCACCGCCAGCGAGCGACGACCGCGACTCAACTGACTGTCGACCAGCACCGCAACGCCAGTGGCGTGGCTGTACTGATCCAGCGCTCGGGCCAGATCCTGTGCCGGAATATGCAGCGTCATGCGCAAGTCCGCCGGCACCGCGTCGGCCATCGCGTGGCCCGCCGCACAGCCAAGCAGCCACCCCAGACACATCCGGCGCACAAGCCTCGTTGAACGCTGAAAACCGTCTCCGGAACTGCCTCGCTGCACGGCTGACGAATCCTTGAAAATCGTCATCCTGAGGGCTGTTTATGAATCTGGTGTGACGGGCGGTGCAAAAAAACCATCACGGGAATTGCGCATGGCTTGCACTAGACTCAAGCCATAGCGCGGCCCCTCCGGGCCGGCCAGGAGGCGAGCATGAATACACTGTGGCGATTGAGCCTTGGCGGGCTGCTGTTGATGGCGCTGTCGAGCGCTTATGCCGAGCAGCCGTTGGGTTGTGTGGAAGTGACGGTCGGCGGTTACAAGGCGCCGAATTACGACTGCTTGAGCCAGCAGATGGGCAACAACCCGGAAGGCGCTGCGGCGGCGGAGAAGAATCAGGAAGCACTGAATGTGCCGGTGAATAAACGGCCGCCGAATCAGGTTGGTCTCGCGACGCCGGCGGCGACCAGTACAAGAATGGGCAACACCTTCGGCACCTCAGTAAAACCACAACGCCCACCGCAATGATTTTGATCTTGATCGTTCCCACGCTCCGCGTGGGCACGCAGCCCGGGACGCTCTGCGTCCCATCCAGAGCCGAACGCAGAGCGTCCGTTGAGGCATTCCCACGCAGAGCGTGGGAACGATCATGTGGTGTTCAATCGCTTGGGGTTTACCGATCGTTCCCACGCTCCGCGTGGGCACGCAGCCCGGGACGCTCCGCGTCCCATTCAGAGCCGAACGCAGAGCGTCCGTTGCGGCATTCCCACGCAGAGCGTGGGAACGATCATGTGGTGTTCAATCGCTTGGGGTTTGGCGGAAGCTGACGGCCAGACGATTCCAGCTGTTGATGGTAGTCACGGCCATGGTCAGGTCGACCAGTTCCCCTTCGCTGAATTGCTCGCGGGCCTGCTGATAAATATCGTCAGGCACATGACTTTCCGCCAACAACGTCACCGCCTCGGCCCAGGCCAACGCCGCACGCTCGCGCGGGTTGAAGAAGTTGCTGTCGCGCCACACCGCGATCGCATACAAACGCCGATCACTCTCCCCCGCCCGCCGCGCATCCACCGAGTGCATGTCGGTGCAGAACGCACAGCCGTTGAGTTGTGAGGCGCGGACCCGGATCAGTTGCAGCAGTGGCTGTTCGATACTGAGGTTGGCAGTCAGCGCCTCCATGGCAATCATCGCTTTCATCGCCTTGGGCGAAGCGTTGTAGTAATCCAGGCGCAGGGACATGGGCAGGTCTCGGTAGACGGAATAATGACTTCACCGTAACCGCCGACAGCGATGCATTACAGCCCCAATTGCACGGAAAACCGCTACACCACTGAACCCGGACACACACTGACCCTGTGGGAGCTGGCTTGCCAGCGATGGCGGTATATCTGCTGACACTAATGCTGGATCCGAAGGCCTCATCGCTGGCAAGCCAGCTCCCACAAGGTACGTGACCAATTCGAGTTTTTTACTCCACGCAACTACTGCCCCGCAAACAAACGGGAGTAATCTGGCGAGCACGCCAAATAGCCTCGGGAGCCTCGTCGGTATGGAACTTCACGTCGTGATCAACGGCCGCAAGGATCTCGCCGGTCAGTTGTATCAGCAACTGCGCGGGGCCATCGAGTCCGGGCGCTTGGCCGCTGGCACGCAATTGCCGCCCAGCCGCCTGCTCGCCGAGCAACTGGGCATCTCGCGCAAGACCATTTCCGACACCTACGCACAACTGACCTACGAAAACTTCCTCACCGGGGTGATCGGCAAAGGCACCTACGTCAACGCACGCCCGGCGCAGATCCAGCGCAAGCAAAGCCACACCGAGCTGGCCAGTGCCGAAGTGATCGAGAGCTGGCGCAATCTGCCGGTGTTTCTGCGCCACCCGACGCTGGAAGGCTCGCTGCGTTATGACTTCATCGGCGGCGCCACCAGCAAAGGCCAGTTTCCGCAGGATGACTGGCGCCGCTGCGTCGCCCATGCGATGCGCCAGATGGGCCAGTCCAAGGGTTTCTACAGTGTCGCCGAGGGCCTGCCGGCGCTGCGCAATGCGATTGCCCGGCACATCGCGTTTTCCCGTGGGATCAACTGTCAGGATGAAGACATCGTCGTGTGCAACGGCGCGCAACAGGCGCTGGACTTGATCACTCGCGTGTTGATCCGCCCCGGCAGTCTGGTGGCGATGGAAGACCCCGGCTATCCGCCGGCACGCCTGTTGTTTGGTACCCATGGCGCCGAGGTGGTCGGTGTGCCGGTGGATGCTGAAGGGATTGTCGTCGAGCAGATTCCCGACGGTACGCGGCTGATTTATGTAACGCCGTCGCACCAGTTCCCGCTGGGCATGCCGATGAGTCAGGCACGCCGCGAAGCCTTGCTGGCTCGCGCCCATGAACTGGGCGCAATCATCATCGAGGACGACTATGACAGTGAGTTCCGCTATGAAGGCCGGCCCACCGATTCGCTATTCAATCTCGACCAGCGTGGCATCATCGCTTACGTCGGCACCTTCTCGAAAACCCTGTTGCCGGAGCTGCGTCTGGGTTACGCAATTCTGCCGCCGGCCATTCTCGAAGCGGTGATCCGTGCCAAACAGCTCACCGACCTGCACGCCTCGACCCTCCCGCAATGGGCGTTGGCGAAGTTCATCGCTGAGGGTTGCCTGCTCAAGCATATCCGCCGCTGCCACACCATTTATGCCCAGCGTCGCGAGCGGATTCTGGCGCGCATGGCCACCGATCTGGCGCCATGGCTGGACGCGGTGCCGGCCAGCGCGGGCTTTCACATGGCGGTGTTCTGCAAGAAGCCGATCGACTTGTCGTTGGTGATCGAACTGGCGAAAAAGGTCGAAGTCGGTTTGTACTCAATCAACGGTTTCTATCATCAGCAACCCGCGAAAAACGGTCTGTACTTCGGCTTCGGCGCCATCGAAACCCTCGACATTGATATCGCTCTGGATCGCCTGCGCGACATTCTGCAACAAGTTGCCTGAATGATTGGTCTGGGCGATTAACCGCCGATTGGTTATTGGTGATCGACAGGTGCAGGCCTATTCTGCACAGGCGTTATCCCTCAATGAGCAGGATTCGTCCGGCCTGATTCAGGAGTGTGAGCAATGTCCAACGAAGTGATCAATACGGTCCAGGTGCAGGCTGCCGCCGGCCGCTCGGAGGAACTGGGCAGGCAACTGCAGAAGATCGTCGAAACCCTGCGCGAAACCCCGGGCTGCGATTCCTACCTGGTCGACCGTTGCCCCGAGGACAGTCACCGCTGGACGGTCAGTGCGCGCTGGCAGTCGGAGGCGGCGATGCAGGCGCATTTCAACCGGCCCGAAGCGCAGGGGTTTATTGACCTGATCGATAGCCGGCTGGCCAATAGCGTCGACTTCAACAGCTTTCCCATCGTTTGACTTACGGACGCCATCGCTGGCAAGCCAGGCTCCCACAGGGTTTTGTGTCGTTCATTAATCATACGAACAACACAAAACCTGTGGGAGCCTGGCTTGCCAGCGATGGCTTATTTGAAAGCACTGAAGATCCACAGATTGGTCACCTGATCTTCCCGAATATTGGCCGTTTGAATGCCCCGCCCTGCGGACTACTGTGATTGCACCCCCAACCTCACAGGTAACCCGCCATGAAAGCCCTGCACCTCTTCGCCTCTGCCCTTGCCCTGAGCCTTTGCGCCTCGGCCGCTTTCGCCCACGACCCGTCCGAAAAAGTCACCGTGCTGCAAGACCAGATGCTGAAAAACGCCCCCAACAAAAAAGCCATGATGATCGAAGTGGACTACAAACCCGGCCAGTCCTCCATCGCCCACAAACACGACGGCACCGCCATGGCCTACGTACTCGAAGGCGAAGTCATTTCCCAAGTGAAAGGCGAACAGGCGATCACCTACAAGAAGGGCCAATTCTGGTACGAGCCTGCCGGCTCCGAACATCTGGTGTCGAAAAATGCCAGCAAAACCAAACCGGCCAAGTTGTTGGTGTTCATGGTGCTGTCGCCGGATGAGCAAGTGCTGATCCCGCTGAAAAACTGATGGATGTTTAATCAGCCATAAATAAAAAGGCGCAAATCATCGATTTGCGCCTTTTTATTTCCCGGCGCAATTAACCGCCCCGCGTTACAGCAAATAAAACTATTCAACAGCAAACCAGACAGCAAATTGTCAGGTTGCTTACAGCGTAGCGGGTTTAGTCTCAATTAACGGTCGTCAACGACGACAACTCAAACTTTCCGACTGATGTTGTTTCACGGGAGAAACACCATGAAACTTGCGTTTGCCAGCACCTTGGCGATATCGGTTCTAGCACTTTCCGCCTGCTCGGTGCCTACCGCACCGAAAGCAGTCTCATCCCTCGACACGCTGTTCACGCAACCGGTTGGCCGCAGCAGCGCCGCCCAGGTGAAAAGCGGTCCCGGCGTATCGCTTGGCGTGGTCTACAGCCCGAGCACCCAGACCAACCGCGAATACCTGCGCGACTATCAGGCCAACGCCGGCACCGGTTTCGGCCAGAGCCTGCTGGTGCAACCGATTCACGACGCCTACGTCGCCAGCTCGAAACCGGACATGGCGGTGGATTGGGTCAACGCCTCACTGCAGCGTCAGTTCGGCTCGGTGACGGTGTATCCGGACATGCAGAGTCTGCGTGCGGCCAGACCGGATGTGGTGGCGATTATCGACACTCATAGCCAGTTGATTACTTCGCGCAGTTCCGACATCAAGGCGGATGTCAGTGCCGATTTTTATGATGCGCGGTTGAACTATATCGGTACGGCGAAGGGTTCGGATGCACGGGAATTGACGCCGGTGTGGGCGGACTTCAAGCGCTCGGAAGAGATAGTGGCGGATATTAATCAGCAGCAAGATGTGCAAGTAAGGGCGTTGCAGAAGTTTGACCAGTCGCTCAGTAATTTATTGACCAAGGCGACAGATAAAGTGTCGATGCTTGATAACAAACAATCACATAAGTTGTATTGAATGTAAGGGCCTCATCGCTGGCAAGCCAGCTCCCACAGGGCACTTGTGTCGTTCACAAAATCATTGTGGGAGCTGGCTTGCCAGCGATGAGGCCAGAACAGCCACCACAAAACCCTCAGACATAAAAAAGCCCCGGCATCTCACGACACCGGGGTTTTTTCATTCAGCCACTACTTACGCCAGTTCAAGCTCGGCATTCGCAGCAACCGCAGGCACTACCGCTTGCCCACTCAACGCCAGATCCAGCAGTTCACGGTTGGCCACCGCATACATGGCGTAGTCCGTGCCGCTCGCCGCACGGATTTCCACCAGCATGGCGCGCCAGCGCGAGATCATGCTTTCGTGCTGTTCCATCCACAGCGCCAGGCGTGCTTCCACGTCCTGAGTGCCGTCGCCCTGTTGCAGGACGGAGATGGTGATCGCACGTTGCTGCCAGTCGACGTCATCGCGGAACGCTTCACGGGCCAGGGCTTGCCAGTTGTTTTCAACCGGCAGCGCGCTGATCTGTTGCAGGTACCAGGTGATGTCCAGCGCACTGCCCACAGCGAAGTAGGCCTTGGCCACTTCGGCCGGGTTCTGGCCAGTGACGTCGGAGGCTTCGATGATCGGCAGCAGCGTGTACAGGTGCGAGGTGCCCGCAACCATACGCGCCAGCAGTTCCGGTACGCCGGCTTCGACATACGCCTGATAACGCGCCTGCCAGTTTTCACGGATTTCGCCGCTCAGCAGCTCGTCGAGTTTCAGACCCAGCTCTTTCAGGTGCGGACCGAAATGCGCGACGTCACGGGCAGCGTTCTGCTCGTTGCGGCGAGCACGCAGGAACCAGCGCGTGGCACGGCGGCCTAGACGCATCAGCTCATCCATCAGTTCCAGCTGTACGTCAGCGCTGACTTGGTAGTCCAGCGCTTCGATCTGACGGAACCAGTGCGGGAGGTGGAAGATGTCGCGCACGATCACATAGGCGCCAGCCACGTTCGCCGGGCTCATGCCGGTCGACTCTTTGAGTCGTTGAACGAAGGTGATGCCCATGTGGTTGACCAGGTCGTTGGCGATCTGGGTGCTGACGATCTCGCGCTTCAGACGGTGACGACGCATGGCTTCGGAGAACTTGCTGACCAGGGTCGGCGGGAACGCCGTTTCCATGTCGCGGGTCAGGTAGTCGTCGTCCGGCACCAAAGAGCCCAACAGCTGCTCTTTGAGGTCGATCTTGCTGTAGGAGATCAGTACCGACAGCTCAGGACGGGTCAGGCCGTGGCCTTCAGCGATACGCTCGTTGATCTGCTCTTCGGTCGGCAGGAACTCGATGGCGCGGTCCAGCTTGCCACGGCCTTCCAGATCACCCATCAGACGCTTGTACTCAGCAATGCGCTCGTAGGCACGACGCGCTGCCAGGGACAGGGCCTGAGTCTGCTTGTAGTTGTTGCCCAGCACCAGATTGCCGACTTCGTCGGTCATGCTCGCCAGCAACTGGTTGCGTTGCTTGTCGGTCATGTCACCGGCCTGAACCACTTCGTTCAGCAGGATCTTGATGTTCACTTCGTGGTCGGAGCAGTCCACGCCACCGGCGTTGTCGATGAAGTCGGTGTTGGAGCCGCCGCCATTCAGACCGAATTCCACACGACCCAGTTGGGTCATGCCGAGGTTACCGCCCTCGCCCACGACTTTGCAGCGCAACTCGTTGCCGTTCACGCGCAGTGCATCGTTGGCCTTGTCGCCGACGTCGGCGTGGCTTTCAGTGCTGGCCTTGACGTAAGTACCGATACCGCCGTTCCACAGCAGATCCACCGGTGCCTTGAGCAAGGCATTCAGCAGTTCGGTCGGGGTTAGCTTGTCAGCCTTGATGTCGAAGCGTTCCTGCATCTGCGGGGAGATCGCGATGCTCTTCGCGCTACGCGAGAAGATACCGCCACCTTCGGACATGATGCTGGTGTCGTAGTCGGTCCAGGCCGAACGCGGCAGGTCAAACATGCGTTGACGCTCGACGAAACTGGTGGCCGGGTTCGGGTTCGGGTCGATGAAGATGTGCAGGTGGTTGAAGGCAGCGACCAGTTGCAGCTTGTCGGACATCAACAGGCCGTTACCAAACACGTCACCGGCCATGTCGCCGACGCCCACGACAGTGATGCTGTCTTCCTGAACATTGATGCCGCGCTCGCGGAAGTGACGCTGTACGCCAACCCACGCGCCTTTGGCGGTAATGCCCATTTTCTTGTGGTCGTAACCGGCGGAACCACCGGACGCAAACGCGTCACCCAGCCAGAAGCCATAGTCGATGGCGATGCCGTTGGCGATATCGGAGAAGGTTGCAGTGCCCTTGTCCGCCGCTACTACCAGGTACGGGTCGTCATCGTCGTGGCGAACCACGTTCAATGGCGGCACCAGTGCGCCGTCTTTCAGGTTGTCGGTAATGTCCAACAGACCCGAAATGAAGATGCGGTAGCAGGCGATGCCCTCGGCCGCGATCTCGTCACGGCTGCCGCCCAGTGGCAGGCGACGCGGCAGGAAGCCGCCCTTCGCACCCACCGGCACGATGACCGAGTTCTTCACTTGCTGGGCTTTAACCAGGCCGAGGACTTCGGTACGGAAATCTTCTTCACGGTCGGACCAGCGCAGACCACCACGAGCGACGTTACCGAAGCGCAGGTGCACACCTTCAACGCGTGGCGAGTAGACGAAGATTTCGAACTTCGGCACTGGCTTCGGCAGCTCAGGAATCGCGTGCGGGTTGAACTTGAAGCTGAAGTACGACTTGTTCTGGCCGTTGGCGTCAGTCTGGTAGAAGTTGGTCCGCAGGGTGGCTTTGATCAGGTCGAGGTAACGACGCAGGATGCGGTCTTCGTTGAGCACCTGGACGTCGTCCAGTGCGGTCAGAATCGCTTGTTCCAGACGCAGTTGCTTGTCTTCCAGATCGTCGTCGCTGAGTTTGCGCGCCAGATAGAAGCGTGTCTTGAACAACCGGGTCAGTTCGCGAGCGATGTCGGTGTGGTTGTTCAGGGTGCTGGCGATGTAGCCCAGATCGAAGCCCAGACGAATCTGCTTCAGGTAGCGGGCGTAGGCACGCAGCAGCGCCACGTCGCGCCATGGCAGACCGGCGGTCAGCACCAGACGGTTGAACGCATCGTTTTCGGCGTCGCCACGAACGATGTGGACGAACGCGTCCTGCAGGGTGTCGTTGAGTTGCTGGATGTCGAGGTCCAGGCCTTCAGCGGCGGTGAACGCGAAGTCGTGAATCCAGAACTCGCGGCCATTGGTGTGACGCAGACGGTACGGGAACTCGCCCAGCACGCGCAGGCCGAGGTTTTCCAGAATCGGCAAGACGTCGGACAGCGCCAGCGGGGTGTCGGCGTGGTACAGCTTGCAATGCAGCTCGCGTTGGCCGGAGACCTGACCGAGCGGCTGATAGAAGCTCATCACCAGCGGATTTTTTTCGTTCAGGCTCAGCAGGTGCTGCATGTCGACCACGGCCGAATGCGCTGCAAAGCGCTCGCGGTAACCGGCCGGGAAGCCTTTCGGGAAGTCGGCCAGCACGTTGGTGCCGTGGGCTTCGCCGAAGCTTTCGACGGTCAGTGCAGCATAGTCGTCCTGCCAGCTGCGGCAGGCTTGCACGACTTCTTTTTCCAGCAGCACCGGATCGATGTCGAGACGGTTTTTCGGGTCGACACGCAGAATCAACTGCACGCGCGCCAGAACCGATTCGGAGAAGAACGTCCAGAATTCGCAATCGGAAGCCTTCAGGCGCTCCATCAGCACTTGCTGGATCTTCTGGCGAACTTCGGTGGAATAGATGTCGCGCGGCACGTAGGCCAGGCAGTAGCAGAAACGACCGTACGGGTCTTTGCGCAGGAACACGCGGATCTTGTTGCGTTCCTGGATCTGCACGATCGACATCACGGTGGTGAACAGTTCATCGACCGGGGTCTGGAACAGGTCATCACGCGGCAGCACTTCGAGGACCTGCGCCAGTTCCTTGCCCAGGTGAGCCTTGGACTGGAAGCCGGAGCGGGTTTCGATTTCTTCGACCTTGCGGCGGATGAACGGGATGACCCGCACGCTCTCGCCATACACCGACGAGGTGTACAGGCCCATGAAGCGGTGTTCCTTGATGACTTTGCCGTCGGCGTCGATTTCACGGATCGACACGTAGTCCGGGTAAGCCGGACGGTGTACGCGGCTCGGGTGCGCAGCCTTGGCGAACGACAACAGGGTCGGTTCGCGCAGGTAGGCAACGGCGTAGTCTTCGATGCGCAGGTCTTCGTAGGTCAGGCCGGTGCGCAGCAGTTTGGTCAGGCCGAGGAAGGAGTTTTGGTCGTACTCGATATGGCCGCCATCGGCCTGATCGGTGACCACGAATTCTTCGTAGCCGAGGAAGGTGAAGTGGTTGCCCACCAGCCATTCCAGGAAGCTTTTGACTTCGTTCTTTTCATCGGCATCGATGGCGAACGCGCTGTTGTCGAGCTTGGTGAGGATTTCCTGCACCTTGGCTTTCATCGGCTCGAAATCGGCGACCGCGACGCGGACTTCACCGAGAACCTGTTCCAGCTCTTTGCTCAGCACATTCAGTTCGGCCGCGTTGGCGCAGCGGTCGATTTCCAGGTACATCAGCGATTCGTGCAGAACGCCTTCGCCGGTGCTGCCTTTTGGCAGAATTTCCAGCAGTTCGCCCTTGCTGCCACGACGTACGCTGAGCACGGTGGTTTGCAGAGTGTGGATGCTGTAGCCGCGGCGGTTCAGCTCGGTGCGGACCGAGTCGACCAGAAATGGCAGGTCGTGGTGCAGGACTTCGACCGCGGTGTGGGTCGACTGCCAGCCATGACGTTCGTAATCAGGGTTGTAGACGCGCACTTGCGGTTGCGCGTGATCGAAGCGCTCAAGCAGGCGCCACGCAGAAAGAGTACAGCCAGCGAGGTCGGAGAGGCGACGTTGAGTCAGCTCGTCCAGGGAAATGATGCCGAAGAATTGTTCAGCGAACAGCGCCACTTGTGGCAGTGCCTGTTCACTGATGTGCTGCGCCAGTGCCGCTTGCAGTTGGTGCTGGAAGTCGGCTTTGCTGGCTGCGGTGAAGAACGCCATCTGTGGTACTCCGCTTAAGCTTGTTATTGATGGAAAGCGTCGCGTGCAACACCCCTTTCGGGGTTCAAGTCACCCTGCTCCTGATTCTCGGGCAGAGGAAACAGGGGGACAGGTGGGTGAAGCTGGACGGGACACTCAGGTCACATTCACCTTCCATAGAATGAGCATCTGCAAAAACGACTGTCGGGGCTGCCGACAATGCCTTTACGGGTGCTCATCCGTTGCGCAGCTTAATGGGTGCGACAATGTGTCTGCTTGCGGTGCTGCGACATATTCGGTCATTGGCACGTAAACCAAGGCTTTGGCACCGGTAAACACTAGCAGCCATGGTGGAAAATGCTGGTCTGAATGCCCGTATTTACGGTACATGCGTGCCAGAAATGACCATTGACCTGTGTCGCGTACACGACACATCCTCTGACACTCTCACATGCAGAAATTCCCGAGGGCTGGCAGAATCGCGCCCAATTGCGACCAACACGCCCTACGAGGCAGGAATTCCCCATGCAAATGACCACCGCCCTACTGATCGTCAACCCGTGCGATGACGAAGAAGACAACATGGCCATGCTCTGCTGCCACAGCGACAAGGGCGACATGTTTCTGATGAGCCGTTATCCGGATGAGGATGAGCTGGAGATTACGCTGGATGGCGAGCCTTCGACGCTGGATGGGGTGAAAGTCACCCTGACCTCGAATCTCTTGAAGATCGAAATCGCTGCAGCGGATGCCGATGCGTTGAACGGGGATGATGTGCTGGAGATCAGCTTTAACCCGGACATGGTGGATATGGATGAGGTTGTCGAGACCTTGACGAACATCCTTGATGGGACGGGTACCTTCATTAATGAGATTTGATGTTGCCTGGGCTGGCCCCATCGCTGGCAAGCCAGCTCCCACAGTGATCGATGTGTTGCACAAATCGCATGCAGACCACAGGTAACTGTGGGAGCTGTGTTGCACAAATCGCATGCACAACCCTGAACCTGTGGGAGCTGGCTTGCCAGCGATGAGGTCAGAACAGTCACCCCAACACTCCGCTGCTACAAAAATCCAACAATTCCCCCAGTCATTTCCCGCACTTTGCGCAAAATGCCGTTAGTCGCCACCCCCCGCGATGGATTAAAGTAACGCCCCCAGCCCCGGCGTTATCCGAACGCCCGTGGCCATCCCTTTCCAGGAACAGTCATCGATGGAACATCGTGAAGCGCTGCTGGCGCTGCGAACCTTTCTTTCAACGCAGATTCTCGGCCAGGAAAAACTCATCGAGCGGTTGCTCATTGCCCTGCTCGCCGACGGCCACATGCTGGTCGAGGGCGCGCCAGGGCTGGCCAAGACCAAAGCGATCAAAGAACTCGCCGAGGGCATCGAAGCCCAGTTCCATCGCATCCAGTTCACCCCTGACCTGCTGCCCGCCGACATCACCGGCACCGAGATCTATCGCCCGGAAACCGGCAGTTTCGTGTTCCAGCAAGGGCCGATCTTCCACAACCTGGTACTGGCGGACGAAATCAACCGCGCCCCGGCCAAGGTGCAATCGGCGCTGCTCGAAGCCATGGCCGAACGTCAGGTCAGCGTCGGACGCAGCACCTACGAGCTATCGCCGCTGTTTCTGGTGATGGCCACGCAGAACCCGATCGAGCAGGAAGGCACTTACCCGCTGCCGGAAGCCCAGCTCGACCGTTTCCTGATGCACGTGAAAATCGGTTTCCCGGACGCTGCCGTCGAACGCCGCATCCTCCAGCAGGCCCGTGGCGAAGCGCTGAACGGCGAGACCAAGCCCGAGCGCCGGGTCAGCCAGCAGGCGATCTTCGCCGCGCGCAAGGAAATCCTCGGTCTGTACATGGCCGACGCCGTGGAGGAATACCTGGTGCAACTGGTCATGGCCACGCGCACCCCGGCCAAGTTCGACCCGGAGATGGCCGAGTGGATCGCTTACGGCGCCAGCCCGCGCGGCTCGATCGCCCTCGACCGCTGCGCCCGCGCCCACGCCTGGCTGGCCGGTCGCGACTTCGTCAGCCCGGAAGACATCCAAGCGGTGCTGTTCGACGTGTTGCGTCACCGCATCATTCTGTCGTTTGAAGCCGAAGCCGCCGGCATCGATCAGGATCGGGTGGTGCAGCGGATTCTCGACGTCGTAGCCGTCGCTTGACCCCCATGAACGCCCCTCTGCCGTCCGAACCGGGCATCCGCGTCAGCCTCGCCGAGCTGATCGAGATGCGCCACCGGGTGCGCGAAGTGCAGCTGTTTTCCACGCCAAGTCAGCGCAGCCCGCTGATCGGCCTGCATCACTCGAAATTCCGTGGTCGCGGGGTCGACTTCGATCAGGTGCGGGTCTATCAGGCCGGCGACGACGTGCGCACCATCGACTGGCGGGTGACTGCACGCACGCAAGAACCACACACCAAGCTGTTCCATGAGGAACGCGAGCGGCCGATTTTCATCATGGTCGAGCAAAGCACGCGGCTGTTTTTCGGCTCCGGGCTGATGTTCAAATCGGTGCTGGCGGCGCAAGCGGCGGCGTTGATCGGTTGGGCCGCGCTTGGCCATAACGATCGCGTTGGCGGGCTGGTGTTCGGCGACAACGAGCACTACGAAATCAAGCCACGGCGCAGCAAACAAAGCCTGCTGCAATTGCTCAACCGCTTGGTGAAGGTCAATCAGTCGCTGCACAGCGAGCGTGAGCCGGATCGCGATGCGTTTGGCGTTGCCCTGCGCCGTGCCCGTGAGGTGCTGCGCCCGGGCAGTCTGGTAATCGTGATTTGTGATGAGCGTGCGCTGTCCGACAGCGCCGAGCAGCAACTGAGCCTGCTGTCGCGTCACTGCGACCTGCTGATGCTGCCGTTGTCCGATCCGCTCGATCACGCCCTGCCCGCTGCCGGGCTTTTAAGATTCGCCGAACGCGGCGCGCAACTGGAACTCGACACCCTCAACTTCGACCTGCGCCAGACCTATCGCGCTCAGGCCGAAGCGCGAATCGCCCGTTGGGAATTGCTCGCGCAGAAGTTGCGGGTGCTGCTGATGCCGCTGAGCACGCAGAGTGAAATGGTCGAGCAGATGCGCGAGTTCCTCAATCCGCAGCGCCCGGGGAAAGGTCGATGAACGGCCTCGAACAACTGCAACCGCTTATCTCGCCGCCACCGATTGCCTTCTGGCCACCGGCGCCGGGCTGGTGGCTGCTGCTTCTGTTGCTGCCGCTGCTCGGTTTCGCCGTGTGGCGCCTGCGGCGTTTCATTCCGATGAAGAAACGCCCGATCGTCCGCGCCGAACAACCGCTCGACCCGGTGCGCATCGCCGCCCTCGCCGAACTGGCGCAGATGCCCAAACCTTACGACGGCGCCCCGGCCGGGGCGTGGCTGCAACAGCTCAACGGCCTGCTCAAGCGCTTGTGCCGCAACCACTATCCCTACAGCCAGAGCCACACACTCAATGGCCGTAAATGGCTGGCGTTCCTCGACAACCGCTGCCCGGCCGCCGGCCTGACACGCTGGATGGTGCTGGTCGAAGGCGCGTACAAACCGGAATGCAAACTCGACGACAAAGCCATCGCCGGCCTGACCCAAGCCGTCGACACGTGGATTCGCAAACATGTTTGAGTTCGCTTGGCCGTGGATTTTCGCGCTGTTGCCGCTGCCGTGGTTGATGCGCCTTGTATTGCCGGTGGCCGACAGCGGCGAGCCCGCGCTGAAAGTCAGTTTCCTCTCCGACCTTGAAGGCCTCGCCCGCCGTCGCGCCCGCGCCAACCTGCCGGCGTGGCGCCAACAGGCACCGTTCATGCTGCTGTGGCTGCTGCTGTTGATCGCTGCTGCGCGTCCGCAATGGCTCGGTGAGCCGCTGCCGATTGCGGCCAGTGGGCGTGATCTGTTGGTTGCCGTCGACGTGTCCGGTTCGATGGACTTCCCCGACATGCAATGGCAGGACGAAGACGTCAGCCGACTGAATCTTGTGCAGCACTTGCTCGGCGATTTCCTCGAAAGCCGTGACGGCGACCGCGTCGGCTTGATCCTGTTCGGCAGTCAGGCCTATCTGCAGGCGCCGCTGACCTTCGACCGCCACACCGTGCGCGTCTGGCTCGACGAAGCGCGCATCGGCATTGCCGGCAAGAACACCGCCATTGGCGATGCCATCGGTCTGGCCCTGAAACGCCTGCGCATGCGCCCGGCGCAAAGTCGCGTGCTGATTCTGGTCACCGACGGCGCCAACAATGGCGGTGAAATCGATCCACTGACCGCGGCAAAACTGGCGGCGAGTGAAGGCGTGAAGATCTACCCGATCGGCATTGGCGCCAACCCGGAAGAAAGTGGCTCCACAGCGCTGCTCGGGGTCAACCCGAGCCTTGATCTCGACGAGCCGGCGCTCAAAGCCATCGCCGAAGTAACCGGCGGCCAGTATTTCCGCGCCCACGACGGCAAAGAGCTGCAAGCGATCAAGGACACCCTCGACCAGCTCGAACCGGTCACCCAGCAACCGACCCAGGCCCGGCCGGCGCAAGCCTTGTATCACTGGCCGCTGGCGTTGGCCTTGTGGTTGAGCCTGCTGCTGGTCGCGCGCGAATTGTGGCCGGATAACCCGCTGCAACGCCTGTTCACCAAGGAGCTGTATCTGCAAAGTCCGTTGCCTGACTGGCGCGAGCGCCTCAAGCGCCTGCGTCTGCGGAGGCGTCGATGATCGCCCTCTGGCCGCACTGGTTCCGTCCCTGGTGGCTGCTGCTGTTGCCGCTGCTTGGCTGGCTGCTCTGGCAACTCTGGCACCGGCAGAAACGCGCCGGGCGCTGGCAGATGATTCTGCCGCCGGCGTTCCATGCCACGCTGCTTAGCGGCGGTAATGGTCGCGACAGCAAACTGCCATGGGTCGCCCTGGGTGTGGCGTGGCTGCTGACGATTCTGGCGCTGCTCGGGCCGAGCTGGGAACGCGTCGAACAGACCAGCCAGAAACCTGCCGACCCGTTGGTGGTGGTGCTGGAACTGACCCCGGAAATGCTCGCCACCGATTCGCCGCCGACGCGACTGGAACAGGCGCGGCGCAAGCTGTTCGATCTGTTGCAGGCGCGCAGCGATGCGCAGACCGCCATCGTCGTCTACGCCGGCAGCGCGCACACGCTGGTGCCGCTGTCGGATGACCTCGCGACCAGTCGTAATCTGCTCGATGCGCTCAAGCCGTCGCTGATGCCGGAAAGCGGTCATCGCGCCGATCTGGCCGTTGGCAAAGCACTGGCGCTGCTGAAACAGGGCGCGCTGGGTCAGGGGCGGATTCTGCTGATCGGCTCATCGCTGAGCGAAGAGGAACGCCAAGGCATTCGCCGCGCACTCAGCGGACAATCGGCGCAATTGTTGATGCTCGGCATCGGCACCGCTGAAGGTGCACCGATCGCTCAGGAGGACGGCAGTTTCCTCAAGGACGAACAAGGCGCGATTCGCGTGCCGCAACTCGACAGTCCAGGCCTGAGCGCATTCCTCAATAGCGTCGGCGGCGAATACCACCCTGCCCGTCTGGACGAAGGCGATCTAGCTGCCCTCGGCCTGCTCGACGGCCCGCGCAGCCTGCGCGACGACGGCCAGACCGTACGCCTGGATACCTGGGCCGATCAGGGTTACTGGCTGCTGTTGCCGCTGTTATTGCTGGCCGCGTGTGCCGGACGGCGCGGCTGGCTGTTCTGTTTGCCGTTGCTGTTTTGCCTGCCGCAACCGAGCTACGCTTTCGATTTCGAAGACCTCTGGCTGCGCCCCGACCAGCAAGGCCTGCATCTGCTCAAACAGAAACGCCCGGCCGAAGCGGCGCAACATTTTGACGATCACCAGTGGCAAGGGGTGGCGTTGTACGAGGCCGGCGACTACAGTGGCGCCGCCCAGCGTTTCGCCGAAGGCAGCGATGCCCGCGCTCACTACAATCGTGGTAACGCGCTGGCGAAAAGCGGCGAGCTGGACGCAGCGATCGACGCCTATGAACAGGCGTTGGAACTGCAACCGGATTTGCGCCCGGCACAGACCAACAAGGCCCTGGTGGAAAACCTGCTGAAGCAGAAAAACACCCCGCCGCCCGCCGAGCCGGAAAACAAGCCCAGCGAGCAAAACCTGCCCGGCGATGAACCGCCGCCAGCGACTGCACCGCCGCCGGCAGTGAAAAGTGAAACACAAAGCGAGGCGCAGCCCGCCGAGTCGGCCAGCGAACCGCCGCCAACCACACCTCCGCAGCCAGGCCCCGACGAACTACCGGGCAGCGTTGAGGAAGAACAAACCGACACCGTGCCGACCCTGCGCCCGAGCGAGGACAACCTCGAAGGCGAGCAACGCCAGGCACTGGAACAATGGCTGGGCAAGATCCCGGACGATCCGGGCGAATTGCTGCGACGCAAATTCTGGTACGAACAGCAACAACATCAGGATCAGGAAAACACTCGATGAACCGTTTCACCGCGCTCTTGCTGCCCCTGCTGCTCTGCACGGCCACCGCCAATGCAGCCGAGCTGACCGCCAGTGTGGATCGCAGCCGCCTGAATTCCGGCGAGACGGTCGAACTCACTCTCGAAACCAGCGACGTCACCCAGTTCGGCAAACCCGACCTGGCCCCACTGGAACAGCTGTTCGAAGTGCGCGGCACGCGGCAAGTCAACCAGCTCAACACCCTCAATGGCGACAACCGCGCGACCACGCGCTGGATCATCACACTGTTGCCGAAAGAGAACGGCAGCGTGGTCATTCCGCCGTTGCAAGTGGGTGACGTGCAGAGCCAGCCGATCACCGTGCAAGTGGTCGAAAGTGACACCCGTGACGAGAAGAACAACCTTGATCCGGTGTTCATCGAGGCCAGCCTCGACCAGTCCAGTGTTTACGTACAGGCCCAGGCGATTCTGACCCTGCGCATCTACCATTCGGTCTCGTTGTATGACGACAGCAGCCTGACCCCGCTGCAAATCGCCGATGCGCGGGTTGAGCAGTTGGGCGACACCCGCACATACGAAAAAGACATCAACGGTGTGCGCCATGGCGTGATCGAGATGCGCTATGCGATCTATCCGCAGCACAGCGGTTTGCTGACCATTGCGCCGCAGACGTTCAGCGCGACGCTGGTCGACACGCAGCCGGCCCAGGACGCCAGCGCACAAGGGCCAAAGGCCGGCAAATTGATGCGCGTCAGTTCCGCCGAAATCCCCCTGACCGTCAAGCCCAAGCCGCTGACCTACCCCGCCGATGCGCCGTGGCTACCGGCGCGCAGCCTGAGCCTGAGCGAGAGCTGGAACCCGGAGCCGGAGCACATCCAGGTCGGCGACTCCCTGACCCGCAGCCTGACGCTGAAAGTCGAAGGCCTCGCCAGCTCGCAACTGCCAGCGCTGCCCGCCACCGAAGTCAACGGGCTGCGCCGCTATCCGGATCAACCGGTGCTGAGCAACCAGAGCAGCGACCGGGGCCTGATCGGCAGCCGTGAAGAACGCGAAGCGCTGGTGCCGAGCCGCAGCGGCGCAATCGAATTGCCGACCGTCGACGTGGTCTGGTGGAACACCTTCGAAGATCACCTGGAACACAGCAGCCTGCCGGCGCGCACCCTGCAAGTGGCGAACAACCCGAGCCTGCAAGTCGACACCCCGGCCGGCAATCTGCAACCGAGCGTCGTCGATAACGACGTGCTGTGGTGGTGGAAACTCAGCACGCTGATCCTCGCCTGCACCACCCTGCTCGGCTTCGGTCTGTGGTGGCGCGCGCGCTGGCAACCGGCGATCCATCGCGCCGCGCAAACCGGGCCGAGCCCGCGCACCTTGATGGACGACATCAAGCGTGCGAGCCAGGCGAATGACCCGCAAGCAACGCGGCAGGCACTGGATGCGTGGGCGCGGCAGCAGCCGGAGACGCTGGCGGACATGGCGGCGCGGTTTGTGCCGTTGTCGGATGCGCTGGATGGGCTCAATGGTGCGCTGTACAGCGAGACGGGGCAGCATTGGCAAGGTGAGGATTTGTGGCGGGCGATCCGCGCGATTCCGGCGGCGGAACGGGTGCAGGATCCGGTGGGTGACAGCGGGTTGCCGCCGCTTTATCCGAAGTAAAAAATAGCTGAGGAAAATCGGAATCGATAGTTGAATTCGTTGTTACTTGCTCGCCTTCGCGATAGGAGAAAACAAAAGCCTTCCAGTGTTCACCGCGCTTGCCTGCGCTGGCCTGTAATTCGCCTACCAGACGAAGAATGATCGCGCCGTTGATGTCGTTCTCGACGTTCTAGGCCTCTACGCCGTCCTTCTCAACGCACAGCTGCGTCTCAATATATCCTCACCCAGTTCGACACCATAACGAAACGCATCATAGCCATGAACTACGCCGGTTTCGACCAGCTGGAAAATTTCCTGGGCAATTTTTTATATTTTCAGTGATCACTCTATTTACCCCCTGCCAATTTATTCACACTTGATCAACTGCTCTAGAATTCCATGCCGATCAGGTAAGGAAACAATAGTATTTTGAAATACCTCCTCGAGGCTGCCAGACCATCTATAGACCTTGAACTGATCAAGGAATCCCGACACCAAGCGCAGCAACAGACAATAGTCCAGCGCAATCCCACCCTCGTCCATTTCAATAATCATGAGCGTTATTCCAGCCATATCTACTGGCAACACAGCGCCTTCTTTTCGCAGAAATTCTTCTAGACTCTGCCCTTTAAATTTTTCAATTCTTATCCACGGCTCAGAGCTCTGCTTACTGCTCCACTCACGATTGACTTCCCATTTATTGACTTTCAAATCCAAAAAACTGCAATCGCTAAAAACCTCTCTATCCTGAAAATAAGAAACGGGAACGCTTCCCCATGCCTGACTGACCAAAGCGTCTCTCTCAGGCAAGTGAGCCCCTGGTTCCAATACAACAGCATATCTATTGCTCATGAGAGCCCGGTACAGATAACGGACCTGTTTTGCGAAGTGGTTTTTTCTATTTTCTGCAGCCTAAACATAGTCCATCCAGTCATCAGAATTAACAGAGCGTCCCTTTTCAAGGAAAGCCTTGTAGCGCTCCCTGTATTTATCTAGAGAAACATCTGAAACGTTTATGAAAACAAATCCGCTCTGTCTCTCTTCAACAGACAAAGACACTGGATCTATTTTTATCGGAGCACCGCTTACCACAACCCCCGACAATTTTGACCGATGAAATATAAAGCTCTTCCCTCCCGCCAGCGGAAGAATTAGCTCTGCAACGGCAAATATTATCTCCGGCTTTGAAACTTCATACCTATCACCTTCCTCATAGTTTTCCGAGTGGTTTTCCGGAATAAGAAACAATCTGTAATCTATAATTACCAACCATCCTTGCAAGTCAACACAATCGCCAACAGTCACTGTTACTCCCCAATCACAATAGCGCTATATAGAGCCGGGACAGACAACCTTCATTAACCGAGCATCTTCAATCATTCAATATTTGAAACATAAGGGTCAACACCCTCACGGATCAATCGCTCCTGCAGCTCAAACAAAAGCTTCATAACTGCTTCCTCACCCATAGCTGCGGTCAGCGCCTCCTGCTCCGAAATCTCATCCTCACGCATGACATCCACAAGACTGCCCGCGTCGTACTTGATGAAATAACGCTCATGGCGCAGGTAAATTTCCACATCGCGAAATTTGAAAAACACGTTATCCACGCCGCTTCCTCATTGGAAGGTCGAAAGCAAACTCACTTTCCCCGTCGTTTGCCTCGCACGTTCAGTCGCAGCATTGATCTCATCCGCATACGCCGACACGTCCAGACCCAGACTGATCATCGACCTGATCGATTCCAATGCGACGTAAATCGCCTGACTGCCGTGACGTGAAGTCACCTTCAGCAATACGACCAGTGCTCTTTCATCCGGGTCTCCCAACGTCTCGCATAACCGCGATATCCAGAAATCGCTTTTGCTGTCTACAACTGTCAATAGCGCCTGCCAATCCGCATCAGAAAAGCCATCCAGCATTTCAGAGGCGTTGATAATGGCGACATCAGACCAGTAATCGTTTGGATACTCTTCATCAGCAAACATCTCGATAAATTTATCAAACTTAATAAACATCGTCGCTTGGCTCACCCCGTGAAGAAACCACCTACCGACTTCTAAAGAAGAAAAAGTTTCGTACGGCTTCCATGTCCGATAGTAAAACGGGGACAGACTACGTTTTCGGAGCTTCCTAAACGTGGTCTGTCCCCATCATTTACCCGTATGTCTCAAGAAATCCCTTGTCACTCGATTCAACGGTAAGCACTGCATCCTCATACCCCTCAAGGTCATCGCTCAGCCAGGTTTCCCCTGGGCGCAGCAGATGAAACTTCACCGTCGCATCGAATTCGTCACCCGAAATGACTCCCTGCAGAACTCCCGGCTGACCTGACTTGTTCCACGCCTCAAACACTAAAAACAAGTACGAGAGCGCGCATGCCAAAAAATCAGCGGTTACATAATCATCGGCATGGATCGAGTTAACGAAACATTCATATCCCGTTCTATCTGGGAAATTCTTCAGGCTTACATGCTTCTGGAAGCTCTCCAGACTCGTCAAAAAAACACAACCATCCCGTTCCACGAAACCGGACCTTGCGATATCCGCCAACTCGCCATCCAGAGAAGCACACCCCACACGAGCGAGCATTTGCTGCATTTCACAGTTAAGTTTCACACACGTCCCTCAAGCATCACGCCACTTCGCCAAGCACCAGGGCTGCAAGGGTGTATCGCGCACGGACAAATGCAGAATACAGAACCGGGGACCCTGCACCGAGGACAGACTACAGTTTATTTAAACGTAGTCTGCCCCCCCAAAATTTATTGCTTACTCCGCCAGTCAGAGAGTGCGGCCCGTTAATTGGAGCTCTTTCCATAATCAAACCCTTCGGGAATGTCAGGCCAAACTGGCTTTACGAGCAACGCATCCAGATCGTCATAGATATCCCTGAAAAAATTCGCAAGATCCATGAAATTCATACGTGAATGCACCAGCGCCGCCGTCAACATGACATCATCCCCACTCTCCCTGGCGGAGGCCATTTTAGACATATTGAAAAGAGCTTTCTCAAGTCTTTCCGACATCTCGGCCTCCCAATTCAGCTTGTAATCAGCCTCCCAACTGTCATCATCAAAACCACCGGTTTTTTCTTTAACCAATTGGATGATCAGGTTTTTCACCGACTGGAAATCATTCATCTCAACTTTCTCTTTTCCGCGCGGGCTTTTTTGTTTTTGCTTCATTTACCGGACCATCGAGGTTCAACACAACTTTCAGATCGTTAAATTTATCGAAGACCTTAAGGTGGTCATTGTGAGCGTTATTGCAATAAAACCGGGACCGATCACGTTTATTATCAAATCAATGGTTGAATTTCGTTGTCACTTGTTCGCCTTCGCGGCAGGACAGGACAGGACAGGACAGGACAGGACAGGACAAAGGATATCCATGGCTCGCCGCGAGCGACTGCAATCTCGTGTAATTTTTCTACAATCGCATAGATTTTCGAATGGTTGAAATCGTTTTCAGCGTCCCAGATTTCTGAACCATTTTTTTCAATGGCGAGACTGACTTACTTCCTTTATATAGGAAGAAAACTGTCCACCACCTTGATCCACATGCAGCCGCCCGCACTGCTGGCATCGATAAACCGTCACAGCCCCTTGATCTATCGTTTCGTAGAACTCGTCTTCAGACAGCCAACGATTTGATAGCGCACAGCCAATTTCATCTATCTTCTGTTCAGCGACCAGAGACATTTCACACTCGGAGGTCCCTTGAGACAGGTTGATTACATGACCGCAGACACAAGCAAATTTCGGCATGATTACTGAAGCGTCCTCTTTCTGTTCAAGCTTCGTCTTATGCCCATTTTAGAAGCACAGCTTCATCGGAAACTGTTGGTAGTTTTCTAAAACGCGAAAAGCATACCGCACCTACCGCCAATGATATCAATATGATAGCCAAATACCAGATAACCGCTGTCAGGCGTCACCGTAATGCCCAGCCGCGCGATACCCCGACAAGCCCTCACGCCGCAATAATCTGTAAACTCTCCCCTCTTTCGCCGCCCTTCATGTCCCTGCGGCCATCACCTCTTTATCTGTAGCGGAGTCCACCTTGCGTCTGTTTCACACCTCCGACTGGCACCTTGGGCAAAACCTGCACGGCCAGGAGCGCGATTTCGAGCATGCGTGCTTTCTGGAATGGCTGCTGCGCCAACTGCAACTGGCGCAGCCGGATGTGCTGCTGATTGCCGGGGACATCTTCGACACGGTGAACCCGCCGGTCAAAGCCCAGGAACGCCTTTACGATTTCATCGTCAGCGCCCACGAGCAGCAGCCGTTGTTGACCATCGTGATGATCGCCGGCAACCACGATTCCGGTTCGCGAATCGAACTGCCCGCGCCGTTGATGCGGCGTTTGCGCACCCATGCGTTGGGTCGGGTGTTGTGGCTGGATGACGGCCAACTCGATGCCGAACGTCTTTTGCTGCCGCTACCGGATGCACAGGGTGAAATCGCTGCGTGGTGCCTGGCGCTGCCGTTCCTGCGCCCGGCGGAGGTGACTGGCGCGCATTTGGGCGACAACTATTTGCGCGGTATCGGTCAGGTGCATGAGTGGCTGATCGAAGCGGCCAACGCCAAGCGCAAGCCCGGCCAAGCGCTGATCGCCATCAGCCACGCGCACATGGCCGGTGGTTCGGTGTCCGAGGACTCCGAGCGCAGCCTGATCATTGGCAACGCCGAAGCCCTGCCCGCCAGCCTGTTTGGGCCGAGCATCAGCTACGTCGCCCTCGGCCACTTGCACAAGCCGCAGAAGGTCAATGGTGAGGAGCGCATTCGCTACAGCGGTTCGCCGATTCCGCTGTCGTTTTCGGAAATCAGCTATCAGCATCAGATTCTCGACGTCATCCTTGATGGTGAAACGCTGGTCAGCGTCGAGCCAAAACTGATCCCGCGCTCGGTCAACCTGCAACGTATCGGCCCGGCGCCGCTGGCGGAGATCCTGCTGCAACTGGCCGACCTGCCGAACATCGATCTGCTCGCCGAAACCCAGCGGCAACCGTGGCTGGAAGTGCGCGTGCGCCTTGACGAACCGCAACCGGATCTGCGCCATCAAGTGGAAAACGCCTTGCAAGGCAAAGCCGTTCGACTGGTACGCATCGCCGCAGAATACGCCGGCAACCGTGGCGCGGACGGCAGCGAGGACGGCACCGCGTTGATCGAACTCGATCAACTCACCCCGCAGGAATTATTCAGCCGCGCCTGGCTGGACAACTACGGCAGCGAGGTCGATGAGCAGACGCTGAAGGACTTCGCCGAACTGCTGCAAGACGTGCAACTGGAGGGCGAGCAGCCATGAAGATTCTCGCCATTCGGCTGAAAAACCTCGCCTCGCTGGCGGGCCCGTTCGAGATCGATTTCACCGCCGAGCCGCTGGCCAGCGCCGGTCTGTTCGCGATTACCGGCCCGACCGGCGCCGGTAAAAGCACCCTGCTCGACGCCTTGTGCCTGGCGCTGTTCGGCGCGGTTCCACGCCTGAACAACACGGGCCGCGATGCCAAGGTGCCGGATGCCGACGGCGAAATCGCCACCGGCGACCCACGCACGCTACTCCGTCGAGGCACGGGTGAAGGCTACGCAGAAGTCGATTTCGTCGGTGTCGACGGCCGTCGCTATCGCGCACGTTGGGAAGCCAACCGCGCCCGCGAGAAGGCCGGCGGCAAGTTGCAGGCCAGCCGTCAGAGCCTGCGCGACATCGATCAGGATCAACTGCTCGCCAGCCAGAAAGGCGAATACAAGACGCAACTGGAAGCCGCGCTGGGTCTGAATTTCGAACAATTCACCCGCGCCGTGCTTCTTGCCCAAAGTGAGTTCAGTGCGTTCCTCAAGGCTGATGACAACGACCGCAGCGAACTGCTGGAAAAACTCACCGACACTGCGTTGTACACCCGTCTCGGCCGTCGTGCTTTCGACAAGACCAAAGAAGCCCGCGAGGCGCACAAGCTGTTGCAGGATCAGGCGACCGGCGTCACTCCGCTGGCCCCTGAAGCCCGCGCCGAACTGGATGAGCGTTTCAATGCAGCGCAGCAACAGCTGAAACTGCAACAGGCGCAACTCAAGCAGCTTGAGCAGCAGCACGGCTGGCTCAAGGATCTGCGCCAGTTGCAGGACGCGCAGCAAGCGGCAGCCGAACAACTGCGCAGTGCCCGACAGCAGTGGGAAAGTCTGGCCGGTGAACGGGTCAAACTGACGCGACTGGAGCAGCTCGGCCCGCAACGGCACCAGTTCGCCCGCAAGACTGAACTCGACGCGCTCTTGTCCCCGTTGGCCGCACAGATTGCCGCGCACACGCAGCAACTCGCCGAGCTGACCGAGCACCAGACACTGCTGGAGCAAAACCTCGACGCTGCGAAAGTCGCCCTGAGCGACGCTCAACAAAAGCAAAGCGAAAGTGCAGCGTTGTTGCGTCAGGCTTTTGAAGAGCAAAGCACCCTCGCCCGTCTGGCCAAAGACACGGCCCAGAGCAGCGAAGCGAAACACAACGCGGAGCAAGCCTGCAGCCAGGGTCAGAGCGCCATTCAAGCCTTGCTGGACAAGCAGACCCAGGTCGCCGAACGCCTGCAACGCATTGCCGCCGGACTTGAGCAAAGCGCTCATCTCGCGCCGCTGAGCGATGCATGGAATGCCTACCGCGATCGCCTGCAACAGCTGATGCTGATCGGCAATCGCTTGAGCAAGGGCCAGACAGAACTGGCTTCGCTCGAAGAAAACGCCACTCGCAGCGCCGAAGCATTCGCGACACAAAAGCAGCAGCTGGAAGTGTTGTTCAAAGAGGCTGGCGCCGAGCCGGATGCCGTTGCCGAGCAGATCGGCATCCTCGGCAACCTGTTGCAGGACAATCGCAAACAGTTGCGTGCCATTGAAGACCTGTCGCGGCTGTGGGCTACGCGGCAGGATCTGGACAAACGCGGCGCCGAGCTGCAACAGCGTCAGCTCAACGCTCAGCAGGAGCGCGAGCGCCTGACTCAAGACGGCGTTAAAACCAAGGCCGAACTGACCATCGCCGAGCAAACTCTCACGGTTACCCGCGAACTGCTTGAGCGTCAGCGTCTGGCCCGCAGTGCCAGTGTCGAGGAGTTGCGCGCGCAGTTGCAGGACGACCAGCCGTGCCCGGTCTGCGGCAGCAACGAACATCCGTACCACCAGCCCGAGGCGCTGTGGCAAAGCCTTGGCAAACACGATGAAAGCGAGCAGGCCAACGCCCAGCGAGTGGTCGATCAGCTCAAGGAAAAACTCACGGAACTGCGCGCCGAAGTGGTTGGCGTCATCGCTCAGCAGAAAGAACTGCTGCAACAGCAGGAGCATTTGGCGAATCAGCAGCAGGCGTTGGCACCAAGCCTCGACGCTCATCCGCAAACCGTGCAACTGATGAATCAGGACGCCGACAAGCGCGACGCCTGGCTCACCCGGCAGAACGAGCAGTTACACCAGAGCATCACTCAGGACGAACAACGCCAAAGCGCCCTGCTCACCTTGCAGCAGGATGCCGCGCGGCTGACCCAGCAACTGCGTCAGGCCGAAACCGCGCATCAGCAAGCGGCGCAGCATCTGAGCAACCAACAGCGCGAGCTGAACAGCGACCGGCAGCGGCTTGAAGAAGAACTCAGCGCGTTCGCCAGTCTGCTGCCAGCGGACACTCTTGAGGCCTTGCGTGTAGAGCCTGCGGCAACGTTCATGCAACTCGACCGACAGATCGCCGAGCGCCTTGAGCAAGTCGATCAGCAAAAGGAAGAGCTGGCCGAACAGCAACAACGTCAGCAGACGTTGGAGAAAGAACAGGATCGTCAGCAGAGCCGCGTGCAACAGTCGCAAGCCGCCGAACAGCAGTTCAATGCGCTGGCCGAGCAACAGCGGGCCTGTCAGGAAAAACTCGCGCAACTGCTCGGCGAGCACAGCAGCGCCGAGCGCTGGCAGCAGCAACTGGAACAGGCCGTGGAGCAGGCGCGTCACGCAGAAACCACGACTGCCCAGGAACTGCAAAACGTGCGCACGCAACTTGTGCAGATCGCTGCCGAGCTCAAGGCGCAGCAGGAACGCTTGCAGGCGCTGGACACTGAAGACAAGGATCTGGCCGGCAAGATTGCCGACTGGCGCGCCCGTCACCCCGAACTGGACGACGGCGGCCTCGAAGAGCTGTTGCGCGTCGACGACGGGCAACTCACTGAACTGCGCCAACGCCTGCAACTCAATGAAAAAGCCATCGAACAGGCGAATGTTCTGTTGCAGGAGCGTGAGCAGCGCTTGCTCGATCATCAGGCCCAGCACAACGGCAATCTCGACGCCGAACAACTGGCCAGCGCCCTTGCCGACCTGCAAAACCAGTTCAACGTCAGTGAGCAGCAATGCGCCGAACTGCGTGCCGAACAGGCTGAAGACCAGCGTCGGCAGAACGCCAATCAGGCGCTGGCGCAGCAGATCGCCGACGCCTATGCCGAATACCAGCGCTGGGCACGCCTGAGCGCATTGATCGGTTCGGCGACTGGCGACACATTCCGCAAGATCGCCCAGGCCTACAACCTCGACTTGCTGGTGCACCACGCCAACGTGCAGTTGCGTCAACTGGTCAAGCGCTACCGTTTGAAGCGCGGCGGCAGCATGTTGGGGCTGTTGGTGATGGACACGGAAATGGGCGACGAACTGCGCTCGGTGCATTCACTGTCCGGCGGCGAGACGTTCCTGGTGTCGTTGGCTCTGGCGTTGGGCCTGGCATCGATGGCATCGAGCACGCTGAAAATCGAATCGCTGTTCATCGACGAAGGCTTCGGCAGCCTCGACCCGGAATCCCTGCAACTGGCGATGGACGCCCTCGATGGCTTGCAGGCGCAGGGTCGCAAGGTCGCGGTGATTTCCCACGTACAGGAAATGCACGAAAGGATCCCGGTGCAGATTCAGGTGCAGCGTCAGGGCAATGGTTTGAGCACATTGGAGGTGAAATGAACACGCTGTACTCCTTCCGCCGTTGCCCGTACGCGATGCGTGCGCGGATGGCGCTGCGTTATTCGGGCGTGGCGGTGAACATTGTTGAGGTCAGCCTCAAGGCCAAACCGGCCGAGATGCTAGCGATCTCGCCCAAAGGCACGGTACCGGTGCTGGATGCCGGTGGTCTTGTGATTGATGAGAGCCTGGAGATCATGCGCTGGGCGCTGGCGCAGAATGATCCGCAGGGATGGTTGCTTGACGGGGATTCACGAATTGCCGACTTGATCGAAGCGAATGATCAGGGGTTCAAGGTGCAGTTGAATCGCTATAAATATGCCGAGCGCTATCCAGAGCAACCGATGGAGGTTTATCGGGCCGAGGGCGCGGTGTATTTGCAGAAGCTGGAAGAACTGCTGACAGATCGCGATTACTTGCTGGCGGATCACCCGAGCCTGGCGGATATCGCCTTGCTGCCGTTCGTACGTCAGTTCGCCCATGTTGATCGCGAGTGGTTTGCGCAGACGCCTTTCGTACGATTACAGGCTTGGTTACAACACTTTCTAGAATCCGACCTCTTCACCTCGATCATGAAGAAGTAGCACCATTTCTCCTGCACAGGGTAAACCCTGTGGTGAGGGGATTTATCCCCGATGGGCTGCGAAGCGGCCCTGAATTCAGATGCCCCGGTGAGTCAGATTAATCTGGTTTGCTGGTTTTGGGGCTGCTTCGCAGCCCATCGGGGATAAATCCCCTCGCCACAAATGAGTACTTCTTCAGAATGGGTGTTCAGCCCGTTATTGGGTTACGCCAGCGCATCGCACATACCCAACGCCGAGCAATCCACTTCAAACGGCCCGAGGAAATCGACCGAGACCTTTGCCGGTGGATTACCGGCCAGCAGCCCCAGCGTATTTGCCCGCTCAATGTTGTGCGCAATGTTGTGGTTGGCCTCTATGGCCCGGGCCAATGCACCGACCGAGCCTTGACCAATCCCCAGTAATGAAGCGCCATTGGTGATTAATGCCAGACCGGCAATCACCCAGAGTCTGTAGCCTTTCATGCTCCGCCGACTCCTGCGAGTTCAGTCCTATCAACCATCACGCTGTGCGAACGGTGTTCAAACTGGATGCCGGGGTTTGCGACTTGAATCGGCGCTTCGAAGGTGTGTTCCAGTTGCGATGAGATGCTGACGACGAGCACCAGAGCCAGGTAAAGACCGATGGCCAGGTAGGCGCCGAATTTGGCAGAAGAGATGATTGCGCTGGCCATGGTGTTCTCCGTGGGCATGTTTCGATGGCCACAGAATCGATCAAAAAACTTCAGCTAACCACTCAGCGTTTCCCATAGTAACCATCAGCTTCGTTGATTATTTAGCCAGTCTATTTGCGAGTTTGAAGAAACCTATCGTGCCGCGAAAAACACACGCAAACGTGTAGGAGCTGCCGAAGGCTGCGATCTGATCGTTCCCATGCTCAGCATGGGAATGCCTCTTGGGACGCTCTGCGTCCAGTGACGCGGAGCGTCACGGGCTGCGTTCCCACGCAGAGCATGGGAACGATCCCAAGGGCAAGATCAAGACTGCAGCCTTCGGCAGCTCCTATAGGGAGTCGCGCGAGGCGGGAATTTCAGTGTTGGGCTTTGTGATCCAGGGCGGCGTAGAAGTTGGCGCTCTGTTGCAGGTATTTCTGGGTGTAGCTCTGGGTGTGGGATTTTTTGCTGTTGATTTCAACGTTGGCGCTGGCTGGCAGAACCACGGTGGCGGAGATGGCGGAAGCGGCGATAACGGAGAAGAGATTGAAGTTCATGGCGGTAACCCTCGTGTTCGGTTGGCTTGCTTGCCCGGTTGGGCCGTGGAGCAAACTTAACGCTCGAGGGTTGATCGCTTGAAATGCTTTGTAGCATTAGCAGTTATCAGCGCGATTAATACAAAGAGACAGGCCCCGTAAACCGGGGCCTGTGGCTTATTGTCGCACTAGAAACTTGAGGTCGCTCGGGGCATCCATCGGCAGTTTCTGCACGGTTTTGCCGAGCAGACCGGTCTTGCCATCGCGTTCGACGACGACAATTTCGTTGCTTTTCTGGTTGGCGATCAGCAGGAATCTGCCACTCGGATCGAGGCTGAATTCGCGCGGGTGATCACCTTCCACCGCACGTTTTTGCAGCTCTTTGAGCTGGCCGGTCGCCGGATCAATGCTGAACACCAGCAGTTGATTAGCGGTGCCACGGTTGCTGACGTAGAGGAATTTGCCGTCAGCGGAAGCATGCAGCGCCGCCCCGGCCTTGTCCGATGTCGGTTGGCCAGCGGCCAGATCGACCAGTTGCGTCTGGGTCAGCACGCCGTCGTTGTAGTCGAACACCGCAACCTGCGCGCTCATTTCCATGGTCAGCCAGGCGTGTTTGCCGTCAGCGCTGAACAGCAGATGACGCGGGCCACTGCCGGCAGGCAAAGTCACCGAGGCGGTTTTGGCCGGGGTCAGCGGCAAGTCAGGATTGGCTTTCGGGTCGAATTTGTAGATGAAGACCTTGTCCGCCCCCAGGTCGTTGGAGAACACATAGCGGCCGTCCGGCGAAGATACCGTCGAGTGCACGTGGTTCGAGGCCTGACGCTCGGGATTGACCCGGCTCGCCGGGTGCGCGCTCATCTGCACCACCGGTTTCAACTTGCCGTCGGCGCCGACCGGCAACACCGCCAGCGTTCCGCCCGGATCTTCCATCACCGAATAGTTGCTGACGAACAGATGGCTGGCGTCCGCGCTGAGGCTCGAATGGGTGGGTTCGTTACCCAGGCTTTGCACTTGATTGATCAGGCTCAACGCGTGGGTCTTCGGATCGATCGCATAGCTGCTGACGCGACCGACCGGGTCTTTCTGGCCAGGGCCATTTTCATTGACCACGAACAGGCGTTTCTGGTCTTTGGAGAGGGTCAGCCACGACGGGTTTTCACTCTTGATCACTTGCAGCGGTTTGGTGGCGATCTGGCCGGTGACGCTGTCGAAGTTCATTCGATAGATGCCCTGGCTGGTGCCTGCGGTGTAAGAGCCGACCAGCAGCTGGAAGTTTTCCGCGCTGGCGCTGGAAAGGCCCATCGCGCCGACGCTGCCGGCCATCAGCAGCGGCCAGAATTTACGCATTTTCATCGGTTTCATCCTCATCGTCGCTGCCGCCGAAGGCTTCGCTGCAGACCAAGCGGTGCTCACCGGAATCACCAACGATCAACCAGCTTTGCAGGTCATTATCAAAGGTTGCTGCTGCGACCTGCGCCGGCGTGAACTCCCAGTGCTTGGCCGCTCGGCCATCCATGCATTCGATGTGCAGGTTGTCGTCTTCGTCGAGAGAAAATTCGAAGGCATGCAAGCCGTCGATTTCGACCATATCGGAGTGTTCGAGGACGTCGAGAAGGGTTTGGGCAGTCATGGCAAACAGTCTTTCTAGGGGGGAAAGGGCCAATGATAGCTCATTGGCGACGCAGAACCCCTGTGGGAGCTGCGGTGCGACGATTCGACTTGCCAGCGATAGCAATCTGTCTGACACATCAATGTTGGATGTGCCGCAGTCATCGCTGGCAAGCCAGCTCCCACAGGGGATTGGGGTTGCTTTAAATGGCGTCGCGCGATGGCTTGCCGTCGACCAGTCGCTGGATGCGCAACGGGTTGGCATTCTTCAGCGGCTCGGGCAGCAAGCTGTCCGGGTAGTTCTGGAAGCACACCGGGCGCAGGAAGCGATCAATGGCGAGCGTGCCGACGGAGGTGCCGCGCGCATCGGACGTCGCCGGATACGGCCCACCGTGCACCATCGAATCGCACACTTCAACGCCAGTCGGATAGCCGTTGAGCAGGATCCGCCCGACCTTCTGTTCCAGCAGCGGTGTCAGTTCCGGGAAGCGTTCGAAGTCCGCCTGCTCGCCGATAATCGTCGCGGTGAGTTGGCCGTGCAGCCCCAGCAACGCCGCGCTGAGTTGCGCCTTGTCCGCGACTTCGACAATCACCGTGGTCGGGCCGAAGACTTCTTCCTGCAGCACTTCATCGCCTTCGATCAACAGGCTTGCATCAGCCTTGAACAATTGCGGCTGCGCCTGATTGCCCTGCTGTGGATTGCCGGCCAGATGCTCGACGCCAGGATGCGCCAGCAGCTTCTGCAAACCTTTGCCGTAGCCGCCGAGGGTGCCAGCGTTGAGCATGGTTTGCGCCGGTTGATCGCCAATCAGCCCGGCAACCTGCTGCACGAACGCGCTGAACTGCGGCGAGCGGATCCCGATGACCAAGCCCGGATTGGTACAGAACTGACCACAGCCCTGCACCACCGACGCGGTGAGATCGCGGGCAACGGTTTCCGAGCGCTCGGCCAGCGCCTGCGGCAGAACGATCACCGGATTGATGCTCGACATCTCGGCGAACACCGGGATCGGTTGCGGGCGTGCCGCCGCCATGTCGCACAAGGCACGCCCGCCCTTGAGCGAGCCAGTGAAGCCGACAGCCTGGATCGCCGGATGTTTGACCAGCCATTCACCGACGCCGCCGCCATAAACCATGTTGAATACGCCGGCGGGCATCGCGGTTTTTTCCGCCGCACGAATCAGCGCATCGGCGACCAGTTCCGCTGTCGCCATATGGCCGCTGTGTGCCTTGAACACCACCGGGCAACCGGCGGCCAGGGCCGACGCGGTGTCACCGCCAGCGGTGGAAAATGCCAGCGGAAAGTTGCTGGCGCCGAACACCGCTACCGGGCCGAGGCCGATGCGGTACTGGCGCAAATCGGGACGCGGCAACGGTTGACGATCCGGCAGCGGCAGATCGATCCGCGCCCCATAAAAATCACCACGGCGCAGCACTTTGGCGAACAGGCGCATCTGCCCGCTGGTACGCCCGCGTTCACCTTGAATACGCCCGGCTGGCAATGCCGTTTCGCGGCAGACCACGGCAACGAAGTCATCGCCGAGTGCGTCCAGTTCATCGGCAATCGCATCGAGAAACTGTGCGCGGCGTTCAGCGCTGAGGCTGCGATAAGCCGGGTACGCGGCAGCGGCGGCTTTGGCGGCGGCGTCGACTTCCTGCTCCGTGGCCTGGATGAAATCGTGAGGCAATTGCTCGCCCGTCGTTGCATCGACGGATTGCAGTTTGACGTCGCCAGCTGCGCTACGCTGCCCGCCGATGTAGTTGTGACCGAGAATCTGAGTCATGGGATCTCCTTAAAGGGTGCCGATGCTGTCCGGTTCAAAAGCCGCTGCAACCGGGGCGATGCCATTGACCAGCGGGGCGCCGAATTCGGCCTGGCTGATCTCGAACACATCGCCCGGTTGCGTGCGGATGCCGTCGGCAAACGACAGGGTCGCGGTGCCGAAGAAGTGAATGTGCACGTCGCCCGGACGCAGGAACTGGCTGTATTTGAAGTGGTGGTATTCGAGGTTGGCGAGGCTGTGACACATGTTCGCCTCGCCGCTGAGAAACTCGTTCTGCCACAGCACTTCGCCGTCGCGCAGAATGCGACTGCTGCCTACAAGATGTTGAGGCAGTTCGCCGACGCGAAGTTCCGGGCCATAACTGCAACTGCGCAGTTTCGAGTGCGCGAGGTACAGGTAATTCTTGCGTTCCATGATGTGGTCGGAAAACTCGTTGCCGACCGCAAAGCCCAGCCGATACGGTTTGCCGTCCTGCCCGATGACGTAGAGCCCGGCCATCTCCGGCTCTTCGCCGGCGTCCTCGGCGAACGGCGGCAGCGGGAACGGTTGGCCCGGACGCACGACGATGCTGCCGTCGCCCTTGTAGAACCATTCCGGCTGCACGCCGGCCTGCCCCGCCGCCGGTTTGCCACCCTCCACGCCCCATTTGAAGATGCGCATGGTGTCGGTCATCGTCGCTTCGTCGCCCGCTTGCTGATGCATTTTGTCCCGGGCCGAAGCACTGCCCAAATGCGTCAGACCGGTGCCACTGACCAGCGTGTGCGCCGGGTCCGGATGATCGAGCGGCGGCAGGATGCGCAGGTCTTTGAGCAACTGCGCATAGTCGTGGCTGATACCCAGGCCGAGGGTGTGTACTTGCCGTTCGAGGGTGCTGCCAGCCTCGATGGCGGCCAGCGCCAGATCGCGGGTGCTGCGGGCGTCTTGCACTTCGCGCACGAGACCGTCCTCGACCACGCCGACGCGGCGCTCGCCGTTGCTTAATTCGAATTGAACCAGATGCATGTTCTTCTCCTATTCCTTCGAAAACACCGCTGATCCCTGTGGGAGCTGGCTTGCCAGCGATGGCGGCGGCACATTCAGCATTGATGTGACTGACAGATTGCTATCGCTGGCAAGCCAGCTCCCACAGGGTTTGCGGTGATGGATCGTTTGATATCAGGTTCGCGTGGCACCACGGGCGCTGGCAGCAAACTGGTCGACTGGCAGGACGTGTTTACGTTCCAGCACACGGTAGACGATTCCGGTCAGGATCAACCCGAACACCATCACCCCGGAGAGGAAGTACAGACCTGAAGCCAGATTCCCGGTGTACTCCTTCAACGCACCAATCACGAACGGTCCGATGTACCCGCCAAGATTCCCCACCGAGTTGATCAGTGCGATCCCCGCCGCCGCACTCGCGCCAGCAAAGAACCGCCCTGGCAAAGTCCAGAACACCGCCGTACAGGAAAACAGCGCGAAAGCGACCAGGCACAGCGCCGCCAGTTGCGCTACCGGTAACGACAGCCACGCGCTCATGAACAGGCCAATCGCACCGAGCACGTAGAGCACGGCGAGATGGCCGTAGCGATCATTCATACGGTCGGAACTGCGCGGCACGATCAGCAAGCCGATGATCCCGAAGATGTATGGCACCGACGATACAAAACCGGTGACCAGATCGCTGCCACCGAACTGCTTGATAAGCGTCGGTAGCCACAAACCGAGCCCATAAATGCTCAACGTCACCGGCAGATAAAACAGCGCCAGCAGCAACACTCGCTTGTCTTTCAGCGCATGCAGCGGATTGCCGTGACGGGTCTGACCGTATGCCTGCAAATCCTTTTTCAGCTCGCCGGTCAGCCAGTCTTTCTCGGCCTGATCCATCCATTTCACTTGTTGCGGGCCATCCGGCAACCAGCGCAGTACCGGCCAGGTCAGCAGGATCGCCGGGGTGCCGATGACGATGAACAGCCACTGCCAGCCATGCAGCCCAAGGATGCCGTCCATGCCCAGCAGGCCGCCGGACACCGGGCCGGTAATCATCATCGCGATGGGTTGCGAGAGGATGAACAGGCCAAGGATCTTGCCGCGATGGCGCACCGGGAACCATTGGGTGATGTAGTACAGAACGCCGGGGAAGAACCCCGCCTCCGCCGCGCCGAGCAGAAAGCGCATCACGTAGAAACTGTGCGGCCCCTGGACGAAGGCCATGCCGATGGTGATGGCGCCCCAGGTAATCATGATCCGCGCAAACCAGCGCCGCGCACCGAAGCGTTCGAGCATCAGGTTGCTGGGGATTTCGAGGAGAAAGTAGCCGATGAAAAACAGCCCGGCGCCGAGACCGTAGGCGGCGTCGCCGATGCCGATGTCGGCGCCCATGTGCAGCTTGGCGAAGCCGACGGCGGAGCGATCCACATAGGCGATCAGGTATAGCAGGATCAGGAAGGGAATCAGTTTCAGCGTAATGCGCCGGATCAGCCGCAGTTCCTGGCTCATGAGATCGGTCTCCGATTGTTGTTTTTATAGAACCTCGGGGGACGCCTCTCACGAAAAACCGTCAGGGCCATCCCTCCGTCGAAAACGACTATATAGTAATACTAATTACCCAACAACACTTCCAAACCGTCGATTTTGCGCTTATGTTAGGCCATAGCTCGAACACTATAGTCATACAATAAGAGAATCGATCATGTCTGATAAGAAACCCACCCTGCGCTCCGCCCAATGGTTTGGCACGGCCGACAAGAACGGCTTCATGTACCGCAGCTGGATGAAGAATCAGGGCATCGCCGACCACCAGTTTCATGGCAAGCCGATCATCGGCATCTGCAACACCTGGTCGGAACTGACCCCGTGCAACGCGCACTTCCGCCAGATCGCGGAGCACGTCAAACGCGGGGTGATCGAGGCCGGTGGTTTCCCGGTGGAATTCCCGGTGTTCTCCAATGGCGAATCGAACCTGCGCCCGACCGCGATGCTGACGCGCAACCTGGCGAGCATGGACGTTGAAGAAGCGATTCGCGGCAACCCGATTGACGGCGTGGTGCTGCTGACCGGTTGCGACAAAACCACCCCGGCGCTGCTGATGGGCGCGGCCAGTTGCGACGTGCCGGCCATCGTCGTGACCGGCGGGCCGATGCTCAACGGCAAGCACAAAGGCAAGGACATCGGCTCCGGCACTGTGGTCTGGCAGCTCAGCGAACAGGTCAAGGCCGGCACCATCACCATTGACGATTTTCTGGCGGCCGAGGGCGGCATGTCGCGTTCCGCGGGCACCTGCAACACCATGGGCACCGCGTCGACCATGGCCTGCATGGCGGAAGCTCTCGGCACTTCCCTGCCGCACAACGCGGCGATTCCGGCGGTGGATGCGCGGCGTTATGTGTTGGCACACATGTCCGGTATGCGTGCCGTGGAGATGGTTCGCGAGGATCTGAAACTGTCGAAGATTCTGACCAAGGAAGCCTTCGAGAACGCTATTCGGGTCAACGCTGCCATCGGCGGCTCGACCAACGCGGTGATTCACTTGAAAGCCATCGCCGGACGCATCGGTGTAGAGCTGGATCTGGACGACTGGACGCGCATCGGGCGCGGCATGCCGACCATCGTCGACCTGCAACCGTCCGGGCGTTTCCTGATGGAAGAGTTCTATTACGCCGGGGGGCTACCTGCGGTGCTACGCCGTCTCGGTGAAGCCAATCTGATCCCTAATCCGAACGCATTGACCGTCAATGGCAAGTCCATCGGCGAGAACACCAAGGACGCGCCGATCTATGGCGAGGACGAAGTGATCCGCACGCTCGACAATCCGATCCGCGCCGACGGTGGGATTTGCGTGTTGCGCGGCAACCTGGCGCCACTCGGCGCGGTGCTCAAGCCGTCCGCCGCCACCCCGGAACTGATGCAACATCGTGGCCGTGCGGTGGTGTTCGAGAACTTCGACATGTACAAGGCGCGGATCAACGATCCGGAACTGGATGTCGATAAAGATTCCATTCTGGTGATGAAGAACTGCGGGCCGAAGGGTTATCCGGGCATGGCCGAGGTCGGCAACATGGGGCTGCCGGCGAAGCTGTTGGCGCAGGGTGTGACCGACATGGTGCGCATTTCTGACGCGCGGATGAGCGGCACGGCGTACGGCACCGTGGTTTTGCACGTAGCGCCGGAAGCAGCGGCTGGTGGGCCTTTGGCAACGGTCAAGGAAGGCGACTGGATCGAGCTGGATTGCGCGACCGGACGTTTGCATCTGGATATTCCGGATGCCGAGCTGGCGGCGCGCATGGCCGATCTGCAACCGCCGCAGCAATTGTTGGTGGGCGGGTATCGTCAGCTGTACATCGAGCATGTGCTGCAGGCGGATCAGGGCTGTGATTTTGACTTCCTGGTCGGGTGCCGAGGCGCCGAAGTGCCACGCCATTCCCACTAACACCGCCGTCCCCTGTGGGAGCTGGCTTGCCAGCGATTACGGTCTTTCAGCTGACATTCATGTTGACTGACACTCCGCCATCGCTGGCAAGCCAGCTCCCACATTTGCTTTTTGTATACGCCTCAAGATTGTGTCGTGCCTGCTATGATGCGCGCCATCTCCATCGCTCAGGATCGCGCCGTTCCCCATGGATTACCGCAAACCTTCCGACCGTAAAAGCATGCACTCGCGCATCGTCCAGGAACTGGGCATGCAGATCGTCTCCGGACGCTTTTTGCCCGATGACAAACTGCCCGCCGAAGCCTTGCTCTGCGAGGAGTACGCGGTCAGTCGGCCGGTGTTGCGTGAAGCCACGCGGGTGCTGGTGGCCAAGGGGCTGGTGTATTCCAAACCGCGTGTCGGCACGGTGGTCAAGGCTCGGCGCGAGTGGCACATGCTCGATCCGGATGTGCTGCACTGGCTGATGCAAAGCAGCCCGCAGAATGAGTTTTTCAACGTGCTGACCAGCGTGCGCAGCATCATCGAACCCGCCGCCGCCGCCCTCGCCGCCCAACATGCGACCGAGGCCGACATTGCCCTCATCGGCGAAGCCTACCAACGCATGGAAGCGGCGCCGACGCCGGAAGCCCTGTTGCAACCGGATCTGGACTTTCATAGCCGGATTGCCGATGCGACGCACAATGATTTGCTGGCGAACTTGTGCAACATGCTGTCTGTGGCGATTGCCGAAGCGTTGAAGCATTCGAATCAACGGCCGAATCTGCATGAATTGGCGTTGCCTCGGCACAAGGCGATTCTCACCGCGATCGAAAATCGCGATGCGTTGGGGGCACGGCATGCGACGTTGGTGCAGTTGGATGATGCGCGGAGTGCGCTCAGCGTCGTGCTAGGCACAGAACTTTCCTGAACACCAAAGAACCTGTGGGAGCTGGCTTGCCAGCGATGAGGGCTTAGCATTCAACATTGCTGTTGGATGTTAGTCCGCTATCGCTGGCAAGCCAGCTCCCACAGGGTTTTGTGTGGATCATAAGATGTAAAAAAGCCGCAACCCTGAGGTTGCGGCTTTGTCGTTTCAGCCTTGCAGATCAGTGAGCAAACAGCGAGTTGCCCTTCTGCCCCGCCAGCTTCTCCGGTTTGATCAGGAACTTGGCCAGTGCCGGCAACAGCCACAGCGCACCGAACATGTTCCACAGCAGCATGAAGGTCAGCATCAGGCCCATGTCGGCCTGGAACTTGATCGCCGAGAAGATCCAGGTGCACACGCCGATGGCCAGGCACAGACCGGTGAACAGCACCGCTTTACCGGTGGATTTCAGGGTCTGGTAATAGGCCTCCTGCAACGGCAGACCGGCACGCAGGAAGCTTTCCAGGCGGCTGTAGATGTAGATGCCGTAGTCGACACCAATCCCCACACCCAGCGCCACCACCGGCAGCGTGGCGACTTTCACGCCGATGCCCATGAACGCCATCAGCGCGTTGCCGAGTACCGAGGTCAGCACCAGCGGCAACACGATGCACAGGGTCGCCGCCCACGAGCGGAAGGTGATCATGCACATCACCGCCACGCAGATGTACACCAGGATCAAGATGGTCAGCTCAGCCTGTTTGATGACTTCGTTGGTGGCCGCTTCGATCCCGGCATTACCGGCAGCGAGGATGAATTCCAGACCGTCCTTGTTGTTGTCCTTGGCGAATTCCTGCACCGCATGCACCGCACGATCGAGGGTTTCGGCCTTGTGATCGTTGAGGAACACCAGCACCGGCGCCAGCGAGCAACTGTTGTTGTACAGACCGTCAGCGCGAGCAATCGAGTTGTTCAGCACATCCGGGTTACGCGACAGGGTTTCCCATTTCAGGTTGCCCTCGTTCATGCCCTTGATCATCTGCTTGGACACAGTCACCAGCGAGATCGCCGACTGCACGCCCTCGGTGTTCTGCATCTTCCACATCAGCTCGTCGATTGGCGCCATGGCCTCAAAGCGTGAACAGCCTTCAGCCTTGGTCTTGACCATCACCACCAGCACGTCGGAACTGGTCGAGTAGTTGTTGATGATGAAGTTGTTGTCCTTGTTGTAGCGCGAGTCCGGGCGCAGTTCCGGCGCGCCCTGGTCGAGGTCACCGATTTTCAGGTTCTGGCTGTACCAGAGGCCGCCGCCGAAGGCGATCAGCGCCAGCACTACCGAGATGCGTGCGACTTTCGGGTTGGCGAAGTTCGACAGCAGGCGCCAGAACGGGTGTTCGCGGTTCGCGTCCTTCTTGCTCTTGGCAATCGCCCGCTTGCTGATGCCGACATAGGAAATCGCTACCGGCAGCAGGATCAGGTTGGTGAACACGATCACTGCCACGCCGATCGACGCGCCGATGGCCAGTTCACGGATCACGCCGATGTCGATGATCAACAAGGTGATGAAGCCCACCGCATCCGCGAGAATCGCGATCATCCCCGGCAGGAACAGTTGCCGGAAGGTGCGTCGCGCTGCGGTCAGGGCGTTATCGGCCTCACTGGATTGCAGGGCGATACCGTTGATCTTCTGCACGCCGTGGGAAATGCCGATGGCGAAAATCAGGAACGGCACCAGCATCGAATACGGATCGAGCCCAAAGCCGAAGAAGTGCATCAGGCCGAGCTGCCAGACCACCGCCACCAGTGTCGTGCTCAACACCGCGATGGTGCTGCGCAAGCAATTGGTGAACCACAACAGCAGGATCAGGGTGATGACGAAGGCGATGCCGAAGAACATCACCACCATCACCAGCCCGTCGATCAGGTCACCGACCTTCTTGGCGAAACCGACGATGTGGATCTTGACGTTAGGGTTCTGCGCTTCGAACTTGTTGCGGATCTTGTCTTCGAGTTCATGGGAGAACTTGCGGTAGTCCAGCGCCAGCAACTTGCCCTGGTCATCCGGGTCCGGATAGGACTCCAGCAACGGGATGTCGACAATGCTCGACTTGAAGTCGTTGGCCACCAGACGCCCGACCTGACCGGACTTGAGCACGTTATTGCGCAGCAGGTCGAGGCTGTCCTGCGAGCCGTTGTAGCTCTGCGGGATCACTTCGCCGCCGGCAAAACCTTCTTCGGTCACTTCGGTCCAGCGTACGCTCGGGCTCCACAGCGACTTGAGGCCGGAACGGTCGACGCCGGAGATGTAGAACACCTCGTCGTTGATCTGACGCAGGGTCTCCATGTACTCCTTGGAGAAGATGTCGCCGTCGGTGGCTTCCACCGAAATCCGCACGGTGTTGCCCAGGTTCGCCAGATCGTTGCGGTGCTCCATCATCTTCTCGATGAACGGATGCTTGAGCGGGATCATTTTTTCGAAGCTGGTAGACGGCCGGATCAGCGTGGCCTGCCAGAACAGGAAAATACTGACCACCAGACAGATAAGGATCACGGCCGGCCGGTTGTTGAAAATCAGACGTTCGAGGAACGTCGCCTTGTCCTGCTGAGGAGTGATCAAGGAAGTCATAGCCCCGCCTTCTTATTATTGATCTCGGCGCCGTTTGGCAGTGTGGTGTGCACACCGCCCTGCCCGGTCAGAATCAGGTTGCCGTCGCCAGCCGCAGTGACCGAGGACAGCGAAATGCGATCCGGGCGGTTGAACACGCTGAAGGTTTCGCCATTGTCGCTACTGCTGATCACCGAACCGCCGTTGCCGACGATGACGATGGAGCCGTCCGCCAGCAGCGTGGCGCCGGACAGGCCGAACTCCAGCGCACCGCGCGCGGCTTTCAGTTCGACCTGTTCCCAAGTGCTGCCGAAATCGGTGGAGCGGTAAAGGTTGCCGCGCAGACCGTAGGCCAGCAGGGTCTGCGCTTGCGCGGTGCCGATCACGCCGAACAGCGAGCCCTCGTACGGGCCTTCGAGTTTTTCCCAGGTCTGGCCCCAGTCGGCGGAGCGGAACATGCTGCCGGACTCGCCGACGATGAACAGCCCGGCGTCTTTCACCGCCGCGATGGCGTTGAGGTGGAACTGGTCTTCGTTGTCGAGGCGGTCGCTGACGTCTTCCCAGTGTTTGCCGCCGTCGGTGGTTTCCAGCAGCGCGCCATACGCGCCCACGGCGAGGCCGCTGTTGACGTCCTTGAACCAGACGTCGAGCAGCGGCGATTCACGTTTGAGGTCTTCGAATTGCTTGGTCCAGGTCAGACCGCCGTCTTCGCTGGCGAGAATCTGCGCGTCATGGCCGACCGCCCAGCCGTGCTTGTCGTCGACAAAGTACACCGCCGTGAGCAGTTGCCGGCTCGGCACCTTGGCTTGAGTCCAGGTCTTGCCCTGGTCATCGGAATAGACGATGTGCCCGCGATCTCCGACCGCCACCAGCCGCGTTCCGGCGTGGACAACATCGAGAATCAGGCTTTTCGTGGCTTTGGCGGATTCGGTGGCGTACACCACGTCGGCCGGGGCCTCGGCGGCGATCACAGGTGCCGACAACGTGGCGAAGCCCAGCAGAGAGAGTGCTGTGGCCAGCAACGCGGTGTTGCGTAACGCCGGCGGGCGGCAACGACTCATAGACCTTCCCCTATTTATTATTGTTAGGCCATCTGGCCTTCAAGGGCGCCGCAAGTGTGCTCCAGTGATGGCTGGTCAGAAGCATAGTCCTGAAACCCGCAATCCAGAGCCACTTCGGAAGCTGGCCCATCCTATCGGGCTTTAGAAACGTCTGACAATCGGCGCCACGTTATCTTTTGTTAACCAAAAGCGGCCCGCTATTGCCGAGATATTCCCCTTGTAGGAGTGAGCCTGCTCGCGATAGCGGTGTGTCAGTTAGCAATTGTTCAGTTGACACACCGCTATCGCGAGCAGGCTCACTCCTACAAGGGATCGTGGGGGCTTCGGGATTTGAATGCATGACCATTCGCCGGAGTGATGCGGCAAATCTTGTGAGGGGGACTTGCACGATCAGTATTATGGTATACCATCATACGCACAGACACTCTCAATCCCCCAACGGAGCAGCTCATGAGTTTCGAAATTCGCAAGATCGTCAGCTATGTCGAAGAGACCTTCATCGAAGGCGGTAAGGCCACTGACAAGCCAGTGACCATGGTCGGCCTCGCCGTGGTGATGAAAAACCCGTGGGTGGGTAACGGTTTCGTTGAAGACCTCAAGCCGCAGATCCGCGCCAATTGCTCCGACCTCGGTGCACTGATGGTCGAGCGTCTGGTTGGCATCATCGGCGGCGCCGAGAAGATCGAGGCCTACGGCAAAGCGGCCGTGGTCGGCGCCGATGGCGAAATCGAACACGCCTCCGCCGTGATCCACACCCTGCGCTTTGGCAATCACTATCGCGAAGCGGTCAACGCCAAGAGCTATCTGAGCTTCACCAACAAGCGCGGCGGCCCGGGCACCTCGATCCAGATCCCGATGATGCACAAGGACGACGAAGGCCAGCGTTCGCACTACATCACCCTGGAAATGCAGATCGAAGACGCGCCGCGTGCCGACGAAATCGTCGTGGTGCTCGGTTGCGCCGACGGTGGTCGCCTGCATCCGCGCATCGGCAACCGTTACATCGATCTGGAAGAACTGGCCGCCGAAAAAGCCCAGTAATCACAATAAAAAGGCATTGCAGGAGCGCTCCATGATTCGGCTCACCGCTGAACTCACCCCGGCTGGCACCAGTTACCTGGCGACCGGCCAAGGCCAGACCGTGGTCTTGATCCACGGCGTGGGCCTGAACAAAGAAATGTGGGGCGGCCAGATCGTTGGCCTGTCGGCCCAATATCAGGTGATCGCCTACGACATGCTCGGCCACGGCGCCAGCCCGCGACCGGCCAGCGGCACCGACCTGCTCGGGTACGCTGATCAGTTGCTGGAACTACTCGATCACTTGAACCTGCCTGAGGCAGCGGTGATCGGTTTTTCCATGGGCGGGCTGGTGGCGCGGGCGTTTGCCTTGCATTACCCGCAGCGCCTGCAAAGCCTTGTGGTGTTGAACAGTGTGTTCAACCGCAGCGAAGAGCAGCGTGCCGGCGTTATCGCCCGCACCGCTCAGGCTGCCGAACATGGACCGGACGCCAATGCCGAAGCGGCGCTGTCACGCTGGTTCAGCCGTGAATATCAGGCGGCTAACCCGGCGCAGATCGCCGCGATCCGCCAGACCCTCGCCGGCAATGATCCGCAAGGCTATCTGACCACTTATGAGCTGTTCGCCACCCAAGACATGTACCGCGCCGACGACCTGGGCAGCATTCAGGCGCCGACGCTGATTGCCACCGGCGAACTCGACCCGGGTTCGACCCCGGAAATGGCCGAGCAACTGGCCCGGCGCATCCCCGGCGCGAAGGTTGCCGTGCTGCCCGAGCAACGGCATATGATGCCCGTAGAGTCGCCGCGACTGGTCAACCAGACGCTGCTGGAATTTCTCCAATTCGCACACTCCCGACAAAACCAAATAAAGGGGATCGTTGCATGACACTCGCACGCTTCCAGATGTGCATCGGCGGAGAATGGGTCGACGCCCTCTCCGGCAAGACTTTCGAAAGCCTCAACCCGGCCTCCGCACAAGCCTGGGCCGAACTGCCCGACGCCGATGAAGCGGACGTCGAACGCGCCGTGCAATCGGCGCAGGCCGCGTTCGACAGCCCGGCCTGGCGCGGCCTCACCGCCACCGCACGGGGCAAACTGCTGCGTCGCCTCGGTGACCTGATTGCGGAAAACAAGGAACAACTGGCGCAGCTGGAAAGCCGCGACAACGGCAAACTGATCCGCGAAACCCGGGGTCAGGTCGGTTATCTGCCGGAGTTCTTCCACTACACCGCAGGCCTCGCCGACAAGCTCGAAGGCGGCACGCTGCCGCTGGATAAGCCCGACCTGTTCGCCTACACCGTGCACGAAGCGATGGGTGTGGTCGCCGCGATCATTCCGTGGAACAGCCCGCTGTACCTGACTGCAATCAAACTCGCCCCGGCCCTCGCCGCCGGCAACACGATTGTGATCAAGCCGTCCGAGCACGCTTCGGCGACGATTCTGGAGCTGGCGCGTCTGGCCCTCGAAGCCGGGATTCCGCCGGGCGTGGTCAACGTCGTCACCGGGTATGGCCCGAGCACCGGCGCCGCCCTCACCCGTCATCCGCTGATCCGCAAGATCGCCTTCACTGGCGGCGCGGCGACGGCGCGGCATGTGGTGCGCAGCAGCGCCGAGAACTTCGCCAAGCTGTCGCTGGAACTGGGCGGCAAGTCGCCGAACATCATCTTCGCCGATGCCGATCTGGACAGCGCGATCAACGGCGCCATCGCCGGGATCTACGCCGCCTCTGGGCAAAGTTGTGTGTCGGGTTCGCGCCTGTTGGTGCAGGACGAAATCTACGACGAGTTCGTTAACCGACTGGTCGAGCGCGCCCAACGCATTCGCATCGGCAACCCACAGGAAGACAACAGTGAGATGGGCCCGATGGCCACTGCGCAGCAGCTGGCGGTGGTCGAAGGTCTTGTGGCTGATGCCATCGCAGAAGGTGCGCGTTTGCGTACCGGCGGCAAGCGTCCGGCAGGTCTTGGTGAAGGCTGGTTCTACGAGCCGACGCTGTTCGAATGCGACCGCAATTCGATGAAGATCATGCAGGAAGAAGTGTTCGGCCCGGTGGCTTCGGTGATTCGATTCAAAGATGAAGCTGAAGCGCTGGCGATCGCCAACGACTCGCAGTTCGGCCTCGCCGCCGGCATCTGGACCCGCGATCTCGGTCGCGCCCATCGCCTCGCTCGTGATGTTCGTTCAGGGATTATCTGGGTCAACACTTACCGCGCGGTGTCGGCGATGGCGCCGATTGGCGGCTTCAAGAACAGTGGCTATGGACGCGAAAGCGGCATCGACTCGGTGCTGGCTTACACCGAACTGAAAACGGTGTGGATCAACCTCTCTCAGGCGCCAATGCCTGATCCGTTTGTGATGCGCTAGGAGTCCTGCGAAATGATCGAACCCGGCATTTACAAAGACGTGATGAGTTCGTTTCCGTCTGGCGTCACGGTGGTCACCACCCTCGACCCGGAAGGCGGCATCGTCGGCATCACCGCCAGCGCCTTCAGCGCGCTGTCGATTGACCCGGCGCTGGTGCTGTTCTGTCCCAACTACGCTTCCGACACCTATCCGGTTTTGCGCGACAGCAAGAAGTTCGCGATCCATTTGCTGTCCGCCGACCAGACCGCCGAGGCCTATGCGTTTGCCGGTAAAGGCAAGGACAAGGCCAAGGATATCGAGTGGCATTTGAGCGAACTCGGTAACCCGATTCTGGCCAAAGCGACGGCGATCATCGAGTGTGAGCTGTGGCGGGAATACGACGGCGGTGATCACGCAATCATCGTGGGCGCGGTGAAGAACCTGATCCTGCCGGCGCAACCGGTGACGCCGATGATCTACCACAAAGGCAAGCTCGGCCCCCTGCCGACCCTGGCCTGACGGATTCACACAAATCCCTGTAGGAGTGAGCCTGCTCGCGATAGCGGACTGACATTCAACATTGATGTCGACTGATCCACCGCAATCGCGAGCAGGCTCACTCCGACAAGGGATTTGTGGTGACTGGAGGATTTATGAATAACGAGAAGTACGAAAAAGGCCTGGAGATCCGCACCCAGGTCTTGGGCGAAACCTACGTCCAGCGCTCGATCGACAACGCCGACGACTTCACCCGTCCGCTGCAGGAAATGGTCACCGAATACTGTTGGGGTCATGTCTGGGGCCGCGAAGGCTTGTCGCTCAAGGAGCGCAGCATGATCAACCTGGCGATGATCTCGGCGCTCAACCGCCCGCACGAACTCAAGCTGCATGTGCGCGGCGCCTTGCGTAACGGCCTGAGTCGTGAGCAAATACGCGAAATTGTGCTTCAGGTCGGCATTTATTGCGGCGTCCCGGCGGCCGTGGACAGTTTCCGGCTCGCCCGTGAAGCCTTCGCCGAAGCCGACGCCGAGACCTCCAGTTAACCCCTCGGCTGTTTTGATGCCCGTCTGGCATGGACAGCCACAGTAAAGAGCGGACCCCATGAAACGCCAGCCACTCGACGACAGCTTCAAGGTCAATCGCAACCCCGTTACCCTGCGCGAAATCGTGCTGGATAAACTGCGTAGCGCGATCATGAATTTCCAGCTCATGCCGGGCGATCGTCTGGTCGAGCGCGATCTGTGTGATCGCCTGGGTGTCAGCCGCACATCGGTGCGCGAAGCCTTGCGTCACCTTGAATCCGAAGGCCTGGTGGAATTCGCCGATGCCAAAGGCCCGCGCGTGGCAATCATCACCCTCGCCGATGCCGTCGATATCTATGAGCTGCGTTGCGTACTGGAAGGCTTGATCGTCCAGCTGTTCACGCTGCGCGCCAAGGCCAAGGACATCAAAGCCCTGGAAAAAGCCCTCGACGAGAACCGCAAGGCACTCAAGGACGGCGAACTGCAACAGGTGATCGACTCGGTGCAGGGTTTCTACGACGTGCTGTTGGAAGGTTCGGGCAACCATGTCGCGGCGACTCAGTTGCGTCAGTTGCAGGCTCGCATCAGCTACTTGCGTGCGACTTCGGTTTCCCAGGAAAACCGTCGCGGCGCGAGTAATCAGGAAATGGAAAAAATGGTCGCGGCGATCAAGAGCGGCGATCCGCTGGCGGCGCATCAGGCCTGTGTTGATCACGTTCGTGCTGCCGCAGCCGTTGCCCTCGACTATCTCAAGCGCAAGCAGGAAGAGACCGGGGCTACCCCGCCAATCACCCTGCCGATTGCGCTGAAAGAACCTCGTATAGGTCACTGATATGTCCAGCCCGAGCTATTGCCCGAAATGCGGTGGCCCTGACCTCGGTCAGCAGGTGCCGCCGGGCGATACGCACGAGCGCCTGATGTGCCGCGGCTGCGGCTACATCCACTACGTCAATCCGAAGATCATTGCCGGCTGCATCATCGAGCAGGACGGCAAATACCTCTTGTGCCAACGGGCGATTCCCCCGCGCCCGGGCACCTGGACGCTGCCGGCCGGCTTCATGGAAAGCGGCGAGACCACCGAGCAGGCGGCGCTGCGTGAAGTCTGGGAAGAAAGCGGCGTGCGTGCGGAGATTCTCTCGCCCTATTCGATTTTCAGCGTGCCGAAGATCAGCGAGGTGTACATCATCTTCCGCGCCATTGCGCTGGAGATCACCGGGCAGTACGGGCCGGAAACGCTGGACTACAAGTTCTTTGCGCCTGAAGACATCCCGTGGGAGCAGATCTATTACCCGGCGATCCGGCAGATTCTCGAGCGCTATATCGAGGAGCGCCAGGCTGGGGTTTACGGGATCTACATCGGCAATGACGATAGCGGCAAGATCCACTTTATCCGCTGAAGACCGCATTCCCCCCTGCCTGATCGTTCCCACGCTCCGCGTGGGAATGCAGCCCGGGACGCTCCGCGTCCCTTCAAAAGCCGAACGCGGAGCGTCCGAAGAGGCATTCCCACGCGGAGCGTGGGAACGATCATTGCGTGGGAACAATCCCTTCCGCTGGGTTCAGAGTGGGGCGATGCCTTCGACGATGATGATTTCCGCCTTCGCCCATTCCTCGCGGTAACTTTTCGCCTCCTGGTACGCCGCCGATTGGTAGCACGCCACGGCTTTTTCGTAGCTTTCAAACTCGATCACCACACTGCGTTGCGGCGTCCTGCGCCCTTCCATCGCCTCGCTGCGCCCGCCTCTCGCGAGAAACTTCGCGCCGAACTCGGCGAAGGCCGCCGGCGCGCGCTGGGTGTATTGGCTGTAGTGATCGGCATCGGCGATATCCACATGAGCAATCCAGTACGCCTTCATAGTGACCTCTTTGTTGATTTTGTATTATGGTATACCAATATATTTCCAACGAACCCTGAGAGTCCAGCATGGCCTTCAACAGCATCGAAGAAATCATCGAAGATTATCGTCTCGGCAAAATGGTCCTGCTGGTCGATGACGAAGATCGCGAAAACGAGGGCGACCTGCTGCTGGCCGCCGACTGCTGCACGCCCGAGGCGATCAGCTTCATGGCGCGTGAAGCGCGGGGGCTGATCTGCCTGACGCTGACTGACGAACATTGTCAGCGTTTGGGCCTTGAGCAAATGGTGCCGGCCAATGGCAGCGTGTTCAGCACAGCCTTCACGGTGTCGATTGAAGCGGCGGTTGGCGTCACCACCGGCATATCCGCCGCCGACCGCGCCTGCACGGTTGCCGCCGCCGTAGCCAAAGACGCTCGCGCCGAAGACCTGGTACAGCCGGGCCATATCTTTCCGTTGCGTGCCAAGGAAGGTGGCGTGCTGACCCGCGCCGGTCATACCGAAGCGGGTTGCGATTTAGCGCGTCTCGCCGGTTTCACACCGGCCTCGGTCATCGTTGAGGTGATGAACGACGACGGCACCATGGCCCGTCGCCCGGATCTGGAAGTGTTTGCACGCAAGCACGGGATCAAGATCGGCACCATCGCCGACCTGATCCACTATCGACTCAGCACCGAACACACCATCGAACGGATTGGCGAACGTGAGCTGCCGACGGTGCACGGCACGTTCCGCTTGATCACCTTTGAGGATCGCATCGAGGGCGGCGTGCACATGGCCATGGTCATGGGCGATCTGCGCCGCGAAGAGCCGACGCTGGTGCGCGTGCATGTGATTGATCCGCTGCGTGATCTGGTCGGTGCCGAGTACAGCGGGCCGAGCAACTGGACACTGTGGGCGGCGCTGCAACGGGTTGCCGCTGAAGGGCATGGGGTTGTGGTGGTATTGGCCAATCATGAGTCGTCGCAGGCGTTGCTTGAGCGCGTGCCGCAACTGACCCAGCCGCCGCGACAGTTCAGCCGCTCGCAATCGCGGATTTATTCCGAGGTGGGGACTGGGGCGCAGATTTTGCAGAATCTTGGGGTGGGTAAGTTGCGTCACTTGGGCCCTCCTCTGAAATACGCTGGCCTGACCGGGTATGACCTGGAAGTGGTCGAGAGTATTCCGTTCACCGAGTAACTCACGTCGAGCACAAATCCAAATGTAGGAGTGAGCCTGCTCGCGATAGCGGTGTGACATTCAGCAATGATGTTGACTGATACACCGCTATCGCGAGCAGGCTCACTCCTACAGGGTTTTGCATTTCAAACTGATTCCTCTGAGCTTCCAAAAAACAGATTCGCCAGATAACCGGTAAGGCAAAGTGCTTGCACAAAGTTTGGAATACCATAATATGATATTCCATAGACCGGACACTCCAACGAACGTCCATCTACTGCTCCCGATAGGCGGGCAACAACGCAAGCCCGCTCAAAAACACAACAATGAGGGCGTAAAAATGGTGTTGAACAAAGCTGCAACCGCGATCTTTTTTGCGGGACTGCTCAGCGTCACCGGCCAGGCTGCAATGGCTGCCGAAAGCGTGAATTTTGTCAGCTGGGGTGGAAGCACCCAGGATGCGCAGAAACAGGCCTGGGCCGATCCGTTCAGCAAAGCCAGCGGCATCACCGTGGTGCAGGACGGGCCGACCGACTACGGCAAACTCAAAGCCATGGTCGAGAGCGGCAACGTGCAGTGGGACGTGGTCGATGTCGAAGCCGATTTCGCCCTGCGCGCCGCCGCTGAAGGCCTGCTCGAACCCCTCGATTTCAAAGTGATTCAGCGCGACAAGATCGACCCGCGTTTCGTCAGCGATTACGGCGTCGGCTCGTTCTTCTTCTCCTTCGTCCTCGGCTACAACGAGGGCAAACTCGGCGCTGCCAAGCCGCAAGACTGGACGGCACTGTTCGACACCAAGACCTACCCCGGCAAACGCGCCCTGTACAAATGGCCAAGCCCCGGCGTGCTCGAACTGGCGCTGCTGGCCGACGGCGTCGCGGCCGACAAGCTCTACCCGCTGGATCTGGATCGCGCCTTCAAGAAACTCGACACCATCAAGAAAGACATCGTCTGGTGGGGCGGCGGCGCGCAGTCGCAGCAACTGCTGGCCTCTGGCGAAGCGAGCATGGGTCAGTTCTGGAACGGCCGCATTCACGCCCTGCAAGAAGACGGCGCGCCGGTTGGCGTGAGCTGGAAACAGAACCTGGTCATGGCCGACATTCTGGTGATTCCAAAAGGCTCGAAAAACAAGGACGCGGCGATGAAGTTTCTGGCCAATGCCAGCAGCGCCAAAGGCCAGGCCGACTTCTCCAACCTGACCGCCTACGCCCCGGTCAACCTCGACAGTGTGGAGCGTCTGGATTCGACGCTGGCCCCCAACCTGCCGACTGCCTACGCTAAGGATCAGATCACTCTTGATTTCGCGTACTGGGCCAAAAACGGCCAGGCCATCGCGACACGGTGGAACGAATGGCTGGTCAAATGAAAATGGCGGCCACCGCGTCCCGTCCCTCCACTGCCACCGGGAGCGCCGCGAGCGCTGCCGGCTCGGCCCACGGAACACAGGCGGTTGCGATGCAGCAAGCCCCGTCCCTCAGACAACGCTGGCGCGGCGCCGGCAACCTCGCACCGGCGCTGCTGTTCATCGGCCTGTTCTTTCTCGCGCCGTTGATTGGCCTGCTGTTGCGCGGCGTGCTCGAACCGACCCCGGGCCTTGGCAACTACGAACAACTGTTCGCCAACTCGGCGTATGCACGGGTGCTGCTCAACACCTTTTCGGTGGCCGGGCTGGTGACGCTGTTCAGCCTGCTGCTGGGCTTTCCGCTGGCCTGGGCGATCACTCTGGTGCCGCGCGGCTGGGGTCGCTGGATTCTCAACATCGTTCTGCTGTCGATGTGGACCAGCCTGCTCGCCCGCACCTATTCATGGCTGGTGTTGCTGCAAGCTTCGGGCGTGATCAACAAGGCTCTGATGGCGCTGGGCATCATCGATCAGCCGCTGGAAATGGTGCATAACCTCACCGGTGTGGTGATCGGCATGAGCTACATCATGATCCCGTTCATCGTGCTGCCGCTGCAGGCGACCATGCAGGCCATCGACCCGATGATTCTGCAGGCTGGTTCGATCTGTGGCGCCAGTCCGTGGACCAACTTCTTCCGGGTGTTCCTGCCGCTGTGCCGGCCGGGTCTGGCCTCCGGCGGCTTGATGGTGTTCGTGATGTCGCTCGGTTACTACGTCACCCCGGCACTGCTCGGCGGCGCGCAGAACATGATGCTGCCGGAGTTCATCATTCAGCAGGTGCAATCGTTCCTCAACTGGGGCCTGGCCAGTGCCGGCGCTGCGTTGCTGATCGCGATCACTTTGGTGCTGTTCTACTTCTACCTGAAGCTTCAGCCGGAATCCCCGGTTGGCGCCAGTAATGCGAGGTAAGCCGACATGCTCCTGACTCCCAATGCCATGAGCCGGCGCATGCGTTTCGGCCTCTACGCCACCACCGGGCTGATCGGTCTGTTCCTGCTGTTGCCGATCGTCTTCATCGTCCTGCTGTCGTTCGGCTCGTCGCAGTGGCTGGTGTTTCCACCGCCGGGCTGGACGCTGAAATGGTACGGCCAGTTCTTCTCCAACCCGGACTGGATGAACGCCGCAGCGGCCAGCCTCAAGGTCGCCGTGCTGACCACAATCTGCGCCGTGGCCCTCGGTTTGCCGACCGCTTTTGCCTTGGTTCGCGGGCGTTTTCCCGGAAGGGAAATGCTCTACGGCCTGTTCACCCTGCCGATGATCGTGCCACTGGTGATCATCGCCGTGGCGGTGTACGCGCTGTTCCTCAAACTCGGTTACACCGGGACGATGTTCGCCTTCGTGGTCAGCCATGTGATTGTTGCGCTGCCATTCACCATCATCTCGATCATCAACTCGCTGAAGCTGTTCGATCAGTCGATTGAAGACGCGGCAGTGATCTGCGGAGCCTCGCGTCTGCAAGCAGTGTTCAAGGTGACTTTCCCGGCGATTCGTCCGGGCATGGTCGCCGGCGCCCTCTTCGCCTTTCTGGTTTCGTGGGACGAAGTGGTGCTCAGTGTGATGATGGCCAGCCCGACCCTGCAAACCCTTCCCGTGAAAATGTGGACCACCCTGCGCCAGGACCTGACGCCAGTGATCGCCGTCGCTTCGACGCTGCTGATCGGCTTGTCAGTGTTGGTCATGGTGATCGCCGCCGCACTGCGCCGGCGCAACGAAATCAGCGCCTGAGCGCCCAGGAGTACGACATGAGTGCCGTGATCAAAGACGCATCCCAGCAGAACGACAAACCCCTGGTCAGCCTGCGCAACCTGAACAAGCATTACGGCGACTTTGCCGCCGTCGACAACATCTCGCTGGACATCAGGGACGGCGAGTTCCTGACCTTCCTTGGCTCCAGCGGCTCGGGCAAAAGCACCACGCTGTCGATGCTTGCCGGGTTCGAAACGCCGAGCAGTGGCGAGATCCTCGTCAACGGTCAGTCGCTGGTCAACGTGCCGCCGCACAAGCGTGACATCGGCATGGTGTTCCAGCGCTACTCGCTGTTCCCGCATCTGTCGGTGCGCGACAACATCGCGTTTCCCTTGGCGATTCGCAAACTTGCCGCAGCCGAACGTGACAAGCGTGTCGACGCGATGTTGAAACTGGTGCAACTTGAGCAGTTCGCCCATCGCCGCCCTTCGCAATTGTCTGGCGGCCAGCAACAGCGTGTCGCCATCGCCCGGGCGCTGGTTTACGAACCGCGCATTCTGCTGATGGACGAACCGCTCGGTGCGCTGGATAAAAAGCTGCGTGAAGACTTGCAGGACGAATTGCGCCAACTGCATCGTCGTCTGGGCATCACCATTGTTTATGTGACCCACGACCAGGAAGAAGCCATGCGCTTGTCGCAACGCATTGCAATTTTCAGTCACGGCAAGATTGTCGGTCTGGGCAGCGGATATGACCTTTATCAGAATCCGCCGAATGCCTTTGTCGCCTCGTTCCTCGGCAACTCGAACTTCCTCAAACTCAAGGCCCAGGGCAATGCAGCGGCGAGTTTTGAAGGGCAGTCGTTGTCGATTCGGCTGACGGCGGGCTTGCACACGGATCAGGATGTATTGCTGATGGTGCGGCCGGAAAAAGCCTTGGCCTTGAGCGTGCCGCAGGCGATCAGCGAACCGCTGCCGTCGGGCTGGAACGAGGTGTCAGCGAAGGTGGTAGAAGTGTTGTTTCTCGGAGAAAGCCAGACTTGCAGCGTGGTGACTTCGGGCGGCACCTCGATGACGGTCAAGGCATTGTCCGCGGCCGGCATGCCGCTCAAGGCCGGCGATCCGGTGCAAGTACGCTGGGCCACTGCCGATGCGTGCGTCTACACCGAATGGACCGAAAGCGATCTCAACAAGGCTGCCGGTTCTCACTGAGCTTTACTGGCAACACACAACTCCTGTAGGAGTGAGCCTGCTCGCGATGACGGCGTGTCAGACGACAACGATGTTGACTGATAAACCGCTATCGCGAGCAGGCTCACTCCTACAGTTGAACTGCGTGTACCCCTCGGGTCATCACAGCGTCGGGCTGCGGTGGCCCTTTTTTTCAGACGATGGGCGCAAACCCTTCAATCTCATCCGGCCACGCCGTAAGAATTTCAAACCCGGTCTCAGTCACCGCGACCATATGCTCCCACTGCGCCGACAACGAGCCATCCTTGGTCAGCACCGTCCAGCCGTCCGGCATGTTCTTCACATGACGTTTGCCCGCGTTGAGCATCGGCTCAACGGTAAAAATCATCCCGGCCTTGAGCTTCATACCCTGATTGGGAAAACCGTAATGCAGGATCTGCGGCTCGTCGTGATACACCTTGCCGATCCCATGCCCGCAATACTCGCGCACCACGCTAAAGCCCTCCTTCTCCGCCAGCGTCTGGATCGCGTGGCCGATATCGCCCAAAGTCGCACCCGGCTTGACCACGCGAATACCCGCACACATCGCCTCGTAAGTGGTCTTGATCAGATGCTGCGCCTCAGGCGTTGCCTCGCCGACCACGTACATGCGACTGGTGTCGCCGAACCAGCCGTCCTTGATCACCGCGATGTCGAGGTTGACGATGTCACCATCCTTCAACGGCGTGCCCGAAGGGATGCCATGACAGACCACATCGTTGACCGACGCACAAACCGTTTTCGGAAAGCCGTGATAACCGACGTTGGCCGGCACGGCTTTCTGCACGTTAACGATGTAGTCGTTGCACAGCCGATCCAGCTCATCGGTGGTGACGCCAGCCTTGACGTGCGGCACCAGCATTGCCAGTACTTCTGCAGCGAGTTTGCCAGCGGCACGCGATTGGGCGATATCGGCCGGGGTGTTGATCTTGATCTGGTTTCTCATGCGCTGACGGCTTCCTGAGTCAGTTGTTGCAGATCCAGCCCACCGTTCTGTTCGGCGCGGATCAGCAAGCGGCAAATGGCGCTGTGGTCGAGGTTGGGGTGCAGCTCGGCGAGCATGCCGATGCGCATCCAGTGCTCAGCCTGCGCGTTGATCGAGCGGCTGAGGGCGTTACTGGAGATGCGCAGATTTTCGTGCATGTCCTCTGAAATCTTTACGATGCCCATATATGAATCCAATACGATGTGTATATGGATCGTATATTAGCCAAGCTCTATGAGGAATTGCAAACCAACACCTGTGGCGGGTAATGGGGTGACGAATTTCAGGCAAAAAAAAGCTGCCGGAAATGGCAGCAAAAACTTTAAGAACACGCGATGTATTGAGCAAAGTGTAGGCGCCGGAAAATGACAGTGTCATGACAGCGGCAAATTCATTCAATCGCCCCTGTGTCGTCATCAGGATGTAATCAAGCCGACGGCAGAATCCTCGCAAACCGTCTTGAGCCTTCGACGGATGCTTTGCAAGGACTCCCATGAAAGAAGACGCCTCGCTGTTCGCCGCCATCGACCTGGGCTCAAATGCATTTCGCATGATGATCGGCCAGTCGGTACGCAGTCGCAAAGGCCTGATGATTCAGGAAGTCAAAACCTTGCGCGAGCCGGTGCGTTTGTCCGAGGGCTTTGACGGTGGCGCACTGGATACGATGGCGCTGGATCGAGGCTGGCAGGCGTTGGCGCGATTCGGCAAGAAACTGCGCGGGTTCGACCCGGGTCGAGTGCGGGCAGTGGCGACCAGCGCAGTGCGCGAGGCCGATAACGCGCCGCTGTTTCTGGCCAGTGCCGAGCGGCATCTGGGTTTTCGCATCGACGTCATTTCCGGCCATGAAGAGGCTCGTCTGGTCTACGCCGGCGTGGCGCACACGTTACCGGGCGTCGAAGATATGCGCCTGGTGGTCGACATCGGCGGCGGTTCCACCGAACTGATTCTCGGCCAGGGCTCGCAACCGCTGCTGACCGAAAGCATCGCCATCGGCAGCGGCACGTTAAGTACGCGATTCTTTCGCGGTGGCGCCATTAGCCCCGGTGCGCTGCAAGAAGCCGAACGCGTGGCCATCCTGCAATTTGAAAAAGTCGCCCGCCGCTATCGCGCTCAGGGTTGGCAGCAGACCATTGGCTCTTCGGGCACTGCGCGCATGCTCGCCAAAGTGCTCAAGGCCAATCGACTTAACGATTTCGCTCAGGACGGTATTACCTACGCTGGCCTGTTGCGTCTTTCCTTGCTGTTGCTGAAGGTCAGCAACGTCCAACAGTTGAAGCTCGCCGGTCTGCAACCTCATCGCCAGAGCATCCTGCCCGGCGGACTGGTGTTGATGCTGGCGGCATTCAAGGTGTTTGGCATCTCGCAGATGGTGCCCTCCGAGTCGGGATTGAGGCTGGGCGTGCTGCATGGGCTGATGAGCAATCACTGACAATTGCAGAACATCTGCCGAAAGGGCCGGCACATTCAACATCGAGGCTGCCTGACACTCCGCCTTCGGGAGCAAGCCCCCTCCCACACTGGATTTGTGCTGTTACTCCCCGTTGCACTGCCTTCAAAGCACTTCGGTCCTGATTCGGCTGATAACGTCCTGAACCCGTTCCGTCATTGCGATGCGCTGCCACGGGCCATCGGCAATCACCTCTCCACATTCGAACACCAGCACCCGATCAAAGCGCGACAGCCCTTGCAGATCGTGGGTGACACAAATCAATGCGCGCGATGCGAGTCTTTCAAACAGTGCATTCCAGATGAGTGAGGCACCTTTTGCATCCACAGAGGCGGTGGGCTCGTCGAACAGGTTGAAGGTTCCAGGTTTCAACAATAATCGCAGCAGCGAGAGCTTTTTCGCCTCCCCCCGGACAAGCTGCTGGCGTCTTCATTCACCACTTTTTCCTTATCCCCGAGGAACAGGTTCTCCAGGCCCAGCGCTGTGGCTTCCTGGCGAAAGCGTGCATGTCTGGGCGTGTAGAAAAACACCGCATCTTCCAGCGAGCCAGCCAGAAACCGTGGCAACTGGGGGCAATAGCGCAAAACGTTGAAATGTGTGCTTTCCGGCAGGTTGTCCAGCGGCGTGCTGTCCAGTCGAACAACGCCACCGGGCACTTTTCTGATTCCACTCAACACTTCGAGAAAAGTGGTTTTTCCCGAACCGCTGGCCCCGATCAGGGCCACCCGCTGATGGGCGAAAAACGTCAGTGGCTGCTGGATGTGCAACACCCGCTTGCCATTGCTTTCCCACTGTATGCCAGGAAAAACCAGTGTCTGGGGAGCGAACCCGACTACCTCGGGATGATCGGTTTGCTTGAAGTCCGGCAACAACAGCAGCTCTTTGAGCCGCGCCTGATCCGCGGCGAACTGATCGGCGAAGCGATAGGTTTCACCGACATTGAACACGCCGTTGAAAAACATCCCGGACAACGAGAACAACGCCACGAACTCACCGACCGAGAGATTGGGTGTCAATGCTGCCTGATCGGTCATCCCGTAGAGAATCACCAGGCCGGTGGTCGCCGTCAGGAAAAAGGTTCTGGAGGCGTTGAGTATGGCCCCGGAAAACCCCACCCGGGTTGCAGCATCGGCGTAGCGCCGAAAGGTTGCGGCCAATGGCTGCAGTGCAGCGTGCTGCGCCACTTCCAGGCGAATCTGCTTGGTCGCCTGAATCGTATTGGCAAAAACGCCGCCCTGCTCGTCTTCGGCATCGTTGACTTCATCAATGTGCTTGCGTCGCCAGCGGATCAGCCGATGTGTCACCAACAGATAGGCCACTGACAGTGCAATAACCACCGCCAGGAACAGCACGTTGGCGATATAAACCAGCCAGACCGCTATCGCCACAAACTCGACCACCAACGGTAATACGGTTCCAAGGGCGTAACCCAGCATCTTTTCATTGGCCAGGATGCCGCGTTCTACCGACTTGAGCATTTTCCCCACGTTGACCGAGGAATAGAGGCCGAAGTCTTTTTTCATCAGCATGCCCATCCAGTGCATGGAGGCGTCATAGAGCGCCTGTTGGATGAAGCGCGTCAGCAGCAACCCCTGAACGGGCAGTAACAGCACGTTCAACAGCCCCAGCAAGACAAAACCCAGCAGGTAACCACTGGCACCGACGCCCTGAGCAGCACTGGAAAAACTGTCGACCACCCGACCGAGAATCAACGTGGGCATGACACCCGCGATTTTCGACAGCACCACAATCAACAAAACCAGGGCAAACGCTGAACGATGCGTCACCACCGCCTGTTTCATTTCCTTAAACATGGTTGGCTTCTTCCTTTGCGCCACGGCACTGCGCGGCGGCGAACAAGATACGCTGAGGGACGACGCGAAGACCGCTGCGCACCAGATTGAACCGTTCCAGCCCCGGGACGTAAACCTGAGTAACCACCACTCGATCGGAGAACACTTTGATCGGGCGAAAGTATGCCGCGAGTCCATGTTCACGCAGTCGGCGCACGACCCAGGCCAACTGTTGGGCAACACTCAAGCCCCCCGACGCATGCAACGAATCGAGCAGTGGAAACGGGCCAGCCAGCCAGTCCGCCAACTCAATCAAACGATGCAAGCCACGCCCGCTTAGCAGATGCGCCTTGACGCGTTCGTCCTCGCGCCGCGTGACATCGTCCTGAAGCTTCGACACCTGCAACAACTCGGTCACCGCCCGATAAACTGCCTGGGTCGGCGATATCGAGCAGCCGGAACCGATCAATGCCAGTCTGCCCTCATGGTTTGCCTTGCTCAGTGCCATCGCGAACGGCATGCCTTTGTGTTCGCCAAAAAAAACCCGCGCACTGCTGACGAAGCCGAGCAGCTCCGCATTGTCCTGAAAGTGCGCCGCCAGCCAGTGTGGATGGACCTCGGCCAGATCCGGTCGGCGACCAGCGACCAGTTGCTCGTAGATCGAGGACAACCCGTCGCGCTCAATCACTTCATTGAGCCCGTGGAGGACGGATTCGCGCCAGCCGTAACCCGTGGCTACGCCCGAATTGGTGAAATATTTGAGTAAATGCGCATCGGGACCGGCGTTGCGTTGTTCGCCGCCGGCGCCCTCTTGCCCCAGGTACGCCAGCGACACCAGCGATGCCGGTACCAGGATGCAATGGTTACGCTGATTGATACGATAAAAACGCAGGCATTGAACCGAATCGTCCTGGTGGCTGCTATCGCCAAGACTCTGCAGATAGCCATCGTTGCGCGTCGCCTCCTGTGCCAGCAGTTGCCTGACCGGCACACGGCGCAAAGGTTCGACCTTGTGGGCAAAGCTGTAATGTTCCAGAGCCTCGGCCAAGGCGCCGACCGTTCGCGCGCGGCCTTTCCCGGCACCGGCAGCGGCCACTCTTCCTCGTTCGTCTTTCAACTCCACGGCGGCAACATTGGCACCGGATTCGTAGTAATTGACGGACAATCCGGCTTCCTCGCTAATCACCCGCAAAAACGTTGCCACCCGCTCTTCACCCGCAGATTCGCGCTCGCTGAACATGGACATACCCCCGAATGGCCGGATGCACTTCATCCGGCCATCGCCTGTTTAGAGAGAAGGCCGGGTTACCGTACGCCGATCAAACTGTTGTTCCGGATCGAGCGCCTCCCTGTCTGCGAGGCGTGGCAACGCTTCGTCATTTTCTGCCAGAGGCGTAAAGAACGAGGCTTCGATTTCCAGGCAGATTCGTGCGGAGATTCCAGCCGCCGATCCTTCGCAGGTAATTTCTGTACGTTTGCTTCCCATCGTTGTACTTCCTCTAATCAATGAGTTTCGGGTTTAAGCGCGGATGTCCCGCGCTCTTCTCGTTGTGCGATTAGAGATCGGTTTTTATAGGATTTTTTAGTTCTATAGTTAGATCGAAATGGCAGTAATTCCGAGCGACAAAAGGTTGCGACAGATGATGTCTGAGCCTATGTTGCACGCGAGCTTATTCCCCGCGAATGGAACGCGATCAACACCACAAAAAAAGGTGAAGAAATGTCAAAGGATTCACGCCCTGCCGTACTTGGGCTGATCGGCAATACGCCGCTGGTACAAGTGACCCGCTTCGATACCGGCCTGTGCACACTGTTTCTCAAACTCGAATCGCAAAACCCCGGAGGTTCAATCAAGGATCGTATCGGTCTGGCAATGATCGATGCGGCTGAACGTGATGGTCGCCTCAAACCCGGCGGCACCATCGTCGAGGCCACTGCCGGCAATACCGGCCTGGGTCTGGCACTGGTCGGGCGCGCCAAAGGCTACCGCGTGGTGCTGGTGGTGCCGGACAAGATGTCCACGGAAAAAGTCCTGCACTTGAAAGCCATGGGCGCCGAGGTGCATATCACCCGCTCCGATGTCGGCAAGGGCCATCCCGAGTATTACCAGGACGTCGCCGCACGTTTGGCGAAAGACATTCCCGGCGCATTTTTCGCTGACCAGTTCAACAACCCGGCCAACCCGCTGGCCCATGAATGCAGTACCGCACCGGAGATCTGGGCGCAGACCGAGCATGACCTGGACGCCATCGTCGTCGGCGTCGGTTCGGCCGGGACCCTGACCGGGCTGACCCGTTTCTTCAAGCGCGTGCAACCGGATCTGGAAATGGTCCTGGCCGACCCGGTCGGCTCGGTCATGGCGCAATACAGCCGTGACGGCTCGATGCTGACGCCTGGTTCGTGGGCGGTCGAAGGCATCGGCGAAGACTTCATTCCGTCGATCACCGATCTCTCCAGTGTGCGTCACGCCTATTCGATCAGCGATGAAGAAAGCTTCGATCACGCCCGCCAACTGCTCAAGGCCGAAGGTATTCTCGGCGGCTCGTCGACCGGCACTTTGCTCGCCGCTGCGCTGCGTTATTGCCGCGAACAGACCGAGCCGAAACGCGTCGTCAGTTTTGTCTGCGACACCGGCACTCGCTATTTGTCGAAGGTCTACAACGACCAGTGGATGACCGATCAGGGCCTGTTGCAACGCAAGGGTTATGGCGACTTGCGCGACCTGATTGCCCGTCGCTTCGAGGATGGCCGGGTGATCAGCGTCGGCCCCGACGACACCTTGTTGACCGCGTTCCAGCGCATGCGTCTGGCAGACGTTTCGCAACTGCCGGTGCTGGTTGAAGGCAAGGAGCTGGTTGGCGTTATCGATGAATCCGACATCCTGCTGGCCGTTCACGAAGACGCTGCACGCTTCAGCCAATCAGTTTCCAGCGTGATGACCGATAAACTGCAAACGCTGGCACCAGGCGCTACCCTTGCGGAACTGGAATCGGTGCTCAGCCGTGGCCTCGTGGCCATCGTCGCCGACGCGTCGGGCTTCCATGGCCTGATCACCCGCACCGACATGCTCAACCAATTACGGAGATCCCTCGCATGAGTCAGCACGACAAGAATTCCCAAGGCTTCGCGACCCGGGTGATCCACGCCGGGCAAGAGCCTGACCCGACCACCGGCGCGCTGATGCCGCCGATCTATGCCAACTCGACTTACCTGCAAGACAGCCCCGGTGTGCACAAAGGGTTCGACTACGGCCGCTCGCACAACCCGACGCGTTTTGCCCTTGAGCGTTGCGTGGCGGATCTGGAAGGTGGCACCCAGGCGTTTGCTTTCGCTTCCGGGCTGGCGACGATTTCCACCGTCCTCGAACTGATCGATGCCGGTTCGCACATCATCTCCGGCAACGACCTGTACGGCGGCACCTTCCGCCTGTTCGACAAGGTGCGCCAACGCAGCGCCGGGCATCGTTTCAGCTACGTCGACCTGACTGACCTGTCGGCGTTCGAAGCGGCGCTGCAGGACGACACGCGCCTGGTCATCGTCGAGTCGCCGACCAATCCGCTGCTGAGCCTGTCGGATCTGGCGGCCATCGCGCGGATCTGCCGCGCACGCGGGATCATCAGCGTGGCCGACAACACGTTTGCCAGCCCGTACATCCAGCGCCCGCTGGAGCTGGGTTTCGACATCGTGCTGCACTCGACCACCAAATACCTCAACGGTCACTCCGACGTCATTGGCGGTATTGCCGTGGTCGGGCAGAACGCCGAACTGGCCGAACGCCTGGGCTTTTTGCAGAACGCGGTCGGCGCTATTTCCGGGCCGTTCGATGCATTTCTGACCTTGCGCGGGGTGAAAACCCTGGCGCTGCGCATGGAGCGGCATTGCAGCAACGCACTGGATCTGGCGCAGTGGCTGGAGCAGCAGCCGCAGGTCAACCGCGTCTACTACCCGGGCCTCGCGTCGCATCCGCAGCATGAATTGGCCAAGCGGCAGATGCGCGGTTTCGGCGGGATGATTTCGGTGGATCTGAACACTGATCTGGCCGGCGCACGGCGTTTCCTGGAGAACGTGAAGATCTTCGCTCTGGCTGAAAGCCTCGGCGGTGTCGAGAGTCTGATCGAGCATCCGGCGATCATGACGCACGCGACCATTCCACCTGAAACCCGCGCCATACTGGGTATCGGCGATGGTTTGGTGCGGCTGTCGGTGGGCGTCGAAGACGTCGAAGACCTGCGCGCCGATCTGGCGCACGCGCTGACAAAAATCTGATCAGGCAAGAACGACAAAGCCCGCACGATGCGGGCTTTGGTTGTTTGAGCAGGCGGCCAGTGCTGGTCTCTGGCTTACAAGGTTTATCAGGCTTCTCACAGTACCGGGCGAAATTGAAAAAGTAGTGCCTCGGCTGCTTCACACGGCGTAAGGGCTGGATCTCAGCGCGGAGATCTTTCTAACCGTGTACCCTTCGGAACGCGCCCCACGTCCCCTTGCTATCCGTTTGCGCATCAGTCTGCGTCTTCGCCTACATTCTTCAGCCTAGCAAAAGGCCGGAAGTCCGGGCTGGCGTTTTTAGACCGATTTCCTTCTTGCCCCTGCCTGCAAGGAAGTGAAACGACTAATCGCTGATTGTCCCCTCGTCCCCGGCAGGATGGGCAGTCGATGCCGATCCATACTGCTTCAGTCGCGTTTCCCAGTGTCATCAAAATCGTCGACACCCGTGCACTGAAGGGTGCACCCGTGCCAATTGCCAAACAGCTTGATCGCAGGCGCCGTCGCAGCGGACGGTGCTGATCGGATTAAGGCCAACCGCCTCGCTTACTCCCGCGTAGGCGTCGGCTCTGATCGAGTCGCCTCGGCATTGATGACCGGCAGTTATTCCGACCAGTTCAACAGCACTCTGTAATACCTTTTTCGGCCCAACGGACGGCTTCGACTTGCCGTCTGTTCGGCGCCGCAGTAGCACATTTGTGCTAATCGACCGCTGAGCAACCCGACGCTATATTCCCCTGCAACCCTCGATGTTCCCCAACGTTGCCCTTGCGCAGCGTGCGGGATCGTTGTGCCTGGAAATCAGAACAACACCAAGGAAGAAACACCATGAAACTGCATACCCAGCTCTGCAAAGTCGCCGTTGTCGGCGCCCTCCTGATCGGCGTCGGCGGTTGCCAGACCGTCAAGCCCAGCGAAGCCAGCATGAAAGAGCGCGCGCAGACCGTCATCGGCAAACCAGTGTCGAAAATCGACAACGTCCGCAGCGACAGCACCCTCACCTACTACACCGCCTACACCCCGGCCGGTGAGTACAACTGCGAATTACCAAGCGGCGCCATCATCGCGGTCGCGAGCATGGGCATCATGACGCCGCCGCTGTCATGCCTGCCCAAAGGCGCCTCGCCGATTCCATTCCAATAATCCCACTTCCTCGGTAAAGGACTGCGTTCCATCATGAAAACCCTGATCGCAACACTCACCCTCGCCACCCTGTTCCTCACCGGCTGCGCCACCCCGAAACAATGGGAAGCCACCGGCGGCAGCAAAAACGATGGCGTCGTCCAGATCTCCTATGAACTGGGTCAATTCGAAAGCGGCCAGACCAGCGCCGAACAAGGCCTGACCGTCGCCGCACAACGCTGCAAGACCTGGGGCTACAAAAACGCCGAGGTCACCGGCTCGGAGAAAAACATCTGCCGCACCATGGGCCAGTACAACTGCCTGCAAACTACCATCACTCAGGACTATCTCTGCAAACGCTGATACTTGGCCCATGTAGGCGCAGCGTGCCGCAGCGCCTACAGCGTTTCCGCGACGGGCGCTGCTTGCCGGTCGCGCAGGGTTCGCAAGGTCGTGCGCAGCTCGGCCGGGCGTACCGGTTTGGACAGGATGGCAATTTGGCGGTCGTGCAAGGCCGCCTGTATTTTTTCGATGTCATGCCCGGTGATGATCATCGCCGGCACCGCCCAGCCGCGCTGGCGCCGCACATCGTCAATGCATTCGATCCCCGTGGCATGGGTACCGAGATCATAGTCGGCGACGATGATGTCGCAATCGGTGACCAAGTCGCGACCCGTCAGTTCGGCCTGCACCACACAGCCCCAACGCTCCAGCAACGCCGACGTGGCCATCAGCACGTTGCGATCATCTTCCACCAGACACACCTTCAACCCGGTCAGCAGACCGACCTGTCGCGCATCATCGCGACTGACTGATTGCAGCGGTGGTGCCGCCATGGGCAACCCGGACAAAGTGACCGCCGTCCCGCGCGCCAACCGCGAGCGCAGCGCGACCTCCAACCCGATCAATTGCCCCAGGCGCTTGACGATCGACAGGCCCAGCCCCACACCCTCGACGTCTTTATCGCGCACCTGGCGAACCCGGTAAAACTCCTCGAACACCTTCGGCAGATGCTCCTCGGCGATGCCATTGCCCTGATCGTAAATGACGATTGCCAGCCCGGCTGCGCGCCTGCGCACACCGATCAGCACCGGTCGCTGCGCGCCGTACTTGAAGCAGTTGGAAAGTACGTTCTGAACCATGGTCGCCAGCAGCGCCGGATCGGTGCGCACCCAGTATTCACAAGGTCGCAAGCGCAGTTCCACCCCCGCCCAACGCGCCGCTTCGGCGTTCTGGCGAATCAGATCCGCGAGCCATTCGCCCAGATGCACGGTTTGCAATTTCGGCAGGATCCGCCCGTTATCGAGGGTGTACAGATCGAGAATCGAACGGAACAACTGCGACACGTTGAGCAGTGAACGGTCGATGTTGTCGACCAAGCGTCGCTCTTCCTCACCCAATCGTGACTCACGCAAGCACGCGGTAAACAGGCCGATGGAGTGGATCGGCTGGCGCAGGTCATGGCTGGCCTGGGCGAGAAACCGCGACTTCTCCAGATTGGCCGCGACCGCTTCTTCGGACGCTTTGCGCGTGCGTTCAAGCAACAAGTGCGCATAAAACGGAATCACCGTACTGGTGATCATCAGCATCAACACCATGAACGGTTGCGCCTGCCACACGGGCGTCAGCCGATACACCGCGAGCAACGCCAGCAATGCCAACACCGTAGCAATTGCCAGATAACGCGAGCCGTAACGCATGCCGTTGCCGAGGTTGACCCAGATAATCACCGCATACAGCGGCAATGCCGCTTCGCCACCGACCACCAGCCCGAAGCAGGTGCCGGTGTAATCGTGGACCATGGCGAAAATCCGCCGTGCCGGATAATGCCCCGGCCAACGCACAATCGTCTGGCGCAGCACAATCGAGGCCAGCAAAAACACGCAGATATAGGTGACAACCGGCAGATAGGTATCGAAGCGCTGGGCCGGTAAGACGCCCAGTACGCCAATGTAAACCAACGCGATGCTGGCGATGATAATGCGCAGATTGGCCTGATCGAGCTCGGTGTTCTTCTCGAACTTCATGGTGAACGTCCTTGTGCCGCAATCGTCATAATCAGCACAAACCGACAGGCAATGCCCGCACCGGGTGCTAAGGTGCATGCCATCAGCAACACCCGGCCCAGGGAGGGTCACGCCATGACATGCCGAATTATCATAGCCGACGATCACCCGATGTTTCGCGAAGCGATGCTGCGCACGGTGCAGCGCCTGCTCCCCGACGCAAATATTGAACAGGCTGGCGACCTCGACGCCGTACTGGCGCTGCTGCCCTGTGGCGACGAGCCGGATAGCCTGATTCTGGACCTGCGCTTTCCCGGCCTGACCTGCGTCAGTCAGCTCGCCGAACTGCGTCGCCGCTTGCCGCGCACCACGCTGATCGTGGTGTCGATGGTTGATGACGAGGCGTTGATCAGCGACGTCATGGCAGCAGGCATCGATGGTTTCATCGGCAAAAACATCGCACCGGACGAAATCGGTCAGGCGATCCTGGCAATTCGCGAAGGTGAAGTGCTGGTGAAGTTTGCACCGTCGGGCTTATTGCCGCTGGAGACCGGTGCGGCGCTCACGCCCCGTCAGCAAGAGGTGTTGCGGCTGATCGCGCAAGGCAAGACCAACAAGGAAATCGCCCGTGAACTGGATATTTCGCCGTTTACGGTCAGGATTCATGTCTCTTCATTGCTGCGCATACTGAACGTACCCTCACGTGCTGCCGCAGCCGTGAAGAGTCGCTCTCTGTAGGAGCTGCCGCAGGCTGCGGTAGCTCCTGCAAATCAGCGTTATGGATCAACTTGCGCCATCAACTCAGGCACCGACTCCGGACGTTTTGCGTAGCGCTGCGCGAGCACCGCACACACCATCAATTGAATCTGATGGAACAGCATCAACGGCAGAATCAACACACCAATGGTGCTGCCGGCGAACAACACCTGCGCCATCGGCACGCCGGTCGCCAGGCTCTTTTTCGAGCCGCAGAACAGGATGGTGATGCGGTCTTCCTGGTTGAAACCAAACGCCTTGCCCAGCAGGGTCGACGCGAGCAACACCAGCGCCAGCAAGATACAGCAGACCACCACCAGCCCCAGCAGCTCGATGAGCGGAATCTGGTGCCAGATGCCTTCGTTGACCGCCTCACTGAACGCGCCGTAGACCACCAGCAGAATCGAGCCCTGATCGACAAATTTCAGCCAGTTCTTGTTGCGCCCTACCCACGCACCGATCCAGCGCCGGGCGATCTGCCCGGCGATAAATGGCAGCAGCAGTTGCACGCTGATTTTCAGGATCGCATCGAGGGTCGAGCCGCCGTCGCCATGCACGTTGAGCAGCAAGGTCACCAGCAACGGCGTGAGGAAAATTCCGAACAGGCTGGACGCCGCAGCGCTGCAAATCGCCGCTGGAATATTGCCTCGCGCCAGCGAGGTGAAGGCAATCGCCGACTGCACGGTGGCGGGCAATGCGCACAGGTAGAGCATGCCCATGTACAGCTTGTCGCCGATCAACGGCGACAGCAGTGGTTTCAGCGCCAGCCCCAGTAGCGGGAACAAGACAAAGGTCAGGCCGAACACCAGCAGATGCAGGCGCCAGTGGCCGGCACCGGCGATGATCGACTCTCGGGAGAGCTTGGCGCCGTGGAGGAAAAACAGCAGCGCGATGGCGATGTTGGTCAACCAGCCGAAGCCGACCGCGACCTGACCGCTGGCTGGCAGAAAACTGGCCAGCAGCACAACGCCGATCAGCGTCAGGGTGAAGTTATCGGGAAGGAATCTAGGGCGCGTCATGATGTGTTCATCCGGGGTTGCCAGGGCGTGCCAGCGACTTTAACGTGACAGGGAATTACCGACTAACGCCGAAGAGCCTGCAGATGCCGCCTAAAGGACAGGACAAAAGCTTTCGACGCAGCATTCCCGGGCTGCCCAGCCTGCCGCGCCCGCTGTACGGGCGCACCGAATCGCTGCCCAATCGCGCACTGACCCGGCGTCACAGCCATCCGTGGGTGCAATTGTCCTATGCGATTCAAGGCGTACTTGAGGTGCAGACCAGCGCCGGGCGTTTCGTTGCGCCGCCGGAACGCGCAGTGTGGATTCCTGCCGGCGTACCGCATCGGGTATTCAGTTCGCCGCACACCGAGATGCGCAGCCTGTATATCGATTGCAACGTCGCCTCGCGGCAGATCGAGCGCTGTCATGTGCTCGGCGTCAGCGATCTGCTCAGGGAGCTTATCCGCGCCTTCAGCCAGATGCCGGTGGAATACGATGAGCGCGGCGCTCACGGGCGCCTCGCTCAAGTGATCCTCGATCAACTGGCCGACGCACCACACATCGACCTGATGCTGCCGCTGCCCCAGGACGCCCGTTTGCGCCAGATCTACCAGAGCCTGGAGCAACACCCGGAACAACAGACCACGCTGAGCCACTGGAGCGACAAATTCGGCGTCACCGAAAAGACCCTCACGCGTCTGTTTCTGCGCGATACCGGCCTGACCTTCCGTGCCTGGCGCCAGCGTTTGCGCCTGCTCGGTGCGCTGACGCCACTGGAGAAAGGCGAACGCGTCACCGACGTCGCGCTGGCCTGCGGTTACGACTCGACGTCGGCGTTTATCGCGGCGTTTCGCCAACAGTTTGGGGAAACGCCGGGGGAGTTTTTCCATTGATCAGCGATCGGCCAGCGCTTCCAACAAATCGGCTGATGGCACGAAATACAGGCTGCCAGTCACCGCCGTGCTGAAATCCAGCAGCTTGTCGTAGTTGCCCGGTGGTTTGCCGACGAACATGTTTTCCAGCATCTGTTCCATCGGCGCTGGCGAACGCGCATAACCGATAAAGAACGTACCGAACTCCCCGGCTCCCGGCCGGCCGAACGGCATGTTGTCACGGAGGATCTTCACCTCCTCGCCGTCCGCTGTGGTGATCGTCGTCAGCGCACTGTGGGAGTTGCTCGGTTTGACCGAGTCATCCAGTTCGATATCGGACAATTTCTTGCGCCCGATCACGCGCTCTTGCGCCTCGACACTCAGTTCATTCCACGCACTCATGTTGTGTAGATACTTCTGCACCAGCACGTAACTGCCGCCACTGAAGTCCGGATCCTCATCGCCGACGATGGTGAAGTTCACGGCTTTGCGCCCGACCGGGTTTTCCGTACCGTCGACAAAACCGATGATGCTGCGCATGTCGAAATAGCGGAAACCCTGGACCTCATCGACCACGGTCACGGCATCGCCCAGCGCTGCCATGATCTGCGTGGCCAACTCGAAACACAGATCCATTTGATCAGCGCGGATGTGCAGCAGCAAATCGCCGGGGGTCGCCGGGGCGTGGCGCCCGGCCGCGCCAAATTCGCGGAAACCGTGCAGTGACGCCGGTCGCGGGCTGCCGAACAGACGATCCCAGGCATTCGAGGAAAACCCGCAGACGCAGGACAGATTGCCTGCCGGTACGCGTTTGCCCACCGAGCGCACCAGCCCCGCGAGATCAGCGCACCAGCCTTTTACGGTGTCGTTCGCTGCGGTGCCGGCATTGAGCGTCGCGACGATAAAAATCGCGCTACTGGTAATCGGGCTGCACACCGCTTGAGGTTCCAGAGTGTCATCGGTCATCGCTGAAAGTACCGCTGCGCAAGGGGTGCGCCAAGGGCTCGCCCCGGTGAAAGAGGATGGGTCGGATTGCCGCTGGCGGCCGACACTTCGTTTTTAACGAACTCTGCCCCAGAAATAAACGATTTTTCTTTGCCGCGAACCCGTCGCTAGCATGGCTTCGTCTGACCCTCATCGAACAAGACCGGGAGCGCGAACATGCCCGCCACCCACATCAGTATCGGCGAACCATGGATGTGGGGCGCCTTCATCGTTTTCGTTCTGGCCATGCTGGCATTGGACCTGTTTGTGTTCGGCGGACGCAAGGCGCATCGGGTGTCCGTGCGCGAAGCCTTGTCCTGGGTCATTGCCTGGTGCTTGTTGGCACTGGCGTTTGCGGCCCTGCTCTGGTGGTACCTGAACGGTACGTTTGGCGGTGAAATCGCGCAGCAGAAAACCCTGGAATTTCTCACCGGTTATCTGATCGAGCAGTCACTGTCTATCGACAACATGTTTATCTTCGTGATGATCTTCAGCTACTTCGCCGTGCCACCGGAGTTACAGCGTCGAGTGCTGCTGTACGGGGTGCTCGGGGCGATCGTGATGCGCGCGGTGATGATTTTCGCCGGCGTCTGGCTGGTCTCCCGGTTCGAATGGCTGCTGTATGCCTTCGGCGTGTTCCTGATCATCACCGGGATCAAGATGCTGGTGTTTGCCGATCAGCAACCGGATCTGGACAACAACCCGTTACTGCGCTGGGTGCGCGGGCATTTACGCATTACCAGCGGTTTTCATGGCGAACGGTTTTTCGTCCGGCAAAACGGCGTGCGCTGGGCCACGCCGATGTTTCTGGTGCTGGTGCTGATCGAGGCGAGCGACCTGATGTTTGCGGTGGACAGCATCCCGGCGATCTTCGCGGTAACCACCGACCCGTTCATCGTATTCACCTCGAATATTTTCGCGATCATGGGCCTGCGGGCACTGTACTTCCTGCTGGCGGACATGGCTGAGCGCTTTCATTTGCTCAAGTACGGATTGGCGATTGTGCTGGTGTTCATTGGCGGCAAGATGACGCTGATGCCGTGGTTTCACCTGCCGGTGGAATGGTCGCTGGCGGTGGTGGGAAGCGTGATTCTCGGCTCGGTGCTGTTAAGCCTGATGGTGAGCAAAAACGCACAACGCAACACGCAATGACACGTTTGAGACTGCTCGCGAAGACGTCGGGGCAGGCACATCCATACTGAATGTGCTGCCCTCTGACTGACGATCAGTCCAGTCGCGGCACGGTGAAGCGGAACTCGCTGCCCTGCCCCGGCTCGCTTTCGGCGACGATTTGTCCACCGTGAGCCTCGACAATACCTTGGGTGATGTACAAGCCGAGGCCGGTGCCGGTCGGGTTGCCTTCCTTCACCGTCCAGTAACGGTCGAACACGTGCGGCAGGTGCTCCTTGGGAATGCCCTCGCCGCTGTCACGCACGGTGAAGACGATTTCATCGCCAACGGACGTGGCATACACGCCGACCGTGCCCAGGCGCGGGGTGAACTTGATGGCATTGCCAACCAGATTCGACAGCACCTGAAACAGCCGTTCCGGGTCGGCATGGATGCGCAGATCCGGGTCAGCCGCGAAGGAAATGCTGATGTCCTTGTCCACCGCCAGCGGCGCGAGCAGCGCCTGCGCTTCTTCGAACATCTGGCTGACGTCGAGCTTCTGCGGCGTGATGCTGTAGCGCCCGGCGTCGATTTTCGAGGTATCGAGGAGGTCTTCCAGCAGCGTGTTCATGCGCCCGGCGGCCTGTTGCATGGTGTCGATGGCCGTGGAGATGCGCCGCGAGGTGTGCGGGCCGTCGGAGCTGAAGGCCTTCTGCATCATGCCGCAGAGCATCGAAATGACCGTCATCGGATTGCGCAGGTCGTGGGAAACCACCGCCACCAGTTCGTCACGGGCGCGCACCGCCTCCTGCTCGCGGCGCACCTGACGCGCCAGGTCGTTTTCCAGCGCTGAGCGGCGCAAGTCATTGGCCGCAAACACATCGCCATGGCTCCACTTGGTGGAGATCCCGGCCATCTCGACTTTCCAGATTTCGAACGACGTACGCGGACGCAGGCGCAGGCCGGCATCGGAGTTTTCCAGATCCAGCGGCTTGCGCGGATCACCGCTCCAGTTGATGTTTTCCTTCACTTCCGGACGGAACCACAGCACGCCGTTGTCCACCGGTTTGGGCAGGCTCATGGCAAGCACGCCGCTGGCGACTTGCTGATATTGCGCGGCAGGTGGGAACACACTGGCCAGATGATGACTGGCAAAAACCGCCTCGCCGCTTTCCTGCAACCATTTGTGCAGTGCGCGGATCTCATCCGGCTCGGGGCAGTTGCCGTAACGGTGCAACTGCTTGTCTTCGATGATCGCGATACCGCCGGCATTGGCCAGCGCCATCAACACTTGCGGCTGATTGGCCAGACCATCGAAAACATTCTGCGGCGAATCGATCATCGCCTGATTGAGCAGCGCCAGTGCCTCGACTTTTTCCTCGCGCTGACGACTGACTTCCAGCGCCTCCATCGCGCTGATCTGCAGCGACAGTACCTGGCCGATGGTCTGGCACGCGGTGCGCAGTTCATGCGGCACATGCAGCGGCTGACGATTGCCGCAACTGATCAGGCCCCAGAGTTTGTCGCCCTTGAGCAGGGAAATGCTCATCGACGACAACACCCCCATGTTCTTCATGTACTGGCAGTGGATCGGCGAAACGCTGCGCAGGGTCGCAAAGCTCAGATCCAGCGGCGTTTGCGTGTCCGGACGCAGCTTCGGCAGCAGCGGCACCGGTTGATAGTCGGCGTTGGGGATGATCCGCAGCCAATTGGTGCGGTACAACTCGCGGGCCTGCTCGGGAATGTCCGAGGCCGGGAAGAACAAGCCATTGAACACTTCCATCGACGGATCGGACGCTTCGGCGATGACCTGGCCGTGGCCCTCCTCCTCGAAACGATAGATCAGCACCCGGTCATACCCGGTCATGGCCTGGATTTCCTTGACGCTGATGTCGTACAGCGCTTGCAGCGACGTGGCTGCTTGCAAACGCTGGAGCATCCGCCCCAGGTTCGTCTGGTTGCCGGCGACATTGCGCGGCTGGAAGTTCTCGACGTGGATCTCCAGCTCCAGAATCAGTACACCCTGATGCCGGTGCAGCAAGCCTTCGAACGCGCAGCCGTTGAGATGGAAATGCAGCGGCGGCGCATCGAAAAACGCCGGTTGCTGCAAGGCCTCACGCACCTGGCCGGTGTGCTCGTCGCCGAGCAGGCTTTGCAGCGGTTGGCCGATCAGCGCCTCTGGCGTACGGCCCAGCAGGGTTTCGACGTTGGCGCTGACCTGAATGATCGCGAGCGCAGGCTCGCTCAGGGTCAATAACAAGCCGTGCGGCTGAATCGCGCCGGGAAACCGGATCGGCTCGTCGGCACAGTTGGCCAGCAACTCTTCAAAAGCTTCTTTGTCTTGCGGGGTCATGCCAGTACCTCCCGGCTCTCGAGCCAGCGCTCGAAACAGCTGAATGTGGTTTGTGCAGCTTGCACGACGGCTTCGCGCTCGGCGGCGGCCATTGGGCGATTGCCCAGGTATTCGATGAAATCACGCCAGCGGCGGCCGGTGGCGGCACCGTAGATGTCGAGAAATGCCGCACCGTTGTCGGCTTCCAGGCCCAGGCGTGCGGAGATTTCCCGGCGCAGAATTTGCCCGCCCAGCGTTGCACCTTCGAGCACGTACAGCACACCCAGGCAGGCAGCGCTCGAGTCAATCAGCGGCAGTTGATCGCAGAACGGCTGGTTTTCGAGGATTTGAGGGGTAACGCCCAGTGTTTGCAGATCGCTGCGCAAAGTCTGGGTCTTGAGGCGTGGCGTCAGGTCGAAATCGTCGGGGACTGAACCACTGCGCTGCAAGGCGTTTTCCAGCGGCTGATAGAAGCCGTAATAAGCCTGCATCAGGCGCACGAATGCGGCTGTATTGAGGGTATCGGAGAAAAAAGGAAGGCGTTTTTCCAGTGCGATGTGCAGTTCGGCAGTGCCGGCTCGCAAATCCTGAAGCACCGGTGGCACATAAACTTCACGGGCCTTTGCTTGCATGTATATCGCTCTTGGTGGGGCCGCCTGGGGCCATTCGGGGTCGGTGAATGTCGGGTGAAATGTTACACCGCAAACAACATTTCTGACCGTATGGATGGTTTTTTCTGACGAAACCATTGCCCTCGGACTTTTCAGAGTTCAGCGCTGCACAGAAAGTTCGATCTGAACGCCCAATCATCGACGGCTGCTGTACCGCGACAGCGCTGCATGACTGTACGGGTCAGGCGCCGTAGGCCCGTGATAAAAATACGTCTCCCGTCACCGGAGCCCGCCACATGGATCTCGCCACGCTTTCGCTGTTTCTTCCGGCCTGTTTCGCCTTGAACATGGCCCCCGGGCCGAACAACCTGCTATCGGTCAGCAACGCCACCCGTTATGGCTTTCGTCGCGCCTGCTCGGCGGGGATCGGGCGGATTCTGGCGTTCGCCGGGATGATCGCCCTCGCCGGTGCCGGGTTGTCGGTGGTGCTGCAAACCTCGGAATGGCTGTTCCATGCGATCAAGATCATTGGCGCGGCGTATCTGTTGTACCTGGCGTGGCAATTGTGGCGAGCCAATACCGAAGCCGAGCAACAGGTGACGGGCGTGGCGGTCGGCTTTTTCGCGTTGGCCCGACAGGAGTTCCTCGTCGCCGCGGGTAATCCGAAAGCGATCCTGCTGTTTACCGCGTTTTTGCCGCAGTTCGTTGACCCTGCCCGGCCGGTGCCGACGCAATTCGCCGTGCTCGGCGTACTGTTTCTGCTGCTGGAATGGATCGCCATCAGCGCCTACGCGTGGATGGGCCTGCACATGCGCCGCTGGTTTGCCGAACCGCGCGGTAAACGCCTGTTCAATCGTTGCTGCGCGGGGTTGTTGTCGGCGGCGGCTTCGGTGTTGTTGATGGCGAAGCGGGCCTAAGCCGCAGACGGGCCTTTGAGCTCCACCTGATTGCCGTCCGGATCGAAGCAGTACAACGACAGGCCGTAGCCCTCGGCACCGAAGCGGGTGGCGGCTGTTTCGACGTTGAGGCCGTGCGACTGCAAGTGCGCGGTCAACGCCCCCTCATCGAACGGTTCGATGCGCAGACAGAAGTGATCGACATTGCGCCGCTCGACGCCGGCCGCCCCGCCGCCCTTGCGGCCGAGTTCGCCCGCCAGGTCGACGAGATCGATCATCGACGTCCCGGCGCGCAAGTGCACCAGACCCAGTGGCTCGTTGTGCCTGACCACTTCGGCGCCAAATACCTTGGCGTAAAAGTCGATGCTGCGTTGCAGGTCCGCAACGCGCAGCACGATGTGATCAATATGTTGAATCGAAAACGGATGCATAAACCCACCTCCTCACACATTCGGCAGCTCCAACACGGTAGTCCAAGGGACTGCGAAATTCATTGTCGATTTTTCGGTGGAGCCATCGAGAATCTGGTTTTACTCTCAGCTCATGAACATACAAGCCGCTGTCCTGCCGCCCCACGCCGAGATGGTTCGCGCCATGCTCGAACGCGACACTGCCTATGAAGGCGTGTTCTTTACGGCCGTGAAAACCACCGGGATCTTCTGCCGCCCGAGCTGCACCGCGCGCAAGCCGAAACCGGAGAATGTCGAATTCTTCGCCCATGCCGACGAGTGCATGTCTGCCGGTTATCGCGCCTGTCTGCGCTGCAAACCGCTGGACGCTGCGGCGATTGCGCCGGATTGGGTGCAACGGTTACTCGCGGCAGTCGAAGCGGATCCGGAAATCCGCTGGAGTGACGCGCAGTTGCTGACCAAAGGCATCGAGCCACTGAAACTGCGGCGCTGGTTCAAGCAGCATTTCGGCATGACCTTCCACGCGTGGCTGCGCACCCGCAGGCTCGGCATGGCGCTGGGCGGGATCAAGCAAGGCGCCTCGATCGATCATGCGGCTTTCGACTCCGGCTACGAATCCCTCAGCGGTTTTCGCGATGCGTTCCAGAAGTCATTCCACATCACCCCCGGCCGCGCCGCCAACAGTGAACCGCTGTTGTTCACCCGGTTGACCACGCCGCTGGGGCCGATGATCGCCATGGCTGAACGGCGTGGACTGGTGTTGCTGGAGTTTCTTGATCGGCCGGCGTTGACCCGGGAAATCGAGGAGTTGCAGAACCGTTACGGTTACGTGGTCGCGCCGGGGCACAACGCACACCTGCAGCAGATCGAGCGCGAACTGGCAGAATATTTCGCCGGCCGCTTGACGCGGTTCACGGTGGCTTTGCACCTGCCCGGCAGCGAGTTCGCCCGGCAGGTCTGGTCGGCACTGTTGCACATCCCCTATGGACAGACCCGCAGCTACGGCGCCATTGCTGCCGGTCTGGGCAAACCCGGCGCCAGTCGTGCGGTGGGCCTGGCCAACGGGCACAACCGTCTGGCGATTGTGGTGCCTTGTCATCGGGTGATCGGCGCGGATGGTTCGCTCACCGGCTATGGTGGAGGACAGCCGCGCAAGGCGTTTCTGTTGAGACTGGAAAACGCTGCGGTGCAGCTCACCCAACAACTGGCTTTCTGACGATTTGATTCAAACTAAAAGAAGGGATTTCGATGGACGCGCTCGACGCTCGGTTCCACCAATTGCACCAGCAAGACTTGCTGATCCTGACCAACGTCGCTGACGCCACGGGCGCGCGACTGGTCGAACATCTGGGCGGCAAAGCCGTCGCCACCAGCAGCGCTGCGGTGGCCTGGGCGCACGGCTACCCGGACGGCAACACCCTGCCCCTCGAACGTCTGGTTTCGACGGTGGAATCGATTGCCCGGGTGATCAGTATTCCCCTGACCGTCGACGTCGAGGCTGGTTATTCCGATGATCTCGGGCGCGTGGCCGAAGTGCTGGATGCGGTGATCGCCGCCGGCGCTGTCGGGATCAATATCGAGGACGGCTCCGCGGATCCCGAGCTGCTGGCGCGCAAGATCGAAGTGGCGCGACAAGTGGCCGACAAACGCAATATCCAGCTGTTCATCAATGCCCGCACCGACGTCTATCTGAAGAGCCTGGTACCGGCCGAGGATCGCGTCGCCGAAACCCTGCGCCGCGCGACGATTTATCAGGCTGCCGGTGCCGATGGCTTGTTCGCCGCCGGTGTCACCGCCGCCTACGAGATCGAAGCCATCTGCAAAGGCACTTCGATGCCGGTCAACGTGCTGGGCTTCGCCTGCCTGCCCTCGCCTGCCGAGCTGCAAGCGTTGGGCGTACGCCGTTTGAGCGCCGGTTCCGGCATCGCCGAGTTCCTCTATGGCGCGATGGGCGGACTGGTGAAAAGCTTTCTCGCCACGGGCAAGCTCGATACCCACGACTTAAAGGCGTTCACCTACGGCGAAGTCAACGGCTTGCTGAAATAGCATGGCCGACACTTATCAAGCGGCCAGCACTTTTCTGGCCGCGCTCGATGCCGATTGGCAGCAGCATGTCGCCGCTGTCGGCCCTTGCCTGCATCAGCCGCATCCGGCGCGCGATCCGTATGAGTCGCTGGTGCGGGCGATTGCCTATCAGCAGCTGCATGCCAAGGCTGGCGATGCAATTGTCGGGCGACTGGTGGGCCTGTTTCCCGGGCAATCGTTTCCGCGACCTGAACAAATCCTCGCGACGGATTTTGATCGAATGCGCAGCTGCGGGTTTTCGGCGGGCAAGATCGCGACCATTCAGGGGATCGCTCAAGCGACGCTGGACGGTGTGGTGCCGGATTATGCGACGGCGCTGGCGATGGCGGATGAAGCGCTGATCGAGCGGTTGGTCAGCCTGCGCGGGGTTGGCCGCTGGACCGTGGAGATGTTGTTGATCTACAGCCTGGAGCGGATGGATATCTTGCCGGCGGATGATTTTGGCGTGCGTGAGGGCTATCGACGGTTGAAGGGGTTGGCGGTGCAACCGACGCGCAGGCAAATGGTAGAGATCGGGTTGGCGTGGAGTCCGTATCGGACGGTGGCGGCCTGGTATTTGTGGCGGGTACCTAAGGTTTAGACCGCGTTATCGTTCATCGCTGGCAAGCCAGCTCCCACAAGGTCGGTGGTGAATATAGAGTCCTCAAGCAATACAAGTCCTGTGGGAGCTGGCTTGCCAGCGATGGCGGTGGGTCAGATGACATTGATTCAAGCTGCGCCGACGCCTTCGCGAGCAGGCTCGCTCCCCACCTTTGAAATCGATTCCCCTGTGGCAGCGAGCCTGCTCGCGAAGGCGTCATTCGATTCAACACCCTTTCAAAGGCCGGATTTCAAACGGCTGAACGCACGGATCAATGCCCGATTGAACGCCTTGCCATTGTCATTCTTGCTGTACAGCGAGGTCCGCACCGGCTCGGACGGATACGTCCCCGGATCATTGCGAATCGCCGCATCCACCAACCCGTCCGCCGCCGTGATCGCATTGGCGTAGTGGATGGTGTCAGTGATCGGCGCAATCACCTCCGGCGTCATCAGGTAATCCATCAACGCCAGCCCGGCCTGCGGGTGCGGGGCATCCTTGGGAATGACCATGGCGTCGAACCAGATCAGCGTGCCCTCCTTCGGGATCCGGTAACTGAGCCTGAACGGTTTGTTGGCCGCTTGCGCCTGCCCTGCCGCGATGGCAACGTTGCCGTTCCACGACATCGCCACGCAGGTGTTGCCGTTGGCCAGATCGCTGATGTTCAGGTCGTTGTCGAAGTAGCGAATGTACGGGCGGATCTTCGCCAGTTGCTGCTCGGCGAGTTTCAGGTCATCGAGGTTTTGCCGGTTGATGTCCAGCCCCATGTACTTCATGACGGCGGCAAACACTTCGTTGGGATCGTTGAGCAGGCTCACCCCACAATCGGCGAATTTCGACACCACTGCCGGATCGAACAACATCGCCCAGCTGTCGGTCGGCGCATTCGGCAGGCGCTGCTTGATCGCCTCTTCCTGATAGCCCACACCGGTGGTGCCCCACGCATAAATGCCGGCATAACGGTTACCCGGATCGAACACCGCCATGTGCTGACGAAACTCCTCACCCACGCCAGCAAAATGCGGCACTCGCGCCTTGTCCAGCGGCTGAATCGCACCGCTCTCGATGGCGCGCGACAGATGCTGGCCGGCGGTCAGCACCAGGTCATATCCGCTGCGCCCGGTGAGCAGTTTGGTCTCCACCGTTTCCAGTGAATCGAAGTGATCGGCGACCACATGAATACCGGTTTTCGCCTCGAAATTCTTCAAGGTATCCGGCGCCAGATACTCACCCCAGATGTACAGATTGACCACCGGTTGCGCGGTGTCGGCGGCCTGCACACACAAGGGTGCAAGCACCAGCAACAACGCTTGAGTCAGTTTGTGCAGGCCCATCATCACACTCCCTTTTTGTGGTCAGGCGTGCCGGCGTATTGCGGCATGGTGATGCACGCGACGTTGCCACCGCCGAGGAGGATTTCCCGGGAGTTTTCGATGCCGACGATTTTGTGCTGCGGGAACAGTTCGGCCAGGGTCGCCATGGCCACCTTGTCGTTGCGATCACCAAACAGCGGCACCACGATCGAGCTGTTACCGGCGTAGTAATTGATGTACGACGCACAGATTGTCGTACCGGCCTGACGGGTGTGGGTACTGTCCTGCTGGTCGAGGCCTTCGGCTTCTTCGGCGGTCCATTCAAGCACGTCCGGTTGTGGCAGTTTGTGCACGATCAGTTCGCGGCCACGGCTGTCACGGGTGCTGCGCAGGATGTCGTAGGCCTCTTGATAGATCTCCCACTGCGGATCGTCGCGGTTTTCGGTCCATTGCAACACCACTTCGCCGGGGCGGACAAAGCACGCCAGATCATCGACGTGACCATCGGTTTCGTCGAACTTGCAGCCCCGTGGCAGCCAGATCACTTGTTCGGCACCGAGGTAGTCGGTGAGCCTGCGAGTGACTTCTTCCTTGCCCAGATGCTGGTTGCGATTACGTTTGAGCAGGCATTGTTCAGTGGTGAGGATGCTGCCCTGACCGTCACTCTGGATGCCACCGAGCTCGGCAATCAACGGTGCGCGATAACGGTCGAAACGTTCGATCTCAAGGATCTTGCTGGCGATCTGATCGTCCTTGTCCCACGGGTAATACAGTCCGCCGTCGAGTCCGCCATAGGCGTTGAATTCAAAGTCGACACCGCGCACTTCACCGCTCTGGTCGTTAACCACAAAACACGGGCCGCTGTCGCGAAACCAGGTGTCGTTGCAGGTCATTTCCACCACGCGCACTTGCGCCGGCAACTGGCGGCGGGCGGTGGCGAATTGCGCGGCGGAGGCGCACACGGTGACCGGTTCACTGTGGGAGATGGCGGTGACAATCTGCACCCAGACTTTCTGCGCAGGCTTGGCGCCGTTGCGCCAGACATCGGTGCGCTCAGGCCAGCCGAGCCAGCAACCGGACTTGCCTTCGAATTCGCCGGGCAGACGGAAGCCGTCGTGTTTCGGGGTGGAGTCGAGCAAACGTGCCATGGTCAAACCTCGTCTTCGCGATGGGAATGACCACAAGGTACGGTCGCAGGCCTCACGCTCGCCAACGATGATTATTGCGGAACAGTTGAATTCAACTCATCAATCGGACAGCTGATCATTGAACCATTCCAGCATTTGCGCCACGGCCGGGCGCTCCAGGCGCACACGCTCGCAGACCAGCGCGTATTGACCCAGCGCAGTCATGCTTGCGGTGAACGGCCGCACCAGTCGGCCGTTCTGCAAGTCTTCCTGCGCGGTGAGGTTGTCGCCCATCGCCACGCCCTGCCCTTGCACCGCCGCTTCCAGCGCCAATCCGGCGTGAGCGAAATACAACTGGCGCTGCGGGCGTTGATCTCCGGCGTGGCTGGTCAGCCAGGCGGTCCAGGTCTTGCCGTCCTGATCGTCGTGCAGCAGACAGTGTCGGGCGAGATCCTTCGGCGTTTTCAACGTGCCCTGGTTGAACAGGCCGGGGCTGCACACCGGAAAGAATTGCAGGGCTGGCAACGGCCGGACGAAGTAGGCGCTGCTGTCCGCCGGGCCGGTGCCGTAGGTGATGGCCAGATCGATGTCTTCGCCCGGCGCGCTGGCGTCGATGGGTTGTTCGTAAAGGTGCAAGGTGATGTGCGGATAGCGCGCATAGAAATCACTGAGGCGACTCATCAACCACTTCTGCGCAAGCTCAGCGGTGACGGCCAGACGCAACACGGCAAGCGAAGACGGGTCGCGCAGTTCATCGCAAGCCTCGCCGATCAGTTCGAAGGCCTGTTGCAGGCTTTGCATCAGGCGTCCGGCGGCGATGGTCGGGCGAATTTGTCGGCCTTCACGGATGAACAGCGGGACGCCGAGTTGTTCTTCGAGCTGGCGGATTTGATGACTGACGGCACTGTCGGTGACACACAACTCGGCGGCGGCCCGGCCGAAATGCGCGTGGCGGGCGGCACATTCAAAGGTGCGCAGGGCGGGCAGTGAGGGGAGTCTTCGCATGAGGGGATCCGCTTTTTTGGGCCATGCTGACTGGGCCGAGGGCGTGCGTCCAGTTTGGTCGACTGTATCGCACTGTATATCGCCCCACCGCAGACACACCAAACTCACAATTCCACCCGCCCGCGACACATCGTCGATACACCCCAAAGCTCAAATAACCCGGTCGATTCAATTCCCCCATCGTCCGGAGACTCATCATGACCACCAACCTTTCAACCGCCACCCAAGCCGTACACCTGAACCTCGACCGCGCCGGCACCTGGCTCGCACCACTGACCCTGCGCCTGTTCATCGCCTGGGAGTTTTTCGAATCAGGATTGGAAAAATTCAACGGCCAGAACTGGTTCGAGGACATTCAGAGCCGGTTCCCTTTTCCCTTCGATCACTTGCCGGCGACGTTGAACTGGGAACTGTCGATGTGGGCCGAACTGATCGGCGCGCTGGCGATTCTGGTCGGCCTCGGCACGCGGATCTCGGCGGTGTCGCTGATCGTGGTGACCGTGGTCGCCACCGCTGCCGTGCACTGGCCTGCCGACTGGTCATCGCTGAGCGAGCTGGCCCAGGGTTACGCGATCACCAACAAGGGCTTCGGCAATTTCAAGTTGCCGGCGATTTACCTGGCAGCCCTGGTGCCGCTGGTATTCGCCGGGGCGGGCAAATTGAGCGTCGATGCGTGGCTGGCGCGGCGGTTCTGGAATCGCCGCGCCCGTTGAGGCTCAATGTGCCCGATCGAGTCCGGCCAACAACGCGTTGTCACGGCTGTAGATGTCTGGCGAGTAACGCACGTGGCCGGCGTTGTCGACTTGCACGGTCCAGTAAGTCATCAGGATCGGCACTGGCGTCGACAAGCGAAATTCATGGGTGGTGCCGGTGGCGAGCAACGTCTCGGTTCGGGCCTTTTCTGCCGGACTCAGCAACAAGTCGCGCAGTTGCATCGGGTGCTCGACCCGCACACAGCCCGAGCTGAACGCCCGTGGCCCCTTGTCGAATAACGCTTTGCTCGGCGTGTCGTGCAGGTACACCGAAAACGGATTGGGGAAGCGGATGACCATTTGCCCCAGCGGATTGCGCGGCCCGGCGTCCTGACGCAGGAGGATGTTGCCCGGGTTGTCCCAGTCGATATCCGCCGCCGCCAGCGGTTGCCCGTTGGCGTCGAGCACTTGCAGATTCTGCCGACTGAGGAAGGTCTGGTCCTTGCGGATCGCCGGCAACTTGTCTTCCTTCCAGATGGTCGGCGGCACGGTCCAGGTCGGGTTGAGGGTCAATCGCGTGACACGGGATTTGAGCAACGGTGTCTGGCGCTCGGCACGGCCAACCTGGGTACGGGTCTGCCACACCGGCTCGCCGCGCTGATACAGGGTCAGTTCGGCGGCGGCGACGTTGACCAGCAAACCATCGGGTTCCATGTCCTGGGCCAGCCAACGGAAGCGCTCGAGATTGACCCGCAGTTGTTCGCGGCGGGTCAGCGGGCTGATGTTGAGTTCGGCAATCGTCCCCGGCCCGACCACGCCATCCGCTTGCAACGAATGGTTGGCCTGAAAGCTTTTCACCGCGTCCACCAGCACGCCCTCGTAGGCATTGCCGGGCGCGCCGGCGGCGTGGGTCAGATAGCCTTCGCTGTACAGACGTTGCGCCAGTTCCGGCACGCGTCTGTCTTCCATCGACGGGCGCAGCAGCGGCCCGTTGCCCACCGATTGCCATTGCGGCAAGGCCTTCAGCCGTTGCGTGGCGTAGAGCTGACGCAGGTTCTGATACTGCGCCAGGCGCGGGCGGGCCAGGTCGAATGCGGCGGGGATGTCATGCATGCCCGGCACAGCAATGGCGAGCAGTTCGGCCTGACGGTCGCGCGGTGCCTCGTCGGCGTGCCACAGCGGTTCGAAGTGCGATTGCAACAGGCGTCCGTAATGCAGATCCTGCAGGGCTTGCAGGTAATAGCGGCTGATGTCGATATCGGCGCACAGCTCGCCGTCCTGCGGCGGATTCGTCGCAACCGGGTAGCGTTTCGGACTGAGGCCATCATCGGCCAACAGCTGCAACTGCCCCTGCAAGGCTTGCAATCGTCCGGACTCGCGGGCCCACACCGGCATCCAGTCCTGCTGTTGGTAAAACGCTTGCAACTGTTCCAGCGCCGGGCCAGCCAGGTGCGCGGCAATCGCCGGACAGGCCTGCGGCAGACTGATCAGCACGGCCTGCAAAGGGCTTTGCGGCTCGACTGGCATTTCTGCCGGCGGCGTCGGCAGTGTCTGCAACGGCGGCAGCGGTTCATCGGCACAAGCGACAAACGGCGCAGCGAGCAAACAAATGCTCAAGTAGCATGCGTACTTTTTGAACAACTGCTTTACTCCAATCCATGGCCTTCTTGATGATGGCCAACCTTACATCAGGTGCGCTGAACAGTCAGGCTCGATCTGCGAGCTTGCAGGTTACGACTGGGAGTCAGAAGCCAAAGTGCCAATTAAGTAGCAAGTGAGGACACTTTTTAAATGTTGACGTTTTTGCGCCGACTTCTGCTGACCACTGCGACCCTTGTCGCCGTGACCAGCCCAGCTTTCGCCGCCGGCAAACCATCGCCGGTTCTCTTCACCAGCCTCGCGCACGCCGCGCCAGAACTCAATCCCCAGGCGCTGAAAGGTGCCTTGAGTGCCATGCAATGTGCGGTCAACAACGGCGCGAAGCCATCCCGTCATCTGGCAATCATCGATTATTCGCAACCGTCCACCGAACGTCGCCTGTGGATCTTCGACCTCAACCGGAAAAAACTGGTGCTGCGCGACCTGGTCGCCCACGGCTCCAACTCCGGGGAAAACTTCGCCACGCAGTTTTCCAATGTCGAAGGCAGTTATCAGTCCAGTCTCGGCCTCTTCCGCACTCAGGAAAGCTACAGCGGCACCCACGGTTATTCGTTGCGCATGGACGGTCTGGAACCGGGCTTCAATGACATGGCTCGCGATCGCGCCATCGTCATTCACGCCGCCAGCTATGTGAACCCGTTATGGAGCAAACGCCAGGGCCGCATCGGTCGCAGCCAGGGTTGCCCGGCCGTTCGGCCACAGATTGCGAAGCAGGTGATCGATAAACTCAAGGACGGTCAGTTCATGTTCTCGTGGTACCCGGATCAGCGCTGGCTGAAAAAGTCGCCGTATCTGAACTGCCAGCCGCAGCAAGTGGCGAGCATCCTGAGTACCCACGCCAGCTAAGGCGCAAGACCCACTGGGAGCTGGCTTGCCAGCGAAGGGTCGGCACAGTGGATATCTTCATCGACTGCCCCGCCGCCATCGCTGGCAAGCCAGCTCCCACAGGGTTTCCTGGTGTTCCCGAAATCTGCACGCACACTTTAAAAACTGTGGGAGCTGGCTTGGCAGCGATGACGGTGGGTCAGTCAACATCAATATCGATGTCTGCCGGCCTCATCGCAGGCAAGCAGCTCCCACAGGGTTTCCTGGTGTTCCCGAAATCTGCATGCACACTGTAAAAACTGTGGGAGCTGGCTTGCCAGCGATGACGGTGGGTCAGTCAACATCAATATCGATGTCTGCCGGCCTCATCGCAGGCAAGCAGCTCCCACAGGGTTTCGTGATGTTCCCGAAATCAGCATGCACACTGTAAAAACTGTGGGGGCTGGCTTGCCAGCGATGACGGTGGGTCAGTCAACATCAGTATCGATGTCTGCCGGCCTCATCGCAGGCAAGCAGTTCCCACAGGGTTTCGTGGTGTTCCCGAAATCTGCATGCACACTGTAAAAACTGTGGGAGCTGGCTTGCCAGCGATGACGGTGGGTCAGTCAACATCAATATCGATGTCTGCCGGCCTCATCGCAGGCAAGCAGTTCCCACTGTTGATCTGGGTTCGGCTGATGATCAGGGCCATGATCATCAGCGCCGTGGCGACGCCGAAGGTGATGTGCAATCCGCTCGCAATGACATCGGCCGGGGCCTGAGTCGGCCCCCCGGTGGCCACGGCAAACACCGCGCCCATCGCCGCCGCCCCCGTGATCAAGCCCAGATTGCGCGCCAATCCGAGCAGCGCCGAGATCACGCCGCGCTGATCCTGCGCCACCCCTGCCATCAACCCGGTATTGTTGGCCGCCTGGAACAGCGCGTAACTGATGGCGACCACCGCCACTGGCAATAAATAAGCAGGCAGTCCGAAACTCATCGGCAATAACGCCAGTAATCCGCAGCCGCCAATCAATCCGAGCAAGGCCCCAGGCACCACCCGCCGCGCGCCAAAGCGATCCACCAGACGACCGGCGGGCACGCCGCTGAACGCCGACAACAACGGCCCCACCGACAACGCCACCCCGACCATGGCACTGCTCAGACCCAATCCGCGACTCAGGTAAAACGGCCCGACTACCAGCGTGGTCATCATCACGGTCGTCACCAGCAACGTCAGCAGCAGACTGCCGCTCAGGCGCAGATCGGCGAACAAGGACAGACGAATCAGCGGCGCCTTGGCTCTCATCTCGACAGTCACGAACACTCCCACACCGCACAGACTGACCAGCAGCAACGCCAACGTGAAACCTTCAAGCGTCATCGCCAGCGCATAGGCGGCCAGCGTCAACACCAGCACCCCGGAACCGAGATAATCAAATGCAACCCTCGTGCGTGCCATTCGATCTGCCGGCAGATAGCGATACACCAGCCACGCATTGAGCAAACCCAATGGCACGTTGAGCAGAAATATCGACTGCCAACCGACATGCGCCATCAGCAGCCCACCCAGCGACGGCCCGAGGGTGGTGCCGGTGGCTGACATCGTCGCCAGCAACCCCATCGCACTGCCCGCCCGCGTTTTGGGCACTGCATCGGAGACCAATGCCACCGTTAACGCGAACATGATGGCCGCTCCCACGCCTTGCACCGCCCGTGCGCCGATCAGCCAAGCCAGTCCCGGGGCCAGCGCACAAGCCAACGAAGCGCTGGTGAAAATGCCGATCCCGATCAACAGCAGGCGGCGCCGACCGAAGCCATCACCCAGACGCCCGACGCTGACAATCAACGTGGTGATCGCCAACAGGTAGGCCAGGACAATCCACTGCACCTGCTGAAACGTCGCCTCAAACGCCGCCGCCAGTACGGGCAACCCGGCGTTGGCAATGCTGGTGTCCAGTGACGGCATCAACATCGACAGCGCCAGACTGGTCAAAGCCCAGCGGGCGGTGGTGCTCAAGGATTCTCGGGACATGGGGCGCTCACGCTGCAAGTTCATGCGCCATAGCTTGAGTCTCGACAACACAAGGCGCAAGACGCATGCTTTGCACTTGATACCTGCACGGAACGCCATGTCATGTCTGTACCGGATCTGAATCTGCTGATCACCCTCGACGTGTTGCTGCGCGAAGGCAGCGTCGCCCGCGCAGCCAAATCTCTACGCCTGAGCCCTTCGGCGATGAGTCGCGCGCTGGCCCGTTTGCGCGAAACCACCGGAGATCCTTTGCTGGTCCGGGCCGGTCGGGGTCTGGTGCCGACGCCGCGAGCGCTGGAGTTGCGCGAGCGTGTCAGCCATCTGGTGCAGGAAGCCGAGGCGGTTTTGCGTCCCGCCGAAGTGCTCGATCCTCGCCAGTTGCACCGTACGTTCACCCTGCGCAACACCGACGGTTTTGTCGAAACCTTCGCCGCCGCCCTGCTCGCGCGCATCGCTGAAGAGGCGCCCGGCGTGCGCCTGCGCTTTGTGCAAAAGGCCGACAAGGACAGCACGCCGCTGCGCGAAGGCCGCGTCGATCTGGAAACCGGCGTGGTCGACGACAGCACCGACCCGGCGCTGCACAGCCGTATCCTGTTTCAGGATCAGTGGATTGGCGTGGTGCGTGAGGGGCATCCGTTGAGCACGGGGAAAGTGACTGGCAAACGCTTCGCCGGCGGCCAGCACATTCTCATCTCACGACGCGGACGCAGCAGCGGCCCGGTGGACGAAGCGTTACTCGCCGTGGGGCTGACGCGGGACATCGTCACTTCATTCGGCGGGTTTTCGGCGGCGCTGACGCTGGTGCGTGAATCCGACCTGATCGCCACCGTTCCCGAACGTCATACCAGCAAGCTGCGCACAGGCCTGCACAGTTTCGTACTGCCCATCGAGATGCCGGAGATCAGCGTGTCCATGCTCTGGCATCCGCGCATGGACGCCGACCCCGCGCATCGCTGGTTGCGCAATTGCGTGCGGGAAGTCTGCGCCTAGCGCGCATCGCCGCCGGCAGGTTTATAGAAGAGGAATTTTTTCGTCTCGGCGGTTTTCCGGTATTCCCTGGCCCAACTCGGATGCACGTTGCGGTCATGGAAATACAACGCGCCGTTGGTGCGATCCTTGAGCTGGCGGTTCAACGCCTTGCCGGCGATTTCCTTGGCCAGCGCGTACTCAGCGTCTTCCTTGACCTGATCCGGACGCCCGTCACACCACCAGGAAAACTGGCAGCTTTTGCTTTCAGAACCCTGTTTGACCACGGCACACACCGTGTCCGGGAAACCTTCATGGCCGAGGCGATTCATCACCACGCTGGCCACGGCTTCCATTTCGGGGGTGTCCTTGCCTTTGGCTTCCCAGTAGATACTCCGCGCCAGGCAAGTGATCGGATCATCCAGCGGCGCGGCGCCGGCCGGGTCCACGGCTTGCACTTCGGTCGGGGTAATCGCCTCGGACTTGGGCGCCGGGGCCGTGCTGACTTTGTCCGCCGCTTTCTCTTCCAGCACCTGGGCTTTCTCTTCAGCCTTGGCCTTGATCGGCGCTTGATCGGTGGCCAGCGCAGCGCTGGCCAACAGGGTTAATGCGAAACAGCCAGCCAACCATTTCAATCCCATGTCTGTTCTTCCGGCAGGGCCCGAGTCGGGCAAGGTGTTACGTCGGGAAAACACCCGGATTCCGGGGGTCTTCGGTGAGTGTAGACGGCAACTCCGGGCAAAAAGTTGCGCAGAAAAAACGCCTGATAAAGAAAAAGACATTGCACTCACCGGGGGCCTTTCGCGCATCATGGGCGCATTCAGCTCAAGGGAGATTTCCATGCGCTTCATGCCATCCGTTTTGCGTTGCGCCGCGTTGTCCGCAGGCGTGTTGCTGGCTATCCCGGCCATGGCCGGCGATGAGTCGCAACTGATCGAGTCGATCAACAGCTACCGCAGCCAACCGCAGCGCTGCGGCACTCAGGCCTCGAATGAACTGGCACCGCTATCAGCTGATCCTCGGCTGAGGTTACGGGCAACTGGCGCTGTCGATCTGCAACAGGCCATGGCCAGCGCCAGTTACCCGATGGTCAATGTCCAGGCGATTACGCTCAACGGCCCGCGTGATGCGGCGTCGGCGATGAAAGCGATTCAGGAAAGTTTCTGTCAGGTGGTGCTCGATCCGCAGTTCGTCGATGTCGGTGTCAGCCGTGACGACCGCGACTGGCGCATCGTCTTGGCGCGGCCATTACTGTCGGCCAAGCTGGGCGATGCGCAAAGTGAAGGGCAGAAGCTGCTGAGTGAACTCAATGTCGCCCGCAGCCAGCCGCGTCAGTGCGGTGGCCAAGCGTTTGCCGCTGCTGCACCGCTGGCCTGGAACGCGACTTTGGGCACGATCGCCCAGGACCACAGCCGCGACATGGCCAACAACAGCTACTTCGATCACAAGGACCGTGACGGCCGCACCCCGGGCGATCGCGCTGAACTCGCCGGCTACGGCGGCCAACTGGTCGGCGAAAACATCGCCGCCGGGCAAGACACCGTACACAAAGTCGTCGAAGGCTGGCTCGCCAGCCCCGGCCACTGCGCCAACCTGATGAACCCGCAATACAAGGAACTCGGCGCCGCGTACGCGACTGACCCGAAAAGCAGCGCGGGGATCTACTGGACGGCGATGTTCGGCGCGCAGTAAATCTCAAGCTCACCACTAGACCTGTGGGAGCTGGCTTGCCAGCGATAGCCGTCATTCTGCTGATCATCGACGGCATCAATCAACCGGTCATTAAGAGTGATTGGACGGTGCCTGACATTGCCCCTACCCTGCGCCGTCCAGATCCGCTGTCAGCGGTTTTCCCCACAGCGAGGCTGTCATGTCAGAGCGCATCTTGATCGATGGCTTCAACCGCCGCGTTGACTACCTGCGCATGTCGGTGACCGATCGTTGCGACTTTCGCTGTGTCTATTGCATGGCTGAAGACATGCAGTTTCTGCCACGCCAACAAGTGCTGACGCTGGAAGAGATCTATCAACTGGCGCAGAGCTTCGTCGCACTGGGCACGCGCAAGATCCGCCTGACCGGCGGCGAGCCGTTGATTCGCCCCGGCGTGGTCAAGCTGTGCGAGCAGATCGCCGCCCTGCCCGGCTTGCGTGAGCTGTGCATGACCACCAACGGCTCGCAGCTCGGCAAATTTGCCGCGCCGTTGTTCGACGCCGGGGTCAAGCGCCTCAACGTCAGCCTCGACAGCCTCGACCCTGAGCGCTTCAAGCAGATGACCCGCACCGGCGATCTGGCGCTGGTGATCAACGGCATCGATGCCGCGCACAAGGCCGGATTTACCCGCACCAAACTCAACGTCGTGGTGATGCAGGGTCGCAACGATCAGGAGATCAACGATCTGGTGAGTTTTGCCATCGACCGCCAGCTCGACATCGCCTTCATCGAAGAAATGCCGCTGGGGATCATCAATGAGCACAGCCGCGCCGAGTCATTTTTCTCAAGCGCGCAGGTGCGGGAAAAGATCGCCGAGCGCTACACCCTGATCGACTCTGCCGAATCGACTCAAGGCCCGTCGCGCTACTGGCGGCTGGCCGAAGCACCGGATATTCGCCTCGGTTTTATCTCGCCGCACAGCCACAATTTCTGCGGCACCTGCAACCGGGTGCGGCTGACCGTCGAAGGGCGTTTGCTACTGTGTCTGGGTAACGAGCATTCGGTGGACTTGAAAGCGCTGCTGCGCGCGCATCCGGGGCAACCGCAACGTCTGGAAAAAGCCATCATCGAAGCAATGAAGCTCAAGCCCTACAGGCACAACTTCGAAGTGAGCGACGACGTGCAGGTCGTGCGATTCATGAACATGACCGGCGGTTGATGCGTCACGTCCACACGTAATCGGGATCACCCAGCATGATTATCAGACCCAAGGTCAGTCAGTTCGCCATCCTGTTTACCCTCAAGGGTTCGATTGCCAAGCGAATCGCCTTGCGCACTCTGATGGTTACCCTGCTGGCGTCGGCCATCGTGCTGGTGGAAATCCTCCATCCCAGCAGCTTCACCAAGGTCAACGCCACGCCGTTCACGCTGCTGGGTTTGTCGCTGTCGATTTTCATGAGTTTCCGTAACAACGCCTGCTATGACCGCTGGTACGAGGCGCGCAAGGCCTGGGGCGAAGTGATCGTGCATATTCGCTCGATCCTTCGTGAAACCCACATCATCCGCGAATCGCCTCAACGCCGGCACTTGCTGTTCAACCTGTGCGGCTTCGCCCATGCCCTCAACGCGCGGCTGCGACGTGAAGATGAAGCGGCGGCCAGCAGCGCATGGGTCAACCCGAAACCCGACGCACAAGTGCCGGACTACAGCGCCCGGATCCTGCACCGGATCGGCGAACAGTGCTCCGATCTGCAACAGGCCGGAGCACTGACCGAATGGCGCTACATGCTGCTGGCCAATCACCTGACCAGCCTTACGCAAGCGCAAGCCGTGTGCGAGCGGATCAAAAACACACCACTGCCCTTCCCCTACACGTTGCTGCTGCACCGCACGATCTACCTGTTCTGCATTCTGCTACCGTTCGCCATGGCCGAACCGCTGGGCTGGTTGACGCCGTTGTTCACCGCGATTGTCAGCTATACCTTTTTCGGACTGGATGCGATTGCCGATGAGTTGGAAGACCCATTCGGCCGCGATGAAAACGACCTGCCAACCGATGCCTTGGTACGCACGATCGAACGCGACATCCTGGCTGAACTAGGTGTTGCGCAACTGCCACCGGCGTTGATGCCCGTCGATTACGTCTTGAGTTGATCCGTTATTCACAGCCTCACCTGAACGCTATTGCATTGAACAAAAGCCTGATTAGATAGTGGCTCCGCCATGATTCGACTCAGGAGCCGCACTTGAGCACAACGCCGAATGATCTATCCCGCCCCGAGCCCGTCAGCCTGCGACAGGCCTGGCGTTTCTGGCTGAAACTGGGCTGTATCGGCTTTGGCGGCCCGGCCGGGCAAATCGCGATCATGCATCAGGAGTTGGTCGAGCGCCGGCGCTGGATCTCGGAACGACGCTTTCTCCACGCCCTCAACTACTGCATGTTGCTGCCCGGCCCCGAGGCTCAGCAGTTGGCGACGTACATTGGCTGGCTGATGCACCGGACCTGGGGCGGTGTGATCGCCGGTGCGCTGTTTGTGTTGCCCTCGCTGTTCATCCTGATTGCGCTGTCGTGGGTGTACATCGCGTTCGGCGACGTGCCAGTGGTGGCCGGGATCTTCTACGGGATCAAACCGGCGGTAACTGCGATTGTCTTGCACGCGGCCCACCGCATCGGCTCGCGGGCGCTGAAAAACAGTTGGCTGTGGGCCATCGCCGGTGCGTCATTCGTGGCGATTTTTGCCTTCAATCTGCCGTTCCCGCTGATCGTGCTCGGCGCGGCATTGCTCGGTTATTTCGGTGGGCGACTAGCCCCGCAGCGCTTCAACAATGGCGGGCAGCGCAGCAGCGAAAAATCCTTCGGCCCGGCATTGATCGATGACGACACACCGACACCTGAACATGCGCGTTTCAGTCTGCCGAAGTTGTGGCGACTGCTGTTGATCGGCGCAGCGCTATGGTGTCTGCCCATGGCGCTGCTGACAGCCCTGTTCGGCTGGGATGGCACCTTCACGCAAATGGCCTGGTTCTTCACCAAAGCCGCGCTGCTCACCTTCGGCGGCGCTTACGCCGTGCTGCCCTATGTCTACCAGGGCGCGGTCGGGCATTACGGCTGGCTGACGCCGACACAGATGATTGATGGTCTGGCGCTGGGCGAAACCACGCCGGGGCCGCTGATCATGGTGGTGGCGTTTGTCGGCTTCATAGGCGGTTATGTGCAACCGGCGTTCGGCGCTGAGCATGCGTTCGCCGCTGGCGCAGTGGCGGCGACACTGGTGACGTGGTTCACCTTCCTGCCCTCGTTTCTGTTCATCCTCGCTGGCGGGCCGTTGGTGGAATCGACCCACAACGAATTGAAGTTCACCGCACCGCTCACCGCGATCACCGCTGCGGTGGTCGGGGTGATCCTCAATCTGGCGTGTTTCTTCGCTTATCACGTGTTCTGGCCGAGCGGTTTCGCCGGGCCGCCGGATGTTTTTTCGATAGCGTTGGCAGTTATGGCGGCGCTGGCGCTGTTCGTTTTCAAACGCGGCGTGATTGAAGTGTTGATCGTTTGCGCCCTTGTAGGGCTGGGCTTTCATCTGCTGCGCTGAATGCCGCGAGCGCGACCGATTCGGAATCAGTCGTTTACACGCCCGCGGATTGCCCCTTACTATCCGGGCACACCGGTCGGCGGGCCTGCCCCGCCACCGACGCTTTCCGCCAACGGAAACACGCGTTATGAGTACGTCACCACAACAACGAAAAACGTTGAACGTCTCTGCACTGCGCACCCTCTCTCCCGGGGGCGGCGTATGAATCGTATCGTCAATCTCCCCATGGCCCTGCGCCGTTCCAAGCTGCGTCACTCCGCACGCCCGCCGGATATCGCCTGCTGATTTCTGTCAGTCGGAAAAGATCCATTTGTGGCGAGGGAGCTTGCTCCCGCTGGGGCGCGAAGCGGCCCCAAAAGTCAGGACTGCTGCGCAGTCCATCGGGGATGAATCCCCTCGCCACAGGTTTTGTATCTCGTCGGACTGATCTCCATTTGATATTCCTGCCGGGACGCCCATAGCTGCGTCCGGCCCGAATCTGCGCGCCTGCACGGCGCCATCGTGAGTGATTGATTATGAAATTCGCAGCCATCGAAGACGCACGCCTGTTCCTTGAACAGAACCCCGATATCGACATGATCGAGCTGTTCATCCTTGACGCCAACGGCGTGCCACGCGGCAAGCTGCTGCACCGTGAAGAACTGCTGGCGGTGTATGAAAGCGGTCGCCCATTGCCCAGCACCATCCTTGGCCTGACCGTGCAGGGCGAAGACGTGGAAAACTCAGGTCTGGTCTGGGACGTCGGTGATATCGACTGCCGCGCCTATCCGCTCGAAGGCAGTCTGGTACGCCTGCCGTGGCGGCAGATTCCGACCGCTGCGGTGCAGGTCAGCATGCACCCGACCGAAGGCCTGCCAGCGAGCATCGCCGACCCGCGTCACCTGCTGATCAAGATCATTGATGGCCTCAAGGCCGAGGGCTATCACCCGGTCATGGCGTGCGAACTGGAGTTCTATCTACTCGACGCCAAACGCGATCACAACGGCCGACCACAACCGGCGCTGGACGCCGACGGCGGTCGACCGCGACACACCCAGGTCTACGGTTTGCGTGAACTGGAGCAGATCGAACCCTTCCTCGCCGACCTCTACAGCGCCTGCAAACTGCACGGCATTCCGGCGCGCACGGCGATCTCGGAATACGCGCCGGGGCAAGTGGAAATCACCCTCGAACACGGCGATGCGCTGCAAGCCATGGATCAGGCGGTGCGTTACAAACGGCTGGTCAAAGCGATCGCGCACAAACACGGCATGCAAGCGACGTTCATGGCCAAACCGTTCGATGATCTGGCCGGCACCGGGATGCACATGCATGTCAGCCTCGCCGATGCCGAGGGGCGCAATCTATTTGCCTCCGAAGACCCGGCCGGCACGCCGCTGCTGCGCACGGCGATTGGCGGCATGCTCGCGTCGTTGCTGGATTCGCTGCTGCTGTTCTGCCCCAACGCCAATTCCTACCGGCGCTTTCAGGCCAACAGCTACGCACCACTGGCGCCGACCTGGGGCGTCGACAACCGCACCGTCAGCCTGCGCGTGCCCGGCGGCCCGGCCAACACCCGGCACATCGAACACCGCATTTGCGGCGCCGATGCCAATCCGTATCTGGCGGCAGCAGCAATCCTCGCCGGCATTCATCGGGGCATTCGTGAGGACCTTGATCCGGGCGCCCCGGTCGAGGGCAATGGTTATGCGCAGGCGAAGGAGTTGCTGCCGACAGATTGGCTGACATCGCTGCAGGCACTGGAAAATTCAGCGTGGGCGCGCGATGCCTTGGGGCAGGAATTTCTGGGGGTGTATCTGGCGGTCAAGCGTGCCGAATACCGGCAGTTCATGGCTGAAGTGGGTGAGCAGGATTGGCGTTGGTATCTCACCGAAGCCTAAGAACCCCACCGCTAAACCCTGTGGGAGCTGGCTTGCCAGCGATGGGGCCGGGACACTCAGCATCTCTGGTGACTGACACTCCGCCATCGCTGGCAAGCCAGCTCCCACAGGGATCCCGATTAGCCTCCCGAATTTTGTGTGGACACCGACATGACTGAACGCTGCAATTCCTACTACACCGCCACCCTCAATCAGGACACCGACTACCCGACCCTGCAAGGCCGGCACAAAGTCGACGTGGTGATCATCGGCGGCGGCTTCACTGGCGTCGCCACCGCCGTCGAACTGGCCGAAAAAGGCCTGAAAGTTGCCATCGTCGAAAGCCATAAAATCGGCTGGGGCGCCACCGGGCGCAATGGCGGTCAGGTCACCGGCAGCCTCTCCGGCGACGGTGCGATGCGCAAACAGATGCGCCCGAAACTCGGCGACGAGGTCGATGATTTCATCTGGCACTTGCGCTGGCGCGGGCACGAGATCATCAAGCAGCGCGTGGAAAAATACGCCATCCAGTGCGACCTCAAACACGGTCACCTGCATGCGGCCTACAAGCCCAGCCACATGACTGATTTGCGCAACGATTACGAAGAAGCCGTGCGCCGAGGCATGGGCGATGAAGTCAGTCTGCTCGACCGCAGCCAGGTGCGCGATTTGCTGCAAAGCGATCTCTATCACGGTGCGATCAAGAACACCCGCAACATGCACCTGCACCCGCTCAATCTGTGCATCGGCGAAGCGCGGGCGGCGGAAAGTCTCGGCGCCCTGATCTTCGAAAACAGCGAAGTGCTGGAAATCATCCACGGCGACACACCGGGTGTGCGCACTGCCCACGGCCAGATCGATGCCAATCAGGTGATGCTCGCCGGCGACGTTTATCACAAGCTCGAACCGGGCCAGCTCAAGGGCAAGATTTTCCCGGCCATGGGCGGCATCGTCACCACCGCGCCGCTGGGCGATCTGGCCAAACAGATCAACCCCGAAGACCTCGCCGTCTATGACTGCCGTTTCGTCCTCGATTACTACCGCCTCACCGCCGACGGCCGCCTGCTGTTCGGCGGCGGCGCCAACTACAGCGGCAAGGATTCACGCGACATCGCCGCCGAGTTGCGCCCGTGCATCGAACAGACCTTCCCGGCGCTCAAAGGCGTGCAGATCGATTACCAGTGGAGCTGCGCGATGGGCATCGTCATCAACCGCATCCCGCAACTGGGCAAGCTCTCGGACAACGTCTGGTATTGCCAGGGCTACTCAGGGCATGGCATCGCCACCACCCACATCATGGGCGAAATCATGAGCCGGGCGATCACCGGGCAGATGGAGCAGTTCGATACGTTTGCGGCGTGCCAGCACATTCGCGTGCCGATGGGGGACTTGCTGGGCAATCCATTGCTGGCGGCGGGGATGTGGTATTACCAGATGCTTGAAAAATTGCGTTGACTTGACTGACCCCATCGCTGGCAAGCCAGCTCCCACAGGTTTTTGGTGGCGCACATGGATTATGTGTACGACGCGGAAACTGTGGGAGCTGGCTTGCCAGCGATGAGGCCCTAAGCCGCTATACAAATCTCAATCAGGCAACTGCTCCACCTCAATCCCCAACCGCCGGTAATCCTCAACACTACCCGACGCCAGATGTCGCTCGGTAATCAGCGTATGCACCCGCGTGCACGGCGTCACCACGAACGGCTCGACCGCGCCAAGCTTGTCCGCCGTGGTCACCGCGATCACCTGCGCAGCACTTTCGAACAGCGCCTGTTTCACTGGCACTTCATCGAAATACAGCGAACTCAATCCCACCTCCGGATGAATCGCGCACACCCCGGTAAACAGCAGGTCAGCCTTGATGCTTTGCAGCAGACGCACCGTTTCGTGACCGCTGACCGACATGGTCGCCAGGTTCAACTGCCCGCCCGCCAGAATCACCTTGATGCCCTTGTACTCGGCGAGGGTGATGGCGGTCATCGGCGAGGTGGTCACCGCTGTGATGCGGATATCCGCTGGCAAGGACCGCGCAATCTGCAACGTGGTAGTGCCGGAGTCGAACAGCACAATCTGGCCATCCTTCACCCGCCCGGCGGCGAGTTGCGCCAGGCGTGTCTTCACCTCATCGGTTTCACTGATGCGGGTGAAGTAATCCTTGCCGGTGTCTTTCGGTCGCGGCAACGCACCACCGTGAACCCGCTGCACCAGGCCGGCGTTGTCCAGTTCGGCGAGGTCGCGGCGGATGGTGTCTTCGGACACGGCGAAGTGCTGGCTCAACTCGGACGCCATGACCTTGCCGTCGCGTTCGAGGATCAGGAGGATTTTCTGCCGACGCAGGGATGGGAGTTCGGTAACCGAATGATCGTGCATGGTTATGCCTGTTTATGCTTGTAACTGCAGGTTTTCGCCGAGATTAGCCAAAGCCTCGGGCAAACACAAACGGGCGGGTATCAATTGTTTCGATCCTTGGAATCAGCAAGGGGAATTTTTCCTTTGCATTCAGCCTGTTCAGAATGGCCCCACTCTCAACAGGCTTCAGGATGAACACCTTATGAATCTCAATTTCGCTTTCGCTTGCATGATCGTCGTGTCGTTCGCGATTGCCTTGGGCCACGCCTGAGGCATCAAACCGACGCTGCCAGATGCTCGCGAAACCACTTGTGCGCGGGATCACGGTGCAGTCGCTCGCCCCAGAACATCGCCATTTCGTAGCCCGGCACCTGCAGCGGTGCCTCGACCACTTGCAACGCCGGGTTACCGCGCACCAGCCGTGACGGCAGCATCGCCACCAGATCGGTGCTCGCCAGCACCGACATGACCATCAAAAAGTGCGGCACCGACAGCACCACTTTGCGCGACAGCCCCACGTCAGCCAGCACCTTGTCTGTCACCCCGAAAAAGCCCCCGCCTTCACGCGACACCATCACGTGTTCCAGTGCGCAGAATTCCTCGCGGCTCGGTTTGCCCGTCAAATCCGGATGCCCGAGACGCCCGGCCAACACATAGCGCTCGGTAAACAGCACCCGTTGATGCAGGTCCAGCGGCGCGTCTTCGGTGATGTGCAGCGCCAGATCGAACACACCCTGCTCCGCTTGCTTGACCAATTGCGCTGGCATCAGGTCGATAACCGCCAACCGAGTGCCCGGTGCCTGCGTACGCAAACCACTCAGGGCTGGCAGGAGAACGGTAGATTCGCCGTAATCCGTCGCCGCGACTTTCCAGGTCTGGGTCGCCAGTGCGGGGTCGAACGCAGCAGCCGGCGCCACCGCCCGTTCCAGTGCTTGCAGCGCCTCGCGCAAAGGCTCGCGCAACTCATCGGCCCGCGCCGTCGGACGCATGCCGCGTGGGCCGGGGAGCAACAGCGGATCGCCAAAGATGTCACGAAGCCTGGCCAAATGAACGCTCACCGAAGGCTGCGAGAGGTTCAACCGTTGCGCCGCGCGGGTGACGTTGTGCTCGGACAGCAACACGTCGAGGGTCAACAGCAGATTGATATCCAGCCGTCTCAAATTATTCATGGCTATACCAGACATATCAGACATTCATTTCCAATATACCTGTGGAGCGCCGATCCTGCTGCCATTCAGCCACGGAGTTCCCCCATGAAAGTGCTATTGGTCTACGCCCATCCCGAACCCACCTCCCTCAATGGCTCGCTCAGGGACTTCACCGTCCAGCGCCTCGAAGCCGCCGGTCACAGCGTGCAGGTTTCCGACCTTTACGCGATGAACTGGAAAGCCACCCTCGACGCCGACGACGCCCCCGAGCGCGATAAAAACCAACCGTTCCACGCCTCTCTCGATTCGAAAATCGCCTACGCCCAAGGCACACAAGCCGCCGACATCGCCCGCGAGCAGGAAAAATTGCTGTGGGCCGACGCGCTGATCCTGCAATTCCCGCTGTGGTGGTTCACGATGCCGGCGATCCTCAAGGGCTGGGTCGATCGGGTTTACGCCTACGGGTTTGCCTACGGTGTGGGTGAACACTCCGACAGTCGTTGGGGCGAGCGTTATGGCGAAGGGAAGATGAAAGGCAAACGGGCGATGTTGATGGTCACCACCGGTGGCTGGGAATCGCATTACAGCCCGCGCGGGATCAATGGGCCGATGGATGATTTGCTGTTTCCGATCCAGCACGGGATTCTGCACTACCCCGGTTTTGAGGTGCTGCCGCCGTTCCTGATTTACCGCACCAGTCGCATGGATGAAGCGCGGTATGCCCACACGACTGATGAACTGGGACGGCGTCTGGATGAGTTGTGGAGCACGCGGCCAATTGCGTTTCGACATCAGAATGCAGGGGATTACGAGATTCCGGCGTTGACGCTCAAAGATGCCATTGCCCCGGACAGTGAAGGTTTCGCCGCACACATTCGTTAAGCCCAAAAAGATCGCAGCCTGCATTAGCTCTTACCGGGTGTACGCAATCCCAACGCAGGAGTTGCCGCAGGCTGCGATCTTTTGATCTTAATCAGCAACCACCACCCGCGCCTTGCGCATAAACAACGCGTGGGCCTTGTCCCAAAAGTTGCCGCCGAGCACAAAAAAGCTGCCCACAAACATCAAATCCCCAAGCAATTGCAACTGCCACAAATTGGGCCGCAACCCCGGCCAGAAGTTATCAAAATACGGTTCCAGAAACGACGTCAGCAACGGCAGGCAAAACATCACCACGCCCACCCGATGCCGCAGCGGCGAGACTTCGGCGACAGGGGTCGGAAGCATCCCCGAGACATGTCGGCCAATCGTGCGTTTCAGTTCAGCGAATCCGGCCTTGCCCATCACCGCGATCACCAGCAGCAACAGCACTTTGTTACTGATAAACAGCACCCCCGTCAGCGCCGCGACTTTCGAGCCGGGTACATCGAGAGCGGCGGCCAACGGCACCATTAGCCACGAGCCAAGCATCAGGCAGATGATCCCGACGCCGACCTTGAAGCGCCAGGTGGCAGCGGGAGGCGGTGTCATCGGATCTTGTGCTGTGTCCATGAATACGTACCTGTTTGGGTGGGTGCTGATGCCTGAAAAGCGTAGCAGCAGATTCGCCCGAACAATTTGCAATTTGCCGTCTATGCTCCACTGATATTTGCGGGTCAGAGACATAAAGCAATGCCACCAACGACAGCCTCGCTGACACGGCCCGGATATCTGTTGTTGCTTGGCGCCTTGAGTTTCAGTGGCTGCGTTCGTCTGGGGCCGGACTTTGAGCCTCCCGCCGAGATGTGGAGCAAGCAATGGAACAGCCCGGCGCTGGAACAAGCCAGCACACGGGCCAACCAACCGGATCTGCGCCAGTGGTGGCAGGTGTTCGCCGACCCGGTACTCGATCGCCTGATCAGCGAAGCCGATGCGCACAACAGCAGCCTGAAAATCGCCGGGCTGCGAGTGCTTGAAGCTCGCGCCCAATTGGGCATAGCTGAAAGCGGGCGCTATCCGCAACTGCAACAGCTCGGTGTGGACAGCCTGTACGTTGATCGCCATCAATCTGGCGGCAACAACCCGCAGGATCTGCATTTCTGGCAACACAGCGCCGCGTTCGATGTCGGTTGGGAGCTGGATTTCTGGGGTCGTTTCAGCCGTGCCATCGAGTCGTCCGACGCCAGCTACTTTGCCGCGCAGGCCAATTACGAAGACGCCCTCGTGCTGCTGCGCGCGCAAGTCGCCGACACCTATTTCTCCCTGCGTACCACCGAAGCACGCCTGCGCGTCGCCCGGGAGAACGCCGTCCAGCAGAAGCGCAATTTCGAAATCACCGAAAAACTCTTCAACAGCGGCCAGACGGCCGAACTCGACCTGCAACAGGCGAAAACCCAATACCTCGGCACGCTCAGCAGCCTCCCCGCATTCGAAGATCAAGTCCTGCGCACCCGCAACGCTTTGGCAGTTTTAGTCGGCCAGCCACCCGGTGGCGCGGCGTTGCTGGCCGAGCAAACGGGTTTGATTCCATTGCTCGATCGCGCCGTGCTGCAAGACGTCCCGGCCAACCTGCTGTTGCGTCGCCCGGATATACGCGCGGCAGAACTGAATGTTGCCGCGCAATCGGCGCTGGTCGGCGTCGCCGAAACCGATCTGTATCCGTCGCTGACCTTGCTTGGCAGCATCGTCTGGTCCAGCGATTCCCTTGGCGCGACGCCGCGCAGCCTCGATCTGATCGGAGGCCCGAGCCTGCGCTGGAACATCTTCGATTACGGCCGTATCCGCAACAACATACGAGTGCAGGACGCGCGTTTGCAGCAACTGATCGAAGCCTATCGCGACAAGGTCCGCCAAGCTGCGCGCGAAGCCGACGATGCCGCCAGCGGCTTGAGCAAAGCGCTTGAGCGCGAACGCATTCTGCGCGAGGCCGAAGGCGCTGCGCGACGTTCGCTGGTGCTGGCCAACACGCAATACCGCGAAGGTTATTCCGACTTTCAGCGGGTGCTCGACGCGCAACGCGCCCTGCTCGAATTGCAAGACAACTATCTGGTCAGCCGTAGCAACGCCGTGAGCAACCTGATCGCCCTGTACAAAGCCCTCGGCGGCGGCTGGCAAAGCAACGCGCCGCAGGTCGATGAGCCGACACGGCAACAAATGCAACAACGCACTAATTGGGGCGATTTGCTCAGCGCGCCGCCCGCCCAACCGGCGTATCCCCTCCCATCGCAGGTAACCCGTCATGACTGAAGCCGCGCCACCCGCCCCGGCCCCCGCGCCTGCCCAGCCCGATCCTGCAAAAAAAGGCATCCGCTGGGTGCTTTTGCTGATCATACTGAGCCTGGCCTGGTACCTGCTCGCCGACCGCTACACGCCCTATACCCAACAAGCGCGGGTCGGCGCATTCGTGATTCCGGTGGCGGCGGAAGTTGCGGGTCGGGTGATCCGCGTCAACGTGCGCAACAATCAGGATGTAAAGGCTGGCGATGTCCTCTTTGAACTCGACCCACAGCCACTGCAAATAGCGGTCGATCGGGCGAAAGCCGATCTGGAATCGACCCGCCGTCAGGTCGGTGCGAGCACTGCCGGAATCGCTTCGGCGCAAGCTTCATTACGCGCAGCCCAAGCCAACGAACTCAAGGCGCGGCAGGACAATCAGCGGCTTGAAGGTTTGTATAAACAGGACCCTGGCACGGTCTCTGTGCGGCTTCTGGAAGTGTCGCGAGCCAACCGCGAACAGGCCGTCGCCCAAGTCGCCGCTGCCCGCGCCGAAGTGCAACGCGCGCAAGAGCAGGAAGGCGGCAACACCGACACCAACGCGCAATTGCGCAGCGCTGCCTCGGCACTGGCCAAAGCCGAACTGGATCTGGCCAACACCCGCATCGGCGCGCGTTCGGCCGGGTTGATCACCGACCTGCGCACCGATGTCGGCCAGTTCACCGCCGCCGGCAGTCCACTGATGACTTTGATCGCCATCCATGACGTGTGGATCAGCGCCGACCTCACCGAGAACAACCTCGGCCGCGTGCAGCCTGGAACGCCGGTATCGATCGTTCTGGATGCGCTGCCCGGCGAAGTCCTCGACGGCCGGGTGCGCAGCGTCGGCTATGGTGTCAGCGTCGGCCAGACCCCGGCGCCGGGCACCCTGCCGAGCATCCAGAACAGCCGCGACTGGTTGCGTCCGGCGCAGCGTTTCCCGGTGATCATCGAGTTCACGGAAGAGGCGAAGAAACGCCTCGTCGACAGTCGCGCGATCCGTGCCGGCGGCCAGGCTGAAGTCATGGCCTTTCCTACCGAGGGCAATCCGCTCAACCCGTTGGGGCGGCTGTTTGTCGGTCTGATGAGCTGGCTGTCGTATGCCTACTGAACGCAGCGTCCCGGCGCAGCGGGCCTTGCGCCTGGCGTTCGGCACCGCGCTGTGCACCGCCGCCAGTTATGCGCTGGCGCTGCCGCTGGCGTTTATCTCGCCAGTGCTGGCGGTGTTGCTGCTGGCCAGTCTGTCCCGGCCATTACCGCTCAAAGGTGCGTTGGTATTGGCGCTGGCGGCGGCGCTCACCACGAGCATTGGCCTGCTGTTGGTGCCGTTGCTGCGTTATTACCCGGTGAGCGGCGTGTTGTTGATCGGCACCGGTTTGTTTGTGGTGTTTCGCTTTGGCCTGCGTGGCGGCAATCCGCTGATCGTGACCTTTCTGATGATCGGCATGACCATGATTTCTGCCGCCGGGTTCGCCGAGTTTGATCTGGCGATGGCGGTGATTGGCGCGTTGGTCAAAGGCCTGTTACTGGCGGTCGCGGTGGTCGGTATCAGTCACGCACTGTTTCCGGAACGGCCCGACAGCCCTGTGCCCCCGAAGCCGCCCGCGATTCCCGCCGACGAAGTCCCGCGTGTGGCCTTGCGCGCCACGCTGATCGTGCTGCCAACCTTTTTGCTGGCCCTGAGCGACCCGGCGAGTTATCTGCCGATCATCCTCAAAGCTGTCAGCCTCGGCCAGCAAAGCTCCACCACTCACACCCACCACGCCGGGCGCGAATTGCTCGGTTCGACCCTGCTCGCGGGCGTGCTGGCGGTACTGCTGTGGTGCGGATTGAGCCTGTTCGTGCACCTGTGGATGTTCTTTCTGTGGATGCTGCTGTTCGGGTTATGGCTGGCGCGCAAACTCTATCGCCTCAGCCCGACAAAATTCAGCCCCGGATTCTGGCTCAACACCCTGGTGACGATGATCATCCTGCTCGGCCAATCGGTGCAGGACAGCGCCGCCGGCAAAGACGTCTACACCGCATTCGCCGTGCGCATGGGCCTGTTCATTCTGGTGACGCTCTACAGCGCGCTGATGATGCACCTGCTCGAAGCGCACAAACCCCAGCGTCAAGGCGTGACCTGATAGCCGCGCCCTTGCAGACACCCGGTGTAGGCACTGGAACTGGCTGCCGCATCGTTTTTGCTCTGCGCCCGCCGCTCCTGACGCTGTCGTGCGCCACCGACTACAGCGCCGGCGGTTGCCGTCTGTCTGGCGCGGTTCTGCCGGTAATCCTGCTTACGGTCATCGTCGACCGCATCGTACAACTCGTCGTGCTGGCGACCGCGCACCTCAGCCGCTGTTGCACCGGCCGCAGCACCCACGGCAGCGCCCTTCAGGCGACCGCCGGTTTGCGGGGTTGATGTGGTGGAACTGGCGGCGACCGAGTGGCAGTCGTTGATGTCGATCTGGGTTTGTTGCGAGGTCTGGCCCTTGAGCGGGACGACGGTTTGCGCATTGGCTTGCGTGGCGCAAAGAGCGGCGATCAAGAGAGCGGTGGACGATAAACGGTTCATGATTACCTCCGGCGGAGCCTGGATTGGCTGTGAGGCGGGGTAATCGGGAAGTGTAGTTCAACAGCAGCAATCTCATTTGCGTGGTGAAGGAGCAAACTCCCTCACCACGACGGATGATGCGTAGTCAGGCCCCCTCCCGCACCCGCCGCACCTGCACCAACAACGCCGGCGCAAAATGCAGCAGCACCATCCGCGCCAAGTGGTGAGTCAGGATAAACACCACGTTCAGCCCACCGGCAAACGCGACAATCGCAATCGTCTCGATCGCCCCCGGCATGTACGCCAGCCATAACGACAACGGATCACTCCCGAGGAATCGCGCCGCCACTTCGGCAAATGCCGCCGCGACCACGATCATCAACCCGACCGAGACCAGCGCCGTACGACCATGCCGACCCAATTCCTTGAAGCCCAAACCCTGGAACCGCGAGCCGATGCGCACGCCGAGAATCAGCGCCGCCAGATTCAAGCTCCAGTCGGGCATGTGAAAATCGTGCAACCAGCCTGTTTTTACAAAGACTGCGGTGATGATGATCGCCGTGAGCATGAAGGGCGCCGGCACGCCAATCACCAGCAGCAATCGACCGAGCACGACGCTCAAGCCGATTATCGAGAAAACCGTCAGCGCCATGCCGGTGGTCAACGGATCGCTTTCAACAGCAACAACCGACACCTGCCCCGGAATCAAAAAGCTCACCAGCACGGTGATCAGCAATAACCGCATCAGATGCACGATGATGACTTTGCTCGACGCCTTCTCCGACTCGAGCAAATCGAATACCGCCGCCAAAGCACCCGGATACACCGCGAGTAGCGCATCCGTGCGGTTCCACCCTGCCCCACGCGTCAGCCACCAACCGGCCAGGGCAATCTGCACCGTCAGACACAGCAGCAAAACGCCAAGGCTTGGGAGCATGGTCGACACCGTCGCACTGTCCCACGCCTCAAACATTAGCCCGGTGGCGATGCCCAGCGTGACCTGGATGTAACCCAAGCCATAAGGCGTCGCGGGTGCGAAACCTGATCGGGTGACGACCAGTGCGGTGACCAGGATCGAGCCCAACAGCAAGCCATGAGGCACGCCGAGGGATTGCAACGCAGCGCCAAAACCGGCGGCGATCAACAGACACAGAATGGATTTCATATTCGCCTTCCTGGCAATTCAAATGGCTTAAGCGCGCAACCGTCCAATCGCGCGCCGATACTTCTCGATCCGCTCCAGATCCTCCCAACTCGGCGAGGCGATCCGTGACAGGTCGCTGTTTTCTTCCAGATCGGCGAGCTTCACGACCCGGCCGATCGGGTTCTGTGCGGCGCGTTCGACGAAATCCTCATAGGACTCGCCCGGCACCTTGGTCACCGATTGGATCGCCGTCAGCACCTCTTCGCTGAAGCCTTCCTTGCGCAAGTCGTCGAGACTGATAGCGCAATCCTCGACCACATCGTGCAGCACCGCGACGATGCGCTCCTCCAGCGTGGTCATGCGCAGCATCACCTTCAGCGGATGCAAAATGTACGGCGCTCCGCCCTTGTCCACCTGCCCAGCGTGGGCCGCAGCGGCGATGGCGATTGCGCGTTCAAGCGTCTGAGTCATGAGAATCTCCCCAAGTTAAATGCCATACCGGCCGCCAACGTGGATATTGCGTTTGAGCCAAGCGCCAATGGCCTTCAAGCGACCGACTGGCTTCGCTGGCTCGGAGTGACGCTTGAGAATCATCGACACCAATGTCACTTGATCCACACCAGGATGTGCATCGATCAACTCAGCGACCCAGGCACAATCAGACTTCTTCAAATGCTCACGCCACTCACCGGGCCAGGCCTCCAGCTCATCCAGCGCCAACCAGATCGCGCCGCCCTGCTCGGCGTGCCCGCCACCAATCGATTGTTCGAAACAAAAAGGTGTGGCCGCTCGGGTCAAGTCGATGCTGAAGAAGTAGACGTCGTGGGTCTTGTGCTGCGGCGTGGGGGCGTTGTTGCGACCGCCGATTTCGATCATGTGTGGGTCCGTCCGTGGCGAGGCGTTACAAACTGTTTCATGCATACCATCACGGATTCACCCAACCATGGCAAATCAAAAATCAACTGAATCGCACCAATCAACATCCGAAGACGCTTCGAATTTTTGTCCTGCGCATAGGCCGGCCATGAACTTTTCTTTAAAGTGATGTCAATGCGATATCGCTAATTGTCTTTAGTCATGCGGCATCACTCAGCGTCAGGCTGTTTCCTGACAATCATGGAAGTACCCCCGATGAGACTGATTCTCTTGATGTTATTGATGTTGAGCGGCTACGCGCACGCCGGTTGTGAAAACATCAAAAACGATGACATGCGCAGGGACTGCAGAGCCACGACCAATGGCTGATGGGTGCCACCGACGCCACTGTCCCCAAGAGTCGTTTCGGCCCGGCCATCTCGCGAATAATGTTTGCCCGCCTCTGGCACGAGGCGGGCACTCGGGATTGACCGTTCGGTATACTCCCCCCGCCATGCTTGCCCCGCATCACGCCTCAACCTGGAAAGGACACCGATGAGCAGTATTCCACTCTCCGAACAGATGGGCGCAATGGCCTTGGTCGATGAGTTGCGCCATCAGCAGAAACAGGTTCAGGAACACCTCGATCTGCCGCGACGCCGAGCCGAAATTGCCGAGCACATTCGCAGCTATTACCAGAACCACAACATCGCATTCGATGACAACCTGATCGAACAAGGCGTGCGTCAGGTGTTCGCGCGTCGCCTGCTGCTGGAAATGCCGCCCGTGGGTGCAATCGACACCTGGCTGATCAACACGTTAGTCCGGCGCTCCGGTGTGATCAAAACGCTGCGAACCTCTGCCATGGTGCTATTGGGCATTGCCTTCGTGGTCTACAAATTCACTAGCCCGACGGTTTACAGCCCAGCCGAAGTGAGCGAGATCAGCACTGACGCCGCGATTGTCCGCGATGATCGCAAAAAGCTGTTCCGGGAGGTGGACAAGCAGCGTGGCGCCGTGGAGGCCCTGGCTCGCAGGCTGGCCGAACAACCGGACCCGCAGGCCAGCGTATTGCTGCAGCGCGCCCGGAGCGCGCTGCCGGCTACCGACGTACGCACGTCTATCGGTCTTTCCGAGCCCGTCACATCGGCAAACGCAGCCGCGATCGAAGGTCGGGTCAAAGAACTCGAAGAGGGCCGGTATGCAGTCAACCGGTCTCTGTACGATGTTGAAGGCAATGTGAAGTATGCCGGACGTATCCTCGACACTCGTAATCAACTCAAAGAAATGCTGCAAGACCCGAAGTTTGCCCTCGGGATTGCCCACTCCAGCAATCTGGACCAGCGTCTGGCGGAAGTCGACCAGTTGCTCAAGCAAGTCACCGACTACGACAGTGCCCAGGATGCTTCAACGGCGTACAACGATCTGCGTGGCGATCTCTGGAACTATGAACAAGACATGCTCGAACTGCAGTCCATGCGCTACCGCTCGCTGAAAGAGCGCATCACCTCCCGCAGGGTACCGGATGAAATCCGACCCCAACTGCGCAGAAAAGTCGAAGTCATCCACCAGTTCCTTGAAGCCGGTGACTCGGCGGCCGCCGAACGAAAAATCAATCATCTGATCAGCTCGATGAAAGATGCAGGCTACTGGCGCCGCTGGGGTGGTTCGGGAGAATGACAGATTGAGAAGGACGCCCCCCATGAGCAGCACCGCACTCTCCGATCAACTGACGGCGATGGCGTTCATCGACAAACTGCGCCATGAGCAAAAGCAGATTCAGGATCATCTGGACCTGCCCCGCCGTCGCGCGGACATCGCCGAGCGCATCCGCGCCTACTACATCGGTAACGCCATCGAGTTCGATGACAACCTGATAGAAAAAGGTGTGCGGCAGTTTTTCGCCCATCGCCTGAAGCTGGAGACCCCGGCACTCAATGGATTCGATACGTGGCTGGTCAAGTGGCTCAGCCGCCGTGGCGCTTCGCCGGCGAGCGACAAACCGGGAACCATACGCCTGTCGCCACTCATTCTGCTGATCCTGTTATTCAGTGCGCTAATTCTGTGGGCGACTCACCACAACAAGGATGCCGGGAGAGTTGACTACCTCGTCAAAAATGCCTGGCCGATACGCGACAAAAGCTTCACGTTGAACGAGCAAGTGCAGTCAATAACCAAACGTCTCGCGGCGTTGGGCAAGAGCAACGCGGAGCACCCGAACGCGAACGTCGGCCGTTTGCTCCAGCGTGCGCAATCCAGAATGCCAACCAGCGCTTTTCGCACGGATCTTGGTGTGGATTTAAAAATCACCAAAGACAATCTGGACTCGGTGGAACTGCAAGTCATGACACTCAAAGCCCAGCAACTGCGGTTCGAAACCGACTCTAACCAAATCTACAACGACATGAAGTACGCCGGTGCAATCATCTGGATGCGCCAGAGCCTGCGTGACATCAGCGAAGATCCGAAGAGTACCGCCAGGATCGAACAATCCGGCAGTCTGAAACAGCAAATGACCCTGCTCGGGCAACAGCTTGATCGCATCGATAACGAGACGACTCACGACGACGCGTTCTCCACGTTCCGTGATATCGACGACGAGCTGTTTGGCATCGGTCAATAAACCACCGACTGCCTGGCCAGCCGCACGAAAGGACACCTGATGCGCAGCATTCCACTCTCCGAGCAAATGGCGGTAATGGCTCTCATCAAAAACAGGTACTGCAATGACCTCAACCACCCAGAACCAGGCGTCATCGCCCAGTCAATCGACCGCCAGACAGACGCCGGCGCACAGTGCCAAAGACTACGAAGACATCCGCCAGGAATGCAGGGAAAAACTGCGCGCCTACAGTGAAAACGAAGCCTATGTCTTCCTGCGTGATCGGGCCTATGGCACCGACCAATACGCGTTCGGTTTTTTCCAGCGCTGGCTCGACGGCCTGCTGGCCAAGCGCATCAACTACGCTGGCAATCGCCAGAACGAGTTGATGCTGCTGGCGATGCAGGCGCGCAATGAAGAGCTGTACGGCAAGCCTGCCCGCTGAGGGTTAATGCTTGCCCACACCCAGAACAGACGACACCACGTAAGGACACTCGATGACCAACTACCTCGAACGGGCACTCACTGGTCTGCGCACGATCGGCATCAACCTGTTTCAACCCGTTCATGATGCACCGGTGATGGTACTGCTCGACCGCGTCGCTCAGTACGACAACAGCAAAGTTACCGCCATCGCTTCGGTACTGCAGCAGTCGACCGCCTTCAACAGCATGGTCCGCGAGCAGATTGAAGGCATGGACATTTCCACGCGCTTCATGGACATCACCCAGCGCTTCACCTCGATCCGTGAAGACGCTTCGGCCATGGCCGAATGGATGGACGACGGTCGCCTCGACACGTTGGAAAAACTCAAGCTGAGCTGGATGAACCTGCGTCGAGGCTCGATTCCCAGCCGCTTCAATGACATCCGCGAAAGCTACTTGCAGGTGTGCAAGTCGGCCAATGACCAGATTGCCCGGGAAAGCGTAGTGCTTGAGGCGTACATGGACTTCCGGATGGCGATGAAAGCCGCCGAAGTCGACGCCCAGCAAGTTCTGGCAGTGGCCGGCAAAGCGCTGCAGCAACGCACTCAGGCGCTGAACGACGCCAGTGCTCAGGTCAGCGCTGCCGAGACTTCCGAACCGGCCCGGCGCGCCAGCCTGGAGCTGCAACGCGATGAAGCCGTGCGTGCCCTGCAGGATGAAGACAAGCGCTACCAGATCGTCAAGGACATCGCCGATGACCTCAAGGTCGGGTACAACACCGCCGAAATGATATTTGCCCGAATCAATCAGGTGCACGTGATCAAGGAGCGCCAGTATCAGCGCATGGTCTCGTTCTTCTCCACCAACGAAGTGGTACTCACCGGCCTCGCCGTATCCTTCATCAGCAACAGCGGCCTGGCCGAAGCGACCCACACACTCAATGCCACCACCGAAGGCATCAGCAAAGGGCTCGAAGCGTTGGGCTCTGCCGGCAATCAACAGATTGAAGCGGCGGTCAAAGCCAGCTACGGCTCGACCATCAAGGTCGATTCGGTTCGTGCGCTTGCTGATGCGACCCTGAGCTTCCAGACCGACATGCAGAGCCTGACCGACAGCTACCGCGCCGAATCAAGCAATGCCGCCCGTGACATTGCCGATGCCGTGGAAGATGCCAAGCGCAAGTTTGCAGCGCTGCTGAGCAAGGCTGCCTGACGTTTCCAATGCAAAAACGCCGATGCCCGCCTGGGCATCGGCGTTCGTCTACGTCGATTGACGTTGAAGAATCACGCACATGAAAAAGGGACGCCATTGGGTGTCCCTTTTTTGCCTTTGGGGCAAGCAGATCAATCAACGTTTCATGGCTTCGCACTGGTTGCGCAGGTCCCCATCGCCGATGCTCGCACAGCTACTGCCCTGCTTCGCCTCGCAGAAGGCACGCTGATCACGATCCCCGATGCTGGCACATGAACCGCCTTTCTCCGCTTCGCAGGCCGTGCGCAAATCGTAATTGTCGATGGAAGAACAACTAGCGCCTTTCTTGGCGTCACAATAGGCGCGCTGGTCACGATCCTCGATACTGGCGCATGAACCGCCCCTCTCCGCTTCGCAGGCCGTGCGCAAATCGTAATTGTCGATGGAATAACAACTGCTGCCTTCCTGCGTGGCCTGGCAATAGTTGCGTTTGACAGGATCACTGATGCTGGCACAACTGGCGGAAACGTAACCGCTGAACAGCAACAACATCGCAAGAATCAATTTCATCTCACACTTCCTTGGGTTGCCAGGAAACAGCCTGGCACTGCTTGATCCGTTCGAAATGAGCGTCGCGACACGCCATCAAATTGACATCAATTTAAAGGAAAGTTCCCAACGGCACGCAAAGCCATGATTTGAGATTCGACCAAATTTGAAGTCTGAAAAACGCGTAGGAAAACACCCCTTGCGGCGAGGGGATTCATCCCCGATGGGCTACGAAGCGGCCCCAAACCAGCGAGCTCATTTCTCCAGATACGCCGCACGCCACGGATTACGAAGCCTGCCTCGCCGAACGCCTCAACGCCGTCCTCAAATACCTCGACCTCATCGCCTGCACCAGCCTCCCCGATTACGCCGAGCACGACATCAACACCGTCACCAACATCGCCCGAATCATGGTCCAGGATGTCAGTGACGTGTTTCGGGTGATCGAGCAGCGAGGTTTCGAAGCGCCGACCTCATAACCAACACACTGCAAAAAGTGCCAACTTCATAAAAGCCCGGTCACCCAATCAGCGATAACGTCGTTGGCACTTCGGAATAATCATCTCCTGACTTCCGCGCCCCTTGTAAGACACGTCTGAACATCACCCACAGCGAACCAGCACCTCACTGTTCCGGCTTTAGTCGACGGTTACTCTTCAAACAAGAGTTCTCCATTCAATAAAGCAGAGCATCCATGGCCAACCACAGCTATATGAGCATTACTGGAAACCGACAAGGTCTGATCTCCGCCGGTTGCTCCGACACAAATTCGATCGGCAACAAATGCCAACTGGGTCACCTCGACGAAATCATGGTCCTGGCCTACTCCCACAACATGACTACCGACAATAACGGCGGCGTCACCGCCGACCGTGGCAAGCACTTACCGATCATGATCACCAAGAACATCGACAAATCCTCCCCCCTCCTGTCCTCCGCACTTCACGAACGCGAAGTGCTCGAATGCACCATTTTCTTCTACCGAACCTCTCCCGCTGGTACTCAGGACAAATACTTCAAAATCCACATCGCCGGTGCAAAAGTCGCCCACATCAACCTCCAGGTCCCCCATGCCATCCACTTGAACGACGCTCAGCCACAGGAACTGGTGTCATTCACTTACCGAGAGATCAGTTGGACGCACATTCAGGCGGGCACCTGCGGCTACAGCACTTGGGGCAACGAGGATGAATGAGGATTCGTGTGACATTAACGATGTCACACGGGCTGCTGCTGATCTGGTCGCCTTCGGCTGCCAGATTGGCGCTACTCAGCTGTACGACAGTTTCAGTCAGCTCAGATTTGGCGAGTTCGTTTCGTCTTATGCGAATGAGATTATTCGGGCGGTGGATGAAGGTGTCATTAGTGCGAAGCAAGGGTTGCTGGCACTGAAAGATGAATACGCTGACTTATCGGAAAAAGTATTGTTCTATGCGCAAAATGGCGTTGGCGTAGCGGCGGGAGTAATGCAGGCACAAACAGGTACGATATTAATAGGGCAACGGAGAGGTATTAATCTGCCACTGGGGGTAGCGTACTACGCCCATGGCGTTAACAATATTTACGAGGGTCTAGGGAATATTTACAACGGCCCAGGCAAAGAAGGTATCACCGGCCCTACTAGACAGCTCTACCAAGTTTTTTTAGGAGAAAGCGATGGAAATATAAGTTATTACTCAGCCGACTTAAGCCTTTCTATCATTGGCATCTTTAGACTGACTCGCAAAACCGACTCAACCGAACTGTTTATTCGAGATCCGATAAACTATGAGCACGTCTACCATCAGATGGGAAAAGCGGCTTTAGCATTTGAAGCCCTGGTTAACTCATTTACAATAAAAAGCATGACAGACAAAGACGACACAAACAATCCAACATCAAATTAGTTGTATCACAATTCTGTACGCAACCAAAACCAAATAGAAATTATCACAAACGCTACCACACCTATAACACCCCGATAAAGATCGGTAAAACCGAATCCTTCACCAACAATCTGAGCGATGAATTGAACGATAACCTCAGCGCAAAACAATGCAGAAATAAAGATATAAAGATAACCGACAATCACTGGAATTTTTTCTACCTTGGTATCTCGACCAAGCGACTCCGCAAGCTGTTCAACAAAGAAATAACGAAAATTAACAAACAACATCCCCAAAAAAACAAAACCCAAAACAACCTTTTTGACAACTCCATCCAAAGGAAAAACCTTACCAAGGTTATGTACCAGTAACGCACCATACAACGCACTGAGAAGAATAGTGAGGATAAAAAGACCAACAACTACACAAAACTCTCGAATCAACATATAGAGCCCCCACTCACAAGACAAACATCTCGAGAACTTCTACTCCCCCTCACGCCCTGCCAACTATAAAGAATATCTGTCATGCAATTCAAACATGCCAGAAGAACAATAGCTTCATGGATGCCGCGTCATCAGGTACTTGCTCAGAGCTTTCTTACAAAGCAATACTATCGAGCCTACAAACTTTTCCTTCCATCAAGAAATTACGCCCCCCAAAAGGAATCCCGCACTCCACGCTACTTGACGAATCTCCGCTACGGCGCAAAAAAACTACCTTGCGCATCTCGAAAATGGCTCTGGAATAGATAGTGTCAATTTGATAGCTTCAGCGCCGATTATCCTGCCACCGACCGCTGGATGAGCCTCGAATGACCAGATGACGCAGACGTGCTCAAAAGAAGTCATTCTGTCAGGCAGCCCCCTGCAAGTAATCCCGTCACCTTCATGACCCACCTCAAACCACTACGGACAGAAATGCCATGAAACTGTTGTACGCAGGCTCGGCCCTGCTTTTGATCGCAGGTTGCGCGCCAATGCCGCAATACGAGCCCCCGGCCAACGGACCTCAAGCGCAGATTCGCAGTGAGATGGACGCATTGCTCAGCCGTCACAACTACATCGCCCTCAGCGCAGCGCCGACCATTGCCTGTAAGTACGGCAGATCAGTCCCGGTGACACCCGAGCGGCAATTATTTTCGGTCAGAGGGGGATATCCAACGGAGCATCAGGGTTTTCGAGCCATTGAGGCCGGAAAGCCGATCCGCCTGGTGCTTGAGGGTGCGGCCACAGCGCAACGCAGGTGCTCGGTCGAATTTGTCACCGAGTTCAAGCCGGGCGCACGATATGTAGTCAAAGGTGGAATCAGCGATGGCCCGACTGTCATCAGTAGCTGCCAGATCAACATCGTTGATCTGGATACCGGAGCTCGACTGGTTCTGGCTGAGCAGACACCGGCCAACAACTGTGCTCTGGATCGGTTAAGCATGCCAACGCCCTGAGGGCGCTGTCATCGAATGCGCATGAAGCGGCCATCCGCCGCTTCTGGCATCGGTCAGTAATCAGAAGTTGGCGGGCGTATTCGCACTAATAATCTCAGCCTCATCCGCTCCAATATTCCGAAACTTATGCGGCAACGTCGTCGGAAAGTAATACCCATCCCCCGCATTCAAAACACTCACCGACCCATCCACGGTCAACTCAACCGTCCCACGCGTCACCAGCCCGCACTCCTCACCTTCCGCATGCACAATCGGCTCTTCCCCGGAACTCGCACCCGGCGCGTATTGCTCGCGCAGCAAGCGCATCTGCCGGCTTGGCACTGAGGCGCCGATCAGCAGCAGACGCAGGCCATGGCGGCCGAGATCCGGCTGTTCGTTGGCGCGGAAGACGTATTGATGCTCGCGCGGCGGTTGGTCGAAGGTGAAGAAGTCGGCCAGGGACATCGGGATGCCTTCGAGCAGCTTTTTCAGGGAGCTGACCGAGGGACTGACGCGATTCTGTTCGATCAGGGAAATGGTGGCATTGGTCACGCCGCTACGCCGGGCCAGCTCGCGCTGGGAGAGTTTGTAGCTTTCGCGTACTAGTTTGAGTCGAGAACCCGTATCCATGACAGCCTTATGTGAGAACGACTTAAGGGCGATGGGGGTGGGTGGCGGGTGACGCGCCGAGGGCGCGGATCACGTTGCTCCCGTGTCCCGGAACCGTGAAAGGCGGCTATTAAATCACGTTTGCTGATGTTGCTCAGCAGGTTCGATGGACGGTGCGGCAAAAGTCCTTCTTGCCTTGGTAATACAGTGCCTGTGGGAGCGAGCCTGCTCGCGAAAGCGGTGCGTCAGGCGCCATGGATGTTGGCTGATATGACCTCTTCGCGAGCAGGCTCGCTTCCACAGTTGGATCTCTTTTGTGTCAGTTGGCTTTGTGGAGGTTGTCAGGCCGCCATCGCTGGCAAGCCAGACTCCCACAGGGTTGGTGGTGTTTCTGTTGGAGTGATGATGCCCTTGCTGGCCTCATCGCGAGCAGGCTCACTCCTACATTTTGATCTTTGGTGTATCAGGTAAAAAACCGGCGGGGTCTTGGGGGCCGCCGCCGGGGAGGTAACCTAGATGCCGAAGCGGTCGCGCAGGGAGTAGTAGACGGCGCCAAGGGCTGTCAGCGGTGCGGAGAACGTGCGGCCGCCGATCATCGGCATGTGCGGCAGCGATGCGAACGCATCGAAACGTTCGGCGTCGCCGCGGATCATTTCCGAGATCAGTTTGCCGGCCAGGTGCGAGCAGGTGACGCCGTGGCCGCTGTAGCCTTGCATGTAGTAGGCGTTCTTTTCGATACGGCCGAATTGCGGCATGCGTGACATGGTCAGCAGGAAGTTGCCGGTCCAGCGGTAGTCGATTTTGACGTCTTTGAGCTGCGGGAAAGTCTTGAGAATCTTCGGGCGGATCAGTTGTTCGATGTCGTCCGGTTCACGCGCACCGTAGACCACGCCGCCGCCGTACAGCAGGCGGTTGTCGGCAGTCAGACGGTAGTAGTCGAGCAGATAGTTGCAGTCTTCGACGCAGTAGTTGTTGGTGATCAGGCTGCGCGCCTGTTTTTCGGTCAACGGTTCGGTGACGACGATCTGCGAGCCGCACGGCATGCTTTTGGCGGTCACGCGGTTGTCCAGACCTTGCGGCAGGTAGGCGTTGCCGGCGATCAGCAGGTACTTGGCGCGCACTTGGCCTTTGGCGGTGCGTACGACGTTTGGCTCGCCGTATTTGATTTCCACGGCCGCCGATTGCTCGTAGATATTGCCGCCCAGACGCACAATGGCCGCCGCTTCACCGAGGGCCAGGTTCAACGGGTGAACGTGGCCGCCCTGCATGTCCAGCAAACCGCCGACGTAGGCATCGGAACCGACTTCACGACGGATGTCGGCCGCGTCGAGCATCTTCAGATTGCGGTTGCCGTAGCGTTCCCAGCTGCGCTTCTGCTCGGCCAGACCATTGAGTTGTTTTTTGTTCATCGCTGCGAAGATGCCGCCCGGGCGGTAATCGCATTTGATGTCGTAGTCCTTGATGCGCGAACGGATGATGTCGGCGCCTTCGAAGATCATGCTGCCGAGGATTTCCGCAGTCTTGTCGCCATAGCGTTCTTCGATCACATCGACGTCGCGACTGTAGGAGTTGACCAGTTGCCCGCCGTTGCGACCGCTGGCGCCGTAGCCGACTTTTGCCGCTTCCAGTACGGTCACCTTGTAGCCGGCTTCGGTCAGGAACAGCGCCGAGGACAGACCGGTGTAGCCGGCGCCGATGATGCAGACGTCGCACTCGACCGACTCTTCAAGAGTCGGGAAGTCGATGACTTCGTTGCGGGTGGCGGCGTAGTAGCTGTTGACGTGTTGTTGTTTCATTTTATTGTTCTCCGAGGGTCGCCGGTTAAAGCGACCACCGTTGTAAAAGAGTTAGAGCTTGATCCAGGTCGCTTTCAGCTCGGTGTACTTGTCGAACGCGTGCAGCGATTTGTCGCGACCGTTGCCCGACTGCTTGAAGCCACCGAACGGCGCGGTCATGTCGCCGCCGTCGTACTGGTTGACCCAGACGCTACCGGCGCGCAGGCCCCGAGCGAAGGTGTGCGCCTTGCTCAGATTGCTGGTCCACACACCGGCGGCGAGGCCGAAGATGCTGTCGTTGGCGATCTGCAGCGCTTCTTCAGCGGTGTCGAAGGTGATCAGCGACAGCACCGGGCCGAAGATTTCTTCGCGGGCGATGGTCATCGCATTGGTCACGCCATCGAAGATCGCCGGCTGCACATAGAGGCCACCGGTTTCTTCGAGAGCGCGTTGGCCGCCAGCAATCAGCTCGGCGCCCTCCTCACGTCCGATGCTGATGTAGCGCAGCACGTTGTCCAGTTGACGCTGATCGACCACGGCACCCACGGTGGTCGCCGGGTCCAGTGCGTGACCCGGCTTCCACGCTTGCAGTGCTTCCACCAGCAACGGGATGAACTGCTCGCGGATCGAACGCTCGACCAGCAGACGCGAACCGGCGGTGCACACTTCGCCCTGGTTGAAGGCGATGGCGCCGGCGGCGGCCTGGGCTGCTGCGCGCAAGTCCGGTGCGTCGGCAAACACCACGTTCGGGCTCTTGCCCCCCGCTTCGAGCCAGACGCGTTTCATGTTGCTTTGGCCGGCATAAATCATCAGCTGTTTGGCAATCGCCGTGGAGCCGGTGAAGGCCAGCACGTCGACGTCCATGTGCAACGCCAACGCCTTGCCGACGGTGTGACCGAAGCCTGGCAGAACGTTGAACACGCCTTTTGGAATGCCGGCATCCAACGCCAACTGCGCGATGCGGATGGCGGTCAGCGGCGACTTTTCCGAAGGTTTGAGAATGAACGAGTTGCCAGCTGCCAACGCTGGAGCGAATTTCCAGCTGGCCATGATCAACGGGAAGTTCCACGGCACGATGGCCGCGACGACACCGGAAGGCTCGCGAGTGACGAGGCCGAGTTGATCGTGCGGGGTGGCCGCCACTTCGTCGTAGATCTTGTCGATGGCTTCGGCGCTCCAGCGAATCGCGTTGGCGGTCGCCGGGATGTCGATGCTCATCGAGTCGCTGATCGGTTTGCCCATGTCGAGGGTTTCCAGCAGCGCCAGTTCTTCCTGGTGCTGCAGGATCAGATCAGCGAAGCGGATCAGGATGCGTTTGCGCTCGGCCGGGGCTTTTTTCGCCCACACGCCGGACTCGAAAGACTGGCGCGCGACTTCCACGGCGAGGTTGGCGTCGGCTTCGTCGGTGCTGGCCACGGAGGCGAGGAAACGGCCGTCAACGGGGCTCAGGCATTCGAAGGTGTCGCCGCTGATCGCCGGGCGGTATTCGCCGTTGATAAAGGCGCGGGATTCGATTGTCAGGGACTGGAAGCGTTGTTCCCAGTCGTTGCGGGTTGTAGTCATTGTTGTGGCTCGACAAGGGGGAATTGGGTGATTGCCGAAATGCCGACAATCTTCACGACCTGACCAAAACCCTGTGGGAGCGGGCTTGCCCGCGATAGCGGTGGGTCAGTCGCCTTCAATGCTGAAGGTGACGGCCTCATCGCGGGCAAGCCCGCTCCCACAGGGGTTGGTGGTGTGCATCAGGAATCGCTATAGGTCTTTAGACCGTATGCAGATACCAGTTGTACTCAAGGTCAGAGATCGAGTTCTCGAACTCGGCCAGCTCGCTTTCTTTACAAGCGACGAACACGTCGATGTACAGCGGGTCGATGTAGCGGGCCATGACTTCGCTGTCGTCCAGTTCGCGCAGTGCATCGCGCAGGTTGTTCGGCAGGCTTTGCTCGTTCTGCTCGTAACTGTTGCCTTCCACCGGGGCCCCCGGCTCGATCTGGTTGGTCAGACCGTGGTGAATACCGGCCAATACCGAAGCCATCAGCAAGTACGGGTTGGCGTCGGCACCGGCAACACGATGCTCGATGCGCACGGCGTCGGCTGAACCGGTCGGTACGCGTACCGCAACGGTGCGGTTGTCGATGCCCCAGCTCGGCGAGTTCGGTACATAGAACTGCGCGCCGAAGCGGCGGTACGAGTTGACGTTCGGGCACAGGAACGCCATTTGCGCAGGCAGGGTCTCCAGCACACCGCCGATCGCGTGTCGCAGCGCGGCGTTCTGCTCGGGATCCTCGCTGGAAAAGATGTTGTTGCCTTCTTTGTCCAGAATCGAAATGTGTACGTGCAAACCGTTGCCCGCCTGGCCCGGATACGGCTTGGCCATGAAGGTGGTATCCATCTCGTGGTCGTAGGCGATGTTCTTCACCAGACGCTTGAGCAGGACCGCGTAGTCGCACGCCTTGATCGGGTCAGAGACGTGATGCAGGTTGACTTCGAATTGCGCCGGGGCGCTTTCCTTGACGATGGCGTCAGCCGGGATGCCCTGCTCTTTCGCGCCTTCGAGGATGTCTTGCAGGCAGTCGACGTATTCGTCGAGGTCGTCGATTAGGTAAACCTGGGTCGATACCGGACGCTTGCCGGACACCGGCGAACGCGGCGACTGCGGACGGCCGTTCACGTTGTCCTGGTCAATCAGATAGAACTCGAGTTCGAACGCTGCGCAAATGGTCAGGCCGAGGTCGTCGAATTTACGCACGACGTTGGCCAGCACTTCACGCGGGTCAGCGAAGAACGGCTCACCCTCGATTTCGTGCATGGTCATCAACAGTTGTGCGGTTGGGCGCTTCTGCCACGGCTCGATGCTCAGGGTGCCGGGGATCGGGTAGCAGATGCGGTCAGCGTCGCCGATGTCCAGACCCAGGCCGGTGCTTTCCACCGTGGAGCCATTGATGTCGAGGGCGAAAAGGGAGGCCGGCAGGTTGATGCCTTTCTCGTAAACCTTATGAAGACTGGTGCGCTCGATGCGCTTGCCGCGCACCACACCGTTCATATCCGCAATCAGAAGGTCGACGTACAAAACCTCAGGATATTTCTTAAGGAATGCGTTTGCTTCGTTGAGTTGAACGGTACGCAGAGGGACCGACATGATGCACCTATTTAGCTGTTAATTATTATGTTCACTGCTGTTTCGCCGAGCCAGTCAACCCGAACGGCAAAGTGAAGTCAATAGCGAACAGCTGGCCGCTCAGCCTTTATTTTTAGGGCCTTTTTTAACACTCTCGTGCCAACACAGGTGCCAGAGGCCCGGAAATCATGAAGATTTGATGAACGGCGTTTAGAATTTTTTACATGGCAGTTGTTAATTAAAATCAACGAGGCTAAGCTCCGGAAAAGCTCGTTCAAGTGTCAAACTTCGAGGTGAATAAAAATGGCATTCAAGCCATTGATCGGCGTTACTGCGTGCGTCAAACAGATTGGCCTGCACCCCTATCACATCAGTGGCGACAAATACGTTCGCGCTGTCAGCGTTGCGGCGCTGGGGTTGCCAGTGGTCATTCCTTCCCTTGGCAACCTGACTGAAATCGAGGACCTGCTCGGTCAACTCGACGGTCTGCTGCTGACCGGCTCGCCCTCGAATGTGGAACCCTTCCACTATCAAGGCCCGGCCAGCGCCCCCGGCACGGATCACGATCCGGCGCGGGATGCCACCACCCTTCCTTTATTGCGTGCAGCCATCGCGGCGGGCGTTCCGGTGCTCGGCATCTGCCGTGGTTTCCAGGAAATGAACGTGGCGTTCGGCGGCAGCCTGCATCAGAAAGTGCACGAGTTGCCGGGCATGCTCGATCACCGCGAAGCCGATAGTCCGGACGTGGCCGTGCAATACGCACCGGCTCACGCCGTGACCGTGCTGGATGGCGGCGTGTTCGAAGCGCTGGAGTTGCCGGGCGAGTTCCAGGTCAACTCGATCCACAGTCAGGGCATCGACCGCCTCGGCCCCGGCCTGCGCGCCGAAGCGGTGGCGCCGGACGGTCTGATCGAGGCGATCTCGGTCGAGCACAGCCCGACGTTTGCCCTCGGCGTGCAATGGCACCCGGAATGGCAAGTGCTCGACAACCCGAACTACCTGCGAATTTTCCAGGCATTCGGCGAGGCTTGCCGGCAACGGGCGGCGCGACGCAACCAGCGCTGATACAACCCGGGATTTCAAAACTGTTTACTGCCCCCACGGGGTCGGCGGTTGCGCGTGTGCGTATCCGTCATCCGTGAAAACAACAAACCGTAATAACAACAAGTACGACCCAGGCAGCCAGGACGGCGGCGCCGACCAAGCCGGATCGGTATGAGCTGTACCCGTCAGATCAATGCAAAACCCTGTGGGAGCTGGCTTGCCAGCGATGAGGCCATCACCTTCAACATAATGGGTGACTGACCCTCCGCCATCGCTGGCAAGCCAGCTCCCACAGGGGGATGTGATCCGACCGGGAATGCACTTACAGATCTGCAATCCACTCTTAAGCCAGGCCACGTTGGCCCGGCGACTGAAACCTGTTGGGAGTTTCACATGGCAAACGCCTCCAGCACTTACAGGAAGGCACTTGAAGGTCATCAGCAACCGAAAAAGGTGTTGGTGAAAGTCGATCGTGTCACCAAGAAGTTCGACGAAACCACGGCAGTGGACGACGTGTCCCTGGAGATCCATCAGGGCGAAATCTTTGCCCTGCTTGGCGGCTCCGGTTCGGGCAAATCGACGCTGCTGCGCATGCTCGCCGGTTTCGAGCGGCCGACTGAAGGGCGGATTCTGCTCGACGGCGTGGACATCACCGACATGCCGCCGTACGAGCGGCCGATCAACATGATGTTCCAGTCCTACGCGCTGTTCCCACACATGACCGTCGCGCAGAACATCGCCTTCGGCTTGAAACAGGACCGTTTGCCGGCCAGCGAAATCGACGCCCGCGTCGAAGAAATGCTGCGCCTGGTGCACATGACCCAATACGCCAAACGCAAGCCGCATCAACTCTCCGGCGGTCAGCGCCAGCGCGTCGCCCTCGCCCGCTCGCTGGCCAAGCGGCCGAAGCTGTTGCTGCTCGACGAGCCGATGGGCGCGCTGGATAAAAAGCTGCGTTCGCAGATGCAACTTGAGCTGGTAGAGATCATCGAGCGCGTCGGCGTGACCTGCGTGATGGTGACCCACGACCAGGAAGAGGCCATGACCATGGCCGAGCGCATTGCGATCATGCACCTGGGCTGGATCGCCCAGATCGGCAGCCCGGTCGACATTTATGAAGCCCCGGTCAGCCGCATGGTCTGCGAGTTCATCGGCAACGTGAACGCTTTCGACGGCACCGTGGTGGAAGACCTGGAAGGTCACGCGATCATCCACAGCCCGGACTTGCAGCAGAAGATTTACGTCGGTCACGGCGTCAGCACTTCGGTGCAGGACAAGTCGATCACCTACGCGATCCGTCCGGAAAAAATGCTCGTCAGCACCATCAAACCGGAAGTCCGCTACAACTGGTCCGAAGGCAAGGTGCATGACATCGCTTACCTCGGCGGTCACTCGGTGTTCTACGTCGAACTGCCCGGCGGCAAAATCGTCCAGTCGTTCATGGCCAACGCCGAACGCCGTGGTGCGCGTCCGACCTGGGACGACAAGGTTTACGTCTGGTGGGAAGACGACAGCGGCGTGGTACTGCGCTCATGAGAACCTTCAATCAGCAATTCCTGCGCCTGGTGCCCAGCGGACGAAAACTGGTGATCGGCATTCCGTTCATCTGGCTGTTCCTGTTCTTCATGCTGCCGTTCTTTCTGGTGATGAAGATCAGCTTTTCGGAAGCCGCACTGTCGATCCCGCCGTACTCGGAGATCTACACCTACGCCGAACAGAAATTCCAGCTGCTGCTGAACATCGGCAACTACAGCATGCTCGGCGAAGACGAGTTGTACCTGTCGGCGTACCTCGGTTCGCTGAAGGTCGCGGCACTGAGCACGATGATGTGCCTGCTGATCGGTTTCCCGATGGCCTACGCGATCACCAAAACCGGCAAGGAAACGCAAAACGTCCTGCTGCTGTTGATCATGATGCCGACCTGGACCGCAATCCTGATCCGCGTTTACGCGTGGATGGGCATCCTCAGCAACAACGGTCTGCTTAACGCATTTCTGATGTGGACGGGGCTGACCGATCACCCGATCGAGATCCTCAACACCAACACCGCCGTGTATATCGGCGTGGTTTATGCCTATCTGCCGTTCATGGTGTTGCCGCTGTACGCCAACCTCGTCAAACACGATGGCAGCCTGCTGGAAGCCGCGTCGGATCTGGGTTCGAGCAACTTCAACAACTTCTGGAAAATCACCGTGCCGCTGGCCAAGAACGGGATTATTGCAGGCGCAATGCTGGTGTTCATTCCGGTGGTAGGTGAGTTCGTGATTCCGGAACTGTTGGGCGGCCCGGAGACCCTGATGATCGGTCGCGTGCTGTGGCAAGAGTTCTTCAATAACCGCGACTGGCCGGTGGCGTCTGCCCTGGCGGTGGTGATGCTGTTGATCCTGATTGTGCCGATTCTGCTGTTCAACCGCAGCCAGGCCAAAGAGATGGAGGCACGGGGATGAAACGCTTCGGTTTTTCCAAGTTCATGCTGATCTTCGGCCTGATGTTCATCTATCTGCCGATGCTGATTCTGGTGATCTACTCGTTCAACGCCTCGAAACTGGTGACGGTGTGGGGCGGCTGGTCGGTGAAGTGGTACGTCGGCCTGCTCGACAACACGCAACTGATGGGCTCGGTGGTGCGTTCGCTGGAAATCGCCTGTTACACCGCGATTGCCGCTGTTGCGCTGGGCACCCTCGCCGCCTTCGTGCTGACGCGCGTCACCCGCTTCAAGGGCCGCACGCTGTTTGGTGGCCTGGTCACAGCGCCGTTGGTGATGCCGGAAGTGATCACCGGTCTGTCTCTGTTGCTGCTGTTCGTGGCGATGGCGCAACTGATCGGCTGGCCGCAGGAACGTGGCATCGTCACCATCTGGATCGCCCACACCACGTTTTGTGCAGCCTATGTGGCGGTGGTAGTCTCCGCCCGCCTGCGTGAACTGGACCTGTCGATCGAAGAAGCAGCGATGGATCTGGGCGCGAAGCCGTTCAAGGTGTTCTTCCTCATCACGATTCCGATGATCGCGCCGTCGCTGGCCGCGGGCGGGATGATGTCGTTTGCCTTGTCGCTGGATGACCTGGTGTTGGCGAGCTTCGTGTCCGGCCCGGGCTCCACCACCCTGCCGATGGAAGTGTTCTCTGCGGTGCGTCTGGGCGTGAAGCCTGAGATCAACGCGGTGGCGAGCTTGATTCTGCTGGCGGTGTCGCTGGTGACTTTCCTGGTCTGGTACTTCGGCCGCAAGGCAGAGGCCAGCCGCAAGAAGGCGATTCAGGAAGCGATGGATCAGACGGCGAATGAGTCATGGCAGCCGCAGCGCGCCGCCACCGCATAGAGAGTTACCGCTTTTGTGGCGAGGGAGCTTGCTCCCGCTTGAGTGCGCAGCGCTCACAAGATCTTTGGGGCCGCTGCGCAGCCCAGCGGGAGCAAGCTCCCTCGCCACAATGGTTCTGTGTATACCAAGATTTTTGTGTTGTGTTTTTGAATAAGAAGAATGGAGTTTCACCGATGAAAATGTTTGGCAGGACTCTGCTGACACTGTCCTTAATGGGCGCAATCGTCATGGGCGCCCAGGCCAACGACAAGGTGCTGCGTGTTTACAACTGGTCCGATTACATCGCGCCGGACACCGTCAAGAAGTTCGAAGACGAGACCGGCATCCGCGTGACCTACGACGTCTTCGACAGCAACGAAACCCTTGAGGCGCGTTTGCTGGCGGGCAAATCCGGCTACGACCTGGTCGTGCCGTCCAACAGTTTCCTGGCCAAGCAGATCAAGGCCGGCGTCTATCAGACGCTGGACAAATCGAAGCTGCCGAACTGGAAGAATCTCAACCCGGTGCTGCTGAAAAACGCTGCCGCCAGTGATCCGGACAACGCCCATGCGTTCCCGTACATGTGGGGCTCGATCGGCATCGGTTTCAACCCGGCCAAGGTCAAGGAAGTACTCGGCGCCAATGCCCCGACCAATTCCTGGGACTTGCTGTTCAAGCCGGAAAACGCTGAAAAGCTCAAAGCCTGCGGCATCAGTTTCCTCGATTCGCCGACCGAGATGATCCCGGCCGCCCTGCACTATCTGGGCTACCCGGTGAACGACAAGGACAAGGCGCACATCCTCGAAGCCGAAGCGCTGTTCATGAAAATCCGCCCGTACGTGGCGTACTTCCATTCTTCGAAGTACATCTCGGATCTGGCCAACGGCAACATCTGCGTGGCCGTCGGTTATTCCGGTGACGTGCTGCAGGCCAAGGCTCGCGCCGTGGAATCGGGGAACAACGTGGTGATCGACTACAGCATCCCGAAGGAAGGTGCCGGCAGCTTCTATGACATGGTCGCGATCCCGCGCGATGCGGCGAACGTCGACAACGCGTACCTGTTCATGGACTTCCTGATGCGCCCGGACATCATTGCCGAGATCACCAACAGCAACGGCTACAGCAATGCCAACTCGGCCGCTACACCGCTGGTGGACGAAGCGATCCGCAACGACCCGGGCTCGTACCCGTCGCAAGCGGTGATGGCGACTTTGTATGCGGTGCCGGATCAGCCGATCGCCACCCAGCGGATCATGACCCGTGGCTGGACCCGAGTGAAACTCGGCAAGTAACCCTACGGAGTTGGAGTTCCAACAACACTGATGAACATGTGGGAGCTGGCTTGCCAGCGATGACGGTGGGTCAGGCAAAGGTGATTCGGATGTTCTGACCCCATCGCTGGCAAGCCAGCTCCCACAGGGTTTTGAGATCACATTCAGACAGTGCCAGGCCCAGGATTTTCTTAGCTTAAATAATTCAGTGCTTTCCCGTTCAAGCAGCGCCTTACCACCGCTGCACCCTGCAATGAACGGCCTCACCTGGCTCCCTCGGCTCAGGTGAATTTCAGGCGCCCTTGGGCGCCTTTTTTTGTCTCTTCAGATCAGCGGCCAATCCTGCAGAACGCGGTAACGGCCCTTGTGCGATTCGTACAAGGCAAAGCGTTCGGCACGCAGGAAGAATTCCGGCGGCGTAGTGTATTCCGGCTCTGGCGCACGGTAATCCCGAGCCAGCGTCAGGTGCGGGCGAAACTCCCGGGCTGTCTCTTCAAAGCCGAATGGCAGCATGGCCTGTTCCAGGCCGTAGACCAGGCGCAGCAACTCCGGCGGCGCTTGCTCGGGCGCCAGTGACAACACCCCGGCGCGGTGCCAGACCTGCAAGCGATCCAATGAAATGCGCAACGCCTGCCCCGGCGTGCGCACTTTGCCAGCGGCTTCGCAGACCTCGCCGATCTGCGCCAGCGACACGGCGCCGAGGAACAACAGGGTCAGGTGAAAATTATCCGCCGGTACAGCTTTGCCGGCCCGCAAACCCAACTCCGCACGCCACTGAGCTATCGCCTTGCGCTGCGCCGGTGGGCAGTCCAGTGCAAAAAACAGCCGCTTGAACGGCTCATCCCTGTGCGCTTCGTCGGTCATGGCCTGCTCCTTCACTGGTTGAACGGCAGATTCTACACAGCCTGATCTGACGACTCGCAACGCAGGTCTATAGTTCAAGGATTGCCATCAACCGGAGGTCGCCATGCGCGAGATCCTCAGCAAAGAGCCGTGGTGGGCCCGGCCACCGAATCCCGGGCAGGATGAACAGGAACTGGAATGGGGCTGGCTGGTGCATTACAGCGAGGGCGAGCCACGTTTCGAATTCATCCGTGAGCGGCCGACGGACGAACAGATCCGCCACCGCAAAAGCTGCCGGATCACCCCGTCAGCAGAATGAGATACAAAACCTGCGGGATGCCGCGATCGTCCATCCAGCGCAAATCCCTGTGGGAGCTGGCTTGCCAGCGATGGCGATAGCCCCGTCAACACTGATGCTGAACAGGCTGGCCCGATCGCTGGCAAACCAGCTCTCACAGAGTTATTCGAGTTCCCGAAAGTTTCAGGCTTCAGGGCTCGATGAGGTACTGGAAGCCGCCATAAATCATGCGCTGCCCGTCAAACGGCATCGGGTTGACGTCGGGTTTCATGCGCGGGTCTTCCATCATTTTCGCCATGCCGGCGTCGCGGGTGGCTTTGTCTGGCCAGATCAGCCAGCCAGACGCCACGGTTTCACCCTCCTTGAGTTTCACTGCCATCGGGAACGACGTGAGCTTGCCGTCCGGCACGTCGTCACCCCAGCATTCGGCCACGCTCAGAGCGCCGTATTCCTTAAAGAGTACCGCGGCGATTTCGGCATGCTTTTTGTACTGTTCACGATTGGCAGTCGGGACCGGGGCAACAAAAATATCGATGTAAGCCATGACTATTCTCCTTGTACGGTGGGTTCGTTCTGTTGAATGGTCGATTGCGGCGGCTGCCATTCGACACGATTCACGCCCAACCCGACCGACGGCTCCTCGCCCCCACCCAGATTGCGCTCGACCTGCCCGGCCATGTGCAACGTGCCGGCCATGACACCGGTGGTCGGGTTCTGCACCAGTTTCAGCCAGGCCTTATCAAAGGTGTTGCCCAGGCTGCTGCGGATCAGCGCCTCGCTGTCAGGCCGGTCGTTGGCCTGGAGGATCGCCCGGATCCCCATCACTCCCACCGAGATCATCGCCCCAGCCAGTTTGCCGGCCGCTGCTGCGACGGCGCTGGCGGCGCCACGCGGGGCCATTTCCGCTTCCATGCGCTGGCTGGCGCGTTTGGCCACCGGCGCCATGCCGGCGTCGGTCGAGGCAATGCCCTTGGCGCCGCCGTCAGTGTGAATCTTGTCGATCAGCGCCGCGTAGGCCGGCAACGTGTTCAACGGTTCGGTACTGATGACCTTGTACAACGAGGCATCGCGCGCAGGTGGCGGGCCAAGTGCGATCGCCGGAATCTTCTGCAAACGCCCGTTGAGCTGAGCGGCCGGCACGCCGTGACGCTGGGCGATGAGCGGCATCTGTTGTGCCATCAGTTGCGCATAGAACGCCGTGGCCTGCCCCAGAATCGCGTCCGGATCAACCTCCACCGCCACCGGTGCCAGCACCCTTTCCTGATATTGCTCAAGCAGATACGTCGCCAGACGCTTGGCCGATGCGTCCTGCTCGCCGCCGGCACTGATCGTGTACCAACTGACCTTCATCGACAGCCATTCCTGGGTCCAGTAGCTGCTGAACCACGGGATGAAATTTTCTTCAGTTTGCTGATAGACGCGAGTGCGCCAATGTTCCATCGAGCCACGGGCGAACAGCTTGACCTGCTCGGTGGCCTGTTGCGAAGCACTGACGATCTCGCGGTCGACTTGCTGCCAGGTTGCGGGTGACACAACCACTGCCGGCGCGGGTGCAGGGGCCCGCACCGAAGAGGCGCAGCCGGCCAGCAGAAACAGTGCGGCAAGGGCCAGCGCACGCAGGGTCACGGTGGCGGTTTCCTTCAAATCAGGAGATAGGCAGATTTGAGTATAGGTGCATCAGTAGAGCCTGATGGTGGAGGTGCTGGCCCTATCGCTGGCAAGCCAGCTCCCACAGTGATCTCCAGCGAACTTGGATTTTGTGAGCACCCGCGATTCCCGTGGGAGCTGGCTTGCCGGCGATGGGGCCAGCAAACCCACCACCGAATTCCCAACCATCAATGCCGTCGATATTCACCATCGCGACGATTGCCTTCCGCCCGCCGTCCGGCGAAGGCACGATTGCCCCATCCGAGACACAACGAGGAGTTCACATCATGATTCACACCATCGCACTCTCCGTGAGTTTCCCGGTGTTCGGCAGCAACTACTACGAACAACACGTCGTCAACCGCAAGGCGCAGACGCTGGTGTTCAACGAAGATTTCGAAGATCTGCTGATGCCCGCCGCGACCAATCATTTCAGCAATGAAGTGGTCGGCATCAACGATCAGTTCCGCTTTCTGAGCGACATTCTCGCCACCCATTTGCTGGATCTCGAGGCCTCAGTGCCTGCGCATACCAGCGTCCGGGCGAGCGCTCACTTTTAATTGCAACACGCACAAAAAAGCCCACTGGCCGTTTCGGCGCAGTGGGCTTTTTTACAACGCAATAACGCTGCTCAGCGTGTCCAGCAATCGCGGTAACGCGAGCACACGTCGTATTGCGCTTCCAATCTAGCCATGCGGTCGAGATGGCGTCTGCTGGCTTCGGCCATCTCCTCTTTGGCCGACTGATAGTAAAACTGGATCATGGCCGTCTCCATCTCCGTCGGCGCCACGTTGCCGCGCTTACCGGAAGTACCGTCAACGGCGGACCATGCCTTCAACTGCTGGTCGTCGATACTGCGCAAACGCTTGCGGTACTCATCGCTGGTACGTGCCATCGCCTCGCTGGCAATGGCATCGCTTTCATGGGTGAACTCGAACAGATTCTGGCGATAGAGCGTCCAGTACTCATCCGGCAATTCGAAGCGGATTTTGCCCTTTCGCTCGCTGACCATCGAATCGATTTTGTCCGGGGAAAAGCTCGTCGACGTCGGCGTTTTCAGATCAGATTTGATCGCCACGAAAAGACTCGCCTCGACGATGCGATCGATCATGGCGGTGCGCTCCGGCGTATCCGGCAACTGCACCAGTGTTTTCGGAAAGATCCCACGCCCGGCACATGCCTCCAGTCCCTCTCGTTTCATTGGAATGGGCGTGCGCAGGTCCTTGCCGTCAATACGCTGCACCTGCTGCAACAATGTCGAACATTGCCGGCCCTTGACGCTGAGGGTCAATTCGTACTCTGAACCACGCTCAGGTTTGAAGTTGAAACCGTATCCGCAAACGGCATAACCCACTTGGGTGTTGACACTCAGGTACATGTCTTTTTCGGGCGGCAGTTTGATTTCCAGATAGCCCCTGGCCTTTTCCGGTGGGGCGACCATCATGCCGGCCCGGCGGTTGCTGTCGGGGATGAACAGATTGTTGAGCAGGCCCGTCGTCAGACCATCGCAATGCTCTGCATCGTAGTAGTCCATCGTTGCGTTATCGGTATTGGCGACAAAACGCAACTTGGCGGCATTGCTGTCGGTAGCATCCTGATAAGTGCCCGTCACAGAGCATCCCGAAAGCAAGAGCCCCGACAGCGCTGCGCAGATTACAGCGGGCGAGCAACGCAACAGAGGAGAGACAGACATGATCATCCTTGGGTGAGAAAGGCAAAAAGACGGCGATGCTACTGAATCGCCATCATCGAGTCCATCCCCTCATGTCTGCGTAACTCTTTTCATGCCCGACGCGCAGAACTCAGTCAGTCATCATCGCGATCACGGTAGTAGCGACGCCCGTCGCGGCGGTCGTCATCGCGGTCATCCCAGCGTCGGTCATGGTCGTAATTGCGCCCATGATCGCGGTCGTAATGCCGGCCGTGGCGGTGGTCATCATCAAAATCCGCCACACAGCCACCGAGCATTACGGCGGCGGTCACGGTCAGCAACATCGTTGTAGCGCGCTTCATTCAACACTTCCCTAAAACCAAGGTCTTGACGACGGAACGGCTAACGCTGCCTGCTCCTTCAGGACGCAGTGCGCGCAGCCGCCCATACGACCGGGCAAAAACACTTTGATTCAGTGGCCAGCAACGACCGTTTATCGCCTCAATCGCCCTGGCCGAACAGCGGCGTAATGCCACCTATACTGCTTCTTGACGATACCCACGCAACGGACCTGCGCCCTCAAGAATAAAAAGCAGAGGTGCACCATGGTCTGGCAGCAAATCTATGATCCGTTCGGCAACCCGGTGATCTCCACGCTCATGGCCGCCGTACCGGTGGTGGTGATGCTCGCGGCGCTGGCCTTCTTCCACGTCAAGGCGCATCTGGCCGCCCTGCTCGCCCTCGCTTCGGCGCTGCTGATTTCGATCTTCGCCTTCGGCATGCCGGCGAGCATGGCCGGTTCTGCGGCGCTGTTCGGCGCAGCCAACGGCTTGTTGCCGATTGGCTGGATCGTGCTCAACATCATCTTCCTGCATCGCCTGACCACCGAGAACGGTTCGTTCAAGGTGTTGCAGGATTCACTGGCACGGATCACCGACGATCGACGCTTGCAGTTGCTGTTGATCGCCTTTTGCTTCGGGGCATTTTTCGAAGGCGCGGCGGGCTTCGGCACGCCGGTAGCGGTGACCGGGGCGATTTTGATCGGCCTCGGTTTTTCACCGTTGGCCGCGTCCGGTCTGGCCTTGATCGCCAACACCGCGCCAGTGGCCTTCGGCGCGCTCGGTACGCCGATCATCACCCTGGCCAAAGTCACCGGACTGGATGAGATGGAACTGTCGATGATGGTCGGTCGGCAACTGCCGTTCTTTTCCGTGCTGGTGCCGTTCTGGTTGATCTGGGCGTTCGCCGGGTGGCGCAAGATGCTGGAGATCTGGCCGGCGATTCTGGTGGCCGGGGTCAGCTTCGCCGTGCCGCAATTCCTCGTGTCGAACTTCCACGGACCAATGCTGGTGGACGTGATCGCCGCGCTGATTTCCATGGCGTGCCTGACGCTGTTCTTGAAGGTGTGGAAACCGGCGACGATTCATACCTCGGCGGCGCTGTCAGGGCGAGTCGACAACTCGAAAGTCGAGGAAGAAAAAGTCACCGCCAGCGCCGCGTTCAGCGATCAGGCGCGCCCGGCGGTGATGCGCGCGTGGATGCCGTGGATCATCCTCACCGTGTTTGTGTTTGCCTGGGGCACCCAGGGCTTCAAGAACATGTTCGACGTGCGCCCGGCAATCGATCCGGTCACGCATTCGGCGAAACTTGATCCGCAAGGCAAACCGGTCAACGAGGCCAACCCGATTTTCGCTCCGGCCGTGACCTTCAACACGCTGCACCTGCAAATCGAGAAAGTCCCGCCAGTGGTACCCGCGCCGAAAGCCGAGGAAGCGGTGTACAAATTCACCTGGTTCACCGCCACCGGCAGCGGGATTTTGCTCGCGGCGATCGTCGGCGGTCTGCTGATGGGCTATTCGATCCCGCAACTGATCAGGCAATACCTGCGCACGCTCTGGGTGGTGCGGTTTTCGTTGATCACCATTGCGGCGATGCTGGCGCTGGGGTTCCTCACGCGTTACTCGGGACTCGACGCAACCATGGGCCTGGCGTTTGCGGCGACGGGGATTTTCTATCCGATGTTCGGCACCTTGCTCGGGTGGCTGGGCGTGGCGTTGACGGGCTCGGATACCGCTTCGAACGTGCTGTTTGGCGGGCTGCAACGGGTGACGTCGGAGCAGCTCGGGATCAGTCCGATCCTGATGGCGGCGGCGAACAGTTCGGGCGGGGTAATGGGCAAGATGGTCGATGCGCAATCGATAGTGGTGGCCTCCACGGCGACGCGTTGGTACGGGCATGAAGGCGAGATTTTGCGCTATGTGTTCTTTCACTCGATTGTGCTGGCGATTCTGGTTGGCGGGTTGGTGACGTTGCAGGCGTATGTGGCGCCGTTTACCCATATGGTGGTTGGCGGGCATTGAGGCTGGATGATCTGGCCTCATCGCTGGCAATCCAGCTCCCACAGGTTTCTATGTTGTGAATCAAATTGTGTTTACGGCATAAGTCCCTGTGGGAGCTGGCTTGCCAGCGATGAGGCCCTGTCATTCAACACCTATATTGGCTGACACCCCGCCATCGCGAGCAGGCGAAGACCTACATTGAATCTGTGTCGGCCAGACCATTGATGAGCTGTGCGCATAACTCTATAGCGTAAATCCGCAAAAACCTTTTCCTCTCCCCGGCGGTCATTCCTAGAACGAGACTGGCAAGCATGCCGGCGTGCCCCCATGGGCCATTCGCAACCCTGCCGCCTGATTGAGAGAAAAGGAATCGAACCATGCCGATTTCCCGACGCAAATTTTTGATCCTCGGCGCCGTGACCGCGACCGCGTTTGCGATGCCACCCTTTATCAGCCTCAAGGCCTACGCCGCCAATCTGGAGCAACCGGCCATGAACAAAGTGACGATTCAAATCAATGGCAAGCCCCGCGCCCTTGAGGTCGACAACCGCACCACCCTGCTCGACGCCCTGCGTGAACACCTGCACCTGACCGGCAGCAAAAAAGGCTGCGACCACGGCCAGTGCGGCGCGTGCACGGTGATCGCCGATGATCGACGGATCAATTCCTGCCTGACCCTGGCGGTCATGCACGAAGGCTCAGAGATCACCACCATCGAAGGCCTCGGCATGCCGGACAACCTGCACCCGATGCAAGCCGCGTTCATCAAACACGACGGCTATCAGTGCGGCTATTGCACGCCGGGGCAGATTTGCTCGGCGGTGGCGGTCATCAAGGAAATCCGCGACGGTATTCCCAGCCATGTCAGTCCCAGCCTGACCGAGCAACCACAACTGATCGCTTCAGAATTCCAGGAACGCATGAGCGGCAACATCTGCCGCTGCGGCGCCTACTCGAACATCATCGAGGCGATCAGCGAAGTCGCGGAGGTGCCGGTATGAGACCGTTCAATTACAGCCGCGCCGACTCCCCCGCCGCCGCGGCACAAGCGGCGCAGATCGAAGGCGCGAAATTCATCGCCGGCGGCACCAATCTGCTCGATCTGATGAAGCTCGACATCGAAACCCCGCTGCACCTTATCGACGTCAATCACCTCGGGTTGGACCAGATCGAAGCCACGCCCGAGGGCGGTCTGCGCATCGGTGCGCTGGTGCGCAACACTGATCTGGCTGCCGACGCCCGCGTACGCAAGGACTACGCGCTGCTGTCGCGCGCTTTGCTCGCCGGCGCTTCGGGGCAGTTGCGCAACATGGCGACCACCGCCGGCAACCTGCTGCAACGCACGCGCTGCCCGTATTTCTACGACACTAATCAGGCCTGCAACAAGCGCAACCCAGGCAGTGGCTGTGCGGCGATTGGCGGGGTCAGTCGGCAGTTGGGAATCATCGGTGTCAGCGCGGCGTGCATCGCCACGCACCCGAGCGACATGGCGATTGCGATGCGCGCCCTCGATGCGCAGATTGAAACGGTCAAACCGGACGGCAGCACGCGCCGCATTGCCATGGCGGATTTCCATCAGTTGCCCGGCAACACGCCGAACATTGAAACCAGCCTCACACCCGGCGAATTCATCACCTCGGTGACCCTGCCCGCTCCGCTCGGCGGCACCCACGTTTATCACAAGGTACGTGATCGTTCGTCCTACGCGTTTGCGCTGGTGTCGGTCGGTCTGATCCTGCAAAAGGACGGCAGCGGCCGCATCGCCGTCGGCGGAATTGCGCCGAAACCGTGGCGCGTCGAAGCGGCTGAAGCGCTGCTGCCCAAGGGTGCGAAAGCCGTCAGCGAACGATTGCTCGAAGGCGCCACGCCAACCGACGACAACCAATTCAAACTGACCCTGGTCGAGCGCACGCTCGGCTCGGTGTTGGCGCAAGCGAGGGATGAAGCATGAAATTCGACACGCCCGCCACCACCAACCCGATTGATCAATTGAAGGTCATCGGCAAACCCACCGACCGCATCGAAGGCAAACTGAAAACCTGCGGCCAGGCGCCGTACGCCTACGAACAACATGAAGCGGTGGCCAATCAGGCCTACGGTTTCATGGTCGGCTCGGCCATCGCCAAGGGCCGCATTACCAACATCGATCTGGAAGCAGCCAAAGCCGCGCCCGGTGTTCTGGCGATCGTTACCGCCGCCAACGCCGGCAAACTCGGCAAGGGCAAATACAACTCGGCGCACCTGCTGGCCGACCCTGAGGTGCAGCATTATCACCAGGCTGTCGCGCTGGTGGTCGCCGAGACTTTCGAGCAGGCGCGCGCTGCTGCGCAGTTGGTAAAAATCGATTACGTAGCGGCCAAAGGCGAGTTCGATCTGGCCAGCGTGCGCGATCAAGGCGTTGAACCGAAAGACGAACTGCCAGACGTAAAACACGGCGATTTTGCCGCCGCTTTTACCGCCGCGCCGGTGCAGTTCGACCAGACCTACACCACCCCGGATCAGTCCCACGCGATGATGGAGCCGCACGCAACATTGGCCGCGTGGAAAGGCGATCAGCTGACCTTGTGGACGTCCAACCAGATGATCGCCTGGAGCGTCGGTGACATCGCCACTACCCTTGGCTTGCCCGAGGAAAAAGTCCGCTTGATCTCGCCGTACATTGGCGGCGGTTTTGGCGGCAAGTTGTTCATTCGCGCCGACGCGATCCTCGCCGCCCTCGGCGCGCGCATGGCGAGCAGACCGGTGAAAGTCGCCCTCGCCCGCCCACAGATCGCCAACAACACCACCCACCGTCCAGCGACTATCCAGCGCATCCGTATGGGGGCGACGGCGGACGGCAAACTCACCGCCATCGCTCACGAAGGCTGGTCGGGCAACCTTGAGGACGGCAAAGTCGAGGTCGCGGCGCAACCGAGTCAGTTGCTCTACGCCGCACAAAATCGTTTGGTCAGCATGCGTCTGGCGCCGCTCGATCTGCCCGAAGGCAACGCCATGCGTGCGCCGGGTGAAACACCGGGGTTGATGGCGCTGGAAATCGCCATGGATGAAATGGCCGAGCAGCTCAAACTCGATCCGATCCAGTTCCGCATCCTCAATGACACTCAGGTCGACCCGGTGAAAACCGAGCGGCCATTCTCCCAGCGGCGTTTGATCGAATGCCTGCAAACCGGTGCCGATAAATTCGGCTGGGATCAGCGCAACGCCAAGCCCGGCAGTCGCCGCGAGGGTCGCTGGCTGATCGGCATGGGCGTCGGTGCAGCAATCCGTAATAACCTGCTGGTGGAGTCCGGCGCACGGGTCCGACTGGAGCGCGACGGCAAGGTCACGGTGGAAACCGACATGACCGACATCGGCACCGGCAGTTACACGATCATCGCGCAGACCGCTGCCGAGATGATGGGCGTGGGTATCGACGATGTCGTGGTGCGGTTGGGCGATTCGAACTTCCCCGTGTCAGCGGGCTCCGGTGGCCAGTTCGGCGCCAACTGCTCGACGGCCGGGGTCTATGCCGCGTGCGTAAAACTGCGTGAAGCGGTCGCGGCAAAACTGGGCATGAATGGCGAAGTCGAGTTTACTGACGGTCAGGTGCGAGCCGGCGGCAAAACCTTGCCGCTGCGCAATGCGGCGCAGAACGGCGTTGTTGAAGCAGAGGACAGCATTGAGTTCGCCGACCTTGCCAAGCAGTATCAGCAGTCGACGTTTGGTGCGCACTTTGTTGAAGTCGCGGTGGATGCGGCGACTGGCGAAGTTCGCGTGCGGCGCATGCTCGCCGTGTGTTCTGCCGGACGGATTCTTAACCCGAAAGCCGCGCGCAGTCAGGTGATCGGGGCGATGACCATGGGCGTGGGCGCGGCGTTGATGGAGGAATTGGCGGTCGACAAGAAGCTTGGCTTTTTCGTCAACCACGATCTGGCGGGATATGAAGTTCCGGTGCACGCCGACATTCCGCATCAGGAGGTGATTTTTCTTGATGAGACCGATCCGATTTCTTCGCCGATGAAGGCCAAGGGTGTCGGTGAGTTGGGGATTTGCGGGGTGAGTGCGGCGGTGGCGAATGCGATCTACAACGCGACCGGGGCACGGGTGCGGGAGTATCCGATTACCCTGGACAAGATTCTCTCGTCGTTGCCGGAAATGATCTGAAGCGCTGAAAAGCCCCTCACCCTAACCCTCTCCCAAAGGGAGAGGGGACCGATTGGGGGATGCTTCAGAACTACGCCGACCTGAAAGAGCATTGCCGAATCCATAATCGACGCTGCTCTTTCAGGTCGATGTATAGCGCAAGACACCTCCGTCGGCTCCCTCTCCCACCGGGCGGTCCGACGTTTCGGGAGGGCTGGGGTGAGGGAAATGGGCTCACTCGGTGCGCGGATACTGCGTTTCGCTCACCTGCTCCATCCACTCCACCACATTGCCATCCAGCACTTCGGCAATAGCGATGTGCGTCATCGCCGTGGTTGGTGCCGCGCCATGCCAATGCTTGGCACCGGGCGCGATCCACACCGTGTCGCCAGGACGAATCTGCCGAACAGGTTGCCCCCACTCCTGCACAAAACCTGAACCAGCAGTAACGATCAGCGTCTGACCCAACGGATGGGTATGCCACGCCGTCCTTGCTCCGGGCTCGAATGTCACCGTGGCGCCGCTGACTCGCGCGTCATCGCTGCCTTTGAATGGCGCATCAATCCGCACGGCGCCGGCAAACCAGTCAGCCGGCCCTTTAGCCGATGGTTGTGATCCATTGGGCGTTACCGTCACCCGTGGATGTTCATTGGCCTGAACATCCGCAGCCAACAACGAAAGAGTCAAAGCAGATGCAGTAATCGGGTTCATGACAAGCCCTCCAGAATTTCGACAAACCCCTGCGGCACTGCCAACACGGGACATGCGTTCACTTTATCGGGCTGTACTCTTTAGATAATCGACTAGAATTCGAAAAAACTTATGCAGGACACTCATCAATGCTTCGTGAAAACGCCACTGACCTGCTCGCCTTTCTCGCCGTGGCACGTGAGCGCAGTTTCACCAAGGCTGCGGCCAAACTCGGCGTCTCGCAATCGGCGCTCAGTCATACCATCCGTGCCCTCGAAGCGCGATTGGGCCTGCGCCTGCTGACCCGCACCACCCGTAGCGTCTCCCCTACCGAGGCTGGTGAACACCTTTTGCAAACTGTTGGCCCGCGCTTTGAAGAGATCGAAGTAGAACTCGCTGCTCTGAGTAATCTGCGCGAAACCCCGGCCGGCAAGATCCGTATCAACGCCACCGACCATTCGCTGGACTGGCTGCTGCGCCCGGTGCTCAAGAAGTTTTTGCCGCGCTACCCGGATATCGCCGTCGAAGTCTGCTGCGATTACGGTTTCGTCGACATCGCCGGGCAAGGTTTCGACGCGGGCGTGCGCCTGGGCGAGGACGTGGCGCAAGGCATGATCGCGACGCGCATCGGCCCGGACATGCGCATGGCGGTGGTCGGGTCGCCCGCGTATTTCGCCAGCCGCTCAGTGCCGCAAACGCCACGCGCGCTCACCGAACACGCCTGCAACAATTTGCGCCTGCCCACTAACGGCGGGCTCTATACCTGGGAATTCGAAAAAGATGGCGAGAGCCTCAAGGTGCGGGTTTCCGGACAAGTCACGCTGAACGGCGTCTACCCGCTGCTTGATGCGGCCCTGGACGGTTTCGGCCTGAGCTATATCCCGGAAAACATCGTCGCGCCGTACCTGGCCGATGGCCGCTTGCTGCAAGTGCTCGAAGACTGGTGCCCGACCTTCGCCGGTTATCACCTTTACTACCCGAGCCGACGCCAGGCGGCACCGGCGTTTGCCTTGTTGCTGGAGGCGCTGCGCTATCGCGAGTGATTCGGCCTACCCCACCAGCGCAATCAACTGATGGCGCTGCGCATCGGTGAGCATCGGCCCGAATCCCGCCCTGACGTTATCAGCCATGTAGCGTGGATTGCCGGTGCCGGGAATCACGCAAGTCACCGCCGGGTGCGCCAGCAGAAACTTCAGCGCCAGTTGCGGCCAACTGTTGACCTGCACGTCCGACACCCACGCCGGCAGCGGTTTGCCCTTGAGCCGGGCGAGCAAGCCACCGCCGCCAAATGGCCGATTGCAGATCACTGCCACGCCGCGCTCGCGGCACAGCGGCAGAATGCGCTTTTCCACGCCCCGGTCGTCGAGGGCGTAGTTGATTTGCAGAAAATCCAGCGGCTCGGCCTGCAACACCGCTTCGACTTCGTCATAGGCCGAAGGCGTGTAGTGGGTGATGCCGATGTAGCGAATGCGCCCCTGCGCTTTCCATTCACGCAGGGTTGGCAGATGAGTTTGCCAGTCCAGCAGATTGTGGATCTGCATCAGATCGATGCATTCGGTGCGCAGCAGACTGAACGACTGCTCCATCTGCGCAATACCCTCCTCACGTCCCCGCGTCCACACCTTGGTCGCCAGAAACGCTGGCGAACGCGGCTGATGGATCGACAACAGTTCGCCCGTGGTCGCTTCAGCGCGGCCGTACATGGGCGAGCTGTCGACAACCGTGCCGCCCTTGGCGAACAGTTCGTCGAGCACCGCCGGCAGTTGCTTGTAGGCCGGATCGCCGGGGCCGACGTCGAAACCGCGATAGGTGCCCAGCCCGACCATGGGCAGCGGCTCGGAGCTGGATGGGATGACGCGGGTCTGCATGGCTTGGCCTCCGGGCGCGGCGGACGATGTGGCAGTGGCCAACGCCCGATCAAAGGTGAAGACCGCCGAAACCCCGGCAGCCAGCGTGAGCAATCGGCGACGGGAGTAACCCTCAGTGTGGCTCATGCTGGTTCCCCTGCTGCGTGGATCTGTTGCACGTTGTGTGCGAGAACGGCCGGATCAAACCGCTGGACTACACTGCGACAGCGAACCCTCACACCCCGTTAAAAGTAGCCGAATGTCCCGAACCCTGATGTCACTCGTCGTTTTGATCATCGCCGTGTACCTGGTGCTGTGCGCGGCGCTGTTCTTTTTTCAGCGCTCGCTGATCTGGTTTCCCCAGCCCAACGCCGGCAACAGTGCCGACTCACAACTGACCCTGTCGATGCCGGACGCGCAGGTTTCGGTGATCACCCGCGAGCGTGTCGGACCGCGGGCGCTGATCTATTTCGGTGGAAATGCGGAGGACGTGTCGCGCAACCTGCCGGAATTTACCGAGGCATTTCCCGATCACGCGCTGTACCTGCTGAATTATCGCGGCTTCGGTGGCAGCGGCGGCTCACCGTCCGAAGAGGCGATTGCCGAGGATGCGCTGGCGCTGTTCGATCAGGTGTATGCCAGCCATCCGCAGGTCGCCGTAATCGGGCGCAGCCTGGGCTCGGGGGTCGCCGTGCGTCTGGCCAGTCAGCGACCGGTGCAGCAGCTGATTCTGGTGACGCCGTACAACAGCCTTGAAGAAATCGCCGCGCGGCAATATCCGTGGGTGCCGGTGAAGTGGTTGCTCAAGGATCGCTTCGATTCGGGCAAGTACGCAGCGCATCTTCGCGTGCCGACGTTGTTGCTGGCGGCGAGTGATGACGAGGTAATCCCCCGGGACAGTACGCAGCGGTTACTGGGCAACTTTCCCAAAGGCGTGGCGGTGCTCAAGGTCGTGCCTGATTCGGGGCATAACTCGATTTCAGAGCGTGCGGAGTATTTGCAGTGGATGAGCGATGTGTTGAATCGCTGAGCCTTGTGTGGGCAGAACGGTCCTCATCGCTGGCAAGCCAGCTCCCACAAGTTTCTGCGGTGTACAAAAATGCTGTGAACGACATCTGACCTGTGGGAGCTGGCTTGCCAGCGATGAGGCCCGTAAAAAGCAACATCGAATCCAAAGCAAAGTAATCACCCGCCTGCTGAACCAAGTGCAAAAAGCCCAGTCCTATCCGCGCCGTGTTCTGCGGCCAACCCATTCAAGCGCTGTCCCTCTCCAGAGCTGCCCGTCCCATGCGCTACGCCGTTCGTTCGTCTCGCTTCGCTTCGTTATGCCTGCTGATCCTTGCGCCCCTGTTCGCCGAAACCGCCCATGCCGGCGCGGAGCGGCAACTGGTGGCGGCCATCAACGACTACCGTGCCCACCCGCAACGTTGTGATCGGCGCCCCGCGCAACGGCTGGCTCCGTTGGCGTTGAAGTCAAACCTCGCCTTACCAGTCAGCTACCGCTACGGCAGCGGCTTGCGCGAAGCGCTGAAGTCGTCCGGCTACTCGGCTGTGGCGGTGCGCAGTATCCGCATCGTCGGCGCGCAAGATGCCGAAGAAGCGTTCGACAGGCTGCAAAGCGACTACTGCGGTGCATTGCTCGACACTCAATACGCCGACATCGGCATCAGCCGTGCACGCAGCGAATGGCAAGTGGTGTTGGCACGACCGGTACTCGACAGCCGTGTCGGCGATAACCGCAGCGTCGGCAAAGCCCTGCTGGCCGAAGTCAATGCTGCACGCGCTCGCCCGCGAATGTGTGGACGCCAGCGCTTCGCCGCTGCGCGACCCTTGAGCTGGAATGCCGCCCTCGGCGCCGCTGCCCAAGGGCACAGCAAGGCCATGGCCTACGGCAACTATTTCGCCCACCGCGAACCAGACGGTGACCTGCCCGCCGATCGCGCCCGCGCTGCAGGTTATCGAGGTCGGCAAATCGGCGAAAACATCGCTGCCGGGCAGAGCTCACCGGGCAAGGCGATGGCCGGATGGCTGGCCAGCCCTGGCCACTGCGCCAACCTGATGAACCCGATGTTTACGCAAGTGGGCGCCGGCTTCGCCAGTGAGGTGCGAAGTGACGAAGGGGTTTATTGGACGATGCTGTTTGGTGCGCCTTGATCGGCAGCGCCGAGGCCCAGTTTCAGCAACTCCTTGCGCAACATTGACGGCGCTAAAACAGCAATTCCTGCCTGCCAGTCGAGTGCCAATAATCGACTCAGCTTTTGCTGACTGACCTCAGGTTGCGCCAGCAAACAGCTTTTCCCTTCTCGGATGCCAATGACGTTCAGCAGCCAGTCACCGCCCTGCCCTGCCATCCAGGCGTTGATCGACGGATGGTGGCGGTGCAGGAGCGCGTCGGCATCCCACAGCGTCATTTGCGCGAACACCTGCGGCAGATGGCTCTCGGGCTGCATGCGTTTCAAATCGGCTGCCAACGCGGCAGCGAGGTCTGCTTCGATGCTGGCCTGGCACTCAAGGAAATACGTTTGTGGCCAGCTCACGTGCAGTTTTCCCAGAGGCGCGAGTTCGGAGTAGGCCTCGATATCGGCTGCCGTGGTCATCTGCCCGGTGAAATTCAGCGTGTTATCCAGAATCGCCGTGGCCAATAACGCGGCGCTTTGCTTGCTGATCTGCGGCAATAGACCCGCCGACTGCCAGCGCTGGAAAACCTGAGTGGCGGCAGCACCGATCGGGCGGATATCAGCGGCCGATCCCAGTTTTTGCGCCCAGTAATGCTCGTAACCCGGATGATGGTCGATGACTTCCACCACCTGATCGAGCACGACCAATGGGTCGAAATGGTGATAGTCGGATACGTCGACCAGTACGAATTGGTCGTTGGCTGCCGGGGCATGTTCATGCAGACCGTAGCCCCAGGCCAGCACGGTTTTCGACACGCTGGCGTTGGGTCGTGTGCTGCTGACGGCACGGGCGGGGATGCCTTGCAGATTGAGCAGTTCTGCGTAGGCGATGCAGCAGGCGTAGGCGTCGATGTCCAGATAGGACGCGCCGGAGGTGATGATTTTCATGGGCCGGCAACATCGCACAGATTTGTGACGGTTGGGTGACGGGAAAAAGATCGCAGCCTCGTTTCACTCGACAGTTCCTACAGGGCTGCGATCTTTGGGTTTTAGGCTGCGGCTTTACCGGCGGCGACCATCGCCGAAGCCGCCAGCATCGCTCGCAATAGCACCGCACACCCTGCCGCCAGATCATCCGGTGCCGCGTTCTCGATTTCGTTATGGCTGATGCCGCCCTCACACGGTACGAAGATCATCCCCGCCGGGCCGAGTTCGGCGAGGAAAATCGCGTCGTGCCCGGCGCCGCTGACGATGTCCATGTGCGACAGGCCCAGACCTTTGGCAGCGCCACGTACTGCTTCCACGCAGCCCTTTTCAAAGTACAGCGGAGGAAAATCGGCTGTCGGGGTCAGCTCATAAGTGAGGCCATGTTCTTCGCACGTGGCGTCGATGACTTGCTTCACCTCAGCGATCATCGAGTCCAGGCGTGCCGGTTCCAGATGGCGGAAATCGAGGGTCATGCGCACCTCGCCGGGGATGACGTTGCGCGAGCCGGGATAGGCTTGCAGGCAACCCACGGTGCCGCAGGCATGGGGTTGATGGCCGAGGGCGGCGCGGTTGACGGCGCCGACGATCACCGAGGCGCCGACCAGCGCATCCTTACGCAGGTGCATCGGCGTCGGGCCAGCATGCGCCTCGACACCGCGCAGCTTCAGGTCGAACCACTTCTGCCCCAGCGCACCGAGGACCACGCCGATGGTTTTCTGTTCGTCTTCGAGGATCGGGCCTTGTTCGATGTGTGCCTCGAAATAGGCGCCGACCTTGTGGCCGCTGACTTTGCGCGGGCCGGCATAGCCGATGGCGTTGAGCGCTTCGCCGACGGTGACACCTTCGGCATCGACTTTGGCGAGGGTTTCTTCAAGGGTGAATTTCTCGGCGAACACGCCGGAGCCCATCATGCACGGAGCGAAGCGCGAACCTTCTTCGTTGGTCCAGACCACCACCTCCAGTGGCGCTTCGGTTTCCACGCCGAGGTCGTTGAGGGTGCGCAGGACTTCGACGCCGGCGAGCACGCCGAAGCAACCGTCGAACTTGCCGCCGGTGGGTTGGGTGTCGATGTGGCTACCGGTCATCACCGGCGCCAGGTTCGGATTGCGGCCCGGGCGGCGGGCGAAGATGTTGCCGACTTCATCGACCGTGACGCTGCATCCGGCGTCCTCGCACCATTGCACGAACAGGTCGCGGGCCTGGCGATCGAGGTCAGTCAGGGCCAGGCGACAGACCCCGCCCTTGACCGTGGCGCCGAGTTTGGCCAGTTCCATAAGCGAGGCCCAGAGGCGGTCGCGGTTGATGTGCTGATGGGTGGATTGCAGAACGTCTACGGCTGCGTTCATGGGATCTCCTCAGGCTGCTTTTCTTAAGGATGTTGCTGTGGTGCTTGTGAGACAGCCATCGCTGGCAAGCCAGCTCTTACAGGGGAATGCGCTCCATATTTGAATTTGGAATGCGGTCCACTGTGGGAGCTGGCTTGCCAGCGATGAGGCCCTCAACTACACCGCTGATTTCACGACCGAAGGCTGCGCCCGCATCACGCACAACCCGTAATAAATCACCCCGCCCAGCGCCGAACCGGTAAACCAGCCGTAGCTGTAAAACCAGCTGAACGCATCGCTGCCCAGCGACAACAAGGTCAACACCACCGGCACGCCGAACGCGAGAAATCCAGCCCAGTTCCACGCCGGATACACGTCGTCGCGATACAACCCGGCCAGGTCCAATTGCTGTTTCTTGATCAGGAAATAGTCCACCACCATGATCCCGGCGATCGGCCCGAGCAGGCTCGAATAGCCCAGCAGCCAGTTGGAATACACGGTCTCCAGGCTGACATCGGAAACGATCAGCCCAAGTTTTTTCAGCAACTCATGCCCCATCAGCAACAGCCCGACAAAACCGGTGAGCAACACCGCTTTGGTGCGATTGATGACCTTGGGCGCAATGTTCTGGAAGTCGTTGGTCGGCGAGACAATGTTGGCGGCGGTATTGGTCGACAGCGTGGCGATGATGATCAACGCCATCGCCACCGCAACCCACACCGGGCTCTGGATATGGCCGATCAGGCTGACCGGATCAGACACCGTGACACCGACCAGTTTCACTGACGCTGCGGTCATGATCACGCCGAGGGAGGCGAACAGAAACATGGTCAGCGGCAAGCCGAATATCTGCCCGAGGATCTGGTCCTTCTGGCTCTTGGCGTAACGACTGAAGTCGGGAATGTTCAGCGACAACGTGGCCCAGAAGCCAACCATCGCCGTCAGCCCGGCAGCAAAGTAACTGACCACACTCGCGCCTTCCGGACGTTTCGGCGGGATTGCCAGCAGCTCGGTCATCGACACATTGGGCATCGCCCACACCAGCAAGCCGATCCCGACCGCCACCAGTAGCGGCGCCGATAAGGTTTCCAGCCACTTGATCGACTCGGCACCGCGAATCACCACCCACAGGTTCAGCGCCCAGAAAATCATGAAGCCGATCACCTCCCCGGTCCCGCCGAGGGATTTCCAGCCGTCGAAAATCGAGCCGAGAAACAGGTGAATGGCCAAGCCGCCGAACATCGTCTGAATACCGAACCAGCCGCACGCTACCAGCGCGCGAATCAGGCACGGCACGTTGGAACCGAGAATCCCGAACGAGGAGCGCAGCAACACCGGAAACGGGATGCCGTACTTGGTGCCGGGAAACGCGTTGAGCGTGAGCGGTATCAACACGATGATATTGGCGAACAGAATGGCCAACAGCGCTTCGCCAACAGTCAGGCCGAAGTACGCAGTGAGCACACCGCCGAGGGTATAGGTCGGCACGCAGATCGACATGCCGACCCACAGCGCGGTGATGTGCCATTTGTTCCAGGTTCGTTCGCGCACCTTGGTCGGTGCCATGTCGTGGTTGTAACGGGGACTGTCGAGGACGTCGCTGCCGGCTTCGAGTTCGAACAAGCCGTCGCGCTCGGTCACTTGCGATCTGTTCTGTTGCATGGCCGCTCCACTGTTCTTCTGATTATTTTTTTGCTCATCAGGCGGCTACACACATAGGTGCAAGCCGGACGATGGCCGGAGGAACTGACAACTTTCATGCACCGGCCACGGTGTCAGCGGCGGCATCAATAAACGTGCCGGGTGCCCCGCTTACGCATCGGGCGATGTTTCAAACGCTTTGCAACTTTCTGATATTCATCAGTTTTAATTATTCACCGGATGAGTTCGCGCAAACTTGTCTGGGTGCTCAGGCTAAACACTTGGCAAGTTGTCCGAACAGACAGGACTCAATCTGGTGCACTGCATTTATTTTCATTGTGAACGAGCAACCGCAGCTCAACTTCAAGCGGCTGATTTCACATAGGAAATCTTGCTCATATTTCCAACCTGTCAAGTGCGTCAAAATGGTGAGCAGCCTCACCATTTTGGTGATTATGAATTTTTACTCTTATTTTTCAGCAACTTAAAACAGTCATAAGCTTATAAAAAATAATCTTGATCTATTGTAAAACTGCGACTAGCTTCTATTCCTGACAGCACTGACAGGAATACGCCCTTCACCGCTGTACATCAATAAAACATTTAGAACCGACACAAGTCGGTCATGCCTGCGAGGAACTCGGAATGTCTCTGTTGATCCGTGGCGCCACCGTTATTACCCATGATGAAAGTTATCGCGCCGACGTCTATTGCGCTGACGGCGTGATCAAAGCCATTGGTGAAAATCTTGATATTCCCGCCGGCGCCGAAGTACTCGACGGCAGCGGCCAATACCTGATGCCCGGCGGCATAGACCCGCACACGCACATGCAACTACCGTTCATGGGCACCGTCGCCAGTGAGGACTTCTACAGCGGCACGGCAGCGGGTCTGGCCGGCGGCACCACGTCGATCATCGACTTCGTTATTCCCAATCCGCAGCAATCGTTGATGGAAGCGTTTCATCAGTGGCGCGGCTGGGCCGAGAAGTCGGCGTCGGACTATGGCTTCCACGTCGCGATCACCTGGTGGAGCGAACAGGTCCGCGAGGAAATGGCCGAACTGGTCAGCCATCACGGGATCAACAGCTTCAAGCATTTCATGGCCTACAAGAACGCGATCATGGCCGCCGACGACACCTTGGTGGCGAGTTTCGAGCGCTGCCTGGAACTCGGCGCGGTGCCAACCGTGCACGCGGAAAACGGCGAGCTGGTGTATCACCTGCAACGCAAGTTGATGGCCCAAGGCATCACCGGGCCGGAAGCGCACCCACTGTCGCGTCCGTCGCAGGTCGAAGGTGAAGCCGCGAGCCGGGCGATTCGCATTGCCGAAACCATCGGCACGCCCTTGTATCTGGTGCATGTCTCGACCAAGGAAGCCCTCGACGAAATCACCTATGCGCGCAGCAAAGGCCAACCGGTTTACGGCGAGGTGCTCGCCGGGCATCTGCTACTCGATGACAGTGTCTACCAACACCCAGACTGGCAGACCGCCGCCGGTTACGTGATGAGCCCGCCGTTCCGTCCGCGCGGGCATCAGGAAGCGCTGTGGCATGGCTTGCAGAGCGGCAATCTGCACACCACCGCCACCGACCATTGCTGTTTCTGTGCCGAACAAAAAGCCGTCGGACGCGACGATTTCAGCAAGATCCCCAATGGCACCGCCGGCATAGAAGATCGCATGGCGGTGCTTTGGGATGAAGGCGTGAACAGCGGACGTTTGTCGATGCAGGACTTCGTCGCCCTCACCTCCACCAACACCGCAAAAATCTTCAACCTCTATCCACGAAAAGGTGCGATCCGCGTCGGCGCCGATGCCGACCTGGTGCTGTGGGACCCGCAAGGCACGCGCACCATCTCAGCCAAAACCCACCATCAGCAAGTGGACTTCAACATCTTCGAAGGCAAGACCGTGCGCGGCGTGCCGAGCCACACCGTCAGCCAGGGCAAAGTGGTCTGGGCCGATGGCGACCTGCGCGCCGAACGGGGGGCCGGGCGGTACATCGAACGGCCGGCGTATCCGGCGGTGTTTGATTTGCTGAGCAAGCGGGCCGAGCAACATAAGCCAGTTGCCGTGAAACGCTGAAAGCGGCCTTCGGCCTATCGCTGGCAAGCCAGCTCCCACAATGTTTTTGTGAACGCCATAGAAGCCTGTGGGAGCTGGCTTGCCAGCGATGAGGCCATCCCGAACGACGCAAAACCCACTGCCCATCAGAGGCAGAAAACCTCAAATAACCGTGAGGCACAAAACCGTGATCGAGACCCTGAACCATCTCCCGCACCCGCACGAAGGCGCGGCCGCCCTCGCCAGCCATTTCAGCGATCTGGCGCCGCCGCTCAACGATCGCCAGGCGCATCTGGAGGCCTCACGCTGCCTGTATTGCTACGACGCGCCGTGCGTCAATGCGTGCCCGAGCGAGATCGACATTCCGTCGTTCATCCGCAATATCCATCAGGACAACGTGCCCGGTGCCGCGCAGAAAATCCTTTCGGCGAACATCCTTGGCGGCAGTTGCGCACGGGTCTGCCCGACCGAAATCCTCTGCCAGCAGGCCTGCGTGCGCAACAACGCCCACGAATGCGCGCCGGTATTGATCGGCCTGCTGCAACGTTACGCCGTGGACAACGCGCATTTCACCGAGCACCCATTCCAGCGTGCCGCCAGCACCGGTAAGCGCATCGCCGTGGTCGGTGCCGGGCCGGCGGGTCTCTCCTGCGCGCATCGCAGCGCCATGCACGGGCATGACGTGGTGATTTTCGAAGCGCGTGAGAAGGCTGGCGGCCTCAACGAATACGGGATCGCCAAGTACAAACTGGTCGATGACTACGCGCAGAAAGAGCTGGATTTCCTCCTGCAGATTGGCGGCATCGAGATCCGTCACGGGCAGAAACTCGGCGACAACCTGACCCTCAGCGAGCTGCATCACCAGTTCGACGCGGTGTTCCTCGGCCTCGGCCTTAACGCCAGCAAACAGCTCGGCCTGGCCCACGAGGACGCTCCCGGCCTGCTCGCCGCCACCGATTACATCCGCGAACTGCGCCAGGCTGATGACCTCACGCAACTGCCGCTGGCCGAGCGCTGCATCGTCCTCGGCGCGGGCAACACCGCCATCGACATGGCCGTGCAAATGGCCCGCCTCGGTGCTCGCGATGTCAATCTGGTGTATCGCCGTGGCGCCGCCGACATGGGCGCGACCGGCCACGAACAGGACATCGCCAAGGCCAATCAGGTGCGCCTGCTGACCTGGGCGCAACCGGAAGAAGTGCTGCTCGACGAGCAGGGCCACGTGCGTGGCATGCGTTTCGCCCGCACCGATCTGGTCGACGGCCGTCTGCAAACCACCGGAGAAACCTTCGAGCTGGCCGCCGACGCAATCTTCAAGGCTATCGGCCAGGCCTTCGACGGCAGCGCCCTCGCCGACCCGCTGGCCCGCGAACTCCAGCGTCAGGGCGAGCGTATCCAGGTCGATGAAAACCTGCGCACCAGCATCCCCGGTGTGTATGCCGGTGGCGACTGCACCAGCCTCGATCAGGACCTCACCGTACAAGCGGTGCAACACGGCAAACGTGCCGCCGAAGCGATCAACGCTCAACTGATGCTCAACGTGGAGGCTGCGTAAATGGCCGATCTCTCGATAGTCTTCGCCGGCATCAAAGCCCCTAATCCGTTCTGGCTGGCGTCCGCTCCGCCGACCGACAAGGCCTACAACGTGGTCCGCGCCTTCGAGGCTGGCTGGGGTGGTGTGGTCTGGAAAACCCTCGGTGAGGACCCGGCAGCGGTCAACGTCTCGTCGCGTTACTCGGCGCATTACGGCAACAACCGCGAAGTGCTGGGCATCAACAACATCGAGCTGATCACCGACCGCTCGCTGGAGATCAACCTGCGCGAGATCACCCAGGTCAAGAAAGACTGGCCGGACCGCGCGCTGATCGTCTCGCTGATGGTGCCGTGCGTCGAGGAGTCGTGGAAACACATCCTGCCACTGGTGGAAGCCACAGGTGCCGACGGCATCGAACTGAATTTCGGCTGCCCCCACGGCATGCCCGAGCGTGGCATGGGCGCGGCGGTCGGCCAGGTGCCGGAGTACGTCGAGCAGGTCACGCGTTGGTGCAAGACTTACTGCTCGCTGCCGGTGATTGTCAAACTGACGCCGAACATCACCGACATCCGCGTCGCCGCCCGTGCTGCGCATCGTGGTGGCGCCGATGCGGTGTCGCTGATCAATACGATCAACTCGATCACCAGCGTCGACCTCGAACACATGGTCGCCCTGCCCACCGTCGGCAGCAAGAGCACCCACGGCGGCTATTGCGGTTCGGCGGTCAAACCGATTGCGTTGAACATGGTCGCCGAGATTGCCCGTGACCCACAGACCCAGGGTTTGCCGATCTGCGGGATTGGCGGCATCGGCAGTTGGCGCGATGCGGCGGAATTCATGGCGCTGGGCAGCGGCGCGGTACAGGTATGCACGGCGGCGATGCTGCATGGGTTTCGGATTGTCGAGGAGATGAAGGACGGCTTGTCACGGTGGATGGACAGTCAGGGCTACGCCAACATCGTCGAGTTTTCCGGGCGCGCGGTGGGCAATACCACCGACTGGAAGTATCTCGATATCAACTATCAGGTGATTGCGAAGATTGACCAGGAGGCGTGCATTGGTTGCGGGCGCTGCCACATTGCTTGCGAGGACACTTCACACCAGGCGATCGGCAGTTTGCGGCAGGCGGACGGGACGCATAAATATGAAGTGATCGATGAGGAGTGCGTGGGCTGCAATCTGTGCCAGATCACCTGCCCGGTGCAGGACTGTATCGAGATGGTGCCGATGGAAACGGGCAAGCCGTTTCTCGACTGGAATCATGATCCGAGGAATCCGTATCACGTTGCTGTCTGAATCTGGGGCTGATCCTGAAAGCCCCTCACCCTAACCCTCTCCCACAGGGAGAGGGGACTGATTGGGGGATGCTGGCAAACTCCGCCGACCTGAAAGTGTTGTTGTGAATCCATAATCGACCCGGTCTTTCAGGTCGGTGTAACTCGCAGGACACCTCGGTCGGCCCCCTCTCCCTCTGGGAGAGGGCTGGGGTGAGGGTTTGCTTTTGATCCTGCACTTCAGGGCTCCAGCCCGATCCCGCGCAGGATCACGCTGGTCACCGTCTGCACCGCCCGCTCGAACTGCATGTCCGATAGCGGCTGGTGATCATTGAGTATGTTCACCTGATGATCGAAGTCGGCGTAATGCTGGGTCGAAGCCCAGATCATGTACAGCAGGCTCGACGGTTCCACCGGCAGAATCCGCTTGTCTTCTACCCACTGGCGGATCTTCGCTTCCTTCATTTTCGCCCAGTCATATAGGCTGACATCCAGCGCCTCGCCCAACGTCGGCGCACCGTGGATGATTTCGTTGGCCCAGACTTTCGAACCGTATGGCCGACTGCGTGAGTGGTTCATCTTGGCGCGGATGTAGCTGCTGAGCACCACACGCGGGTCGTCGAACATCTCGAAGCACAACGCATCCTGTTTCCACACTTCCAGCAGGTCGAACAGCACGGCGCTGTACAGTTCGCTTTTGGTTGAAAAGTAGTAATGCAGGTTGGAACGCGGCAGCTGCACCTCAGCAGCGATGTCGGCCATGGCGGTGCTGCCGAAGCCTTTTTCGGCGAAGACTTTTTCCGCCGCCAGGAGGATTTTTTCGACGTTACTGCGGCGGATCTCGATCTTGTGATTGCCCATAAGGGCTCCCTGACAACAGCGTTGCCCAAGACTAGCATCCGCTCTGGTGCGCGGGCGACCGCTGAAAACAAAACTTCGTACAGACGTGGCCGGATGGCTAAACTGACGGCTTCTTCGATCCTGCCTCAGAGGTACCCGCGATGCTGTTCAAGAACATCCTGACCACCACTGCCCTGCTCGCCTCGCTGTTCGCCGCCTCGTCGGTATTCGCCCACGCCCACCTGAAAAGCCAGACCCCGGCCGCCGACAGCACCGTCGCCGCCCCGGCTGATCTGCGCCTGACTTTTTCCGAAGGCGTTGAGGCCAGCTTCACCAAAGTCACGGTGACCAAGGACGGTGCCCCCGTCGCGGTCAAAGCACTGACCACCGAAGGCGACAAGAAAACCCTGATCGTCACCCCGGCCGCACCGCTGACGGCGGGTGAGTACAAAGTCGAATGGCACGCCGTGTCGGTCGACACACACAAAAGCGAAGGCGCCTATCAGTTCAAGGTTGGCCAGTAATTCATGAGTGAAGCGCTGGTGCTGTGTCGCTTTGTGCATTTCACCGTGGTGTTGATGCTGTTCGGGGCCTGGCTGTTCAGGCCCTTGTTGCTCAAGGGTGAAGCGCTGGTGGTGGATCGGCACCAGGCGCGGCTGGCGCGTTGGCTGGCGGCGATTGCGCTGGTCAGCGGCGTGATCTGGGCGCTGCTGATCACGGCGAGCATGGCCGGTTCAACAGCGGCCGCGTTCGATCCCGACACGCTTGCGCTGGTGTTGGGCAAGACCTTTTTTGGTCAGGTGTGGCGTTGGCATTTGCTGATCAACGCTGTGCTGCTGGCATTGCTGTTCACGCCGTGGCGCTCAAGCATGCCGCTGCGGCTGGGCTTGAGCGGCTTACTGTTGGCGACTCTAGCCCCGGTCGGGCACGGCGCAATGCTGGATGGCTTGAGCGGGCAACTGCTGATTCTCAACCAGATCATTCATCTGACCTGCGTGGCAGCGTGGCTTGGCGGATTGTTGGTGCTGGTGCTGATCCTGCGCCAGCCGAGTGAGCCGCTGAAGCAGATTCTGCAGCGTTTCAGCGGTGTCGGTTATGCGCTGGTGGCGGGGCTGCTGATCAGCGGATTGATCAACGTGCGCGTGCTGACCGGTCAGTGGTGGCCGACGCCGCTGTTCACAGGCTTCGCGCTGATTCTGCTGATCAAGGCAATGATCGTGCTGGGGATGTTGGGGTTGGCGCTGTTCAATCGCTTGCGCATTGCTGATTGCGAACAGCGAATGGACGCACTCGAGCGCAGCGTGATGCTGGAATGGTTGCTCGGCATCGGCGCAGTCGCCGCCGTCTCACTGCTCGGCACCCTGCCCCCAATGATCTCAACCTGAACGCACTTCCCCTGTGGGAGCTGGCTTGCCAGCGATGACGGTGTGTCAGGAACAGATATTTCGGATGTGCCGACATCATCGCTGGCAAGCCAGCTCCCACAGGGTTATGAGTTGATCAGTGCGGCTGGGTATCGCCCGCAGCGGTGTCGATACTCACCACCACCGACATCCCCGGCCGCAACCGTTCCTCTTCCTGTTGCCCCTCATCAATGGTGATGCGCACCGGCACGCGCTGGGCGATCTTGACGAAGTTGCCGGTGGCGTTGTCAGCCTGCAGCAAGGCAAATTCAGAACCGGTGCCCGGCGAAATATGCTGCACATGCCCGGTGAATTTCTTGTGGTTCAACGCATCGACGGTGAACCGTACCGGTTGCCCGACCCGCACATTGTCCATCTGCGTTTCCTTCATGTTGGCGATCACCCACTTCTGGTTCGGCACCAACGCCATCAACTGCGCACCGGAGTTGACGTAGGCACCGAGGCGCACGCCGATCTGCCCGAGCTGGCCGTCGCGCGGGGCGACGATGCGCGTGTTCGACAAGTCGATGCGCGCCAGTTGCACCGCCGCTTCCGCACTGGCCACCGCCGCCTCTTGCGAGCCGCGATTGACGATCACCGTTTGCAGATCCTGACGGGCTATTTCCAGATTGGCCTTGGCCTGCGCCACCGCCGCAATGCCCTGTGCATTTGCCGCGAGGGCCACGTCCATCTCGCGCTTGGACACCGAGCCGTCACTCACCAGCTCCCTGTTGCGGCGCAAATCCGCTTCGCTCTTGCGTAACTGCGCTTCGCTGTCAGCAACCACCGCCTGACGCAGCTTGATCGTCGCTTCGGCACTGTTGCGTTGCTGCACGACGTTAGCCAATGCGGCTTTCTGCACGGCCAGTTGTGCCAGCGACTGGTCGAGGCGTTGCTGGTAGATGCGGTCGTCCAGACGCACCAGCAAATCGCCGGCCTTCACATATTGGAAATCCTGCACCGGCACTTCATAGACATAACCGGCGAGCTGCGGGCCGATGATCGTCACCTGCCCGCGAATCAGCGCGTTTTCGGTGGTCTCGACAGCGCTGCTGAACGGTGGCAATTGCCAGGCATACAGCACGATCAACACGCCGACGATGGCAATCGCGGCAAAGCCCAGCGAAGAGATGATCCGCACCCGCAACGAGCGCGGCTCGGTGTTCGGCGATGACGGCGGCGCCACACCTTCAGGCGTGGCGGCAATGGCATTGGTGGTTGTGGTGGTCGGTTCGGTCATGAAGAAGTGGCACCGCTGGTTGGTACGGAAGGCGCTGGAGCGACGCTTTTGGTGGTGCTCATCAGCCACAGCGCACGAATGGAAATCCAGATCATGGTCAGCACCGCGATCACCGCGATGAGCATGAACACATCGTTATAGGCCAGTACGTTGGCTTCGCGAGTCGCGGCGTTGGCCAGACTGCGAATACCGGCAAGATTGCGCAGGCTCGGATCGGCCAGCAGCGAGCCGTAAGCCGATCCGCCGCTCGCCACCCGTGCGGCGACTAATGGATCTGACATCACCAGGTGTTCGACGATGTGACTGGAGTGAAACTTCTCCCGGACGATCTGAAAGGTGCCGAGCAACGCCGCACCGATCAGCCCGCCGAGGTTATTGCAGATCCCGAACAGCACGGAAAAGCTCACCAGATTGCGCGGATTGGTCAACACGTTACGCGTGCCGAGGACCATGGTCGGACCGAGGAAAAACGTACTGCCGAACGCCAGCAGGAACTGACTGAAATATAGATTCTCGGGACGCGTCAGGTTGTTCGAATAGCTGTCCATCACCGAGCCCGTCGCCATCAGCGCCAGCGAGATGATCAGCGGCATGAGCAAGTGTTTCGGGTCAATGGTCAGCGCACTGGTGAGCAGCCCGGCGACGCTGCCGATCAGCATCACCACGTACAGGCTGTGTAACTGCTGATTGCTCATGTTCAGGTACTGCATGAAGCCGACGGCGCCGGTGGATTGCTCCGACGTCACCATGCGGATCAGAATCACCGCCAGCGCCAGCCGGATCATCACCCCGCTGCCCAGCCAGCGGGTCATCAGCATCGGGTTGCTGCGATTGTGCTCGATGGCCAGCCCCGTGAGGATCAACGCAATCGAGGCAGCGAGCGCGACGCCGATCCAGTCGGCTTCGAGCCACCAGTCAATCCGCCCCAGCGACAGTACCGCACAGAGCAACGCCACGCCGCTGGCAAGAATGGCGAAAGTCAGGAAGTCGAGTTTTTCGAAAGTCTTGAAGCGGTCGCCCGGCGGCAACTTGAGCATCAACACGCAGCCCAGCGATAGCAACGCCATGCCCAATTCGAACAGGTACAAGCCACGCCATTCGGCAATCTGCAGCAAGTCTTCGGAGAACAGGCGCGCCAGCGGCAACGCCAATTGCGAGGTGCCGAGCCCCAGCACCAGCGCCTTCATCCGCCACTTTGCCGGGAATGCCTGCACCATGTAATACAGGCCCAAGGAACTCAGCGCGGCGCCGACCATGCCGTGGGCGGCGCGCACCGCCACTGCCGAATTCAGGTCGTTGACGAACAAATGACCAAAGGTCACCAGCGCATACAGCACCAGAAACACCTCGGTAAACGCGCGCAAACCGAACTGCTGACGAAACTTCACCAGCAGCAGGTTCATCGACACGTTGGTCATCACGTACGCCGCCGGCAACCAGGCCATTTCCGCCGTGGTCGCGCCGAGTGCACCTTGCAGGTAAACCAGGTTGGCGACCACCAGCGAATTGCCCAAACCACCAGTCAACGCCACCAGCAACCCGACCAACGCATAGGCCAGGCGCTTGGGGTTGGAGTGCAGCGGTGTCGATGGGGAACCGGGCAGACTGGGCTTCTCGTGAGGCTGCCAGTTGCGCGGGGCGTATCGATCCATTCAGAGGCCTTGTGCTGGAAGTTGCTGAAGTTTGCCGCAAATCGTCCTGCAAACCCATATCCCTTGTAGGAGTGAGCCTGCTCGCGATAGCGGTATATCAGTCACTATGATTGTGGATTGTTAAATCGCTATCGCGAGCAGGCTCACTCCTACACCGGAATTGTGTGAAGCCCGATTCGTAAAATTTGTTTAAAAGTCATCTCGTCCGCAGCGGATTTTTCCCCAGCGTAGCGGGTGCCACCCTTGAGCCACTTCTCAAACCTCAAGGTGACCGATATGACCACTTCACACCGACAACGCTCCCCGCGCCTGTTGAAAAACCTGCTGGCCGCCGCGCTATTGCTGCCCGCCCTCGCCTTTGCCCAGGAACGGCCATGGCCGGATGGTTCACAACTGGTGATCTCGGTATCAATGCAGTTCGAGACCGGTGGCCAACCCGACGGTGCAGAAAGTCCGTTCTCCGGCAGCCCTTTACCCAAAGGCTACCCGGATCTGCCGGCGCAGACCTGGTTCGATTACGGTTACAAGGAAGGTTTGTGGCGCATGCTCGATCTGTGGGATCGCACCGGGATCAAAGTCACCTCCCACGTGGTCGGCGAAGCCGCGCTCAAACACCCGGAGCTGGCCAAGGCGATTGCCGAACGCGGCCATGAACTCGCAGCGCACGGTGTGCGCTGGGCCGACTCCTACAACATGAGTTACGCGCAGGAAAAACAATTCATCGGCGACGGAGTGGCGGCGGTGGAAAAACTCACCGGCCAGCGTTCGGTCGGCTACAACGCCAATTGGCTGCGGCGCAGCCCCAATACGCTGAAGGTGCTGCAGGATCTCAACTTCACTTATCACATCGATGACGTCAGCCGCGACGAGCCCTTCGTGACGATGGTGCGCGGGCGTAAGTTCGCCGTGGTGCCATACACCCTGCGCAACAACGATATCGTCTTGGTCGAGGGCCGGCATTTTTCCGCCGACCAGTTCTATCAGCAACTGGTGCTGGAATTCGACCGGCTCTATGCCGAAGGTGCAAAAAAGCGTCGGATGATGTCGGTGAGTCTTCACGACCGCATCGGCGGTACGCCGGCGATGGTCGAGGCGATGGAGCGGTTCATCCGTTACGCCCAGTCGCACCCGAAGGTGAGTTTCATGCGTAAGGATCGGATTGCGCAGATCGTGCTGACCGAGAAAAATCCGCTGATCGATAACAGTGAAGCGGCTTACAACCAGTAATCGGACGCAGCACCATTGGTGAGGGAGTTTGCTCCCTCACCACAGATCAAGACTCAGGCACGCAGCAACATGTAAGCCGCGACCACCAGACAGACACTGGCAAATCCCACCTGCAACGCCCGCGCCGGCACCCGTGCGCAGAGCCTGCGACCGATGATCATGCCGATAATGCTGGCGACGATGAACGCCGCGCCGAGGCTGTCGATGCGTACCCCGGCATGGAACGCGCCGATCACACCAATCGCCGAGATCAGACTGATCACCATCAACGATGTGGCGACGATGCCGCGCATCTGCACGTCGGTCAGTTGCTTGAACGCCGGCACGATCAGAAAGCCGCCACCGACACCGAGCAATCCGGAAACCACCCCGGTGACCGCGCCCAGCGCTGCGAGGGTCGCCGTACATTTGGCGGTCCAGTCGAAGCGTCCGGTTTCTTCATCGAGCATGCAGTTTTTCTGCCCCCAACTGCCGTGGCCGTGGTCGCTCGGACCTGCTTCCTGACGCTCGCGGCGCAGCATGCGCCAGGCCACCATGACCATCAGCAGGCTGAACAGAATCATCAGGATTTTCTCCGGCAACTGGTGCGCGAAGTAGATCCCCAGCGGCGAAAACACCGCGCCGAGCGCCGCAATCAACAACGCCGCGCGATACCGCACCAGACCATGACGCAAACCATCGATGGCTCCCACCGCCGCCGCACTGCCCACCGCGAACAACGCCACGGGCGCGGCCTGGGTCATCGTCCAGCCGAGCCCGAGCACCAGCGCTGGCACCGCGAGAATGCCGCCGCCCGCCCCGGTCAGACCGAGGACCAGCCCCATCACTACGCCAAACAGACTTGCCAGCAACATAGTGATTTCTCAGTCGACTTTGGACAGACGCGTCAGCCACTCGCGCCCCTTGAGCATGCCGTTCCAGTAGAACCACGGCAGCAGCGTCGCCTTGAGAAACCATGCCGAGCGGCGCGGCACGGTGGGGTCCAGCGCAAAGGTCGGCAACAACTTCCCGGCATAACCGAACTCGGCGAGGATCACTTTGCCCTTCTCCACCGTCAGCGGGCAGGAGCCATAGCCGTCGTACTTCAGTGGCAGCGGTTGTTGTTTGCGCAGGGCTAGCAGGTTTTCCGCCACGACCACGACTTGCTTGCGCACCGCTGCAGCGGTTTTCGCATTGCTCGTGCCGCAGATGTCGCCAAGCGCGAACACTTCGGGATAACGCGGATGCTGCAGGCTGTGCGGATTCACTTCGCACCAGCCAGCGGGGTCTGCCAGCAGACTTTGCGCGATGAAATCCGGCGCGACCTGCGGCGGCACGACGTGCAGCAGATCGAAGGTTTTCGCCTCACGGACAACGTTGCCGTCCACGTCCTTGCGCTCGAACCAGGCCGTTTTCGCCGGGCCGTCGACCTTGACCAGGTTTGAATTGAAAGCCAATTGCGCGTTGTACTTTTCGATGTACTTCATCAGTGGCGGCACGAACGTCGCCACGCCGAACAGCGCGGCGCCGGCCAGATTGAATTCGACTTCGATCTTGTTCAGCACGGCATGCTTGCGCCAGTAATCGCACGACAGATAAAGCGCTTTTTGCGGCGCACCGGCGCATTTGATCGGCATCGCCGGCTGCGTGAACAGTGCCTTGCCACCGCGCAGTTTCTGCACCTGATCCCAAGTGTATTGCGCGTGCTGATAGCTGTAGTTGGATGTCACGCCGTGCTGGCCAAGACTTTGCTGCAAGCCTTCGATTTTTTCCCAGCCCAGACGCAGGCCGGGGCAGACGATCAGGTTCTGATAGCTGACCGTGCGCTCGTCGCTCAGGGTGAGTTGGCGCTGCTCGGGGTCGATCGCCGTCACCGCCGCCTGAATCCAGGTGGCCTGACGCGGCATCACCCTGGACATTGGTCGGACGGTGTCTTTCACGTCGAAAGCGCCACCGCCCACCAGCGTCCACGCCGGTTGGTAGTAATGCTGGGCACTTGGCTCGATCACGGTGATGTTCAACTGCGGATCGCGCTTGAGCAGGCTGGCGACGAAACCGATGCCGGCCGTACCACCGCCGATGACCACGATATCTGCACTGATGGATGGGCCCCAGTGTTGATCGTTCATTGCTTGTTCCTTATTGCTGCACGCAAGGAGTATCAGTCATACACAAAACCTGTGGGAGTTGGCTTGCCAGCGATGGCGGAGTTTCAGTCGCCATCAATGTCGGCTGACAAGGCCTCATCGCTGGCAAGCCAGCTCCCACAGATTTTATGTGCTGTTGGCTGACATTTATGAGTGGCCGAGGCTTTTCATTACGGCTCCACAGTAGAGCCCGGACAGGGTTTTCATCACCTGAATGACTTCAGGGCTGGCGAGGCCGTAAAAAATGTACTTGCCTTCACGGCGGGTCGCGACCAACCCTTCGTCACGCAGAATGCCCAGTTGCTGAGACAGCGTCGGCTGGCGCACGCCGGTCATTTTTTCCAGCTCGCCGACGTTGCGTTCGCCCTGGGTCAACTGGCACAGGATCAGCAGACGGTCCTCATTGGCCAACGCCTTGAGCAACGCACAGGCCTTGGAGGCCGAGGCGCGCAATTGGGCGACTTCACATTCGGTCAGACTGGATTGCATTTGCAGGAAGCCTTCAACGTCACTTAAGCTGCGAACATTATGTTTTTACATAAAGTGTTGCAACCCATGACTGACTTTTCATCCTCTTGCACAGGTTCGTGTCCATGCCCGCGCTGATTCAAGCTTTCCTCGACCCCGCCTCCTCGACCTACACCTATGTGGTCTACGAAGCCGATGGCGGGCAGTGCGCAATCGTCGATCCGGTGCTCGATTATGACGGTGCCGCCGGCCGCACCTGCACCGCACAGGCGGACAAAATCATCACCTTCGTCCGCGCGCATAACCTGCAGGTGCAATGGCTGCTGGAGACCCACGCCCACGCCGATCACCTGTCTGCCGCGCCGTACCTGCGCCGGGAACTGGGCGGCAAGATCGCCATTGGCGAATCCATCAGCAAAGTGCAGAACGTGTTCAAGGCACTGTTCAATCTGGAGCCGGATTTCTGCGTTGACGGCTCGCAATTCGATCATCTGTTCGCGCCCAACGAGTCGTTCCTGATCGGCAACCTCAAGGCTACCGCCCTGCACGTGCCCGGTCACACGCCAGCGGACATGGCCTACCTGATCGACGGCGAGCAGATTCTGGTCGGCGACACGCTGTTCATGCCCGACGTCGGCACCGCCCGCTGCGACTTCCCCGGTGGCAATGCGCATCAGTTGTTCAACTCGATCCACAAGCTGTTGGCGTTCCCTGCCGGCGTGAAACTCTATGTCTGTCACGACTACCCGCCCGAAGGTCGGCAATCGCAGTGCCAGACCACTGTCGGTGAGCAGCGCAAGAGCAACATCCATGTGCATGACGGGATTGATGAGGCGGCGTTCGTCGAGATGCGCACCAAGCGTGATGCCGGGCTGGGCATGCCGACGCTGTTGCTGCCGGCGATTCAGGTGAATGTGCGGGCGGGGAATTTTCCGGCGGCCGAGGACAATGGCGTGGTCTACCTGAAGATCCCTCTGAACTCCTTATAGGAAAAGTCGCTCAACTCGCTGAAAAATAAATATTTCCTACGCTCTCTGGCGATAGAGGTGAACTGGATAAAATCCTGTCAGCAGCCAGACTTCATTGGGCAAACATTCAATGGAGTTTTCGCAATATGGATATTCGTCGTAATCACCGTGACATGTCAGCGGCACAGAAAGACGCGTTCATCAGCGCCATCCTGATTTTGAAGAATCAAACCCCCAGCATCCTGCGACCTGGCCAGCAGTATCGCTATGATGACTTTGTACAGATTCACAAGAATTCCATGGGGCTGGGCAATCCGATTTCCCCCAATCCCCATCGCAGCCCCCTGTTTTTTCCCTGGCACCGGATCCTGATTCGCCAATTCGAGTGGGAACTGCAAGTCGTGGCCAATGACCCCGGCATTACCCTGCCTTACTGGAACTGGAGCATGAGCGGCGCAGACAATCCCTTCATGGATGACTTCATGGGCAGAGATGGCGATCCCCAGTTAGACCAGCGTGTAACCCTCGGGCCATTTGCTTTCGAAAGTGGCATCTTCGGCGTCAGGATCTGGGATGGTGACGAAGGGATTCCGATGCTGAGGCGCAACTTTGGTGCAGCCGGTTCGCCACTGCCTACCGCGCCAGAGATCGAGTCGGCCATGAACCGAACACCCTACTGGTCCGAACCCGAAGGTTGGGAAAACCAGATGGAGCAGATGCACAATAGAGTGCATTCGTGGGTCGGCGGCAACATGGCCAGCGCCGCCTCGCCGAACGACCCGATATTCTTTCTGCACCACTGTCACCTCGATTACCTGTGGGAAATGTGGAAGCGTCAGCACCCGGCCGAACCCGCGATCTCGTTTGCCGATGACGCCCCCCGGGACATGCTCGATGCCACCCTGATCTTTCATCCGGACATCGAGCCTGCACCTTGGCAAAGAATGTGGAAGGCTGGACAAGTCATCGACACGGCGGCACTTGAATATCGGTATGACTTCAATGACGCCGCCGCAATCAGGCGCCCAGAATCAGACCGTTGACCGGCAGCGGCAACGCGGTCTTGTAGCGCACCTGCTTCAGCGCAAAGCTTGACCGGATATTCGCCACGCCCGGCACCTTGGTCAGGAAGTCCATCATGAACCGCTCCAAAGACTGAATGGTCGGCACCAGCACCCGGATCAGATAGTCCGGGTCGCCGGCCATCAGATAGCACTCCATCACCTCGGGACGATCGGAAATGGCTTCCTCGAAATGCTGCAACGCTTCCTCGACCTGTTTCTCCAGACTGACGTGAATGAACACGTTCACGTGCAGGCCCAGCAGATCGGCATCCAGCAGTGTCACCTGTTCGCGAATCAACCCTAATTCTTCCATGGCCTTGACCCGATTGAAGCACGGTGTCGGCGACAGATTGACCGAGCGGGCGAGGTCGGCGTTGGTGATGCGAGCGTTCTCCTGCAGGCTGTTGAGAATGCCGATATCGGTACGGTCCAGTTTGCGCATGAGACAAAACCACCTGTTTTTTATGTTTATGCAGAATTTCTATCTGCAAATGATCTTCAGCGCAACGAAACAGAGAGAAATATTCTTCTTGCCCGGGCCTATGATTGTTGTAGGACAAGATTTCTTTCACCCAAGAATGATTGCCAGCTCACTACAAGAAATTCACAAGATCGAGCGTAGAAGCCATGACCCAAGCGTATGAACCGCTGCGTCTGCACGTTCCCGAACCATCGGGCCGTCCAGGCTGCAAAACCGACTTCTCCTACCTGCATCTGACCGATGCCGGCACGGTGCGCAAACCTCCCATCGACGTAGAACCTGCCGACACTGCCGACCTCGCCCGTGGCCTGATCCGTGTGCTCGACGATCAGGGCAATGCCCTCGGCCCATGGGCCGAAAACGTACCGGTCGAGATCCTCCGCAAAGGCATGCGCGCCATGCTCAAGACGCGGATCTACGACAACCGCATGGTGGTCGCCCAGCGTCAGAAAAAAATGTCGTTCTACATGCAGAGCCTTGGCGAAGAAGCCATCGGCAGCGCCCAGGCATTGGCCTTGAACATCGACGACATGTGCTTCCCGACCTACCGTCAGCAAAGCATCCTGATGGCCCGCGATGTGCCCCTGGTCGACCTGATCTGCCAACTGCTGTCCAACGAGCGCGATCCGCTCAAGGGCCGCCAGTTGCCGATCATGTACTCGGTCAAGGACGCCGGTTTCTTCACCATCTCCGGCAACCTTGCGACCCAGTTCATCCAGGCCGTCGGTTGGGGCATGGCCTCGGCGATCAAGGGCGACACCAAAATCGCCTCGGCGTGGATCGGTGACGGCGCCACCGCCGAATCGGACTTCCACACCGCCCTCACCTTCGCTCACGTCTACCGTGCGCCGGTCATCCTCAACGTGGTCAACAACCAGTGGGCGATTTCGACGTTCCAGGCGATTGCCGGTGGTGAAGCCACCACATTTGCCGGACGCGGCGTCGGTTGCGGCATCGCCTCGCTGCGGGTTGATGGCAACGACTTCTATGCTGTTTACGCGGCATCTGCCTGGGCTGCCGAACGCGCCCGCCGCAACCTCGGCCCGACCATGATCGAATGGGTCACCTACCGCGCCGGCCCGCATTCGACCTCCGACGACCCATCCAAATACCGTCCCGCCGATGACTGGAGTCACTTCCCTCTGGGCGACCCGATCGCCCGCCTGAAGCAGCACCTGATCAAGGTCGGCCACTGGTCGGAAGAAGAGCACAGTGCCGTCAGCGCCGAACTCGAAGCCGAAGTGATTGCTGCACAGAAACAGGCCGAACAGTACGGCACCCTCGCCGGCGGCCAGATTCCAAGCGCCGCGACCATGTTCGAAGACGTCTACAAAGAGATGCCGGAGCACTTGAAGCGCCAGCGTCAGCAGTTGGGGATCTGACATGAACGATCACAACAACAATATTCAGTTGGAAACCGCCATGACCACGACCACCATGACCATGATCCAGGCCCTGCGCTCGGCCATGGATGTGATGCTTGAGCGTGACGACAATGTGGTGGTGTTCGGTCAGGACGTCGGTTACTTCGGCGGCGTGTTCCGTTGCACCGAAGGGCTGCAAACCAAGTACGGCACTTCGCGGGTGTTCGACGCACCGATCTCCGAGAGCGGCATCGTCGGCGTTGCCGTCGGCATGGGCGCTTATGGTCTGCGCCCGGTAGCGGAAATCCAGTTCGCCGACTACGTCTACCCTGCTTCCGACCAGATCATTTCCGAAGCCGCCCGCCTGCGTTATCGCTCGGCCGGCGAATTCACCGCTCCGATGACCCTGCGCATGCCCTGCGGTGGCGGCATCTACGGTGGCCAGACCCACAGCCAGAGCATCGAGGCGATGTTCACTCAGGTCTGTGGCCTGCGCACCGTCATGCCCTCCAACCCGTACGATGCCAAAGGCCTGCTGATCGCCTCCATCGAAAACGATGACCCGGTGATCTTTCTTGAGCCAAAACGCCTGTACAACGGCCCGTTCGACGGCCACCACGATCGCCCGGTAACCCCGTGGTCGAAACACCCGCAAGCTCAGGTTCCGGATGGTTACTACACCGTGCCGCTGGACGTCGCGGCGATCACTCGTCCGGGTAAAGACGTGACCGTGCTGACTTACGGCACCACCGTGTACGTCTCGCAAGTTGCCGCCGAAGAGTCCGGCGTCGATGCCGAAGTCATCGACCTGCGCAGCCTGTGGCCGCTGGATCTGGAAACCATCGTCAAATCGGTGAAGAAAACCGGCCGTTGCGTGGTGGTTCACGAAGCCACCCGCACCTGCGGTTTCGGCGCCGAACTGGTGTCGCTGGTGCAAGAGCATTGCTTCCATCACCTGGAAGCGCCGATCGAACGCGTCACCGGTTGGGACACCCCCTACCCGCACGCGCAAGAGTGGGCGTATTTCCCTGGGCCGTCCCGAGTGGGCGCGGCGTTGAAACGGGTCATGGAGGTCTGAATGGGCACGCACGTTATCAAGATGCCGGACATCGGCGAAGGCATCGCAGAAGTGGAACTGTCGCAGTGGCACGTCAAGGTTGGCGATCTGGTCGTGGAAGATCAGGTATTGGCGGACGTGATGACCGACAAGGCGATGGTCGATATTCCGTCGCCCGTGCACGGTAAAGTCATTGCACTCGGCGGTCAGCCGGGCGAAGTGATGGCGGTCGGCAGTGTACTGATCAGTATTGAAGTGGAAGGCGCGGGCAATCTGAAGGAGTCCGACAAACCGGCTCCAGTTGCGGCGAAAGAACCTGTTGCACCGAAAGTCGAAACCGTCGTCGAGAACAAACCTGCTCCAGCCGCCGCACCGCGTCCGGCTGCTGTTTGCCAAGGTCCGATGGTGGCTCGCGAAGCGGACGAACGCCCATTGGCCTCGCCGGCAGTGCGCAAACATGCGCTGGATCTGGGTATCCAATTGCGTCTGGTCCGTGGTTCCGGCCCGGCCGGTCGCGTGCTGCACGAAGACCTCGACGCCTATCTGGCGCAAGGTCAGTCGAATGCATCGGCACCTGCATCTGCCGCTTACGCCCAGCGCAACGATGAAGAACAGATCCAAGTGATCGGCATGCGCCGCAAGATCGCCCAACGCATGCAGGACGCCACCCAGCGTGCAGCACACTTCAGCTACGTCGAAGAAATCGACGTCACCGCGATCGAAGAACTGCGCGCGCACCTCAACGAAAAACACGGCGTCAGCCGTGGCAAGTTGACCTTGTTGCCGTTCCTCGTACGTGCATTGGTCGTTGCCCTGCGTGACTTCCCGCAAATGAACGCTCGCTACGACGATGAAGCCCAGGTCATCACCCGTCTCGGCGCGGTGCATGTTGGCGTCGCTACACAAAGCGATGTCGGCCTGATGGTGCCGGTAGTGCGTCACGCCGAGGCGCGCAGTCTGTGGGACAACGCGGCGGAGATCTCGCGTCTGGCCAATGCAGCACGCAATGGCAAGGCCAGCCGTGATGAACTGTCGGGCTCGACCATCACCCTTACCAGCCTCGGTGCACTGGGCGGCATTGTCAGCACGCCGGTGTTGAACCTGCCGGAAGTGGCGATCGTCGGCGTGAACAAAATCGTCGAACGCCCGATGGTCGTCAAAGGCCAGGTGGTGATTCGCAAGATGATGAACCTCTCCAGCTCCTTCGATCACAGGGTGGTCGACGGCATGGACGCGGCGCTGTTCATTCAGGCCATTCGCGGTTTGCTCGAACAACCCGCCACTTTGTTTGTGGAGTAAGGCACCCATGCAATCCTTGAACACCACGCTGCTGATTATCGGCGGCGGCCCCGGCGGTTACGTCACAGCTATTCGCGCCGGACAACTGGGCATTCCGACGATTCTGGTCGAAGGCCAATCGCTGGGTGGCACTTGCCTGAACATCGGCTGCATTCCGTCGAAAGCGCTGATTCATGTGGCCGAGCAGTTTCACCAGACTCAACACCACAACCAGCATTCGGCGCTGGGTATCAGTGTTTCCGCCCCTACCCTCGATATCAATAAAAGTGTCGAGTGGAAGGACGGCATTGTTGATCGCCTGACTACTGGCGTCGCCGCACTGCTGAAAAAGAACAAAGTCCAGGTCATCAATGGCTGGGCCAAAATTATCGATGGCAAAACCGTCGAAGTCGGCGACACCCGCATCCAGTGCGAGCATCTGGTGCTGGCCACCGGGTCCACCAGCGTCAACCTGCCGATCCTGCCGATTGGCGGGCCGATCATCTCCTCCACCGAAGCACTGGCACCGAAGTCGGTACCCAAACGCCTGGTGGTGGTCGGCGGTGGTTATATCGGTCTGGAGTTGGGCATTGCCTATCGCAAGCTGGGTGCCGAGGTCAGTGTGGTCGAGGCCCAGGATCGCATCCTGCCGGCCTATGACGCGGAACTGACACAACCGGTGAATGACGCGCTGAAGCAACTGGGCGTGAAGCTGTATCTCAAGCACAGCGTTTTAGGCTTCGACGGCACGTTGCAAGTGCGCGATCCGAATGGCGACACTTTGAATCTGGAAACCGATCAGGTGCTGGTGGCCGTCGGGCGCAAACCGAATACTCAAGGCTGGAACCTCGAAACGCTGAATCTTGAGATGAACGGCTCGGCAATCAAGATCGACAGCCGCTGCCAGACCAGTATGCGCAACGTCTACGCCATCGGCGACCTCTCCGGCGAGCCGATGCTGGCTCACCGTGCAATGGCTCAAGGCGAAATGGTTGCCGAGTTGATCAGCGGCAAAACCCGCGAATTCAATCCGACCGCCATTGCCGCCGTGTGCTTCACCGATCCGGAACTGGTGGTGGTCGGCAAGACTCCGGACGAGGCCAAGGCTGCCGGAGTGGACTGCATCGTTTCCAGTTTCCCCTTCGCCGCCAACGGTCGGGCGATGACCCTGGAATCGAAAAGCGGTTTCGTGCGGGTGGTCGCTCGTCGCGACAATCATCTGGTTGTCGGCTGGCAAGCGGTGGGCGTTGGGGTTTCGGAATTGTCCACGGCGTTTGCGCAAAGCCTGGAAATGGGTGCGCGACTGGAAGACATCGGCGGCACCATTCATGCGCACCCGACTTTGGGTGAGGCGGTGCAGGAAGCGGCGCTGCGTGCTTTGGGGCATGCGCTGCACCTGTGACACAAAAACCTGTGGCGAGGGAGCTTGCTCCCGCGGGGCTGCGAAGCGGCCCCAAACCCCGCCACCACCGTGCATCTGATGCACCGCAGTGTCCGGTTTTGCCAGTGCTGCGCACTGGAGCGGAAGCAAGCTCCCTCGCCACAAAAGAGCTGGGGCATGCAGGAATGATGGGGATTTAGTAAGCAAGCTAATATTTTTGCCAATCCCTCCATCGTCCGGGCTGCGAAACCGCGCAAGAATGAAGTATTGTTGTGCCCATCCAAAAAACGTCAGAAGCCTTGAACCGTTTCGACGGTTGTTCAGTGATAGAGGGTGTCATGGGTAACGAAAGCATCAATTGGGACAAGCTGGGTTTTGACTACATCAAGACCGACAAACGCTATCTGTCGTACTTTCGCGATGGCGAGTGGGACAAAGGCACCCTGACCGAAGATAACGTGCTGCACATCAGCGAAGGCTCGACTGCCCTTCACTATGGCCAGCAATGCTTCGAAGGCATGAAGGCCTATCGTTGCAAGGACGGCTCGATCAACCTGTTCCGCCCAGACCAGAACGCCCTGCGCATGCAGCGCAGCTGCGCGCGTCTGCTGATGCCGACGGTCGACACCGAGCAGTTCATCGAAGCCTGTAAAGCCGTGGTTCGTGCCAACGAGCGTTTCATTCCGCCCTACGGCACCGGCGGCGCGCTGTACCTGCGTCCGTTCGTGATCGGCGTGGGTGACAACATCGGCGTGCGCACCGCTCCCGAGTTCATCTTCTCGATCTTCTGCATTCCGGTCGGCGCCTACTTCAAGGGTGGCCTGACTCCGCACAACTTCCAGATTTCCAGCTACGACCGCGCGGCCCCACAAGGCACCGGCGCAGCCAAGGTCGGTGGCAACTACGCCGCCAGCCTGATGCCGGGCTCGAAAGCGAAAAAAGCCAACTTCGCCGACGCGATCTATCTCGATCCGATGACCCACACCAAAATCGAGGAAGTGGGTTCGGCCAACTTCTTCGGGATCACCCACGACAACAAGTTCGTCACCCCGAAATCGCCGTCGGTACTGCCGGGTATCACCCGTCTGTCGCTGATTGAACTGGCGAAATCACGTCTGGGCCTGGAAGTGGTTGAAGGCGACGTGCTGATCGACAAACTGTCGGACTTCAAGGAAGCCGGCGCCTGCGGTACCGCTGCGGTCATCACCCCGATCGGCGGTATCAGCTACAACGATCACCTGCACGTTTTCCACAGCGAAACTGAAGTCGGCCCTGTTACCCAGAAGCTCTACAAAGAGCTGACTGGCGTGCAGACCGGCGACATCGAAGCGCCAGCGGGCTGGATCGTCAAGGTTTGATCTGACGACTGCTGATGCATAAAGCCCCCATCGAGTGATCGCTGGGGGCTTTTTCATGGCCGCTGTTTGTGCAACCACTCGATGAACACGGTGCTGTACGCAGACGCTTGCGGCGCCACACCGTAGTAATAGCGCGGCAGTGGCATGCGCAAGTCCGGCAACGGGCAGATCAACCGACCGCTCGACAAATGCGTGCCAAGCAATGTGGTCGGACACAGCGCCAGCCCCTCGCCCGCCACCGCCGCCTCCAGCACCCGGTGCATGTAATCGAATTGCCGGATCACCTGCGTGGTGCTTTGACTTTGCCCGAAGTGCATGGCCCAGTGGTGCCAGTCCTCGCGACGCGCCCTGACGGTCAACAAGGTATGTGCGCTGAGGCCTGCGAGGTTCGCCAGCGGCAGTCGCTCAATCAATCCAGGCGCCGCGACCAGAACCAACTCATCCTCGAACAATGCGTGCGCCTCGAGCGCCGGCGCCCAGTCGTCGCGGCCACGACGGATGACAATGTCGAAATCATCGCGGGCCGGATCCGGCGATTGCGTCTGCGTGACGACCTGGGCGTCGATATGCGGATGCTGCGCCGCGAAGTCCGCCAACCGAGGCGTCAGCCATAACAGCGCGAAGGACGGCCGGACATTGATCTTGATCGTCGGTCGCGCCGCCTGCTGTTTCAATTCGGCAGCGGCGTCAGCAATCTGCGCCAGACCAGCGCTGACTTGCTGATAAAAAAGCTGACCGGCCGGCGTCAGCAGCGACTGCCTGACACGCCGTTCAAACAGCAGAACACCCAAGTGTTCTTCCAGCAGTTTGACGTGGCGGCTGACCGCACTGTGACTGACATGCAGTTCTTCGGCCGCCAGACTGAAGCTCTGGTGACGCGCGGCCACAGCGAAGGCACGAACCGCGTTTAGCGGGGGAAGTGGATTTTTCATGCGTCTAATTTAGTTACATGTAGGCTGCATTTAAAGCGTTTGTCAGCATTTTGTCGTCACGCCAATCTGCCTGCACGCAGACATGCGATTCGACGGAGCACCACCATGCACAGCTACGGACTCTTTGTCCTGTTCGCCACCCTGACCATCCTAAGCCCCGGTCCGGGTGTGATCCTGACGCTTTCCAATGCCGTGCGCCTGGGCTGGACCGGCGCAGTGCCGGGGATTCTGGGGATCGCCTCGGGAGCTTTTGTGGTTGCTGCTCTCAGTGCCACCAGCCTCGGCCTGATCCTCAGCGCCTCGGCGACGGCCTTCAGTGTGCTGAAATACGCTGGGGCTGCTTACCTGTTGTACCTCGGTTTCAAGAGCTGGCGTTCGGACCGTTTCCGTACCCTGCAAGCGGTTCGCCCTTCTCGTGCGGGCTACCGCTTTCTGGAAGCAGCGTCTTTGCAGTTTCTCAATCCCAAAGCCATCTTCTTCTTTCTGGCGGTGTTCCCGCAGTTCATCGACACGGAACAGGCCTTTTACCCGCAATTCTTCAAACTGGTGACTTCTTACGCGGTACTGGTGATTGTGGTGCATGGCAGCTACGCCCTGCTTGCCAATGCCGCCAAAGGTTGGCTGTCGAGCCCGAAAGGATCGTGGCTCGCGGCGAAAGTCTCGGGCGTGACCTTTGCCGGTTTTGGTCTGCTGATGGCTTCGGCAACTCGCTGAGCTGACGACTGCATCCAGGCTATTTCAATGCGATGCGCTTGCCCGCTCGCGAGGCGATTCCGCTGGCCTGCCCGTTCTGTTGCTTGCCCATCCGCGCCTGGGTGATCAATCCGGGAATCAACTCGCCCTCCGGCAGGTTCTTCCAGAACCGCACCGGCAGATGCCCCTGCATGACCTTCGGGTTCAACCGCGCCGGGTTGAAGATGTGGCTGTAATAGGTCAACCACAATTCGCCGTGGGGATCGTCGACGTTCTGCGCCATTTGCTGCCATTCAACCGGGCATTGGCGCTGATGAATCAGTTGTTCGCCATCGTAGTAAACGCCATCGCGTGGTGTCGCAATCAGCCAGCGGTGCCGTCCCATACGTGCAACGAAATGCGCACTGGCGCTGTGCAGAATGTCGTGAGCAGGTTCGTGCCAGGCGACATATTGTGGGCCTGGTAAATCTTTCGGGCGTTCGATGAAACGCACGAACGCATGCAAATGATGGGCTTCACGGCTCACTTGCTTGATCCGTCTCTGCAACTCGCTACCAAGTTTGTCACCGGCCATCATTGCCGTACGATCACCGTGGCTGACTCGCCATAGCACTTCATACAGCAGGCTCCAGCGTTGATCGCCCCGGTATTGCGCGGCCTGTTCCAGTGTGTCGAGCAGCGTACGCGGAATCCGTGCCTGAAATGGCCCCTGGCCCTCAGGCACGTGATCATCACTGGCAAACAGATCGGCCACGCCTTCCGAGGCCCAACTCACCACGCTCGGATCGATTTCATGACTGAGCAGCCAGCGCGCCTGCTGGCGCCAGGTGTCGAACAGATCATCGCAATCGAGATTGATCATCCCCACAACCCCATCTGCTGCGGCATTGGCCGGTCGCGCAATTGCTGATAGAGCAAGTGACTGGTGACCTCGCCCTGCTGCGGGTGGTAATCGCTGGTGATCATGAACGGCTTGGCCTTGGCCAGCACACAGCGCATTCGCGCCACATCCTCGTAGCGGATCCGCCGCTGGCGACGCAACTCCACCAGCCGCTCGGTGGTGCGCAGGCCAATGCCGGGAATGCGTGCGATCAACGCAGGCTCGGCACGGTTCAGGTCCAGTGGGAACACCTCGCGGTTCTGCAACGCCCACGCCAGTTTCGGATCGATGTCCAACGCCAGATTACCCGGCCCGTCGAGCAACTCCCCGGCGCTGTAGCCATAGCTGCGCAAGAGAAAATCGGCCTGATACAAGCGATGCTCGCGCATCAATGGCGGCGCGGCCAGCGGCACGCTTTTCGGGCTGTCGGGGATCGGACTGAACGCCGAGTAATAAACCCGGCGCAGCCGGAAGTTGCCGTATAGGGCCTGAGCGCCGTGAAGAATTGTGCTGTCGTCCGTGTCATCGGCGCCGACAATCAACTGCGTGCTTTGCCCCGCCGGAGCAAATTTTGGCGCGCGAGGTTCGTTGAGCACGGTTTGCTCACCGGTGTAGATGGTTTGCATCGCCTGCTTGATCGAGCCGATGTTTTTCTCCGGCGCCAGGGTTTGCAGGCTGGCATCGGTGGGCAATTCGATATTGACGCTCAACCGATCAGCGTAGCGCCCGGCCTCGGCGATCAGCGCTGGGTCGGCATCGGGAATGGTCTTGAGATGAATGTACCCGCGAAATTCGTGCTCTTCACGCAGCAGCTTTGCCACGCGGACAAGCTGCTCCATGGTGTAGTCCGCCGAGCGGATGATGCCGGAACTGAGAAACAGCCCGCTGACGCAGTTGCGCCGGTAGAAATCCATGGTCAGCGCCACGACTTCTTCGGGCGTGAAGCGAGCACGCGGTACATCGCTGGAACGGCGATTGACGCAGTATTGGCAGTCGTAGAGACAGAAATTGGTCAGCAGAATTTTCAACAGCGAGACACAGCGCCCGTCCGGCGTGTAGCTGTGGCAAATGCCCATGCCATCGGTCGAGCCCAGGCCGCTCTTGCCTTCGGAACTGCGCTTGGGCGCACCGCTGCTCGCGCAGGAGGCGTCGTACTTGGCGGCGTCGGCGAGGATGCTGAGCTTGTCGATGATTTGCATGGCTACGACTCAATACTGGTTATGCGTACAGTATCGAGTCTGATGAGTGAGTTCAAGGTGCAAGACCAGATCAAAAGATCACAGCCTTCAGCAGCACCTACACGATTCAGGTATATGCAGTCCCTGCAGCAGCTGCCGCAGGTTGCGATCTTTTGATCTTCGCCTCGACCGGCAACTCGACACCGAATCGCGTGCGGATTTCCCTGCGCCCCACCGCCGTCAGCGCCAACGCCCGACTGTCCAGATCCTGTGTCAGCCATTTGCGCTTCAACGCCATCTGCAACACCGCAGCCCCCAGCGAACCCCCGAGATGCGGCCGGCGCATGCTCCAGTCCAGACATGGGCAGGCGAATTTGCGACGCATCGTCGACAGGTCGCCGACCTCAATACCCAACCCGGCAAATAACCCTATGCCACTGGCGCTCAAGCGGTACGCCTGCTCATCGGTTGCCACCAGCCACCCCGCGTCAATAAAGCGGTCATGCAGCAGCACCGCCAGCGTCCCGGCCATGTGGTCGTAACAGGTGCGAGCAAATTGCAGGCGATCCGGCGTGTGCGGCTTGAAGGCCGGCGTGGCGTTCTGGCCGATCACCATCAACGCTTCCAGCGCTTGGGCGACACGTTTGTCGGCCAAGCTGTAATAACGGTGGCGACCCTGGACATGCAGACGCACCAGCGCCAGCTCCTTGAGTTTGGCCAAGTGTGCGCTGGCGGTGGACGCGCCAACTTCAGCGATGGCCGCCAACTCGGTGGCAGTGCGGGCGTGGCCGTCCATCAACGAGCAGAGGATTTTCGTGCGCGCCGGCTCGGCGATGGCGGCGGCCACCTGCGAGACGCCGATGTCTTGATGTTCTGCATGCATGGTTCGCTCCCGGACGAATCATCGCCGTTAAGGAGTGGAGATAGTAGCAACACTTTTCCCCACGACAAGGCTGCGAACCATGGACCCGATCATCGCTGCGACTCATGCCGATCCCTATCCCTACTACGCCTCACTGCGCGCCGAAGGTGGGCTGACGTTTCATCCTGGCCTGAAATTGTGGGTCGCCAGCAGCGCTCGCGCGGTTTGCGCCGTACTGGCGCATGCCGAGTGCCGGGTGCGTCCGGCGCTGGAACCCGTGCCCAAAGCGATCGTCGAGGGCATGGCCGGCAATGTCTTCGGCCAGTTAATGCGGATGAACGACGGCGAACGCCAGCGCTGCCCGCGTTCGGCCTTCGAGCCTGCTTTGGAGTGGATCGATCACGACGAGGTCCGCGCAAGAGTGAGCGCACGCCTGATCAGCACAGACGCCGACGGGCTCTACAAAGCCATGTTCCGTGGCCCGGTGTGCGTGGTCGCGGCATTACTCGGCTTCAGCCCGGCGCAGGGTCGGGCAATCAGTGACCTGACTGCCGACTTCGCCGCCTGTCTGTCGCCGTTGAGCAATGACCTGCAACTGGCGGCGGCCCACCGCGCGGCGGAACAGCTGCGGGGTTACTTCATCGAGTTGCTGGCCGAATCTGAAGGGAACAGCGCTTTGCTTGCGCGAATCCGGCAGCGTTTCAATGGCGATGAAGAAACCCTGATCGCCAACCTGATCGGCCTCTGCTCGCAGACGTTTGAAGCCACCGCCGGACTGATCGGCAATGCGCTGGTGGCGTTGCGGCGCAATCCTCAGCTATGCACTTACCCCGTCGAAGCCCTGCTGAGCGAAGTCCAGCGCTTCGACCCTTCAGTACAGAACACCCGGCGCTTTGTCGCGGCATCCTGCGAAATCGATGGCGTGCGCATGGAGGCTGGCGCTGTGATTCTGGTGCTGTTGGCCTCGGCCAATCGCGATCCGGCGCTGAACGAAAACCCTGACCTGTTTCTGCCGGATCGAGCAAACCGCCGCAGTTTCAGTTTTGGCAGCGGTCGGCATCAGTGTCCGGGGCAAACGTTGGCGATGGGCATTGCCAGTGCGACGCTCAGGCAGATTCTCGATCATGGCGTGGAACTGGATCGCCTGAGCTGGCATTACCGGCCTTCGCTCAATGGGCGTATTCCATTGTTCGGTTCTGTCGGCGCCTGAACGGACGTCTGCGCGAGCAAGCTGGGCATTGCATTCCAGAAGTGGGAGTGGGCTTGCTCACGAAGACGTAAGGTCAGTCACCACACAATTGACGGTCAGACCGCCAATTGCAGAATCAACCAGCTATTGGCCCCGCTGATCAGCACAAATAACCCCCACGCCAGCACCCGGGTCGGCCAGCGGTTCACAAACGGCCCCATGAGCTGCTTGTCATTGGTCATGCGGATCAAGGGGTACAAGGCAAACGGCAGTTGCAGGCTCAACACCACCTGGCTCATCACCAGCAACTTGCCCACCGCGTTATCGCCCATCAGCCACACACCGATAAACGCCGGGATCAACGCCAGGCCTCGGGTGATCAGACGCCGTTGCCAGCAGGGAATCCGCAGGTTCAGATAGCCCTCCATGATCACCTGCCCGGCAATGGTGCCGGTGAAGGTCGAACTCTGGCCGGACGCGAGCAGCGCCACGCCAAACAACACACTGGCGAGCGCGCCGCCAACCAACGGATCGAGCAAGTGATAGGCATCCTGAATGTCCACCACGTCGGTGTGCCCGGACTGGTGAAACGCCGCCGCGGCGAGAATCAGGATCGCCGCGTTGACCAGCAGCGCCAGCGCCAGCGAGCCAATCGTGTCGATGCGTGCCAGTTTTACCGCGTCCTGTTTGCTCGCCAGATCCTTGCCGATCATCCGCGTCTGCACGATGGAGGTATGCAGATAGAGGTTATGCGGCATCACCGTGGCGCCGAGAATGCCGATCGCCAGATACAACGGCGCTGCATCGCTGATGGCCGCGAGTGACGGTTTGAAACCTTGGGCGACGTCCGGCCAGTACGGTTTGATCAGCACCAACTCGACGAAGAAACACACACCAATGGTGGCGACCAGCACCAGCATGATCGCTTCCAGTCGGCGGAATCCACGGTTCTGCAAGGCCAGGACCAACAGCGTATCGAACGCGGTCAGGGCAATGCCGAAGGTCAGCGAACAACCGAGCAGCAAATGAAACGCCAGCGCGCAGCCGAGGACTTCGGCGAGGTCGGTGGCGATGATCGAGATCTCCGCCAACACCCATTGCAGGCGCGCCGTCGGCGTGCTGTAGCGCTCGCGGGACAATTGCGCCAGATCGCGCCCGGTGGCGATACCCAGCCGCGAACACAGGCACTGCACGACCATGCCCGCCAGACTCGCCAGCAACACCACGAACAGCAGGCTGTAGCCAAAGCGCGATCCGGCTTCGATGGCCGTCGCCCAGTTGCCCGGATCCATATAGCCGATCGACACCAGCAAACCGGGGCCGGCGAAGCGCAGCACCCGCTTGAAAAACGCGGCATTGGGATCAACCGTGACGCTGCCGGCCACTTCCGGCGGGCAAAACGGCGCGGTGGCGATTTTGGGCAAACTGAATTTCACGCACACATCCAGAAACAAGTCGAAAGACGCAGCTTAGACGTTTCGGGCTGCGCCATGAAGAGCAAAAGATCGCAGCCTTCGGCAGCTCCTACCGATTTACCGAGTCATCCCCAGCAACTGCTGACGCAGCTCGGGGCTGCGCGTTCGCGGATCCAGCCAGATATCAAAAAATGCCCGGGCAAACTGCGGATCATCAATCTCATGTTGCAACTGCTGCCCGACAAAAAACCGCGCGCCCTGCCCCGGCAGATAAACCCCGGTAATGCGCGTGCCGGCCTGTACATCGACAAACGACTGCTGCATCTGCATCTGCCAGCCTGCAAGTTGCGCGGCGCTGATGTTGCTGCCAGCCAGACGTTTGATTTCATCGACGCTGGCTTTCACCAGGTCGTCGCGAGAGATGGTGCGGCGGTAGATCAGTTCCAGAGCAAACGGTTGGTCCGGCGCCAACGGTCGCGCGGCGCTCCACAAGCGAGCGTTGTACACATCAAAACCCCATACGCTGAAGTCGCCGGTGCCAATAATCTGCGCGCCCGGCACCGCGTCCTGCCAATTGGCCCAGGTCGGGGTCAGCAGCAAAGCCCACAAACCGATGCCGCAGCATCCACGCAACACCTTTGGTGTTCTGTTCATCGCGGCATCGACTCCGGCAAAACCCTGATAATCAGAGCATAGCCACGAATCGCCAACGCAACTTTGTATACAGTTTCTGTATAACAATGCAGCAATCCATCAGCGCCAATGCTAACGTGGCCCACTCTCACCCGACGGAGACACCTGCGTGCTGATCCTCAAACTGCTGCTGATTCCCGGTTTTCTGCTGCTGATTTCGCTGGCCGGCAAGCGTTGGGGGCCGAGCGTGGCCGGGTGGCTGTCGGGCTTGCCGGTGGTGGTCGGGCCGATTCTGTTTTTCCTCGCCATTGAACAAGGGCCGCAGTTTGCCGCGCATTCAGCGGTGGCTGCGTTGTCGGCGATGTTCGCGATGATTGCCTTCTGCATCACCTACGCGCAGGTCGCCCAACGGGCGAACTGGCCGTTAGCGCTGACGGTGTCGCTGTCGGTGTGGGCCGTGATTGCTTGGGTGTTGTCGCTGATCCCGGCGTCACTACCGTTTTCAGTGGCAGCGGCGGCGGTTGCGTTGTTGGCATCGCCGTACCTGTTTCCTACGGTGCAACCGATGCTCAACGGCCCGGCGCCGAAGTCGGACAAACTGATCTGGCGGATGATCGCCGGCGCCGCGTTGACCCTTGTGGTGACGATGCTGGCCAGCACCGTCGGCGAACGCTGGAGCGGGCTGTTGGCAGTGTTTCCGGTGCTGGGCAGTGTCATGGCGGTGTTTTCCCAGCAGACGCGCGGCCCAGCGTTTACTGCGGCATTGTTACGGGCGACGGCGACCGGTATGTACTCGTTTTCGGCATTTTGCCTGGTCTCGGCGCTGACCTTGCCGAGCCTGGGTCTGAGTGGCTTTGCCATTGGCGTGGCCGTATCGGTGGCCATGCTTGGCGTGACGCGCAAGTTGCTGGCCAAACCGGCGCCGGTGAGATCGACGCGAACGTCTGACGCCTGAAACGCTTCTATCAATAAGTCCGGACGAGCCGGGCTGGAGTGCCAAGGCGCTGCGTGGGATGATCGCCCGCCTGGCACGACCACTTCCCGGAGATTCGAATGACATTGTTGAGCAAAAAAGCCGTCGTCCTGTTGCTGGCGGCAGTCGCCGGCCTCGGCGCCATCAACGCTCAAGCCGCCAAGGCCAAGGAAAAAGCCGCCACCGAGAAGGTCTCGATGCTCAATGGCAAATTCACCTTCACGCTGCCAAAAGGCTTCGTTGCCGATCCGCTGCCGGCCAGTTCGACGGGCGCCAAGGGCACGATGTACACCAACCAGGCGACCAAAACCGTGGTGATTGCCGCCGAAAACCAGATTCCCGATGGCAACAACGTCAAGGACAACGACAGTGAGTTCCTCGACGGCACCGTCGCTGATTTCATTGATGCCCAGCGCAAGGCGCTGCCGGACTTCAACAAGCTCAGCGAAAAAAGCCTGACCCAGAAAGGCACCGGCCTGGGTCTGCGTCAGGTCGACAGCACCGCCACTCAGGGCGGCGGGCAGACGCTCAACACGACGTTGATGGCCGGCTCCGGTACGCGTATGGCGCTGGTCCAGGTGATTTCCCGGGTCAGTGACAAGAAAGGTCACGACGCACTGGTGAAAACCATCCTCAAGGATTGAGCTGCTGCAACCAAGCGTTCAAGTCGCGCAGTTCGGCCGCACTGATGCTGTGGCCGACGCCGGGATAGGCGTGAAACTGCGGTTTATAGGCGAGTTTCTGCAACAGTTCGTTGGCCGCTGTGCCGTCGTGGTACGGCACACGATCATCGGCGGTGCCGTGACCGATGAAGATGCTCAGTGGCAGCGGTGGTTGCGCGGTCTTCAGTTCCGCTTTCAACACTGGCAATAAACGCCCGCTCAACGCCGCGATACCGCCCACGACCACGGGCGGCCGCAGCCCCACCTCGTAGGTCATCATCGCGCCTTGGCTGAAGCCGATCAGGTACACCTTGTCCGGTGCGGCGCGATACTTCTTCGCCGCTTGCACGACAAAGTCCCGTAGCTTTTGGCCGCTGGCCTTCAGATCATCGGTTTCGCCGTTGTAGGCACCTTCGCCTTTCTTGCGAAACCATTGGAAACGCCCTTCGCCCAATGCCAACGGTGCCTGCACCGACAGGTAGTTGTATTGCGCCGGCAACTGGAATTTCATGCCGATCAGATCGGCCTCATTGCTGCCGTAACCATGCAGGAAAATCACCAGCGGACGCGGATCGGCGTCGGCGTGGACCTGTTCGATGTACTTGAGTGGCAGATCGGATTGCAGGGTGGTTTGAGCATGGACGGCGCTGGACGCCAGGAGGGTCAACAGGGCAAAGACCTTCAACATAGAGCCTTCCTTTCACAGAGTGTCGGGTTCGGGGGGGAGCCTAACATCCCGGGTCAAGGATCCAAATTCTGTGGCGTTGTCCAAACCGCCATCGCTGGCAAGCCAGCTCCCACAGGATTTGTGTGAATCCAATATGTGTGAACACCTCCAATCACTGTGGGAGCTGGCTGTCAGCTCACAACAAATTTTGTGTAAATCCAATAGTTGTAAACACCCTCAACCACTGTGGGAGCTGGCTGTCAGCTCACAATAAATTTGTGTAAATCCAATAGTTGTAAACACCCTCAACCACTGTGGGAGCTGGCTTGCCAGCGATGAGGCCATCAAATCCAATGAAGGGCTATGAATTGGTTGTTGTTGATGGCCCCTTCGCGAGCAGGCTCACTCCTACATTTGGAATGCGTTCCCCTGTAGGAATGAGCCTGCTCGCGATGAGGCCTTTAGATGCGACGAAAATCCGTCAGTCGTTAGTCAGTTTTCCCGTACGAAACGGCACCCGCCCCGCCACTTTCGCCTGCCAGATTCCCGGTTCGGTGTAACGCCCGCGATCAATCGCGAACAACACGCCACTGGTCCCTGCACGCACAGTGCTCACGCGGTCCTGCAGCGGATCAACCACTTCAAACAACGCATCGCCCTCCTCCACCCACTCGCCCGCGCTGCGCAGGAAACTCACCACGCCATGGTGCGGCGCAAACAGGTATTCGGTGCCCGCAAACGGCATCCCTTCGCAGCACTCGCTCGGCGCCGTCGGCCATTCGCCGCTGATGAAACCCTGTTCCGCCAGAAAACCCAGAATCGCCTCGCAGTTGGCTTGAGCCTGATCGACCCGGGTGTCGCCCATACTGCCCAGCTCCAGCGTGGTGGCGAGGTTTGCCGCTGGAATCGCCGCATTCGGGAATGCTCGCGCCAGACGCAACCACGGCGTCGAGCAGGATTCATCGAACGAGCTGCCGCCGGAGTCTTCACACAGCAGCGCCACGCCAGCCTTCAGCCGCGCCGCCAGGGATTGCCACTGCGGCCAATGTTGCGGCAACGCATACAGGTGAATCGCCGCCTCGAAATCGCAATGCAGATCGAGGGTGATGTCGGCGTCGCAGGCATGACGCAGCAGCAAACGATGCAGTGCCTCCAGTTGCGACGCCGCTGGCGGCAGTTCATCGAAAACCTGGCCCATGGCCTGGCGGATCAGGGCGATGTTGGCTTCGGCATCAGCGCCCAATTGATCGCCGATCAATGCCGCCACCGGTGCGCTGAGTTCAACGAAAGCGCGGTTGAAATTCTTGCCGCTGCCCAACTCGAAGCGGCCCATGTGATTGCCTTGCAGATGCTGGTCGAGCCCGATCGGGTTGGCGACCGGCACCAGTTCGATCACGCCTTGCAAGCGGCCCTGCGCTTCTAGTTCGTTGAGGCGTTGCTTGAGTTCCCATGCGGTGCGCATGCCCGGCAGTTCATCGGCATGCAGGCTGGCCTGGATGTACACCTTGCGAGTGCCCGCGCCATAGCGGAACACGCTGAGTGAGCGTTCGCTGCCCAAGTGGCTCCAGGGCAGAACGTGGTCGATGCGTTGCATGGGTAACTCCTCAATATCTGGATCACAAAGATCCCCTGTAGGAGTGAGCCTGCTCGCGATAGCGGTTTAACATTCAACATCATCGTCGTCTGATACTCCGCTATCGCGAGCAGGCTCACTCCTACAAAGGTCTCACCACAATTAGAGCGCAAAAAAAGTGGCCACCGCGCTAACAGGGCCACTTTTTTTACGGCGTATTAATGGCCGTACACGTCAAAGTCAAAGTACTTGTCTTGCACTTGTTTGTACTTGCCGTTGGCGCGGATTTCGGTGATGGCCTTGTTGAATTGCTCAGCCAGCGCGGTATCGCCCTTGCGCACTGCAATGCCGGCGCCGCCGCCGAAGTATTTGGCGTCTTCATAGGTTGGGCCAACGAATTCGAAGCCTTTGCCAGCGTCGGTTTTCAGGAAGCCGTCACTGAGGTTGACCGAGTCGGCCAGCATCGCGTCGAGACGACCAGAGGTCATGTCGAGGTTGGCTTCCTGCTGCGAGCCGTAACGAACCAGATCGATCCCGGCCGGCACCAGCACTTCGGTGGCGAAACGGTCGTGGGTACTGGCACGCAGCACGCCGACTTTCTTGCCTTTGAGCTGGGTCAGCGGGTCAGTGATGTTGGAGCCGGCCTTCATCACGAAGCGCGCCGGGGTGTGGTAGTACTTGATGGTGAAGTCGACGTTTTTCTTGCGGTCGTCGGTGATGGTCATCGAGGACAGGATGGCGTCGATTTTCTTCACTTTCAGCGCCGGGATCAGGCCATCGAATTCCTGCTCGACCCAAGTACATTTGACTTTCATCTGCTCACACAACGCATCGCCGATGTCCACGTCAAAACCGGCCAGTTTGCCGTCCGGGGTTTTCATCGAGAATGGCGGGTAACCGGCTTCGATACCGATGCGGATCGGCTTGGCGTCTTCGGCCACAGCGGTCAGGGACAACATCGACAGTGCCAGGGCACCGAACATCACTAGCTTCTTCATTTATTACTCCTGTGTGCGGAGGCTTTTATTGGCAGCTTTCGATTCAGCGTTCGGTCATGGCCAATTGGCTATAAAAACCGAAGTGGCCGGCAGTCTATGGCGGCGCGCACAGGGTAAATTGTGTTTAAGCGACAAATACTTACGAAAGATCGGCGCACCGATTGACCGGGGTCAACGGTGCGCCGTTGTGGTGCAAAGGCTGTAGGACAGAACCTTATTTCGCGCAGGAAATCTGCGATGAGTACCCTTTGTGGCGAGGGATCAGCATTCACAGCCGATTGCGGTTTTGCCGACTGGCTCAACACTCAGTTGAAAGCCTTCATCAAGCCATCCGGTAACGCCGCCGATCATCTCCTTGACCGGGTAACCCAGCGCCGCCAGTTTCACCGCCGCCTTGTTCGCGCAGTTGCAGTGCGGGCCGGCGCAATAGACCACGAACAGCGTGGTTTTCGGATAGCCCGCCAGTTCCGCCGCCGTCAGCAGCCGGTTCGGGATATTGATCGCGCCCGGCACATGCCCGCGCTCAAAAGCTAGCGGGCCGCGCACGTCGACCAGAACAAAATCAATCTCGCCAGCCTCTTGGCTGCTGAACACGTCGGAACAATCGGTTTCGAAGGTCAGACGATTGCTGAAGTGCATCAGGGCGATCGCCGACGGAGCGGCAGGGATCTCGCGAACGAGGCTTGTCATGGGTGTTGCTCCTTTGTCTGTAGGGGGGTGAACAGACTTTATCGAGCGACCGCTTGCAGCTAAAGTGGCGCACAAGACACTCACCGGGAATTTTCCGCCAAATGCCGACATCACCAGGTCTCGTCGCAATTCTGGCCTACGACGGCCTCTGTACTTTCGAGTTCGGCATAGCCGTGGAGATCTTCGGCCTGGCCCGGCCGGAGTTCGATTTCCCGTGGTACACCCACGCCATTGCGGCGGTCGATCAAGGCCCGATGCGTGCCTTGGGTGGCATTCAGGTATTGGCTGATGGCGGTCTGGAACTGCTCGCCGAGGCGCGCACCATCATCATTCCCGGCTGGCGCGATCGAAATGCAGAAGTGCCACAAGCGCTGCTCGATGCTCTGCGTCAGGCCCATGCCCGTGGCGCACGGTTGTTGTCGATCTGCTCGGGTGTGTTTGTACTGGCCGCCAGCGGCCTGCTCGACGGCCACGGCGCCACCACCCATTGGCGCTACGCCACGGAACTGGCGCAGCGCTTTCCGGCGATTGCGGTCGATCCGGATGTGCTTTACGTCGACGCTGGCCAGTTGATCACTTCGGCGGGCAGCGCAGCCGGCATCGACGCCTGCCTGCATCTGGTGGCGCGGGACTTCGGCACTCAGGTGGCCAACTCGGTGGCGCGGCGACTGGTGATGTCGCCGCAGCGTACCGGCGGGCAGGCGCAATTTATTCCGACGCCGGTCAGCCCGACGCCGCGCAACGATCTGTCTCGGGTGATGCAGTGGGCGCGCGAGCGTTTGCATGAACCGCTGGAAGTGCGCGATCTGGCCAGTGAAGCGGCGATGAGCGAACGTACGTTTTTGCGGCGCTTTACCGAGGCCAGTGGCCAGTCGCCCAAGGCGTGGCTGCAGCATGAACGGCTGGCGCGGGCGCGGGAGTTGCTTGAGAGCACGGATCAGCACACCGAACAGATTGCCGAGCGCTGCGGGTATCGCTCGGTGGAGAGTTTTCGCGTGGCGTTTCGCGGGGTGGTGGGGGTGCCGCCGTCGGTGTATCGGGAGCGGTTTGGGCGTGGGGTGAAGGTCAGTTCTTGAGTGAGTTTTGAAGGCCCCATCGCGAGCAGGCTCGCTCCTACATTTTGGAATGCATTGCCCCTGTGGTAGCGAGCTTGCTCGCGAAGGCGTCAGGAAAAACGCAGCATCATTTAGACATCAGCCATGAGGCTACAGCGCCTTGCGCCTTTGCCTACAACTACGCCAGAATCCGCCGGCTTGTGCGGCTTGAGGGGTGCCGGTAACTTGGTTCGCGTCGCTGAATGTTCAGTGATCGGGTTTAGTCGCTCGGTAATCTACTTAAACCGCACAACGCTCCAGACAGTAGGTATTTCGATACTTCACTCAATGGTAGCTGTGCGCAGGGCGCCTTCGGGTGCGCCGGTTTTGGTGTGGATTTCCGGTCGACTAACCTGCGTATAGCTGCCACCTTATCGTTTAGTCGCGAGGTGGTGTCAGCATCACTTTGGAAAACCACACCATGTTCAAAATCACGCCAAATCCGCCCGAAACAGGCGCAGAAATCGATCCAAATCCTACGTCCCCCTATTCCACGCCGGGCTCCAGAAAACTCCACGAAGCCGCCGAACGCGCCCTCGATCACTACCTGAAACCCACACCGCCTTCGCCACCGCGCAGACCCAGCACGATGTTCCTCGTTGACCCCAACACCGGCACCGAAGACCTCATGGCCCACGCCTGCGAATCGATGGCCTCGGCCAGCATCATGCTCAGCGACTTCGCCGCCCTGCTCGACTCGCCCTACCGCAACACCGTGCTCGGCATTCAACAGGTCGTCATGCTCGGCGAACTCGCAGTCAACCGCGCCCTCGACAAACTTGACCCCGACCTGAGGCAATGACCATGACTCACAAAACAGATGCACAAGTCGTCGCGGCATTGGTGGCCATGGGCTTCAACGAACGGGACAGACGCTGGGCACAGAACACCTGCCTGGTGCTATTCGAAAGCGAACGAGAAACCATCGTCGCCTCCGCCGTCACCGTCCTCGCCCAACTCGATGAACTGGAAATCGACGCCGTCCTGCCGGCGCTGCGCCGAGTGAGCCGCCGATTCCCCTCACTGCAAAGGACGGTGGCCGACACCTTGGCCGAGATGGCGCATGCAGCCTGATTGACCGAGTGACAGCTCTTCGCGAGCAGGCTCGCTCCCACACGGGATCTGCAGTGCACTCAAATCCCATGAGCCACCGCAATCACTGTAGGAGTGAGCCTGCTCGCGAAAGCTTTCTTTGTGCTGACGAATATCTGAAAGCCAAACCCCAGGAAGGCCCAAGCCATGAAGGAACATCACCCGCGCTACTCAAGTGTCTGGGATGCACTCGAAGACACGCCGCAGGACGCCGCCAATATGCGTCTGCGGGCCAAGCTGATGCGCACGCTTTGCGAGACCATTCGAGCTTGGGAGCTTCCTCAAAAAGAAGCGGCTAAACGCTTGGGTATCACCCAGCCGCGACTCAACGATGTGCTCAATGGCAAAATCGACAAGTTCTCTTTGGATGCGTTGGTCAATCTGTCAGCCGCAGCAAAACTGGAGGTAGACATCTGCTTCCCGCTGGGTCAACCGTTGCAATGGGCTTGAAAGAAAGCTGACCCGCCACCAATCCACTGTCCAGACAAATGATGAGGGGCATCGCCCCTCTCACGCCCATAGCGATCGCCACCCACGTCAATCATCCCGCGTCAGCACTTCCAGCAACTCAATCTCAAACACCAGATTCGAATTCGGCGGGATCTTGCCCATCGTTCTCTCGCCGTAACCCAGGTGCGCCGGCACCAGCAGTTTGCGTTTGCCGCCGACCTGCATGCCCATCAAGCCCTGATCCCAACCCTTGATTACCCGCCCCGTGCCAATCACGCACTGAAACGGTTTGCCGCGACTGTGGGAGGAATCGAATTCGCTACCATCTTCCAGCCAACCGGTGTAGTGGGTGGTGATCAGCGCGCCTTTGACAGCGGCTTTGCCCTCGCCCACCTGAAGATCGATTACCTGCAGTTCATCATTCATGACATTCACTCTATTGTTCGGCTCGCCGCCGTTTTCCCAGAATTGCCAGTCGATGGCAACCCGTAAGCGCAGATCAACGTGGTATCCGAAGCGAGTGCGGAACAATTAAGATAGCCAACCGCCATTACTTCTCGGATCGACTCGCCATGCTGGCAGCTCCTCAATGATTCAGCTCTGGATCAGCCTCCTCATCGGCGGGGCTTTGCTTGCTGTCATTATTCTGCTGAGCTGGCGTCAGCGCAGTTTGCGCAAGCAGCTTGCCGAATACCGTGAACTGCTGACCAGGGCCGCCGAGGGTCAGAACATTCATCAGGACGGCGACGTCGAGCGCTTCAAGCGCAGCCAGTATTTCGCGCGCATCGGCACCTGGGATTGGGAAGTAGACACGGACCGGCTGTACTGGTCAGACGCGATCTACGGCATGTTCGGCTTCAGGATCGGCGAAATCACACCGTCCTATGCGCTGTTCTGTTCCTGCGTACACCCGGACGATCGCGTCAGGGTGCGCGCCGGTGAACTGCGTTGTCTGGAAACCGGTGAAAATCACGATGAGGAGTACCGCGTGGTCTGGCCCGACGGCACGATTCGCTGGCTGCGGGAAACCGGCAACGTGGTGCGCAATGACCACGACGCGGTGATCAAAATGATGGGCGTGGTGCGCGACATCACCGAAGAAAAAGCCTCGGCCAGCTACCTGCAACACCTCGCCCATTTCGATCCGCTGACCGGTCTGCCCAATCGTCTGGTGCTGGAACAAAAACTGTCAGAAGCACTGGATCACGCGCGGCAGACTGACACTCGCGTAGCCCTGGTATTTATCGACCTCAACGGTTTCAAAACCATCAACGACCACTACGGCCATGCCGCCGGCGACCGGGTGCTGATCACCACAGCCACGCGGCTGAAACGCATTCTGCGCGTCACCGACACCGTTGCGCGCATTGGCGGTGATGAGTTCGTGGTGATCCTGCAAGGCCTGGCACCGGGCCTCGACCTACAGGACGAAGCCCGTCGCATTTGCCAGAAAATCTTCATCGAACTGTCGCCACCGATCAGCATCGGCAACGACCAGCGGCACGTTGGTACCAGCCTTGGAGTGGCGGTGTTTCCGGATCATGCGACAGCCATGGACCGCCTGCTGCACATTGCCGATCTGGCGATGTATGAGGCCAAGCGCAGTGGCAATAATCAGTATCGATTGGGCGGGGAAAGCCCTGCGCGCGTGCAGACGCAAGGCTTTTGAAACGCAGGCTTAACGCTCGACCGGTTGCATCTCGACAATCGTCCCGTTGGTAATCATCACCATTACGTACTTGTCGTTGATCTGCACCCACTGCGCCTGTTCGATCGGTGCTTTCAAGCCTTTCTGCTTCCAGTTTTTCAACGCTTTGTCGCTGCGCTGATAAACGTCGGGAGCGCGGTCATTGACCTTCAATTCACGGTCGCTGACCGGGGATTGAACGGCGGGTTCGCTTGAGGTTTGCGCCGCTTGAACAAGTGGGCTGATCCCGGCAATGCCGGCGACGAGGGCCAGGCTGGCGATTAGGGTTTTGCTGTTCATCGGTGAACCTCCTGTGGTGTGTGACACCTGAACTCGGACTGCCGGGTTCGGGAATCATTCCTTGTTTTTTTTCCTGGGCTGGCTGGGGGATTGTAGTTGTCAGTTGGGCCGCTATCGCTGGCAAGCCAGCTCCCACAGGTTTTTTGTTGTTTGCAGGAGCAGTGAGGACACTGCGCAAATTGTGGGAGCAGGCTGGCTGGGGGATTGTAGTTGCCTGTAGGGCCGCTATCGCTGGCAAGCCAGCTCCCACAGTGGATCAGGTCGTTTACAAAGGTTGTGTACACCAAAGAAACCTGTGGGAGCTGGCTTGCCAGCGATAGGGCCAGCTCAGTCGACATCTTCATTGCCAGACTCACCGCTTTCGCGAGCAGGCTCGCTCCCACAGGGTCCAAGGGGTGTCCGACCCGGATTGATCCACTTTGCACATCAATCCATACCAACAATGCAATTAACAGATTGTTACATCTGCGCCACCATCCGCCTCAATAAAAACCGTGCGCCGCCCTCCCGTAGCGCACGTCATAAAAGCGGTGGAGTACTTTTCTATGACAGCCTCAATCCCACACGGCGGCTCGCGGGCCGGCGCCATTTTCCGGGTGACCTCGGGCAACTTCCTCGAACAGTTCGACTTCTTTCTGTTCGGCTTTTACGCCACGCAGATCGCGGCGGTGTTCTTTCCGGCGAGCAGTGAATTCGCCTCCCTGATGATGACCTTTGCCGTGTTCGGCGCAGGCTTTTTGATGCGTCCACTCGGGGCCATTGTGCTCGGTGCCTACATCGACGACGTCGGCCGGCGCAAAGGGCTGATCGTCACCCTGTCGATCATGGCCAGCGGCACCATATTGATTGTGCTGGTGCCCGGTTACGAGTCCATCGGTCTGTTGGCCCCGGCGTTGGTGCTGATCGGGCGCTTGCTGCAAGGCTTCTCCGCCGGCGCGGAATTGGGTGGAGTGTCGGTGTATCTCTCGGAGATCGCCACGCCGGGCCGCAAAGGTTTCTTCACCGCCTGGCAGTCGGCCAGTCAGCAGGTGGCGATCATCGTCGCCGCCGCGTTGGGCTACGCCCTGAACGCGTGGATGGCGCCGGATGTGATTGCCGACTGGGGCTGGCGGATTCCGTTTTTCGTCGGTTGCATGATCGTGCCGTTCATCTTTTTCCTGCGGCGCAATCTGGCGGAAACCGAAGAGTTTGCCGCACGCAAACATCGCCCGAGCATGAAGGAAGTGTTCCGCACCCTTGGCCAGAACTGGGTGGTGGTGCTCGGCGGGATGTTGATGGTCGCCCTGACCACGACCGCGTTCTACCTGATCACCGTGTACGCGCCGACCTTCGGCAAAACCGTGCTGCACCTGAGCACTTCTGACGCGTTGCTGGTGACGCTGTTGGTCGGTGTGTCGAACTTCTTCTGGCTGCCGATTGGCGGCATGCTGTCCGACCGTGTCGGGCGTCGTCCGGTACTGATCGCCATGTCGCTGCTGGCGTTGGCGACGACCTATCCGGCGCTGTCGTACCTGGTGCAGGCGCCGAGCTTCAGCCACATGCTGCTGTCGCTGTTGTGGCTGTCATTTATCTACGGCTTGTACAACGGCGCGATGATTCCAGCGCTCACCGAAATCATGCCGGTGGAAGTCCGGGTCGCCGGTTTCTCCCTCGCCTACAGCCTGGCCACCGCAATTTTCGGCGGTTTCACGCCGGCAATGTCGACCTTCCTGATCCAGTACACCGGCGACAAAGCCGCGCCGGGTTACTGGATGAGTGTCGGTGCGCTGTGTGCCTTGTGCGCCACTCTTTATCTGTACCGCCGTGCCGGTGGTCGTCTGCAACCTGTCGCGGCCTGAGGAAAACTCGCCATGAAAAAACTGTTTACTGTCACCGCCCTGCTCGCCGGTCTGGCGTTCAACCTTGCGGCCCAGGCCGAAGAATTGAGCGTGATGACCTCCGGGGGCTTCACTGCCGCCTACAAGATTCTCGGACCCAAATTCGCCGCCAGCACCGGCAACACACTGACTACCAGCCTCGGCCCGTCGATGGGCAAAGCCCCCGAAGCGATCCCCAATCGTCTCGCGCGCGGTGAACACGCCGACGTGGTGATCATGGTCGGCTACGCTCTCGATGACTTGATCAAACAGGGCAAGGTCGACCCGGCCTCGCGGGTTGAACTGGCAGATTCGCGGATCGGTCTGGTGGTGCGTGAAGGCGCACCGAAACCGGACATCAGCAACGTCGAAGCGCTCAAGCAAACCCTGCTCGGCGCGCAGTCGGTGGCCTACTCCGACAGCGCCAGCGGCGTGTACATCGAGCAGCAGTTGTTCAAGAAACTGGGGATCGAAGATCAGCTGAAACCGAAGGCCAAAATGATTCCGAAAATCCCGGTCGGCTCGGTGGTCGCCACGGGCGACTATCAGTTGGGCTTTCAGCAAGTCAGCGAGTTGCTGCCGGTGCCGGGGGTGAGTTTTGTCGCGAAGATTCCGGAGTCGGTGCAGTCGGTGACGCGGTTCGCGGCCGGGATTCCGGTGGGTGCGCAACATCCACAAGAAGCCAAGGCGCTGCTCGCTTACCTCGCGGCGCCTGCCGCCCAGACGGACGTGCAAGCCACCGGGCTGGATTCGGTCAAGCGCTAAGAGTCGGCGGCTGGACCTTCATGGCCACCACCAGCCGCTCCAGTTCCAATGCCGCCGGGGTCAAGGTGCGATCCCGGCGCTTGATGATGCCGACACTGCGCATCACCTGCGGATCGGTCAACGGCACCCGCGTCAGGATCGGATGATCCGGCCCCGGCATTGCCATCAGTGGCACCGCTGCCACGCCCAACCCCGCCTCCACCAGACCGATCATCGTTGTGACATGACGGGTTTCGCAGATACTCGGACGCTGCGGCACGACGCTGCTCAAGGCCTGATCGAGCAGAAAACGGTTGCCCGAGGTCTTGTCCAACGAGATGTAATCCTGCTGATAAAACTCGTCCCACGTCACGCTGCTGCGCCCGGCCAGCGGATGATCACGGCGACAGGCGACCACGTAGCTTTCCTGAACCAGCGGCTCGAATTCGACTTTGGCTTCCTGAGTGCCCATGAAACTCAAGCCGAAATCGGCTTCGCCATTGACCACCGCACTCAAGACGTCGTGGGCGCTGGAGTCGAGCACTTTGACTTTGATTCGTGGAAATTGCTGGTGATAACGCGCAACGACGCGGGGCATGAAGTAGTACGCGGCGGACGGCACGCAAGCGACGGTGACGTGGCCCAAACGGGTCGAGGCGACTTCGCTGATGCCGAGCAACGCCACGTCAAGGTCATCGAGCAGTCGTTCGACGCTGGGCATGAAAGCGCGTCCGGCCTGGGTCAGGCTGACTTTGCGTGTGGTGCGCTCGAACAGTTTCACGCCGAGGGCGTCTTCGAGCTTTTCGATGCGTCGGCTCAGCGCCGGTTGCGACAGGCGCACCGTGTCGGCGGCCTTGCGGAAACTGCCCTGCTCGACCACTGCGCGAAAGGCTTGCAGGTCGTTGAGGTCGAAGTTGATGGCCATGGGCGGACTCGGAGATTGATTCGCAGAGGTTATAAATGTAACCAATTGATGCAATTTGTTACAGCCTCGCCGCGCAGTAAAAACCCGCCACAAGGGCGGGTTTGGGTCATGCCGCGTCAGGCCATCAGCGACGACGGAAACAGGCTCTGTCACTCCAGCCACTCACCGCCAGACAGTTTGGCTCGACCTGCAATTGCAGATCCTCGAACATCGCCGCCAACTCTCCGGGACCGTGCTCGGCCTGCCACTGCACCTTCAGTAAACGCGTGTCAGGGGCGACGTCGAACCACTGAATTTCCTCAGCCGATCCATGCGTGCGCAGGCCAAGTTTCTGCAAGGGGCTGGCGCCGGTATAGGGCTGCGTCAACCGAGCCTGACTCGAGTCGGTCCAGCTCTGCTGCTGAGTCGATCCATCGGCAAACTGCCAATACACGTCGACCGGTTTTATCGGCGGCGCGGGGATCGGATCGTAATGGAACAGCTCGATCAGGTAGTGATTCTGGATACGGCCTTGCTCATCCTCGGGTAAAAACCGTTGCGCATCGGCCAATTTATCTTCCTGCGGCGTGTCGACCACGATGGGTTGAAGCTTGGGTTTTTTCCAGTTGAAGCTGAACAGACGCGTGTCGGGCGAGACCTCCAGCCATTGTTTGGGCGCGGTGTCTTTCAGGGCACTGAAGCCGATTTTGCGGATGGTTTTCTGTGGATCGTAAGGCAGCCAGAGTCTGGCCGGGATGCCGGCTTCCAACGGCAAAGGACCGCTGACGCCATGGTCGAACTGAACGTAGACAAAACCCGGTTGGACCTTTGGCGCCTCACGCAAACGGGCATGGCGCATCTCTAAAAGATAGTGATCGCGCCATACGCCAGCGCGCTCATCCGGATAGTGCGTGGCATTTTCTTCCAGCTGCGCCAGGCTGATTTCTCCGGGCTCTTCAAAGGCCAGCGCCTCGGCGGGTTGCGTACTGGCCTGGCTTTCCAGCGTCACGACGTCATCCTCGACGTACCACTTGCCGTTGGCCATGCCGCTGGCGGAACCATATTCGACGCCGGCCTTGAACGTGCCGTCTGCCTGCAACAGCAATTCGGCGCCCATTTCCATGACGCCGGACAGGTAGTAATGCCCGGGCAGTGTCGAGGATTCGGCGTTGGCGTCAATTGCGGTCATACATACAAGCCCGGCACACAGCAGGGTTCTAAAATCCATTCCGGAGAAGCTCCTTGTAACGTCACGAAGTATCGAGATGAACCTGACGCTTCGGTTGCACCTTGCGTCGGGGCCCGCACGATACCATCGGACGTGCGCCGCGTGATCAGTACAACCCGTTCTGCGGCGGGATCTTCTGTGGATCTTGAATCGATTCAGCCCTTATCCTTGTCGCCCCCGCCGTACCGCTGTCAGGAGTCAATCCATGCCCCATGAAGGCAATCTGTTGCAAGCCGCTGTCGTGTTTCTGTTCGCCGCGGTGCTCACCGTGCCCTTGGCCAAACGTCTGCAATTGGGCGCGGTGCTGGGTTATCTGTTTGCCGGGGTGATCATCGGCCCGTCGGTGCTGGGCCTGATCGGCAATCCGCAAAGCGTCGCGCATATTTCCGAACTGGGCGTGGTGTTGCTGCTGTTTATCATCGGTCTGGAGCTGTCGCCGCGACGCTTGTGGGTGATGCGCAAATCGGTGTTCGGCGTCGGTCTGGCTCAGGTGTTGTTGACGGCTTCGGTAATTGGCGTGCTGGCGTTGTCGGTGTTCGGCCAGCCGCTGAACAGTGCGATCGTGTTGGGGTTGGGTCTGGCGCTGTCGTCCACCGCGTTTGGCCTGCAAAGCCTTGCCGAACGCAAGGAACTGACCAGCCCCCACGGGCGCCTGGCGTTCGCCATTCTGCTGTTTCAGGACATCGCCGCGATCCCCTTGATTGCATTGGTACCGATGCTTGCCGGCGGTGATCACACCACCAGCAATGCCGAGAGTCTGAATCACGGTTTGCAGGTACTCGGCGGGATCGCCGTGGTGGTGGTCGGCGGGCGTTATCTGTTGCGCCCGGTGTTCCGCGTGGTGGCGAAAACCGGCCTGCCGGAAGTGTCCACGGCCACGGCGTTGCTGGTGGTGATCGGCACGGCGTGGTTGATGGATCTGGTCGGTGTGTCGATGGCGCTGGGGGCGTTTCTTGCCGGCCTGCTGCTGGCGGACTCGGAATACCGCCATGAACTGGAAGCGCAGATCGAGCCGTTCAAGGGCCTGCTGCTGGGGTTGTTTTTCATCAGTGTCGGCATGGGTGCCAATTTGAGTCTGCTGCTCAGTGCACCGATCACCGTGTTGGGGCTGACGCTGCTGTTGATCGGTCTGAAACTGCCGCTGTTGTTTGTGGTGGGACGCCTGGCCGGCGGCTTGAACAGAATCAGCGCAATTCGCCTCGGCATCGTCCTCGCGGCGGGCGGCGAGTTTGCTTTTGTGGTGTTCAAGATCGGTCGCGATCAGGGTCTGTTCGAGCCGCGCCTGTACGACTTGCTGGTGCTGACCATCACCCTGTCGATGGCCTTGACGCCGTTGTTGCTGTTGATTTGCGCGCGGCTGGTCAGCCCCAAGGTGCAGCCCGTGGAAGTGCCCGAGAAATTCCGCGAGATCGACACCGAAACCCCGCGTGTGGTGATCGCCGGCATGGGCCGGATGGGCCAGATCGTCGCGCGGATTCTGCGCGCACAGAACATCAGGTTCGTCGCGCTGGACACCTCGGTGGAAACCATCGAACTGTCGCGCAGCTTCGGCGGGGTGCCGGTGTTCTATGGCGACCCGATGCGCCCGGAAATCCTCAATGCGGCCAAGGTCGGCGAAGCGGAATATTTCGTGATTGCCACGGATGACCCGGAGACCAACATCAAAACCGCCGAGGTGGTGCGCAAGCTCTACCCGCACATGAAAATCATCGCCCGGGCGCGCAACCGTCAACACGTACACCGCTTGGTCGATGTCGGCGCGGAGGCGATTCGGGAAACCTATTATTCAAGCCTGGAAATGAGCCGGCGCACGCTGGTCGGTCTCGGCTTGACCCAGGCGCAGGCCGATGCGCGGATCAAGCGCTTCAAGCACCACGACGAACAAGTGCTGGAGGCGCAACACGCGGTGTACGACGACGCCGCCAAAGTCCTGCAAACCGCCCAGGAAGCCCGGGCGGAGCTGGCGCGGTTGTTTGAATCGGATCAACTGGAAGAGGAATCGCGCAAAATCTGAAAGATCAGGCGCCGCGCAGGCCTCATCGCTGGCAAGCCAGCTCCCACAGTGGTCGAGTCGTACCAATACTTTGTGTACGACGCTGAACCCTGTGGGAGCGGGCTTGCCCGCGAAGGGGCCAGCACAGTCAACATCAAATCCGCTAAGGTCAGGCCGGCTCTAGCGTGCGCTCCGGTTTGACCTGGGCGGACTCAAACCGATCCGCCAGAAACGGCGTGATATCCAGCGGCAGCGGTTCGTCATTGACCAGTTTGTCCAGCAGCACACCAGTAATCGCCGAGGTCAGAATGCCGGTGCGGAAGTGCCCGCAGGCATTGAGGTACCCCTCCACGCCACGCATCGGCCCAAGAATCGGCAACTCGTCCGGCGAGCCCGGGCGCAGTCCGGCCCAGGTGCGCTTCAAGTTGACGTCCGCAAGCTCCGGCAGACACCGCACCGCGCCCTGCACCAGCCCGGCGATTTCCGGGTAGGTGGTGGTGACGTCGAAGCCTTTGTCTTCGGTGGTGCTGCCGATCAGGATCTCGCCGTTGTCCTTTTGCGCCACGTAGCAGTCGCTGGTGGTCAGGCAGCCGTTGAGGATTTTTGGCATGCGCTCGGTCAGCAGGATCTGGCCTTTGACCGGTTTCACCGGAATGCGGATGCCGGTCGCCCACTCGCTCAAGTCTGCGGCCCAGGCACCGCCGGCGTTGATCAGTGTCTTGCAGTGGAACACGCCCTCCTCGGCCGTCTGTACGCCGGTCACCCGTGTGCCGTGATGCAACACGCCGGTGACGTTGGTGTTGACGAAGATATCCACGCCATTCTGCCGCGCGCCTTCCATGTAGGCGTCGGCGAGGCGGAACGGGCTGACCTGATGGTCGCAGAGAAACTCCAGCGCCCCTCGGGCTTCATGGCTGACGCTCGGTTCGGATTCGCGCAATGCAGCCTGATCGAGCCAGCGCACTTGATCGGCGAGGTGCGGGATGCAGCCGACGATGTGCTCGGCGTAGAGCCGATCCTCGTCGTCATAAATTACGAATTTCAGCCCGGTCTTTTCGAACTTGAAATCCATGCCGTGGTTGTCTTGCAACTCACGGTGCAGCTCTGGGTACAGCGCGTTGGACTGCAAGGCGAAATCGAAGAATGACTCCGGCAGGATGTGCGGTGTGCTGGCGTCCACGGCCACCGCCGCGCCCTGGGTTTCGCGCTTGCGGTTGGCGGACATCATGCGGAAGAAAATCACCCCGCAGCCGAGGCCGACCGACTCGCCGATCGCCCACAAACCGCCGGCCGAAGCACGGGTCGCATTGCCCGGGCGCTTGGCGTCGATCAACGCGACTTTGAGGTTTTTGCGTTTGGACAATTGATAGGCGCAGGACGCCCCGATCACGCCGCCGCCGGCGATGACCACGTCGTAGAACTTACTCATGGGAAGCGGCCTCCGTGCCGATGGACTGGAACGCGGAAAAAGGGATCGGATCAATCGGGAAACGCGGGCGCAGCCAACCGACGTCTTTGCGTCCGGTGGCCTGGCGCAGACGGTCGCTGCAATAGCCGACGCACATCCGCCCCTGACAATCGCCCATGCTCACGCGGGTGCGCATCTTCAGGCTGGCGATGTCTTGCACGCCCTGCTCCAGCGCCCGGTCAATGTCGGCGCGGGTCGCGTGTTCGCAGCGGCAGATTACCGTGTCGGCGGCCGGCAATGCGGTCTGGCCGACGCCGCGTTCGGTGTAGCGGTCCACGGCTGCGCGGAAACGCACGATGGCTTTCAGTTTGCCCAGATAGCGGTCGCGGCGAACGCGGGCCAGGTCTTCTTCCAGCACACCGCGTTGCAACAGGATCGAGGTCGCGGCGATCTTGCCGGCCAGCATCGCTGCTTCACCGCCGCGAATCCCGCCCATATCACCGGCCAGATGCACGTGAGGTTCGTTGCTTTGCTGCCAGATGTTCGCGTTGGCGCGCAGATAGCCGTCGTCGCTGAAGCCGTGATCGAGGCCCATTTGCTGACTGAGCTGGGTGCGCGGAATAAAGCCGTAACCGACGGCCAATGTCTGCGCTTCAAAACGCTCGACGCGGGTCAGGTCCGGCTCCCAGGTGTCGGAATACGGTGCGACGCTGACGCTTTTCAGTTCACCCTCGCCATGCGCCTCGACCACGCCCCAGCCGTAGTTCATCGGGATGCCGTGCAGTTTCAGGTAGGCGAGCATGCTCAAGCCGTCGAGGAACAATTGCGGCTTGTTCAGCAGCGCCAGGCTTTCGCGGGCAATCTTGCCGAACGCACAGGCTTCATACACGCCCGCAACCTTGACGCCGGATGCGTGCAGTTGCGTCGCCACCAGCGGCAGCAACGGCCCGGTGCCGGCGATGATCACCGGCCCTTGCGGCTTGACCACGCCACTCTTGATTTGCAGTTGCAGACCGCCGAGCAGAATCACCCCGGGCAGCGTCCAGCCAGGAAACGGCACGCTGCGTTCGTGGCAACCGGCGGACAACAGCAGTTGTGAATATTCGTACTCGTGCAGTTGCTCGTCGCCGTCCAGCACCACCAGGGCACGGGTGCCTTCGGCGCCGACCACGCGATGATTGAGGTGCACGTCGATCAGGCCGGATTGCTCCTGGAATTCGCCGTGCAGTTTGCCCAGCGCTTCGGAATAACGCGGCCCGAGATAATCCAGTTGCACGCCGTCACGCAGCGGGCCGCGATAGACCACACCGCCCAGGCGCGAAGCCTCTTCCAACAACGTGCAGCGCACGCCGTGGCGGGCCAGTTCAATGGCCGCCGCCATGCCCGCCGGGCCACCGCCGACGATTACCGGTTGCAGGCTCATACGACCTCCTGCCCGGCGATGCGGTTGACCTGGGTTTCGATGTGCATGCCGTCGCGCACCACGGTCTGGCAGGCGCGGCGTTTGTGCCGGCCGTTGATTTTCACCAGGCAGCACTGGCACACGCCCATGCCGCAGTAGGCGCCGCTGATCTGGTCATGGTCGTTGCGGGCGATCTGGCGCACGCCGAGGGACTGAATCACGCTGAGGACGGTTTCGCCAATGGCGGCGGTGACCGGTTGACCGTTGATATGGACAGTCATATCCGCCTGCGCCAACGGCTGGATATCGAAGGTTCTTTCTAGGCAGTGCATTGCGGTGTTCATCCGTGAAAAGGTTCAGGGGAGTGTCGCGTCAGCTCCTTGCTGCACTACACCTTGCGGCCCGTTTAATTCTTCGATCGGGCGGGCTCGCGGGGTACTCCGTCAGCGCTACAAGATGCGCGCGAGGACAATGTAGTTCATGTCCCGGCTAAGGCTTGGATCATTTACGTTAGGCGAGATTGCCAACGGAAATATTGATCCAGGCCAGTGAAACGGTCGGATTGTTCAACGATCAGTTGGAAAAGACAAACTGGCCCTTGATCTTTTTGGGCCCGATAAGGGCGAGGTCCGGGAACAGCAGCGATTTGACCCACGCGGCGTAGAACATCATGGCCAGCGTGAAGGCCACGCCGACCACCGTCGACACGGGTTCTTCGCTGTAGCCGACAAACAGGCGCGGAACCTGACTCATCGTGAAAGTTATGTAGATCGTGTAAACCAACGCGATCCCTTTGTAGAAGCCCCATGCAAAAAACAGCGGAATGGCACCGGCAATCAGCACGATGGCCACCGCCATTGCGACGCCGCCCTCGTTGATTTGCACCAGCCCGGCGAGCATCCCGAGCAGCCCGAGAATAGCCGTCAGCACCACCAGAACAGTGACTTTGAGCGAATGGCGTTTTCTCAGGGCCGGATCCAGACGACTACCGATCCAGGCCGCCAGCACGCGATCCTTGACCTTGCCCCCCGACAGCGCCTTGAAGGTTTCGCTCTTCGAGCGGCCAGCGTCGAGCATTTCCACCAGTCGCCGCTTGATTTCCTTCTTGTCCAACGTGCTCATCCTTAACTACCAGCGAAAGCGGCCCATCCACTTTCGCTGGCGATTCTCGCCGCTGCTCCGGCAGAAATCAAAAAGCCGCTTCCACCAGAGCGAAAGCGGCCAGAGCACACACCCGGCATCGTACTGCGTCAAACCAGATAGCGTATGACCCAGCCCCCAATCAAAGGTCCCAACCAAGGATCGAGTTCGTGAAAACCACACGCAATGATTCGTCCATCCTCCATCACGCTCATGCTCTTGTAATAGCTCGTCTTTTCTTTATCGGCGAAAACGGCAAACCCTGTTCCATTAAATGCTGGATCCAGAGATCCGTCAGCCCGATAGCGAGCAACTACGCAGCTGTCACCACCGTTGATAAGTCCACCGCTACCATGTCCCCCGACGACAATTGATCCATCTGTGTGCGCCACGCAGTTTTTCCAATGAGTACCCGACTCCAGCAATGGCGAATACAACGGTTTCCCGCCGTTAAAAACCAGATTGAAGTGGCCATTGGCATTGAGCACTACCAGCGCCCCTTGCACGACGCCCATGGGGGATGCGGCACCGGCGGCGACGATCAGGCCATCGCTTTCCCTGACCGATACAGCGTTGAGTTCCTCCCAGCGGGTTTTCAGTTTGAAAACCTCACCGCCATTGAATGTGCTATCGATACGCCCGAACGCATCGAAACGCGTCAGATATCCACCTTGAAGTCCCGGTTGGTCGTCGTTATATCGGCCACAGACGAGAATCTTTCCGTCTGACTGAATGGCGACACCCAAGGCAAAATTGGAACTGTTGCCGAACTCGATCAGGGCAAATCCGTGGTCATTGAATGTCTTGTCGCTGGACCCGTCGGCGTTGAGTCGCAGAACAATGCCACGCCACTTCTCGGTCTCATAGTTATAGAGATAGAAGACCACGACAATTTTGCCGTCGGACTGCTGGGCCATGGAAACGCTTGATGCCGCATTCGCCTGCGAAGAAAAGGCTTTCTTCCAATGCTGCGAGCGTGATTTCAGATGAGTGGATGTACCTGAATCAGGCTTATCCATTTGATCGAAACGTAGGTAACGAACACCTTTTTCAGCGAAAGACTGATCTTGCTGCCCGTCAGAAAGACAGCGTACAAGCGCAATACCCTCTACACCAACGTCTTCTCGCTCATAGGTGCCCCGCAACAGCCATGCGCCATCCTCCAGGAGGCTGAGCCCGATAACATGCGCCATGATTGCGTTTTCCAGAGCGATTTCTATAAACCCCTTTCCCCCGCCGAATTGAGTGTCCAGCGTTCCGTCCTCGTGGAATCGGGCAACGGTGGCCGGGCCATACAATTCAAACGGGTAAAACCCAACCAGAGTCTTTTTGTCCGGCAGTGCCAAAACGGCTACCGCCTCAAGATCAGGCAATCCGTTCAATGGAAACGTTAAAACCCCCGCATCAGCAAAAGCAGGATCAAGCGTTCCTGCGCTTTCAGGTCTCAACCGCGTATTCATGTCCAGTTCCTCGAAGCAGAATCTGAATAAACGTCGTGTTCATTCATGCCTCGATTGCAGCAGTACCCTCACGCAACAACACCTGTCAGAAATACTAGTTCGACTACCCGTTGAAGCCAAATTGATGACCCGCCGAGCCATACATGAAAAAGCCGCTTCCACCCGAAGGTGGAAGCGGCCGAGGCAAGAGGCCCCAATAGAGCAATCAGTGCACGAACAGGGCGATCAGGATGATGATCGGGATCGGTACGCCGAGGAAAAACAGCAGTAATGAGCGCATGGTGATTCTCCCTATTTAACGGACTGGAGGCAGTGTGGTGGTAGCGGTATAGGTTTCGACTTCGACGTACTCGACCGCATCCCGGCGACGACCGCCGAAGGTGGCTGCAAGGCTGGCAAAGAACGCACCGGCCAGAAGCGCGATGAACATCCACAGCGAGGTCCAGGCAGCGACTTTCGCAGCGGTATCGGCCGCTTGCTGGGCTTTCAGCTTGGCGTCGGCAATGGCTTTCTGAGTGCGGGCGTAAACCTCATCGACACGACGTTCGGCATCGGCCTGGCTCAGATTGGTCCGTTGCGCGACGAGCTGAGCGAGGTAGGTGCGGTCTTCAGCGCTGAGCTGACCGTTGGCCAGGCTCTGAGCGAAGATCCGCGCCACTGCGCCATGGGCCGCGTCATCGCTGACGGACGCCGGACGATCATCGCGGAACAGGTTGTCGATGTAGTAACCGTACTGGTTGCTGTCGGTGTTGGCCGCTGCAGTACCGGCTGCTTGTGTCACAGCACTGGCTGCACCGCCGGCAACACTGGCACCAGCCTGAACGCCACCGCTGATGACGCTGCTGACCGAACCGACCACCAGAATCGCGGTGACCAGTGTGGCCACGCACCAGGCAAGGAAGCCATGGGCGGTATCACGGAAATACACTTCATCACCGTGCATGTTCGCCCACTTCACTCGCAGGCGACCGGCAATGTAGCCACCCAGCCCGGAAGCGATGATTTGCGTCGCCGCCAGCCAGACAATCGTCGAAATGCCCAGGCCCTTGGCGCTGATGCCCTCACCGGCCCATGGCGAAACGGCAGAGAAACCCAGACCGAAGCCAAGCAGCACCAGAATCATCGACAAGGCAGCGGCGGCCGCCGCACCGGCGAAGATCGCGCCCCAGGACACGCCTGAGACGTTGCTCGACTCTCCTTCGTAGGCAGGATAAAACCCATCAGAGGATCTATTCATTGTTGTAGTGCTCCAGGCATGAAAAATGGTGTTACAACTCGTCGCAAGATGAATTGCAGTGACCGTGCCAGTCGCCAACATTTAATAAATCGTTATTTTTCAATCAATTAGAAAAGATGAACTTCTTAGGACATTGCAAATTGCAACAAGAGGCGTTTTGCAGCGGGTTTTATGCATTGGCACAAAGCCGATCACTTACGCCTGTAGCTCTTGTTACCGCTGGGTGTCAGGCAATAGACGCCACCCCGTGGGCCAGTGCAAAACGAGCCCGTGCCACAGGCACAGCCATCGTTGCTTTGAAGAAGGTTTTGCGGGCGAACCTGACGCTCGTAACCGAACATGGCTGCGCAGCTTTTCTTCGACCCGCTGATGGACCCGTCATTGCACAGGAACAGATCGCCGTCGCAGCGAGCAATACCGCCCTTTTTGCCGGAACAGGGCGTATTGGCGGCAAAGGTCGAAGCGCTCAGCAGAGCCAGTAATAAAGCGGTGATCGGCATCCAGCCACGGCGAATCAAGATACGCACGGAACCACTCCTGCTTGAAGTTATGGCCAGATGATATCAATGTTTCGACAAATTTATTTCCAGGTCACGTGAATGCCAGCTACAACATGAAAGTTAATTTAAAGCGTCACGGAAATTTCTTGGCAAAATGCTGCCATTCCGTTTGAACCGATCAAGGCCAGCCCTATGACGCGTATTTTGACCATCGAAGACGACGCCGTGACCGCCCGGGAAATCGTCGCCGAACTGAGCAGCCACGGCCTCGACGTGGATTGGGTCGACAATGGCCGCGAAGGCCTCGACCGTGCCGTGAGCGGCAATTACGACCTGATCACCCTAGACCGCATGTTGCCGGAGCTGGATGGTCTGGCCATCGTCACCACGCTGCGCACCATGGGCGTGGCTACGCCGATCCTGATGATCAGCGCCCTTTCCGATGTCGATGAGCGCGTACGCGGCTTGCGCGCAGGCGGCGATGACTACCTGACCAAACCGTTTGCCACCGACGAGATGGCCGCACGGGTCGAAGTGTTGCTGCGCCGGCAGAACAGCGGCGCCACCCAGGCCACCACGTTGCAGGTGGCGGATCTGCAGCTGGACTTGATCAGCCATGAAGCACGCCGCGCCGAACAGGTGCTGACGCTGCTGCCGACCGAGTACAAACTGCTGGAATTCCTCATGCGCAACAGCGGCCAGATCCTCTCGCGGATGATGATTTTCGAAGAGGTCTGGGGCTATCACTTCGACCCTGGCACCAATCTGATAGACGTACACATCGGGCGTCTGCGCAAGAAAATCGACGCAGCAGGCAACGTGCCGCTGATTCGCACGGTACGGGGCTCGGGTTATGTCATTGCCGAACCCGTCTGACGGTTGGCGTTCCTCCAGCAGCCGTTTGCTGGCGCTGTACAGTTCGTTGTTTGTGGCCTGGAGCGCGATCCTCATGGGGGTCATGTATTACGAGGTCTCCGGCTACCTCGATAACCTCGCCAAGCATTCGCTGATGCAACGTCAGCATCTGTTTTCGCACTTTCGTGGCGAGCAACTGGAAGAAGCCCTCGCCGCGAGCATGACCTTCGACATTCGCGGCATCGACGCCTATGGCCTGTTCGATGCCGAGGGCGTTTACCTCGGCGGCGCACTCCAGCAGATCCCCGACGGCCTGCCGCTGGACGGCAAGATTCACATGCTCGCCGACTGCGCCAACTCCGATGACCCGACCTTGCCCAATGACAGCTGCGACGCCGTCGCCACGCAGACCCGCGATGGGCGCTGGCTGGTGTTGCTGCGTGACAACGGTTCACTGTTCGCGGTGACGCGAATCATTTTGCATGCGTTGTTCTGGGGAGTGTCGCTGACGATTCTGCCAGGCATTGCCGGTTGGCATTTGCTACGGCGCCGGCCGTTGCGGCGCATCCGCGCGATTCAGGCGAGCGCGCAGTCGATTGTCGCCGGCGACCTGACTCACCGGTTGCCGCTGTCCAATCGCCGCGATGAACTGGACATGCTCGCCGCCATCGTCAACGCCATGCTCGAGCGCATCGAGCGTTTGATGAATGAAGTCAAAGGCGTGTGCGACAACATCGCCCATGACTTGCGCACACCGCTGACCCGTCTGCGTGCGCAGCTGTATCGCATGCAGCAGCAGGCGGGCGAAGGCTCGCAGGAGGCGGCGCAACTGGATCTGGTGCTGGCCGAGGCGGATACGCTGATGGCGCGGTTTCGCGGCTTGTTGCGGATTTCCGAGCTGGAGGATCGCCAGCGTCGCTCGGGGTTTGTCGAGCTTGATCCGGTGTTGTTGCTACAGGAATTGCACGAGTTTTACCTGCCGCTGGCCGAGGAAGGCGAGCTGCGTTTCGAGTTGAACATGCCGGAGACATTGCCGCCGCTCAATGGCGATCGGGCATTGCTGTTTGAAGCGCTGGCGAATCTGCTGAGCAACTCGATCAAATTCACCCCACCCGGCGGCACGGTGATCTTGCGCGGGGTGAATGACGCCGGGCATACGCGGATTGAAGTGCACGACTCCGGGCCGGGCATTCCGGAATCCGAACGTGAAGCGGTGTTTCAGCGTTTCTATCGGGCCGAGGGCGGACAGCCGCACAGCGGCTTTGGCCTGGGGTTGTCGATTGTCGCGGCGATTGTCAGCCTGCACGGCTTTACGCTTGAAGTGAACAGCAGTGACCTGGGTGGGGCGAAACTTGTGCTGGATTGTCGGCAGAGTTTGATCTCGCAATCTTGAAAACACCGCGGAACCCTGTGGGAGCTGGCTTGCCAGCGATGGCGGTGGGTCAGTCGGTATAAATGTTGACTGGAGCACCGTCATCGCTGGCAAGCCAGCTCCCACAGTTTTTTGTGTTGGGTGATTAAGCCGGGTAATTGGCGCGCAGTGCTTCGAGGCCGCCCTGGTAGATGCCGTTGAACAACGCCACCACTTCTTCATCGCTCACGCCGTTGGCCGTGAAGCGTCCTGACCACGTTACGCGTGCGCCCTGCCCCTGGGCTTCAACCTTGATCGTGGCCAGATAGTCAGTGGCCGGAAACGGTGCCTGTTCAATCGAATAGCTGTAGCTCTTCGCTGCGTTGTCGAACGCTTGCAGGCGCTCGATCACCACGCCGCCATCGGCGGTTTGCAAAGTACGCACGCGGCCGCCGTCACTCAACTCGCTGTGGGGTATGAACGGCAGCCAGTCCGGCAGCGTGTTGAAGCCGCCGATCAATTGCCAGACCTGATCGGCCGATGCCGGAATGTCGATAGTTGCGGATGCAGTTGCCATAAAAATCTCTCTTCAAATACTCAAATGGTCAGGCTGTCTACCACACCGCCATCAACGCGCAAAGCGGCGCCGGTGGTGGCCGAGGACAGCGGCGAAGCAATGTAGGTCACCAGGTGCGCAACCTCTTCGACATCCGCCACGCGCTGAATGATCGAGGTCGGCCGCGCCCTGCGCACAAACGCGTCAGCCTCGTCGCGCAAGCTGCGGCCAGACTCGGCGGCAGCGTCCTTGAGCATCGCCTCGACGCCGTCGGTGTAGGTCGGCCCCGGCAGGATCGAATTGACCGTAACCCCGGTGCCCGCCAGGCGTTTGGCCAGACCGTGGGACACCGCCAGATTGGCGCTTTTGGTCACGCCGTAGTTGATCATGTCGGCCGGTGTCGCCACGCCCGATTCCGAAGACAGGAAGATCACCCGCCCCCAACCCTGCTCGACCATCGCCGGCACGTAATGCCGCGACAGGCGCACGCCGGAGATCACATTGACTTCATAGAAGCGCGTCCACTCCTCGTCGGCTGCGTCGAAGAAATCCACGTTGTTGTAGATGCCGAGGTTGTTCACCAGGATGTCGGCTTTCGGCTCGGCAGCGAACAGCGTCTGCGCGCCTTCGGCGGTACCGAGATCGGCGGTCAAACCGCGCAATTGTGCGCCCGGCACTTTCTGGCGAATGCTCGCCAGTGCCTGTTCGACCTTGGCCGTGTCGCGGCCAATCACCACCACCGTGGCGCCGGATTCGGCCAGCGACTGGCTGATGCCCAAACCAATGCCCGCGGTGCTGCCGCTGACGATGGCCAGTTTTCCACTCAGATCAATCTTCATGCTTTCACCTCATCGATAGGTAATGGTGCGCGTTCGGAGACCAGTTTTGCCTCCCGCATGGCCTGCCAGAAACCGGCGGGAATGGTGGCCGACAGTGCCGCGACGTCTTCGGCGATGCGGCCCGGTTTGCTCGCACCGGGAATGACAGCGGCGACCGCCGGGTTGGCCAATGAGAATTGCAGTGCGGCGGCTTTTACATCGACGTTAAAAGTAGCGGCGATGCGCTGGATCTGCCCGACTTTGGCGATGACTTCAGGGCTGGCCTTCTGGTATTCGAAGTGCGCACCACCGGCCAGAATCCCTGAGCTGTAAGGGCCACCGACGACGATTTCGACGTTTTGCGCCCGTGCCGACTCCATCAAGCGTTGCAACGGGCGTTCATGGTCGAGCAGCGTGTAGCGACCGGCGAGCAGGAAGCCATCGGGCTGTGCTTCGGTCAGATCCAGCGTCAGTTCACAGGGCTCGACCTTGTTGACACCCAGGCCCCAGCCCTTGATCACGCCCTCCTCGCGCAGACGAGTCAGCACTTTGAACGCGCCGGTGCGGGCCTGATTGAAGTATTCCAGCCATTGATCGCCGTAGAAATCCTGAGCAATGTCATGCACCCAGACGATATCGAGGCGATCGGTTTGCAGGCGCTTGAGGCTGTCTTCAATCGAGCGCAGGGTCGCGTCGGCGCTGTAGTCGTTGACGATCTTGTTCGGGCGGCCGTGTTCAAACACCCCGCTCTTTTCGCCGAGGTCGCGAGCCGCCGCGTCTTCGATTTCATCAAGAATCACCCGGCCGACTTTGCTGCTCAGGACATAGTCGTCACGGTTGTACTGTTTCAGCGCTTCACCGAGGCGGATCTCCGACAGGCCGGAACCGTAGAACGGCGCGGTGTCGAAGTAACGCACGCCAGCATCCCACGCAGCATGCACGGTGGCCTGCGCTTCGTCTTCGGGAATGGCGCGAAACATGTTGCCCAGTGGCGCGGTGCCGAAGCCCAGTTGACCGGGCAGTTTGTCTTTCAAACTCATTGGATTGTCCTCATTCGTTCGTGGTCTGTGTGACCGTTGAGCAAATCCTAGATTGCGACGCCGAGACCGTCCAAGACATAATGTGCAGCACTTGAGTCCTCAGAGGTCTGACATGATCGACATCCGTCAATTGCGCTACTTCGTCGCCGTCGCCGAAGAAGAGCACGTCGGCCGTGCAGCCGAACGCCTGCATATTTCCCAGTCGCCGCTGAGCCGGCAGATCGCCCAACTGGAAGAACGCCTCGGGTTGACGCTGTTCGAACGCAGCCAACAGCGTATTCGCCTGACCCGTGATGGCCAGACGTTCCTCGCCGAAACCCGCGCCTTGCTGACTCACGCCAATCGCCTCGAATCCTTGGGCAAGCGGCTAGGCCGGGGCGAAGAAGGCGGGTTGTGCATCGGCTATATCGAAAACGCCATGCACGCCGGCGTTCTGCCCAATGCCCTGCGCGTATTGCGCGTGGACCGGCCGAATGTGCATGTCGCGCTGTACAACCTCAGTTCCGCCGAACAATTGGAGGGCCTGCGACAGCGTAGTCTCGATATCGCCCTGGTGAGCGAACCGCCGACCGATGACGATCCCGATTTGCTCGGGTTTCAAGTGCTTGATGATCCGATGCTGCTGGCGTTGCCCGAGCAGCATCCATTGGCCTACGCGGCATCGTTGAGCCCACAGGATCTGGCCGATCAGGAATGGATCGCCGTGCAGCCTCGGCAGGATGCCAGCGACGAGTTCGTCAGCGCGTGCATCCGCGCAGGCTTCACCCCGGATGTGCGCATGCAGGCGACCGAGCCGTTTACCGCGCTGGGGCTGGTGGCGTCGGGATTGGGCATCGCGATGATCCAGAAAGGCTTGAGCCATAACGCGCCGCCGGGCGTGGTCTTGCGCGAGGTGCCGTGGCTGACGTTTACCACGCCGCTGTGGGCAGCCTGGCACCGGATCAATTTGCGGCCGCTGGTGGAGACCTTCAGAAAAGTCCTCACCGACCCCGTCCCCCGTGGCAGCGAGCTTGATCGCGAAAGTACCGCGCCATCCCGCATCGCTGTCGACTGACCCGCCGCATTCGGGAGCAAGCCCCCTCCCACAGTTCTTCGGTGACACGCACTACACTTCACTCATCAGTTCCCTCGATGAGGTGACCATGAAAATGTCTGCGCAAATGACCGTGGTGGCGGTACTCGCCACCCTCGCCTACCTCGGCCTGGCGGTCTGGGGGATCGGCGGCGTGGCGGTGTTTTTCGCCCACGGCTCGCTGGTGGTGGTCGCGCTGGCGACGGTGGCCATGGTGGTGGCGTCGCTGTTTACCGACGTCAACATGAGTGCCGGCGAGCGGGAGGACCGCGCCAATCGCTGGGTGCTGCCAGCGTTCGGCGTCATTGGTTTGCTCAGTGGCTTCTTGCCGGCGTATTGCGACCGCGTCGACTTCTGGACGTTTGGCGGCGAGGGGGTGCGCTGGCTCGGGGCTCTGCTGTTTATCATCGGCGGTGCATTGCGCTTGTGGCCGGTGTTTGTGCTGGGGCGGCGATTCAGCGGCTTGGTGGCGATTCAGCCGGGGCATCGGCTGGTCACTGACGGCATCTACCAGCACCTGCGCAATCCGAGTTATCTGGGACTGGTGGTGAATGCCGTGGGTTGGGCGCTGGCGTTTCGATCGGTGCTCGGATTGCTGCTGGCGGCGCTGACATTGATCCCGCTGATTGCCCGGATTCATTCCGAGGAAGCCTTGTTGCGCGGCCAGTTTGGCGCCGAGTACGACGCCTACTGCGCGCGGAGTTGGCGCTTGCTTCCCGGCGTTTACTAACCGAAAGATCACCGATAAACCTGTGGGAGCTGGCTTGCCAGCGATGAGGCCAGCACAGCCAGTTCTTCAAGTGACTGACACACTGCAATCGCTGGCAAGCCAGCTCCCACAGGGACGGTGTTGTATCAGTTCTTACGCAGTTGCAACCGGCCGTTGTCGATGTTGACGCTGACCTCAGCGTAACTGGCCAATGTCGCGTGGGACGTTTCCAACGGGTGCTGGTGCGTTGTGGTGATGATCATCAGTGCTGCGCCGGCAGCTTCGGCGGCCTGAATGCCGACGGTGGCGTCTTCGAAGATCAGGCAGTCGCGGGGTTCAAATCCCAGGCGCTTGGCAGCGAGGAGGTAACCGGCCGGATCAGGTTTGCCGGCCTTGACATCCTCCGCCGTGATCATCACCGCTGGCGTCGGAATGCCCGCTGCGGCCATCCGGCGCAGGGCCAGATCACGCGGTGCCGAAGTGACCATGGCCCAGCGTTCGACGGGCAAACTGTTGAGAAATGCCGCCGCGCCCGGAATCTCGACGATGCCTTCCACATCGCCAATTTCCGCCTCGGTGATAAACGCGGCTTGCGCCTCGGCGTCCACGCCCGGCAGGTTCAGCCGATTGATGGTATCGATGGCTCGGGCGCCGTGAATGGTCGGCAAGAACGACGCGACGTCCACACCCTGTCGCACGGCCCAGGCTGACCAGATGCGCTCGGCGGCGGCGATGGAATTGAGGACGGTGCCGTCCATGTCGAACAGGAACGCGCCGAACGCGCGGTCGAAAACACAATCGTGAGCAGACAAAAGTCGCTTCCTCTGGCAAGGGGCCGGGCAAATGTGCCCGGCAATGTAGCACTTGTCAGTGCAGGCGCGGAGCCTTGGGCTTGAACGCGCTGGCGACACAATCGAGCAACTGGCCGATGGCCCAAGGCTTTTTGATGAACACCACCGGATGCTTGACCCCGGACGTCTCCGGCGTTTCATAGCCCGACATCACCATCACCGGTTTTTCCGGCCAGCGATCACCGACCAGATTAGCCAGATCGGCGCCATTGAGGGTGCCGGGCATGGTGATGTCGGTCAGCAGTAAAGCGACTTGCTGCGCGTGATGCTCGAGATAGACCGAAGCCGCGTCAGCGCTGGTTTGCGGCTCGACCTTGAAACCTTCCTCCTGAAGAATTTCGCAGAGAAACTCCAGAATCAACGGATCATCCTCAACCACCAGAATCAATCCGTCAGGAAGGTGCGTGTCCGCCGTCGGTGTTGGGCACATGAAACTGCACTCCCTGAATTGCATTAACGATTTAGCGGCTTGAATCCGCTGCTTATCTGGTATGAGCGGCGGTCTTTGCAGAAATTCATTTTTGATACAGGTCTTTTCTCAACGGCCGTATTTACCCGGTCGCGACAGACGTTCGCACGGCTGTATTTGTGGTTAAAATGCCGGCCCTTTTGCTTGCCGACCGTGACCGATGAACCCTGAAGCCCTCGCCACCCTCCACGCCCATTTGCTGCCCGCGCTCGCGGCGGCACCGAGCGAAACCCGTCGTCTGTTCCACGGGCGCGGGCGTTGCTGGCCGGGTCTGGAGCAATTGACCGTGGATTGGCTGCAAGGCGTGGTGCTGGTGTCGCTGTTCAAGGAACCGGTGCCTGAACAGCTTGAAGCCCTCAAGCATTTGTTGGTGAACATCAGCGGTTCGGCCGAGTGGCAGCAGAGCGGCGCGCATACGCTGTTGATCCAGCATCGCTATCTGCCGCAAAGCACTGCCGAATGGCTGGTCGGCGCCGAGATCGACGAAATGACCATTGTCGAGGGCGGTCTGCAATATCGCGTCGACCTGGGCCGCAAACAAAACGCGGGGCTGTTTCTCGACATGCGTTACGGGCGCAACTGGGTGCGCGAGCAAGCCACGGGCAAGCGCGTACTCAATCTGTTCGCCTACACCTGTGGCTTTTCCGTGGCGGCCATCGAAGGTGGTGCCAGTCATGTGGTCAACCTGGACATGTCCCGCGCAGCCTTGAGCCGCGGCCGCGACAACCATCGGCTGAACGGGCATGACCTGAGCAAGGTCAGCTTCCTCGGCCACGACCTGTTCAAGTCCTGGGGCAAGGTGATCAACAGCGGCCCGTATGACCTGGTGATCATCGATCCGCCGTCGTTCCAGAAAGGCAGTTTCCTGCTGACCAAGGACTACCAGCGGGTGCTGCGCCGTTTGCCGGAACTGCTGACGGCTGACGGCGTGGTGCTGGCGTGCATGAATGACCCGGCGTTCGGTTCGGACTTTTTGATTGACGGGGTGACGCAGGAGGCGCCGAGTTTGCGCTTTGAGCAGCGCCTGGAAAATCCGCCGGAGTTTCCCGATATCGATCCGCAAAGCGGCCTAAAAGCCTTGGTTTTCCAACGCATCGATTGACGGACAAAACTCTCGGAACAACACAAATCCCTGTGGGAGGGGCGGTGCGACGATTCGACTTGCCCGCGATGCCGGTGTGTCAGTCGGAATTAAGGTTGACTGGACCACCGTCATCGCCGGCAAGCCAGCTCCCACAGGTTTTGTGTTAGACCAAAAGTCACAAGGGTCTCAGCACCAGCGCAAACAACTCGCCATGCCCGTTCACGTTGAGCTTGTGATAGAGATTGCGCCGATGGACTTTGACGGTTTCCGGCGAAATCCCCATCTGCTGAGCCATCGCCTTGCTGGAGAAGCCCTGCAGAATCAGCCGCGCCGTGTCGACCTCGCGCACCGTCAGCCGCACATCGAAACGATCAAGCAACGTCGCCAGATCTCCAGCCACAGCTTCAGCGACCGGACCTTGCGGCGGCAACAACTGCACATGCCGACGCATCGCTGCCAGCACCCAATCGCGCACGCACAGCAGTCGCCCCTGCTCCGCCGATTCGAACGTCGTCGATCGGCCCAGTGACAAACCGAGCACGCCGCCTTCGACGTTGATCATGAACTGCAACTCGTCCTCGCCCACCACCGAACGAAAATAACTCTGGTAATACTCGCTGTGCAGGAACTGATCCGGCGCCACCGAGGCCAGGCTGTGCAAACCGTCGTTGATGCCGGTCGAGGCGGCTTGATAAAACGGGTCGAGCAGGTACATCCCTGCGGTGTAATCCGCCAGTTCCTCCTGTTCGTCGGCGCGGCCCTTGCTGTCGAAATCAATCAACAGTTGCGGCGCCTGGCCGGGTTTCATCAGCGCTACCAACGCGTTATCCAGCGGCACCAGCAAGCGCAAGGTGTCTACCAGAGCGCGCCAGAAACCGTCCTGCCCGACAGCGGCAAACACCCGCGCCAGACTTTGATGCACTGGCAATTCCTGCAACAACGCGTCCACGCACTACCCCTTTTGAGTAACCCATGATGGGAATGGGTCAGGCGAGATCGGCCCGATAGGCTGACCGCTCCTGTTCATCACCGGCCTGCACAGGCCAGGAGTGCCGCATCATGCGTCGTCATCGTGGCTATATCAACTTGGGCCTGCTCGCCTGTCTGGGCGTGACATCCGCCGCCAATGCAGTCGATGCGCCGAGCGTGCATGTCTACAACTGGTACGACTACATCGGCCCGAACACGCTGCACGATTTTCAGCGTGACAGTGGTATTGCGCCGGTGTACGACACCTTCGACAGTGCCGAGGTGCTTGAAGGCAAACTGATGACCAGCCGCAGCGGTTACGACGTGGTGGTGGCGAGTAACTTCAGCCTGCCAACGCTGATCAAGGCGGGCGCCCTCGCCCCGCTGCCGCGCGATCAATTGCCGGGCTGGAAGAACCTCGACAACGATCTGCTGAGCAAACTGGCCAACAACGATCCCGGCAATCAATACGCGGTGCCCTACCTGTGGGGCACCAACGGCATCGGTTACAACGTCGACAAGGTCCGGGCTGCGTTGGGCGACAAGGCGCCGGTGGATTCCTGGGATCTGGTGTTCAACGAAGAGAACCTCGCCAAGCTCGGTCAGTGCGGCGTGGCGATGCTCGATTCGCCGTCGGAAATGCTCCCGGTTGCCCTGCACTACCTGGGGCTGCCACCGAACAGCACGAATGCCGAAGACTATAAAAAAGCCGAGGCACTGCTGCTGAAGCTGCGTCCGCACATTGCCTATTTCAATTCGTCGAAATTCATCAGCGACCTGTCCAACGGCAACATCTGCGTGGCGGTCGGCTGGTCGGGGGCGATGCTTGAAGCCAAGACCAATGCCGAGCAAGCCCACAACGGCGTGAAGATCGCCTACAGCCTGCCGAAGGAAGGCGCGCCGGTGTGGTTCGACACGCTGGTGCTGCTCAAGGATGCGCCGAATCGGGCTCAGGGTCTGGCGTTCATCGATTACCTGTTGCGCCCCGAGGTGATCGCCCCGGTCAGTGATCATCTGTCGTATCCGAACGGCAATCGCGCAGCCACGCCGCTGGTGGCTGAGGCGACCCGGGACAACCCGGCGGTTTATCCATCGGCCGCCGCAATGGCCACGCTGTACACCCTTGAGCCGTTGCCCAAAGCCACCGAGCGCGTGCGTACGCGGGTGTGGAGCAAGGTCAAGAACGGCCAATAACCCCCCTAAAAACACCAGAAGACCTGTGGGAGCGGGCTTGCCCGCGATGACGGTGTGTCAGACAACGAATGTATTGACTGAATGGACACCATCGCGGGCAAGCCCGGCTCCCACAGGTTTTGTGATCAACCTGCCTTCCTTATTTCTGCCTGAGAGAGACAACATCCATGAAACCTCGCGCCCGAGATCTGAACATCCGCATCGGCCAACTGCCGACCGGCCCGCTCAACGCCATCACCGATGTCCCCGGCGTTCGCGTCGGCCACAGCAATGTGCGTGGCCGCAGCAGTGCCGGTCGCGACATCTGCACCGGCGTCACTCTGATCGAACCACGCCACGGCTCGACCAACCAGCAACCGTGCTTCGCCGGTATCCATGTGCTCAACGGCAATGGCGATGCCACTGGACTCGAGTGGATTCGTGAGGCCGGGTTGCTGACCAGTCCGATTGCCTTTACCAACACTCACAGCCTCGGCGTGGTGCGAGATGCGCTGATTGCACTGGATCGCCAGCAGCAACCGGACGACGGCCGCCTCTACTGGAACATGCCGGTGGTGCTGGAGACCTTCGACGGTTTGCTCAACGACATCAACGGGTTTCACGTCAGGCCCGAGCATGTCGCCGAAGCCCTGCACAGCGCTGTCGGGGGGCCGGTGCAGGAAGGTGCCGTCGGCGGTGGCAGCGGCATGATCTGCCATGAGTTCAAGGGGGGCATCGGCACCGCTTCGCGCAAATTGAGTGCCGCACAAGGTGGCTGGACCGTAGGGGCAATCGTGCAGGCCAACCACGGCATTCGCAGTGAGTTGCGCGTTGATGGCTATCCCGTCGGGCGTTACATGGAACAGGTGGATTCGCCGTTTCTGCGAGCGTCGTTGCCGCATCCGGGCATGGGCTCGATCGTCGTGTGCCTGGCGACTGACGCGCCGCTGTTGCCGCACCAATGCACGCGTCTGGCGCAGCGCGCCAGCCTTGGTCTGGCGCGGACCGGCGGCGGCAATGAAGACCACAGCGGCGACATCTTTATCGCCTTCGCCACCGGCAACGATCACGTGCCGCCCGCGGCCTATGAGGGCAAAGGCGCACCGGCCTGTGAGGGCTTGCGCATGGTCAACAACGACCACATCAGCGAGCTGTTCCTGGCGGCCACCGAGGCGGTTGAAGAAGCGATCATCAATGCCCTGCTCGCCAGCAACAGCACCGACGGCAATGGCCACTCGGTGCCGGGACTGGACGCCGAGACCCTGCTCGCAGCCCTCGCCAAGGCCGGCTGGCCGGGCTCGCGCTAACGCACGTTTATACACGGGATCACTTGGCCATTTGGGTGCCGAGTTCTCGGGCGGCACGCAGTTGCTGCGCGGGATCACGCAACTCCGATTCCGGCAGCAACGTGGAACTCAGCACCGTCGCCCCGCTGTAATCGAAAATCCCGTGTTCGATCTGCGCCTTCATCGCCGCGCCATAGCCATGGCGCTGGTAGGTGCGCGTATCCGCCCCGGCGAGCTGGACCAAGTGCACGCGCATACGCTGCAGCAACTTCACATGCTTGAGGTCGCCGCTGAAATCGAACGCCCAGCCATTGCTGAAGACCCGGTCGATCCAGCCTTTGAGCAGCGCCGGCATCGACCACCAGTACACCGGATACACCAGCACCAACGTATCGGCGCGATCGATGCGGGCCTGCTCCGCCAGCACATCCGCAGGCGGCTGCGCCTCGCGGTGATGCACGGCGAAATCGGCGGCGCCGAAACGCGGCTCGAACCCTTCGGCGTAAAGATCGGCGATCTCAACGGTATTGTGCGGATCGGCCTGCGTCAGACCTTCGGCGATCTGCGCTGCCACGCCGTGGGTCAATGAACGAGGATCGTGATGCGCGACAACAATCAAGGTGTGCATGGGAAATCTCCTGTTGGTGATTGCCAACCAAGGCTTATATACTCTTGGTAAGTTACGAACAGTAAGTTACGTTTGGTATATAACGATGTCAACCACTGAAATTTCCGAACAGAACGCTCCCGCTCAACCCCGCCGAAGACTGTCCCGTGAAGACCGCCTGCGCCAGTTGCTCGACGTCGCCTGGCAAATCATCCGCGCCGAAGGCACCGACGCTCTGACCCTCGGCTACCTCGCGGAAAAGGCTGGCGTGACCAAACCGGTGGTCTACGACCACTTCGTCACTCGCGCCGGATTGCTGGCGGCGCTGTACCGGGATTTCGATGCGCGACAGACGCTGGTGATGGACGCCGCGATCGCCAATTGCGAGCCGACATTGATCAGCACCGCGTCGGTAATTGCCAAGGCGTACGTCGATTGTGTGTTGCTGCAAGGCAACGAGATTCCCGGAGTGATTGCGGCCTTGGCGAGCACGCCGGAACTGGAGAAGATCAAGCGTGAGTACGAGGCGATCTTCCTCGAAAAATGCCGCGCGGATCTGGCGCCCTATGCCAGCGGCGGGCAGATCACTCAAGCGGCTTTGCGTGCCATGCTTGGCGCGGCGGAAGCCTTGTCGCATGCCGCAGCCAACGGCGAAATCAGCGCCGAACAGGCCAGTGACGAGCTGTATGAAACCATCATGGCGATGGTTGAAAGAGCCGCCGCCCGCGCGACTGGCGGTACTTGAGCGCACCCGCGCACGCTCCTAGGATGAAATCACGCAGCGGCTTTGATCATCGAGTGCTGCGTAGGCGCGGGTGCTCTGAACCCCAATCAAGCCCGCGCCTTTGCTTCATGCGCACCTTGAGCCTCACGGGCTCCACTTCCTCCCCATCAAAGAGCTTTGAGGCTCTTTTTTTGTCTGCGCAAATCCGGCTTCGCTTGATCAGTGAACGGTGAGCCGTTGACGGACAAATTCCCCGGTATGACGGGTCGTCTGATCGAGATGCCGGTCACGCTGTTTCTCGGCGTCGAGCATGGCGCGCTTGCCGTTCTTCTGCAGCAGATAGGTATGAATCTGCTGCACCTCCAGCGAACGGTAGATCGGCGTCGTGTCGATAAATCCACGCAAGCCATTGCTGCGGTGATGCCGGGTACTCATCAGCACCTGCGTTTCACGCTGACCGATCACCTCAAAGCCCAACGCCTCGAAATACGGGACTTTGCCAACGGTACAGGCCAGTTCGGCGTGGGGATAACGCCCGAGCATTTCGCCAATCATCGCGCGCGCCACGCCCTGACGCCGATGACCTTCACGCACCGCCATATAGGCAACGCTGCAGGCTTCCCAATCGCCCTGCACCGGTAGATACAAGAGGAAACCGATGACCTGTTCCGGATCCTCCTCGTCGGTGACAACCAGCAACTCCACCTCGGTGCCCTTCTCGCCGTTCAACGCTTCCAGGTACAGATGGACCTCATAGCCCACCGCGTACTGATAGACGTTGTACAACAGGTTGCTCGGGCCGAGCCCCACTGCACTGATGTCGGTCAGGTAGTCGACGACCATTTGCAGAATCTGGCTGTTGACGCCTTCGGGGCATGGGGTTTTGTAGTGGGTGATGCGTGGCATGGCGGGTGAACTCTGGCGGAAAACTGCGACATCATACCTTGTAGGCCAGATCTGCCTGTAGGTGTGCCGGCTGAACAGCCGGCTGCGTTAATTGCACCTGGATGCGAAGGCCGAATAGCTGAAGAAAATTTCATCCGCCGCCAACAGGATCTTTCGCCGTTTCAACGTCCAATTCTTCAACTGCGTTGATTTTCCAACACAGGCCTTGAGGAGTTGTCATGAGCGTTTTGCGTTCGCTGTCCAAATGGCGGAAAACCTTGCTGCTGGTGCCGTTGACGCTGGCGGCGCTGGCCAGCGCGCCAGTGTTTGCTCAACAAGTGGTGATCGTCCAGCAAGCCCCGCCACCGATGCGCATGGAAGTGATGCCCGGCCCGCGCCCCGGCTATGTCTGGGACCAAGGCCATTGGCGCTGGGAAGGACGAGGTTACGTGTGGATGCCCGGCCATTGGCAGCCGGTGAGACACGGCGCCCGCTGGAAACCGGGGCACTGGCAGGCACGCGGGCCGAACTGGTTCTGGGTTGAAGGGCATTGGGTGCGTTGATCATTAGCCCGCCTGCAAACGTTACTTTCCGGGAATATCACCATGTCGAAAACCGTTAACTCCCTGCTTGCCGCCACGCTGGTCGCGATCACCCTCTCCGGCTGCGTCGTCGCACCGGCTCGCCCCCACCGCCCGCCGCCGCCAGTTGAAGTGGTGCCGGTGATGCCGGCGCCGGGTTATCACTGGGTCGCCGGTCACTACCGCTGGGGCGGTAATCAATGGCGCTGGGTGCCGGGGCACTGGCGCGCCTATTGATCCGGTCTGGTGGCGTCACTGCTGTGGCGCCACCACCTTGAACTTGATCGCGATATCTTTCGACACCACGGTGTCCGCCCACTCCCCCGCGCCCAGGCCGAACTCGTCGCGCTTGAGCACCAGCTCACCGTCGAAAATCCCGATGGCGTTGTCCGGTTTCAATTCCACCGGCACCTGAACTTCGCGGGTAATGCCTTTGAGCGTGAGCTGGCCGGCGATCAGATAATGGTTTTCGCCCACCCGCGTGAAATGGCTCGATTCGAATACCGCGACGGGATATTTCGCCGTGTCGAACCAGGCGGGCTTCACCAGTTCGGTATTGGCATCTTCGCTGCCCGCGTCGATGCTGGTGAGGTCGATGTGCAAAGTGGTATGGGCGCTGGCGAGGTCATCGGTGTTGAAGTCCAGCGTCGCCTCGAACTTGCCGAAGGTGCCGTACATCCGCGAGCCCATCTGGTTGTAGGTGAAACTGATCTGACTGGCGGTGGTGTTGACCCGGGTGTATTCGACAGCCTGTGCGGCGGGCAACGTGCACAGGCAAAACGCGGCAGCCAGCAGCAATCGGATCGACATGGGATTCTCCGGGCAGCGCTTGCCGTCGAGGGACTCGTTTGACTTAAGCAAACAACCTGCCGTTACGCCAGTTCACCCTTAAGGGCTCTTCGTTCAAACGGCCATTTCGTTGCTGCGTGATGGCGCTGCACCTTGTTTCACACCCGCACGCAAGCGGTGTCGCCATTTCAGCGCCGGTCGTTCGACGCAGTAATACGACACACCGCTAAACAGGAAGGCCAGCACCAGCACCGCCACGACCATTCGGGTGTCATAGGCCACCGGCCAGAAACCACGCAACAGATACATCACCACAAAGTGGTTGAGGAACACGCCGTAGCTGATGTTGCCGAGCAACTCATCCACCGGATGAAACTTGACCCGGGTCAGCAGATACACCGCCGGAATGCCCAGTGCAATACCAAGGGTGACTTCGGCATTGAACGGTCGGCGCTCGATCAGCCCCGTCATGATCGCCACAAAAAGCAGCCCTGCCACCACAGCAGTACCCGCCGCAATCGTCAGCCCCTTGTTGTCCGCCTTGTACAGATAACTGCCACACAGGAACATGAACAAAACGCCCGGCAGCAAGCGATAGCCGTAGACATCCGCGTCGATGTAACCCAGGCACGCCAGCAGAAAAACGCCGACTGAAAGGGTAAACGCCACCCCTCGGGCGTTGAAAATAAGCAGAAACGGAATCAACAGGTAGAAGCACATCTCCAGCCCGAGCGACCAGGCGGGCGGCAGGATTTGCGTGCCGCCGATGCCGAACATGTAGAACCCCAACGGCAGGATGGGCAGGCTCGAGACGATCGTTTTCAATGTCAGCTCAGCGGCCTGGGGCGTACCGGGAAGAAGAAAATGAATCACCAGGCAGGAAACAACGAAATAGAACAGAAACTGCGGGTACAGCCTCAACGCTCTATCGACATAGAACAGGCCGATTTTCTCGGGTGCGCGGTAGTTTCGCTCGATGAGCGAAGTCATCACAAAACCGCTGATGATCAGGAAGGAAATCACGGCAACCACCCCGGGTTGAGCCCTGCGATGGTTTTACCCATATGAGACACGGCGACCAGAACGGCCAACAGCAGTCTGAAAGCTCCCACTTACAACCTCGAACGTCCTTATATTTATGTTGCGTAAGCTACGATGCTTTGCCCCGCGAAAACAGAAATTTCTGCTCGTTTGATGTGGGGCTGCCGCAGGCTGAGACCCTTCAAAGCAAAATCAAAAGATCGCAGCCCGCGGCAGCTCCTACAGGGATCAAACCAGTCGTTCGATTTTCTGGTGCTGCCAGACGAGTTTGTAATACAGCGTCTGCAACACCAGCATCCCGAGATACGCCACCGGAAACGCCATCCACACCCCTTGCAAACCAAACTGCCCGTCCAGCCAATACGCCGCCGGCAACTGCACGCCGACCACACAGACAATCGCAATCGCGACCGGCACCAGCACCGTGCCGCTGGCGCGCATGATCCCGCCGATGATCGCCTGGAAGCCGAATACCAACAGGCTCCACAGCATGATGTGCAGCAGATGCTCGGCCATCGCCCGGGTCGAGTCCTCGGTCAGGAACAACCCGAGCAGCCAGTGCGAAAGCAGATAACCCAGCACAATCAAGCCACCGGTCAGACACACGTTGATCAACAGACCGGTGCGCAGAATCGGTCCCATCCGCTCCAGTCGCCCGGCGCCAATGGCCTGTGCGCCAAGGATCGACGCGGTGATCGCAATCGACAACGCCGGGAACTGCACGTAATTGACGATCTGCGTCACTGCACCATAGGCCGCTGTCGCTTGCGATCCGTGCTGGTTGACCAGCGCCAGAATCACCAGCTCCGACAGTGACAACACAATCATCTGCACGCCGGTCGGCAAACCGATGCGCAGGACCTTGCCAAGAATCGCCCCGTCGAGCCGCAGCGCCGCAAAGAACTCCCGGTCCGGCGCCAGCGGATGGCCCTTGCGAATCAGCCGCCACGAAAGCCACGCCATCGCCGCCAGGTTACCCGCGAGCCCTGCATACGCGGCGCTCTGAATGCCCAATTGCGGCAGACCGAACCAGCCACGAATCAACGCCGGTGTCAGCGCCAGCCCGACACAGGTCGACACCATCAGCGCCAGCAATGGCGACAGCGTGTCACTCACACCGCGCAGCAACTGCGTGAACAGCACGAACACCAGCAGCGATGGCAAGATCCACATCATCACATGGGCATACGCCACCGCATCATCCAGTACATCCGCCGGCGTCCCCAATCCCGCCAGCGCCTGCCGCGCAAACACACTGCCCAACACCGCCGCCACCAGACCGATCAACACCCCCAGCAACAACGTTGCCCCTGCAATCGCCTTGACCATGTGCGGCTCGCGCGCGCCCCACGCCTGACCGATCAACACGCCCGCACCCGCGCCGAGGCCGATCACCAGCGCGATAAAGAAAAACACCACGGGAAACATGCCCGACACTGCCGCCAATGCCTGAGTACCGAGCATCTGGCCGATGTAGATGCTGTTGACTGTGCCCGACATCGATTGCAGAAAATTGGACAGCACCATTGGCGCCAGGAACAGCAGATAGGTTTGCCAGAGGGGTTTGATGACGCTGGGGGTTTGCATTGACTGGAGGTCCATCTCGACGGCGGAGGCTGATGGAGGATAGCTTCGGTGAGTTCGATGCGAGGTGCAATTAACATTTCAGGTTGTTTATTCTCGGTGCCGTTTCCGGGTTGTGATAAACACCCCCCTCCCAGAATTCAGCCATCGAGGCTCGGCTCATGCCCTACTTTCCAAACCTGCTGACCTGCACCCTTCTCGCCCTGTCCGCCACTTGCGCCCAGGCCGCCACGCTTCCCGCGCCACCTCAATCCCTGAAGCCGCTACTGATGACATTGAACGAACGCCTGAACATCGGCGATCTCGTCGCGCTGACCAAATGGGACAGTGGCAAGCCGATTCAGGACAGCCCGCGTGAGGCTCAAGTCATCGCCAACGCCCGCACACTGGCGGCTGAGCGCAAGCTCGATCCGGACGCGGTGGCGCAGTTGCTCGCGGCGCAAATGGAGGCCAATAAACTGGTGCAGTACGGTTTGCTCGCGCAATGGCAAGCAGCCGGCAAGGCACCGGACACGCCGCGCCCGGATCTGGGCAAGCAGATTCGTCCGCGTCTGGATGAGCTGCAAAACCGGTTGTTGCAGCAGTACGCGGACTTTGCGCCTTATCGCCGTGATCCGAATTGTTCGGTGTGGCTGGCTGAGGCTCGTAACGGTCTGGCACATGATGCGTTGCATGAGTTGGCGCTGGTCCGCGCCACTGGCGAGTTGTGTGTACGAGCGGTCGAGGGGCTTTGAATGCGGGGTGAAGGTCAAAGCCTACAGGGATAGACGGCGGGTCTGGTAACCATCATCGGCGTCGATGTTCACCATCACGGCAATGAAGTTCTCATAAAAAATCCGCGGCGTAAGATCGCCTCCATACCAACCAACAACACCCTTGGAGCACACGATCATGAAACGCCAAACCTTACTCAGCATCGCTTTCTCGGTTTTCGCAGTTAACGCTTTTGCCGCAACACCGGCTCACACCTTGATCGCTGAAGGCGGTTCGGATCGTCTGCTCGAACGCCGCGTTGCCGAAGGTGGTTCGGATCGTCTGCTCGAACGTCGCGTTGCTGAAGGTGGTTCGGATCGTCTGCTCGAACGCCGCGTTGCTGAAGGTGGCTCGGATCGACTGCTCGAACGCCGCGTTGCCGAAGGTGGTTCGGATCGACTGATCGAACGTCGCGTTGCTGAAGGTGGTTCGGATCGTCTGCTCGAACGCCGCGTTGCCGAAGGTGGCTCGGATCGTCTGCTCGAACGCCGCGTTGCTGAAGGTGGCTCGGATCGACTGATCGAACGTCGCGTTGCTGAAGGTGGCTCGGATCGTCTGATCGAACGTCGCGTTGCATGAATCAATAGCCGCACCGCAGTTAACGGAAAAAGCCCGGCCTGATCAGCCGGGCTTTTTCACGTCAGTTGTTACCGGTATGGATCAAGTGTTGGTTTTGAGTTTGGTCCACAACCGCGTGGTCAGTCGTGCAATCGCCGCCGGCAACTCTTCTACGGTGAACAACTTTTCCATCACGCTTTTCGGCGGATAAATCGCTGCATCCTCTTTCACATCCGGGTTCAGAAACTCATTGGCCGCCGCATTGGGGTTGGCGTAGTGAATGCTGTTACTGATGTTGGCGATCACCTTGGGTTCAAGCAGGTAGTTCATGTAGGCGTAGCCGTTCTTTGCATGGGGCGCGCTTTTCGGCATGACCAGCATGTCGAACCACAAGGTCGTGCCTTCGTCCGGGATCGAGTAAGCGATATCGATACCATTCTTCGCTTCCTTGGCACTGGCCGCCGCCTGAACGATATCGCCGTTGAAGCCGATCACCGCGCATACGTTGCCGTTGGCCAGATCACTGATGTATTTCGAAGCGTGAAAGTATTGGATGTACGGGCGAATTTTCAACAAGGCCTGCTCGGCTTTCTTGTAATCCGCCGGTTCGTGGCTGTGCGGCGGCAGGCCCAGATAGTTGAGGGTAATCGGCAAGACCTGAGTCGGGTTATCAATGAACGCCACGCCGCACTGGCTGAGCTTCTTGATGTTCTCCTCGTCGAACAGCATCTTCCACGAGCGCGTGACATCGGTATTGCCGAAGATTGCCTTGATCTTCTCGACGTTGTAACCGATGCCGGCGGTGCCCCACATGTAGGGATAGCCGTACTGGTTGCCGGGGTCGTTGACTTCAAGTTTCTGCATCAACAGCGGATCGAGGTTTTTCCAGTTCGGCAGTTGCGACTTGTCCAGCTTCTGAATCGCCCCGGCCTTGATCAGCCGCGACAGAAAGTGGTTCGACGGGCTGACGACGTCATAACCGGTATTGCCGGTCATCAACTTCGATTCGAGCACTTCGTTACTGTCATGAATGTCGTAAGTGGTCTTGATACCGCTGGTCTGGGTGAAGTTGGCCAAGGTGTCTGGTGCGATGTAACTGTTCCAGTTGGAAATGTTGACCGTTTCATCGGCGTAAGCGGTCGCCGAACCGGCAGCGAGTACGATCGCCAGGGAAAGTGGCTGGATGCGCATGTTCTATCACCTGTATTAAGTGGCTTTTGTTCTTGTGCGATTTGCGGGAATTTCAGATCTCTGTTCTGGCCCTGACCGCCTCCACGCGCATGCGAACCATGGCACCGATGTCGAAGAATGGCCGCGGTGGCAGCCAGCCGGGTTCGGCCCTGTCCATCACCGATTGCAACAGCGGCGAATCAACGCCCGAGGCCAGTTCGGCCAGCAACCGTCCCCACAAAGTCCCGCGCGCCACGCCCGAACCATTGCAGCCGGCCACGGCAAACACGCCCTCCTCGACCCGGTCGAAAAACGCCTGACCGCTGCGGCTTGCGCTTAAATGGCCGGTCCAGGTGTATTGAATGTCTTGCTCGCCGAGGAACGGAAAACGCCGCTGCAAGCCACGAACATGGTGTTGCCGACGTAGCGCCAGTTCGCTGTTGGACAGGTCACGCGTGCGATATTCGGCGGTGTTGCGGATCATCACCCGACGGTCCGGGGTCAACCGCACCGTGGCGCCGAGCGGCCGGGTCGACAACACGCCCCAGGGCTCCACCGCGCCGATGGCCTGAAACTCCTGATCCGTTAGCGGTCGCGTGAGGCTGGCGCTGAGTTCCATCGGGAACGTGCCGCTGTCGGCAATCCCGACCCGAGGAATGAACGCGTTCAGGCACACCAGAATCTGCTTGGCTTCGATACTGCCATCCGCCGCACTCGCTCTCAGCCGTCCCTGGCTCAGGCGCTCGATACCGGTGATGTCAGTGTTCTCGTAAACGGTGATAGAGCCCGGCAATGCGTTGAGCAAGCCTTTCACGTATTGGGCCGGTTGCAGCAGCGCGTTGCCTTGGCCGCACCAGATCGCCGCTTGGTAATGGCGGGTGCCGAGTTTCTGCGCAAGGGCCGTGCCTTGCAAAAACTCGGCACGGGCGCCGAGGGCGCGTAGCGTCGCCAGTTTGGCGTCAACGTGATCGAGCTTGGCCCGGTCGCTGACGGCGAAGTAATAGCCGCTGTCGCGAAAGTTACAGTCGATGGCATGGCGAGCGATGCGCTGGCGTACTTCTTCGCTGGCGGCACGGGAAATCATTGTGTCGACTTCAAACCCGGCAAAGCCCTGCGCACCTATCAACTCGCTGTGCGCCGGATGTTCATGGGCCACAACAAAACCTGAATTGCGCGCCGAAGCCCCTTGCGCTGCGCGTTGTCGATCAACCACCACAATGCGCGCCTGAGGGTGCATTTCAGCAAGGGTGTGTGCGGCACTGAGTCCGGTGATCCCGGCGCCGATCACCACCCAGTCGGCTTTTTGCACGCCACTCAGACGACCGCGTTCCGGCGAGCTGCCAGCCTGCGCGATCCAGCCACATACGTTTTCCATGCACCACCTCGTTCGACTGTCGTTCTGCGGCTTGCTTCTGATTCGATGACATGCGTGAATCGCATGGGCAACTTGAGAAGATCACCGTCAGAGCTAGAATCTATTAGGTCTTCGCACGACCGACCAACGCTATAAAATCATCGAGCCATTCTGAAAACGCATGGATAACCTTCGCCACGTACCCTCACTGCAAGCCATGCAAGCCCTGGTCGAAGTGGCCCGCTGCGGCAGCTTCACCAGCGCTGCGCAGACGTTGTGCCTGACCCAAAGCGCTGTCAGCCGGCAGATCCAGCAACTGGAAAGCCACTTCAACGTCGCGCTGTTCATCAGGACCAGTCGCAACCTGCGCCTGACTCCGGAGGGCGAACAGGTGCTGGCCAGCGCCCGCAGCATCCTTGAACAACTGAAAACCCTCGAAGAACGCCTCGCCCCGCAGAAGCGTCCGTTCCGCATCCGTATGCACGTCTCGCTGGCTGTGCGCTGGCTACTGCCCAAACTCAGCGACTTCTATCTGAGTCATCCGCAGGTGTCGCTGGCGATCGAGACGGTCGCCACCGAAGTCGTCGAGCCGGGCAACGACAGTGATGCGTACATTGTTTATCTGCCGCAGCCGTCGAGTGATGCGGAGTGCCTGACGCTGTTCGAGGAAATGCTGGTGCCGGTGTGTTCACCCAACCTGAAAAACGCCCCGCGTTCGGTCGACGAATTGTCGCGCTTCGCCTTGCTGCATCGTTCGGCGGACCGGCAAGCCTGGATCGAATGGCTGGCGGCGAATGAGGGAAAACCGCTGGAGGATTACCGGCACATCCCGTTCAACCTCGATGAGCTGGCACTGGATGCGGCGGCGCGGGGATTGGGCGTGGCGGTGACGGACATGACGCTCGCGGCGGAATCCATCGAGCGCGGGGTGTTGGTGGTGCCGTTTGGGCAGCCATTGAAGACCGGGGGATCTACTCGCTTTGCCCACAACCCTCCGCGGTTTCGCACCCCCAATGCGCATTGATCATGAGTTGGTTTGCTGAACAGGCCATCAACCTGATTCCCGTGTAGGAGTTGTCGCAGGATCGTTACTTAAGGGAAAGTCTGGAGATATGCCAGCAGGTTTTCGAGTTTTTCTTCGTCACTCAGCCCCCAGAAAATCATCCGCGTCCCGGGCACCACGCCTTTCGGATCTTTCAGGTAGGCCTTCAATGTTTCGTGATCCCAGGTCACGCCGGAATTTTTCATCGCATCGGAATACACGTAGTTCGCCGAGGTCCCGGCGGGCCGGCCGATGATGCCGTTGAGTTGCGGGCCGAATCCAGGGCGGGCGGATTCGCCCACTTGATGGCAACCGCCGCACAGGCGCGGGAAGATTTTCGCGCCGGCTTCGGGATCGCCCGCTGCATGGGCGGTGGTGCTGAGCAGGCCAGCAGTGAGGATCAAGGCGAGGGACAGTGAAGCGGTGTTTTTCATCTAGCGATCCAGAGCGATGTATTGCAATTGGGGCAAAGGCTAACACTTTGTGGCAAGAGAGCTTGCTGCCTTGCCACAGGTTTGTTTTTTACAGGTAAGCGGCGATGACCTTTCTGACGGTGATCAAGGCCTGGCGCAACACCGCCATGTCCACCGAGCCGAGTGCCAGACGAATCGCATGCGGGACGTGCGGCGCCACTGAAAACGGTTCGGCGGTGGTCACTGAAATCTGTTCGTGCATCAGTTCCACGACGATCTGATCGGCGCGCACGTCTTCCGGCAGCGGTAGCCACAGGAAATACGAGAACGGATGGCCGATGCACGTCAGCCCTTGCAACAACTCGGCGGCCAACGCCTGGCGAGCTTTGGCATCGTGACGTTTCTGCTCTTCAAGCAGCGTGACGGTGCCGTCATCAAGCCAGCCGCAAGCAATCGCCGTCATCACGCCCGGCGTGTTCCAGGTGGTGGCGCGAATGATGCGCTCCAGTGCCGGTACTCTGGGTGCGGGCGCTGCGATGAAACCGACGCGCAGGCCGGTGGCGATGTTCTTGGAAAGACCTGAGACATACACCGTTCGCTCCGGCGCCATGTCGATCAGCGTTCGCGGTGGGTTTTCCACCAGAAAGGCGTAGGCCGCATCTTCGATGATCGTCAGATCATGCCGACGGGCAATCGCTACCAGTTGCTCGCGCTGCTCTAAAGGCATCACCCAACCCAGCGGATTGTGCAGCGTCGGCATGCTGTACACGGCGCGCACCGGGCGGGTTTGGCAAAGCTTTTCCAGCGCCGCCAGATCCGGCCCGTGGTCGTTGACCGCAATGGCCACCACCTCCAGATGCAGTGCCTCGGCCAAGACCTTGAACCCGGAATACGTCAGCGCATCCGCCGCAATCACATCACCCGGTTTGAGCAACGCCATCAATGTCACCGCCAGCCCTTGCTGGGCGCCGTTGACGATCAGCACTTGCTCGGCCTCGACGTTTACGCCACGGGCCAACAGATGTCGCGCGACCGAGGCTCGTTCATGCTGGCGACCGGCGTGCGGCTGATAACGCAGCAGCGACTCCAGATCCCCGGACAACGCCAATTGCCGCAACGCCGTGCGCAACAAATCCGCCTGCCCCGGCAATGACGGGTAGTTGAAGTTGAGGTCGATCATGCCCACCGCCACGTCCTTCTGACCGATACCCTGCCCCGGCGCCAGCGAGGTTTCCCGCACGAAGGTGCCGCGCCCGGTTTCGCCGCTGACCAGGCCCATCGCCTCCAGTTCAGCGTAGACCCGCGAAGCCGTGACCAGCGCCAGCCCCTCGCTGACGGCCAGCTGCCGGTGGGTCGGCAATCGCGTACCGGGCACCAGGCGCCCCGAGCGAATGTCAGCCGCGAACGTGTCAACGAGAGTCTTGTAGCGCGAGCGCGGCATCGTGGGATGTATCCATGACAATTATTTGATTGTCCCGATTCTCGGCTCCAGGATCGCTGAAAAGCAACCCCACCTGGAGCGCGACTTTGTATGGAACGGACTGCAAACCTGGACACCCCGGCCCTGGAAAAAACCAGCGACTGGATCAACGGTTTCATTGGCGTGGTGATCTTCAGCGGCTCGCTGCCGGCCACACGTCTGGCGGTGCTGGAATTCGAACCTGTGTTTCTCACCGTGTTGCGCGCGGCGATTGCCGGGCTGTTGGCGGTGGGGTTACTGGGGTTGTTTCGGGAACGACCTCCGGCAAGGCATCAGTGGCTGTCGCTGTTGATTGTCGCACTGGGTGTGGTGCTGGGTTTTCCGTTGCTGACGGCGCTGGCGCTGCAACACGTGACGTCGGCACATTCGATTGTCTTTGTCGGACTGCTGCCGTTGGCGACGGCGATTTTCGGCGTGTTGCGTGGCGGTGAACGTCCGCGACCGGTGTTCTGGTTTTTCTCGCTGCTGGGCAGTGCCTTGGTGGTCGGTTTCGCCCTGTCTCAGGGTCTGACCGCATCGCCCACAGGAGACTTGTTGATGCTCGCGGCGATCCTGGTCTGCGGCCTCGGTTACGCTGAAGGCGCGAAGCTGTCGCGGACCCTCGGTGGCTGGCAGGTGATCTGCTGGGCGCTGGTGCTGTCATTGCCGGTGATGGCGCTATCGAGTCTGTGGCTGGCGCCCGCCTCGTTCGCCAACATCAGCCTGACGGCATGGTTGTGTCTGGCCTACGTGGCGCTGTTCAGCATGCTGATCGGCTTTGTGTTCTGGTATCGCGGACTCGCCCTGGGCGGGATTGCGGCGGTTGGGCAGTTGCAGTTGCTGCAACCGTTTTTCGGCTTGGCACTGGCCGCCACACTGCTGCATGAACACGTCAGCGTCGGCATGCTCGCGGTGACGCTGGGCGTGATTCTGTGCGTGGCCGGGGCGAAGAAATTTGCTAAATAGCCACCTGAGCATCAACTTTGTGGCCATCTGAGCATCACTCTTGTGGGAGGGGCCTTGCTCCCTCCCCTATTGAGTTGCGTACTCAGTCGTGATCGACACCGGCACGTTTGAGCAGTTTCTTGCAGCGCTCCGACAAATGAAACACCTGCAGATGCTTGCCGGCCTTCTCATAGCGTTCGCGCAGGGTTTTCAGCGCGGCGATCGCCGAGTAATCGACGAAGCTCAAATGCCGGCAATCGAGCGTGACCCTGGCGGGATCATTGGCCGGGTCGAACTGGTTGAGGAACGGTGTAGTCGAGGCAAAGAACAACGTGCCGTGCAGGCGATAGAGTTTGCTGCCGTCGGCCTCCAGATGTTCATCGGCGTACAACTCGCGCGCCTGCTGCCAGGCGAAATTCAGTGCAGCGATGATGATGCCGCACAGCACCGCCGTGGCCAGATCGGTGAACACGGTGATGGTGGTCACGGCGATGATCACCAGCACATCGTTGAGCGGCACCTTGTTCACCACCCGCAACGAGGCCCAGGCGAAAGTCTGCTGCGACACCACGAACATCACGCCCACCAACGCCGCCAGCGGAATGCGCTCGATCAACGGTGACAGAAACAGGATGAACAACAGAATCAGCACGCCCGCCACCACGCCAGACAAACGCCCGCGCCCGCCGGAGCTGAGGTTGATCACGGTCTGGCCGATCATCGCGCAGCCGCCCATGCCGCCGAATGCGCCCGAGACCATGTTCGCCGCGCCCAGCGCCACACACTCGCGATCCGGGTAGCCACGGGTTTCGGTGATTTCGTCGGTGAGGTTCAGCGTCAACAGGGTTTCCAGCAGACCGACCAGCGCCATCAGGATCGCGTACGGGGCGATAATGCTCAGGGTTTGCAGGTTCCACGGGATGTTCGGCAGTGCAAAAGTCGGCAGGCCACCGGCGATGTGCGCCATGTCGCCAAGGGTGCGGGTCGGCAGGCCGAACAGATAAACCAGCAGGCCCACACCGAGAATGGCCACCAGCGCCGGCGGCACTGCACGGGTCAGACGCGGCAGGATGTAGACGATGGCCATGGTCAGCAGCACCAGCCCGGTCATCAGGTACAGCGGCGTGCCGCTGAGCCAGTGCTCACCACTTTTGAAATGTTCCAGTTGCGCCAGCGCAATGATGATCGCCAGGCCGTTGACGAAGCCGAGCATCACCGGGTGCGGCACCATGCGCACCAGTTTGCCCAGCCGCAACAGCCCGAAGGCCATCATGATCAGCCCGCCCAACAGCACGGTTGCCAGCAGATACTGCACGCCGTGCTGCACCACCAGTGCGACGATCACCACCGCCATTGAACCCGCCGCGCCGGACACCATGCCCGGCCGACCGCCAAACAACGCGGTCAGCGTACAAATGATGAAGGCGCCATACAAGCCCATCAATGGATTGAGGTGCGCCACCAGCGCAAACGCAATGCATTCGGGCAACAGGGCAAACGAGGTAGTGAGTCCGGCCAGGACATCGGCGCGCAGACGTATCGGTTTCATGGCTTACCTGATTGAGCGGCCGCTGAGCACGGCCGGCGATGTTCACGAAAAAGAGGGTGGCGGATGTTACGGAATTGTCCGGGTTCGGGCCAGTGATCGCTGACACTCGTCGACATGCGCTTTATGCTGGCGCGCTTGTGCATCCATCGAGTTCAAACATGTCTGAGTTTCTGAGCGCCCGTGAGGTTTGCCAACGACTGCGCGATGCCGCACTTGGCGTGCTTGCGTTGCAGGTGTCCGCGGCGCCTGCCGAGGCCGGACTTGTCGCGGTCGAGATCGAAGGCTGGCATTTGCTGCTGGATTTTGAAGGTAAACGGTTGCATCACTGTGAATTCGCTCGTGACGACAATGGCCACGAAGGCGCGCTCGACACCTGGCAGCGTTACGGCACCGATCCGGTGAGTTTGCTCAGCACCTGGGAACTGGCGCAGATCGAAAACTTGCTGGCTGAGCGAGGCTGATATTGCCCAGCGAGAAAATGTTTCTTGCGAGTGAGTAAACACGGTTGCTCGATGATGGCACTCTGCCCATAATTCGCGCCCCCTACATTCCCACGCAAGGAACTGCCGTGAAGAAGTCGCTGTTGTTGATCCCGATGCTGGCGTTGTTGCTGCAAGGCTGTGGCATGACCATGACCCGCTACGAGCCGAGTTACGAAAACGTGCAGAAGCTCAAGCAGACCCCACCGCTGCACGCGATCAGCAATCCTCAAGTCACCGCCGAAACCGGTGAAGGTTCGCTGATGGTCCGCGCCAACCCGATCCGCTCGCCGTCCGGGAGCATCCCGGCGCACATTCAGGACGCAATCACCGAAGAGCTGCGCAAGGCTGGTTTGCTGGATCCTAACGCCCAGCGACAATTGAAAGTGCTGGTGGTGAAGAATGAAATGACCGCTGGCATGGGCACAGGTAGCGGCAAGCTTGCTGCACGTTTCACCCTGCTCAATGGCAATGATGTGGTGTACGACGCGACCAAGGATGTCAGCAGCCAGTGGAGCAGCAGCTTCTTCGGTTTCATTGCGATCCCGAACGCGGTTAACGCTTACAACCCGATGTTGCGTGATTTGCTGAAAGATCTGTACAGCGATCCGCAGTTCATCCAGGCCCTGAAATAAGGGTAAAAAAAGAGCCGCGATTGCGGCTCTTTTTTTTTCGCGTCACGCCCGTGGAATACGGGAGTCGAGCGCTGAGTACTTCAGGTTCTTGTTGTCGATCATTTGCTTGAGCAGCGCGTTGACCTGACGGGCGAACGTGTCGTTGACCGCCGCCTTCGGGGTATTGCCCATCAGCGGAATGAACCAGATACCGACCCAGGTGCCGATCGCATCGTGGTTGCTCGCGGTGCTCAGGGCCTGACCTGTTCCGTCCACGGCTTCCAGGCTCATGGTGTACTGATCGGTGCCGTACGCCGGGATCACCCCCAGGCTGAAACCACTGATGAAGCCCAGCACCATCGAACCGGCATTCGGCGGATGGTTGTACATTTTCAGACGCAGGCTGTAGTCGCCTGGTTGCTTCTGGAACTCATCCAGCGTGACACGACCGAACAGACCGGAATCCGTCAGAATCTTTTGCAGCTCCGGCTTGAGCTGGTCACGTGCCTGCGGCACTTCTACGGCCGAGGCGCTTTTCGGCTCGCCCTGATAGAAGTCGAAATCGACATAGACGTTAGGCTTGTTGGCATAACTGGCCATCGACGGCATTGTCACCGGCGCCACTTCGTCTTTAGTGAAACTGGCACAACCGCCGAGCGCCATTACCAGGCCCAGCGCCAGGATTTTCCCGAATTGCATGATGTCCGTCCCTATTTGAACAACGCCAAATGATGGCAATGAGCCTCCATTGCGGAGGCCGGGCGGATTCTAGAGAGAGCCGGCGTCGGGGGAAAGAGAAAAAGACAAAAATTTCGACTCAGCCTTGGCGCAAATCGAGCAGGTAGGTGTAGTAGCCGGTGTCTCGCACATAGCCCAGCGACTCGTACAAACCCTGGGCGGTGAAGTTGTCGATCGCCGTTTCCAGCACCAGTCCCTTGGCGCCCGTCTCCAGGGCAAAGTCGCGGGCTGTGTTCATCAATAACCTGCCGACGCCACGACCACGGGCGGAAGGCGCGGTGAACAGATCGCTGAGCAACCAAGTGCGGTGGGCGTCGATGGACGAAAACGTCGGGTACAACTGCACGAAACCCAGCCCTTCACCGTGTTCATCCTCAGCGAGAAAAATCACTGATTCATTGCCCGCCATACGCTCGGCGATAAAGGCGCGCGATTGCTCAAGGTTCGACGGTTGTTCATAGAACCCCCGGTAGGCGTCGAACAACGGCGCCACCGCATCCAGATGAGTCGCGTTCGCCCGCAGTGCCCGAATAGTCATATCCCCTCCTCGCCTGCATAAATGATCGAACCAGCATAGCGCTGTCTGTCGAGCGTGCTGGCCTCACCGCTATATAGTTTTGTATATTGCGAAACCGAAATCGCCAGAATCTGTTTATGTCGTCTTTTACTTTCGTGTGTCCATGAGCGCTATTCGAGTCCGCAACGAACAGTTGATCCTTGCCGCTGCCAGTGAAGAGTTTGCCGCCAAGGGCTTCGACGCCACCCAGACCCGCGACATCGCGGCCCGTGCCGGGGTGCCCAAGGCCAATCTGTATTACTACTTCCAGTCCAAGGAAAACCTTTACAGCAAGGTGCTGTTGGGTTTTGTCGAGCCGCTGCTGGAGGCGTCGGCGGTGCTGCGTGAAAGCGACGATCCGCTGATTGGCTTGCGTGCCTATGTCGCTGCGCGGATTCGTATCGCCCGCGAGCACCCGGCGATTGCCAAGGTGTTCAGCGGTGAATTGTTGCTCGGGGGGCGGCAGTTGCCGGATGAGTGCCGCGATCTGTTGCACGCTGAAGCGCGGCGCAATGTCGAGTGCCTGCGCAGCTGGATCGACCGTGGCTTGCTGGCGCCGGTGGATCCTGAACATTTGATGCTGTTCATTTGGTCGGCGACGCGTACCTACACCAATATCGGCTGGCAGATGGGCCGGATCATGCAGCGCGAGGTGCCGCTGGATGAGGACTATCAAACAGCGGCAGAAACGATTACGCGAATGGTGCTGGAGGGTGTGGTGGTGACACCGCGGGTTGGGGAAATTCGTGGGGTTTTGTTTGCCACTTGAGGGGATTGCGGACTGCTGCGTAGCCATCGGGCGGTGCGACGTTCCGCTAAATCCCCTCGCCACAGCGTCAGGGCATATGGTCCAAAGGAATCCCACGATTGCCGTTGGTGCGTTGGTACCAGGCTTGCAAAACGTCGGGCAGACGTCCTTTCCATTTCGCAGCGTTGGTGTAATAGCGCATTCGCTCCTGTCCGTTTGCTCCGTAGGTCAGCATGATGACCCAAAAATGCTGGTCGGTTGTGCTCACCATGATGCCGGTGCCGCCCAGGCCTCGCATCCACATTTCCACGACCTGACTGCCCGGTATATCGGTTGAGGGATCACCGATATGCAAGTTGCCGGAGAACTCCACCAGCTTTTGATAATCATCCTTGAGCAAAGCGTGCAGGATCTGATTTTCTTCAGGGTTGCGCGCCAGACCAAGGCTGAGCATGTCGTAATCGAGCGTCAGTGGTTGCTCCGAGGCGACGTAAGTGCCGGCGTAAAACACGCCCATTCCGGCGCCGCAGTCGGCATCGGAGCCGGCTTGCGAGATGTTCAGTACGCCGTTCAGGGGGGTGAAGCTCAACGCGCACTCGCCTTCTACGTAATGTGCTTCGCCGTCCTTGAGTTCAGCGGTGCCGTCGAGGTCGCCGGAGTTGGCCCCCTCTCCCGCCGCGATATCAAACGTAATGTGCGCAGCATCGCGGCGATGCGTGGTCAGCGTGGCTGCCGTTGATGTTCGAGAAGGAATGAGTTGCCAGGTCGCATCCCAACTGAACGGCTGAACAGCATGCTCCAGTTCGGCCAGACGCATCACATACTGACGGCGCAAACAGGCAGTCAGCGCGCCACAGGCGTTGCGGCTCTTCAGCCACTGCCGTTGATCAGTCTTGAGCGCCTTGGCATCGGGAACCTTGGCCAGAGTAGAACCCCAGCGTTCGGCGAGTTGCTCATCCAGTTGCGACAGATATGGATCGGCGCAAATGGCTTTTTCGGTTTTACTCGAAGCACTGGCGCAATCGAAACTGCTGGCGTGGGTGGCGCAGGCAAACGCGAGGGTGGTCAGCGCCAAGGCATGACGGAGGGTGAAAACGAGCATCGACAGAATCCATTCTTCAAACGGCGGGCAGTATGCCAGTGCTGCTGACGAAAATCCTCGCTGGACACAAAGGTTTCAGCCGCCGCAGATCCCTGTGGGAGCGGGCTTGCCCGCGAAGACGTCCGGTCAGGCAAATCCTCGGTAACTGGCACTCCGCCTCCGTGAGCAAGCCCACTCCCACAGGCAATCGGGCTTAGAACGCAATGTCTGCGCCCGGTTTGACATCGATCCGCGCCACGGAACCGGTGAGGTGTGCCAGATCCTTGTTGTGTTCGGCGATGATGTCTTCGGCACTCATGTTGCCGTTGTCGAGGGTGGAATGCGCATCCGCGACGAGCACCACGTCGTACCCCAACTGATGGGCCTGACGCACGGTGGCGTTGACGCAATAATCGGTTTGCAGACCGCAGATCACCAATCGCTCGAAATCTTCGGTCGGCAGCAATTTGCGCAGGTCGGTCTGGTAGAACGAATCCGGGGTGGTTTTGCTTACGCGCAGATCTTGCGGGGATGTCTCCAAACCTACGGCCAGTTGCCAGCCATCGGCACCATGAGCCAGCGGGCTGTCTTTTTCCTCATGCTGAATCAGCACCACCGGAACCCCGGCCTTGCGTGCTCGGGTGCTGAGGTCGTTGATGGTGTCGATCACACGGTGGATGTCGTGACACTGGTATTCGCCCGAGCACAGGGCGCGCTGGACGTCGATGATCAGTAATGCGGTGGTCATGATGAGCCTTCCTTGATCATTCCTTGAGACAGGGACGGACTGGCGTCCGCCCCCTTTTTTACGCCTCTCAGTAACCCAGTGACAACCCGGTATTGCGCCGTGGATCGTTGGCGCCGTAGAAACGGTTTTTGCCGACCGGTTTACCCCCCAGCGACGGCGCGCCCACCAGGATCGCGGCAATGTGGTTGGCGTCCTGCGGACCGGCGAACTTGTGGCCCCAGCTTTCGAGGATCTTCCGGGTATCCGGGCTGGCGGCGAAGTCTTCTAGGTTGGTTTCTTCCGGCATCCACTGTTGGTGGAAGCGTGGCGCATCGACCGCTTCCTGCAAGCCCATGCCGTAGTCGATGACATTGAGCATGGTCAGCAAGGTGGCGGTGATGATGCGGCTACCGCCCGGGGTGCCGACTACCATGACCACTTTGCCGTCCTTGGTGACGATGGTCGGGCTCATCGACGACAGCGGCGCCTTGCCCGGAGCAATGGCATTGGCTTCGCCTTGCACCAGCCCGTACATGTTCGGCACGCCGACCTTGGAGGTGAAGTCGTCCATTTCGTCATTGAGGATCACCCCGGTCTTGCTCGCCATCACGCCTGCGCCGAACCAATCGTTGAGGGTGTAGGTGACCGAGACCGCATTGCCCCACTTGTCGACGATCGAATAGTGCGTGGTGTTGCTGCCTTCGTGGGGCGCGACGCCGGGTTTCAGCTCGGCCGAGACGCCAGCCTTTTGTGGCTGGATCGCATCACGCAGCTTGGTCGCGTAGTTCTTGTCGAGCAGGTGCTCGATCGGGTTTTTCACAAAATCCGGATCGCCGAGGTAGCTGTTGCGATCGACATAAGCGTGACGCATCGCTTCGATCTGATAGTGCATGCCCTGGGCCGAATGGAAGCCCAGATCCTTCATCGGATAGCCTTCAAGGATGTTCATGATCTGACAGATCACCACCCCGCCGGAGCTTGGCGGTGGTGCGGAAACTACGTGGTAGCCACGGTAATCGCATTCCACCGGAGCCAGTTCACGGGTTTTGTATTTGTCGAGGTCGGCCTGGGTGATGATGCCTTTGTTGGCCTGACTGGAGGTGACGATGGCGTCGGCGACCCAGCCTTTGTAGAAACCGTCGGCACCTTTTTCAGAGATGGTGCGCAGGGTTTTTGCCAGGTCTTTCTGCATCAGTTTCTGCCCGACCTGCATCGGCTCGCCATTACTCAGGAAGATCGAGCCGGAATCGCGGATGTCCTTTTTGAACACATCCGTAGCGTATTCGAGCAGTTCGACATCACCCTGCTGCAACTCGAAACCGTCTTCAGCCAATTTGATCGCCGGGGCGATCATCTCCTTGCGCTGTTTGGTGCCGTACTTGCTCAGCGCCAGCTCCATGCCGGACACGGTGCCCGGCACGCCAACCGCCAGATGGCCCCGGGTGCTGAGGTCCGGGATGACGTTGCCGTCCTTGTCGAGGTACATGTTGGCCGTCGCGGCCAGCGGGGCTTTTTCACGGAAGTCGAGGAAGGTCTTGCGCCCGTCTGCCAGTTGAATGGTCATGAATCCGCCGCCACCCAGGTTGCCCGCTGCGGGATAAACCACCGCCAGCGCATAACCCACCGCGACCGCCGCATCGACGGCGTTACCGCCGTTTTTCAACACATCGACGCCCACATGCGTGGCCAGATGTTGCGCGGTGACCACCATGCCGTTTTCCGCCGCAACCGGTGCCACCGAGGCAGCGTGAGCCATGAGACAGCTGAGTGCCAGTGAGGTCGCTATCAGCGATCTGGCCAAAGGTTCGTACTTCATGAGTCGATCTCTTTTTTTGTTTTTAGGGTCTGTGCAAAACAGAGGGGAACGCTTCAAGAGCAACAAGCAGTATGGTCGGCTTTACGGTTTGCGCCTCCCCGATCAGCCAGTATGCTGGGCGTCGTTACCGTGCCGATCCGGAGTTCTTCCCGATGCCCTACACGTTCATCACCCTGCCCTCGCCGGTCGGCGAGCTGAAGCTGGTCGCGAACGGTTCACGACTGGCGGCCATCCTCTGGGAAAACGACAAACCGAACCGCGTGCGTCTGGGGCCGATGAGTGAGGCACCGGATAATCCGGTCCTGATCAACACAGCACGACAGCTGGAAGAATATTTTGCCGGGACACGCAATTGCTTCGATCTGGAACTGGATTTTGCCGGCACCGATTTTCAGAAAAAGGTGTGGGCGGCGTTGCTGACCATTCCTTTTGGGGAAACTCGCACGTACAGCCAGATTGCCGAGCAGATCGGCAATCCGAGTGCGGTGCGCGCAGTGGGAGCGGCGAACGGACGGAATCCGATTTCGATAGTCGCGCCGTGCCATCGGGTCATCGGGGCGTCGGGGAAATTGACCGGGTTTGCTGGCGGGCTTGAGGCAAAGGAGCGGTTGTTGAGGCTGGAGGGTAGCCAGTGGTCGGAGGTAGGTCGAACGGGGGAACTGTTTTAGCCTCCGCGTTTGTGGCGAGGGAGCTTGCTCCCGCTCCAGTGCGCAGCACTGGCAAAATATTGGGGCCGCTGCGCAGCCCAGCGGGAGCAAGCTCCCTCGGCACAATGGTATTCAGTCGGTAAACAGATTATTCATCGCCGCGAATTGCAGCAGCATGATGGTCTTGGCATCGCAGATCTCACCGCGCTGGAACGCCGCCAATGCCTCGTCGAAACCCCACTCCAGCACTTCCAGCTCTTCGGTCTCTTCTTCCAGACCGCCACCGTTGCCGACCTTCGACGCCGAGTCGTACTCGGCGATGAAGAAGTGCAGTTTCTCGGTGACCGAACCGGGGCTCATGTAAGCCTCGAACACCTTCTTGACGTCGTGCACGCGATAACCGGTTTCCTCTTCGGCTTCATCGCGAATACGCTGCTCCGGCGCAGCACCTTCCAGCAACCCCGCCGCCACTTCGATCAACAGGCCGTCATGGCCATTGACGAACACCGGCAGGCGGAACTGTCGGGTCAGCACCACTGAGCGCTTTTCGCGATTGAACAGCAGAATCGCCGCGCCATTGCCTCGGTCATACACCTCGCGGGTCTGACGCTGCCACTCGCCGTTATTGCGGTGATAGTCAAAGGTGACTTTCTTCAACAGATACCAGTCGTGGGACAACACCTCGGTATCGATAATGTTGACCCGCTCGGCTGTGTTGGACATGACGCCTGATCCTTTTGTCATCAGAAAGCGTCCATAGTCGATCAATCGAACCCACAAAAAAAGCCCGGCAGCGCTACCGGGCTTTTTATTGGCGATTAACGGGCCATGTGCGACAGCGTTTCATCCACTACTGGCGTGCTTGCCTGCACGCCCGTGATCAGCGGGCCGTAGCGCCGACTGAACTCCCAGTTGTACGGCACACGATCCTTGCTGACGCCGTTGTCCCAGTTCACCGACCAGGTCATCAGGCCTTTGATCAGGTGCCCTTTGATCGCCAGCCGTTTGAGCACATTGCCGACGACGGTCTTGTCGATCACATAACCGGTGGCGGCAGCGTCGACGTTGGCGGGCAGGCCGATGACGAACTTGTCCGCCGCGATCTTCGTGAACCCTCGAGTGCCGGTCACCAGACTTTCGGTCAGGTAATAGAGGAAATCCTCTTTCAGCGCATCGTTGTTCTGCGCGATCCACGCGCCGGCGCCGTTGTTGGCCTCCGGCACCCAGACCCCGTCGCCACCCTGATTGTAGAACTGCGGTGCGATGAAATCGTAGTAGCCTTCCAGCGCTTGCAGGTAACCGACGTACTTGCCGTTGCTGGTGAGGTACGGAAACTCCGGGGCCATGCTGATGATGAAGTGCTTGCCCTGGCCGGCGTAGTGATCCTTGACCAGTTTCAGCGCAGCCGGGAGCACGGTCTTGTTGGCGGCGAAATCAATCGCGCTCTGTTCAAGATCGATGTCCAGACCATCGAAGCCGTAGGTTTCCACCAGGCGGATGATTTCATTGGCCAGTGGTTGCTCCTGACCGCTGCGCAGTTCGATGTGCGCATCGGCTCCGCCAAGGGAGATCAGCACCGCCCGCCCCTGACTGTTGAGCACGCCGACCTGGCGGCGAAACTCGGCATCGGAAACGTTGAACGGCTTGAAGGTCGGAATCCCGCTGCCTTTCATGAAGGCCACGGCGACGACGTTGTATTCCTTGGGTACATCCTCCAGCGCGATGCTGGCAAACCGGCCCTGCCGATAGCCGTCGCTGGGTCCCGCCGGCCAGTTGTGCCAGAAGCCCATGAGGATCTTTTTGCCGGCGATGCTCGGCATCAGCGAAGCCGCATCGGTCGCCGCATTCTGCAATAAAGTGAAGTCGATTTTTGACATGTTCTAATCCTTCAGAACGTGTGGATTGGGCGACGCTGCGCCGTTATTTGAAGTCGACGTCGAAGGCCTGATAGAAGGCGTTACCGGTGTTGGCAACGATCCACATCAGTACGATGACGTGATGCCCCTTCTTGTTGGCCGGTAGTTTCACTTCGTGATCGACCTTGGCCTTCATCTCACCCGCGTGGCTGTAGTACGGAACCTGAGTGTAGAAGTCTTCGAAAAACGGTTGCGCCTCCAGTTGCGCACGGGTGATGCGCTGCTGCGGATCCCAGCCATCCTTGGTGATCAGCCAGCGGTAGCCACGGGTGGTATGCGCCGCGGTGTACACCCAGTTGACCTTGAGGGTCTGGCCCGCGGTGACGTTGAGCAACGGCCAGGCGAACGGACGATTGAGCTTCTTGCTCATTTCCTCACTGGTGAAGTTCACGCAATCGCGAGCGTCGGACTTGCCGCCACTGAGAATGTAGCCGTCAGTGGGCGGCGTGACGCTGTCACTGTCGCTGCCATAGGGCGCCGGGAACGGCCCGGCCGCCAGTGCCGGAAAGTTCTTGCCGCCTTCCATTTCGTTGACCTGCCAACCGGCCAGCAACCCGAGATCGATGGCCACCGAGCCACGGCTCGCTGGAGAGGTGACGCGACCATGTCGCAGTTGGGTTTCCAGATTTGCCTGATTCATGTTTTTCACTCCGTTGATTTAAGAACTCTCCTTCCCGAGGAGAGGCCTTCAAGCTAACGGAGGGGGATTTTTTGTCCATCGGCGGTTTTGTCGCAGTCTGCCCGGTCACAATTCGCAAAACACCGAAAATACTGGATAGATATACAGCTTATTGCGACAGCTCGCACTCGACGTATAGCCAAAGACGTACACGTCGAAGTTGTGAAATCCCGCATTGGCTACTCATGGCAGTTGTGCCTGAAACTCCTTTTCGTACTGACCGGCCAGCTGCACTTTCTGTTTTTCGTTGAGCAATTTGCCGGCCATCTGGAAGAACTTCTGCTCTTCTTCCTTGAGGTGGTGGTGGACCTTGTCCGAAAGCTTTTTCGCCGTGGCGAGCCACGCCGGACTGGACATCTCGGTCTCGTCCAGCTCTTCCATCATCTCGTCCATTTCGTGGTGCTCGGAAATGGCGTGACGGCTGAGATCGACACCGTTGTCGAACTCCATCAGCGGGATATAGAAATGGCGTTCTTCAGCGGTTTCGTGGGCTTGCAGTTCAGCCTTGAGCTGCTTGTAGGCCTCGACCCGTTCCGGGCTGTCACCGCTGGTCTCGATCAGGGCTTTGGCGTAGGTGCGCTGGCGGTCATGGCTTTCGCGAAGGGCTTCGAAAATGTTCATGGGGTGTCCTCATCAACCGCGTTCTGGAATGACGCTGTAGAAAGCTAGACCGCAGCGCGAGCGCGGCGGTTCCACCGGGTTGCAGCGGGGCTTGGAAGACATCCCCTGCACAGGATAGGCTGCGGGTTCTCACCACAAGGAAGTCATGCATGAACTTGCGTATCGAGTTGTCGAACAACCCCACCGACGAACAACGCCAAGCCATACTCTTGCCCCTGATTGCGTATAACGATGCCAAAACGGGCGGCTCAAAGTCCGAACCGTTCGCCCTCATGGTGCGCGATGACCACGACACAATCCTTGGCGGTTTGTATGGCCGTGTGATTTTTCAGTGGATGTTCATTGAGTTGCTGTCAGTGCCCGAACAGGGCCGGGGACGGGGCATTGGCTCGGAACTGATGGCCATGGCCGAAGCGTTGGCCAGAGAGAAGAATTGCCTGGGCATGTGGCTGGACACCTTCGACTTTCAGGCGCCGGGGTTTTACCAGAAGCTGGGGTTCAGCCAGTTTGGTGAAATCGTCGATTATCCGCCGGGGCACAAGCGGCATTTTTTCCAGAAGCGCTTGATGGATTGAATTTGACGGCCCCTTCGCGAGCAGGCTCGCTCCCACCTTGAAATGCATTGCTGTGGGAGCGAGCCTGCTTGCGAAGACGGAAGCAGCCTCAACACATCATCAAAGGCAAGTCGCCAACGCCGCCAACCGCCGCTTGGCCACAAAATCATCTTTCTGCGCGTAGTAGTTCAGCGCCGTGCCCGACGCCTGCGTGCTGACATCGACAAACGACTCCGCCGAACGCGTATACACCGTCGAACCGCCCTTCTTGCCCGGTTGCAGATAAGCCCCTGCATCCACGCCGAACACCACTTCGTCCTGCCACGCGAATTGCACGCACTGGGCGACGACTTTCTCAGGCTTGTCCGAGGTCAGGGTTTTGTAGGGAGTTTTAGTGCGAGCATCGTCCATCACCGAACCCGCGCAACCGGCCAGCACCGTCGCGGCCAGCGCCACCATCAGAATTCGCATTGCATTCGCTCATTCAGAAAAAAGCGGACTGTATCACCGCAGCAGCAGAAATCGTTCTGCTTTACTGCATTTATAGCGCGACACGCGCAGGCCGCTGCGGCAACCTAAGGTCATCAGCCTCACAAGGAAAACCCATGGCGCCTACCGATCAGCGACATGAACACGCTCTGAAACTGTTTCTCGATCAACGCCCCGAATTGCGCGAAACGCTTGATCATCTCAATCCGCTTTTGGCCCAAGCCAAGGGTGAAACCAAGGCGCAGTATCGCGAAGAGCGTCTGCACGAAGCCTTTGAGGAGGAAGCAGAAAGCCTCGGGTTGTTTGCTTGGGAACTGACCTTGAAACTGACGGCCGATTCGCCCGAGGAATATCAGGCCCAGCGTCTTGAGGTACACCGCGAAGTAGCGGAAATGGCCGGCATGGAGTGGCTGGAAAACTGCGATCTGTATGGAATAGAACCGTAACCGCCGCTCAAGGAAACAATTGACGATGCTGCCTTCCGCCTCGACTCACCGGGCCAGCCCCGGCCATCTGCACACGCAGAAATGGCGTGGCCGCGTGGGTCTGACGCTGGTGGCCAGCCTGTCGGTACTGGCCGGGATGACCGACGCCATCGGCTTTATGGCCAGCGGTGATTTCGTCTCGTTCATGAGTGGCAACACCACGCGGCTGGCGGTGGCGATCAGTGATGGCGACCTCGGCTTGACCCTGCGTCTGGTGATCCTCGTCGCTACTTTTGTTGTCGGTAATGCATTGGGTGTACTCGTCGCGCGTCTCGGCGGCCGACGGGCGCTGCCTCTTCTACTGTGTATCGCCACCCTGCTCTGCGCCGCTGCTGCCTGGCCGTTTGATTCGCAACTGCCGGCCCTGCTGGCGGCGATCATCGCCATGGGCATGCTCAATGCGTCGGTCGAGGAAGTGAATGGTCTGCCGGTCGGGCTGACCTATGTCACCGGTGCATTGTCACGGTTCGGCCGTGGACTGGGCCGATGGCTGCTCGGCGAGCGGCGCAGTGGCTGGCGCGTGCAACTGGTGCCGTGGAGCGGGATGTTTATCGGCGCGATTCTTGGCGCCGTGCTGGAACATCACTTGGGGCTCAAGGCGATGTTCGTCAGCGGTGTGCTGGCGGCGATCATCGGACTGCTCTCTCTGAAAATCCCGCGGCGCTGGCAACTCGGCTATATGCCACGCTGACTGTTACCGAGATTAATTCCCTGTGGGGGCGCGTACACAACTTGGGTTTCGCCGCTACCCCGATAAAGCTTTATCATGGCCGCAGTTTTGCTGACCGAGTCCATCATGAAGTTCGCCATCGCGTTGTTTTCCGCCGCCCATGCGCCCTCCTCGCGCCGTGCCCTGCTGTTTGCGCAAGCTGCGCTGGCCGGCGGGCATGAGATTGTCCGGCTGTTTTTCTATCAGGATGGCGTCTACAACGCCTCCGACGCGGTGGTCACCCCGCAGGATGAACTGGACTTGCCCAAGCAATGGCGCACGTTCATCAGCGAGCAGAAGCTGGATGGCGTGGTGTGCATCGCCGCGGCCCTGCGCCGAGGCGTGCTCAACGGCGAAGAAGCCAAACGCTATCAGCGTGAGGCCGTGTCGGTCAGTGCGCCGTGGGAATTGTCCGGCCTCGGTCAGTTGCATGATGCGGTGCAAGACGCCGATCGCCTGATCTGTTTCGGAGGTGCGTGAGATGGCCAAATCCCTGTTGATCATCAGCCGTCAATCGCCATGGTCCGGCCCCGGTGCCCGCGAAGCGCTGGACATCGTGCTGGCCGGCGGCGCCTTCGATCTGCCGATCGGTCTGCTGTTTCTGGATGACGGCGTGCTGCAACTGGCCGCTGGGCAGAACGCCAAGGCCTTGCAGCAGAAAGACCTCAGCGCCAACCTGCAAGCACTGCCGATGTTCGGTGTCGAAGAGCTGTTTTACTGCGCCGACAGCGCCAGTGACCGAGGGCTGAAAAACCTCTCGCTGGATGAGGCACAACCGCTCGCCGCCGAGCAAATCACCGCCCTTATTGACCGTTACGACCAGGTGATCACCCTCTGATGTCGACTTTGCATGTGTTGTCTCATTCCCCGTTCGGCGACGATCGCCTGACCAGTTGCCTGCGTTTGATCGGTAGCGCTGATGCTTTGCTGCTGAGCGGTGACGCGGTTTACGCACTGCAACCGGATACCGCGCCGTTTGCGGCGTTGCAAAGCCGCCAGATAAAACTGTTCGTGCTGGAGGAAGACGTGCAGGCCCGCGCCGTGTCGATTCCGGACTGGGCCGAAGCCATCGATTACCCGGCCTTCGTCGAACTGACGATCCACCACGACAAGGTCAACAGCTGGCTATGAATTCCATGACCGTCGGCGCCCGCGCCATCGAGCTGGACAAGGATGGCTTTCTGGTTGAGCTGAGCGATTGGTCGCCTGACGTCGCCAGCGCCCTCGCTGCCGCCGAAGATATCGAACTGACTGCCGACCACTGGGAAATCCTCGAACTGCTGCGCAGCTTCTATGCCGAATTCCAGCTGTCCCCGGCGACCCGCCCGCTGATCAAGTACACCGCGCTGAAACTCGGCCCGGACAAAGGCAACAGCCTGCACCTGAACCGACTGTTCAAAGGCACCCCTGCCAAACTCGCCGCGAAACTGGCGGGCCTGCCCAAACCGACGAATTGCTTATGACCGACTTCCCAGCGCTGACCCTCGAAACGCCTGCCGAACATCCGTTCGCCCAATTCGTGCGAATCCTTGGCAAAGGCAAGCGCGGCGCCCGCGATCTGACCCGAGAAGAGGCCCGCGAAGCCATGGGCATGGTGCTCGACGACAAAGTCGAGGACACCCAGCTCGGCGCCTTCCTGATGCTGCTGCGGCACAAGGAAGAAAGCGCCGAGGAAATGGCCGGTTTCACCGAGGCCCTGCGCGCTCGTTTGCAGGCGCCGGCACTGAACGTCGATCTGGACTGGCCGACCTATGCCGGCAAAAAGCGCCATCTGCCGTGGTATCTGCTGGCGGCGAAATGCCTGGCACAGAACGGCGTGCGCATTTTCATGCACGGCGGCGGCGCGCACACCGCCGGGCGCCTGTACACGGAACAATTGCTGGGAGAGCTGAACATCCCGTTGTGCCGCACCTGGCAGCAGGTCGGCGACGCGCTGGACAACGGTGGCCTCGCGTTTATGCCGCTGATGGACTGGGCGCCACAGCTGCAAAAGATGATCGACCTGCGCAACACCATGGGCTTGCGCTCGCCGATCCACTCGCTGGCGCGGATTCTCAACCCGCTGGGCGCCCGCTGTGGGCTGCAAAGCATCTTCCATCCCGGCTATCAGGCCGTGCACCGTGATGCCAGTGGCTTGCTGGGCGATACCGCGATAGTGGTGAAAGGCGATGGCGGCGAAATCGAGATCAACCCGGATGCCGACAGCCATCTCTACGGTACTCGCGGCGGCGAAAGCTGGGACGAGGAATGGCCACAGTTGTCGGCACAACGCCACGTCAAACCAGCCTCGCTGGACATCGAGCATTTGAAAGCGTTGTGGCGCGACGAGGTGGTCGACAGCTATCCGCAAATGGCGCTGATCTCGACCATGGCGCTGGCGCTGCGAGGTCTGGGGCAAAGCCGTGAACAGGCTTTCGAAACCGCCGAGCAATACTGGGCCGCGCGGGACAAATCGATTTAACCGATCATTCGCGCCCGATCTTTGCGCTTTTTGTTCGAACTCATCGGAATAGACTCGGCTCCAATGATTATTGGTTCACAGGAGTCTTGAACATGGGTTTGTTAGTCGATGGCCGCTGGCAGGACAAGTGGTACGAAAGCAGCAAGGATGGCGCGTTCCAGCGCGAACAGGCGAAGCGTCGCCACTGGGTGACCGCCGACGGCCAACCCGGCCCGAGTGGCGAAGGCGGTTTTGCCGCCGAGGCCGGGCGCTATCACCTTTATGTTTCCCTCGCCTGCCCGTGGGCGCACCGCACGTTGATCCTGCGCAAACTCAAAGGCCTGGAAAGTCTGATCGACGTGTCGGTGGTCAGTTGGCTGATGCTGGAAAACGGCTGGACCTTCGACACGGCGCTCGGCTCGACCGGTGACAAGCTCGACGGTTTTGACTTCATGCATCAGCGCTACACCGCTGACACGGCCGATTACACCGGTCGCGTGACGGTGCCGGTGTTGTGGGACAAGCAGCTCAAACGCATCGTCAGCAATGAATCAGCGGAGATCATCCGCATGTTCAACAGCGCGTTCGATGACTTGACCGGCAACGATCTGGATTTCTACCCGGCGCCGTTGCGCGGTGAGATCGACGCGTTGAACGAGCGGATTTATCCGGCGGTGAACAACGGCGTGTATCGCGCAGGCTTTGCGACTTCGCAACAGGCTTATGAGGAAGCCTTCGACGGGGTGTTTGCCGAGCTGGATCATCTGGAGCGGGTGCTTGGTGCCAACCGTTATTTAAGCGGTGAGTACCTGACTGAAGCGGATATTCGCCTGTTCACCACGATCATCCGTTTTGACGCGGTGTATCACGGCCACTTCAAGTGCAACCTGCGGCGGATTGCCGACTATCCGAATCTGTCGAACTGGCTGCGTGAGCTGTATCAGATGCCGGGGATTGGCGAGACGGTGGATTTCCAGCACATCAAGAACCACTACTACGGCAGTCACAAGACCATCAATCCGACGGGCATTGTGCCGAAGGGGCCGGAGCAGGATTTCACGGAGGCCCATGATCGGGCGCGGCTTGCTGGCAAAGGGGTTTGGCGCCGGGGCTGAGATTTGTATCGTTTTTGAAGGACCAATCGCTGGCAAGTCGAATCGTCGCACCGCAGCTCCCACAGGGATTTGCGTGATGCTGATGATTGCAGCTTCAACATAAAACCTGTGGGAGCTGGCTTGCCAGCGATTGGGTTCAACCCGGTTTTCAGACTTGCGCCTGAGCCCCTTCAAACCAAGCCAGTTTTTCGCGCAGTTGCACCACTTCCCCAACGATCACCAATGTTGGCGCATGCACTTCATGCTCCGCCACCAGTCGCGGCAAATCCGCCAGCGTGCCGGTAAAGACGCGCTGATTGACCGTGGTGCCCTGCTGAATCAGCGCCGCCGGGGTAGTCGCCGCACGACCGTGCTTGATCAACTGCTCGCAAATCACCGGCAACCCCACCAGGCCCATGTAGAACACCAGCGTCTGCGCCGGGGCGACAAGGTCGGCCCATGGCAGATCGGTGGAACCGTCCTTCAAATGCCCGGTAACGAAGCGCACGGACTGCGCGTAATCACGATGGGTCAGCGGAATCCCGGCATACGCCGCGCAACCACTGGCCGCCGTAATCCCCGGCACCACCTGGAATGGAATCCCATGCGCCGCCAGCTCCTCGATCTCTTCGCCGCCACGGCCGAAGATGAACGGATCACCGCCCTTCAACCGCACCACACGCTTGCCGGCCTTGGCCAGATCGACCAGTTGCTGGTTGATCTGATCCTGCGGCACCGCGTGATCGGCGCGACGCTTGCCGACGTAAACCCGCTCGGCATCGCGACGGCACAACTCAAGAATCGCTGGCGCCACCAAGCGGTCGTACAGCACCACGTCGGCTTGCTGCATCAGCCGCAGAGCACGGAAAGTCAGTAGATCCGGATCACCCGGGCCGGCGCCGACCAGATACACCTCACCGGTGGTGATTGTCGCTTCGCCATCGATCTTGGCTTGCAGCAGACGCTCGGCTTCGGTGCCCTGCCCGGCCAGTTGCCGGTCAGCAATCGGCCCCTGAAAAACGTCTTCCCAGAACCCGCGACGCTGCTGCACATCCGGAAACAGGTTTTTAACCTGATTGCGGAAACGTGCGGCGAGCCCGGCCAACTGACCGTAGGTCGACGGAATCCAGGTTTCGATCTTGGCGCGAATCAGCCGCGCCAGCACCGGCGCATCGCCACCGCTGGACACCGCAATGATCAGCGGCGAACGGTCGACGATCGCCGGGAAGATCACGCTGCACAACTGCGGCGCGTCGACCACGTTGACCGGCACGCAGCGCCGATGGGCATCACTGGAGACTTGCGCATTCAGCGTTTCATCGTCGGTGGCGGCAATGATCAGCCCGCAACCGTCCAGATCCGCTTCGACGTAACCGCGCAACACGCATTCACCACCTGAGGCGGCGACCAGGTCGCGCAGTTGCGTTTCGATTTCAGGTGCGACCACCCGCAGCAGCGCACCGGCATCGGCCAGCAGGCGGGATTTGCGCAAGGCAATCTCCCCCCCACCGACGACCAACACACGACTGCCGCGCAGGTTGTGAAACAGCGGCAGATATTTCATTTAGCCGATGACCTCAAGGCCACCCATGTACGGCTTCAGCACGTCCGGCACGCGGATCGAACCGTCGGCCTGCTGGTAGTTTTCCAGCACGGCAACCAGTGTACGGCCAACAGCCAGACCAGAACCGTTCAAGGTGTGCACCAGCTCAGGCTTGCCGGTTTCCGGGTTGCGGAAACGCGCCTGCATACGGCGGGCCTGGAAGTCGCCGCAGTTGGAGCACGACGAGATTTCGCGGTACTTGTCCTGGCTCGGGATCCACACTTCCAGATCGTAAGTCTTGACCGCGCCGAAGCCCATGTCGCCGGTGCACAGTGCCAGGGTGCGGTAAGGCAGACCCAGCAGTTGCAGGACTTTCTCGGCGTTGGCGGTCAGGCCTTCCAGCGCTTCCATCGAAGTCGATGGCTCAACGATCTGGACCATTTCAACCTTGTCGAACTGGTGCTGACGGATCATACCGCGCGTGTCACGGCCCGACGCACCGGCTTCGCTACGGAAGCACGGCGTGTGCGCCACGAACTTGATCGGCAGCAGTTTCGAGTCGACGATTTCGCCGGCAACGATGTTGGTCAGCGACACTTCGGCAGTCGGGATCAGGTACAGATCGGCTTCGCCTTCGCGGGCGATCTTGAACAGGTCTTCTTCGAACTTCGGCAATTGACCGGTGCCTTGCAGCGCCGGGGCCTGAACCAGATAAGGCGTGTAAGCCTCTTCGTAGCCGTGCTCGTTGACGTGCAGGTTGATCATGAACTGCGCCAAAGCGCGGTGCAGACGGGCGATCGGGCCACGCAACAGCGCGAAACGTGCGCCGGAGAGCTTGGCGGCGGTTTCAAAATCCAGCCAGCCGAACTTCTCGCCAAGTGCAACGTGATCTTTGACTTCGAAGTCGAAGGTCGTCGGGGTGCCCCAGCGGCGCACTTCGACGTTGTCGTCTTCATCTTTACCGACCGGAACGGATTCGTGCGGCAGGTTCGGGATGCCCAACAGGATCGAGTCCAGTTCGGTCTGGATCGCGTCCAGCTCGACTTTACCGGCGCTCAACTCACCCGCCATGCGCTCGACGTCCGCCATCAGCGGCGCGATGTCTTCGCCGCGCTGCTTGGCCTGACCGATGGATTTGGAACGCGCATTACGCTCAGCCTGCAGTGCTTCGGTGCGGGTCTGGACGGTCTTGCGCTGTTCTTCCAGCGCTTCGATGCGCGCGGTATCCAGGGCAAAGCCACGGGAAGCCAGGCGGTCCGCTACGTCCTGAAGGTTGCTACGTAACAGTTTGGAATCGAGCATGTCGGTTTCTCGTTATCAAAGTTTGGTCAGGGACAGGCCAGCCCACGTCGCGAGCAGCCCGCCGAATACGCTGAGTGCCGCATAGCCGAGGGCCAGCAACACTTGCCCGCTTTCCAGCAGGCGCACCGTATCCAGTGAAAAGGATGAAAAAGTCGTCAGCCCCCCGAGGAAGCCGACCATCAACCCGGCACGCACCTCGATCGGCACTTCCGGGCGTATCAAAAACAGGCCGTACAACACGCCAATCAGCAGGCAGCCCACGATATTAACGGCCAGCGTCGCGGTATAGAAGTGCCGCGGCCAATTGGCGTTGACCCAATTTCCAGTGGCGAAGCGCAATAACGTGCCGGCAATCCCGCCGACGGAGACCGCAATGATCAATGGAAGCACTATTTTCTCCGCTGTCTTGGGCTTAAACGGTCGAGTTGCGCGAGGTGGTTGAGCTTCTCGCCGATCTTCAACTCAAGGCCTCGGGGCACCGGTTGGTAGAACGGAATCGGCTCGAGCTCTTCCGGGAAATAATCTTCGCCGGCGGCATACGCATCCGGTTCGTCGTGGGCGTAGCGGTATTCGTCGCCGTAGCCCAATTGCTTCATTAGCTTGGTCGGCGCGTTGCGCAGGTGCAACGGCACTTCCAGCGAGCCGTTTTCAGCGGCGGCGCGCAAGGCCGTTTTGAAGCCCATGTACACCGCGTTGCTTTTCGGTGCGCAGGCCAGATAGGTAATGGCCTGCGCCACCGCCAACTCGCCTTCCGGACTGCCGAGACGTTCCTGAACTTCCCATGCGGCCAAGCACAGGCTGAGGGCGCGCGGATCGGCATTGCCGATGTCTTCGCTGGCCATGCGCACCACGCGCCGGGCCAGATAAAGCGGATCGCAGCCGCCGTCGATCATCCGCGCAAACCAGTACAGCGCACCGTCGGGGTTGGAGCCGCGCACCGACTTGTGCAGTGCGGAGATCTGGTCGTAGAACGCTTCGCCGCCCTTGTCGAAGCGCCGACGGGTGTCGCCGAGCAGGCTTTGCAGCAGCTCGGTGCCGATCTCGCTGTTATCTTCGGCCAGGTCCGACGCGTTCTCCAGCAGATTGAGCAGACGCCGGCCATCGCCATCGGCGGCGGACAGCAGCATCTGGAAGCCTTCATCGTTGAGCGTCAGGTTGCGCTTGCCCAAGCCGCGCTCTTCGGTGAGGGCGCGGTGCACCAGTTTGCGCAGCGCCGCCTCGTCGAGGCTCTTCAGCACATAGACGCGAGCCCGCGACAACAGCGCGTTGTTCAGTTCAAACGAAGGGTTTTCGGTGGTGGCGCCGATGAAGATCAGCGTGCCGTCTTCAACGTAGGGCAGGAACGCATCCTGCTGAGACTTGTTGAAGCGGTGTACTTCATCGACAAACAGAATCGTGCGCTTGCCGTACTGGCCGGCTTGCTGCTTGGCGATTTCAACGGCCTGACGGATCTCTTTGACCCCGGCGAGCACCGCCGAGACCGTTTCGAAGTGCGCATCCGAGACTTCCGCGAGCAACCGCGCCAGTGTGGTCTTGCCCACACCCGGCGGGCCCCAGAAGATCATCGAATGCAGGGCACCCTGCTCCAGCGCTTCACGCAGAGGCTTGCCGCGAGCGAGCAGGTGCTCCTGACCGACGTACTCATCCAGATTGGTCGCACGCAAACGCGCGGCCAGTGGCTGAGCAATCGGTGCACTGCGAAACAAATCCATCACGTACCGTTGAAACCTCGAATTTCGAATTTTGTGGAAAACCCTGTGGCGAGGGGATTCATCCCCGATGGGCTGCGAAGCGGCCCCAAAAAAGGTGACTGCTGCGCAGTCAATCGGGGATAAATCCCCTCACCACAAAGGCTCGACCCCACAAATCATATGTTTATTCCTGAATCACGTCCGCACCCTTCGGGATGTCGAACTTGAACTTCGACGCTGGCACCGGCTCGTTGGCCTTGACTCCGGTAAACAGGATGTTGGTGCGCTGGCCGACGCTGTCGATCAGTTGCATGTCGTTGAGCAGACCGTTACGGAACGACAGGCGCAGGTTGTCGAACAGGGTGTCCTTGGTTTTCGGCTTGAGGGTGAAGTCGATTACACCGCCCGCCTCTTTCGCGCTGATGTCGAAGCTCTGGCTGATCTTCGACACATCACCGGACAACAGCAGTGCCGGCGTCTGGGTCAGGCGCTCGTCGAGCTTCTTGATGGTGGCTTGCTCAAGATCCGGGTCCCACAGGGTAACTTTCTTGCCATCGGAGACCATGGTCTGCTCGGCCGGCGCATTGGTGTGCCAGTAGAACAGGCCCGGACGCTGCAGGGTCATGTCGCCGGTGGTTTCCTGCAACTGAGTGCCGCTGCCGTCGAGGGTCAGCTGCGAGAAGTTCGCGCTCAGGGTCTTGGATGTTTCCAGCAATTGGGTCAAACGAGCCACGTCCTTGTCATCGGCGTGGGCCGTGAGTGTGGTCAAAGCCAGTACTGGCAGCAGCATGCGGATAAGACGCATGGGAGTCCTCTTGAATACTCGTTGGGAGAGCGGCGGGACATCATTGTCCCGCCTCTTGCTTTTGCAATCAGTCGCGCACCGGGCCCGGGGCCAGGACTTCACGGGAACCGTTGGTGTTCATCGAGGTGACGACGCCAGCCATTTCCATGGCTTCGATCATCCGGGCGGCGCGGTTGTAGCCGATCTTCAGCTTGCGCTGTACGGCGGAAATCGAGGCGCGGCGGCTTTCCAGCACGAACTGTACGGCTTCGTCATACAGTGCGTCGGCTTCCGGATCATCACCATCACCACCGCCGCTGCTGCCTTCAAAGCCGCTGCCCGCCTCTTCGACACCGTTGAGGATGTCATCGTTGTATTCCGGCGCGCCGCGCAGTTTCCACGCTTCGACCACACGGTGGACTTCATCGTCGGAAACGAAGGCGCCGTGAACGCGGATCGGCAGGCTGGTGCCCGGTGGCATGTAGAGCATGTCACCGTGGCCGAGCAATTGCTCGGCGCCGCCCTGGTCGATGATGGTCCGCGAGTCGATCTTGCTCGACACCTGGAACGCCATACGCGTCGGAATGTTGGCCTTGATCAGACCGGTGATCACGTCCACCGAAGGTCGTTGGGTCGCGAGGATCAAGTGAATGCCCGCCGCACGCGCCTTTTGGGCGATACGGGCGATCAGTTCTTCAACCTTCTTGCCGACGATCATCATCATGTCGGCGAATTCGTCGACCACCACGACGATGGTCGGCAGCTTCTGCAGCAACGGTGCTTCGTCGTGAATGCTTTCGCGCTTGTACAGCGGATCGCTCAACGGCTCGCCAGCGTCCTGGGCTTCCTTGACCTTGGCGTTGAAGCCGGACAGGTTACGCACGCCCATTTTCGCCATCAGTTTGTAGCGGCGCTCCATCTCGGCAACGCTCCAGCGCAGGGCGTTGGCGGCGTCCTTCATGTCGGTCACAACCGGGCAGAGCAAGTGCGGAATGCCTTCGTAGATCGACAGTTCCAACATCTTTGGGTCGATCATGATCAGCTTGGCGTCTTCCGGGCCGGATTTGAACAGGATCGACAGGATCATCGCGTTCACACCCACCGACTTACCGGAACCGGTCGTACCGGCCACCAGCAAGTGCGGCATCTTCGCCAGGTCGGTGATGACCGGTTTGCCGCCGATGTCGTGGCCCAGCGCCAGAGTGACCGGCGATTTGAAGTTGTCGTACTCGGGCGTCGACAGCACTTCGGAGAAGCGCACGATCTGCCGGTCTTCGTTGGGGATCTCGATACCGACGGTGGTCTTGCCCGGGATCACCTCAACCACGCGCACGCTGGTCACGGCCAGGGAACGTGCAAGGTCTTTGGCGAGGTTGGCGATGCGACTGACCTTGACGCCGGCCGCAGGCTGGATTTCGTAACGGGTAATGACCGGGCCGGGATGGATCGAATCCACCGTGACCTCAACGCCGAACTCCTTGAGCTTGATCTCCAGCAAGTGGCCGACCGCAGCCAGGGATTCCGGGGAGTAATTGAGTTGTTTCTTTTCTGCCGGATCAAGAATCGAGATCGGCGGCAAGGTGCCTTCCACGGCACTGTCGACGAACAATGGTGCCTGTTTCTCTTTCTGCACGCGCTTGCTCGGCTCGGGAGCCTTGGCCGGTGCCGGAGCGATGACCGGCGGGACCTGCTTCTCGCGGTCGGACATGTGCTTGCTCAGCGCTTGCTCACGCTCAATCAGGCGTTCTTTGACTTTGGCCTGCTCACGCTTGTCAGTCACCGTCGGGGCGACCACATCGTGCACGCGGTCATCGACTTCACGCAGTTGCGCAACCAGTTGCTTGCGTTCGGTACGCGCCGACCACCAGCGGTTGAGCGCGCCCTGGAACAGCTCGAACAGGTCGAGGGTGATCTTGCCGGTGATGTCCATCACCTTGAACCACGACAGGTCGGTGAACACGGTCAGGCCAAACAGAAACAGGGCAATGAACAGCAGCGTGCTGCCTTGAATATTCAAAGCATTCTTCGCCAGATCGCCAAGGCTTTCGCCCAGTGCGCCACCGGCACCGGCCGGCAGACCGGTCGCGGCATGAAAATGAATGTGCGCCAGCGCGGCACCGGAGAGCACCAGAAACACCAGACCGATCAGGCGCCAGGAGAACAGCCAGCCGCTCCACTGCCACGGCTCGTGGCGCTGACGGAAGATCTGATACGCCTTGATCGCCAGCAGCAACGGGAAAATGTAGGCGAAGTAGCCGAGCACCATGAACAGGATATCGGCGCTGTAGGAGCCCGCCGGGCCGCCGAAATTCTGCACGTCGTCGATCTTGCTGTTATGGCTCCAGCCCGGATCGTCCTTGCCGTAGGTCAGCAACGCCATCATCAGGAACAGGCACAGAGCGCCGATGGCGATCAATGCACCTTCCTTGAGCCGGTAGTGCAACTGTTGGCGCCAGAGCGGAACGACTGTTTTTGGTGCTTCGGTGGATTTCTTCAAAACGCTACTTTTCCTGCGCCGAGGCGCGTCCATCTATTGAATGACGATAAAAAACTGCCCAATCCAGGCAGGTAAAAAAGTTAACGGGTGCAACTGAGACTACTTTTAACACTGCGCTCAGGGTTTTATAAACACGGCGCGCGGCGAATATTCTGTAACAGCCCGGCATTGTACGGGTTTGTGCGCTTGATGCCATGCTTCAAACCCCAGTGTTGAGCATAGCCAAGCCGACAAGACCTGCGGTTCAATTTGAGCATGCATTACCTTTTGTGACAAAGGCTTATGAGGTGTATTTGATGAACGCAGCGAAGCATTCACGCCTGATCATTCTCGGCTCCGGCCCGGCCGGTTACAGCGCCGCCGTATACGCCGCCCGCGCCAACCTCAAACCCGTGGTGATTACCGGGTTGCAGGCCGGCGGCCAGCTCACCACCACAGTCGAAGTCGACAACTGGCCCGGCGACGTCGAAGGCCTCACCGGCCCGGTGCTGATGGAGCGCATGCAGAAACACGCCAAACGCTTTGCCACAGAGATCGTTTACGACCACATCCACACCGCCAAGTTGCAACAGCGCCCGTTCGAACTCGTCGGCGACAGCGGCACCTACACCTGCGATGCCCTGATCATTGCCACCGGTGCTTCGGCGCAATACCTGGGCCTGCCATCGGAGGAAGCCTTCGCCGGCAAAGGCGTTTCCGCCTGTGCGACCTGTGACGGCTTCTTTTATCGCAATCAGGTGGTCGCGGTGGTCGGCGGTGGCAACACTGCCGTCGAGGAGGCACTGTACTTGTCCAACATCGCCAAAGAAGTCCACCTGATCCATCGCCGCGACAAATTACGCTCGGAGAAAATCCTTCAGGACAAACTCTTCGAGAAAGCCGCCACCGGCAATGTGCGCCTGCACTGGAACCAGAATCTCGATGAAGTGCTTGGCGATGCCAGCGGCGTCACTGGCGCGCGTTTGCGTGACAGCCACACCGGCGAAACCCATGAACTGGCGCTGGCCGGCGTGTTCATCGCCATCGGTCACAAACCCAACACCGACCTGTTCGAGGGCCAGTTACCGATGCGCGACGGCTATCTGCTGATCAAGGGCGGCAGCGACGGCGACGCCACGTCCACCGCGATCCCCGGCGTGTTTGCTGCCGGCGACGTCGCCGACCATGTTTATCGCCAGGCAGTGACCTCAGCCGGCGCCGGCTGCATGGCCGCGCTGGATGCCGAGAAGTATCTGGACGACATTCCGGTCATTTAACGGCACACTTTATCGCGGGCAAACAGCCCGCACCGCCCTCCCCTTCTGCAAGCCTGGATGCCATGCTGACTTGGTTACAACGCAACTCCCTGACTTTTCCTCCACTGGAAAAGGCCATGCGCGACCCCAACGGATTGCTCGCCGCAGGTGGCGATCTGTCCGCCGATCGTCTGATTCAGGCTTATCGCCATGGCTGCTTTCCGTGGTTTTCCGAAGGCCAGCCGATTCTCTGGTGGTCGCCGGATCCCCGCACGGTTTTGTTTCCCGACGAACTGCACGTCTCACGCAGCCTGAGCAAACTGCTGCGCAAGGAGCGCTACCAAGTCACCTTCGATCAGGACTTTGAGGCGGTGATCCGTGCCTGCGCCGCGCCCAGGGATTACGCCGACGGCACCTGGATCACCGAAGCCATGCAGAACGCCTACGTTGAACTGCATCGTCGCGGCTTCGCCCATTCTGTCGAAGTCCGGGATCAGGGCGAATTGGTCGGCGGTCTGTACGGGCTGGCGATGGGGCGACTGTTTTTTGGTGAGTCGATGTTCAGCCGCGCCGACAATGCCTCCAAATATGGCTTTGCCACACTGGTGCGGCATCTGAAGGACTCGGGTTTTGTGCTGATCGACTGTCAGATGCCTACCGACCATCTGCACAGCCTCGGCGCTCGGGCGATTCCCCGCCTCGAATTCGCCAACTATCTGGCCCGACATCTGGATCAACCCAATCACGCCACCTGGGTTTGCTGAGCGACTTTTGCGCGCGTGGCTTACACTTAATTCACCAGCTTATCCCGAGGGTTGATCATGACCGAGTTGGCGCGCTTGAAGTTCTATGCCACTCAGCCTCACTCTTGCAGTTATCTGCCTGAGGAGCAGGCCACGACCCTGTTTCTCGACCCAAGTCAGCCCATGGATGTGCATGTCTACGCAGACCTGTCGGAAATGGGCTTTCGTCGCAGCGGCGATCACTTGTATCGCCCCCATTGCCAGAATTGCAATGCGTGCGTGCCTGCGCGCATTCCCGTGGCGCCGTTCACCCCCAATCGTCAGCAGAAACGGATTTTCAAGCGCAACGCCGATTTGCAGGTGCGCCCGGCCAAACCCCAGTTCAGTGAAGAATACTTCGATCTGTATCAGCGCTACATCGAACAGCGTCACGCCGACGGCGACATGTACCCACCGAGCCGTGATCAATTCTCGACTTTTCTGGTGCGCGATCTGCCCTTCTCGCGTTTTTACGAGTTTCGTCTCGACGGACGGTTGCTGGCTGTCGCGGTGACCGATTTGCTGCCTAACGGCCTGTCAGCGGTGTACACGTTTTACGAACCGGCCGAAGAACGCCGCAGCCTTGGCCGTTTCGCCATCCTGTGGCAAATCGCCGAGAGCCAGCGCCTGGGGCTTGAGGCGGTGTACCTGGGTTACTGGATCAAAAACTGCAAAAAGATGAACTACAAGACCCAATATCGCCCTATCGAACTGCTGATTAATCAGCGTTGGGTCATCCTGAACTGAACACAAGCCGTAAACCCCTTGGCGTAAACACCATTTTTCGGGCACAATGCACGCCGCTTTTGCCTGGCGCAGTTGCACCGGGCCATTCATTGGATACCGAGGGCTTTACTGCATGTCGAAAGAAGACAGCTTCGAAATGGAAGGCACTGTCGTCGACACCCTGCCCAACACCATGTTTCGTGTGGAGTTGGAAAATGGGCACGTCGTAACCGCGCATATTTCCGGCAAGATGCGCAAGAACTACATTCGTATTCTTACCGGTGACAAAGTGCGCGTCGAGCTGACGCCCTATGATTTGAGCAAAGGGCGCATTACTTACCGCGCTCGTTAATCAAGTCAATACAGAACGCCCGGTTTATGCCGGGCGTTTTTGTTTGTCTGCGATTTGGTTGGGGTCTTGGGGTCTTGGGGTTTGGGGGCATATCCGTTGCTGCGGGTGTTGCTGATTAGGGTTCCGCCCTTACGGCGGGTCACTTTTTCCAGACGCCGAAAAAGTAACCAAAAAGGCTGCTCCCTGACGTACGGCACTTCGCCTAGGCTCAGTGTTCCCTCGCTACGGCGTCCATCCGGGGGCATCGCCTCCGGTTTGCTTCGCTGCACCTCCTCTCGATGTGTTTGGCTTCGCCAAACGGCGCTGCGCGCCTACCCCGGATGAACACCTCCGCTCGGCCTGCCGATGGGCCTGAAGATCAAGAGCAGGATCAAAAGCCAGATCAAAAGCCAAATCAAGAGCCCCTCACCCTAGCCCTCTCCCTGTATGTACCGGAGACATGGTGGACAGGTGTTCGGAGACATGGTGGACACTTTTTAATAGACACATTGCTCATCACCAAGGAGATGACCTGTGTCCTGGGAAGAGGTGTCCACCGTGCAGCTTCGTTCAGAGTTCGTGCATTTGGCTCGGCAAGAAGGAGCCAATGTCCGGCAGCTTTGCCGCCGATTCAATATCAGCCCAAGCACTGCCTACAAATGGCTCAACAGGTTTGAAACTTCAGGTGCAGAGGGCTTGATCGATCAGTCTCGACGACCGAAGACGTCACCCAAACGCTGCGCTGAAGAGGTTGAGCAGCAGATTCTGACCGTGAGTGAGGAATACGCGGCTTGGGGCGCTCGCAAGCTCAAACGTGTGCTGGAAGACAGCGGCGCAGTAATGCCTTCGGTCAGTACCGTGCATGCGGTTTTACAGCGTCATTCACGCGTTGATTCAAAGGCCGCTGAGATTAAACCGTTTATCCGCTTCGAGCATGAAGCGCCCAACGATCTTTGGCAGATGGACTTCAAGGGCCATATCAGCCTGGCTCAGGGACGTTGCCATCCGTTGACGATACTGGACGATCATTCGCGGTTTTCGCTGTGTATCGCGGCCTGCCTCGATGAGCGACGTGAAACCGTTCAGGAGCATCTAATCAGGGTCTTTCGGCGTCATGGTCTGCCTTTGCGCATGACGATGGACAACGGTTCACCCTGGGGTGACCAGACTGGCGTTTATACCGCGCTGGAGGTCTGGCTGATGAGTCAGGGCATCAAGGTCGGGCACTCTCGACCTTATCATCCGCAAACCCAAGGAAAGCTGGAACGCTTCCACCGCAGCCTGAAAAATGAAGTCCTGCGAGACCGACATTTTATTGATCTCAACGGTGCACAACGGGCGTTTGATATCTGGCGTGATATCTACAACCAGAAGCGTCCACATCAAGCGTTGGACATGCAGGTGCCTGCTACTCGCTACAGCAGCAGCCCACGGGAATATCAGGAGCAACCCGCGGCGCCGGAGTACGACGATGGGGATGTGGTCAGGAAGGTTCAGGTGAAGGGCGAGATCTACTGGCGGAACCGTGAATACACAGTCGGAAAAGCTTTTTATGGGAGGTCAGTAGCTATCAGGGAAACGACGGAAGATGGCATCCGCGATGTCTACTGGAGTAGACATCGTATTGCCCGAATCGACTTGAACTTGCAGATCGTTACGGCAGGTAAGAAGATCTAAAACCGTCCACCATGTCTCCGAACATGTGTCCACCATGTCTCCGGTACATACACTCCCGGAGGGAGAGGGGACTGACCGAGGTGTTTGAGAGAGCTACGCCGACATGAAATACCGAGTCGAACTCAGATTCTGAAAGGCTCGCAAATCGGCTCCTCTCCTTGGACCATAGCCCTCTCCCGGAGGGAGAGAGGACTGACCGAGGTATTTGAGAGAGCTACGCCGACATGAAATACCGAGTCGAACTCAGATTCTGAAAGATTCACAAATCGGCTCCCTCACCTTGGAGAGAGGGCTGGGGTGAGGGGCAAACCCAACACAAAACCAAAGCCGACCGCACGCTTCTCACCACTCAACACAATGAGCATCAGCTCAAGTACCGCTCTTGACCTTCACCAATCAACACAATGAGCGTTAGCTCAAGTACCGCTCTTGATCTCCACCACTCAACACAATGAGCGTTAGCTCGAGTACCGCTCTTGATCTTAAGCGCCCGTCGGAAGGCTGAGTGGAGGGATTGATCCGGGGTGGGAGCGCAGCGACCGTTTGGCGAAGCCAAACACATCGAGAGGAGGTGCAGCGAAGCAAACCGGAGGCGATGACCCCCGGATCGATCCCGCAGCGAAGGAACCCGAGCCACAGCGAGGGCCGTACGTCAGGGTAAAGCCTTTTTGGTTACTTTTTCGGCGTCTGGAAAAAGTGACCCGCCGTAAGGGCGGAACCCTAAGCAGCCATCACCGCAGCAACGGATATACACCCAAAACCCAAAAACTCCAGACAACAAAAAGGCGCCCGAAGGCGCCTTTCGCTTACAACAGGCCGTCAGGCCATCTCAGCGGTAGTCTCAAAGTCAAAGGTCAACTCACCATCCTTGATGTCGATGTGAACCACACCGCCATGCTCGGCCAGCTCGCCAAACAGAATCTCCTCCGCCAACGGACGCTTGATCTTGTCCTGAATCAGACGCGCCATCGGACGCGCACCCATCGCCGAGTCATAACCACCCGCCGCCAACCAACTGCGCGCCGCATCAGTAACCTCAAGCAACACACGCTTGTCTTCCAGCTGCGCCTGAAGCTCGGTAAGGAACTTGTCCACCACACTTTTGATGACCTCATGACTGAGGCGACCAAACTGGATAATGGTGTCCAGACGGTTACGGAACTCCGGCGTGAAGCTCTTCTTGATCACTTCCATCGCATCAGACGAGTGGTCCTGATGAGTGAAACCGATCGAAGCACGCGCCGCCGTTTCGGCACCGGCGTTGGTCGTCATGATCACGATCACATTGCGGAAATCCGCCTTGCGCCCGTTGTTATCGGTCAGCGTGCCGTGATCCATGACCTGCAGCAGCAGGTTGAAGACTTCCGGATGCGCCTTCTCGATTTCATCGAGCAGCAATACGCAATGCGGTTGCTTGGTAATCGCTTCGGTCAACAGACCGCCCTGATCAAAACCGACATAGCCTGGAGGCGCACCAATCAGACGCGATACGGTGTGGCGTTCCATGTACTCGGACATGTCGAAGCGAACCAGCTCGATCCCCAAGGCCTTGGCCAATTGCCGCGCGGCCTCGGTTTTACCGACACCGGTCGGACCTGCGAACAGGAACGAACCGACTGGCTTATCCGGCGACTTGAGGCCGGCACGGGACAGCTTGATCGCAGTCGACAGCGAATCGATCGCGGCGTCCTGACCAAACACCGTCAGCTTCAGGTCACGCTCCAGATTACGCAGCAGTTCCTTGTCGGAACTGGTGACGTGCTTCGGCGGAATCCGCGCAATCTTCGCCACGATGTCTTCGACCTGTGGCACTTCAATGCGCTTCACACGTTTTTCGACCGGCTGCAGACGCTGGTAGGCGCCCGCCTCGTCGATCACGTCGATGGCCTTGTCCGGCATATGCCGGTCATTGATGTAGCGCGACGCCAGTTCAGCAGCGGCGCGCAACGACTCATCGCTGTATTCGATGTTGTGGTGCGCTTCAAAACGCCCTTTCAGGCCGCGCAGGATGCCGATGGTGTCTTCCACCGACGGCTCGACGACATCGACTTTCTGGAAGCGCCGCGCCAAGGCACGATCCTTCTCGAAGATGCCACGGAATTCCTGGAACGTAGTTGAACCGATGCAACGAATGTCGCCAGACGACAGCAGCGGCTTGAGCAGGTTCGAGGCATCCATGACGCCACCGGAAGCAGCGCCGGCACCAATAATGGTGTGGATCTCGTCGATGAACAGGATCGCCTGCGGACGCTTTTTCAGTTCATTGAGCAGCGCCTTGAAGCGCTTCTCGAAATCACCGCGATACTTGGTGCCCGCGAGCAAAGCACCAAGGTCGAGCGAGTAAACGACGCTGTTGGCCAGCAGATCCGGCACCTGGTTGTCGACAATGCGCTTGGCCAGACCTTCGGCAATCGCGGTTTTACCCACACCTGCCTCACCGACCAGCAGCGGATTGTTTTTGCGCCGACGCGCAAGAATCTGCGCGACACGCTCGACTTCCGATTCGCGGCCGACCAACGGATCGATGCGACCCTGGCGCGCGAGTTCGTTGAGGTTGCTGGCATAAGCATCCAGAGGATTGCCTGAGGAAGAAGACTCACCGCCCTCGTCGTCCTGCATATCTTGTTCACCTTCAGAGTGATCGCCATGCCCCGGCACTTTGGAAATGCCGTGTGCGATGTAATTGACGACATCGATGCGCGCAACGCTCTGCTGTTTCAGCAGGAACACTGCCTGACTCTCTTGCTCACTGAAGATTGCAACCAGCACATTGGCGCCAGTCACTTCGCGTTTGCCCGAGCTCTGTACGTGGAAAACAGCACGTTGCAGTACACGCTGGAAGCCCAGGGTTGGCTGGGTTTCGCGATCTTCGTCATGAACGGGGATCAATGGCGTGGTGGAGTCGATGAACTCCTGCAGGTCATGCTTGAGTTTGTCGAGGTTTGCGCCGCAGGCACGCAAAACGGTGGCGGCAGCCTCATTGTCCAATAGGGCCAGCAGCAGGTGTTCGACGGTCATGAATTCATGACGTTTCGAACGAGCCTCCTTGAAGGCTAGATTGAGGGTGACTTCGAGCTCGCGGTTTAACATAGCTTCACCTCATACCCAAGTGGTCGGCGATTAACCGTCCTTCTCGATTTCACAGAGTAGCGGATGCTGGCTTTCCCTGGCGTACTGGTTGACCTGCATGGCCTTTGTCTCGGCGATGTCGCGGGTAAACACTCCACATACTGCCCGCCCTTCTGTGTGGACGGCCAGCATGACCTTGGTCGCCAGCTCGCGATTCAGGTTAAAAAACACCTCGAGCACTTCGACGACGAAATCCATCGGTGTGTAGTCATCGTTGAACAAAACCACCTTGTACATCGGCGGCGCCTGTAACGCAGGCTTTGCTTCCTGAACAGCAACGCCTGCCGAATCGTCGTCGTGCTCCTGTGGAAGATCCTTTTGGAGAAGCGGGCGATCCTGATTGAATGTTAGTCGAATCTGGCTGATTGCATGCATGGAAAGAAAGGTTCGTCAGTTGTGCAAATACAGTGGTGGGGGCGGTTGTTCACGTTTTCAACTCCGACTGCCCGGTCACCTTGACTATCGGGAAAACGGTGTTACAACCAATAGAGCCCACAGTGGGTAAAAAAGATCCGCGGAGTCAATCCTTTTAACGGATTAGATTGCGGATGACTTGGATGATACTCCAGCGATGGAGTCTGTTGCAGAGGGATTTGAGCATGGCTGTCGGCAAGGTGAAATGGTTCAACAATGCCAAGGGGTTCGGTTTCATCAACACCGATACCCATGAGGGTCGCGATGAGGATGGCAAAGAGATCGATTTCTTTGCGCACTACTCCGCCATTGAGATGGACGGGTATAAAACCCTGAAAGCGGGACAGCAGGTGAAATTCGACATCGTGCAAGGCCCGAAAGGCCTGCATGCGATAAAAATTCAAAACGAGCCAGCCGCAACAGATGCAGCCTCGGCCGCCGCTCTGGCGCAATCGGTCACCAGCTAAAACCAGTTTATCGCCTGCCAGAAAAAAACCGCCCGACTCGATCATTCGAGTCGGGCGGTTTTCGCATGCCTGCGATGATTACATGTGTTTGATCAGCGCCTCACCGAAGCCCGAAGAAGACACCAGCGTGGCGCCTTCCATCAGACGTTCGAAGTCGTAGGTCACGGTCTTGGCCTTGATCGCGCCGTTGGTGCCTTTGATGATCAGGTCTGCCGCCTCGGTCCAGCCCAGGTGGCGCAGCATCATCTCGGCCGACAGAATCACCGAACCCGGGTTGACCTGGTCCTTGCCGGCATATTTCGGCGCAGTGCCGTGGGTGGCCTCGAACATGGCCACGGTGTCGGACAGGTTGGCGCCCGGCGCGATACCAATACCGCCCACTTCCGCCGCCAGCGCGTCGGAGAGGTAGTCACCGTTGAGGTTCAGGGTGGCGATCACATCGTATTCGGCCGGGCGCAGCAGGATCTGCTGGAGCATGGCGTCGGCGATGGCATCCTTGACGATGACTTCACGCCCGGTTTTCGGGTTCTTGAACTTCATCCACGGGCCGCCATCGAGCAGCTCGGCACCGAATTCTTCCTTCGCCACCTCGTAGCCCCAGTCCTTGAAGGCACCTTCGGTGAACTTCATGATGTTGCCCTTGTGCACGATGGTCAGCGACTTGCGATCGTTGTCCACGACATATTGCAGAGCCTTGCGCACCAGGCGCTTGGTGCCTTCTTTGGAAACCGGCTTGATGCCGATGCCGCAATCCTGGTCGAAACGGATCTTGGTGACGCCCATTTCTTCTTTGAGGAACTTGATGACCTTGATGGCTTCAGGGGAGCCGGCCTTCCATTCGATCCCGGCATAAATGTCTTCGGAGTTCTCGCGGAAGATCACCATGTCGACGTCGCCGGGCTTTTTCACCGGGCTTGGCACACCTTCGAACCACACCACCGGGCGCAGGCATACATAGAGATCGAGTTGCTGACGCAGGGCCACGTTCAGCGAGCGGATACCGCCACCAACCGGCGTGGTCAGCGGGCCTTTGATGGAAACCACGTAATCCTTGACCGCGTCCAGGGTTTCCTGGGGCAGCCAGGTGTCCTGGTCATAGACCTGAGTCGCTTTTTCGCCAGCGTAGACTTCCATCCAGGAAATCTTGCGCTTGCCTCCGTAGGCTTTCTCTACGGCAGCATCAACCACTTTGATCATCACAGGGCTGACGTCGACGCCAATGCCGTCACCTTCAATGAAGGGGATGATCGGGTTATCAGGAACATTGAGAGAATGGTCTGCATTGACGGTGATTTTGTCGCCGACGGCTGGAACCTGAATCTTCTTGTAACCCATGCTGAACTCCATTGTTTGGATTGAACATCTGGCTTGGTTCGAGCGTAACCCAGTTAAATCAACACGCAAACCCTCAGTTCCCGGCATTCGCACAACTCGATTCGTACAAGCCTGAAAGCAAAGGGAAAAGCGCCAAACTCAAGCATTCGCGACGACTCTACGCCCCACCCCGCCCTGCGACCTTTAGACCAATGGACGAGATTCGTTGCATATGAACCATCGGCAGATTGCCAGCTACCTATGTATAATGCCGCCCGCTGACCACAGGGTCACGACGGCTGGCCTCTCTAGCACGAGACTTTCCGCCTGATTGGTCGGGTTGTTACCGCAGTCCGACTGCTTGACGCTCTACTGATGCACCCAACATCACCGCGAAGAATCTCGACATTCGGTTCATGGATGACTTTGAACGAACGCGCTTACCCGGCGCCCCTCGAGTTTCTGCGCACGCTTTAGCAAAGAAGAGAGAGTTAATCCGAATATGCCCACCCGCTCGAAGATCATCTATACCTTCACCGACGAAGCTCCAGCCCTCGCCACCTATTCCCTGCTGCCGATCATCGAGGCTTACACCGCCTCGGCCGATATCGCCGTGGAAACCCGCGATATCTCTCTTGCAGCGCGCATTCTGGCCAGCTTCCCCGAGCAACTGGGTGACAAAGCCGTAGCCGACCACCTCGCCGAACTGGGCGACCTGGCCGTTACGCCTGAAGCCAACATCATCAAGCTGCCGAACATCAGTGCTTCGGTGCCACAGCTGCAAGCCGCGATCAAAGAGCTGCAAGCTCAGGGTTACAACCTGCCGGACTACCCGGAAACCGTGACCAGCGACGCCGACAAAGACGCCAAGGCGCGTTACGACAAGGTCAAGGGCAGCGCCGTGAACCCGGTTCTGCGTGAAGGCAACTCCGACCGTCGCGCTCCGCTGTCGGTTAAAAACTATGCTCGCAAGCACCCGCACAAAATGGGCGCCTGGGCCAAAGACTCCAAGTCCCACGTCGCTCACATGAGCACCGGCGATTTCTACGGTAGCGAAAAAGCTGCCCTGATCGACGCCGCTGACGCTGTGAAGATCGAGCTGATCGCCAAAGACGGCACCGCGACCGTCCTGAAAGAAAAAACCACCGTTCAGGCTGGCGAGATCCTCGACTGCGCCGTGATGAGCAAAAACGCTCTGCGCGCGTTCATCGCTGCTGAAATCGACAGCGCCAAGGCGCAAGGCGTGCTGCTGTCGGTGCACCTGAAAGCGACCATGATGAAGGTCTCCGACCCGATCATGTTCGGCCAGATCGTTGCCGAGTTCTATAAAGACGCACTGACCAAGCACGCTGACGTGCTGGCCCAGATCGGCTTCAACCTGAACAACGGCATCGGCGATCTGTACGCGCGCATCAAGGCCCTGCCGGCCGAGCAGCAAGCACAGATCGAAGCTGATATGGCCGCGGTCTACGCCGCTCGTCCGTCGCTGGCGATGGTCAACTCCGACAAAGGCATCACCAACCTGCACGTGCCGAGCGACGTTATCGTCGACGCCTCGATGCCAGCGATGATCCGTGACTCCGGCAAGATGTGGGGCACCGACGGTCAGTTGCACGACACCAAGGCTGTGATCCCGGATCGTTGCTACGCGACCATCTACCAGGCTGTGATCGAAGATTGCAAAGCCAACGGCGCTTTCGATCCGACCACCATGGGCAGCGTGCCAAACGTTGGTCTGATGGCGAAAAAAGCCGAAGAGTACGGCTCGCACGACAAGACCTTCCAGATCAAGGCTGACGGCGTCGTTCGCGTGACCGACAGCAAAGGCACCCTGCTGATGGAACAGGCCGTTGAAGCCGGCGACATCTTCCGCATGTGCCAGACCAAAGACGCGCCGATCCAGGACTGGGTCAAACTGGCCGTCAACCGTGCCCGCGCAAGCAGCACCCCGGCTATTTTCTGGCTGGACCCGATGCGCGCTCACGACGGCGTAGTGATCGAGAAAGTTCAGGCTTACCTGAAGGATCACGACACTGCCGGTCTGGACATCCAGATCATGGCGCCGGTCGACGCCATGAAATACACCCTGCAGCGCACCCGCGAAGGCAAGGACACCATCTCGGTGACCGGCAACGTACTGCGCGACTACCTGACCGACCTGTTCCCGATCATGGAACTGGGCACCAGCGCCAAGATGCTGTCGATCGTGCCGCTGATGAACGGCGGTGGCTTGTTCGAAACCGGTGCCGGCGGTTCGGCTCCGAAGCACGTGCAGCAACTGGTTGAAGAGAACTTCCTGCGCTGGGATTCGCTGGGCGAGTTCCTCGCACTGGCAGCGTCCCTTGAGCATTTGGGTGTGAACTACAACAACCCGAAAGCACTGGTTCTGTCCAAGACCCTGGATCAGGCCACCGGCCAGTTCCTCGACAACAACAAGTCGCCATCGCGCAAAGTCGGCAACATCGACAACCGCGGCAGCCACTTCTACCTGGCGCTGTACTGGGCTCAAGCCCTGGCTGCCCAGACCGAAGACGCTGCACTGCAAGCGCAGTTCGCGAGCCTGGCCAAAACCCTGACCGAGAACGAAGCAACCATCGTTGCCGAGCTCAACGCCGTTCAGGGCAAGCCAGTGGACATCGGCGGTTACTACCACGCCGACGCCGAGCTGATCAGCAAGGCCATGCGCCCAAGCGCAACCTTCAACGCGGCGATTGCTGCGCTGGTTTAAGGTTGTAAAGGGAACATCACAAACCCCGGCCCAGCGCCGGGGTTTGTGTTTCCGGGTTTTATGATCACCACAAAACCCTGTGGGAGCTGGCTTGCCAGCGATAGCGGTGGATCAGTCACCTTCAATGCTGAATGATAGGCCGCCATCGCTGGCAAGCCTCCCACAGGGATCGGGTTCCAATATTCAAAAACGAGGACACCGTATGGAATGGCTCCCCCACATCACCGTCGCCACTATCGTCGAGGACAACGGCCGTTTCCTGATGGTCGAAGAACACAAGGCTGGCCGTAACGTGCTCAATCAGCCCGCCGGCCATCTCGACCCGGATGAAACCCTGATTGAGGCTGCCATCCGCGAAACCCTCGAAGAAACCGGCTGGGACGTCGAGCCCACCGGCGTGGTCGGCATTTACCTGTACACCGCGCCGAGCAACGGCGTGACTTATCAGCGCGTGTGCTTCAGTGCCAAAGCCGTCAAACACCACCCGGATTATCAACTCGACGACGGCATCGTCGGCGCCAAGTGGCTGACCCGCAGTGAATTAATCGCCCAACGCGACAACTGGCGCAGCGAGCTGATCATCCGTTGCATCGACGATTATCTGGCCGGTCATCACTTCAGCCTCGAACTGATCCGCCCTTCTCTTTAGCCTTGAGGCCGCGAGCCTGCTAGAATCGCGTCCTTTTTCAAGACACTCATTGAATCCCTATGCGTGATCCAGCCCCTTCTGACACATCCAAGAAGCGCGTCATTGTCGGCATGTCCGGCGGCGTGGACTCTTCCGTTTCCGCTCTCCTGCTGATCGAGCAGGGCTATGAGGTGGAAGGCCTGTTCATGAAGAACTGGGAAGAAGACGACGGAACGGAATACTGCACCGCCATGGACGACCTGGCGGACGCCCAGGCTGTGTGCGACAAGATCGGTATCAAGCTGCACACCGCCAACTTCGCCGCCGAGTACTGGGACAACGTGTTCGAGCACTTCCTCGCCGAATACAAGGCCGGGCGTACCCCGAACCCGGACATCCTGTGCAACCGCGAGATCAAGTTCAAGGCGTTCCTCGACTACGCCATGATGCTCGGCGCCGACCTGATCGCCACCGGCCACTACGTGCGTCGTCGCGATATCGATGGCCGCACCGAATTGCTCAAGGGCCTCGATCCGAACAAGGACCAGAGCTACTTCCTGCACGCCGTCGGCGGCGAACAGATCGCCAAGACGCTGTTCCCGGTCGGCGAACTGGAAAAGCCGCAAGTGCGCGCAATTGCCGAGAAATACGAGCTGGCGACCGCCAAGAAGAAGGATTCCACCGGGATCTGCTTCATCGGCGAGCGTCGTTTCAGCGACTTCCTCAAGCAATATCTGCCGGCACAACCGGGCGAAATCAAAACCACCGAAGGCGAAGTCATCGGCCGTCACCACGGCTTGATGTACCACACCATCGGTCAGCGCCAGGGCCTCGGCATCGGCGGTCTGAAAGATGCCGGCGATGAGCCGTGGTACGTGCTGCGCAAGGATCTCGATACCAACGAGCTGATCGTTGGCCAGGGCAACAACCACCCGTGGCTGTTCTCCAGCGCCCTGCTCGCTTCGGAAATCTATTGGGTCAACCCGATCGACCTGAGCCAGCCGTTGCGCCTGACCGCGAAAGTGCGTTATCGCCAGAGCGATCAGGCCTGCACCCTGGAAAAAACCGCCAGCGGCTACCGCGCCGTGTTCGACGAACCACAACGCGCAGTGACGCCGGGCCAGTCCGTGGTTTTCTATGACGGTGAAATCTGCCTCGGTGGCGGCGTGATCGAAGTCGCCGAGCCGTGGAGCGGTCAGGCATGAGCCCGACTCAGGAGCAACTGACGGCGCTCGGCGGTGTGTTTCTCGCCGCTGTTTTGGTCGACCGGATCGCCAAGACCGGCCAGACCAGCGAGGCCGGCCTGAGCTGCATGCTCGGCAGCCTGCTGGTGCGCGACCCGAAAGATACGCTGGACGTGTACGGCGGCGACGACCTCAATCTGCGCGAGGGCTATCGAGCGCTGATCGGCGCATTGGAGCGCGATCCGAGCACCTTGCAGCGCGAGCCGCTGCGTTATGCCCTGTCGATGCTCGGTCTGGAACGTCAACTGGCCAAGCGTGACGACATGCTCGACACCATCGGCAAGCGCCTGCCGCAGATTCAGTCGCAGGTCGAACACTTCGGCCCGGCCCACGAAAACGTCGTCGCCGCTTGCGGTGCGCTGTATCAGGACACCCTGAGCACCCTGCGCCAACGCATTCAGGTGCATGGCGACATGCGCAACCTGCAGCAGCCGAGCAATGCCTCGAAGATCCGCGCCCTGCTGCTCGCCGGTATCCGTTCAGCGCGCCTGTGGCGACAGCTCGGCGGCCACCGCTGGCAATTGGTGATCAGCCGTCGCAAATTGCTCAAAGAGCTGTATCCGTTGCTGCGCAGCGAGTAAACGCCACGCAATAAAAGTTTTGTAGCCTGTAACGCGTAATACGCCGGTCAGTTGGCAACGGACCGGCGGATTTTTTCATGTATGATACGCGCCCCATTTCGTTGCCCGACTGTCCGAGAACACCCCATGCAGCTTTCTTCGCTCACTGCGGTTTCCCCTGTTGACGGCCGCTACGCCGGCAAAACCCAGGCCCTGCGCCCGATTTTCAGCGAGTACGGCCTGATCCGTGCCCGCGTTCTGGTTGAAGTGCGCTGGCTCCAGCGCCTCGCCGCCCACGCCGGTATCCCGGAAGTGCCAGCCTTCTCCGCCGAGGCCAACGCCGTTCTCAATGAACTGGCTGAAAACTTCTCGCTGGAGCACGCCGAGCGCGTCAAAGAAATCGAGCGCACTACCAACCACGACGTCAAAGCGATCGAATACCTGCTCAAAGAGCAGGCGGCCAAGCTGCCGGAGCTGGCCAAGGTCAGCGAGTTCATCCACTTTGCCTGCACCAGCGAAGACATCAACAACCTGTCCCACGCCCTGATGCTGCGCGAAGGCCGTGACGACGTGATGCTGCCGCTGATGCGCCAGACTGCCAACGCCATCCGCGAACTGGCCATCCGTTTCGCCGACGTGCCGATGCTGTCGCGCACCCACGGCCAACCAGCCTCCCCGACCACTCTGGGTAAAGAGCTGGCGAACGTGGTTTACCGTCTCGAGCGTCAGATCGCTCAAGTCGCTGCCGTGCCGCTGCTGGGCAAGATCAACGGTGCTGTCGGCAACTACAACGCGCACCTGTCGGCCTACCCGCAGATCGACTGGGAAGCCAACGCCCGCGCCTTCATCGAAGACGAGCTGGGTCTGGGCTTCAACCCGTACACCACGCAGATCGAACCGCACGACTACATTGCCGAGCTGTTCGACGCCATTGCGCGCTTCAACACCATCCTGATCGACTTCGACCGCGACATCTGGGGCTACATTTCCCTGGGTTACTTCAAGCAGCGCACCATCGCTGGCGAAATCGGTTCGTCGACCATGCCGCACAAGGTCAACCCGATCGACTTCGAAAACTCCGAAGGCAACCTGGGCATCGCCAACGCACTGTTCCAGCACCTGGCAAGCAAACTGCCGATCTCCCGCTGGCAGCGCGACCTGACCGACTCCACCGTCCTGCGCAACCTCGGTGTCGGCTTCGCCCACAGCGTGATCGCTTACGAAGCCAGCCTCAAAGGCATCAGCAAACTGGAGCTCAACGAGCAAAAGATTGCCGCTGACCTCGACGCTTGCTGGGAAGTTTTGGCTGAGCCGATCCAGACCGTGATGCGTCGTTACAACATCGAAAACCCGTACGAGAAGCTGAAAGAACTGACCCGCGGCAAGGGCATCAGCCCTGAAGCGTTGCAGACTTTCATCGACGGCCTGGACATGCCAGCGCAAGCGAAAGCCGAGCTCAAGCAACTGACCCCGGCCAACTACATCGGCAACGCTGTAGCGCAAGCCAAACGCATCTGATCGACCGCTTGACCCGTTTGAGACGCCCGGCCGCGCCGGGCGTTTTTATTCCCGTCTGAAAAGTGCTTTTTTTCAATAGGTTACATATGAATTCCGATATTCCTCTTCAACTTCTGGGCGGTCTCACGGCGCGCGAATTCCTGCGCGACTACTGGCAGAAAAAGCCACTGCTGATCCGTCAGGCGATTCCTGACTTCGAAAGCCCGATCGACGCCGACGAACTGGCCGGCCTGGCCCTGGAAGAAGAAGTCGAATCGCGTCTGGTGATCGAACACGGCGAGCGCCCATGGGAACTGCGTCGCGGCCCGTTCGCTGAAGACGAATTCAGCAAGCTGCCGGAAAAAGAGTGGACCCTGCTCGTTCAGGCAGTCGATCAATTCGTACCGGAAGTCAGCGAGCTGCTGGAAAACTTCCGCTTCCTGCCGAGCTGGCGCGTTGACGATGTGATGATCAGCTTCGCCGCCCCGGGTGGCAGCGTTGGTCCGCACTTCGACAACTACGACGTGTTCCTGCTGCAAGGTCACGGCAAGCGCAACTGGAAAATCGGCCAGATGTGCGATTCCGAGAGCCCGCTGCTGCAACACGCGGACCTGCGCATCCTCGCCGAATTCCATGAGACCGAAGAGTGGGTGCTGGAACCGGGCGACATGCTCTACCTGCCGCCACGCCTGGCCCACTGCGGTGTCGCGGTCGACAACTGCATGACCTATTCGGTTGGCTTCCGCGCACCGAGCGCCTCCGAAGTACTGACCCACTTCACCGACTTCCTCAGCCAGTTCCTGACCGACGAAGAACGTTACACCGATGCCGACGCGCAGCCAGCGGCCGATCCACACCAGATTCAACATGACGCACTGGATCGCCTGAAGAGCCTGCTCGCCGAGCACATGAGCGACGAGCGCCTGCTGCTGACCTGGTTCGGCCAGTACATGACCGAGCCGCGCTACCCGGAACTGGTGGTTGGCCCGGAAGAAGTCGAAGAAGAAGACTTCCTCAGCGCCCTGCAAGATGGCGCGATACTAATCCGCAACCCGAGCGCGCGCCTGGCCTGGTCGGAAGTCGATGACGATCTGCTGCTGTTCGCCAGCGGCCAGAGCCGTTATCTGCCGGGCAAACTGCGCGAGCTGCTGAAGCTGATCTGCGCCGCAGACGCCCTGCACACCGACAACCTCGGCGAGTGGCTGAACGACGAAGACGGTCGCGGCCTGCTGTGCGAACTGGTCAAGCAAGGCAGCCTGGGGTTCGCTGATGAATAAAATTCGCGTACGTGTCGCAGACTGGCAGAAGGACATCGCCGAGATCCGGCGCATTCGTGAAACGGTGTTCATCGCCGAACAATCGGTGCCACCTGAGTTGGAATGGGACGCGGATGACGCGACCGCTGTGCATTTTCTGGCGTTTGAAGGCGACTTTCCGATCGGCACTGCGCGCCTGTTGCCCGATGGGCACATCGGCCGGGTTTCGGTGCTGAAAGACTGGCGCGGCATGAAGGTCGGCGATGCGCTGATGCAAGCGGTGATTGCTGAAGCGGAAGCGCGCGGCTTGAAAGAGCAAATGCTCAGCGCGCAGGTTCAGGCCACGGCGTTCTACGAGCGCCTGGGCTTCAGTCTGGTCAGTGAGGAGTTCCTGGAAGCAGGAATTCCGCATGTCGACATGGTTCGCCATTCGGCCTGAACGCTGCGCTGATCGTTCCCATGCTCTGCGTGGGAATGCCTCTCGGGACGCTCCGCGTCCCTTGCGACATGTGACGCAGAGCGTCACTGGCTGCATTCCCACGCGGAGCGTGGGAACGATCACCACAAGAGCAGCTCTCAAAACGCCCCGCCATTTTCGGATGCCGGGGCGTTTTGCTGTCTACGATTCAACTTGCCCCACCCCGGGCCGACAAACTGGCAATATCAAGCCTTTCGAAAGCGGAGATAACGGACATGTCCCTACGCACCCTGCTCACCACCCTGCTGCTTGGTTGCAGTTTCTCGGTGATGGCAGCCACAGAAATCGTGCCACTCAATTACCGCACCAGCACCGACATGCTGCCGATGGCGCAAGACTTTCTCGGCAAGGACGGCCAGGTCAGTGCCTATGGCAATCAACTGATCATCAAGGCCGAGCCGGACAAGATCCAGGAACTCAAGGCACTGATCACCCAGCTCGACACCGCGCCGAAGCGCCTGCTGATCACAGTCGACACCAACGAGAACAATGGTCGTGGCGACGAAGGTTATTCAGTCAACGGCGCGCAAACGCGCATCATCAGTCGCAGCACCGCCAGCCGCGACGGCGGCGTGCAGCAGGTGCAGGCCACCGACGGCATGCCCGCACTGATTCAGGTTGGCCAGAGCGTGCCGATCACCAGCAGCCAGAGCAATTCCTACGGCGACTACAGCAGCCAGACCCAATATCGCAACGTCACCCAGGGTTTCTATGTCACCGCCAGCGTCACCGGCGACATCGTTCATCTGGCGATCAGTACCAACCGTGACCGCATGAGCCAGGAACGTTCCGATGTAGTGAACGTGCAAAGCACCGACACAACGGTCAGCGGACGCCTGGGTGAATGGATCACGCTGGCGGGCGTGAATCGCCAGACTCAGGCTGATAAACAGGGCCTGGCCCGCAGCTACTCGACTCAAGGCCGGGATGACATGACCCTGAAGGTCAAAGTCGACGCCTTGGACTAAAGCACCGAAAACTGACTGATTAGTCGTATTAGACGAAAGATGTAGTGCTTGAAAAAAAGCACTACAAAACGTTTGACGAGGCAAAAAAGCGAAGGCATGATGGCCTCGCTCCCGCTAATCAGAGGCCCTGGCAAGGGCCTTCGAAGCGATGTTCGCACCTACCCCCGCGAACCGTTTCGTGTCTGTACCGCCCACAAGGTGTGTTTGACGAGGTTGCCGACTGGAACGAAGTTGTCCCGAGGGACGGAAGCGTAATTAGGTAACCCGGCATCACACTGTAGTTCGTATAAAGGCCCACGATGCCCGAATGCGCCCGCCAGTTTCGCCACTACCTGCTCACTTCCCCTCGAGCCCATCGTTCATCCCGTCGCCTGCCCCGCCGAACCCGACCTGACCACCTAAGCTTCTGGTCAGCGAGCGCAAGGAATTTTCCACCGCAGAACAACTTTTCATAAAGACGCGACGAGGTTTATCTCCATGGCACTGACACGCGAACAGCAAATTGCAGCCCTTGAAAAAGACTGGGCTGAAAACCCGCGCTGGAAAGGCGTGACTCGCACTTATTCCGCTGCTGACGTCGTCCGTCTGCGTGGCTCGGTTCAACCTGAGCACACCTTTGCGAAAATGGGCGCCGAGAAGCTGTGGAACCTGGTCACCCAGGGTGCCAAGCCGTCCTTCCGCCCAGAGAAAGATTTCGTCAACTGCATGGGCGCCCTGACCGGCGGCCAGGCTGTTCAACAGGTCAAGGCCGGTATCCAGGCAATCTACCTGTCGGGCTGGCAGGTTGCTGCGGACAACAACTCCGCAGAATCGATGTACCCGGACCAGTCGCTGTACCCGGTGGACTCGGTGCCAACCGTGGTCAAGCGCATCAACAACTCGTTCCGTCGTGCTGACCAGATCCAGTGGAAAGCCGGCAAGAACCCTGGCGACGACGGCTACATCGACTACTTCGCGCCAATCGTGGCTGACGCTGAAGCCGGTTTCGGCGGCGTTCTGAACGCCTATGAGCTGATGAAAAGCATGATCGAAGCAGGCGCCGCCGGCGTTCACTTCGAAGACCAACTGGCTTCCGTGAAGAAGTGCGGTCACATGGGCGGTAAAGTACTGGTGCCTACTCAGGAAGCCGTGCAGAAACTGACCGCTGCTCGCTTGGCTGCAGACGTTGCCGGTACGCCGACCATCATTCTGGCCCGCACCGACGCCAACGCGGCTGACCTGCTGACTTCCGATTGCGACCCGTACGACCAGCCGTTCGTGACTGGCGAGCGCACTCAGGAAGGTTTCTACAAGGTTCGTGCCGGTCTGGATCAAGCGATCGCTCGTGGCCTGGCTTACGCGCCGTACGCCGACCTGATCTGGTGCGAAACCGCCAAGCCGGATCTGGACGAGGCTCGTCGCTTCGCTGAAGCGATCAAAAAGGAATACCCGGACCAACTGCTGTCGTACAACTGCTCGCCTTCCTTCAACTGGAAGAAAAACCTGGACGACGCGACCATCGCCAAGTTCCAGCGCGAACTGTCCGCCATGGGCTACAAGCACCAGTTCATCACCCTGGCCGGCATTCACAACATGTGGCACAGCATGTTCAACCTGGCGCACGACTACGCCCGCAACGACATGACTGCCTACGTGAAGCTGCAAGAGCAGGAATTTGCTGACGCTGCCAAGGGTTACACCTTCGTGGCTCACCAGCAGGAAGTGGGCACCGGCTACTTCGACGACATGACCACCGTGATTCAGGGTGGCTCGTCCTCGGTAACCGCACTGACCGGTTCGACTGAAGAAGAACAGTTCCACTGATTCTGCTTCGCCTGAGCAAACGGCCTTTGCGGATCGTATAGAAAGCTAACCGCAGAGCCGCAAAACTGACGCCCCGACTGGTTCGGGGCGTTTTTTTTTGCCCACGTTTTCTCAGACACCTGAAGAACCCTGTGGGAGCGGGCTTGCCCGCGATGGCGGCTCAGCTTCAACACATGAGCAAACTGATACACCGCTATCGCGGGCAAGCCCGCTCCCACAGGTACAGTGTCAGACCTTTCTGAAAAAACATTGATCCAGAGCGCTATAGACGTCAGAAAAATCAGCTAAAACTGGGACCACCGCTACTTGCAGTAACAGGCATATAAGACAACTTCCTGATTACTGCACCGCTAAACAGTTACAAAACCACCTCAAACGATATTAATTATCATTTAGCCACAACTATGTTCGTTACATTTCCCACAAAACATAATTCACGCAAAACCGGCTAATGCCCGCAACGCATGGGCTGCAGGGCATCGGAGGTGCGCTATGTCCTTATTCCAATAAATAATTTCGCTATAGGAATTTTACTTGCCGGGTGTTTAGCCATAAAATCAGCGCGATTGATTGCTGCGACATATCGTCACTGCCTTATTTCTTTATCAAGCTCAGAGACCTTTGCTCTCTGTTAAGGATTACCAGCATGCCCGAAGCGACAGGACTCATGGCCCACAACTGGGGCTTTGCCATTTTCCTTCTGGGTGTAGTCGGCCTGTGTGCCTTCATGCTCGGCGTCTCCAGCCTCCTCGGGTCAAAAGCCTGGGGCCGCAGCAAAAACGAACCGTTCGAGTCCGGCATGCTACCTACCGGTGGCGCCCGCTTGCGGCTCTCAGCCAAATTCTATCTGGTCGCGATGCTGTTCGTGATCTTCGATATCGAAGCCCTCTTTCTCTTTGCATGGTCTGTGTCCGTCCGCGAAAGCGGCTGGACCGGATTCGTCGAAGCTCTCGTTTTCATAGCAATTCTGTTGGCAGGTCTTGTCTACCTGTTCCGAGTGGGCGCCCTTGACTGGGCTCCGGAAGCTCGTCGCAAGCGGCAGGCGAAGCTGAAACAATGAGGCTTTGGCAATGCAATACAATCTCACCAGAATCGACCCCGATGCTCCTAACGAGCAGTATCCGATTGGCGAACGTGAAACCGTTTCCGATCCGTTAGAAGATCAAGTTCACAAAAACATTTTCATGGGCAAGCTGGAAGACGTGCTGAACGGTGCGGTCAACTGGGGACGTAAAAACTCCCTGTGGCCGTACAACTTCGGCTTGTCGTGCTGCTACGTGGAAATGACCACCGCCTTCACGGCGCCCCACGACATCGCGCGCTTCGGCGCCGAAGTTATCCGGGCATCACCGCGTCAGGCCGACTTCATGGTTATCGCCGGTACCTGCTTCATCAAGATGGCGCCGATCATTCAGCGTCTCTACGAGCAAATGCTCGAACCGAAATGGGTTATCTCCATGGGTTCGTGTGCCAACTCCGGTGGCATGTACGACATCTACTCTGTGGTTCAAGGGGTGGACAAGTTCTTGCCCGTGGACGTCTACGTACCTGGCTGCCCGCCCCGTCCAGAAGCATTTCTGCAAGGCTTGATGCTGTTGCAGGAATCGATTGGCCAGGAGCGTCGCCCACTGTCCTGGGTCGTTGGTGATCAAGGCGTTTATCGCGCCGACATGCCTTCGCAGAAAGAACAGCGCCGCGAACAGCGAATCGCAGTCACAAACCTGCGCAGCCCTGACGAAGTCTGATCCAGATCTGTTCTTACAAAGAAACGAGAAGCTGGCTTCATTCTTTACGTTGACCGAAAGCGAAAAAATAACCATGACTACAGGCAGCGCTCTGTACATCCCGCCTTATAAGGCAGACGACCAGGATGTGGTCGTTGAATTGAACAACCGTTTTGGCGCCGAAGCGTTCACCGCTCAGTCGACCCGCACCGGTATGCCGGTACTGTGGGTCGCTCGCGCCAGGCTCGTTGAAGTCCTGACTTTCCTGCGCAACCTGCCCAAGCCGTACGTCATGCTCTATGACCTGCACGGCGTGGACGAGCGTCTGCGCACCAAGCGTCAAGGGCTGCCATCGGACGCGGAGTTCACCGTGTTCTATCACCTCATGTCGCTTGAGCGTAACAGTGACGTGATGATCAAGGTCGCCTTGTCCGAGAGTGACCTGAGCTTGCCGACCGTGACCGGTATCTGGCCGAACGCCAACTGGTACGAGCGTGAAGTCTGGGACATGTTCGGCATCGACTTCAAAGGCCACCCGCACCTGTCGCGCATCATGATGCCGCCGACCTGGGAAGGTCACCCGCTGCGCAAGGACTTCCCGGCGCGCGCCACCGAATTCGATCCGTACAGCCTCAACCTCGCCAAGCAACAGCTTGAGGAAGAAGCCGCGCGCTTCCGTCCTGAAGACTGGGGCATGAAGCGCTCCGGGGCCAACGAGGACTACATGTTCCTCAACCTGGGCCCGAACCACCCTTCGGCTCACGGTGCGTTCCGTATCATCCTGCAACTGGACGGCGAAGAAATCGTCGACTGCGTCCCGGACATCGGTTACCACCACCGTGGTGCCGAGAAAATGGCCGAACGTCAGTCCTGGCACAGCTTCATTCCGTACACCGACCGTATCGACTACCTCGGCGGCGTGATGAACAACCTGCCATACGTGCTCTCGGTCGAGAAGCTGGCCGGCATCAAGGTGCCCGAGAAAGTCGACGTCATCCGCATCATGATGGCCGAGTTCTTCCGGATCACCAGCCACCTGCTGTTCCTGGGTACCTACATCCAGGACGTCGGCGCCATGACCCCGGTATTCTTCACCTTCACCGACCGCCAGAAGGCGTACACGGTGATTGAAGCCATTACCGGTTTCCGTCTGCACCCGGCCTGGTACCGCATCGGTGGTGTTGCCCACGACCTGCCGCGCGGCTGGGACAAACTGGTGAAAGACTTCGTTGAATGGCTGCCAAAACGCCTCGACGAATACACCAAGGCTGCCCTGCAGAACAGCATCCTCAAGGGCCGTACCATCGGCGTCGCCCAGTACAACACCAAGGAAGCCCTGGAATGGGGTGTCACCGGTGCTGGCCTGCGTTCGACCGGTTGCGACTTCGACCTGCGTAAAGCGCGTCCGTACTCCGGCTACGAGAACTTCGAGTTCGAAGTGCCGCTGGCCGCCAACGGCGATGCCTACGACCGCTGCATGGTCCGCGTCGAAGAGATGCGTCAGAGCATCAAGATCATCGACCAGTGCATGCGCAACATGCCGGAAGGCCCGTACAAGGCGGATCACCCGCTGACCACGCCGCCGCCGAAAGAGCGCACGCTGCAGCACATCGAAACCTTGATCACGCACTTCCTGCAAGTTTCGTGGGGCCCGGTCATGCCGGCCAACGAATCCTTCCAGATGATCGAAGCGACCAAGGGCATCAACAGTTATTACCTGACGAGCGACGGCGGCACCATGAGCTACCGTACCCGGATCCGTACTCCGAGCTTCCCGCATCTGCAACAGATCCCTTCGGTGATCAAAGGCAGCATGGTCGCGGACTTGATTGCGTACCTGGGTAGTATCGACTTCGTTATGGCCGACGTGGACCGCTAAGCATGAACAGCACGCTTATCCAGACAGACCGTTTCACCCTGAGTGAAACCGAGCGCTCGGCCATCGAGCACGAGCTGCATCACTACGAAGACCCGCGCGCGGCGTCGATCGAAGCCCTGAAGATCGTTCAGAAAGAACGCGGCTGGGTGCCGGATGGCGCCTTGTACGCGATCGGCGAGATCCTCGGCATCCCGGCCAGCGACGTTGAAGGTGTGGCGACGTTCTATAGCCAGATCTTCCGTCAACCGGTTGGCCGTCACATCATTCGCGTCTGCGACAGCATGGTCTGCTACATCGGCGGCCACGAGTCGGTGGTCAGCGAAATCCAGAACAATCTGGGCATCGGCCTGGGTCAGACCACCGCCGACGGTCGTTTCACCCTGCTGCCTGTCTGCTGCCTCGGCAACTGCGACAAGGCTCCGGCGCTGATGATCGACGACGACACCTTTGGCGACGTGCAACCTGCTGGCGTCGCCAAACTGCTCGAGGGCTACGTATGACCCTGACATCTTTCGGTCCTGCCAACCGCATTCAGCGTTCGGCCGAGACTCACCCGCTGACCTGGCGTCTGCGTGACGACGGCGAAGCCGTGTGGCTCGACGAATACCAGGCCAAGAACGGTTACGCCGCAGCACGCAAAGCCTTCGCCGACATGGATCAGGATGCCATCGTCCAGACCGTGAAAGACGCAGGTTTGAAAGGTCGCGGTGGTGCAGGCTTCCCCACTGGGGTGAAGTGGGGCCTGATGCCCAAAGACGAATCCATCAACATCCGCTACCTGCTGTGCAACGCGGATGAAATGGAGCCGAACACCTGGAAAGACCGCATGCTGATGGAGCAACTGCCCCATCTGCTGATCGAAGGCATGCTGATCAGTGCCCGCGCACTGAAAACCTACCGTGGCTACATCTTCCTGCGTGGCGAATACACCACCGCCGCCAAGCACCTCAACCGTGCCGTGGAAGAAGCCAAGGCAGCGGGCCTGCTGGGCAAAAACATTCTGGGCAGCGGTTTTGATTTCGAACTGTTCGTCCACACCGGCGCCGGGCGTTACATCTGCGGTGAAGAAACCGCACTGATCAACTCCCTCGAAGGCCGCCGCGCCAACCCGCGCTCCAAGCCGCCCTTCCCTGCCGCCGTCGGCGTGTGGGGCAAGCCGACTTGCGTGAACAACGTGGAAACCCTGTGCAACGTGCCGGCGATCATTGCCGACGGCGTTGACTGGTACAAATCGTTGGCCCGCGAAGGCAGCGAAGACATGGGCACCAAGCTCATGGGCTTCTCCGGCAAAGTGAAAAACCCGGGCCTGTGGGAACTGCCATTCGGCGTCACCGGTCGCGAGCTGTTCGAAGACTACGCCGGCGGCATGCGCGACGGCTTCAAGCTCAAGGCCTGGCAGCCAGGTGGCGCCGGTACCGGTTTCCTCTTGCCAGAACACCTCGACGCACAAATGTACGCCGGCGGCATCGCCAAAGTGGGCACCCGTATGGGTACCGGCCTGGCCATGGCTGTGGATGACAGCGTCAACATGGTTTCCCTGCTGCGCAACATGGAGCAGTTCTTCGCTCGCGAGTCCTGCGGCTTCTGCACCCCGTGCCGTGATGGTTTGCCATGGAGCGTCAAGCTCTTGATGGCCATCGAAGAAGGCCGCGGTCAGCCAGGCGACATCGAGACCCTGCTGGGTCTGGTCAACTTCCTCGGCCCGGGCAAGACCTTCTGTGCTCACGCACCAGGTGCCGTGGAGCCGTTGGGCAGTGCCATCAAATACTTCCGTCCAGAGTTCGAAGCCGGTATTGCGCCTGTAAGCGCCGTCCCGCCTCTGGCAAGGCCGATCGTAGTCGGCGCGTAAACGCTTAAAAAGGCGAAGGGTCCGTGCCCTTCGCCTTTCGTCCGATGACGCCTTTCGGGGCTGACTGGATTCGGACGGATAACAAGATTCCATTAGCCACGCCCGCTGACACCGGGCCAACGAAGACCTTTGAACCATGGCCACTATCCACGTAGACGGCAAAGCGCTCGAAGTCGACGGGGCAGACAACCTGTTACAGGCATGTCTGTCGCTGGGCCTCGACATCCCTTATTTCTGCTGGCACCCCGCGCTTGGTAGCGTCGGGGCTTGCCGCCAGTGCGCGGTCAAGCAGTACACCGACGAGAACGACACCCGTGGTCGCATCGTCATGTCCTGCATGACCCCGGCCACCGATAACACCTGGATCTCCATCGACGATGAAGAATCCAAGGCGTTCCGCGCCAGTGTTGTCGAATGGCTGATGACCAACCACCCGCACGACTGCCCTGTGTGCGAAGAAGGCGGTCACTGCCACCTGCAAGACATGACCGTGATGACCGGCCACAACGAGCGCCGTTATCGCTTCACCAAACGCACCCACCAGAACCAGCAACTGGGCCCGTTCATTTCCCACGAAATGAACCGCTGCATCGCTTGCTACCGCTGCGTGCGCTTCTACAAGGATTACGCCGGCGGCACCGACCTCGGTGTGTTCGGCGCCCACGACAACGTGTACTTCGGTCGCGTTGAAGACGGCACCCTCGAAAGCGAGTTCTCCGGCAACCTCACCGAGGTCTGCCCGACCGGTGTGTTCACCGACAAGACTCACTCCGAGCGCTACAACCGTAAGTGGGACATGCAGTTCTCGCCGAGCATCTGCCATGGCTGCTCGAGCGGTTGCAACATCTCCCCGGGCGAGCGTTACGGCGAACTGCGTCGCATCGAGAACCGTTACAACGGTTCGGTGAACCAGTACTTCCTGTGCGACCGTGGCCGTTTCGGTTATGGCTACGTCAACCGCACCGACCGTCCACGTCAGCCGCTGCTGGCCGACGGCACCAAGCTGGGCCTCGACGCCGCACTGGATAAAGCCGCTGATCTGCTGCGCGGTCGCAATATCGTCGGTATCGGTTCGCCGCGTGCCAGCCTCGAAAGCAACTACGCGTTGCGCGAACTGGTCGGCGCCGAGCACTTCTACTCCGGTATCGAAGCCTCCGAGTTGGAGCGCATCCGTCTGGTCCTGCAAGTGCTCAAAGACAGCCCGCTGCCAGTGCCGAACATGCGCGACATCGAAGACCACGACGCCATTTTCGTCCTCGGTGAAGACCTGACCCAGACCGCCGCCCGTATGGCCCTGGCCCTGCGTCAATCGGTCAAAGGCAAAGCTGAAGACATGGCTGAAGCCATGCGCGTTCAGCCTTGGCTCGACGCCGCAGTGAAGAACATCGGTCAGCACGCGCTGAACCCGCTGTTCATCGCCAGCCTGGCGGAAACCAAGCTCGACGACGTCGCTGAAGAATGCGTACACGCCGCTCCCGACGATCTGGCGCGCATCGGTTTCGCCGTTGCTCACGCTCTGGATGCCAGCGCGCCGGCCGTCGAAGGTCTGGACGCCGAAGCACTGGAACTGGCCAAGCGCATTGCTGATGCCCTGCTCGCGGCCAAACGTCCGCTGATCATCGCCGGTACTTCGCTGGGCTCCAAAGCGCTGATCGAAGCCGCTGCGAACATCGCCAAAGCCCTGAAGCTGCGCGAGAAGAACGGTTCGATCAGCCTGATCGTGCCGGAAGCCAACAGCCTCGGCCTGGCCATGCTCGGTGGCGAATCGGTTGATGCGGCGCTGCAAGCAGTCATCGACGGCAAGGCCGACGCTATCGTTGTGCTGGAAAACGATCTGTACACCCGCACTGCCAAAGACAAGGTCGATGCTGCACTGAATGCTGCGAAAGTAGTGATCGTTGCCGACCATCAGAAGACCGCCACCAGCGATCGCGCGCACCTGGTTCTGCCAGCCGCAAGCTTCGCTGAAGGCGACGGTACGCTGGTCAGCCAGGAAGGTCGCGCCCAGCGCTTCTTCCAGGTTTTCGATCCGCAATACCTCGACGCAAGCATTCTTGTTCACGAAGGCTGGCGCTGGCTGCACGCCCTGCGCGCCACTCTGCTGAACCAGCCGATCGACTGGACGCAACTCGACCACGTCACCGCTGCCGTGGCTTCGAGCACCGAGCAACTGGCGCGTATCGTCGACGCTGCACCGTCCGCCGCGTTCCGCATCAAGGGTCTGAAACTGGCGCGTGAGCCGCTGCGTTATTCCGGTCGCACCGCGATGCGCGCCGACATCAGCGTTCACGAACCACGCACCCCGCAAGACAAAGACACCGCGTTCGCCTTCTCCATGGAAGGTTACTCGGGTTCGGCTGAGCCACGTCAGCAAGTGCCATTCGCCTGGTCCCCGGGCTGGAACTCGCCACAAGCGTGGAACAAGTTCCAGGACGAAGTCGGTGGTCACCTGCGCGCTGGCGACCCGGGCACCCGCCTGATCGAAAGCACTGGCGATTCGCTGAACTGGTTCGCTGCCGCTCCGCGTGCGTTCAACCCGGCGCCGGGCACCTGGCAAGCCGTGCCGTTCTACCACCTGTTCGGCAGCGACGAGAACTCGTCGAAAGCCGCACCGGTGCAAGAGCGCATTCCGGCTCCGTATGTTGCTCTGGCCAAATCCGAAGCGGATCGTCTGGGCGTCAACGACGGTGCCCTGCTGAGCCTGAACGTCGCCGGCCAGACCCTGCGTCTGCCGCTGCGTATCAATGAAGAACTGGGCGCAGGTCTGGTGGCATTGCCTGCGGGCATCGCCGGCATTCCACCGGCATTCGCCGGCGTATCCGTCGACGGTCTGCAGGAGGCAGCGCAATGACCTGGTTCACCCCTGAAGTGATCGATGTGATCCTGACGGTCATCAAAGCCATCGTGATTCTGCTGGCCGTTGTGGTCGCAGGCGCGTTGCTCAGCTTTGTCGAACGTCGCCTGCTGGGCTGGTGGCAGGACCGTTACGGTCCGAACCGCGTTGGCCCGTTTGGTATGTTCCAGATCGCCGCCGACATGCTGAAGATGTTCTTCAAGGAAGACTGGACCCCGCCGTTCGCCGATAAAGTGATCTTCACTTTGGCACCGGTGGTGGCCATGTCCGCCCTACTGATCGCGTTTGCGATCATCCCGATCACCCCGACCTGGGGTGTGGCGGATCTGAACATCGGCCTGCTGTTCTTCTTCGCCATGGCCGGTCTGTCGGTCTACGCGGTGCTGTTCGCCGGCTGGTCGAGTAACAACAAGTTCGCCCTGCTCGGCAGCTTGCGTGCCTCGGCGCAGACCGTGTCCTACGAAGTGTTCATGGGCCTGGCCCTGATGGGCATCGTGGTGCAGGTCGGCTCGTTCAACATGCGCGACATCGTCGAGTACCAGGCGCAGAACCTGTGGTTCATCATTCCGCAGTTCTTCGGCTTCTGTACCTTCTTCATCGCTGGCGTCGCCGTGACTCACCGTCACCCGTTCGACCAGCCGGAAGCGGAACAGGAACTGGCAGACGGTTACCACATTGAATACGCCGGTATGAAATGGGGCATGTTCTTCGTCGGTGAATACATCGGCATCATCCTGATCTCGGCGCTGTTGGTCACCCTGTTCTTCGGTGGCTGGCACGGTCCGTTCGGCATCCTGCCGCAACTGTCCTTCGTCTGGTTCGCACTGAAGACCGCGTTCTTCATCATGCTGTTCATCCTGCTGCGCGCTTCCATCCCGCGTCCGCGTTATGACCAGGTGATGGATTTCAGCTGGAAATTCTGCCTGCCACTGACCCTGATCAATTTGCTGATAACCGCTGCGGTTGTGTTGTGGAACACACCTGCGGTTGCGGTTCAGTGAGGATTTGACCCATGTTCAAATATATTGGCGACATCGTTAAGGGTACTGGTACCCAGTTGCGCAGCCTGGTCATGGTCTTCGGCCATGGCTTCCGCAAGCGCGACACCCTGCAATACCCGGAAGAAGCGGTCTACCTGCCTCCACGCTACCGTGGCCGTATCGTCCTGACCCGCGACCCCGATGGCGAAGAGCGTTGCGTAGCCTGCAACCTGTGCGCCGTGGCCTGCCCGGTGGGTTGCATCTCGCTGCAGAAAGCTGAAACCGAAGACGGTCGCTGGTACCCGGACTTCTTCCGTATCAACTTCTCGCGCTGCATTTTCTGCGGTCTCTGCGAGGAAGCCTGTCCGACCACCGCAATCCAGTTGACTCCGGATTTCGAGATGGCCGAGTTCAAACGTCAGGACCTGGTGTACGAGAAAGAAGATCTGCTGATCTCCGGCCCCGGCAAAAACCCTGATTACAACTTCTATCGTGTTGCAGGTATGGCAATCGCTGGCAAGCCGAAAGGCGCCGCGCAGAACGAAGCCGAACCGATCAACGTGAAGAGCTTGCTGCCTTAAGGAAGAACGATGGAATTCGCTTTCTATTTCGCATCGGGTATCGCTGTTGTGTCCACGCTTCGCGTGGTCACCAACACCAACCCTGTGCACGCCCTGCTCTACCTGATCATCTCGTTGATCGCCGTGGCCATGACCTTCTTCGCACTCGGCGCACCGTTCGCCGGCGTGCTGGAAGTGATCGCCTACGCCGGCGCCATCATGGTGCTGTTCGTGTTCGTGGTGATGATGCTGAACCTGGGGCCCGCCTCGGTTCAGCAAGAACGCAGCTGGCTCAAGCCTGGCATCTGGGCAGGGCCGGTGATTCTCGCCGCGCTGCTGCTGGCCGAACTGCTGTATGTGCTGTTCGCTCACCAGAGCGGTCAGGCCATCGGACATACCACCGTAGATGCGAAAGCCGTGGGCATCAGCCTGTTCGGCCCGTACCTGCTGGTGGTCGAACTCGCCTCGATGCTGCTGCTCGCCGCAGCCGTCACGGCGTTCCATTTGGGCCGTAACGAGGCGAAGGAGTAAGACATGCCTGCTATCCCTCTCGAACATGGATTGGCCGTTGCCGGCATCCTGTTCTGCCTTGGTCTGGTCGGCCTGATGGTCCGCCGCAACATTTTGTTCGTGTTGATGAGTCTGGAAGTGATGATGAACGCCTCTGCACTGGCCTTCATCGTCGCGGGCGCCCGCTGGGCGCAGCCGGATGGACAGATCATGTTCATCCTGGTGATCAGCCTTGCAGCTGCCGAGGCCAGTATTGGTCTGGCGATCCTGCTGCAACTGTATCGCCGCTTCCACACGCTCGATATCGACGCTGCCAGTGAGATGCGCGGATGAACCTGATCTTTCTGACTTTCGTATTCCCTCTGATCGGTTTCCTGCTGCTGTCGTTCTCCCGTGGACGCTGGTCGGAAAACCTCTCGGCGCTGATCGGCGTGGGTTCCATTGGCTTGTCGGCGATTGTCGCCGCTTACGTCATCTGGCAATTCAACGTCGCGCCACCCGAAGGCGGTCACTACACCCTGGTGCTCTGGCAGTGGATGGCGGTCGAAGGCTTCAAGCCTGACTTCGCCCTCTACGTCGACGGCCTGTCGATCACCATGCTCGGCGTGGTGGTGGGCGTCGGTTTCCTGATCCACCTGTTCGCGTCCTGGTACATGCGCGGCGAAGCGGGCTACTCGCGCTTCTTCTCGTACACCAACCTGTTTATCGCCAGCATGCTGTTCCTGGTGCTCGGCGATAACCTGTTGTTCCTGTACTTCGGCTGGGAAGGCGTAGGCCTGTGCTCGTACCTGTTGATCGGTTTCTACTACAGCAACCGCAACAACGGTAACGCCGCCCTCAAGGCCTTCATCGTGACCCGGATCGGCGACGTGTTCATGGCCATCGGCCTGTTCATCCTGTTCCAGCAAGTGGGCACGCTGAACATCCAGGAACTGCTGGTGCTGGCACCACAGAAATTCCAGGTCGGTGACTTCTGGATCACCCTGGCGACTCTGATGCTGCTGGGTGGCGCAGTCGGTAAATCGGCACAACTGCCGCTACAAACCTGGCTCGCGGACGCGATGGCCGGCCCTACCCCGGTTTCGGCACTGATCCACGCCGCAACCATGGTGACCGCCGGTGTCTACCTGATCGCCCGTACCCACGGTCTGTTCACCCTGGCGCCGGACATCCTGCACCTGGTCGGCATCGTCGGCGGCGTGACTCTGGTTCTGGCCGGTTTCGCCGCACTGGTACAAACCGACATCAAACGTATCCTCGCCTACTCGACCATGAGCCAGATCGGCTACATGTTCCTGGCGTTGGGGGTTGGCGCTTGGGATGGCGCGATTTTCCACCTGATGACCCACGCCTTCTTCAAGGCCCTGCTGTTCCTTGCTTCCGGTGCGGTGATCGTTGCCTGCCACCACGAGCAGAACATCTTCAAGATGGGCGGTCTGTGGAAAAAACTGCCACTGGCCTATGCCAGCTTCATCGTCGGTGGTGCTGCCCTGGCCGCTCTGCCACTGGTTACCGCAGGCTTCTACTCCAAGGACGAAATCCTTTGGGAAGCGTTTGCCAGCGGCAACCACGGTCTGCTCTACGCAGGTCTGGTCGGCGCGTTCATGACTTCGCTGTACACCTTCCGCCTGATCTTCATCACGTTCCACGGTGAAGCCAAGACCGAAGCCCACGCCGGTCACGGCATCGCTCACTGGCTGCCACTGTCGGTGCTGATCGTGCTGTCGACCTTCGTCGGCGCGATGATCGTGCCACCGCTGCACGGCGTTCTGCCGGAAAGCGTCGGCCATGCCGGCGGCGAAGCCAAGCACAGTCTGGAAATCGCCTCGGGCGCCATCGCCCTGGCCGGTATCCTGCTGGCGGCCCTGCTGTTCCTTGGCAAGCGTCGCTTCGTGACGGCAATCGCCAACAGCGGCATCGGCCGTTTCCTTTCGGCCTGGTGGTTCGCTGCCTGGGGCTTCGACTGGATCTACGACAAACTGTTCGTCAAGCCGTACCTTGCGATCAGCCACATGCTGCGCAAAGACCCGCTCGACCAGACCATCGGTCTGATCCCGCGTATGGCCAAGGGTGGTCACACTGCCCTGAGCCGCACCGAGACCGGTCAACTGCGTTGGTACGCTGCTTCGATGGCTGCTGGTGCCGTGCTGGTAATCGGCGCCATCGTGCTGGTAGCGGTCTGATATGAACCTTGCGAATTTGCGAAAGGAAACGAGCCCGTCATGATTCTGCCTTGGCTAATCCTGATCCCCTTCATCGGCGGCCTGCTGTGCTGGATGGGTGAGCGCTTCGGCGCTACCCTCCCCCGCTGGATTGCGCTGTTGACCATGACCCTGGAACTCGCCCTCGGCCTCTGGCTGTGGGCCCACGGTGACTATTCATTTGCTCCGGCGCCTGGCGCCGATCCGACCTGGGCGCTTGAGTTCAAGCACGTCTGGATCCAGCGCTTCGGCATCAACGTGCACCTGGCCCTCGACGGCCTGTCGCTGTTGATGATCCTGCTGACCGGTCTGCTGGGTATCCTCTCGGTACTCTGCTCGTGGAAAGAGATTCAACGTCATGTTGGCTTCTTCCACCTGAACCTGATGTGGATCCTGGGCGGCGTTGTCGGCGTGTTCCTCGCCCTCGACCTGTTCATGTTCTTCTTCTTCTGGGAAATGATGCTGGTGCCGATGTACTTCCTCATCGCGCTCTGGGGTCACAGTTCTTCGGACGGCAAGAAAACCCGGATCTACGCAGCAACCAAGTTCTTCATCTTCACTCAGGCTTCCGGTCTGATCATGCTGGTGGCGATCCTCGGTCTGGTGCTGGTCAACTTCAACAACACTGGCGTGATTACCTTCAACTACGCCGACCTGTTGAAAACCAAGATGTCGATGACCACCGAGTACATCCTGATGCTCGGCTTCTTCATCGCCTTCGCGGTCAAGCTGCCAGTCGTACCGTTCCACTCGTGGTTGCCTGATGCTCACGCCCAGGCGCCGACTGCCGGTTCCGTCGACCTCGCCGGTATCCTGCTGAAAACAGCGGCTTACGGTCTGTTGCGTTTCGCCCTGCCGCTGTTCCCGAATGCCTCGGCCGAGTTCGCGCCGATCGCCATGACCCTCGGTCTGATCGGGATCTTCTACGGTGCGTTCCTCGCGTTCGCGCAAACCGACATCAAGCGTCTGATCGCCTTCTCGTCCGTTTCCCACATGGGCTTCGTACTGATCGGCATCTACTCCGGTAGCCAACTGGCACTGCAAGGTGCAGTCATCCAGATGCTCGCGCACGGTCTGTCGGCGGCGGCACTGTTTATCCTCAGCGGTCAGTTGTACGAGCGTCTGCACACTCGTGACATGCGTGAGATGGGCGGTCTGTGGTCGCGTATCGCTTACCTGCCGGCAATCAGCCTGTTCTTCGCAGCCGCCTCCTTGGGCTTGCCGGGTACCGGTAACTTTGTCGGCGAGTTCCTGATCCTGATCGGTACTTTCGCCAGCGCTCCATGGATCACTGCGATTGCCACCTCCGGTCTGGTGTTCGGTTCGGTCTACTCGCTGATCATGATCCACCGTGCTTACTTCGGTCCGGCCAAATCGGATTCGATCCTGCACGGCATGGACGGTCGCGAACTGATCATGGTGCTGGGCCTTGCGGTGCTGCTGATTTACCTCGGCGTTTACCCGCAACCGTTCCTCGATACTTCTGCCGCCACGATGCATGGCGTGCAGCAGTGGCTCGGCACCGCCTTCACTCAACTCGCTTCGGCCCGGTAAGAGCGCTATGGAATTCACGATTCAACACTTTATTGCGCTTGCGCCACTGTTGATCACCAGCCTCACCATTATCGTGGTGATGCTGGCAATCGCCTGGCGCCGCAACCACTCGCAGACCTTCCTGATCTCGGTCGCCGGTCTGAACCTGGCTTTGCTGTCGATCCTGCCAGCCCTGAAAGTCGCGCCTCTGGCCGTGACCCCATTGCTGCAGATCGACACCTTCGCCTGCCTGTACATGGCGCTGATCCTGGTCGCCACCCTCGCTTGCGTCACCCTCGCCCACGCCTACCTCGGCGATGGCGGTTCGGGTTACCCGGGCAACCGTGAAGAACTCTACCTGCTGATCCTGATGGCCGCCGCCGGTGGTCTGGTTCTGGTCAGCGCGCAGCACCTGGCCGGTTTGTTCATCGGTCTGGAACTGCTGTCGGTGCCGGTTTACGGTCTGGTGGCTTACGCCTTCTTCAACAAGCGTTCGCTGGAAGCCGGCATCAAGTACATGGTGCTGTCGGCCGCCGGTTCGGCGTTCCTGTTGTTCGGTATGGCGCTGCTGTACGCCGATTCGGGTTCGCTGAGCTTCGTCGGTATCGGTCAGGCACTGGCTGCAACTGGCCTGCCTAGCTCGCTGGCGCAACTGGGTCTGGGCATGATGCTGATCGGTCTGGCGTTCAAGCTGTCGCTAGTACCGTTCCACCTGTGGACGCCGGACGTCTACGAAGGTGCTCCGGCGCCGGTCGCCGCGTTCCTCGCGACCGCTTCGAAGGTTGCCGTGTTTGCGGTAATGGTGCGTCTGTTCCAGATCTCCCCTGCTGCCAGCAGCGGTGTACTGAGCGACGTGCTGACTGTCATCGCCATCGCCTCGATCCTGTTCGGTAACCTGCTGGCCCTGACCCAGAGCAACCTCAAGCGTCTGCTCGGTTACTCGTCCATCGCGCACTTCGGCTACCTGCTGATCGCACTGGTGGCGAGCAAGGGTCTGGCGGTGGAAGCCATCGGCGTCTACCTGGTCACCTACGTGATCACCAGCCTTGGCGCGTTCGGCGTGATCACTCTGATGTCCTCGCCGTACAACGGTCGTGACGCAGATGCCCTGTACGAGTATCGCGGCCTGTTCTGGCGCCGTCCGTACCTGACCGCCGTACTGACCGTGATGATGCTGTCCCTGGCCGGTATCCCGCTAACCGCAGGCTTCATCGGCAAGTTCTACATCATCGCTACCGGTGTCGAGTCGCACCAATGGTGGCTGGTCGGTTCGCTGGTACTGGGCAGCGCCATCGGCGTCTTCTACTACCTGCGCGTGATGGTCACCCTGTACCTGATCGAACCAAACCTGCGCCGCCACGATGCGCAACTGCACTGGGAACAGAAGGCAGGCGGCGTGATGCTGCTGGCCATCGCCCTGGTTGCGTTCTTCCTCGGCGTTTACCCGCAGCCATTGCTGACACTGGTTCAGCAGGCGGGTCTGGCGGGCTGATTGCTTGGCTGGCTGGAAACGGAAACGGCACCTTCGGGTGCCGTTTTTGTTTTGTGCGGTCTCTTGATCTTTATCGCAACGCTTTCACCATTGG